>MKTV01000001.1 GCA_001898425.1 Rhodospirillales bacterium 69-11
TCCCGAGACCAGGATCAGGCCCAATTCCAATGGGCGTGACGAACCGGACAGCCGTGGGTCGGGGCCCGGCGATGACGGTCGGGGCGGTCCCGAGACCAGGATCAGGCCCAATTCCAATGGGCGTGACGAACCGGACAGCCGTGGGTCGGGGCCCGGCGATGACGGTCGGGGCGGGGATGGTGCGGGCGTGTGCGCGGATGATCCGGTCAGCCGGGGCGGCCGATGCCGTGATAGTCGAAGCCGGCGGCGCGCATGGCCTGGGGATCCCACACGTTGCGCAGGTCGACCAGCACCGATCCCCGCATCGCCTTGCGCAGGCGTGCGGGCGCGATCGCGCGGAATTCGTTCCACTCGGTGATCAGCACCAGCGCGTCCGCACCCTGCGCCGCGTCCAACGCGTCCCTGCAATACGCCACGCTCTCCGGCAGCACGGCACGCGCGGTCGGCATGCCCTCGGGATCGAAGGCGCGGATCGTCGCGCCGTCGCCGGCCAGCCGCGCGACGATCGAGATCGAGGGCGCGTCGCGCATGTCGTCCGTCTCCGGCTTGAAGGTCAGGCCGAGAACCGCGATCGTCTTGCCGCGCACCGACCCGCCGCAGGCGGAGATCACCCGCATTGCCATGCTCGACTTGCGCGCCTCGTTCACCGCGACGGTCGCCTCGACCAGGCGCGATGGCGCGCCGTGGTCCTGCGCGGTGCGCACCAGCGCGAGCGTGTCCTTGGGGAAGCACGACCCGCCATAGCCCGGGCCCGGATGCAGGAACTTGCGGCCGATCCGGCCATCGAGCCCGATGCCGCGCGAGACGTCGTGCACGTCGGCGCCGACCTTCTCGCACAAGTCCGCCATCTCGTTGATGAAGGTGACCTTCATCGCGAGGAAGGCGTTGGCGGCGTATTTGATGAGTTCCGCGGTCTCGAGCCCGGTGAACAGGATCGGCGCCTCGATCAGGTAGAGCGGGCGATAAAGCCGGCGCAGCACCTCCTGCGCGCGGGGCGTCTCGGCGCCGATCACCACGCGGTCGGGGCGCATGAAGTCGCCGATCGCGCTGCCTTCGCGCAGGAATTCCGGGTTGGACGCGACGTCGAACTCCAGGTCGGGCCGGGTCGAGCGGACGATGTCGTGGATCTGCCGGCCGGTGCCGACCGGGACCGTGCTCTTGGTCACGATCACCGCGTAGCCGGTCAGCGCGCGCGCCACCTGTTCGGCCGCGGCATGGACATAGGTGAGGTCGGCGTGGCCGTCGCCGCGGCGGGTGGGGGTGCCGACGGCGATAAACACCGCCTCCGCCCCGGCGACGGCGGTGGGCAGGTCGGCGGTGAAGGCGAGGCGCCCGGCGGCGACGTTCTCCGCCACCAGCTTCTCGAGCCCCGGCTCGTAGATCGGCATGCGGCCCTGGTGCAGCGCAACCAGCTTCTCGGCGTCGGCCTCCACCACCGTGACCTCGGTGCCGAATTCGGCGAAGCAGGCGGCCGACACCAGCCCGACATAGCCGCCGCCGATCATCGCGATACGCACAGTCTGAGGCTCCTTGGTGTGCGAGCGCGCCGGTTTCAGCACAGCCCTGCGGCCCGTGCCAACCACGCGGTTCCAATGGACAGGGCGTGCCGAGTGCACTAGGCACGAGCAACCGGCCGAGTCGCTGAATGTGCGCCGGAATAGGAGCGGAACATCCGTCCCGTGGCAGGGGTGCGCCAAGCCGACCGATTCAGGCCCGACGCTCCGATCGGAGGAGCGCGGCGGGCGGCGCGTGGCGGCGGTCGGGCCGCACGCCTGACGTTCCGCGACCCCGACCAGTATGCCGAGGCGCTGCGGGTCGCCGCCGCGACCCTGGTGATCACCGAACCCGGCGACTTCCAGGCCTCCCTGGTCCGAGCCGAACTCGAGTCGGTCTGGTTGCAGCGCGGGCATGTCAGCGTGGGCCGGATCGGCCGCGCGCGAGTGATCGCCCGATCGCATTTCATCTTCCTGGCCGAGGAGGGCGTGCCCCAGCGATGGTTCGGGCGCGATCTCGGCGCGGCCGACCTGTTCTCCCTGGGGGGCGCCGAGGAATTGGCGATGAGCGCGGCGCATGGCGGCACATGGGGCACGCTGTCCTTCGCGCCCGAGGATCTGCGCCGGTTGAGCGCCGCCCTGCTGGGGCGGGATCTTCAGGTCGGTGAGGCCGGCGTCGTCGCGCAGGTCCGGCCGCCCCCGGCCGCATTGGCGCGCATCCGCCGGCTGCACCGCCAGCTCGCGCGGCTGAGCCGGGACCGCACCGACCTGATCGGTGTCCCGGCCATCGCGCAGCGCTGGGACGACGCGCTGGTGCGCACGCTGCTGGATGCGGTGGACGTGGGCGAGGTGGTGCGCGAGCGGAACACCTGGCGACGGCACACGCAGATCGTGCGCCGCATCGAGGATGCGCTGGCAGCGCAGCCCGACCAGCCGCTGACCCTGACCGAACTCTGCCTGGCGACTCGGGTGACGGAGCGGACGCTGCATGCGTCCTGCAAGGAGCAGTACGGGGTCAGCCCGCTGCAATACCTGCGTCTGCGCCGGATGAACCAGGCGCGGCAGGCGCTGCTGCGCGCCGATCCGCAGTCGGACACCGTCACGGATGTCGCCGCGCGCCATGGCTTCTGGGAACTCGGCCGCTTCGCCCAGCGATACCGCGCGCTGTTCGGCGAGTCGCCGCGCCAGACGCTGCGGCGACGCTGACGGCGCGCCCGCGCGGGGGCTGTCCGCGCGAGGGGGGCGGCGGATCGGGGCGGTCATGGCGGGACCGGTCCGGCCCGTTGCGCCACCTCGTCCAGCGCCGCCTGTTCCCGACGGCTCTCCTCCGCCAGACGCTCCTCCGCGCGGCGTTCCAGCATCAGCTCGATCGCGCGCACCCCCGCTCGGGCGGCCGCCAGCACGGCGCGGGCCTCCTTCGTCCGGATTTCCGCCGACAGCAGCGCATCGGTCGCGGCGCGCTGCCGCGGGAGCATGCGCTGCAGCCATCGCGCGAACGCCTCGACCACGGCATCGTCGGCCGTGAGCGCGGTGGCGGCAGTCGTCTCCGTCGCGATCTCGGCCTCGATCGCATGCACCTGGTCGGCCGCGGTGCTCTCGGCGGCGAGGCAGTCGGCGAGGCTGCCGCGCGCGCCGTCCACCGCGAGGCGACGGACCTGCAGCAGCACGTCGAGCGGATCCCCGGCCATCAGGAGCGCTCCATCGCCTGGGCGAGACGGGTGAAGGAGTCGGCGAGCGAACAGGTCTCGTCCCGATCCTGCGCGAGCAGCGCCTCGATCCGCGGCGCGAGCGCCACGGCCTCGTCCACGCGCGGGTCGGTTCCGGCACGATAGGCGCCGAGGCGGACGAGATCCGCCATCTCCGCATGCAGGGCGAGGATCCCCCGTGCGCGGCGGACCAGGGCGCGACGGTCGGGATCGAGCACGCCGTTGGCGGCGCGGGAGAGCGAGCGCAGCACGTCGATCGCCGGGTAGCGGCCGGCCTCCCCGATCCGGCGGTCGAGGATGACGTGCCCGTCCAGGATGCCGCGCACGGCATCCGCGACCGGCTCGTTGTGGTCATCCCCCTCCACCAGGACCGTGAACAGGCCGGTGATGAAGCCGGGTGGCCGGTCGTCCCGCATCGGGCCGGGGCCTGCACGCTCCAGCAGGCGGGGCAGTTCGGCGAAGACGCTGGGCGGATAGCCGCGGGTGGCGGGCGGCTCCCCCGCGGACAGGCCGATCTCCCGCAGCGCGAGGCAGAAGCGGGTCACGCTGTCCATCAGCAGCAGCACGGATTTGCCCTGGTCGCGGAAATGCTCCGCGATCGCCATGGCGGCGGGGCCGGCCTGGCGGCGCATCAGCGGCGGCGCGTCGGAGGTCGCGACGACCACGACCGCGCGGGCGAGACCGTCGGGCCCGAGATCATCCTCCAGGAACTCCCGCACCTCCCGCCCGCGCTCCCCGACCAGGCCGAGGACGACCACGTCGCAGGCGGTCTGCCGGGCGAGCATGGCGAGCAGGGTGGACTTGCCGATGCCGGAGCCGGCGAAGAGCCCGATCCGCTGGCCCTGGCGGCAGGTGGCGAAGCAGTTCAAGGCACGGATTCCGAGATCGAGCGAATCGCCCAGCCGCGCGCGGCCGGTTGCCTCGGGCGGGGCGGCGCGGACGAGGCGCGGGTGCCGGCCCGGTCCCAGCGCGCCGCGGCCGTCGATGGGCCGGCCCAGCGGGTCGACCACGCGGCCGCACCAGGCGTCGGACACCGCGAGCGCGGCGCCGCGGCGGCGGCCGATCCGCACGGTGTGGCCGGGCCCGATCCCGTGCAGGTCGCCGAACGGCATGGCCTGCGCCATGCCGCCGCGGAAGCCGACGATTTCCGCCGGCATCTCACCGCCCTCCCGGCGCGGCAGGTGCAGCTGGTCGCCGATCGCCACATGACCGCAGAGGCCTGCGACCTCGACGGTCAGGCCTGAGACGCTGCCGACCCGGCCCTGGACGCGGTGGTCGGGCAGGTCCGCGAGGAGCGCGGCGCAGGCAGCGGCGCGTTCGCCGATCGGGGAGTGGATCATTGTCGGAAGATCAGTCGGTTGTGGCCGAGTTCTGTGAGCGGGACAGGATGTCGCGGCGGCGACTTTGCGGTGCTGCAACGCAGAATGCGCGGCAAAGGTGAAAAAACCATGGAACACCACACGCTATGGTGGTAATTACCCGTTATACGACAGTTCGAGAGGGCAGCATGCGCGTCCTGCTTGTGGAAGACGACTTCACCGCCGCCCGCGGCGTGTCGTTGATGCTGAAGGCCGCGAGTGCGGTTGTGGACCATGCCGATACGGGCGAAGAAGCCCTCGAACTCGTGCGCCACTACGAATACGACGTGGTGCTGCTGGACCTCATGCTGCCGGATATCGAGGGGTATGAGGTCGTGCGCCGTATGCGGGTCGCGCGGAACGACACGCCGGTCCTGATCCTCTCGGGTCTCTCCCGCCCGCAAGCCAAGGTCAAGGGCCTTGGGCTCGGGGCCGACGACTTCATCACCAAGCCCTTCGACAAGGGGGAGCTGCTTGCGCGGATGCAGGCGGTGATCCGGCGCAGCAAGGGGTTCAGCAAGCCCTCGCTGCGCATTGGCCCGATGGAGCTGAACCTCGACAGCCGGGAGGTGACGGTGGACGGCCAGATCGTGCACCTGACCGGGAAGGAATACGCGATCCTCGAACTGCTGGTGCTGCGCAAGGGCATGGTGCTGACGAAGGAGGCGTTCCTCAACCACCTGTACGGCGGCATGGACGAGCCGGAGATGAAGATCATCGACGTCTTCATCTGCAAGTTGCGCAAGAAACTGACCCAGGCGGGGGCCGAGAACCTGATCGGCACTGTCTGGGGCCGCGGCTACATGATCCGCGAGCCGATGGAGGAGGCGGCGGCGTTCCCCGCGACCGACCAGGTTCCGTCCGCGCGACTGTCCGCCGCCTGACCCGCACCGGACGCGCTGCGGGTCCTGCCGGACGAGGGGCGGGGCGAGCCTACGGCTTCTCGTCCGCAGGCAGCGGCGGGCTCTCCCGCAACTGAGCGGCCAGGAACCGCCGCGCCAGCGCGCCGTAGAGCGGACGGCGGCAGATCATGCGCGAGATGACGAAGGCGATGAAGGCCGTCGCCAGCAGCGGCACCGTGACCCGCTGGTTGTCCGTCATCTCCATCACGATCACCGTCGCGGTGATCGGCGCCTGCACCACGCCGGAGAAATACGCCACCATGCCCAGCAGCACGACCGCGCCGGGCGCCGCCGCCGGCAGCAGCCGCGCCATCCAATCGCCCAGCCCGGCGCCCACGGCCAGCGACGGTGCGAACAGACCGCCCGGAATGCCGCTGACATAGGACACGACGGTGGCCGCGAATTTCAGCACGACATAGGCGGGGCCCATGTCGGCGGTGCCCTCCACCATCGCGCGCGCCTGCTCGTAGCCCGTGCCATAGGTGGTGCCGCCGGAAATGATCCCGATCACCGCGATCGACAGGCCGCACAGCGCGGCAAAGGCCACGGGGTGGCGCATCAGCAGCCGGCCGGCGCGGCCCGGCAGCCCGTCGGCCGCGCGGATCAGCGTCGCGCTGAACAGGCCGCCGCCAATGCCGCCCATCAGGCTGCACATCAGCACCGCCACCCAGCCGATCCCGAAATCCAGCTCCGCCGAGGTGTGGCCGAAATAGGTGTAGTTGCCCATCAGCGCGGCGGTCGTGATGCCGGCCAGCACCACCCCGGTGATGACCGTGCCCGAGGTGCGGGATTCGAAGGCGTGGCTGAGTTCCTCGATCGCGAACACCACGCCCGCGATCGGCGTGTTGAACGCCGCCGCGACCCCCGCGGCGCCGCCGGCCAGCACCAGCGCCCGTTCGAGCTCCGGTCGCGGCAGGCGCAGCATGCGCGCGACGACGTGCATGATGCAGGCGCCCACCTGCACCGTCGGGCCCTCACGGCCGATCGATGCGCCGGAGGCGAGCCCCAGCAGCGTCAGGGCGATCTTCCCAGCCGCGATGCGCGGCGAGAGGATGCGCGCAATCAGGTTCCGATCCTCGATGTGCTGCGTCGCGATCACCTGCGGAATCCCGCTGCCCTGCGCGCCAGGGAAGAAGTGCCGGGTCAGCAGGAAGGAGGCGACCAGCCCCACGGGGCAGATGATCAGCGCGATCCACGGTCTGGGCGCCTGGACCTGCAGGAACAGGTCGGAGGCCGCGTTCGCGAGCATGGCGAAGGCGATCGCCACGAGGGAAACGCTGATGCAACCGATCCAGACCACCACCCGGCGCATCCACTGTCGTGGCGAGGTCATGGGCATGCGACGGAGGCGGCGACGCTGAGCGTGGGAGATCCAGGGCGGCTTCATTGTCTCGCGTACTCGGGTGAACGTTCCGAGTATCGGGGTTCGCGAGCCTGCGCAACAATCGGTGATATCACCCGCGCGCGAGGCACGCGCATCATCGCAACGTTCGGTCCTGGGCGCGTGACCTCCCGACCGGCGGAACCGCGAGCGCCAGGGAAGGGAACCGCCCAGCATTCGGGGCCCGCAGCCACGCCCCCGGCGGTGATCCGCGCCGCCGGCCTCCGTCGTGGGGGCGGTCAGGATCGGCACCAAGGCGGCGCTCGGCGGCACAGCGCAGGCTCAAGGCGGATGTCCGGACGCAAGCGGCGTGCGTGCGGGAACGATGCACGCCGGAACGCAGGCCAGCGCGCCACGCCGTGCTCAGGCACAGCCCCGCGCCACGTCATGCCCCACCCGGCCAGGTGCAGCTCACATGACGTCACGCCCACGCCCATCCTCACCCGGCGATGCGGGTGCAGGCACGTGATCAAGCGGGAACGCGCGGCCGTCTCTGGAGCGCGGCAGACCCGGCTGACGGCGGGCGGAATCCCCGCAACGTTTCGTCGAAACTGCGCTTACGCCTGTATGTCGACCTTCCGTCCGGAGGCGGCAGGATCGGGTTGGCTCGCCCGCTTCACCCCGCCAGCGCCCGTCCCGTCGTCGCCATCCTGGTCCGAACCGCTCTTGCGCGTCGGCGGCGGTGGCGGCGCGTTCTGGATCTGAAAGGGGAAGCTGGCGCCCGAAGCGGGACCGATCGTCGTCATCGCTGCTGTCCTGGGATGGTGCGGCGTCCTGCCGCGAGCTGCCGGGCATCGATCCCGGTCCGCGTCGCAGCTTGGCACCAGCCCCTTACCAGATCGTTAAGCCGCCAAATGTCGCCCAGGTGTCCTCGGGCCCTGGTTCCGCCCGCCCCGCACACCGCCCGCCCCAAGCACCGCCCGCCCCGCGCACCGTCCGCCCCAAGCACCGCCTGCGCTCCCCGCCGCGCGTGCACCCGCCTCCCGCGCGCCACCACGATCGGCGCGCGACCTGCGGCCGATCAGCCCGCGCGGCGCACGAACCGGCCGTCACCCGGCTGCGACAGCACCTGCGCACCGTCCCAGATCTGCCGCCCGCGCAGATACGTCGCGGCAACGCGGGCGCGCATGCGCCGGCCATGATACGCCGACCAGCACATCTCCGGCCGGTCCACCAGGCTCGCCTCGTCGAACACGAAGTCGCCCCGCTGCATCACCACCAGATCCGCATCCGATCCGATGCGGAGCGCACCCTTGCGTGGCCACAGCCCATGCAACTGCGCCGACCGCTCGGCGCAGTACGTGGCCATCAGGGTGGGGGAGAGACCCCGCTCCTCGAGCAGGGAGAACATCAAAGGCGCGAAACTCTGCAATCCGGTCAGCCCGGCGCCGCAGGCGAAGATGTCGTCGCCGCGCTTGCGCTCGATCGGCCAGGGTGCGTGGTCCGTCGAGACATAGGCGATCTTGTCGGCAACCAGGGCGCCCCACATGCGCTCCACCTCGGCGGCGCTGCGGAAGGGCGGGTTGCACTTCCCGAAGCCCTTCAGCCGGACGATGTCGTCCTCCGTCATGCACAGATACTGGATGCAGGCCTCGCCGGTGGTCTTCGCCCCCTGGCCGCGGAACAGCTCGGCCAGCTCGAAGCCGCGGGCGAGCGACGAATGCGCGATGTGCACATGCGCGCCGGTCTCCAGCGCCATCTCGAAGATCTCGAGATCGGCCATCGTCTCGGCGAGCGGCGGGCGCGTGCGGCAATGCATGATCGGGTCGACGCGGCCCTCGGCGCGGGCCTGCGCCGTCAGGCGCTCCACCAGCTCCTGGTCCTCGTTGTGGATCGCGACCGGCAGGCCAGTCCCGGCGATCGCGCGGAAGGCGGCGAGCATGGTCGGATGGTCGATGCGCGGGAACCGCACCGCGTCGTATTCGTAGGTGGAGAGCTTGAAGGCGGAAATCCCGCCCGCCGCCAGTTCGGGGATCGCGTCCACGCCACCGGTCTTCGTGATGGTGCCGTACAGCGCCATGTCGACATGCGCGGTGCGCTCCACCCAGCCGATCTTGTCGGTCAGGATTGCGAGGTCGGTCACCGGCTTCGGCACGTCGTAGGGCATGTCGCAGCAGGTGGTGACGCCGCCGGCGGCGGCGCAGCGGGTCGCCGTCTCGATGCCCGGCCAGCCGGTGGAGGAGGAGGTGTGCATGTGCCCGTCGACCAGGCCGGGCAGCACGAGGTCTTCCCCGTGGTCGATCGTCTCGGCGGCCGGCGGCGGTTCGCCCTGGCCGATCGCGGCGATTGTCTCGCCGCGGATCGCGACGTAGCCGCCGGGATGGACGGCACTGCTGGTGACGACGGTGCCGCGGACGACACGATCGAATGGCGTAGACACTCTAATATATGCTCCCGCGCCTGCGTTGCGTGTGGGTGCCAGCTTGCCGTTCCGGCGGCGCGACCTTACGAAGCTGGCCCATCGGCCTGGCGTTGCAGGCTAGACCGCGCACGAACGGTCGCCAACCATCCGTTCGGCGTGCGCACCGGAGGAATGGCATGAATCTGCATGACGTGAAGGTCTACCCGTCGAAGGCGGGCCTGAAGCGCGAGGACCAGCTCGCCTGGAAGATCGCCGGCGTGGCGGCGGACCGGGTCGCGGTCCAGAAGGACGTCGCGGCGATGATCGTCAACCGCATCATCGACAACGCGTCGGTCGCGATCGCGGCGATCAACCGCCGCCCCGTCGTCTCCGCGCGCGACATGGCGCTGGGTCGCCCCAACAAGGCGGGCGCGACCGTGTTCGGCGTCGCCGCGAACAAGCGGGTCAGCCCGGAATGGGCGGCCTGGGCGAACGGCACCGCGGTGCGCGAGCTCGACATGCACGACACGTTCCTCGCCGCCGACTACTCGCATCCCGGCGACAACATCCCGCCGATCCTCGCGGTCGCGCAGACCATGGAGAAGTCGGGACGCGACCTGATCCGGGGCCTTGCCACCGGCTACGAGATCCAGATGGACCTCGTGCGCGCGATCTGCCTGCACAAGCACAAGATCGACCACATCGCCCATCTCTGCCCCGCCCAGGCGGCCGGCATCGGCACGCTCCTCGGCCTCAAGCAGGACGTGATCTACCAGGCCGTGCAGCAGGCGGTGCATGTCAGCTTCACCACGCGCCAGTCGCGCAAGGGCGAGATCAGCTCCTGGAAGGCCTATGCGCCGGCGCACAGCGGCAAGCTCGCGGTCGAGGCCGTGGACCGCGTGATGCGCGGGGAGGGCGCGCCCAGCCCGATCTACGAAGGTGAGGACAGCGTGGTCGCCTGGATGCTGGACGGGCCCGAGGCGCACTACCAGGTGCCGCTGCCCGCCCCCGGCGAGCCGAAGCGCGCGATCATGGACAGCTACACGAAGGAGCACAGCGCCGAGTACCAGTCCCAGGCGCTGATCGACCTTGCTTTCCGCATGCGCGAGCAGATCGAGAATTTCGAGAAGATCTCGAAGATCGTGATCCACACCAGCCACCACACGCACTACGTGATCGGCACGGGGGCGAACGACCCGCAGAAGATGGACCCGAAGGCCAGCCGGGAGACGCTGGATCACTCCATCATGTACATCTTCGCGGTCGCGCTGCAGGACGGCACCTGGCACCACGTCGACAGCTACGCGCCGAAGCGCGCGGGCCGCGCCGACACCGTGCGGCTGTGGCACAAGATCGAGACCACCGAGGATCCGGAGTGGACGCGCCGCTACCACGCGACCGACCCGAACGAGCTGTCCTTCGGCGGGCGCGTGGAGATCTTCTTCGAGGACGGCAGCAAGATCGAGGACGAGCTGGCGGTCGCCAACGCGCATCCGAACGGCGCGAAGCCCTTCGGGCGGGAGGACTACATCCGCAAGTTCCAGATCCTGACGGACGGGATCATCAGCCCGCGGGAATCGAAGCGGTTCCTCGAAGTGGTGCAGGACCTGCCGCGGCTCGCCGCCGGGGAGCTGCACCTGTTGAACGTCGCCCTGCCGGCCGGCACGCTGGCGGTCGGCAAGCCCGGCATCGTCTGAGGAGGAACCCAGCATGAGCGAGACACCAGCCCCCATCGTCCGCGCGAAGAAGGGCGTCGGCCTGTCCGGCGTCACCGCGGGCAACACCGCTCTCTGCACCGTCGGGCGGTCCGGGAACGACCTGCACTACCGCGGCTACGACATCCTGGACGTGGCCGACACCTGCGAGTTCGAGGAGATCGCCTATCTCCTCGTGCACGGCGAGCTGCCGACCCGCGCCGTGCTGAAGGGCTACAAGGCGAAGCTGAAGTCCTGGCGCGGCCTGCCGGCTTCGGTGAAGCAGGCGCTGGAGGCGTTGCCCGCCGCCTCCCACCCGATGGACGTGATGCGCACCGGCGTTTCCGCGCTGGGCTGCGTGCTGCCGGAGAAGGACGACCAGAACCAGCCAGGCGCGCGCGACATCGCCGACCGGCTGATGGCCTGCCTCGGCTCCATGCTGCTCTACTGGTATCACTGGGCGCATAACGGCAAGCGCATCGAGGTGGAGACCGACGACGACAGCATCGGCGGCCACTTCCTGCACCTGCTGCACGGGCATGCACCGAGCGCCGAGTTCGTCCGCGCGATGCACACGTCGCTGATCCTGTATGCGGAGCACGAGTTCAACGCGTCCACCTTCACCTGCCGGGTGATCGCGGGCACGGGTGCGGACATGTACTCGGCGATCACCGGCGGCATCGGCGCGCTGCGCGGGCCGAAGCATGGCGGCGCCAACGAGGTCTCCTTCGAGATCCAGAGCCGCTATGGCGATCCTGACGAGGCGGAGGCCGACATCCGCAAGCGGATCGAGGCGAAGCAGGTGGTGATCGGCTTCGGCCATGCCGTCTACACGGTGGCCGATCCGCGCAACAAGGTGATCAAGGAAGTCGCGCGCCGGCTGTCGCAGCAGGCGGGCTCGACGAAGCTGTTCGACATCGCCGACCGGATCGAGGCGACGATGTGGGATGCGAAGAAGATGTTCGCGAACCTCGATTGGTTCAGTGCCATCTCCTATCACATGATGGGCATCCCGACGGCGATGTTCACGCCGCTCTTCGTCATCGCGCGCACGTCCGGCTGGTCGGCGCACGTCATCGAGCAGCGCATCGACAACAAGCTGATCCGCCCGACGGCAAACTACGTCGGACCGGAGAACCGCACCTTCGTGCCGATCGACCAGCGCGGCTGAACGCCACGCGACACGGCGATGCGAGCGCCGCGGCAGTGATGCCGCGGCGCTTTTCTTTTGCGCGCGACGTGGGTTTCCGGTGTCGGATCGGGTGCTGCACGCAGATTTTTGGCCTGTCCTGCAGCGTAACGCTTGCTTTTGGTTGACACGCATCGAGCAGACGCGGAATAGCGGATTCGGTGCATGCGAATCGATTCGTGCTGTCGTCCAGCTCGTCGCTTCGCGCACACACCAGCAGAAGGACGGTCCATGGGCCGCAACCTCGTCCTGAACGGCTTCGGACAATCGACCGAACGGGCGGGGATCGGCCGCGGGACTCCGAACGACGACGTCATCGCGAGCGGCGTCACGCAGAGCGGCTTCATGCAATGCAGTGCCCTGGCGAGCAGCGTCGCGATGCGCACCTTCGCGCGGACCGGCGGCGTCGCCCATTGCGCCGATCTCCGCGTGGCGTGGTTCGGATCGGCTCGTCTGCCCGTGTCGGGTGTCGGGGAGGGCGTCCTGGTCCGTGACCGCGGCGGACGGGCGGCGCGTCGTCCGCGTCGGATCATGCTGCGCGCGACAACGAGAAACACACGCATAAGGAGTTTTCACTGGTGAGCACGGAAGAGACTTCCACCGAACAGCCGCGGGCGCAGGCCCTGGCGGTTCGTGCCGGCGCGCGCAAGACGGCGAAGAAGGCGGCTGCAAAGGCGCCGGCCCGCAAGAGCAGCGCGAAGACCGCGACACGCAAGGCGACGGCGAAGAAGGCGCCGGCCAAGAAGACCGCGGCCAAGAAGGCGGCGCCGAAGAAGGCGGCCGCGAAGACCGCGCGCAAGACGACGGCGAAGAAGGCGCCCGCGAAGAAGGCGGCGGCGAAGACCGCGCGCAAGACGACCGCGAAGAAGGCGCCGGCGAAGACCGCGCGCAAGAGCGCGGCGCGCAGCGCGCCGAAGAAGGCCGCGACGACCCGCAAGAGCGCGACGGCGAAGAAGGCGCCCGCGAAGACGGCCCGCAAGGCCGCGCCGAAGACGACGGCTCGCAAGGCGGCGCCGAAGAAGACGGCGACCAGCCCGCGCAAGACGTCGGCGCGGCGTACGCGGAAGACCGAGGCCGCCTCCACGCCGGCACCGGAGACTCCGATGGCCGAGACCTCGTCGGAGAGCTGACGACGGCGCGCCGACCCGGCGTCGGTGCGGCGGGCGCGCGTCGGGGGACGCCGCACGCCGGCCCGTCTCCGGTGGGGCATGCCCGGTCTTGCATGTGCCTGGTGGTGGGAGCGGCCGCCCGCCAACCCTGTCCCGGTCACCGATGGGCGCGGAGGCTCATCGAGACCAGGCCAACCCAGCCCATCATGAACAAGGGCGCTCGGTGGGCGCCCTTGTCGTTTCCGCGTGGTGACCTTCGTTACTTTCCTTCGCCACTTCCCCTCGGCACGCCTTCCGCCGGGGCAGGCGCCGCCGCTCAGCCGAAGGTCCGCAACAGGTCGTCGACCTGCGCCTCGTCCAGCAGCCGCCGATGGCGGCCATGCAGCAGCAGGAAGAGTCGCGCCGCTTCCTCGAGTTCCTCGGCGGCGTAGACGGCATCGGTCAGCGTCTTCCCGGAGACGACCGGCCCGTGATTGGCGAGCAGCACCGCGCGCGCGTCGCGTGCGGCTTCGGCGATCGCGGGTTCCATCGCCGCATCGCCGGGCCGGTAGTAGCGCAGCACCGGCATGCGGCGGCCGACGCGCATGACGAAATAGGGTGTCAGCGGCGGGATCGGATTGGCGGCGTCGACGTCGTCCAGGCAGGCGACCGCGGTCGCGTGGGTGGAGTGCAGGTGCACCACCGCGCCCGCGTCCGGGCGAGCCGTGTAGAAGGCGCGGTGCATGAACACCTCCTTCGACGGCTTGTCGCCGTCGACATGGGCGAAGTTCGCGTCGAGCCGTGACAGGCGCGCCGGATCGAGCCGGCCCAGGCTCGAATTGGTCGGCGTGATCAGGTAGCCGTCGGCGAGCCGGACGCTGATGTTGCCCGCGCTCCCGACCGAGAAGCCGCGCGCGAACAGGCTCGCCGCGAGTTCGACGAGCAGTGTGCGGGTGGCGTCTTCGCTCATCTCACGCCTCCGACCGAGCAAAGGCCTTCAGGAAGAAGTCGCGGCCGCCGAAATTGCCCGACTTGAGCGCGAGGCGCAGTGCGGGGCCGCTGCCTTCGGCGTAGGTCCAGGGGACGCCGGGGTCGATCTCCGCGCCGATGCGCAGGCTGCGCACGCCGAGGCGGGACACGACGGCGCCCGAGGTCTCCCCGCCGGCCACGACCAGGTTGCGCACGCCGTCCTGCACGAGCGCCGCGGCGATGCGCGACAAGGCGTCCTCGACCAGCGCGCCGGCCTGTTCGCGCCCCAGCTTCGCCTGCAGCGCGGCGACGGCTTCGGGGCCGGCGGAGGCGGCGATCGCGATCGGCGTGGCCCCGAGTTTGCCCGCGGCCCAGGCGGCGGCCTGCGCGACCAGGGCGTCGGCATCGGGTGTTTCCAGCGGGTCGAGCGTCAGCACGGGCATGTGCTCCCGCGCGAAGCCGATCTGGGCGAGGGTGGCGCGCGAGCAGGAGCCGGCGATCACCGCCGCATGGCCCGGCGTGGACGGCAGGGTGCCGGCGTCGTGGCCTCCGAGCAGACCGGCGCGGCGGAAATTCTTGGGCAGGCCCATGGCGACGCCGGAGCCGCCCGTGATCAGCGCATGCGCCTCCGCGGCCTCACCGATCGCCAGCAGGTCGGCATCGGTCACCGCATCGACGATCGCGTAGCGGCGTCCCTGTTCCTTCAGCGCGGTCATCGCCTTGCGGATCGCCGCCGCCCCTTGCGCGACGATCGCGAAGGGCACGAGGCCGACGGAGCCTTCGGTCTGGCGCGACAGGACGCGCACGAGGTTCGGGTCGGTCATCGGCGTGAGCGGATGGTGCTCCATCCCGCTCTCGCTCAGCAGGGCGCTGCCGACGAAGAGGTGGCCCTGGTAGACGGTGCGCGCGTTGGTGGGGAAGGCGGGGCAGGCGAGGGCGAAGCCGCAGGCCAGCGCATCGACCAGCGCGTCGGCGACGGGGCCGATATTGCCCTGGTCGGTGCTGTCGAAGGTCGAGCAGTATTTGAAGAACACCTGGCGCGTGCCGTGGCGGCGCAGCCAGTCGAGCGCGGCAAGGCTCTGGCTGACGGCGTCCTGCACCGGGGCGGTGCGGGACTTGAGCGCGACCACGACGGCATCGGCTTCCGGCGCCGGGGTGTCCGGGGTGGGAACGCCGATCAGCTGGACCGTGCGCATGCCGCCGCGGACCAGGGTCGAACACAGGTCGGTCGCGCCCGTGAAGTCGTCGGCGATCGCCCCCAGCAGCATGGCTCGTCTCCTCTCCGTGTCGCCCCGCAGGGGCGCGGCATTGTGTCGCCCCGCAGGGGCGCGGCGTTCGTGTTGCCCCCGGAGGGGCGCGGCGTTGTGTCGCTCCCGAAGGGGCGCGGCGTGTGCCGCCCTTGGGGGGCGGGCGATCCGGCGGGTCGGCGGCGGTCAGGCGGCCACGGCGGTGGCGAAGCGGTCGACCTGTTGCGTCCAGTTCGGCAGGGCGCGTCCGGTCTGCCAGGCGGCCTCCCCCATTTCCTGGCGCAGCGTCCGGCTGAACACCAGCCGCCGCATGGCCTTGGAGATCTGCTCCTGGTCCGCCGGCTGGCAGACGACGCCGGCCTCGGGCCCCACCAGGGCGGCGGCCGCGCCACCGGCGGTGACGGCGACCGGCAGGCCGCGCTTCAGCGCCTCGGCGATCGCCATGCCGTAGCCTTCGTGATGGGTCGCCAGCGCGAACAGGTCCGCGCCGCGCCACAGCGGGTCGAGCGCGGCCGGGTCGAGCGCCCCGGCGAAGCGCACCTGGCGCGTGAGGCCCAGCTCCTCGGTCAGCGCGCGGAGCCCGGCGGCATGGACCGGGTCGGGATCGGGCGAGCCCACGATGGTGAGCGACCAGTCGAGGTCGAACAGCCGCGCCAGCGCGCGCAGCAGCACGTCGTGGCCCTTGCGCGGGATCAGCGTGCCGACCGAGAGGATGGCGCAGCCGGCCCCGCCGGACCCCGCGCTGCGCGGCGCGTCGTCGGTGCCCGGGACGACGATGTCGATGCGCGTGGGGTCCACGCCGAAGCCGGCGGCGAGCGACTCGCCCGTATGCTCGCTGGTGACGATCAGCCGGCGCAGTCGGCCGAACAGGCGCCGCTCCAGCGCGTGCTGCCGGCCGCGCAGGTCGGCGTCGAGTCCGGTCTCGGCGGCGGTGGGGTGGTGGATCAGGCCGATCGCCCCGCGGGCGGCGAGCGCGTCGTCCAGGCCCTCGAAGGCGGGCAAAGCGAGGCCGTCGATCACGCAGCGGCTCCCGGCGGGCAGCCGGTCCATCGCGGCGCAGGCGGCGTCACGCGCCGTGGCATCGGGGAGCGGGTGGCGGCCGGGCAGGGCGACGACGGAGACCGTGTGGCCCTGCGCCTCGAGGCCGGCCACGATCCGGCGGTCGTATTCGTAGCCGCCGGAGACGGTGTCGAAGGGGGCGGGGACGATGAGCGCGACGTGCATGGGGCGCAGCATACCGCGCCCCCGCCCGTCCCGCGACCGTCCTCGCCCCCGTGCGGCGAGCGGTCAGCGATGCGCCGCGTTCAGGAGTGGATGCCCTCGATCACGTCGCCGAAGCGCTTCCAGGTCTTGCCGTCCCACTTCTGCAGCTGCAGGCCGATGATCGGGTGGTAGTTGGTCGGGCTGGTGTTCACCTTGATGCCCGGCAGCGCGACCACGGGGTCGAAGTCCTTCAGGTTGGTGGCCTGCTTCATCACGTTCTCACGCGAGAAGTTGCCGTCGCACTGCTTCAGCACCTGCATCATCGTCTTGCTGACCCCATAGGCGAAGACGTAGCCGCTGTCGCTCAGGTCCGCGCCGGGCATGTATTTCGCCATGAAGGCGCGCCACTCGTTCATGCCGGCATCGTCCTTCCAGGCCGGATCGGTCGGGTCCTTCAGGTAGCCGGTGGTGATCACGTCGATCGCGTTCTCGGGGCCGGCGGGCTCGATCACCGCGCCAACTGAGGCGGAGACGTTGGTCAGGAAGAAGAACTGCGGCTTCCAGCCGAGGTCGTGCGCCTTGCGGATCGCCTGCGCGGCGAATTTGGGCGTCGCGGCGACCAGCAGCGCGTCGGCGCCCGAGGCCTTCAGGCTGGCCATCTGGCTGTCGATCGTCGGGTCGGTGACCTCGTAGGTCGCTTCCTTCACCACGACCTTGTTGTACTTGTCGCCCAGGACGTCCTTCACGCCGGCCGGGTAATCCTTCCCGAAATCGTCGTTCTGGTAGAGGATCGCCATCTTGGCGTCCGGCTTCTCCTTGAGCATGTACTTCGTATAGACCTGCGCCTCGGTCCGGTAGCTGGGCTGCCAGCCGATGGTCCAGGGGAACTGCTTGTAGTTGCCCCACTTGTCCGCACCCGTGGAGACGAACAGCTGCGGGATCTTCTTCTGGTTCAGGTAGCGCTGGATGGCCGTGTTGGTCGGCGTGCCCAGCGTATTGAACAGGAAGGCGACCTTGTCCTGCTCGACCAGGCGGCGGACCTGCTCGACGGTCTTGGGCGGGCTGTAGGCGTCGTCCAGGGAGATGAAGTCGATCTTCCGCCCCGCGATGCCGCCCTGGTCATTGATCATCTTGAAGAAGGCGGTCTCGGCCTTGGCGATCACCCCGTAGGCGGAGGCGGGACCGCTATAGGCGTTGGTGTTGCCGATCTTCAGTTCGGTCGCCGTCACGCCGGGCAGGTCCTCGGCCGCGGCCGGTCGTGCGGTGGTGCCGAGGAGGGGGGCGGCGAGGAGGGCCGCGCCGAGAAGGGGGCCGCCGAACAGCGGAGCGAGCAGGCCGCGGCGAGTGGCGCGCGCCAAAGTCACGATCATTCACGTCTCTCCCAGTTGCTTCGTTCGGCGCGGCCGCCGGGTGC
The DNA here is from genome assembly GCA_001898425.1 of Rhodospirillales bacterium 69-11. Lineage (GTDB taxonomy): Bacteria > Pseudomonadota > Alphaproteobacteria > Acetobacterales > Acetobacteraceae > Rhodopila. The sequence goes on from MKTV01000001.1 coordinate 17,986, forward strand.
CGGGCCGCGCGCGGCGAGACTGGCCCGCGAAGGGCCGGTTGCGCAATGGGGGAGGAACCCACCTGTGGCGATTGCGCACGCCGGGACCGTCCTGGAGCGGAGGCGCCGCAATTTTGGTCAGGATGCGCAAGGTGGTTGCTGGCAGCAGGGCGGATTTGAGACGTCCCTGCACGGGTATTCGGCAGACCGTTGGCCCCGGCTTCAGCGCATCGCGAGACGAGCGTGGCAGATGTCCCTGCGACCGGTACGGCGGCCGCGCAGTCGCTTCAGGATAAATGCGCGCCCAACGCGCCTGTCAGCCCACCCTATCGCCGGCGATACGCACGCCGCCGCGCGCCGGCACCGGCCCATCTGCGTTCATCAGCGTGCATCTGCGGTTCCACTCACGCCACCCACCGCACCGCGCCAGCAACTCTGGCCGCCGCACGAGCACGCCCGCTGGCACCACACTTGCATCGAAGGAGGCGCCATCCCAACCCGATCGAGACCGCGATCCGACCCCTCCGCGCCCCGCCCGACCGACCCCTCCCACCCCGCCTCGGGGTTGTCGTCCATGCGGGCATGATTAACTCCGCCTTAAGAATACATCCGTAGGCTGGCAATGATCGTTCTGTCTCCATGGGACGGCTCGGTCGACGATCGGAGGAGGGAGATGCCGCGCGCCGCCACCCCTGCCGTGTCCGTTCTTCCAAGCACTTTTCCGAGTGCCGCACCGCCTCGCGCGCAAAAGCGTCACGACACGGTGCGCCCGCTCAATATCCGAGTGCTCTCTTCCGTCGAATCCACGACGCAACTTGAGGAAATCACGCTGAGCCGTTCACGACTCGGCGAAAAAACATTCACGCGACATCCGTCCCGTACGCTACGTTCCGACACCACTTGCTTGTGGGAACGTAGCGCCACCCCCAGCAACGGAGCGACCGATGCAGACGGTCGATGACTTCTTTTCCGCTTACGCCCGCAGCTTCGAGACGCAGCGCGAAGCCGAGATGAGCCTGGGGGAATACCTCCAAGCGTGCCGCAACGATCCGATGATGTACGCGACCGCGACCGAACGCCTGCTCTCGGCGATCGGCGAGCCCGAGATGGTCGACACCTCCAAGGACGCGCGGCTCGGGCGCATCTTCATGAACCGCACGATCCGGGTCTACCCGGCGTTCAACGAGTTCTACGGCATGGAGGAGACGATCGAACGGATCGTCGGATTCCTCCGCCATGCCGCGCAAGGGCTCGAGGAACGCAAGCAAATCATGTACCTGCTGGGGCCGGTCGGCGGCGGCAAGTCCTCGCTCGCCGAACGCCTCAAGGCGCTGATGGAAGTGCATCCCATCTACGTCCTCAAGGCCGGGAACGAACTCAGCCCCGTCTTCGAAAGCCCGCTGGGCCTCTTCGATCCGGAAAAGATGGGCGCCATGATCGAGGAGCGCTACGGCATCCCGCGCCGCCGCCTCACGGGCCTCATGAGCCCGTGGTGCATCAAGCGGCTGGACGAGTTCAACGGCGACATCTCGCGCTTTACCGTGCAGAAGATGATGCCGTCCCGCCTGCGCCAGATCGCGATCGCCAAGACCGAACCGGGTGACGAGAACAACCAGGATATCTCCTCCCTGGTCGGCAAGGTCGACATCCGCAAGCTCGAGATGCATGCGCAGAACGACCCGGACGCCTACAGCTATTCGGGCGGCCTCAATCGCGCCAACCAGGGCATGCTCGAGTTCGTCGAGATGTTCAAGGCGCCGATCAAGATGCTGCATCCGTTGCTGACCGCGACGCAGGAAGGCAACTACATCGGCACGGAGAACATCGGCGCGATCCCGTTCTCCGGCATCATCATGGCGCACTCCAACGAGGCGGAGTGGCAGAGCTTCAAGAACAACAAGAACAATGAAGCCTTCATCGATCGCATCTACGTGATCAAGGTCCCGTACTGCCTGCGCGTCACCGAAGAGCAGAAAATCTACGACAAGCTCGTCAGCCGCTCGGAACTCGGCGCCGCGCCCTGCGCGCCCGCCACGCTCGAGATGCTGGCGCGGTTCTCGGTGCTCACGCGCCTGCGCCGGCACGAGAACTCCACCCTGTTCGCGAAGATGCGCATCTACGACGGCGAAAGCCTGAAGGAGACCGATCCCCGCGCGCGCAGCCTGCAGGAATACAAGGACGCCGCCGGCGTCGAAGAAGGCATGGACGGCGCCTCGACCCGTTTCGCCTTCAAGGTGCTCGCAGCGACCTTCAACCACGACACGACCGAGGTCGCGGCCGATCCCGTGCACCTGATGTACGTGCTCGAGCAGAGCATCCGGCGGGAGCAGCTGCCGCAGGAAACCGAGAAGCGCTATCTTGAGTTCATCAAGGGAGAGCTCGCGCCGCGCTACGCCGAGTTCATCGGCAACGAGATCCAGAAGGCCTATCTGGAATCGTATCACGACTATGGGCAGAACCTGTTCGACCGCTACGTGGCCTATGCCGATGCTTGGATCGAGGACATCGACTACAAGGACCCCGATACCGGCCAGCTGATGAACCGCGAGCTGCTGAACCAGGAACTGACCAAGATCGAGAAGCCCGCCGGGATCGCGAACCCCAAGGACTTCCGCAACGAGGTCGTGAAGTTCAGCCTGCGCGCCCGGGCCAACAACAACGGCAAGAACCCCTCCTGGACCAGCTACGAGAAGATCCGCGAGGTGATCGAGCGGCGGATGTTCAGCCAGGTGGAGGAACTGCTGCCGGTGATCAGCTTCGGCTCGAAGAAGGACAGCGAGACCGAGAAGAAGCACACCGAGTTCGTCGAACGCATGACCTCGCGCGGCTACACCGAACGGCAGGTGCGCCGGCTGGTCGAGTGGTACATGCGGGTGAAGCAGGCCGGCTGACGCAAGCGGGCCGACCGGGGCGGGCCGATCCGGCGGCCCGCCCGCGTCGTTCGGAGAGGCCCGCCGTCTGGAGAGGTTCAGGCAGAACGCGATGCACATAGTCGACCGTCGTCTCAACCCCAGCGGCAAGAACCTCGCCAACCGCCAACGCTTCATGCGCCGGGCGAAGTCGATGATCCGCAAGGCGGTGCACGAGAGTTCCGGCAGCCGCAGCATCCGCGACGCGGACCAGGGCGGCGAGGTGGTGCTCCCGGCGCAGGGCGTGCACGAACCCTCCCTGCATCGCGCGCCGTCGGGCGGCATCCGCGATCATCTGCTGCCGGGCAACAAGGAATACGTGACGGGCGATACCATCCCGCGCCCCCAGGGCGGGCAGGGTGGCGGCGGATCGGAGGGCAGCCCGGACGGGGAAGGGCAGGACGATTTCCGCTTCGCCCTGAGCCAGGACGAGTTCGTCGACCTGTTCCTGGAGGATCTCGAACTCCCCGATCTTGCGAAGCGCAAGGTGGTCGATGCCGAGGCGCAGAGCTGGAGCCGCGCCGGCTACTCGGTCTCCGGCTCGCCGGCCAATCTCGCGCTGAACCGCACCGTGCGGAACAGCCTCTCGCGCCGCATCGCGCTCAAGCGCCCGAAGACCGCCGACATCGAGGCGCTGCGGGCGCAGATCACCGCGCTGCAGGGCTCCGACGACGAGGCGGACCGGGTGCGGCTGCGCGAGCTGGAGGAGGAACTGGCCCGCAAGCTCCGCCGCACCGGCGTGATCCCCTACATCGACCCGATCGACGTCCGGTACAAGCGCTTCGAGTCCCATCCGAAGCCGGTCGCCCAGGCGGTGATGTTCTGCCTGATGGACGTCTCCGGCTCGATGACCGAACACATGAAGGACCTCGCGAAGCGGTTCTACATCCTGCTCTACATCTTCCTGAAGCGGCGGTACAAGAACGTTGACGTCGTGTTCATCCGCCACACCCATCAGGCGGCCGAGGTCGACGAGGACACGTTCTTCCATAGCCCGGAGACCGGCGGGACCGTCGTCTCCACCGCGCTCGAGGAGATGCAGCGCGTCGTCGAGGAGCGCTACAGCCCGGACAACTGGAACATCTACGCCGCCCAGGCGTCCGACGGCGACAACACGGCCAGCGACAACGACAAGACCGCCGCATTGCTGCTGAACGAGATCCTGCCGGTCTGCCAGTACTACGCCTATCTGGAAGTCGGGCGTGATTCCGAGCACTTCCCGCCTGGATTCATCCGGCGGGACAGCGATCTGTGGCAGACCTATTCGAGCATCATCGCCAACGGCGCGCCGATGGCGATGCGCAAGGTGGGGCACCGGCGCGACATCTATCCGGTGTTCCGCGAACTGTTCGCCCGCAAGACGGGCGCGGAGGCAGCGACCGCATGAACCTCATCCTGCCACGGGCGGAGCGTCCGTTGTTCGAAGGCGCGGACTGGGAGTTCTCCACGATCCAGCGCTGCCACGACGCGATCGAGCAGGTCGCGCGGGAGGAACTCGGCCTCGACGTCTATCCGAACCAGATCGAGGTCATCGGCACCGAGCAGATGCTGGATGCGTATTCGTCGATCGGCATGCCGCTGTTCTACAAGCACTGGTCGTTCGGCAAGCATTTCGCGCGGAACGAGGCGATGTACCGCGCCGGCATGCAGGGCCTCGCCTATGAGATCGTGATCAACTCCAACCCATGCATCAGCTACATCATGGAGGAGAACACGGCCACGATGCAGGCGCTGGTGATCGCCCACGCCGCGTTCGGCCACAACCACTTCTTCAAGAACAACTACCTCTTCCAGCAATGGACGGACGCGAACGGCATCCTCGACTATCTCGAGTTCGCACGTGGCTACGTCATGCAATGCGAGGAGCGGTATGGCGAGGCGGCGGTCGAGCGGCTGCTGGACGCCGCCCATGCCCTGATGAACCAGGCGGTGCACCGCTATCCGCGGGCCCGCGCGACCGACCTGCGCGGCGAGGAGAAGCGCGAGCGTGAGCGCCGCGAGCACGATGAGCGCGTGTTCAACGACCTCTGGCGCACCGTGCCCGGCAAGGGCAACGCCCGCCCGGATCCGACCGCCGAGGAACGTCGCCGCGCGCTGCTGCAGCTGCCGCAGGAGAACATCCTCTACTTCCTCGAGAAGACGGCGCCCCGGCTTGCGCCCTGGCAGCGCGAGATCCTGCGGATCGTGCGCATCATCGCGCAGTATTTCTATCCGCAGTCGCAGACCAAGGTGATGAACGAGGGCTGCGCCACCT
>MKTV01000002.1 GCA_001898425.1 Rhodospirillales bacterium 69-11
AGCGCCGCCGCATAAGCCGCCAGGAAGAGGCGGATGCTCTCGCACGCCCGCCTGGCCCCGCCCGCGCCGCCACCGCTCGAACGCGCCCGCGCCCCGCCACCCTCTGCACCGCGACCTCACCACCCTTGACCACGGATCGAGGAAATCGCACCCATTCACCCGCAGGCAGCCACGGGTGGATCATGCCGACGAACGTCACACGCCTGTTCGACCTCAGCGGGAAGCGCGCCCTCGTCACAGGCTCCGGCCAAGGCATAGGACTCGCCCTTGCGACCGGCCTCGGCGGCGCCGGCGCCACCATCGTCCTCAACGGGCGGGATGCCGGCAAGCTCGAGCGCGCCGCACACGCCCTTGCCGCCGAAAGCATCACGGTCGAGATCGCGGCGTTCGACGTCACGGACCAGCAAGCTGTGGTCGACGCCGTCAGCCGCATCGAGGCCGAGAGCGGCCCGATCGACATCCTCGTCAACAATGCCGGACTGCAGCGCCGCGCCCCCCTCCAGGAGTTCCCCGCCGAGACCTGGCGCGAACTCATGCACACCAACCTCGACGCGGTGTTCTTCGTCGGCCAAGCCGTCGCGCGCCACATGATCCCCCGCAAGCGCGGCAAGATCATCAACGTCTGCTCCGTCCAGAGTGAGCTCGGACGCCCCTCCATCGCGCCCTATGCCGCCAGCAAGGGAGCCGTGAAGATGCTGACGAAGGGCATGTGCGCCGACTGGGCCCCGCATGGTCTGCAGATCAACGGGCTCGGCCCCGGCTACTTCGCGACCGAACTCACGAAAGCTCTGGTGGAGAACCCCGATTTCACCGCTTGGCTGTGCAAGCGCACACCGGCCGGTCGCTGGGGGCGCGTCGAGGAACTCATGGGCGCCGCGGTCTTCCTCGCCTCGGCTGCGTCCGATTTCGTCAACGGCCAGGTTCTGTATGTCGACGGCGGCATGACGAGCGTCGTCTGAACACCGCCGTCTCACGCCACCCGGACAGGAGACGAGATCTTGCCGAAGCTCCTCCAGATCACCGCCATCCATCCCGACGCCCAGGCCCGGCTTGCCGCCGGGTATGAGCTGATCCATGCGGAGCTGCCGCAGCTCGACGCCGACTGGCTCGCCCGTCACGGGAGCGACGTCGAAGGCGTGGTGACCGGCGGCCATCTCGGGCTCCCCGCGGGAGTGATGACGGCGCTTCCCCGGCTGCGGGTGATCGCCATCAACGGGGTCGGCTTCGACAAGGTCGATCTCGACCTGGCGCGCAGTCGTGGCGTGCGGGTGACGAACACACCCGACGTGCTGACCGACGACGTGGCGGATCTTGCCGTCGGGCTGACGCTCGCGCTGCTCCGGCGCCTGCCACAGGCCGATGCGTACGTGCGCGCGGGCCGCTGGCTCTCGGCCGAGATGCCGTTGGCCACGAAGCTCACAGGCAAGCGCATCGGCATTTTCGGCCTCGGCCGGATCGGCCGCGCGGCTGCCCGTCGCTTCGGCGGATTTACGGATCAGATCGCGTATGCGGACGTGGTGCGCTACGACGTGCCCTTCGCTTGGCACCCCGACCCTGTGTCGCTTGCCGGCGCGTCGGACGTGCTGGTGATCTGTGCCGCGGCCTCCGCCGACACACGCCGCATCATCGGCGCCCCGGTGTTCGACGCGCTCGGTCCGTCCGGCGTTCTGGTCAACGTGGCGCGGGGCTCGATCGTGGACGAGAGCGCGCTGGTGGCGGCCTTGCAGGCGGGGCGGCTGGGCGGCGCCGCGCTCGATGTCTTCGAGGACGAGCCCAACGTGCCAGCCGCGCTGGTCGGGATGGACAACGTCGTCGTCACGCCGCACATCGCCAGCGCGACCAATGAGACCCGCCGCGCGATGGGAGACCTGATGATCGACAACATCGACGCGGTCTTCTCCGGCGCCCGCATCCCGACTGCCGTCGTCTGACTCCCCCGTCACGGGCCAGCGCCCGTTCCGACCCGCACGCATCGTCAGCGAGACACCGATGAAAGCAGCCATCATCCACGCGCCCCACGACCTTCGGATCGAGGACGCCGCGGTGCCTCCGATCGGCGATTGGGACGTACGGGTGCGGGTGCGTGCGGGAGGGATCTGCGGATCGGACCTGCACTATTATCATCACGGCGGCTTCGGCACCGTGCGGCTGCAAGAGCCGATGATCCTCGGTCATGAGGTCGCCGGTGAGGTCGAAGCGGTCGGCGCCGCGGTCACCCGGGTGCGCGTCGGCGACCGTGTCGCGGTCAATCCCAGCCAAGCTTGTGGAACCTGCCGCTTCTGCCAGGAGGGGCGAGCGAACCAGTGCCTGGACATGCGCTTCTACGGCAGCGCCATGCCGACGCCCCACGTCCAGGGCGGGTTCCGCGAGGTGCTCGTCTGCACCGAGGCGCAAGCCGTCCCAGTGCCGGCCGGCTTCGATCTGCAGCGTGCTGCCTTCGCCGAACCGCTCTCCGTCTGCCTGCACGCCGCGCGCCAGGCCGGCCCGTTGCTGCGGAGCCGCGTGCTGGTGACCGGGGCCGGCCCGATCGGCTTGCTTTGTGCGATGGTCGCGCGCCATGCCGGGGCGGCCGAGGTGGTGGTCACCGACATCGCCGACGCGCCGCTCGCCCTTGCACGCCGCATCGGCGCCGATCATGCGCTGAACACGCGCACTGCGCCTGACGCTCTGGCTCCGTTCAGTGCCGAGAAAGGGAAGTTCGATGTCGCGTTCGAGGCCTCGGGCAACGGCGCGGCTCTCGCCGGTGCACTTGGGGCGGTGCGGCCGGGGGCAACCGTCGTGCAGGTGGGCCTCGGCGCCGGGGAGACGACGCTGCCGATGAACGTCCTCGTCGCGAAGGAGATCTCGCTTCGCGGCACCTTCCGCTTCCATGAGGAATTCGGCTGGGCGGTCGACGCGATCACGTCCGGTGCGATCGATCCGACGCCGCTGCTGACCGAGGTCGTGCCGCTCGATCAGGCGGTGCGCGCGTTCGATCTCGCCTCCGACCGCTCGCGCGCCGTGAAGGTGCAGCTCGCCTTCTAACCGCGACGCGCCGAAGGGGCGCCAAAGGCGGCGCACGGGGGACGCAAAGAGGGGCGCATGAGGACGCTGCCGCATCGGGGATGATCCCCGCCGCCTCCTCGTGGTGGGCGGCGTGAGCGGCTACGGCGCGTAGGCCTTCAGGAACAGCCGCCACCCGTGGCGCACCCGCGCCTCGATCTCCGCTGGCTCGAGCGGCGGCTGCACCCCCAGCGCCACCCGGTGCGGCTGGTCGCCCAGCCAGAGACTGACGAGGTCGTCCGCTGCCTGGTTGGGGTCCTCGACCCGCAGCGTGCCCCGCTGCGCAGCCGCGGCGACGACGGAACTCAGGAAGCTAAGCGTCTGGCCGGGCCCGGCCTCATAGAACGCGAGCGCGACCGCCGGATTGCGGGGCGCCGCCACGCAGAGTTCGTGCACCACGCGCAGAACCTTCGGGTCCAGCACCAGGCTGACGAAGCGGATGCCGAATTCGACCATCGTGCGTTCGAAATCCTGCACCAGTTCCGCGGACTCCGGGCTCGCCAACGCGGCGTTCAGCGTGGCCGCACGCTCGTGAACCAGGCTCTGGAACAGCGTGTCGCGGTCGCGGAAGTACGAATAGACGGTCATCTTCGACACGCGTGCGGCCTCCGCGACCCCTTCCATCGTCATGCCTTCGTATCCGGCCTGATCCAGCAGGGCATGGGCGGCGGTCAGGATGGCCGCCCGCTTCCTCGGATCCTTTGGACGGCCCGGTCCGCGTGGGGCCGGCGCGGTGGTCTCCGACGACATCATCCCTCCCTGACCCGCGCCCGATCGCTCGGTTTTCGCGGCGCGATAATCTGGACACAGACGTCCAGTAAACATATATGAACGGTCGCGTATAGTAATCCCGCTCGGGATCCGCGTCGTGTGCCAATCCGTCGTGCGGCCGCCAGGGCCGACGGCGAACGGGTCGCGCCGCTGCGGAAGCCTGAACCTTGCAAGGTGTCGCATGCCGTTCATCCCTCGCCGCCTCCGGACCCGTGGCGTCGTTTCGGCCCTCGGCCCAGCGTTTCTGCTGCCGCTGGTGCTCCTGGCCGGCTGCAAGGAGCGCGGTCCGGCCGGACCGTTGGCGAGCGGGCCGCCCGCGGTGAAAGTGATTACGCTCCGGTCGGAGCCGGTGGTCCGCACGACGGAACTGCCTGGGCGTACCAACGCGGTGATGACCTCGGACGTTCGTCCGCAGGTCAGCGGCGTGATCCTGAAGCGGTTGTTTACCGAGGGCAGCGAGGTCACGGAAGGTCAGCCGCTCTACCAGATCGACCCGGCGACGTACCAGGTTTCCTACGAGTCCGCGCTTGCGACGCTTGCACACGACCAGGCGGCGTTGGCGACTGCTAAGGCGAAGGCGGCGCGCTACAAGCCGCTTGCGGCGGCGCAGGCCGTGAGCACGCAGGACTATGACGATGCGGTCGCCGCGGAGAAGGAGGCGGTCGCCGACATTGCCTCGGCGCGGGCGAGTGTCGAGCAGGCGCGCATCAACCTCGTATATACGAAGGTCCTGGCGCCGATTTCCGGTCACATCGGGCGGTCCAGCGTCACGCCGGGCGCGCTGGTCACGGCGGACCAGACCAACGCGCTCGCCACGGTCACGCAGCTCGACCCGATCTATGTCGACCTGAACCAGCCGGCGACGGCGCTGCTGCGCTTCCGCAAGGAGCTGTCGAACGGCGAGCTCGAGCGGGTCGGCGGCAGTGCTGCCAAGGTCACGCTGAAGCTCGAAGGCGGCAGCACCTACCCGATCGCCGGGGAGCTGCAATTCTCGGAAGTGACGGTCGACCAGGGCACCGGCACGGTCCTGCTGCGGGCGATCTTCCCGAACCCCGACCACATGCTGCTGCCCGGCATGTACGTGCATGCCGTGCTGCAGGAGGGTGTGAACCGCAACGGAATCCTGGTGCCGCAGGGCGCCGTGTCCCGCAACGTCCGCGGCGATGCCACGGTGCTGCTGCTGGGAAAGGACAACAAGGCGGAGCTTCGCGTCATCCAGACCGGGCCGGCGGTCGGGGCGGATTGGGTCGTCACCGGCGGTCTGAAGCCGGGCGAACACCTGATCGTCGAGGGCCTCCAGGGTGTCCGGCCCGGCATGGCGGTCCGCCCTGCCATCGATCACACCTCCGCCGCCGCTTCGGGCACCCAGGAGGCAGCCGGCGGAGGGGCCTCGGGCCCGCCGGGCACCGAGGCCACAGCGAACCTCTCCCCCTCCCACCCGCCTCCCTCCGGCCGCTCTCCCGCGGGCCACTCTCCTTCCGGCAATTCCCCTTCCGGCCAGGCCGCTCCGAGCGCGGCGAAGTAGCACCCTCCTCTCGCGTTCAGGGCATTCGCCATGTCACGATTCTTCATTGATCGCCCGGTCTTCGCCTGGGTGCTGGGATTGGTGCTGATGCTCGCGGGAGCGATCGAGATCCTGCAGCTCCCCGTTGCCCGGTACCCGAGCATCGCGCCGCCGCAGATTTCGATTACCGTGACGTATCCGGGGGCGTCCGCGCAGACGGTGACGGACACCGTGGTGCGCCCGATCCTGCAGCAGATGTCCGGGTTGGACGGGCTCGAATACGTCTCCTCCAGCACGCAGGCGAACGGGTCGATGGAGATCGACCTCACCTTCGCCCAGGGTACCAACCCCGACATCGCGCAGGTGCAGGTCCAGAACAAGCTCTCGCTTGCACAGTCGAGCCTGCCCAGCGACGTCACCGCGCAGGGCATCAAGGTCAACAAGTCGGTCAAGAACTTCATGCTGATCGTCGCCCTGGTCTCGCGCGATGGCAGCATGTCGGGCGTCGACATCAGCGACTACATCGCGTCGCACCTGCAGGATCCGCTGACGCGCATCCCCGGTGTCGGCGACTTCACGTTGTTCGGGTCCGAGTATGCGATGCGCATCTGGCTCGACCCGGACAAGCTCTACAAATATGCGATGACCGTCGGCGACGTGACCGCCGCGATCACCGCGCAGAACGTCCAGATCTCTTCGGGCGAGCTGGGTGGCCAGCCGGCGCGCAAAGGCCAGCGGCTGGATGCGACGATCATCGGCCCCAGCCGCTTCCAGACCCCCGAGGAATTCGAGAACATTCTGCTGAAGGTGAACCAGAATGGCTCGCAGGTCCGGTTGCGGGACGTGGCGCGGGTCGAGATCGGCGCGCAGTCCTATTCCACGACCTCGCGCTACGACAACGAGCCGGCGAGTGGACTCGCACTGAAGCTGGCGCCCGGGGCGAACCAGCTCACGACCGAGGCTGCGGTGAAGGCGGAGCTCGCGGAGCTGCAGAAATCCTTCCCGCCGGGACTGACGATCGCCTGTCCGCTCGATACGGAACCCTACGTCACGCTGTCGATCCAGGAGGTGGTGCAGACGCTGCTGGAAGCGATCGCGCTGGTGTTCGTGGTGATGCTGGTGTTCCTGCAGAATTTCCGCGCCACCCTGATCCCGACCATCGCCGTTCCGGTGGTGCTGCTGGGCACGTTCGGGGTGCTGGCCGCGTTCGGATACTCCATCAATACGCTCACCATGCTGGCCATGGTGCTGGCCGTCGGCCTGCTGGTGGACGACGCGATCGTCGTGGTCGAGAACGTCGAACGGCTGATGAGCGAACAGGGCCTGTCGCCGCGCGATGCCGCGCGTGCGTCGATGGACGAGATCTCTGGTGCCCTGATCGGCATCGCGCTGGTCCTGTCGGCGGTGTTCCTGCCGATGGCGTTCTTCGGCGGCTCCACGGGCGTGATCTATCGCCAGTTCTCCATCACCATCGTCTCCGCCATGACGTTGTCGGTGTTCGTGGCGCTGATCCTGACGCCGGCGCTGTGCGCGACATTGCTGAAACCCAAGGCGCACGCGGAGGAATACGCGAAGACCGGCGCATTCGGCTGGTTCAACCGCGGGTTCGACTGGATGCGCATGCGGTACGGCCGCGGCGTGCAGGGGTTCATCACGCGCTCGCGCTGGTCGTTCCTGGGCTTCGTCGTGATCGTCGCCGGCGCCGCCTTCCTGTTCCTTCGGATGCCGACGGGCTTCCTGCCGGACGAGGATCAGGCGCTGTTGTTCGGCCAGGTGAGCCTGCCGCCCGGCGCCACCGCGGAGCAGACCTCCGCGCTCAATGCGAAGGTGGTGGATTATCTGCTGACGGCGGAGAAGGAGAACGTCGATGCGGTCTTCTCCGTCACCGGATTCAACTTCGGTGGCCAGGGGCAGAACGCGGGCTTCATCGCAATCAAGCTGAAGGACTGGTCGGCGCGGCCGAACCCATGGCAATCCGCCGCCGCGATCGCGGGCCGCGCCATGCGGCATTTCGGCGGCGATCCGGAGGGGCGGGTCTTCGTGTTCTCGCCCCCGGCGGTGATGGAACTCGGCAACGCCACGGGCTTCGACCTCGAGCTCGAGGACCGCGGAAATCTGGGTCACGACAAGCTGCTGGCCGCGCGCAACCAGCTTCTGGGGATGGCCGCGCAGACGCCGACCCTGATGGCCGTGCGCCCCAACGGGCTCGACGACGCGCCGCAGTACAGGCTCGACATCGACCGGGAGAAGGCGAACGCGCTGGGCGTCTCCGTCACCGATCTCGACACCACCATCCAGGGCGCGCTCGCGTCGCAATACGTCAACCAGTTCCTGCGGGACGGCCGCGTGAAGCAGGTCTACGTCCAGGGTGACGCGGAAGGGCGGATGCTGCCGTCCGATCTGTCGAAATGGTACGTGCGCAACAGCGCCGGTACCATGGTGCCGTTCGACGCCTTCCTCAGTGGGCGATGGACGGTGGGGCCGCAGAAGGTCGAAAGCTACAACGGCCAGACCTCCTTCGAGATCCTGGGCGCCCCTGCTCCCGGCAGCAGCACCGGCGCGGCGATGGCGACCATGCAGGACCTGATCTCCAGGCTGCCGCCGGGCATCGGTTACGAGTGGACGGGTCTGTCCTATGAGCAGCGCAAGGCCGGCTCCCAGACTGGTGCGTTGTATGCGATCTCGCTGGTGGTCGTGCTGCTCAGCCTCGCGGCGCTCTACGAAAGCTGGGCGATTCCGCTGGCGGTTCTGCTCGTGGTGCCGCTGGGAGTCCTCGGCGCGATCCTCGCCACCTTCCTGCGCGGGCTCGACAACGACGTCTACTTCCAGGTCGGGTTGCTCACCACCGTCGGGCTGGCGGTGAAGAACGCGATTCTGATCGTGGAATTCGCCAAGGCCTTCTTCGATGCGGGGGTGCCGCTGGCGGAGGCGGCGTTGAAGGCGGCGCATGAGCGGCTGCGGTCGATCCTGATGACCTCGATCGCCTTCGTCGTCGGCTCCCTGCCGCTGGCCATCGCCTCGGGCGCCGGTGCGGCCAGCCGCATTGCGATCGGCACCGCAGTCGTCGGCGGGATGATGAGCGGGACGCTGTTCGCCATCTACTTCGTCCCGGTCTTCTTCGTCGCCGTGCTGCGCCTGTTCCGGGTCCGCCCGCGCCCTGCACGGACCCCGACACCACCCCCCGTCCTTGCCTCAGGAGAGGCTTGAGCCATGCGCTCTCCCCTGTCCCTGCCCCTCGGCGCCCTGCTGCTCGCCGGGCTGACCGGATGCAGTCTCATTCCCGACTACCACCGCCCGGCATTGCCGGTTGCGTCCGAATGGCCTACCGGCGGCAAGGACGCGCGCGCGACGGCGCCGAACGGCCTGGCAGCCGCGGATATTGGCTGGCGCTCCTTCTTCCTCGACCCGGTCGCACAGGAGCTGATCGCGCTCAGCCTGGCGAACAACCGCGACCTGCGTGTGGCGGCGCTGAACGTCGCGCAGGCGGAGGCCCAGTTCCGCGCCGACCGCGCCTCCCTGTTCCCCACGTTGGATGCGACGGCGGGGATGGAGCGGTCGCGGACCCCTGGCAGCGTCCAGGGTGTCGCCGGTTCGCTGAACACACGCGAATACAGCCTCGGCCTTGGTGTCACCTCGTGGGAGCTGGACTTCTTCGGCCGGATCCGCAGTCAGGCCGAACAGGCGCACGAAACGTATCTCAGCGACATCGACACGCATGTGAGCACGCAGATCTCGCTGGTGGCGCAGGTCGGTTCCGAATACCTGGCCTGGCTCGCCGACCGGGACGCGCTGGCGATCTCGCAGGATGCGGTGAAGGCGCAGACCGACTCGGTCCGGCTGACGCGACTGAAGGCGGCGCACGGCACGGCCACGGGGATGGACGTGGCGCAGGCCGAAACGACGCTGCACAGCGCAGAGGCGAACGTCGCCTTGTACACGCGCCAGGTCGCGCAGGACCTGGATCAGTTGACGCTGCTGGTGGGCGCGCCGTTGCCGCCTCGGCTGGTCGCGCGCATGGAGGCGCAGGCCGGGTTGGACGCCCAGCCGCGGTTCCCGACCTTACCGGCCGGCCTGCCCGCCGACCTGCTGGTGCGCCGGCCCGACATCCGCGCCGCCGAACACACGCTGCTGGCGGCGAACGCTAATGTCGGCGCCGCGCGGGCGGCGTTCTTCCCCTCGATCAGCCTGACGGCGAGCGGCGGCCGCGCCAGCAATGCGCTGAGCACCCTGTTCGGTGCGGGCCAGACGTCCTGGCTGTTCGAGCCGCAGATCAGCGTCCCGATCTTCGATGCCGGTGCGAACTTCGCCAATCTCGACGTGGCGAAGATCGAGAAGCGGGTAGAGATCGCCAACTACGAGAAGGCGATCCAATCGGCCTTCCACGACGTGTCGGACGCGCTTGTCGCGCGGGAGACCTATGCCGCGCAGGTGGCGGCGCAGCAGGCGCTGGTCGGCTCCGATGCGACGTATTACCGGCTGGCCGACATGCGCTTCCGATCGGGGGCGGACACCTACCTGAATGCACTGGTCGCCGAGACCGCGCTGCTCAACGCGCGGCTGACGCTGGTGAGCCTGAAGCTGTCGGCGCTGCAGAATACCATCACGCTGTACAAGGCGCTGGGCGGCGGCTGGGCGGAGACGACCGTTCCGCCGCCCACGGCCGCTGCCGCCAGCCGGCCGAACGGCGGCTGAGGGGGCGGAGAGCGCGGCCGCTCTCGGTTCGGCCAGTCAGGCCGAAGCGGCGACCTTCGCCTCGATGCTGTCCCAGATCGCCTTTTCCAGGTGCACGCCGTCGAAACGCGCGATCTCCTGCAGGCCGGTGGGGGAGGTCACGTTGATCTCGGTCAGCCAGTCGCCGATCACGTCGATGCCCACGAAAATGAGACCCTGCGCGCGCAGCGTCGGTCCGATCGCGGCGCAGATCTCGCGGTCGCGCGCCGTCATCTCGCACTTCTCCGGCCGGCCGCCGACATGCATGTTGGACCGCGCCTCGCCGGCGGCGGGCACGCGATTGATCGCGCCCATCGGCTCCCCGTCCACCAGGATGATGCGCTTGTCGCCCTTGCGCACCGCGGGCTCGTAGCGCTGGAACATCAGCGGCTCGCGGGACCGCGCGAAATGCATCTCCAGCAGCGAGGCCAGGTTCTCGTCGTCCGGCTTGATGCGGAACACGCCCGCGCCGCCATTCCCGAACAGCGGCTTCACGATGATGTCCCCGTGCTCGGCGCGGAAGCTGCGGATCGCCTCCGTGTCCCAGGTGATCATCGTGGGCGGCATCAGGTCGGGGAAATGCGTAACCAGCAGCTTCTCGGGCGCGTTGCGCACGTTCGCCGGGTCGTTCACCACCAGCGTCTTCGGATGGATGTGCTCCAGCAGGTGGGTGGCCGTGATGTAGGCCATGTCGAACGGCGGATCCTGGCGCATCAGCACCACGTCCATGCTCGCGAGATCCAGCGGCTCGAGCGGCCCGAACGTGTAGTGCGCGCCGTGCTGGCGCTGCACGGTGACGGACCGGGCGCGGGCGAACAGCCGCTCCTCCCACTTTCCGCCCTGCGGCCCGTCCGGGCGCTTCACGCCCTCCCGCAGCGCCATGTGCCGCACTTCGTAGTGCCACAGCGCATGGCCGCGCGACTGCGCCTCCAGCATCAGGGCGAAGGTCGAGTCGGCATCGATGTTGATGCTTTCGATCGGGTCCATCTGGACCGCAACCTTGAGCTGCCGCGTCATGTGCGTTCCCCGTCCGCTGAGCTGGGATGGTCAGAGGTGGGGAAATGTCTAGAGGTTGCTCCGGGGGAAGGAAAGCACCCGGCCGTCGCGGTGCCCAGGGCGGCATGCGACGACGGCCGAGGTGGGAGGCAGGCGGCAGGCGCGGGACGTTCCGTGCCTGCCGGATTCACCGCGCGGGTCAGGTCTTCCGGAGGTTCCAGCTCAGGATTCCGGGGCACTTCACGATATCCACGATGTTGTCGCGAAATGCCGTCGGATAGAACCACTGGGCGACCGGGATGAACGGCACGCTCTCGAACCCGCGGAGCTGCATCTCCTCGCAGATCTTCTTCTGGGCCGCGATGTCCGGGGCGTCGAACCAGGCGTTGCGCAGCCCCTCCATCTTCGGATCCGTCGGCCAGCCGAACCAGGCGTTCGTGCCGTTGCCGCGGATCGGGAAATGGCCGCCCGGATCAGCGACCGACAGGCCGGACCAGGAGGTCGTGAACGCGTTCCAGCCCCCCTTCTCCGGCGGCTCGCGGGATGCGCGGCGCGCCACCAGCGTGGACCAGTCCATCGAGGCATACTGGACGTTCAGCCCCACCTTCTGGAACACCTCGCGGGTCACCTGCGCGACCTGGGCGAGCGCCGGCTGATCGGTCGGCGACATCAGGATCACCGGCTCCCCCTTGTAGCCGCTCTCGGCGACCAGCCGCTTCGCCTTCTCCACGTCGCGTGGGCCGGACAGCGCCTCCATCCCGGCCGTGTTCGCCATCGCGCTGCCGACGGTGAAGAATCCTGCCGGCACTTTCCCGAGTTCCGACTGGTCGCCGATGACCGCGCTCAGGAACTCGCGCTGGTCGATCGCCGGAAGGATGGCGCGCAGCAGTTTCGGGTTGTCGAAGGGCGGGAACAGGTGGTTCGGCCGGATGATCCCGAGCCAGCCGAGGGGATCGTAGATGGCGACCTTCACGCCGGAGCTCTTCTTCAGCTGCGGCACGAGGTCGATCAGCGGCACGTGGACCCAGTCGATCTCGCCCGTCTGCAGCGCTGCCGCCGCCGTGGCGCCGTCCGGCATCACGACGTGTTCCACGCGGTCGACATGGACGCGCTTGCCGCCGGAATAGGAGTCGGCCGGTTCGTCGCGCGGATTGTATTTGTCGTTCTTCACCCAGACGGCGCGGGCGCCGGCGACCCATTCGTCCTTCACGAACTTGAAGGGGCCGGAGCCGGTCGGGTCGCTGATCTGCTTGAACGGGTCGGTCTTCGCGACCCGCTCCGGCATGATGAAGCAGGCCGGGGAGACGCCGAAGGCGTAGAGGATCGAGGAGAACGGCTTCTTGAGACGGATGGAGAAGCGCTTGTCGTCCAGCGCCTTCATTTCCTCGGTCACCGCCCCGAGCGCCTGGCCCCAGGCGGCGCGCTTGGACCAGCGGTCGATCGACGCGATGCAGTCGACCGAACGCACCGGCTCGCCATCGTGGAACGCGAGCCCGTCGCGGAGGGTGAACGTCCAGTTCAGCTTGTCGTCGGACACCGTGTGGCCGGCCACCATCTGCGGCCGCGGCGTCAGCGACGAGTCGATGCCGTAGAGCGTGTCGTAGACCATGTAGCCGTGGTTGATCGCGACGGTCGCGGTGGTCCAGATCGGATCGATGCTGGCCAGGTTGGCCTCGGGCGCGCAGCGGAGAACCTTCGAATTCCCCTGTGCGATGGCTGGCCTGGCGATGACCCCGGCCGCTGCGGCTGCCGCCGTGGCCTTGAGTAACGTTCTGCGCTGCATGCGTAACTCCCCGAAGCGAAGGTGAAGACCGCCCTGTGTTCTTCGTTGTTCGCCGGCGGCGAGCGCGCGTGCAGTCGCCTCCGTCGCGGGGAGGATCGCTCAGGGCCTCGTTTTCCACAACGGAAAGATCGGGCGCGACGACGCGCGGCCGCACCAAAGGATCAGGGGGAACAGATGGAGGGCCGGGACGGCCGGATCACCATGTGGCCCCTGGTGGCCTCGCACGCACCCAGGGTTGCCTTCGTGATCGACGATCGGATCGGGGGATGGTGGAGCTGAGGGGAATCGAACCCCTGACCTCCTGAATGCCATTCAGGCGCTCTCCCAACTGAGCTACAGCCCCGCCGATTGGGAGGCGGCATATAGCCCGCGTGCCGCACGCGGATCAAGGGGCTGCGGGGCCGGAAAATGCAGTCCGGCCCCGCGTGCCGTCAGGCCGTCACGGCGAGCCCCGGCGCGACCGAGAACGAGGCCTCGGTCTTCGCGCGGATCTCGTCCAGCGTCACGTCGGGGGCCAGGTCGATCAGCCGCAGGCCGGCCGTTCCGCCCTTCTCCAGCACCTCGAACACGCCGAGATCGGTGATCACCAGGTCGACCACCGCGGCGCCGGTCAGGGGCAGGGTGCAGGATTTCAGCAGCTTGGGCTTGCCGCCGGCGGTGTGCTCCATCAGCACGACCACCCGGCGCACGCCGGCCACCAGGTCCATCGCGCCGCCCATCCCCTTCACCATCTTGCCGGGGATCATCCAGTTCGCGAGGTCGCCGTTCTCGGCCACCTGCAGCGCGCCCAGGATGGAGATGTCGATGTGCCCGCCGCGCACCATGGCGAAGCTCGCCGCGCTGTCGAAGAAGCTGGTGGTCGGCAGCTCCGTCACCGTCTGCTTCCCGGCATTGATCAGGTCGGCATCCTCCTCGCCCTCGAACGGGAAGGGGCCCATGCCCAGCATGCCGTTCTCCGAATGGAGCTGGATCGACATGCCGTCGGGGATGTGGTTGGCGACCAGGGTCGGGATGCCGATCCCCAGGTTCACGTAGAAGCCGTCCTGCAGTTCCTGGGCGGCGCGAGCCGCCATCTGGTCACGGGTCCAGGGCATTGCCGTACCTCCTCAGGCGCGCTTGCGCACGGTGCGCTGTTCGATTCGCTTCTCGACCTGATCCAGCACCACCATCCGGTTCACGAAGATGCCGGGCGTGATGATGTGGTCGGGGTCGATCGTGCCGGGCTCGACCAGCTCCTCGATCTCGGCCACCACCGTCTCGGCGGCGGTCGCCATGATCGGATTGAAGTTCCGCGCGGTCTTCCGATACACGAGATTGCCCTCGGGATCGGCGCGCCACGCATGCACGATGGCGAGGTCCGCGCGCAGCCCGCGCTCCATCACATAAGTACGGCCGTCGAAGACCTTGGTCTCCTTGCCCTCGGCGATCTGCGTGCCGGCGCCGGTCGCGGTGTAGAAGGCCGGGATGCCGGCGCCGCCCGCGCGGATGCGCTCGGCCAGCGTCCCCTGCGGGTTGAACTCGATCTCCAGCTCCCCGGCCAGGTACTGCTTCGCGAAGGTCGCGTTCTCGCCGACATAGGAGCTGATCATCTTCCGCACCTGCCGGGTCTGTAGCAGCAGGCCGAGGCCGGCATCGTCGATGCCGGCATTGTTCGAGACGATCGTCAGGTCCTTCACCCCGCTGGCGCGGATCGCCTCGATCAGCACCGAGGGGATGCCGCACAGGCCGAACCCGCCGGACATGATCATCATCCCGTCGCGCAGCACGCCTTCGAGCGCCGCCGCCGCATCGGAATACACCTTGTTGACCGCCATCTGCGTCCTCCGTTCGGCGCGCAAGCTGCCATCCCGACCGGGGCGACGCAACGATTCAGGCGCCGCGGACGGAACCCGTCCTGCCCCCTCAACCCCGACCCGGTTTCGCCGTTAGACTGGCGGCATGACCGATCCTTTCCTCGTTCCCGAAGAACCCACGGCCGCGGCCGCCATCGCCGCGATCGCGGACGAGCTCGCCTTGTTCGACGACTGGATGGACCGGTACCAGTTCATCATCGAGATGGGCCAGAAGCTGCCGCCCTTCCCGGATGAATGGGCCGACGATGCGCACCGCGTGCCCGGATGCCAGAGCCGCGTCTGGATGGAAGCCGTGCTGCGCGACGGCGCCCTGTTCTTCGCCGGCGCCTCGGACGCCGCGATCGTCTCGGGCCTGGTCGCGCTGCTGCTGCGGGTCTACTCCGGCCGCTCCCCGCAAGAGATCCTCGCTACCGACCCCGTCTTCCTCAAGGAGCTCGGGTTGCTCGAGGCCTTGTCGACCAATCGCGGCAACGGCATCGCCTCGATGGCCCGCAAGGTGCGGGAGGTCGCGGCCCTGCACCAGGGCTGACCGGAACGCCGGCCCGAAACGACGAAGAGCCGCCCCCGAAGGAGCGGCTCCCCGTCACGCGCTGGTGGAGTGGGCTCAGACCCAGCGGATCGCGTCGCTCGGCAGCGCCGCCACGTTCTTGAGGTCGATCATCCCGGTGCTGGGGCCGGCGGCGCGGAAGGTGATCGCCGTCCCGCCATGCCCGTCGGAACCGATCACGGCGCCGGACTTCAGGCGGTGGTCGATCGCGAGCATGTCGCCCTGCGCCCGGGAGAAGTCCTCGACCGTGAGTGCGCCGGCGCCGGGCTTCACCACATAGGTGTCCGCTCCGATGCCGCCCGTCACGTCGAGCGCACCCTTGCCCATCGTGAACGTGTGGGTGCCCTGATCGGCCACGATCGTCGCCTTCCCCGTCCCGCCCGTCAGCGTCAGGTTCGACATGCCGGCGAAGCGCAGGGTCTCGGTCCCCGCCCCCAGCACCGCCTTGCCGACCCCGCTCCCGGTGAGGGAGAAGGTGTCGCCGTTGGCCTGCGTGGTCCCCGCCTTGCTGGCGTCCACCGTCGTGACCTGACCCGAGGCGAGGGTCTGGGTGATGGTGGGCGCCCCCTGGCTCGCGGAGGCCTGCGCGCCGGCCGGCTGCTCCATCGCGGAACTCGTCGACGTGGTCGTGGTGGTGGCCGCGACCGAGAACGTCTTCGAGCCGTTGCTGAACAGCTCCCACGGCGTGCCGGCCACTGCCTTCCCGTCATACGACATCGCGTTGACGTAGAGGTTGCGGTCCTGCGCGTCGTAGGTGTTGCCGGCCGCGTCCTTCTGGCCGGAGGCGTCGTTGAGGTAGGTGACCGTCACCTGGTGCGCGCCGGTGCCCCAGTTGCCGTGCAGGTCGAATTCCTGCGTCTGGCCCTGCCAGCTGACCGCCGTCGTGGTCAGCGTGCCGCCCACCTGCTTGCCGTCCACCTTGACGGTGAACTGCGCATCGCCCTGGTAGGGGTCTTCCGACATCTTCAGCACCAGCGTGTCCGTCCCGCTGCCCACGTTGACCGTGGCCGGCGTGGTGGTGGGGGTGGAAGGCGCCCCGGCCGGCACGGCGGTCTTGTCGGTCACGGTGAACACCGCGTTGCCCGGGTCGAGCGGCCCGTTCGGCGGGAACAGCGGCGAGGTGTAGATCGGCGTCGTGGTCGTCTTCACCGCGGTGCCGTCATAGGTGACGCTGTCGACGTAGAGGTTGCGGTCCCCGCCGTCGTTGAACGCCGCCTTGTCGCCCTGCGTCATCGAGTTGTTGGCGAACGTCACCGTCACCGTATGGGTGCCGACGCCGTAGTTGCCGCGGAACTCGAAGGCCTGCTTCTGCCCCGCAGCGTGCGAGGCGGTCACCGTCTGCAGCCCGCCGATCTGCTTGCCGTCCACGTTCACCGTGAACTGCGCATCGCGTCCGGCCGCACCCGCCGGCCCATCGGCGTCCTCGGACATCATCAGGACGATGCTGTCGGAGCCGCTGCCCACCACGATCGCACCCGTGGGCGCGGAGGTGGGG
>MKTV01000003.1 GCA_001898425.1 Rhodospirillales bacterium 69-11
CCCGTGAATCAGACTTCAGCCCGAGCCGGAATCCCGAACCCTCGTCCGTTCAAGCGATTGCCCTAGGAGGGTGCATTCCGGGGTTGCCGGGCGGGGCCGAGTGGTCGAGATAGGGGACGACCTGCACCTCATCGGGGCGCGCGGCCCTCGTCCGCGCCCATTTCTCATTCGGGAACCGGTCCCATCGCCATGAGCGCCAGCACCATCGCGCGGAGCAACGCCGCCAGGATTCCCCCAGGCGATTCGAGCCTTGCCCTGCGGCTCGCCCGCGAGATCCGGGGCGAGGTGCTGTTCGACCGCGCGAGCCGGGGCCGCTACGCCACCGACGCCTCGATCTACCAGGTGGAGCCGATCGGCGTGATCGTTCCCGAGACGATCGAGGACGTGGCGGCGGCGCTGGCGATCGCGCGGGAGGAGGGCGTTCCGGTGCTGCCCCGCGGCGGCGGCACCAGCCAGTGCGGGCAGACGGTGAACCGCGCCCTGGTGGTCGACTGCTCCAAGCATCTGCGCCGCATCCTGCAGGTCGATCCCGAGACGCGCACCGCGCGGGTGGAGCCGGGCCTGGTGCTGGGCCACCTGAACGCGGCGCTGCGGCCGCACGGGCTGTTCTTCCCGGTCGATCCCTCGACCCATGCGCGCTGCACGATCGGCGGCATGGCGGGGAACAATTCCTGCGGCTCCAAGTCGATCCGCTACGGGCTGATGGCCGACAACGTGCACGCGATCGACGCGATCCTGGCCGATGGCACGCGCCACCGGTTCGGCGCAGTGCCGGACAATCTGGGCGCCGACACGCCGGCCCCGATCGCCGACCTGATCCAGCGCCTGCGCGCGCTGGGCGCGAGCGAGGCGGAGGAGATCGCCGCGCGCTTCCCGAAGCAGCTCCGCCGGGTGGGCGGCTACAACATCGACGTGCTGACGCCTGCCGCCCGCGCCGCGGGGCGGGAGAACCTGGCGCGGCTGCTGGTGGGGTCGGAGGGCACGCTCGCCTTCTCCGCCGCGCTCGAGCTCGCGCTGCATCCGATCAAGCCGCGCAAGGTGCTGGGCATTTGCCAATTTCCCACCTTCCGCGCGGCGATGGAGGCGGCGCGGCACATCGTGACACTCGAGCCCGAGGCGGTGGAGCTGGTCGACCGCACCATGATCGACCTCGGCCGCGGCATCACGATCTACCGCCGCACGATCGATGCGATGCTGATCGGCGAGCCGGACAGCCTGCTGATCGTCGAGTTCCACGGCCACGACGACGCGGCGCTGCACGCCAAGCTGCGCGAGCTGCACGCGCTGATGGGGGATCTCGGGCATCCGGACGTGGTCGACGCGATCGATCCCGGCTTCCAGGCGGACATCGCGGCGGTGCGCGAGGCCGGGCTCAACATCATGATGTCGATGAAGGGGGACGGGAAACCCGTGTCCTTCATCGAGGACTGCGCCGTCTCGCTCGAGGATCTCGCCGACTACACCGAACGGCTGAACGACGTGTTCGCGCGGCATGGCAGCAAGGGGACATGGTACGCCCACGCCTCGGTCGGCTGCCTGCATGTCCGGCCGGTGCTGAACATGAAGGACCCGGCCGACGTCGCAACGATGCGCACGATCGCCGAGGAATGCTTCGCGCTTGTGCGCGAATACAAGGGCTCGCACAGCGGGGAGCACGGCGACGGGCTGGTCCGCAGCGAATTCCACGCGGAGATGTTCGGCCCGCGCATCGTGCGCGCGTTCGAGACGGTGAAAGACGCCTTCGATCCCCATGCGCTGCTGAACCCGAACCGGATCGTGCGGCCGCCGCGCATGGATGACCGCAGCCTGTTCCGCTACGGGCCGGGCTATGCGCCGACGCCGGATTTCACCCCGAAGCTCGACTGGTCCGACCATCCCGGCCCGCTCGGCGGCCTGCTGGGCGCGGTCGAGATGTGCAACAACAACGGCACGTGCCGCGGCTTCGATGCCGGGGTGATGTGCCCCAGCTACCGGGTGACGCGCGACGAGGCGCATCTGACGCGCGGGCGGGCGAACACGCTGCGGCTCGCGCTGACCGGGCAGTTGGGCGTGGATGCCATGGCCTCCGACCCGGTGGCCGAGGCGATGGCGCTCTGCGTCTCCTGCAAGGCGTGCCGGCGCGAGTGCCCGACCGGCGTCGACATGGCGAAGATGAAGCTCGAGGTGGCCGCGGCGCGCGCGGACCGGTTCGGGTTGCGCTGGCGGGAAACGCTGGTCGCCGAACTGCCGCGCATGGCGCCGGTGCTGTCGCGGCTGCCGGGGCTGGGCAACCTGCGCAACCGCTCGACGGCCCTGCGGCGCGCGGGGGAGCGGCATCTGGGCATCGCGGCCGGACGTGCGCTGCCGGAATGGCGACGCGACCGGTTCCACGACGACGAGGCCCTGGCCCTCGCGCCGCGGGATCCGAAGGGCGAGGTCATGCTGCTCGCCGACACGTTCAACCGCTATTTCGAGCCGGAGAACCTGCGGGCGGCGCTCCGGGTGCTGGCGGCGGCCGGCTATCGCGCGGTGCTGCCCCCGACCCGTGGCCGGCCGCTCTGCTGCGGGCGCACCTGGCTGGCGGCCGGGCTGATCGACAAGGCGCGCGAAGAGGCGGGCCGCACCCTGCGCCGGCTCGCGGGGCGCATCCCGGTGGTCGGGCTGGAGCCGTCCTGCCTGATGACCCTGCGCGACGAGTTCCGCTCCCTGCTGCCGGGGGCGGAGAGTGCGGCGCTCGCCGGGCGGGCGATGCTGCTGAGCGAGTTCCTGGCCCGCGAGCGTCCCGCCCTGCCGCTGCAGCCATTGCCCACCACGGCGCATGTGCACGGGCACTGCCACCAGAAATCGTTCGGGGCGTTCCCGGACGCGCTGTCGACGCTGAAGCTGGTGCCGGAACTGACGGTGAAGCCGATCACCTCGTCCTGTTGCGGGATGGCGGGCTCGTTCGGCTACCAGGCCGAGACGCAGGACGTGTCCCGCGCGATGGCCGAGGCAGGCCTGCTGCCGGCGGTCCGTGCCGCGGGATCGGAGGAGCTGGTCGTGGCGGATGGCACGTCCTGCCGGCAGCAGATCCGCGACCTGTCGGGGCGGGAAGCGGTGCACTCGGTGCAGGTGCTGGCGCGCGCGTTGGGGTAGCGGGGGGGCGCCCGCCCCACGGTGTCATGGCCGCCGCAGGGCGGCCATCCACGGCTTCGTGCGGCTCGGAAAGTCGTGGATTGTA
>MKTV01000004.1:0-5190 GCA_001898425.1 Rhodospirillales bacterium 69-11
CCATCAGTCTATGCCTGGCATGATCACCTCGGAGGCGGCCGATGATCACCATCACTAAGCGCCGAGCTCGACGAGGACGCCAGCAGCCTGCCGACCCGTTCGTGCGATTGCATCGTCCTGGGGGCTGTGCATCGAGCTCGATGGATGTCGCCCCGGCCGTCGCCACAACGGCGTGAGAGAATCTCGTCCGATCACAGCCGCACCGACCTCAGCCGGAGCGCATTCCCGATGACGGAAACGGAGCTTAGCGCCATAGCCATCGCCGCGATCACCGGGCTGAGCAGGATGCCCAGCACCGGATAGAGAATGCCCGCTGCCACTGGCACGCCGACGGCATTATAGATGAACGCGAAGAACAGGTTCTGGCGAATGTTGCCCATGGTTGCGCGGCTGAGTGCGCGGGCTCGCGCAATGCCGGCCAGATCGCCTTTGACCAGCGTCACGCCGGCACTCTGGATAGCCACTTCCGTCCCGGTGCCCATCGCCACGCCGACATCTGCCTCGGCCAGGGCCGGCGCATCGTTCACGCCGTCACCTGCCATGGCGACGATACGCCCCTCAGCGCGCAGCTTTTTGACGATGCGGTTCTTCTCCTCGGGCAGCACGTCGGCTTCTACTTCCTCAATGCCGAGCTTGCGGGCGACCGCTTCCGCCGTGGTGCGGTTGTCCCCGGTCAGCATGACGATCCGGATGCCTTCGGCCTTAAGGTCCGCCAGCGCCTGCGGGGTGGACGGCTTGATCGGATCGGCCACGGCGATGGCGCCTGCCGGCTTGCCATCCAGTGCCAGGAACAGCGCCGTGGCGCCTTCGCGCCGGAGCTGATCGGCCCGCTGCTCCAACTCGCCGAGCGCAACCCCGAGTTCGGCCATCAGTTTGGCGTTGCCCAACGCCACCTGGTGCCCGGCAACGGTGCCCTTCACACCCTTGCCCGTCACCGAGGCGAACTCCTCCGCCTGCTGGATGGTCTCTCCCCTCTCCTGCGCCGCCGCGACGATGGCTGCCGCCAGCGGGTGTTCGCTGGAGCGCTCCAGGCCCGCCGCGACGGTCAGGATTTCGGCTTCCGACAGACCGGCCGCTGGCACTACTTCCACCACTCGAGGGCGGCCCTCGGTCAGAGTGCCGGTCTTATCGACCACCAGGGTATCGACCTTCTCCAAACGCTCCAGGGCTTCGGCCGAGCGTATCAGCACCCCTGCCCCTGCCCCCTTGCCGACGCCCACCATGATCGACATCGGCGTGGCCAGGCCAAGAGCACAGGGACAGGCGATGATCACGACCGATACAGATGCGATCAGGGCATAGCTGAGGGCGGGCGACGGTCCCCAGACCGCCCAGGCGATGAAGGCCAGCACCGCCACTAGAAGGACCGCGGGCACGAACCATCCGGCCACGGTGTCAGCCAGCCGCTGGATGGGCGCACGCGAGCGCTGCGCCTCCGCCACCATGGCGACGATGCGGGACAGCACGGTATCCTGACCCACCTTGTTCACCTGCATGACCAGGGAGCCGGTGCCGTTGAGCGTGCCGCCGATCACCAGGGCTCCCGGCTGCTTTTCCACTGGAATTGACTCGCCGGTAATCATCGATTCATCGATGGCGCTGCGTCCTTCCAGCACTTCGCCATCCAATGGAACGCCGTCACCGGGACGAATACGCAGCCGGTCCCCTGGCTGGATCTGATCGAGCGTGATTTCTTCGTCGCTGCCGTCTGCCCGGATGCGCCGGGCGGTCTTCGGCGCCAGATTCAGCAGCGCCCGGATGGCGCCTCCAGTCTGTTCGCGGGCCCGAAGCTCGAGCACCTGACCCAGCAGCACCAGCACGGTGATGACCGCTGCCGCCTCGAAATAGACCGGCACCGTGCCGTCCGCGGCGCGAAAGCCTGCGGGGAACAGGCCAGGAGCGAACGTCGCAACCAGGCTGTAGAGATAGGCGGCTCCGGTGCCAAGCGCGATCAGGGTGAACATGTTCAAGCTGCGGCTGACCAACGAGCCCCAGCCGCGCACGAAGAAGGGCCAGCCGGCCCACAGCACCACAGGCGTGGCCAGGACCAGCTGTATCCATGTGGAAAGACGTGGCGAAACAAGCTGATGTAACCCTAAGCCAGGGATATGGCCGCCCATTTCCAAAAGAAACACGGGGATCGTCAGCGCCAGCCCGATCCAAAAACGCCGGGTCATATCGGCAAGCTCGTGATTGGGGCCCGCTTCCGCCGTTACCTCCAGCGGCTCCAGCGCCATGCCGCAGATCGGGCAGCTGCCCGGCCCCTGCTGACGAATTTGCGGATGCATCGGACAGGTGTAGATGGCGCCCGCGTCCGCCTCCTCTGTCGCGTCCGTCTTTGGAGCCAGGTATTTGGCAGGATCAGCCAGAAACTTCTGCTGACAACCTTCCGAGCAGAACCAGAATACTCCGCCATTATGCTCGACGTGCCGCGACGAGGTTGCCGTGTTCACCTTCATGCCGCAGACCGGATCAATCGCCAGGCTTCCCCCATCGGAGGAGCCCGTACGTTGCGAGCAGCAGCCCTTCCCTGAGTGCTCATGCTGCTGATGGGCGGTCGCCTCCGCCATGTTGATCTCCTGATTCTGGCCAGCTCGACGCAAACCGGCTGACAGTATGACAGCTTTCTAATATACCCCCAAGGGGTATAGTATCAAGAGGTCATGTACGATGCAGGAGAAGGCTAAGCAGGCTGTGAACACGCGGCTGAAGCGCATTCAGGGACAGGTGAGCGGTCTCATCCGAATGATCGAAGACGATCGCTATTGCGTTGACTTCCTCACCCAGAGCAACGCCGTACGAGCGGCCTTGCACAAGGTCGAGGAACTGGTGTTACGCGATCACGTCTCGCACTGCGTTGCGGATGCTTTCACGTCCGGGAACCTCATTGAGCAACAGCAGAAGGTCGAGGAGTTGGTCGAAACGATTGGCCGCATGATGCGATGAATATCGTTGCGAACACACGGCCAGGTGGGATGCCACTTGCTGTCAGGACTTCGCCTTACCGGAAGGCCTTCGCCGCCTGATGCTTTGCCACAAAGTCGCTGATGGCCTCGAACAGCATGTCCTGCTGCGGTCGGCGGAGGTCGATGCCCAGCTTCTGGAACGCGATAATCGTCTCATCGCCGGGGCTATAGTAGCCGCCGATGTGAAGCTTCGACTGGCGGCTTGGTTTAGTCGCTGATCGCGCGGCTCGACCCGGTGTCTCGCTGGCTGCAGCCCGTTCCGGTTCAGTGGTTGCCTTCCGCGTCTCAACCGCGGGAGTCAGCAGGGATCGTCTAGCCATGAGTCGTCGCTTTCTTCTTTTGCACCTTTGAAGGTGTGCACATTTGCAATTGTTCAAAAACCCACTTCTTCAAGTCTGAAATCTCACCGGCCGCCTTCCCTTTCGGTTCGGTCTCCGTGACCCCCTTCCCTACCGGCCACGCTGCGCGGTACGCGCTCCGCTCGCGCAGGATGACCGGCGCGACCGACATTCCAGTGCCTTCCACGATAGCGCGCGCGTCCTCCAGCAAGGTCGTGGCACCCGGCGGTGCCGCGTTGAAGACGACATACGCCTTGATGCCCGCCGACTTGATCAGCTGCGCCGTCCGCCGGATGGCATCCAGATCCACTAGGCTCGGCCGGCATGGCACCAGCACCAGGCCAGCCGCTTCGGCCGCGGTGAGCGCTTGCGGACCAGCCGCGGGCGGCGTGTCGATCACCGCCAGGTCGAAACCCTGCTTACCGGCCGCCTTTAAACCATCCGACAGCCGCCGTTCGGTAAGGAACTCGACATGGGGCGTCTCGGCCTGCCGGCGGTCGGACCAGATCACAGCGCTTTCCTGAGGATCGAGGTCGAACAGCGCCGTCGTCGGCCCGGCGGCCACGGCCAGGTTGACGGCCAATGTGGTTTTTCCCACGCCGCCTTTTTGAGCGATGAGCGCAACTGTCTTCACCCCTGCACTCTCCCACTCCTGCAGTTCATCATCTCTGCACGCCTTCAACACGTCAGGTGTGCACACCTTCAGTGATGAAGATTTGCAATCGGGGCGTCAACCAGCTTCGAATGCGGTGACGTGCCTAAGGGGCAAGTTCTTCCGCTCGAAGGCATTCTTGCAACACTGCAGAACGTCAGGTGTGACTCTTATCAGGTGTGCACACCTTCAAGCGTGATGTTATAAGGGAGCTAAGCCGCCGCTTCCTTTTCCTTCGCCCGCATCGCGGCGAGCAGCGCTTCGAGTTCGGTATCGACCTGCGCCTGAACCTCCGGGCCGCCGCTCACGGTCTCTACCTGGCCCCGCAGCCGCGCCATCCGGCCGACCTTGCTGCGGCCACGCTCCTGGGTGGCGGCCGTCATCTCCTCCGGTCCCTTGCGCCACCAGCAGATCATCACGGCATGCGCCGCCGCCCGCGCGTGCTTGCGCACCATCTCAATGCGCACCCCCATGTCGGAAAGACCGTTCACCTCGAGGATGGCCGGGGTGATGACGTTGCGCATAAAGTTGTCCGGCCGGTCGTAGGCACCGGGCGGCACGCCTAGCAGCTCGCGGAACTTGCTCATCTCGATCGTCTCGATGCAGCGGTCGAGATTGGCCCGCAGGCAGATCATCTCGTAGAGCGCGATGGCGTATTTGGTGGTCATCGCATAGGCGATCTCGCAACGAATCCGGCCCCAGCGATTGGAGCGGGCGAGGATCATGCGCAGCCGCTTCGGGATGCCGAACTGCACCGTCGCGGTCGGCGAATCCTCCTCGCTCGTGTCGGTAAAATTGAGCAGGTTCGATTCCAGCACGCGCGCTTCGCCGCTGGCCGAGGTGTAGGCGATCTTCACCTCTACCCGGCGAATCCGGCGGATGCTTTCCTTGATGCGGTCATTGCTGCCGTGCTTCGACTGCGACTGGCGCAGATGGGAAAAGGAGATCTCCCATTCGGCGTCCGGCTCGGTCAGCCGGCCGCTGTCATGCGCATGCTGGAGCAGTGTGTTCATCAGCGCCCGGTCGGAGGCTTCCAGCGCGTGCGCGCCCTCGATCTCAATCAGCTCCGCGGCTTTTGGAAAGCCGGTGTAATTCGTCTGCTGCTTGATGGTGAGGCTGGCCATACCCCATCATCAGTACCACTAGGAACTCTTGGGGGCAACTAGTTAGTAAATGACCGCCCGTTTCCTAGTGAACCGTCGGGAAGGGAATCACTAGCAAAGGGGCGGGGAAG
>MKTV01000004.1:5226-9759 GCA_001898425.1 Rhodospirillales bacterium 69-11
CGGCATCCTGCCTGATTCTAGGGGAAACCCGCGATTCCCGCTGCATAAGAGGCGCCAATTCCGCCAGATCGCGCCCGGTTGCTAGGGAACCTGTGGCTTGATCCCTAGGAAGTGGGCGGGTCCCAGGGCGCATTCCGCCCGTTTCCTAGTGAACTGAGCGGGCAGAGGGCGATTTCGGTCCCAGAACAGCCTGCAAGGCAGGGTTTCCGTCCTACCGCGCTGTCTGAGCCGCCCACTTCCTAGTAAATCGCCAGCGTCCTCTTCTGCCCGCCCGTTTCCTAGGGGATGTCCGCCCGTTTCCTAGTGATCCGCCGCCCGTTTCCTAGGGGATAGTCGCCCGTTTCCTAGTGATTCTCCCTCGCAAACCACTGAAAAGACGATCAGATTCGGGCCCTGAAATTGAATCTAAGAAGAATTTGAACTTTCCGCTGTGGATAATCCCGGCTGTGGATAACTGCTCCTAGGTCAAAGGGGTGAACGGAGTGCGCCTGGACGGCGCACAAGCTTTCTCACGTCGGATCCCTACGGCGATCGCCGCGCCGCTGCCAACAGGGCTAAGGGGCGTTGCCCCTCGCGACGGCCAATTCGCCCTACCGCATAGCAAGGTCGCTCACTCGCATGGCTGAAGACAGCCACGCTCCCTCGCAACCCGGCTACGCCCGCGCAAATGGGCCTCTGCTACCCCCATTCCTCGCCGGAAAGGCAGGAAGCAGATAAATCTGCTTCCTGCTCTCACGTGATCCCGGAAGGGTCCAAGCTGCTGGAGAGATCGGTTTGGCATGCAGGGGGTGTGTGCGGCGCCAACGGCGGCCTCCGGGGCGCCAGAGAGCGTTGAAGCGTCGGCAGGGTAGGGGGGAGGTCCCGAACCGCCTTTCGGCGTTCCTGCGCCACCTGAGGGGCTGGAACGAACTCTTTCCTGATTGCCACTTTTCCTATCGGTGTTTCGAATGATGGCGCCGCGGCCGATCCTAGGGCGATCACCCCTAGGAGACCTTTATGGATGACCGCGCCGAATTTTTCCGCCAACGCATGTCGCTGCATCTCGCCCGCCAGCAGGAACTCGAACGCTCTCTGGCGCGCCAGGCCATCCGGGTGAAATTTTCCCCGCCGCGCCCGACGCCGGCGGCCATCGTGCCGCTGCCATCCCATCTGAAGGCCGAAGTCCTGGCGCGCCTCAATGCTAGGGAGAGGTCATGAGATCCGGCCGCGGCGATCCGAAATGGGACCATCGCCGGCATCCGACGAGCCGGATGTGGTTCAAGACCGCCGAAGGCCAGGAGCTGGACGACGTCAAGCGCCGCGCGCTGACCGTGCTGCGCAATGTCACCGAAGGCGGTGTCGAGGCCGAGATCGAGGAGCCGATCTGGGCGCTGATCGACATCAGCCACGGCAGCGAGGCGGTCGAAGGCGCCTGTCGGTGGTTTCTGGCCGCCGCCGACTACAGCCGCGACGAAGATGTCCGCACGGTTCTGCTGCGCGAGGCGTATGGGAAGATCGAGCGGGCGCTTCGCTTCTACCTGTGAAGCCGGGCAGAGCCCTTGATCCTTCCCGCGCCGTTGCTCACCCCTCGAGGCATGGTGTTTGATCGGCGAGGCGCCGCGCTCGTGTGAGTTCTCATGCCCTACCGGAACGGCATTTATCAGCTGCCTGAGCACCCCATCACCATCGTGCCCGACCCGATGGGCACCGCCTACAGCCGGCTGAAGATCTACTTCTGGAACATCCTGGCGTTCCGCCATGACGGCGAGATGCAACAGGCGGCCGAATGGGAAGCCAAGGCGCGCGAGGCGGCCCGTGCTCTCGGCTGTTGGATGGACGAGCACGAGCGGGTGGCCGCGGTCAGCGCGGCCGCTTCGTCCGCCAAAAAAGACTTCGCGCGTGACCTGGCGGAGGAGGGAACGGTCATCAATCTCCCCCGCTGGCTTTGGGACGGAGAGCAGCCGCCCATACGGGAATGGCGCTCGCAGAAGGGCGTAGAGCCCATGTTTCGGTGAGCATCACGTCTGAAGATGTGCACACCTGATGAACGTCAAGTGTGACGCTTTGAACGTAAAAGACGCCTTTCGGTGGCTTTTGGCCTCACCTGTCAGGGCATGGCCTCCCGGAACGCGGCCGCCACGGCCTCCAACTGGTCGGGTGAGAGATGCTTCTGCAGCGCACCCGTGACCGGCGGCGGAATGGCCGAACCTTTCCACAAGGCGCCGAAAGCCCATAGCAGCGGCCAGTAGAGTTCCGGCCTGTCGTAAGCGCCGGCTACTCCGGCCCGGCGGAGGAGCAGGGCGAAATCCAATCCACCATCGCTGATGCGCCGGTGATGCCGGATATGCCAGCGAAGCGCTTTGTCGAAGCGTCGCTGCTCACGCCATGACGCATAGTGCCTGATCACGGCGCAACTCACCCTTGTTGCGTGATGCGGCATGCCATCCAATCATCCATCGCCTGCCGCAATCCATCCGCCGGAACCCGTTTGTTGTAGGGTAACGCCACAATCTGCAGCCATGCGGCGCCCTGAGCCCGTTCGCGCAAGTCATCGATGGCGTCCTTCGCCTTCGCCGCTTCGGCGATCTCACCCGTAATGCCGGATAATTCCGGCGCTTTGTCACGACGCGACGGAGTGACGTGAAACACCTCCTGGCCGTCTAGGCCGATCCGCAGGAGGTCGGCGGAGAGGATTTCCGGGTTCTGCGCCAGAAACTGCACCCAAAGCCCTCCGCCTGGCGCCTGAGAAAGGATCAGCGCCGTCGCCCGGTGATCGATCTGCAGCTCGAGCCGCAGGCGGCAAAGGGGAGGGCGGCCCGGCTGCGGCACCGCTTGCACCTGGTAGAATCCATGCACCGGCCAGTCGGCGTGCGCCGCCGCCGGAGTGGTCAGCCACGCCGCCAGGGCGAGGCGAAATACCCATCCTGTCATGCCGGTCTCGGCGGGTTACGGCCGACGAGCAGCTCGTCGCTGTAGTAGCGGATCTGACGGCAGCGCTGCGGCGCGCCGCCTTCGATCATCAGCAGCTGCTCCTCGCGCCCCATTGCCAGGATCTGTTCGGCGCTAAGGCCGCCCAGCAGCGCTGCCGCCTCCGCCGCGGCGCGATAGTTGCGAACCCCGAAGACCTGCACCACGCCGGCATTGTCGATCAGGGTGCGGCCATCGCTGCCGTAGATCTCGAGCTGGCTGGCAGACTGCCAGAAGGTCCATAGCTTGAGCCCATATCCGCGCATCAGGGTCGAAGCGGTGACAAAGCTATCGACGCGCCCCAACTGAGCCGCCTCATCGACCATCATCAGGGTCGGCCATTCCGGCACGGTCTCGCGCATCGTCAGCAGGTTCATCAGGCCGGTCAGCCACAGCCGCAGGATGGGTGCGAAGCCGCCGATGCGGTAAGGCGGCACGATGATGTAGAGGCTGACCGGCTCACCGGTCAGGATCGCTTCCAGATCAACACTGGTGGTATCGGTCAGGCGCCGGATCAGCTCGCTCTCGAAGAGGCGCAGGTACGCGTTGACGCTGCCGAGGACGGAAGGGCGGGTCTCCCTATCCGAAAGCGCCAGATAGGCGCTCCAGTTGGCCTGGCTTGCCCGGTTCATCGGCCGCACCGTGTCGAGCAGCACGGCAATGTTGTAGGTGGAATCCGAGCTCATGTAGAGGTCGAACAGCTTCGACAGGCGGGCATCATCCTCTTGATGATGCAGCAGCCAGGAAATCCCGGCGGTCAGCATCGTTTCCGACCAGTCGATCCAGAAGAAGTCCCGCGCGGCATGCCCGGGCCGCGCCACTATCTCCGCCGCCAGCGACCGCGAAATGACGCAGCGATCGTTCCCCAGAAGCTGCGCCATATCGAGCGGGTTGAGCGAACCGCTCGGCTTGCCGTCGCGCAGGTCGAGCACCTCGACCTTCTGCCCCATGCGCCGCCGATGGTCGGCGGAGAGGCGGTACACCTCGCCCTTCACATCGAGGCAGATCAGCGGCCCCGGATAGGTGCGGGCGTTGCTGACGACCGGGCCGCTGGTCTTGCCGGCGTCGGTCGGGGCAATGGTGAGAAGCGGTGCCTTACCGCCATAGGTGATCAGGCTCCCGGCCATCTCCGGCGTTCGTTCCGCCCGGCCATAGCCGAAGGCGCCGTGACTGTCCGGCGGCCGCCGCCCGAGCAGCAGGCCGCCCTGCCAGTCGCGCCCTCCGGCGCGCTGGGTGAAGGGAGGGGTCATCGCCTAGTTGTCCAGGAAGCCGCGCATCCACGACGGCAGGCTGCGCTTGGCGTTGTCAGTGGCTTCGTGCGCGACTTCGGCGGCGGTCGCCTGCATCCAGTGCTTGGCGTAATCGAGCACATAGCCGGAGTAAAAGTAGGTCCAGCCGATGCCGATCACCACGACGCCGATCTTGGTCATCCAGTAGGCGGCGTGGAACCAGCCGGCGATGTTGCCGCGCTGCGGCGCGTGCACGACGATGATCTGCGGTCCGCCCGTGGCGCCGGCCACCGGGGTGCCGGCCACCGGCAGCCCCATGCCGCCCAGCAGCTTCTCCTGCCGGCGGGTCCGGCGTGCT
>MKTV01000004.1:9769-16306 GCA_001898425.1 Rhodospirillales bacterium 69-11
CCTTCCGCCAGGCCGCGATCCGGCCGGGCAGGCGCCGCAGTGCTGGCCCCAAAGCTCGCCAATACGCCCGCTCCCCCTGGCGCCCTTCGCTGCCGATCCACAACCACGCCCCGGCATAGGCCAGCTCCGCCAGGAGGACGGGCCAGGAGACAAACCAGTACCGGGACCACCACACTTCCACCAGCAACCCTAATCGCTGGGTCAGCTCAAAGCTTGGGTTTGCAGCAATGGCGCATCGGTCAAAGCCGATGAGGAAGGCGAGGGCGAAGGCGGCTGGCACGCGCAGCGCCCAATGACGATGCGCGAAGATGCCGATGGCTGCGGCGGCGATCATGAACGGCCAAGCAGCTTTCAGCATGCCCGAAATAAGCGTCCAGAAGACGGTCCACAGAAAGATCAGCATGGCGCTCACCGGTCGATATCGGGGTGCGGGGTTTCCGGGGTGGGGCGGCCGGGATCGTTCGCCGCCTCCGGCTGGCACATGCCGCGCGTGCGCATGAGATCCTCGAATCCGGGTGGCTTCACCGCAGACTCGGGCGATGCCGGCCGGTGATCGTGATGCGTCACCTCCATCTCCTTCGGGGTGACTTCCCGCCCGTAAAAGCCTTCCTCAAAGACCTTCTTGCGGATGTCGGCGACGGCTTCGGCCACGCCGTCGCGCAGCGAGTCCCAAAGCCCGCCCCATTGCTCGCGGACGTCCCGGACGCCCTGCCAGATCACCGACAACGGGCGCTCCTGAAGGTCGCCCCACAGGGCTTGGAGCCCTTCCAGCGCGCCATAGGCGCGCGCCTCGGTGATGCTGACGCGGCTGTCCGCTTCCAGGCGCCGCTCGGCGTCCTGCATCTCGCGGGAACGCTGCTCAATCCTCATGGGTGAACCTCTCCTCGGGTGGAACCGAAGGCACGCCGCGAACTGGCGTGATCGATTCCCGTACCCAGACGGAGAAGTCAACAACTTTCGGAGCCTGATAATTGCCGAATCATCGGACTCCGAAAAATGCCTTTTTAGCTGCCGCCCCTGACCCGCCGGCGCAGCGCCGATGTCACCCGCTCAAGCTCCTTCAACTGCTCTTCCGGCGAACCGGCCGGAACCGTGATCGGATTCCCGAAAGCCTGGTTTGCCACCTCTTTTTTGGTAGGGAGATCGAACGCCAGCTCGTTCCCCTTGCGCTGGAGCCAGGAGGCCAAGGCCACGTAAAGCGGCTTGTCCAGACGCCGGATGTCGGCCCGCGTCAGTCCTTTGCCGATCCATGGCGCGTAGACGCGGGCGATGAAATCGGCCGGGCTTTCCTTGTCCTGGCGGTCCGATTGCCATGCTTGGGTCGATCGGAGAGCAGGGTTTGGCGCCTCCGCGAAAGGCACTGTCGGGACAGACGCACGTTGTTCCGACTTTCGGGAAAGGAGGTAGTGCAAGGTTTGCTGAAGGATAAAGCTTATATCAGCAATGTTGATCGAGCGCCGTTGCAGGAATTCGTTGAAGTCTAGCAAAAACGCCCTGGCGCCTCCGTCGTATAAATCCAGCGAGTCCTCCTCGAGGATCTTCGTGATTTGCCGGCGATGAGAGGCGAGCACCGCCGGGTTGAGACCCTCGGCCTTGATCTGGTCGAAGAAGGAGGCGACGGACTGATCCTGCTCCGGCTCCCCAGCCTGCGACGAAGGAGCCGGGCGTTCGGCTTTTTCGTGCGGTTCTCCTGGGACCGCTTCAGGCTCGATCCTCTCGGTTGAACGCTCCCGGGGGCCGCGTTTCCGGTCGTTCGTCATGTCCGCTGATCCCCGTCCGTTTGGCGAACTCAAAATTCTCTTGCTCCCTTCGCTCTACCCGTGCCAGAAATTTTCGTCCTCCGAAGGTCGCGCCGCGAACGCCACTCTCACGGAGGACGATCATGAGCTTCATTCGCCGGCTGCTGCCGACGCCTTACGTCGCTGATCTGGCGGCGCCGCTGCTGCGGCTCTCACCGAAAGACGCCTTCACCGTCGATAACGCCGTCCAGGGCGTGCTCGGCTTAGGCGGCACCGGCAGCGGCAAGACCAGCACCACGGCGGAATATCTGAGCCGAAGCTATCTCAGCGCCGGCATGGGCGGGCTGGTGCTGAACGCCGTGCCAGGGGAGGCCGATCTGTGGCGGCGCCGCTGCGCCGCGACCGGCCGGGCGAAGGACCTGATCGTTTTCGACGCGTCCGGCCAGCACCGTTTCAATTTCCTGCAGTACATGATGGAGACGATGCCGAATGCCGGCGAGCTGGTGATGAACGTCGTCGCCCTGCTCTCTACCGTCATCGATGCTGCGAATGGGCGCGTCGGGCAGGGGGGAGGGGAGAACGCCTTCTGGCAGATGGCGACCAAGGAAGCCCTCGGCCACAGCTTAAGCGTGCTGTGGGCCGCCTACGGCCATATCAACCTTCACGACCTATTCGCGCTGATCCAGTCGCGGCCGACCAGCTACGACCATGCGGCGAGCGCCACCTGGCTCGATCATTCCTTCATGGCGCACACGCTGCGCCAGGCCGACGAGCAGCCGCGTCACCGCATGCACCCGATGGATTACCGCGCCAGCTTCCACTACCTGACTCAGACGCTGGCCAATCCCGATCCGCGCACGACCGGCAACCTGATCGCCACCATCTCGGCCAACCTGGCGCCGCTCACCCAGGGCAAGATGCGCGAGCTGTTCTGCACCGGCACCACCCTGGTGCCGGAGATGACGCATGAGGGGGCGATCATCGTCCTCGACCTGCCGGCGATGATCTACCAAGAGGCCGGTATCCTGGCGCAGCTGATCTTCAAGACGCTGTGGCAGAAGGCGGCGCAGCGCCGCCGCGTCAGCGGCCGAACCCGGCCGATCTTCCTGTTCAGCGACGAATTCCAGTACTTCCTGACGGCCGAGGACGCGCGATTCCAGAGCACGGCGCGCGGTCAGCGCGTCGCATCGGTCTATCTCACCCAGAACCTGCCCGGCCTGTACGACCGCATCAGCAGCGCCCGGCCGGAGAATTCGACCGATGCGCTGATCGGCAACCTGCAGACCAAGATCTTCCACGCCAACAGCTGCGTGCGCACCAACCAGTGGGCGGCCGACATGATCAGCAAGGGCGTCCAGCTGCGCTATTCCGGCGGCGTCAACCAGAGCTTCAACGCCGGCCGCAGCTATGGCGGCAATACCTCCTGGTCGCAGAGCGGCAACAGCTCCCAGGGCGGCAGTTCGGGCGGCGGCAGCAACTGGGGTTTCAACCAGGGTTTCTCCAGCGGAGAGAATGCCGGCTACTCCGAGCAGATCGATTATCTGGTGCAGCCCGGCTACTTCACCCGGCTGCGCAAGGGCGGGAAAGCCACGCGCTACAAGGTCGATGCCCTGGTGTTCCAGGGCGGCCGCGTCTTCGGGCATTCGCGCCAGACCTTCCTCCCCGTCGTCCTCCGCCAGCGCTAGGAGATCGCCATGCGCCCGATCCGCGCCCTTGGCCGCGCCATCCGCTTCCTCGTCTGGCTGCCCTTCGCCGCGGCCAGCCATTTCACCGTCTTCATCCTGGTGAACGTCACCGCCTTCTTCGTCATGCACCAGGCCTGGGTGCTGTGCCTGATCGTGACGCTGATCACGATGGGCGCCGCCACCCCGATCGAGGCGCGCCTGCGGCCGCCGCCGAAAGCGCCCAGGGCGCAGCTGCCGCGCCGGGAGAAGCCGGTCACGCCGGCGAAGACGCGGATCGCGCTGAAAGGGAAGGGGCGCGCGAGAGGACTGACTGCCATCGCCCGCCGCCTGCCGCCGGAACTGCGGGCAGTCCTGGCCTCACCGGCCGACCGCCAGCCGGAGGCGGTGCTGCATGATCAACGGCTGCTGCAGCCGGCGCCGGCGGCGGAATAACATCACTATCGCACACCTGCACGACTTCATGTGTGCAGGTGTGCACTGCCAATCCTATCCCCGAATGGCTAATACGGCAGATACGAAAATTACGTTGCGATAACTCCATGGAGGTCGTATAAGCCGAATACGAAAAACACATACGACATGGAGATGCGCAATGTCCCCTTCCATCGAACTCACCCCCTCCACGTTCAGTCGGCTGCAGGGGCATGCCGTCCCACTCGTCGATACAATCGAGAGCGTCATCAACCGGCTGATCGACGCGTACGAGAAGGGAAGTGGCGGCGGGCAGGCTGCTGACGGCCAGCAGGTGCGGTCCTTCAATGCCAGCACGCCGCCGGACCTGACCCATGCCAAGATCCTAGGCGTCACATTCTGCGGAAAGCCGCTCGGCCGAGGTCAGGACAACTGGAACGGCCTGCTGAACGCCGTCGTGCGGGAAGCGAAGGCGAGGGCAAAATCCCCGGCCGAATTCAAGCAGATGCTCGCGGTGAACTACGTCGAAGGTCAGAAGCAGGATGAGGGCTACCGCTACCTGGCGGATCTGAACCTGTCCGTGCAGGGCCAGGATGCCAACGGTGCCTGGCGCGCGATCTCCCAGATCGTCCAGCAGATAGGCTGCCCGCTGACGGTGAAATTCGCCTGGAGGGAAAAGGAAGGCGCCGCGTTTCCGGGGGTTGTTGGGCGCTTCGCCATCGGCGAGGCGTAACCCCTCACAGCTGACTGCCAGAGGGCGTCACTCAGCGCTTTCGTCTGTTATCATTCCATCATTGGAGACGGCGCGTGGCGCGGGTCAGGCACATCCAGATCAGGAATTTTCGAGGTATCGCGGCTCTGGATTGGGCTCCATCACCGGGGGTGAATTGTCTGATCGGTCCCGGTGACAGCGGGAAAACTACGGTTCTGGACGCTGTCGATCTGTGTCTGGGCGCCCGGCGCTCCGTCCCTTTCTCGGATGCGGATTTCCACAACCTCGACATCGAGCAGCCGATCTCAATCGCCGTCACCCTCGGTGACCTGCCGGAAACCCTGCGCAGCATGGAAGGCTTTGGCCTGTATCTGCGCAACTTCGACGCAGCGACCGGCGCGATCGACGATGAGCCTGAACGGAGCGGGGAGACCGTTCTGACGCTGCAGCTCACCGTCTCAAGCGACCTGGAGCCGGTCTGGGCGCTGACCTCACAGCGCGCCGTGGCGCAGAGTCAGAGCCGCGGCCTCGCCTGGTCCGACCGGCTGCAGCTGGCTCCAGTCCGCATCGGCGGCTCCGGAGAGCTGAATCTCGGCTGGCGCCGCGGATCCGTGCTCAACCGGCTGTCCGATGAAAAAGCCGATGCGTCGGCGGCCTTGATCAAGGCGGTCCGGGAAGCACGCGCCGGCTTCGGCGACCAGGCCGCGACGCAGCTCGC
The DNA here is from genome assembly GCA_001898425.1 of Rhodospirillales bacterium 69-11. Classification (GTDB taxonomy): domain Bacteria; phylum Pseudomonadota; class Alphaproteobacteria; order Acetobacterales; family Acetobacteraceae; genus Rhodopila. The sequence continues at coordinate 15,035 of MKTV01000004.1, forward strand.
CACCACACTCGATATCGTCAAGGCGGTCGCCAACGACCTCGGTATCAAGCTGGAGGGGGATGCTGCCCGAGCCCTGCTCGACGCCCAGTCGGTGTCCTTCGCCGGCGGCACGGTCTCACTGCATGACGGGCGAGGGGTGCCGCTGCGCGAAATGGGTGTCGGCTCCACCCGGCTGCTGATTGCCGGATTGCAGCGGAAAGCCGCCTCGCAGGCGGGGATTACCCTGGTCGATGAGCTGGAACACGGCCTGGAACCTCACCGCATCATCCGCTTGATCGCCTCCCTTGGCGCGAAGGAGAAAAATCCTCCGCTGCAGGTCTTCGCCACCACCCACTCGCCGGTTGCTGTGCGGGAACTGGCTGCGTCGCAACTGCATGTCGTGCGGAAGCAGGGCGATCACCACGAGGTCATTCCCGTTGGCGCGGCCGCCGATGATGTGCAAGGGACGATCCGCCGCTTCCCGGAAGCGTTTCTCGCCTCATCCGTCATCGTCTGCGAAGGGGCGAGTGAGGTGGGGCTGCTGCGCGGCCTCGATCTCTATCTCGTCCGTCAGGGCAAATCCGATTACCAGTCCCTCGCCGCCAAAGGCGTGGCCCTGGTCGATGCAGGCGGCGTTTCGCAGCTGTATGACCGGGTCAACGCCTTCGTCGCGCTCGGCTTTCGCGCCCTGGCCCTGCGCGATGACGACAAGCAGCCTCCGGCCGATGTGGAGCAGGCTTTCCTGCACGGCGGCGGCACCGTCGTGATGTGGCGATCCGGCCGGGCGCTGGAGGACGAGCTGTTCCAGAGCCTGCCGGATGACGCCGTCCTGGCGCTGATTGATCGCGGCATTGAGCTGCACGGCGAGAAGCTGATTGACGACCATTTGCGCTCGGCCTCCGGCGGCAAGCTCAGCCTGAGCGATCGTGGGGCCCTGCTGCTTCCCGCCAACCGACCCGTCGTCGGCAAAGCCGCGCGGTCGAACAAGGGGTGGTTCAAGACCGTCTCCTGGATGGAAGACGTCGCGGCCGATATCATCGGGCCGCACCTTATCGCCGCCGACGAAGGTTTCCAGGAACGCGTCCTGGACGTTTTCCGCTGGATGGCGTGATGGAACCGGAGATTGATCTGCTCGCGATTGAGCGAGGATCCGTGTCGGCGCCGGCAGGGTGCGGCAAAACGCATCTGATCGCCCAGGCGCTGATCCGTGGCGCCGGCCGCAAGCCCAACCTGATGCTGACCCATACCAATGCCGGCGTGGCGGCGTTGCGCGCGCGCCTGGATCGGGCTGGA
>MKTV01000005.1:0-12775 GCA_001898425.1 Rhodospirillales bacterium 69-11
CGCTCGTCGCATGGTCGCGCTCACCACACCCAAGGTCCACATGGGCACCCTCACGGCCGGCGAGGCGCGGGAGATCTACGCCGCCAATCCGGTGATCCTGCTGCCGATGGGCAGCCATGAGGACCAGGGGCCGCATGCGCCCATGGGCGACTACCTGCTGGCCGAGAAGATCGCCGAACTCGCCGCCCTTCGCGCGAGCGAGCGCGGCACCCGCACCCTGGTCGCCCCCGTCGTGCCGTTCGGCGGCGTCGACTATTTCGGCCCGATGCCGGGCGGCATCGCGTTGTCCCAGCCGCTGCTCGCACGCGTGCTGGAGGAGATGGTCGACAACCTCTACCGCCACGACCTGACCCGGATCATCGTGATCAACGGCCATGGCGGCAATGTCGGCCCGATCGGGGAGGTCGCTCGCGCCAAGTATCTCGCCCACAAGCGGGTGATCCCCAGCCTGTATCTCTGGCGCATTGCCTACGGGCTGCTGCCCGGCCTGGTCGGGCCCGACCTCGCGAAGCGCGTCTCGGGCCATGGCGCCGATCCGCTGACCAGCCTCGGCCTGCATCTGTTCCCCGACCTGATCCGCAAGGACCTGATCCCGCCCGCCGCACCGCTCAAGCACGACCCGGTGCTGGACCTGGAATTCGGCGGCCTGGGCGCGATGCGCTTCGAGGGGGCGGAGGTGAACGTGCCGCACCAGTATGACGAGATCTACAACCAGGGCGTGGGCGACGGCGATCCGAACCTGTCCTCCGCCGAGACCGGCGCAGCGCTTGCGGAACGCCTGGTGGAGCTGTGCGCGCGGTTCGCGATCCACTTCGCCGCACGCACATGAGCCGCGCCGTACCGGCGCTGACGATCGAGCGCCTGAGCGTCTGGCTGGTCGAGAGTCCGATCGCGATGACCCGGCTGCAGGGCGTGGGGCACGTGAAGGACACGGTGAAGCGCGTCCTGGTCCGGCTCGACGCCGGCGGGCTCACCGGCTGGGGCGAGGCGGCGCCGTGGGAGGTGTTCACCGGCACCGCCGAGGCCGCCTTTGCGGCGCTGGACCGCTACCTGCGGCCCGCGGTGATCGGGCAGCCGGCGAACCACGTGCGCGCGTTGCTGCGGCGGCTCGACAAGGTGATGGTGGGGCACGCCGAGGCGAAGTTCGCGATCGAGACCGCCTGCCTCGACCTGCTGGGCCAGGCGAGCGGGCTGTCGATCGCGGAGCTGTTGGGCGGCCGTGTCCGCGACGAGATCCCGCTGTCCTTCTCGATCGCCGATCCGGACTTCGCCGCGGATCTCGAGCGGATGCACGCGATGGTTCCGGCCGGCAATCGTCTCTTCAAGGTCAAGACCGGGGTGCTGGGCCATGTCGAGGACCTGCGGCGGCTGGGAGCGATCCGCGCGGCATTCGGCGACACGGTCGACCTGCGCATCGACTACAACCAGGCGCTGACGCCGTTCGAGGCGATGCGCATCCTGCGCGACGTCGACGCGTTCCGGCCGACCTTCATCGAGCAGCCGGTGCCGCGCCCGCATCTCGACACGATGGCGGCGCTGGCGGCCGCGTTCGACACGCCGCTGCTGGCCGACGAGAGCTGCTTCGACGCCACGGACCTGATGCGCGTGGTGGCGATGCGTGCGGCGGATGCGATCTCGGTCAAGCTGATGAAGTGCGGCGGCATGCTGGCCGGCCAGGCGCTGATGGGGATCGCCGACACGGCCGGACTCGCCGGCTATGCGGGCACGCTGTACGAGGGCGGCATCGCGCTGGCGGCCGGCACGCAATTCGTCGCGGCGATGCCCGGCATCAGCCTGGGCTGCGAGTTCTACATGCCGCACCACGTGTTGCTGGAGGACGTTCTCGAGGCACGCATCCCGCATCGGGCCGGGATGGTGGTGGTGCCACAGACCCCGGGCCTGGGCATCCGCGTGAGCGATGCTTCCGTACGAAACAATACGCGCGTGCTGGCGGAGGCGGCAGGGTAGGCGGTCCGTGGTGGCCGGTGCCGGCGGGGATGGTCGGGTCGAGCTCGGCCATGACGGTTGGGGCTGACGGCGGCCACCGGACGGACGGCCAACGGTGGCCGGCCGCGCGAACCTATCCCGCGTACCGGTTCACCGGCGTCCTCAGCCCCAGATTCGCGCGCAGCGTCGAGCCTTCGTACTCGGTGCGGAACCGACCGCGCCGCTGCAGCTCCGGGATCACCAGCGTGGCGAAATCGTCGAGCCCGACCGGCAGCACCGGCGGGCAGATGTTGAACCCGTCCGCGGCGCCTGCCTCCATCCACTCTTCCATCTCGTCCGCGATCTGCGCGGCGGACCCGATGGCCAGCCGTCCGCCGAAGCCGGCCGCGATCCGCAGATAGAGCTGCCGGATGGTCAGGTTGTCGCGGCGCGCGATCGCGACGAGGCCGCGTGCCATGCTGCGCATCTGCGGATCGTTCGGCTCCGGCACCGGCCCGTCGATCGGGTAACCCGACAGATCCCCCATCTGGCCATACAGGTAGGACAACCCCAGCAACGGGTCGACCAGCTCGCTCAACTGGTCGTATTTGTCGCGCGCCTCCTGCGCCGTGCGGCCGACGAAGGGCGTGAACCCAAGCACGATCAGCAGATCTTCCGGCCGGCGGCCGGCCTGCGCCACCAGCCCCTTCAGTTCCGCGTAATAGGCCTGCCCGGCGGCGAGATCCTGCGGCATGGCGTAGACCAGGTCCGCATGAGCGGCCGCGATCGCGAGGCCCTGGGCCGACGCGCCGGCCTGAACCACGATCGGCCGCCCTTGCGGCGTGCGGGCGACCGTGAGCGGGCCGCGTACCTTGAAGTGCTTGCCGACATGGTTCAGCGGATGCAGCTTGGCGGGATCGAAGAAGATTCCGCTCTGCTTGTCGTGCGGGAAGGCGTCGGCCTCCCAACTGTCCCACAGGCCGGTGACGACCTCGACGAATTCGGCGGCCCGTTCGTAGCGTTCGTCGTAGCCGAGATGCGCGTCGCGGTTGAAGTTGCGCGCCTCGGCGTCGGACCACGACGTGACGACGTTCCATCCCGCGCGTCCGCCGCTGATCTGGTCGAGCGAGGCCCATTTGCGCGCGATGTGGAACGGCTCGTTGTAGGTGGTGGAGGCGGTCGCGACGAGGCCGATCCGCTCCGTCATCGGGGCGAGCGCGGACAGCAGCGTCAGGGGCTCGAGTTCGGCGTTCTGCGCGGACCGGCAGAGCGAGCCCGGCGGCTCGTCCTTGGCGCGCAGCCCGACCCCGTCGGCGAGGAAGACCATGTCGAACTTCGCGGCTTCCGCGGTGCGGGCGACCCGCAGGAAGTGGCTGAACTTCGAGGCGGCGGCGGGGTCGGCCTCTGGATGGCGCCAGGCCGCGGCGTGGTAGCCGAGATAGCGCATGGAGAGGCCGAGTTTCATGAGGCGCCTCGAGGGCATGCGGGGGTCCTTTCGTCCGGCGGGCACGATGCTGCGCTGCGGCATTGTGCACCTGCACGTGGCGTGCCGGAACCGCAGTCGTGCCGGCAATGCTGGGGCCGCGACGCCGGGCGCCGTCCGTAGCGCGTCGCGCCGGGGGGGGCGGCGATGCGGCAGGGGCGCGCAACCCGGAGGGCGGGCGGTCGCGCCGACGTTGCCGGTCGCCGCAATCGCTCTCATATGCTGAGCCGTGCGGCCGGTGGCGGCCGACGGGATGGAGGACGCGATGATCGAAGGCAAGCTTGCGCCGAACATGCCGCAATGGATGGTCGACCACGCGAAGCGCTACATCGAGAGCGGCGGGACGGACGGCCAGATGTACACGATCCAGCGGCCCGGTTCCCCGCCGCTCACCGTCGCGTCGCTCCTGCTTGCGACGAAGGGCCGCAAATCGGGCGAGACCTACATCTTCCCGTTGTTCTACGGCGAGACGGGGTCGAGCTACTTCGTCATCGCCTCCAAGGGCGGCGCGCCGGAACATCCGAGCTGGTATCGGAACCTGGAGGCTGATCCAGAGGTGGGGGTGCAGGTCGGCACGCGTACGGTGAAGGCGCGGGCGCGCACGGCCAAGGGGCCGGAGCGGGAGAAATTGTGGGAGCAGGCGGTCAAGTTCTTCCCGCCCTATGCGGACTACAAGGTGAAGGCGGGCGACCGGGAGATCCCGGTGGTGGTGCTCGACCCGATCGGCTGATCGGCTGATCGGGCGCGCGGCATCGCGTATGTCGCACGCTAACATTCTGCTCTGGCAAACGCGCGCGGGCCGGGTGATACTCCCCTGAGAAGATAAAGCTGGGGGGATGGACCATGGCGGACGAGACTGACGCCGCGTGCCAAGCGGCCGCGCCTGGGGACTGGGATCGGCGATCGGTCCTGGCCCTCGGCGTGGGGAGCCTGCTCGCGACGGTGCTGCAGGGCGCCCGTCCGGCCGCGGCACAGAGCGCGCAACGCCGCGCCACGCTGGTGATCGGGCTCGACATCAGCGATGCGACCGGGCTCGATCCGGTGCGCGTCTATCAGTATTCCAATCCGCTGCCGACGCACGCCGCCTATGATTGCGTCGTGACCTTCGCGTCGGGCGACGCCGTCAACCTCAAGCCCGCGCTTGCGACGAAGTGGGAGTACCAGCCCGACGGCAAGACCGTCCGGCTGACCTTGCGCGACGGCGTGAAGTTCGCCTCCGGCAAGCCGGTCACCGCCGAGGACGTGCGCTTCACCTTCGCCCGCCAGTTGGCGATCAAGGACCAGCCCTGGCAATACATCTCGCATGTCGAGGACGTGAAGGCCGTCGATCCGCACACGGTGGATATCGTGCTCAAGGATCCGACGCTGCCGCTGATGACCATCATCGCCTCTCCGCCATTCGGCATCACCGAGAAGGCGCTGGTGGAGGCGCATGGCGGGACCGATGCGGCGGATGCCAAGGAGAAGGACAAGGCCACCGAGTGGCTGAACCAGAATTCCGCGGGCAGCGGGCCGTACCGGCTGGTGGGCTGGCAGCGCAACCAGCAGATCCAGATGGTGAAGAACCCGCATTACTGGCAGGGACCGCCGGGCTACGAGCGGGTGCTGATCCGGCACATGAGCGAAAGTGCGGCGCAGCTCCTCGCGATTCAGCGCGGCGACGTGGATGTCGCGTTCAACCTGATCCCGGAACAGATCGCCACGCTGAAGGATGATCCGAATATCCACGTCGTCGGCATGACGAGCCTGGATTTCGTCTACATGGCGGTCGCCGCGGCGCCGTCCAACCCGGCGCTGCAGAACAAATACGCCCGCCAGGCGATCGGCTACGCGATCGACTATGACGGCATCATCAACAACCTGGCGGGCGGCAAGGCGACGCGTCCCGTCACCTTCCTGCCGGTCGGCGTGAACGGCTCGACCGCGGAGCTGACGAAGGAGATCGGCTTCAAGGAGGATCTGGCGAAGTCGAAGGAACTGCTGGCCAAGGCCGGCCTGCCGAACGGCTTCAAGTTCCAGCTCGCCTACGGCAACGCCTCGATCGCGGGTGTCGGCTACCAGACGCTGGCGCAGAAGATCCAGGCGGACCTAGCGCGCGTGGGCATCCAGGCGGAACTCGCGCCGATGGACCAGGTGAACATGCGCACCATGTACCTGGGCGGCAAGGCCGAGGCCGTGCTGACCTTCTGGAACCCGCCCGCGCCCGAGAACTGGCTGTGGAGTTCCGCCACCATCAACCGCGTCGCCAAGCGCGTGCACTGGGACGTGCCGGCCGAGGTGCGCCAGCTCGTGGCCGATGCCGCGGCCGAACGTGACCTCGGGAAATCCGCCGAACTGTACAAGAAATACCAGGCGGCGATGGTGGATGCGGCCAACCACTTCGTGCTGATCCAGCCGATCTACCAGGTGGCGATTCGCAAGAACGTGGAAGGGCTGGAGCTCACCGCGAACGGCTGGATGGCGGAACTCGGGAAGGCGAAGCCCGCCTGATGATCCGCTACGTCGGCTCCCGACTGCTGACGTCGGTCGTCATGGTGCTGCTGTCGACGCTGGTGATCTTCCTGATCGCCAACACGGTGCCCGGCGACCCGGCGCTGGTGGCGATGGGGGACATGGCGGCGTCGGACCCGGCACAGGTCAAGGCGTTCCGCGCGGAGTACGGCCTCGACCTGCCGCTGTGGGAGCAATACGGGCTGTTCCTGCAGCGGCTGGTGCATGGCGACCTCGGGATCTCGATCTCCTCGCGGCGGCCGGTGCTGGACGACATCGTCGACTACGCGCCGGCAACGCTGGAACTCGCGACGATCGCCTTCATCCTGTCGATCGTCGTCGGCCTGCCGCTGGGGGTGCTGGCCGCGGTGCGGCGCGACAGCTGGATCGACCACGTCGCACGCGCCGTGTCGCTGATCGGCGTCTCGGCGCCGACTTTCTGGCTCGCCTTCATCATGCTGGCGATCTTCTACGGCCAGCTCGACTGGGCGCCGGGCCCCGGCCGGCTCGACCCGGTCTCGTTTCCGCCCGACCGGATCACCGGCCTGCTGCTGATCGACACCGCGCTGCAAGGCGACTGGGCGACCTTCCACGACGCCGCGGCGCATCTCGTGCTGCCCTCGATCGTGCTGGCGATGGCGACGCTGGGCCTGGTGACGCGCACCACGCGCGCCGCCATGCTCGAGGCGCTGTCGCAGGACTACGTGCGCGTCGCGCGCGCCAAGGGCCTGCGCCGGCGCGTGATCGTCAACGGCCACGCGCTGCCGAACGCGCTGCTGCCGGTGGTGACGCTGGGCGGGCTCGCCTATGCCAACCTGCTGGCGGGCGCGGTGATGACGGAGACCGTGTTCTCCTGGCCGGGCCTCGGGCGCTACACGTTCCGCAGCGCGGTCACCGTGGATTTCCCGGCCATCATGGCGATCACCGCGATCGTCGCGGCGGTGTTCGTGCTGGTGAACCTCGCGGTCGACCTCTCCTACGCGATGCTCGATCCGCGCGTGACGAAACGATGAGCGATGTCGTCATCCTGCCGGCGATGGCCTCGCCGCGCGCCCGCCGGGTGCGCCGCTACGGGCTGCCCATCCTCGGCGCCGGCATCATCCTGGCCTGGGCGCTGGCCGCGACGTTCGCCCCGTGGATCTGCCCCTACGACCCGAACTTCGTCGACGTCGCACAGCGCCTGCGTCCCCCGTCCGCCGCCAACTGGCTCGGCACCGACGCGCTGGGCCGCGACGTGCTGACGCGCGTGATCTACGGTGCGCGCACGTCGTTGTCGGTCGGGCTGATCGTCGTCTTGCTGGGCGGCGCCTTCGGCACCCTGCTGGGCGCCGCCGCCGCCTACGTGCGCGGCTGGGCGGAGGAGGCGCTGATGCGCGCCACCGATCTCGTGTTCTGCTTCCCGCCGATCATCCTCGCCATGGCGATCGCCGCGGCGCTGGGCATCGGAGCGGTGAACACCGCGATCGCCATGCTGGTGGTGTGGTGGCCCAAATTCGCGCGGCTCGCACGAAGTCTCGTGATCACGCAACGCTCGATGGAATACGTGGAAGCCGCGCAGTCGATCGGGTTCGGACCCGGCCACATCCTGGTCCGCCAGATCATCCCGAACGCGGTGGGGCCGCTGGTCGTGCTGGTCACGCTCGACCTCGGCAACGCGATCCTGGTGTTCGCGGGGCTGTCCTTCCTCGGCCTGGGCGTCGTGCCGCCCACACCCGAATGGGGCGCGATGGTCGCCGAGGGCCGTGAACTGGTGCAGCAATGGTGGGTGGCGACGTTTCCCGGCCTCGCGATCCTCACCGTCGTGATGGGATTCAACTTCATGGGCGATGGCTTCCGCGACTGGCTGGACCCGCATGCAAGAAGCCGCTGACCTCGAGGCCGCCAAGCAGGGAGACGCTGAGCCGTTGCTGCGGGTGCGCGACCTGCGCACCTGGTTCCTCACCGATGCCGGCCCGGTGCGTGCCGTCGACGGCGTGAGCTTCGATCTCGCCGCGGGCGAGACTCTGGGGATCGTCGGCGAGTCGGGATCGGGCAAGAGCGTCTGCGCCAAGACGATCATGCGCCTGCTCGACCCACCGGCGAAGATCGTCGGCGGCTCCATCGAGTTCCGCGGACGCGACCTCGCCAAGCTCGACGAGGAGGAAGTGCGCGCGGTCCGCGGCCGCGAGATCGCGATGGTCTTCCAGGACCCGATGACCTCGCTCAACCCCGTGCTGCGCATCGCGAAGCAGCTCGTGGAGGCGATGACCGCGCATGGCCGCTTCACCGCCGCCGCGGCGCGCACGCGGGCCATCGACCTGCTGCGGCGGATGGGCGTCGCGTCGGCGCAGGCGGCGGTGGATCGCTATCCGCACCAGTTCTCGGGCGGGATGCGCCAGCGCGTCATGCTGGCGATGGGCGTGTCGAACGAACCCGCGCTGCTGATCGCGGACGAGCCGACCACCGCGCTGGACGTGACGATCCAGGCGCAGATCCTGGAGCTGCTGCGCGGGCTGAACGCCGATCTGGGCACCGCGGTGATCCTGATCAGCCACGACCTGGGCGTCATCGCCAATGTCTGCGCGCGGATCCTGGTGATGTACGCGGGCGAGGTGGTGGAGGAAGGCGCGCCCGAGGACCTGCTGACCGACCCGCGCCATCCCTACACCTGGGCGCTGCTGCACGCCGCGCCACGCATCGACGCCGAGGCCGAGGACCGCCGCCTCGTCACGATCGAGGGCCAGCCGCCCGATCCGCGCGCCTGGCCGGAAGGCTGTCGCTTCCGCGCGCGCTGCCCGTTCGCGATCGACAAATGCGCGGAGCACCCCGACCTGCTGCCGATCGATGCGACGCGCGCGAGCCGGTGCTGGGTGACGCAGGCCGGCGGCGCGCTGCACGAGCCGGTGCGCCCGCAGCCGCAAGCGCGCGACGCGGCAACGGCGGTGGCGCCCCAGCCGCTGCTGGAAGTCCGAGGCCTCTCCAAGCACTTCCCGCTGCCGCGCGAGACGCTGTTCGCCGAACAGCGCGTGCTGCGCGCGGTGGACGGCGTTGATCTCGACGTCATGGCGGGCGAGACCGTGGGGCTCGTGGGCGAGTCCGGCTGCGGCAAGTCCACGCTCGCGCGGCTGGTGACGCGCCTGCACGAACCGACGGGTGGCTCGATCCGCTTCGCCGGCTCGGACATCACGCACGCGACGCAGGCGGAGATCCGACCGCTGCGGCGGCGCATGCAGATGATCTTCCAGGATCCGTATGCGTCGTTGAACCCGCGCATGACGGTGGGCGAAATCCTGACCGGCCCGCTGCTGCTGCACCGCATCGTCGACGGGCAGGCCGCCGCGCGCACGCGGGTCGAGGAGCTGCTGGGCCTCGTCGGCCTGCCGCGTCAGTCGATGCAGCGTTTTCCGCACGAATTCTCCGGCGGGCAGCGGCAGCGCATCTCCATCGCCCGCGCCCTCGCGCTCGGCCCCGACTTCGTCGTTGCGGATGAGCCGATCTCCGCACTCGACGTGAACATCCAGGCGCAGATCATCAACCTGATGGTCGACCTGCAGGAGCGTCTGGGGCTGACCTATCTGTTCATCGCGCATGACCTCGCGGTGGTGCGGCATGTCTGCGACCGGATCGTCGTGCTGTATCTGGGCAAGGTGATGGAGATCGGCCGCGCGGCCGACCTGTTCGCGCGTCCGCTGCATCCGTATACGCGGACGCTGATCTCCGCGGCGCCGGTGCCGGATCCACGCGTGGAACGCACGCGCCGCCACGTGCCGCTGAAGGGCGAGCCGCCGAGCGCGATGAATCCACCCAGCGGGTGCCGGTTCCGGACGCGGTGTCCGGTGGCGGAGGAGCGGTGTGCGGTCGAGATGCCCCCGCTGCTGCCCGCGGCGGACGGGCAGTTGGTCGCGTGCCACTTTCCGGGGCGGATTTGAGGGCACGCAAGACGCCTGAGAGGGAGTGTGTCGAGGGGCCCCGTCCTGGCCGGCGCTTGTGCCGTCCTTCCGTGTCCTGGCCGGCGCGTCACCCTCTGTCATGGCCGCCGCAGGGCGGCCATCCACGATTTCGTGCCGCTCCGCCCCCCCGTGTCATGGCCCGCGCAGGCGGGCCATCCATGACTTCGTGCCGCGTCGGACGTCGTGGATGGCCGGCCTGCGCCGGCCATGACACCAAGGCGAAGCGCGGCCATGACACTGGTGGACGCGCGGGCCATGACACCGAGGCGAAGCGCGCCCACGACACGGGCCCGCCCATGACACCGGACCTGTCCGCACGCTAGTCTCCGCCGCAAAACCGGGGATCCGAACGATGCTGACCCGTCGCACGTTGCTCACCGGCGCGGCCGCCGTGACCGCGCCTCTCCTGGCCGCGCCCATCCGTGCGCGCGCGGACACCACGCCGATCCGCATCGGCGAGATCAACTCCTACACCGCCATCCCGGCCTTCACGCTGCCCTACCGCAACGGATGGCAGCTCGCCGTCGACGAGATCAACAAGGCGGGCGGCGTGCTCGGGCGCCCGCTGGAGGTGATCAGCCGGGACGATGCCGGCAAGCCGCAGGACGCCCTGCGCCTCGCGGGCGAATTGCTGGACGAGCAGAAGGTGGACCTGCTCGCCGGCGGCTACCTCTCCAACGTTGGCCTCGCGCTCTCGGACTTCGCCGCACAGCGCAAGGTGCCGTTCATCGCCGGCGAACCGCTGGCCGACGCGCTGGTGTGGGAGAAGGGGAATGCGTTCTGCTTCCGCCTGCGCCCCTCCACCTACATGCAGGCCGCGATGCTGGTGGCCGAGGCCGCGAAGCTGCCGGCGAAGCGCTGGGTCACGGTCGCGCCGAACTATGAATACGGCACCAGCGCGGTGAAGTGGTTCAAGGCACTGCTGAGCGCCAAGCGCCCCGACGTGCAGTTCGTCGCGGAACAATGGCCAGCGCTCGGCAAGATCGACGCGGGCGCGACCGTGGCGGCGCTGGCCGAAGCGAAGCCGGACGCGATCTTCAACGTCACCTTCGGCGGCGACCTCACGAACTTCGTCCGCCAGGGCAACACGCGCGGCCTGTTCGAGGGCCGCTCCGTCGTCTCCGTCCTGACCGGGGAGCCCGAATACCTCGCGCCACTCGGCGACGAGACGCCGGAGGGCTGGATCGTCACCGGCTACCCGCAGGCACAGGTCGACACGCAGGCGAACAAGACGTTCATCGCCGCCTACCACGCGCGCTTCGACGCGCTGCCGGGAATGGGATCGGTGGTCGGCTACGCGCTGCTGAAGTCGATCGCGGCGGGGATCGCCCGCGCCGGCGCGACCACGCCCGACAAGCTCGTGCAAGGCTTCGCCGGCGCACGGTTCGACACGCCGTTCGGGCCGGCCGAATACCGCGCGATCGATCACCAGGGGACCCTCGGCACCTTCGTCGGCAAGACGGCGCTGAAGGACGGCAAGGGGATCATGGTGGACTGGCATTATGCGGACGGCGCCGCCTACCTGCCGCCCGACGCGGAGGTGCGGAAGCTCCGCCCGTGACGAGACACGCACGTCACCCCTCCCCTTGCGGGAGGGGGAAAGGGGGAGGGGGCGATCGCGGCGTCGCTGCGGACCCTCGCGCGACCCCCGCCCCCCGTCCCCCTCCCGCGAGGGGAGGGGGGGCGTTGCTGGGGGCGTCCTGCGTCCTCACGACCCGCTGACACTGGCCGCATGTCCTTCGTCCTCACCCAGGGGCTGACCGGGCTCGCCTCGGCCTCCTCGCTGTTCCTGGTCGCGGCCGGGCTCACGGTGATCTTCGGCGTCACCCGCGTGGTGAACTTCGCGCACGGGTCGTTGTTCATGCTGGGGGCCTACATCGCGTGGTCGCTGCTGACGCGACTGCCGCGCGATCCCGCCTTCTTCGCCCTCGGCGTGCTGGGGGCGGCACTCGCGACGGGGCTGATCGGGGCGCTGCTCGAGGTGACGCTGCTGCGCCGGCTCTACCGCTCCGACGCGCTGTTCCAGTTGCTCGCGACCTTCGGCGTCGTGCTGATCGTGCAGGACCTGGTCCCGCTGCTGTGGGGACCGGCGGACCTGCCCCTGCCGCGACCGCCCTGGCTGCGCGCCTTCGTGCGGATCGGCGAGGCCCGGTTCCCGCGCTGGGACCTGATCCTGATCGCGATCGGTCCGCTCGTGCTGGGCGCGCTCTGGGTGGTGCTGCGGCGCACCCGGTTCGGCATGCTTGTGCGCGCCGCCACCGAGAACCGCCACATGGCGGCCGCCCTCGGGATCGACCAGCGCCGCCTGTTCACCGCCGTGTTCGCCGTGGGATCGGCGCTGGCCGGCCTGGCCGGGGCGCTCACCCTGCCGTCGAGTTCGGCCAATCTGCACATGGACCTGACCGTCGTGGTCGACGCCTTCGCCGTGGTGGTGATCGGCGGCATGGGCAGCGTGACCGGCGCCTTCCTCGCCGCGCTGCTGATCGGGGAACTGCAGGCCTTCGGAATCGTGCTGCTGCCGCAGGCGACGCTGGTTCTGATGTTCGCCCTCATGGCCCTCGTGCTCATCCTCCGCCCGTTCGGCCTGCTCGGCGCCGCACCCGCGTCGCGGGAGGAGGCCGCGGCACCCCGCCCCGTCGGGCCGCCCTCCGCCCTCGCGGAATGGGCGCTGCTGCTTGGTCTTGCCGCGGCGGCGCTCGCGCCGATGGTGCTGCCCGCTTATCCGCTCGCCGTGCTGACCGAGGCGCTGATCGCCATCGTCTTCGCCACCTCCCTTCACCTGATGATGGGTCCCGGCGGCATGCCGAGTTTCGGCCATGCGGCCTGGTTCGGTCTGGGGGCCTACGGGGCGGGCCTCGCGGTGACGCTGCTTGCCGCGCCGGTGCCGCTGGCACTGCTCGCGGGCGTCGTGCTGGCGGGCGTGGCGGCGCTGCTGCTGGGGCTGTGC
>MKTV01000005.1:12788-22458 GCA_001898425.1 Rhodospirillales bacterium 69-11
CGGGCGTTTACCTGGCCATGCTGACACTCGCCTTCGCCCAGATCGTCTGGGCGGCCGCGACGCAGTGGCGCGACGTGACGGGCGGGGATGACGGCCTGCTGGGACTGTGGCCGGACCTGCCCGTGCGGTTCTACTGGGTGGTGCTGGCGCTAGCCGCGGCCACGACCTGGTTGCTGCGGCGCGTCCAGTACGCGCCGTTCGGGATGGCACTTCGCGCGGTGCGGGACGCCGCCCCCCGTGCCGCCGCGTCCGGCCTGCCGAACGACCGGTTGCGGCTTGCGGCCTTCGCCGTGTCCGGCGCGGCCGCGGGCGTGTCCGGCGCACTGTTCGCCTTCGCCAAGGGCAGCGTCTTTCCGACCTATCTCGCGATCGGCCACTCGGTGGACGCGCTGCTGATGGTGCTGCTGGGCGGCGTGCAGTCGGTCAGCGGTCCGGTGCTGGGCGCGCTGGTCTATACCGGCCTCTACGACGTGCTGCTCCAGGTCACCCCGTATTGGCGCGCCGTCCTGGGCGCGGCGGTGCTGGTCGTGGTGCTGTCGTTTCCGTACGGCCTCGCCGGCACGCGCCTGTCACGCCGCGCGGCCGCCGCCGACGGTGTCGTCACACCAGCCGATCCCGCCGCGCCGGCGGCCGGCGCGCGGCTCGCCCCGGCGGCGGATCGCCCGAGCGCGGCGCTCGTGGTGGAGGACCTCCGCAAGACCTATGGCGGGATCGACGCGCTGGCCGGCGTCTCCTTCGCGCTGCGGCCCGGCGAACTGGTCGCGCTGATCGGTCCGAACGGGGCGGGCAAGTCCACCTGCTTCGCGGTGCTGGCCGGGCAGCAGCGCGCCGATTCCGGACGCGTGTTGCTGGATGGCGCCCCGGTCGGCGGGCTCGCGCCGGATCGGCTGCTGCGGCGCGGTGTCGGACGCAGCTTCCAGATCGCCGCGCGCTTCGCCTCCATGAGCCTGCGTGAGAACGTCCAGGTGGCGCTGTTCGGCTGCCGTGGCGGTGTGTGGGCCCCGTTCCGCCGGCTGGCCGGCTGCCACCGCAGCGAGGCGGACGCGCTGCTGGCCGCGGTCGGACTGGCGGGGCAGGGGGATCGGGCGGCGGCGGCGCTCGCTTATGGGGACGTGAAGCGGCTCGAGCTCGCGATCGCGCTGGCCGGGGCGCCGCGGTTGCTGCTGCTGGACGAGCCGACCGCCGGCATGACGCCGCCCGACCGGCGGGCCCTGATGGCGCTGGTCCGCGACCTCGTGCGTGCGCGCGGTTGCACCGTGCTGTTCACCGAACACGACATGGAGGCGGTGTTCGGCACCGCGGACCGGATCCTGGTGCTGGACCGCGGCCGGTTGATCGCCGCCGGACCGCCCGAGGCGATCCGCGCCGATCCACACGTCCAGGCGGTCTATCTCGGCACGAGCTGAGCCGGTAGCCTGCCGGCGAAATCGGGAGGATGAGCGATGCTCTGGCCGATCACGGACCATGTGGTGAAGACGCCGCGTCACACGAGCTTTCATCTCGCCTGCGGCCCCGCCGACGGGCCGTTGCTGATCTTCGTGCATGGCTGGCCGGAACTGTCGCTGAGCTGGCGGCACCAGTTGCCCGCGTTCGCCGCGCTGGGCTTCCGCTGCCTCGCGCCCGACATGCGCGGCTATGGCCGGTCTTCCACCTATGACAGGCACGAGGACTACGCGCTGCGCCATACCGTCACCGACATGCTGGAGCTGCTCGACAGCACGGGGCGGGAGCGGGCGGTGTGGATCGGGCATGACTGGGGCGCACCGGTCGTGTGGTCGATCGCGGCGCATCACGCGGACCGCTGCATCGCGGTCGCCAATCTGTGCGTGCCCTATATCGCCGCCGGCTTCGCATTGCCGAACCTGATCCCGCTCGTCGACCGCGCGCGCTATCCCGAGGCGGAGTTCCCGGCCGGCCAATGGGAATACATGCGCTTCTACGAGGAGCGGTTCGACGAGGCGCGGGCCTCGTTCGAGGCCGACATCCCTGCGACCGTGCGCGCGCTGTTCCGCGCCGGTTCCGCCGACCAGCGGACACGGCCGGCTCGCACGGCGCTGGTGCGGCGGGACGGCGGCTGGATGGGTGGCATGGGCCGCGCCCCGGACATGCCGCGCGATCCTCGCGTGCTGACCGAGGCGGACGAGGCGGCCTACACCGCCGCGCTGACCCGCACCGGGTTCTTCGGCCCGGGCTCCTGGTACCGGAACCACGCGGCCAACGCGGCCTATGCGCAGGAGGCACCGCGGGGCGGCCGGCTCGATATGCCGGTGCTGTTCCTGCACGCGCTGTTCGACATGACCTGCGACACGACGGGCTCGCGGCTGGCCGACCCGATGCGGCAGGACTGCGCCGATCTGACGGAGGCCACGGTCGGGTCTGGCCACTGGATGGCGCAGGAGCAGCCGACGGCGGTCAACGCCGCGCTGGCCCGCTGGCTCGCGACCCGCACCGCCGCGTGGCCGCACGTGCAGTGACCGCGGCGTGTGGCGCAGGGCAGTGACCCATGCCCTTCGCCGTCCTCGCCGGGCTCGACCCGGCGATCCCCACGCGCACCGGCCACGCGTGCGCGGGGTCCGTGCCCGTGGGGGTCCGCGGATCAAGTCCGCGGATGACGGCTTGCGGGCACCGGCCACACGTGCGCGGGGCCCGTCAGCCCGGCTTGAGCGTCGCGAGCTCCTTCCGTAGCGCCCGGATCTCCTCGAAGCGCCCCGTGGCGTCGCGGATCACCGCGGCGATGCCGGTCATGGCGCCGGCATCGTCGGTGAAGGGCACGATCGTGAACTCGATCGACAGGCGCCGCCCGTCCTTGTGCAGCGCCGGCACCGCCAGGAGTTGGCCGTCCCCGTACCGGGTCTGTCCGGTCTCCATCGTGTGGTGGTAGCCGGTCCAGTGCCGCTCCCGCAGGTTCGCGGGAATGATGAGATCGAGCGACTGGCCGATCGCTTCCTCCGCGGCGAAACCGAACAGGCGGATGGCGCCCCGGTTCCAGCCGCGGATGGTGCCCCCCGCATCGGCGTAGACGATCGCATCGGGCATGCCCGCGACCAGGCGTTCGGCAAAGCCGTCCGGTTCCTGCTGCATTCCAATCCTCCCGCGCGGATGCTGGGCCGCGCCGCGGAGCGGCGCAAATCACGAGGCCTGTATTGGCGTCAGGGCGCCAAGGCGGTGAACAGGAACACGGCGAACAGCACCAGGTGCACGACGCCCTGAAGCACGGTGGTCCGGCCGGTGCCGAGTGTCAGGACGGCGACGACCAGGGTCAGCCAGAGCAGCACGACATGCGCCGGCGAGATGCCCAGCGTGAGGCGCTGGCCCATCGAGAAGGAGACGATCGCGACGACCGGGATGGTCAGGCCGATGGACGCGCCCACGGAGCCGAGGGCCAGGTTGAGGCTGGTCTGCAGCCGGTTGCGCCGCGCCGCGCGCACGGCGGCCAGCGACTCCGGCAGCAGCACCAGCAGCGCGATGACGATGCCCACCACCGATCCCGGCGCGCCCATCGCGGCGACCCCGGCCTCCAACGCCGGCGACAGCGACTTCGCCAGCAGCACCACCGCGACCAGCGCCAGCGGCAGGATCACGCCGGCGATCGCGAGCTGCCGCGCCGGCGGTGGCGGCGCCTCGCCGTGCTCGTCGTCCTCGGGCAGGAAATACTCGCGATGGCGCACGGTCTGCACGAACAGCAGCGCGCCATACAGGGCGAGCGATGCGACCGACACGAACGCCAGCTGCAACGGCGTGAAATACGGTCCCGGTACGGAGGCCAGCTGCTCGGGCAGCACCAGCACCAGCACGGCGAGCGGCGCGATCACCGAGAGCATGGCCGAGGCGCCGGCGACACGGAACGTCTGCTCGTGGTGGCGGGCGCCGCCCAGCAGCAGGCAGAGCCCGACCACGCCGTTGCAGACGATCATCAGCGCGGCGAACACGGTGTCCCGCGCGAGCGCGGCCTTGCCCTCGGGGTCGGCCAGCATCAGCGACACGATCAGCCCGACCTCGATCACCGTCACCGCCACCGCAAGCAGCAGCGAGCCGAAGGGTTCGCCCACCCGGTGGGCCAGGATCTCCGCATGGTGGACGGCAGCGAACACGCAGCCGATGAGGGCGATGCCGAACAGCGGCGCCCAGGTGATCTCGTGCGGCAGCAGCAGCAGGCAGAGCCAGCCGAGGAGCGGAAAGCTCCAGGCCCACCAGGGTTGCCGGTCCGTCGTCGCCATGCCGCGTACCTCCACCGTCTCGCTGGCGGGAGATAGCAGGTGCGGCGCGCGGGGGCGATCAGGCGATGCGGGTCAGGCCAGCAGCCCCGCGACCCGTGCCTCCAGCCCCAGCGCATCGCGCGGCGCGCGCACCTTCGCGTCGTTGTCGAAGTAGACGTAGACGTCCCGGCCTTTCGCCCGCGGGGCCGGACCGCCGACGCGCAGCGCGTCCCCGGGTTCCCGCCCGCGCGCCCAGGCGGCGACCCGGGCGGCCCACACGTCCAGCGCCGCGTCGTCGTAGCCCGAGGCGTACAGCTCCTCCGACCCGTGCAACCGCACGTAGACGAAGTCCGCGGTCACATCCATCAGCAGCGGCCAGTCCACCGTGTCCGCGACGACCAGCGCGACCCCGTACCGGCGCAGCAGGTCGACGAACGTCTGGTCGCGGAACGCGTCGTGCCGGATCTCGACCGCGTGGCGCATCGGGCGCGGCGGGTCGGCCTCCAGGAAGGCGGGGGCCTTCAGCCGGTGGTCGTGCCGCGCACCCAGCCGCGCCGCCTCCGCCGTGTCGCGCGGCAGCATCGCCAGGAACGGTTCCAGCCGCTCCGCGGAGAAGCGGAACTGGGGTGGGAACTGCCACAGGATGGGGCCGAGCTTGGGGCCGAGGGCGAGGAGGCCCGAGGCGATGAAGTTGGCGAGGGGGCTTTCGACGTCCAGCAGCCGCTTCATGTGGGTGATGAAGCGTGGACCCTTCACGGCGTAGACGAAGTCGTCCGGCACGGTGGCCGCCCAGCTCGCGAAGGCGGCGGGGCGCTGCATGCCGTAGAACGTGCCGTTGATTTCGATCGTGCCGAACTGGCGGGACGCGTAGGCGAGTTCCTGCTTCTGCGGCAGGCCCTTCGGGTAGAACACGCCGCGCCAGGGGGCGTAGGTCCAGCCGGAGATGCCGATCCGGACCCGGCTCATGGCGCGGCGCTCAGGGGCCTGCCCCCGGGCCGATCACCCCGAGAAGGCGGGCAGCGGGACGGACTCCCAGCCGGACAGCGTCTCGACCGCGCGGCCGATGCGGAACACCGTCGCCTCGTCGAACGGCCGGCCGACGACCTGCACGCCGATCGGCAGCCCGTCGCCGGCGAGCGCGACCGGCACGCTCATCGCCGGATGGCCCGTGACGTTGAACGGGATGGTCTGCATGGGGGAGCTCGCGGCGCGATTGTCGACGGGCGTATCAAAACGCGGTGCGGTGCCGAGACCCGAGGCGGTCAGCAGCGCGTCGTAGCGCCCCAGCGCGGCGTTCACCGCGTCGGTCAGCTCGCGCCGGGCGCGGAGCGCGTTGATGTAGTCGGCGGCGGTGATGGCGGCGCCGAGGACGAAGCGGCTCGCGGTGATCTCGCCGTAGTCGAGCAGGCGGGACTGCATGTCCGCCTGATGGATCGCGAACGCCTCCGCCATCATGATCACCCGGCCGGCCGCGGCGAACAGCGCGTAGTCGGGCAGGGTCACGTCCTCGACCGTCGCGCCCGCGTCGCGGAGCTGCGCAATGGTGCGGTCGACGCCGGCGAGCACGTCCGGCGTGGCCGCGGAGGCGGTCGCGAAGAAGGCGCGCGGCACGCCGATGCGCAGGCCCTGCACCCCCGCCTCCAGCCCCGCGCGATAATCCGGGACCGGCATGTCGGCGCTCGCCCCGTCCTGCGGATCGTGGCCAGCCAGCACCTGCAGCGTGATCGCGGAGTCCTCGACGGAGCGGGACAGCGGCCCGCAATGGTCGAGCGTCCAGGACAGCGGGAAGACGCCGCGGCGCGAGACGCGGCCATAGGTCGGCTTGATCCCGACCAGCCCGCACCAGGCGGCCGGGCCGCGGATGGAGCCGCCGGTGTCGGAGCCCATCGCCATCCGCACCATGCGCGCGGCGATCGCGGTGGCGGAGCCGGAGGAGGAGCCGCCGGTCACGTGCTCCGGGTTCCACGGGTTGCGTGCCGGCGGGAAGGGCAGGTCGAAGGACGGGCCGCCCAGCGCGAACTCGTGCGTGGCGACCTTGCCCAGCAGCACGCCGCCGGCCGCCCGCAGCCGCGCGGCGGCGACGCTGTCCTCGGTGGGCACGTTGTCGAGCCGCAGGCGGGAGTGGCAGGTCGTGCGGATGCCGGCCGTGTCGTAGATGTCCTTGAGCGCGTAGGGGATGCCGTGGAACGGCCCATGGTCCCGGCCGGCGGCGAGATCAGCATCGGCCGCGCGCGCATCGGCCAGCGCACGGTCGCGCGTGACCTCCAGGAAGGCATGCAGGCCGGGATCGCGGGCGGCGACGCGGCCCAGCGCGTCCTCGGCGAGCGCGACGGCGGTGACCGATCCGGCGCGCAGGGCGCGGCCCATCTCGGCGATGGAAAGGTCCTGCGTGTCCATCAGCGGACCTCCAGCGGGGTCAGGCGGAACACGTTCGCGGGTTCGGCGGTGTGTGCGTAGCGGCCGTGCAGCAGGGCGAGCTGCTGCTTCAGGTCCGCGAACCCGTCCAGCATCGCTGCGCGCCGATCGGCCGGGATCGTCAGGCCGGCGCGGGCCATCAAGGCGTCGAACTCCGCGGCCAGCGCCGTCTCTCCTGCCGTCTCAGCCATGCTGTCCTCCAATCCGTCGCGCGATTATGCACCGGCGGGTGCGCTTCGCTACAGTCGAGGTCCGCACAGGGAGGTGACGGCATGCGGACAAACGTCGGAATCGTCGGCGCCGGGCCCGCCGGCCTGCTGCTGTCGCACCTGCTGGCCCGGGCGGGCATCGATTCGGTCGTGCTGGAAGCGCGGTCGCGCGAATACGTGGAAAACCGGATCCGCGCCGGCGTGCTCGAGCATCCGGTGGCGCAGTTGCTGGCCGACTCCGGCGTGGGCGCGCGGATGCAACGCGAGGGCCTGCCGCACGAAGGTGTCGTCTTGCGCGCCGACGGCGTGGACCACCGCATCGACTTCGCCGCACTGACGGGCAAGCATGTGATGGTCTACAGCCAGCACAAGGTGGTGCAGGACCTGATCGCGGCGCGGCTCGCGGCTGGCGGGCAGATCGTGTTCGAGGCGGAGGACGTCGCCGTCCATGACGTCGAGACCGATGCCCCCGTCGTCACCTACCGGCACGAGGGCCAGGCGCGCCGGCTCGATTGCGCCATCATCGCCGGCGCGGACGGGTTCCACGGCATCTGCCGGGAGGCCATTCCCGCCGCGCATCGCCAGTCCTTCCATCGCGAGTATCCGTTCGGCTGGCTGGGGATCCTGGCCGAGGCGCCGCCCGCGTCGGAGGAGCTGGTCTATGCGAGCCATGACCGCGGCTTCGCGCTGCTGTCCATGCGCTCGCCGACGGTGAGCCGGCTCTATCTGCAATGCGCGCCCGACGAGGACCTGGAGGCCTGGTCCGATGCGCGGATCTGGGACGAGCTCCACCTGCGGCTCGGGCGTGACGGCTTCACGCTGCGGGAGGGGCCGATCGTCCAGAAGGGCATCACGCCGATGCGCAGCTTCGTCGTGCAGCCGATGCAACGCGGCCGGCTGTTCCTGCTGGGGGATGCCGCGCACATCGTGCCGCCCACCGGCGCGAAGGGGCTGAACCTCGCAGTAGCCGACGTGGCGGTGCTGAGCGGCGCGCTGGAGCGCCACTTCCGGCGCGGGGAGAGCGCCGGGCTGGAGGCATATGGCGCGACCTGCCTCCGTCGGGTGTGGCAGGCGCAACGCTTCTCCTGGTGGATGACCTCGCTGCTGCACCGTTTCCCCGCGCACACGCCGTTCGAGCGGGAGGTCCAGCGCGCGGAGCTGGCGCATGTCTTCGCCTCGCGGGCGATGTCGACGGCGCTGGCGGAGGCTTATGTCGGGCTGCCGCTGGTGATGCCGGGGTGACGGCGCGGGGGTGAGGGGGTGAGGGGGTGGCGGGGTGAGGCGCAGGACGCGCCACACCGTCAAGGCGCGGAGAGGCATCGGGGAGCGTCGTGGGGCACGCACCTCCCCGTCATGGCCGGGCTTGACCCGGCCATCCCTGGTGGCACGGTGCCGGTGGGGATGGCCGGCCATGACGGTGGGGGCGTCACGGCCTCTCGGCTCAAGCCATCGGTGCCGTCCGTCCTACGGTGCCGCGACGTCTCCGCCGTCCTCCACTCCGCGGTGCGATGCCCCCCGGCCCTACGCCGTCGGGGCCACGTCCAGCCGCACCGCGATCCCCTCCAGCGCTGGGGAGGGCGCGGGGTAGCGGCGCATCACCAGCGGGTCGTGGCCCGGCACGATGTGCTGCGGCGTCGGTGCGTGGGCGCGCAGCGTGTCGAATGCCTCCAGCATGTCGCCGATGTGCAGCGCCGTGGTGAACGGCCGGCCGGTCTCCATGTTCTCGTAGAAATGCGTGACGTCGGACGCCAGCACCACCCTGCCGCGCGCCGTCTCCACGCACACGAACTGCAGCCCGGCCGAGTGCCCGCCGGTCGGGTGCACCGTGATCCCGGGCGCCACCTCCGCCGGCCCGTCGTAGTAGACCACGCGGCCGTCGAAGTTCAGCCGCACCACGCCGCACACGTCGTCGGGCTCGAAGCTGCGCGCGAGCTGCTTGTGCTTCATGTACCGGCCCGTCGCGTAGTGCATCTCCGGCTCCTGCAGATGGAACCGCGCGATCGGGAATTTTCCGAAGTTGCCGACATGGTCGTAATGCATGTGGGTCAGGATGACGTCCTCGACCCGCGCCACGTCCACGCCCAGCAGCGCGAGCGAGTCGATCGGGTCGCGCGCCAGCGTACGGCCACGCTTCCCGCCGCTCTCGGCGGTGAAGCCGATATCGATCACCACCGCCCGCTCTGCGTTCTTCGCCACCCAGACGAAGTAATCCATCGGCATCGGCCCGTCATGCGGATCGCCGCCGATGAAGTGTTCGGCGCGATTGGCCTGCCGCGTGGCGTAGCGCAGCGCGTAGAGTTCGTAGACGTCGCTCATGCCAAGGTCTCCGGCGATGGGGTCAGATGCGGCTTCACGTGCCGCGTGAACAGGTCGAGCGAGTGCAGCGACTCCTCGAGCGCGATGTCGCCGAAGGCGAAGCGGCAGAGCAGGTAGTTCAGTCCGGCCTCGTCGATCGCGCGCTGCAGGTGCGCGCGCACCTTCTCGGGCGGGCCGGCGACGGCGCGGCCTTCGGCTTCCGCGTCCTCGAAGCGTTCGGGGAACACCGCGTGCATCACGGGGCGGGTGCCGTGCAGCTCCCACAGCTTCAGGAAACTCGCGCGCCATTTGTCGTAGCCGCGGCGGGCGATCGCCATCGCCTCGGCCTCGGTCTCCGCGACCACGACGTGGCGGCCGACGCCCATCAGCGGCAGGTCGGCCATGGCGTGGCCCTGGGCACGCCACTCGGCGCGATACGCATCCGTCAGCGCCCGCATCTGCGGGGCGTGCAGGTTGCCCACGACGTTGACCCGGTGGCGCACCGCCCAGGGGATCGCATCGAGCCGGCCGATTCCGTACCAGAGCGGCGGGTGC
>MKTV01000005.1:22546-81673 GCA_001898425.1 Rhodospirillales bacterium 69-11
GCAGGATCACCTCCAGCGCCTCGGCGTACATCGCGGGCGTCGCCTCGGGATCCAGGCCGTAATAGCGTAGCTCGATCGGCGAGATGCCGCGGCCCACGCCCAGCAGCAGGCGCCCGCCGCTCATCTGGTCGAGCATGCAGATTTCTTCGAGCAGCTTCAGCGGGTGATAGAGCGGCAGCAGGTAGACGAGCGGGCCGAAACGGAGCTGCCGCGTGCGCTGGGCGATGGCGGCGAGCCAGACGCCGGGGGACGGCGCCACGCCCAGCGGCGTCGCGTGGTGTTCGGCCACGTGATAGCCGTAGAACCCGGCGCGGTCATACGCCTCGATCAGCGAAAGGCGTTGTTCGAAGAACCGGTCGAGCGGCGCGCGGCCGCGATCCATGTGGTCGAAGACGCCCAGCCGCATCCGACGTTCCCCCGCCCGCCGGCGCCACGCGGGCCTCCGGTCCTTGGGCTGGGACCATAGGGGCCCAACGTCGCGGCTGCCAAGCGAGGCGTCGCCGGCGCGCCGCCGGTGCGACGGTCAGTGGCGGGTCTCGCAGGCGAGGTCGAGCAGGGTGGAGCGGTCCAGCAGCCGCAGTCCGGTGCGGGAGACCTGGATCATGCCTTCGCGCTTCAACGCGGCCAGCACGCGGCAGACGGTCTCGACGGTGAGGCCCAGGTGGTCCGCGATGTCGGTGCGGCTCATCGGCAGGTCCAGCAGGCCGCGGCCGGTGGCCGGCATCCTGCGGTCGAACTCCAGTACGAAGGAGGCGAGGCGTTCGGTCGCGGTCTTTCGGCCCAGCAGCAGCGTGCGCTCCTGCGTCGCCCGCAGGTGCTCGAGCGCGAGCTGGCGGAGGCGGCGGGCCAGCACTGGGCGGCTCTCCGCCAGGGCTTCGACCATGCGGCGCGGATAGCGGCGCAGCACCGTCTCGGTCACGGTCTCGACGGCGAAGGAGTGCGTGTCGAGTTCGTCCAGGCCGAACACGTCCCCGGCCAGCAGGAATTCGCCGACCTGCCGGCGTCCGTCCTCCATCAGCCGGACCGTGCGGACGCAGCCGCTGACCACGCGATAGCAGAACTCCGCGGCATCGCCCTCGGCATGGATCTCGTGGTCGCGTCCGATCCGCAGCGTGGTGCCGAACTGTTCCAGGAGGTCGAGCGGCTCCGGGGTCGGCGTGGCGGGCGCGGCGGTCGAGAGGGCGCGGGTGGCTTTGGCCTGGGGCGCCTGGATGGAAACGTGCATCACTCTCTCCTGACGGCTGGTCCGAAATCGTGGCTCGACCTCTACCCGGCTGGCGGTGGGCCCGAAATTCGGTTACGGCCGTACGTAACCCTACGTAGTGACCGGAGGAGGGCCGATGGACGGGTCCGCAGTGGTCCATGTCGTGGACGACGACGATGCGGTGCGTGACTCGCTCGCGTTCCTGCTGGAATCGTCGGACTTCACGGTCCGCACCTACGCCTCGGCGGCGGATTTCCTGGCGGTCGCCGGCACGTTCCGGACCGGCTGCGTGCTGACGGACGTGCGGATGCCCGGCATGGACGGGCTCACCCTGCAGAAGCAGCTCGTGGCGCGCGGCTGCCGCCTGCCGGTGATCGTGATGACGGGGCACGGCGACGTCCCGATCGCGGTCCAGGCGCTGAAGAACGGCGCGAGCGACTTCCTGGAGAAGCCGTTCGACGACGCGGCCCTGCTGGCCGCTGTGCGCGGCGCGATGGCCGAAAGCCTGCGGGCCGAAGAGGCCGCCGCCGGGGCGGCCGAACTGACGGAGCGGCTCGCGGCCCTGACTCCGCGCGAGCGGGAGGTGCTGGAGCGCCTGGTGGCGGGCCAGGCCAACAAGACCATCGCCTTCGACCTCGGCACCAGCCCGCGCACGGTGGAGGTGCAGCGGGCGCGGGTGATGGAGAAGATGGGCGCGCGCAGCCTCGCCGAACTGGTGCGCATGTCGCTCGTGCTGGAGGGCGTGGCGCGCCCCCCACGCTGACCCGATGCGCCGGTTGACCTAGGTCAAGGATGGCGGGCGCACGGTCCCCCATCATCGCTCCGGTTGGCCTTTCCCCGCGGGAAGGGGAATGGGTTGCTGGAGATCATCTATGCACGGAAGTGCAGGAACCGTGGTGGCGGTCGTCGACGACGACGAAGGCGTGCGGGAGTCGCTACGCTTCCTGCTCGAGACCGCAGGGTTTCGTGTCGAGACGTTCGCGTCGGGCGACCAGTTCCTCGCCACCTGCCGCCGTGACCGCGCCTGCCTGGTGGTGGACCAGAACATGCCGCAGCTGACCGGCATCGAGCTGCTGCAGCGGCTGCGGGCGCGGGGCTGCAACTTGCAAGTCGCGCTGATGACCGGCTCGCCCTCCCACGACCTCACCCGCCGTGCGCGGGAGCTGGGGGCTGCCATGGTGCTGGAGAAGCCGCTGCAGGACGACGCGCTGCTCCAGTTCGTCTGCCGAGCGGCGCATTGACGAAGGGGGCTTGCCGGCCCCTGCGTCTTGCGTATTCATCGCGCATGGCGCGGGTTCTGGAAGGTGAGGCGGGAGACAGCAGTGGCGAATCCGCCCTGCTGAGATCCATCCTGGACACCGTTCCGGATGCGATGGTGCTCATCGACCAGGCCGGCGTGATCCTGTCGTTCAGCGCCGCCGCCGAACGCCTGTTCGGCTACACGGCCGCCGAGGTGCGCGGCCAGAACGTCAGCATGCTGATGCCATCGCCCTATCGGGAGCAGCACGACGCCTATCTCGCGCGCTATCTCGCCACCGGGGAGCGGCGGATCATCGGGACCGGCCGCGTCGTCATCGGGCTGCGGCGGAACGGCAGCACGTTCCCGATGGAACTCTCGGTCGGCGAGGTGCGGCAGAACGGCACGCGCCTGTTCACCGGGTTCGTCCGCGACCTCACGGAACGGCAGCAGACCCAGGCGCGGCTGCAGGAGCTGCAGGAGGATTTGCTGCACGTCTCCCGCCTCCGCGCCATGGGGCAGATGGCGGCGGCGCTGTCGCACGAGCTGAACCAGCCGCTGACCGCGACCACGAACTACCTGCGCGCGGCGGAGCGCATCCTGGACGGGGACGCGCCGGACCTCGGGCGCATCCGCCAGGCGATCGGGCTCGCGGCACAACAGACGCTGCGCAGCGGGGAGATCATCCGCCGCCTGCGGGCCTTCGTCGCCCGGGGCGAGGTGGCACGCCATCCGGAAGCGATGGCCAAGCTGATCGAGGAGGCGAGCGCGCTTGCCCTGGTCGGTGCGAAGGAGCGGGGCGTCGCGGTCAGCCTGCACGCCGAACCGGGCCTGCCCACCGTGCTGGTGGACCGGGTGCAGATCCAGCAGGTGCTGCTGAACCTGATCCGCAATGCGGTCGAGGCGATGGAAGGCAGTGCCGAACGGCGGCTGGTGGTCGAGGCGAGCCGGTTCGAGAGCATGGTCGTGGTGATGGTCTCCGACACCGGCACAGGCATTCCCCCGGCGATCGAGGCGCAACTGTTCCAGCCCTTCGTGACCACCAAGCGCGAGGGGATGGGGATCGGCCTGTCGGTCTGCCGCACCATCGTGGAGGCGCATGGCGGGCGGCTGTGGGCCGAACCCAACCCGGCGGGCGGGACCATCTTCCGCTTCACCCTGCCGGTGCCGGCAGTGGTGGCGCCGCCCGAGGACTGAGCCGGTCGGAGCACCCGGAGTCGTCTCCTTAGTAGGTGAATACTCTCGTATTCTGAGAAAATGCTGGTTTTTCGGACGGGGCTGTGGTGGTCTTAACGGATCGTTAAGACCTTTGGAGCAGGCGATGCCGGCCACGTCGAGCGCCCAGATCATCATGTTCACGTCCCGACCGCCGGCAAGCGGACGGGGGCCGGGGGCGGAGCGTCCTGCCGCGGCCGCCGATGCGGCGCAACCATCGGGGACGGTCACCGACATGGCGGCCGTCGCGCTTGCCCGCCGCGGCGGGCAGCCGGCAGCCCGGACCGGGGCGCAGCCTGGCGAGCTGCCGGACCGCCCGCGGGACGGTGCGATCGCGGCCGAGAGCGGCCGTGAGGCCGAAGCGCCCACCGGCGCGATGCCGGCCGCCGATCCGGCCGCGGATCCGGGCGTCGATCCGGCCGGGGATGCCGGGCGGGAGCGGCTGGCGCAGGCGCTGGCCAAGCTCGAGGCCGCGCTCGCGGAGCAGCGCGCCGCGGTGGCCGGCTGGCGCGGCGCGATCGCCGACCTCTCGACCTCGGTGCAGACCTTGCGCGGCAGCGTGCACGGCTACCAGGGCAGCCTCGGCACGCTGAACGGCAAGATCGCCGGTCTGCGCGCACAGAGCGAGCGGCTGGAGCAGTGGGCCGACGCCGCCCTCGCGCGCGGCGATCGCCCCACCGGCTGACGGGCCCCGTCAGACCACCAGCTTCTCCGCGATCTGCACCGCGTTCAGCGCCGCCCCCTTCAACAACTGATCCCCCGCCACGAACAACGCGATCGACCGTCCGCTCGGATCGCTCACGTCCTGGCGGATCCGGCCCACCAGGATCTCGTCCTGCCCCGATGCCTCGCGCGGCATCGGGAAATGATTGTGCGCCACGTCGTCGACCAGCCGCACCCCCGGCGCGGTCGCCAGCCGCGCCCGCACCGCATCCGGCGTGATCGGGTCGGCGAATTCCACCGTCAGGGCGATGGAGTGCGCGCGCAGGACCGGCACGCGGATGCAGGTCACGCCGATGCGCAGCTCCGGCTCGCCCATGATCTTCCGCATCTCGCGGATGACCTTGGTCTCCTCGTCATTGTAGCCGGTCGCCGGATCGACCTGCGTGTCGTGGCTGAACAGGTTGAACGCATAAGGGTGCGCGAGCACGCGCGCCGGATAGTCGCGACCCTCCAGATACGCCTCGGTGCTCTCGCGAAGCTCCTCCATGGCCGCCGCCCCGGCCCCCGACGCCGCCTGGTAGGTCGCGGCGATCACCCGCCGGATCGGGTTCACCCGGTGCAGCGGCCAGAGCGGCACCGACGCGACGATCGCCACGCAGTTCGGATTGGCGATCACCCCGCGATGTGTGCCGATATCCGCGGCGTTCACCTCCGGCACCACCAGCGGCACGTCCGGCTCCATGCGGAAGGCCGAGGAGTTGTCCACCACCACCGCGCCATGCCGAACCGCCACCGGCGCGAACTGGCGCGACGTCGCGCTGCCGGCCGAGAACAGCACGATGTCGAGTTCGGCGAGCGCGGCCTCGGTCAGCGCCTCGACCTTCACCGGCTCCTGCCGGAACAGCAGGGAGCGGCCGGCGGAGCGCGGGGAGGCGAACAGGCGCAGGCAGGACAGCGGGAAGCGCCGCTGCTCGAGGCAGAGCAGCAACTCGCCGCCGACCGCGCCCGTGGCGCCGACGATCCCCACGCGCGGCGCCCTGGCGGCGGAGGCGGTCGCGGCGGACGGACCGCCCGCGGGCGATCCGCCCCCGGACGGTCTGGTGCCGGACGGTCTGGTGTCGGACCGTCTGGGACCGAACGGTGCGAGGGCTGACGGGTCGGGGGAGGGGGGCTGGGTACTCATGGGACTCCGTTCCTCTGACAGGGCCGGGGGGAACGGGTCGGAATAAGAAAAGCCCCGAACCGTCTCCGGCGGGGCTTTCGGGGTGCGCTATGTCGGGCCGGTCACCGCGCGCACGCCGAAGCAGCCCCGAAGGGACGCTTCATAATCGGCGTGTGATTGACGACGTGGCGGGACATGTCCGGGAACATACCTGCCCGCCGCGCCCCCGTAAATCACGGACCCTTCGGCCGGCGCCGTTGATTTGGATCAACGCAAACAAGCATTCTCCATGCCTATTACTGCCATCGGAACGGCAGGAGCCCCCGACCGATGCAGAGCGATCCGCCCCGCGCGACCGGTGCCACGAGCGGCAGTGCGGTCCGCCGCCAGGAACTGTTCGTCTTCCTGCTGCTGGCGGTGTTCGCCTGGCCCGTGCTGACGGTGGGCTTCGTCGGCGCGTACGGCTTCGCGGTCTGGATGAGCCAGCAGGTCTATGGGCCGCCCAGCTACGGGAGCGGCGGTCATGGCCACTGATCCGGGGCCGACCGACTCCGGTGCCGGTCAGCCGGTCGCCGACGGGCCGGCCGCGAGGGGGCGGACCGCTGCGCATGGCGCGGGGCACGTCGCCTCGGCCGTCGTGTCGGTGCGTCCCGCGGAGGCAGCCGCCCTGGCCGCCCGGATCGCCACGCTGCCCCAGACCGAGATCCACGCCGTGTCCGGCAGCCGCATCGTCGTCGTGATGGAGGGGCCCGATGCGCGGGCCCTCGCGGACCGGCTGGATGCGATCGCCGCGCTGCCCGGGACGCAGGCCGCGGCCTTGGTCTTCGAACAAGCACTCGAACCGATGGATGCCGCATGACCCTCGCCCGACGCGACCTCATCAAGGCGCAGGCCGCCGCGATCGCCGCCGCCGCCGCCGGCGTCGCGCTGCCCGCCACGGCGCAGCCCGTCACGGGCGGGCGCGCGGCGCTGGAGATCAAGTGGTCGAAGGCGCCCTGCCGCTTCTGCGGCACCGGCTGCGGCGTCATGGTCGGCGTGAAGGACGACCGCGTCGTCGCGACGCACGGCGACACGCTGGCCGAGGTCAATCGCGGCCTCAACTGCGTGAAGGGCTATTTCCTCTCGAAGATCATGTACGGCGCCGACCGGCTCACCACGCCGCTGCTGAGGAAGCGTGACGGGGTCTATGCCAAGGACGGCGCGTTCGAGCCGGTCTCCTGGGACGAGGCGTTCGACGTCATGGCCGCCCAGGTCAAGCGCATCCTGAAGGAGAAGGGGCCGACCGGGATCGGGATGTTCGGCTCCGGCCAATGGACGATCTGGGAAGGCTATGCCGCGACCAAGCTGATGCGCGCCGGGTTCCGCTCCAACAACCTCGACCCGAACGCGCGGCACTGCATGGCCTCGGCCGCCTTCGCCTTCATGCGCACCTTCGGCATGGACGAGCCGATGGGCTGCTACGACGATTTCGAGCAGGCCGACGCGTTCGTGCTGTGGGGCTCGAACATGGCGGAGATGCACCCGATCCTGTGGACGCGCATCACCGACCGCCGGCTCTCGACGCCGGACTGCAAGGTGGCGGTGCTGTCGACCTTCACGCATCGCAGTTCGGACCTCGCCGACATCCCGATCGTGTTCAAGCCGGGCACCGACCTCGCGATCCTCAACTACGTCGCGAACCACATCATCACCACCGGCCGCGTGAACAAGGCGTTCGTGCGCGAGCACACGCTGTTCCTGAAGGCGCAGACGGATATCGGCTACGGGCTGCGGCCCGACGACCCGCGGGAGAAGCGCGCCACCGGTGCGAAGGATCCGGCGGCCACGACGCCGACCGACTTCGACAGCTACGCCGCCTTCGTGTCCGACTACACGCTGGAGAAGGTGGCCGCGCTGAGCGGGGTGGAGCCGAACCAGCTGCACGCGCTGGCGGAGCTCTACGCCGATCCGAAGCGCAAGGTCGTCTCGTTGTGGACGATGGGCTTCAACCAGCATGTCCGCGGCGTCTGGGCCAACCAGCTCTGCTACAACCTGCACCTGCTGACCGGAAAGATCAGCGAGCCGGGAAACGGGCCGTTCTCGCTCACCGGCCAGCCCTCGGCCTGCGGCACCGCGCGGGAGGTCGGCACCTTCTCCCACCGCCTGCCGGCCGACATGGTGGTCACCAACCCCGCGCACCGGAAGCATACCGAGGAGCTGTGGGGACTGCCGGACGGCTTCCTCAATCCCGTGCCCGGCTATCACGCCGTGCAGCAGGACCGGATGCTGAAGGACGGCAAGCTCAACTTCCTCTGGGTGCAGGTGAACAACAACCTGCAGGCGGCGCCCAACAGCGCCAACGAGACCTGGCGCGGCTACCGCAACCCCGACAACTTCATCGTCGTCTCCGACGCCTATCCCACCGTGACCGCGAAGGCCGCCGACCTGATCCTGCCGTCCGCGATGTGGGTCGAGAAGGAAGGCGCGTACGGCAACGCCGAACGCCGCACGCATTTCTGGCACCAGCTCGTCACCCCGCCGGGGGAGGCGCGGTCGGACGTCTGGCAGCTCGTGGAGTTCAGCAAGCGGTTCACCACCGACGAGGTCTGGCCCGCCGAGACGCTTGCCGCGCACCCGCGCTTCCGCGGCAAGACGCTGTACGAGGTGCTGTTCCGGAACGGCACCGTGGACCGGTTCCCGCTCACCGAGATCGAGAGTGGTTACGCCTGTGACGACTCGCAGCGTCTCGGCTTCTACCTGCAGAAGGGCCTGTTCGAGGAATACGCGAGCTTCGGGCGCGGCCACGGTCATGACCTGGCGCCGTTCGACACCTACCACCAGGTGCGCGGACTGCGGTGGCCGGTGGTCGACGGCAAGGAAACCCGCTGGCGGTATCGGGAGGAGTTCGATCCCTACGTCAAGCCTGGTCAGGGCCTCCGCTTCTACGGCCGCCCCGACGGCCGAGCGGTGATCCTGACCGCGCCGTACGAGCCGCCGGCTGAGAGCCCCGATGCGGAATACGGCTTCTGGCTCGTCACGGGCCGCGTGCTGGAGCACTGGCATTCCGGCTCCATGACGATGCGCGTGCCCGAACTGTATCGCGCCTTCCCGGGCGCCCGCGTCTTCATGAACCCGCTCGACGCCCGCCGGCTCGGCATCAACCAGGGCGCGGAGGTCGAGGTGATCTCCCGCCGCGGCCTGATCCGCAGCCGCATCGAGATCCGCGGCCGCAACCGCATGCCGCCCGGCGTGGTCTTCGTCCCGTGGTTCGACGCGAGCCAGCTCATCAACCAGGTGACGCTCGACGCCACCGACCCGATCAGCAAGCAGACGGACTTCAAGAAATGCGCGGTGAAGATCGTGCCGGTGGTGGCGTGATGGACCGGACCGCCCCTGCCGCCCGCGGCGAGCCCGCGTCCGCGTATCGTGACGCGCCCGCGCCCACACCCTGGTGTCATGGCCGGGCTTGGCCCGCTCCCATCTGTCATGGCCGGGCTTGGCCCGGCCATCCACGGATGTTCTCACGTTTGCGCAGGAAGCCGTGGATGGCCGGTACAAGCCCGGCCATGACAGATGGAGCGGGGGCGCGGCGCCTCACCCTGCTGGCCCTTTTCGCCCTCCTTCTCTGCCTCGCCATCCCGGCGCACGCCCAAGTCCTGACTGACACGCCGCGCCTCTCGGGCAACACGCCGCCGACGCAGCCCATGAAGGCGCCGCCGGTGCCGCCCATGGTGACCAACGACGTGCGGCAGATGCGCAACTACCCGGAGCAGCCGCCCGTCATCCCGCATGCGATCGACGGCTACCAGCTCACGCTCAACACCAATCGCTGCCTGAGCTGCCACGCCCGCCAGTTCACGCCGGGATCCGGCGCGCCGATGATCTCGGTTACGCACTTCATGGACCGCGACGGCCAGGTTCTGATCGACGTCACGCCGCGACGCTACTTCTGCACCGCCTGCCACGTGCCGCAGGCCGACGCGCCGCCGCTGGTGCAGAACACGTTCCGTGACTCGCTCTCGACCGGCGGGAAGTGATCCGATGCGACGCATCTGGTCCGTCGCCCTGTGCGTGTGGGGCATCATCCGTCGCCCGGCCACCGGGCTCAGTCTCGGCTTCCTCACCCTGGGCGGGTTCATCGCCGGCGTGGTGTTCTGGGGCGGCTTCAACACCGCGCTCGAATACGCGAACACCGAGCAGTTCTGTGTGAGCTGCCATGAGATGCGGGACAACGTGTATCCGGAGCTCGCGCAGACGGTGCATTTCTCGAACCGCTCCGGCGTGCGGGCGAAATGCGCGGACTGCCACGTGCCGCACGACTGGACCTACAAGATCGCCCGCAAGATGCAGGCCTCGAAGGAAGTGTGGGGCGCGATCTTCGGCACCATCGACACGCGCGAGAAGTTTCTCGCGAAACGGCGTGAGCTCGCCGGCCATGAATGGGCGCGGCTGAAGGCGAACGACAGCCTGGAATGCCGCAACTGCCACAGCGCCGTGGCGATGGACCTGACGAAGCAGGCGCCGCGTGCGGCGACGCTGCACAGCCGCTACCTGCTGACCGGGCAGCGAACCTGCATCGACTGCCACAAGGGCATCGCCCACCAGTTGCCCGACATGACGGGCGTGCCGCCCGGCTGGTCCGACGAGCAGGCGGCGCTGGGACACTGACGGCCGCGCGCGACCCGATCGCCTGCCGCGCGCGACGCGATCGCGCCGGCCGCGCCCTACCCGATGGCGCCGGCCGCGCGCAGGTCGGCGACGTCGGCCTCGCTCAGCCCGATCCATTGCACGAGCACGCCGTCGGTGTGCTCGCCCAGCATCGGGGAGGCCCCGACGCGCGCCGCCTTGCCGTCCACCCACACCGGCCAGGCCGGCATCTTGAAGGGCCGGTACTGCGGATGCTGCATCACCTGCATGATGCCGCGCTGCTCGAAGCTGGGCTCGTCGTGCAGCTCCAACGTGTCGAACACCGCGCCGGCGGGCACGCCCACGGCGCCGATCGCGCGCATCGCCTCCTGCTTCGTGTGCCGGCGGGTCCAGGTCGCGATGATCTCGTCCACCTCGGCCTCGCGCGCGAGCCGGTCCGCGGGCGTGGCGTAGCGCGCATCGCCGACCAGGTCCTCCCGCCCGACCAGCGTGAGCAACCGGCCCCAATGTTCGGGGTTCGCGCGGCTGGTCATGATGTAGACCCAGTCGTTCGGGCCGCCGGGCGCGCAGGGATACAGCCCCATCGGCGCGTTGTTGATGCCCACCACCTTGCTGCCGCCGCGCTGCGCCGGCTTGCCGGTGAACGCCTGGGTGGCGAAGTTGATGCGCATGTAGTGCAGCATCGCATCCTGCATCGCGACCTGCAGCCGCCGCCCCTTCCCGCTGCGCTGCCGGTCGTACAACGCGCCCAGGATGGTGATGGCGAGCAGCATGCCGGTGCCGGTGTCGCCCAGCGAGAAGCCCGGCCGGGTCGGCGGCCCGTCCGGATCGCCGGTCACGCTGAACGTGCCGCCGCAGGCCTGCGCGATCATGTCGAACGCGAGGTTCTTCTCGTACGGGCTGCCCTCACCGAACCCCTTCACCTGCGCATAGATGATGCCGGGATTGAGCGCCTGCACCACGTCCCAGCCGAGACCCAGGCGCTCGATCGCGCCGGGCGCGAAGTTCTCCACCACCACGTCGGCCTTGCGCAGCATGTCCTTCACCAACGCGAGGCCCTGCGGCGATTTCAGGTTCACCGTGACCGACTTCTTGTTCGCGTTGAACACCTGGAAGTAATACGGGTCGTCGTCGGGCTGGCCCGCCCGCAGCCGCCGGCCGGGATCGCCCAGCTTCGGGTTCTCGATCTTCACGACCTCGGCGCCCAGCCAGGCCAGGGCCTCGGTGCAGGCGGGGCCGGCCTCGAACTGCGTCAGGTCGACGATGCGGACACCCGACAGCAGGCCCAGTTCCGTGGTGACGTCGGACATGGCGTGTTCCTCTCCCGTTGCGGCGCATGGCCTTTCCGGGAAGCGTGCCATGCCGGCCCCGCGCCGGCCAGCGCGCCGGCCACCTGTCGGCCAGCGCCGCGGGTCGTGCGGGGCGGGGCGGCCGATCAGCCCGGCTTGACCAGCAGGGCCGCGATCAGCCGCAATCGCCCATCCTCCATCGCGCGCTGCGCATTGCGCAGCCGGTCCCGGAAGCTCGGTCCCATCACCAGATGCAGGCCGAGGGCGGGCGGCGCCTCGCCGGCGCGAGCCCGCGCCCGTTCGGCAGCGCTCTCGGCAAGCGACAACTCGGACGTATCCGCCCACTGCGCCACCCGGAACCCGGCGCTCTCGAGCAGGCGGCGCGTGTCCTCCGGCGTGCGCAGGAAGCTGATCTCCGGCCGGTCCGCCCACATGACGGGGAAATCGAGCGGCGCGCCCGTCCCGGTAGCGACGTCCTGGATCGCGAGCCGGCCGCCGGGGCGCAGCACGCGGAACGCCTCTGCATAGTAGGCAGCGCGATCGGCGATGTTCATCGCGACGTTCTGCGACCACGCGGCGTCGAAGCTCGCGTCCGGGAAGGGCAGGGACACCGCCGATCCCACCTGGAACCGCACGCGATCCTGCAGGCCGACCGCTTCCGTCAGCCCCGTGGCGGTGGCGACGAAATCGGGCGTCAGGTCCACTCCGGTGACCGTGCATCCGAATG
Source organism: Rhodospirillales bacterium 69-11 (assembly GCA_001898425.1). Lineage (GTDB taxonomy): Bacteria > Pseudomonadota > Alphaproteobacteria > Acetobacterales > Acetobacteraceae > Rhodopila. The sequence goes on from MKTV01000005.1 coordinate 34,670, forward strand.
TCTGCGCCAGGTAGCGCGCCGGCCCGCCCAGGCCCGAACCGATATCGACCACCTGCATGCCCGGGGTCGGAGCGAGCCAGGCGGCCAGTTCCTCGGTCGCGCGGCGGCGCCGCGAGTGGAACTCGTCGATCGGAGCGAGATCCTCGATGCTCAACCGCGCCATGTCCTTGCCCGCGGCGCGGAGCGCGTCGAGCAGGCGTGTGAGCAGCGCGGGCTGGGCGTAATGTTGCGCGACGGTGTCGTTCATGACCGATCCTTTTCGCTGATGCGACGGCATCTCGGTATTTGAGGCGGTTCTCAACGAATGAGTGTATCTCGGCGCGTCTTTGCTACCATAGGTGTCGTCTTTGCTTGACACGCTGCGCCTGCGTGAGAGATTCCGCTACCATCGTATTCCGTTCCACGAGCGAAGCTGCCGCTCTGCCGGACGGCATGCCTCATTCCAGCCGCCGCGCCAGCGGAAGGGACTCTGATGCCGCCAGGAGACCCGCCCGGGAAGTCGGGCGCCGCGATGTTTGCGCAAGCCTTCGCCGGCTTCTTCGATGCCGAATGGTATTGCGAGCGCTACGCCGACGTGGCCGGGTCGGGGGCCGATCCGCTGCACCATTTCGTGCATCACGGGCTGGCCGAGGGCCGCGACCCGAACCGCTGGTTCGACTCCCTCTGGTACCAGTCCCGCTACCCCGACGTCTCCGCCGGTTCCGCCAATCCCCTGGTGCATTACCTGCAGATCGGCGCGGCGGAGCTCCGCAATCCGCACCCGCGCTTCGACGCCGCCTGGTACGTGGACCAGCATCCGGAGGCGGCGGCCAACCCGCTGCTGTACCATTCGCGCGTGGGGGAACGGGCGGGCTGGCCCACCGAACAGGCGATCACCATCGCCGACTACCTGCCGGTCGCCCCGCATCCGGTCCGCATGCCGCGCGGCGTGTCCGTCGACGTCGTCGTGCCGGTCTACAAGGGCCTGGCCGAGACGCAGCGCTGCCTGAATGCGGTGTTCGCGGATCCTGATCGGCCGCCCGGCCGGATCATCGTGATCGACGATCACTCACCCGAACCCGAATTGTCGGCCTGGCTCGACGAGCTGGCCGCTTCGCGGCGGATCTTCCTGGTCCGCAACATGCAGAACCTCGGCTTCGTCGCGTCGGCCAATCGCGGCATGGTCTCGGCCGGCGATCATGACGTGGTGCTGCTGAACAGCGACACCGAGGTGCCGCCCGGCTGGCTGGTCCGCCTCGCCGCCCAGGCCTATGCCGGCCCGCGCATCGCCTCCGTCTCGCCGTTCTCGAACAACGCGACGATCTGCAGCTATCCGCGCGAGGAAGGCGGCCCGATCCCGTTCGGCCTGTCGCTGCGGGAGGTGGACGATGCCTGCCGCACGGTGAATGCCGGCCGCAGCATCGCCGTGCCGACCACGGTCGGGTTCTGCATGTATATCCGCCGCGACGCCCTGACGGCGCTCGGCGGCTTCGACGAGAAGCGGTTCGGCCGCGGCTATGGCGAGGAGAACGATTTCTGCATGCGCGCCCGCGCGCGCGGGTGGGAGAACCGGCTGGCCTGCGACCTCTTCGTCTTCCATGAGGGCAATGTCAGCTTCGGCCCGGAAGGCGGCGCGCTGGCCGCCAAGAGCAGCGCGTTGGTCTGCCAGCGCTACCCGGACTACGACGACCTCGTCCAACGCCATGTCTCGCTGGACGAGGTCGGCCCCTTCCGCTTTGCGGTCACGCTGGGCCTGTTCGGCGCGTCGCGCCTGCCCAAGCTGCTGTTCGTCGTTCATGACCTTGGCGGCGGCGTGAGCCGTCACGTGCAGCATCTGGTCGCGCGCCTCGCCGGCCGCGCGCACTGCCTGCTGCTTGCGGCGACCGCGCGCGGCACCGAGTTGTCGGTGCCGGCGATCGAGGGGCATCCCCGCCTCACCCTGCCGCGCGACCGCGCAGACGAACTGCTGCTGCTGCTCGAGCATGCCGGGGTCGCGCGGGTCCACATCCACCACACCATGGGCGTCGACCTCGACCTCCGCCGCCTCATCCATCGGCTCGGTGTGCCCTTCGACGTCACCGTGCACGACTACTATGCGCTCTGCCCGCAGGTGAACCTGCTGCCCTGGCCCGACCAGCCGCATTGCGGCGAGCCGGGCCCCGCGACCTGCAATGCCTGCATCGCCGGCCGGCCCTCGCAGGGCGCGCGGGAGATCCTGGCCTGGCGGCGCGAGCAGGCCTGGATGTTCCTGGAAGCCGACCGGGTGCTCTGCCCCAGCGAGGATACGCGGCAGCGCCTGGTCCGCCATGGCATCGGCGCACGCGCGATCGTCGCGCCGCACGAGCCGGTCGCGGAGACAGAGTGGCGGGTCGCGGCGCCGCCGCTGCGCGGGCCGCTGCGCGTGGCCGTGCTGGGCGTGCTCGCCAACCACAAGGGCGCGCACGCGGTCGCGGCGGTGGCGGAGACCGCCGATCCCGGGGAGCTGCGCATCGACCTGATCGGATCGGTGGAACAGGATTTTCCCGGCGACGCCGAGGCCCTGCTGCACCCGACCGGTCCGTACCAGGAGGCGGAGCTCCCGGCGCTGCTCGCGCGGCTCAAGCCCCATGTCGTGTGGTTCCCCGCCACCTGGCCGGAGACGTTCAGCTACACGCTGAGCGCCGCGCTGGCGGCCGGGCTGCCGGTGGTGGCAACGGCGATCGGCGCATTCCCCGAACGCCTGGCCGACCGCCCGCTCACCTGGCTCGCGGATCCGCGCAGCACGACCGAGGACTGGCTCGCCCTGTTCGGCCAGGTGCGCGGCGCGCTCAAGGCGCAACGCGGCGCGGCCACCGCCCCGCGCGCGCCGGCGGCGGATTTCTACGCCACCGCCTATCTCGCCGCGCCCGGCGCGCCACGCGGCCTGCGCGACCTGCGCGAGCCAAGCCGGACCAGCGTGGTGGTGATCCCGGAGCGGCTGGACGGCCGGGTGATCAGCCCCTGCGCCTATATCCGCCTGCTCCAGCCGCTCGACCATCCGGCGATCGGCGGCGGCCTCGACATTGTGGTCGCGAGGGCCGAGGAGGCGCTCGACTATCGCTGCGACCTGATCCTGACCCAGCGCTACGGCGTGCCCGACCTCGCGACCGCGAACGCGCTGGCGAAGCATGCGCGGGAGACCGGGGCGGCGCTGGTCTACGATCTCGACGACGACCTGCTGAACGTGCCGCCGGCCCATGCCGACGCGACGGAACTGCGCCCCAAGGCGCGGGTCGTGGAGCGGATGCTGCGGCTCGCCACCGAGGTCTGGGTGTCGACCGAGGCGCTCGCCGCCGCCATCGCGCCGGTGCGGGCGGGCGCGCGGGTGATGCCGAACGCGCTCGACGAGCGGATCTGGACCCGCCCGCCGCGCCTGCCCCGTCCGCCGGGCACGCCGCTGCGGATCCTGTGCATGGGCACGGGCACGCATGGCGATGATTTCGCGATGATCCAGCCGGGGCTCGAGCGGCTGAAGGCGACGCTGGGCGACCGCGTGACCATCGACATGCTGGGCGTCACCGCACAGCCCGACCTGCCGCCCTGGGTGAACCGGCTGGGACTGCCGGTCGTGCCCGCCGCGTCCTACCCGGGCTTCGTGCAGTGGATCACGACGCAGCCGGCCTGGGATGTCGGGCTCGCACCCTTGCGCGACACGCCGTTCAACCGGGGCAAGTCGCCGATCAAGACGCTGGACTACGCCGCGCTGGACCTCGCGGTGCTCGCCTCGGACGTGGCGCCGTATCGCGGCTCGCTGGCAGATGGACGGGGCGGGATGTTGCTGCCGGCCGACCCGCAGGCCTGGTTCGCGGCGCTGAGCGGGTTGCGCCGCGATCCCGATCGGCTGCGGCGGCTGGCGGAGGGGGCGCATGCCGCGTTCCTGGCCGAGGGCACGCTGGCCGGCCGCGCCGCGCACTGGCGGGCGGCGCTGCAGGCGGCGCGGGAGACCGCCCTCGCGGTCGCGGAGCCGGCCCCGCGCAAGCGGCGGACGCGGCTGCTCGCTGCCAGAGCCTAGCCGTCGGGCGCCTGATCGGCGGGCGCGCGATCGCCGGCGCCATGGATCACGCGATCAAGCGAGGGGTCAGACCGTGTCGGACAGGCTCTGGCCGCGCCAGCGCAGCAGTCGCAGGGCATTGAGGGTCACCAGCACGGTCGCCCCGGTATCGGCCATGATCGCGGGCCACAGGCCGGTGATGCCGGCCAGCGTCGTGACCAGGAAAATCGCCTTCAGCCCCACCGCGGCCGCGACGTTCTGCTTCACGTTGGCCAGCGTCGCACGCGACAGCGCGACGAGTTCGGCGATCCCGCCCACGCGTTCCCGCAGGAGCGCCGCATCCGCGGTCTCGAGCGCCACCGCCGTGCCGCCCATCGCGACTCCCACGCTGGCCGCGGCGAGGGCCGGGGCGTCGTTGATGCCGTCGCCCACCATCGCCACGGCGCCGCTTGCCTTCAGCGCCTCGATCTCGCGCAGCTTCTCGTGCGGCAGCAGGCCGGCGCGCACGTCCATGCCCAGGCTGCCGGCGATTGCACGGCCCGTGCGTTCGTTGTCGCCGGTGAGCATGACCGACCCGACGCCCATGCCCTGGAGCGCGGCGACCGCGCGCTTCGCATCCTCCCGCGGCTCGTCGCGGAGGGCGAGCGTGCCGAGGACCTGCCCATCGCGCAGGACGACGATCGCGGTCTTGCCCTCCTGCTCGAAGCCGTGGATGCGGCTGGCGAGGACGCCGAGCGCGACGCCCTGTTCGGCGGCGTAGGCGGGGCTGCCGACCGCGACGCGCGCGCCGCCGACCAGGGCGGTCGCGGCCTTCCCCGGCACCGCCCCTGCCTCGGTGGCCGGCGGCGGCCGGATGCCGCGCGTTTCGGCTTCACCCAGCACGGCGAGGGCGAGCGGATGGGCGCTGCCCGCCTCGACCGCGGCGGCGGCGCGCAGCAGCGTCGGCTCCTCCACGCCCTCGGCCGGCACGATGTCGGTCACGCGCGGGCGGCCCTCGGTCAGCGTTCCGGTCTTGTCGAAGGCGACGGTCCTGGCCTTGCCGATCGCCTCCAGCGCCGCGCCGCCCTTCACCAGCAGCCCGCGCCGCGCACCGGCGGACAGGCCGGAGGCCATCGCGGCAGGCACGGAGATCACCAGCGCGCAGGGGCAGGCGATCAGCAGCACGGCCAGGCCGCGATAGATCCACGTCTCCCACGCCCCGCCGAAGAGCAGCGGGGGCACGAGGATCACGAGGCCCGCCACGATCATCGCTCCCGGCGTCCACCAGGCGCTGAATGCCTCGATGAAGCGCTGCGTGGGCGCGCGGCTCGCCGTCGCGTCCTCCACCATGCGGACGATCCGGCTGATCGTGTTGTCCGCGGCCGTCGCCGTGACCCGCACGCGCAGCACCGCGGCGGTGTTGACGGACCCGGCCACGACCTGGTCGCCGGGGCCGCGGGCGACCGGCACGCTCTCCCCGGTCACCGGGCTCTCGTCCACCGCGGACTCACCGGTCAGCACCAGCCCGTCGCAGGGGATGCGGTCCCCGGGTCGGACCTGCACCACCTCGTCCAGGCGCAACCGCTCGGCCGGCACCTCCTGCACGGTTTCGCCGCGCTCCACGCGGGCGGTGCGGGGCATGAGGTCGGCGAGCGCCTTGATCCCGGCGCGGGCCTGTCCGGCGGCGACGTTCTCCAGCAGCTCGCCCAGGGCGAACAGCAGCACGACGATCGCCGCCTCCTCCGCCGCGCCGATCACGACGGCCCCGAGCGCGGCGACGACCATGAGGGTTTCGATGGAGAAGGGGGAGCCGGCGCGGGCCATCGCCAGGGCGCGGCGGCCGAAGGGCACGACGGCGACGAGCGTCGCCGCGAGGTAGAGCCAGTAGGCCGCGGCGGGGAACAGGTGGGCGAGTCCCCAGGCGGCGCCCACCAGCAGGGCGAGGAGCACGATGAGGCGCGCCTTGGCGGTGCGCCACCAGGGGGTGCCGGCGCGGGCCTCGGCTTCCTCGGCCGCGCCGTGGGCGTGCTGGTGCCCCGCATGTGCGTGGGCGTGCTCCTGGTGGCCGTGGCCGTCGCAGCCCTGATGCGTGTGGTCGTGGCCCGTGTGGTCGTGGCCCGCGTGGTCGTGGCCCGCATGAGCATGGTCCGCGTGCGCGTGCCCCGCGTGATCGTGCCCCGCGCAGCACGCGCGTTCCTCCGTCCGCCCCGCTCCGCCCGCGTTCGCGCCGTCCGCTTTCGCGCGCGCCGTGACCGTATAGCCGAGTGCCGCGACGGTCTTCTCGATGCGGGCGGCGTCGGCGCCGGTGCCGAAGCGGACCGTCATCGTCTCGGCCATCAGGTTCACCTGGACGTCCTGGATGTCGGGCAGGCGGGACACCGCCTTCTCGACCTTGGCGACGCAGGCGGCGCAATCCATGCCGCCGACCCGCCAGCTCCGTGTGTGGCCCGCCGTGTCGCGCTCCAGGGTCTCGGGCATGTCGATCGTCTCCTGCATCTGCCGCGTCGCGTCCGGCACGTGAGCCGCGTGCCTCTGCGGGGCGTCTTGCAACGTGTAGCCACTACAGGAGCAAGCCCGATCCGCGCGGGCTCGCTTGATCCGCGCCGCGCGCCAGCCGACATGAGGTACCTGCAGCGTCTACAGGAGCGGGAGCGGGTGATGGAGGCGGCGGAATACGCGATCGGCGACCTGGCGCGCCGGACCGGCACGAAGGTGGAGACGATCCGCTGGTACGAACGGAACCAGCTCATGCCGCAGCCGGCGCGGACGGCCGGGGGGCGCCGCGTCTACACGCGGGCGCATCTGGACCGGCTGGCCTTCATCCGGCACGCCCGCGAGCTGGGCTTCCCGCTGGACGACGTCCGCGCCCTGCTGCGCCTGACGGATGCGCCGGAGCATTCCTGTGCCGAGGCGGACCGGATCGCGCGGGGGCACCTGACCGCCGTGCGCGGGCGCATCGCGCGGCTCCGGGCGCTGGAGGCGGAACTCGCGCGCATGGTCGCCGATTGCGGCCAGGGGCGGGTGGCCGATTGCCGGGTGATCGAGGTGCTGGCGGACCACAGCCACGCCAATTGCCTGCACACCGACGGGCATGGCGGGCCGGAGGTCTAGAGCATTTCCGGCTCGATTTCGCTCTCGCGCCGGATTGGAGCAGGGGATCCGGCACCCGGCCGCGCTCAGAACCGCAGGACGAGCGAGCCCGCGACGGCGTTGTCCTGCGCGCGTCCGCCGAACTGTCCGCCATAGCGCAGGCCCAGCCCGACATTCGGCGCGATCGCCGCCTGCACGCCGAACCCCAGCACCGCCTGGTCGGTCTGCAGGGCGACGCCGTTGGTGGCGAAGCCGACGCCCGCCAGCGCGAGACCGGTCTGCGGCACGGTGTTGCCGATCGTGTGCTGCCACCCGACCGAGGCGTCGAGCGTCAGCACGGCGCCGGCAATCTCCAGCGGCAGGCTGCCGCGGGCACCGAGGGTGGAATAGCCGTTGGACTGCACCGCCCCGCTGCCGGTGACCGCCGCGGCGCCACCGGCCTCCCCGAAGCTCGAAGTCGAGACGCGCACGACCGCGAGCTGGGCGAAGGGCTGGACCACCCCGCCGGCGAGCGGGCGGTCGAGATGCAGGTCGACGAAGGCCTGCGCAGTCGAACCGTGCAGCGTGGCGCGGTCGGCGTCGCTGAACCCGGGGAACTGCACGACGCGGCTGGTCGAGATGTCGTGGTAGCTGTAGCTCGCCCCCAGCGAGAGCCCGACCGCGCCGAAGCGGCGGCCGCCATAGGCGCCGAAATGCGCGGTGGTGGCGTCGCCGTTGCTGGCGCCCCCGTCGGTGTTCAGGAAGGACCGGTCGAACCCGGTGACGAGGCCCGCGCGCCAGTCCTCGCCCAGCATGGCGTCGACGCCGATCAGATAGCCGCCGATCGAGCGGTTCAGGCTGCTGGCATTGCCATCGCTGCCGGTGGACCCCCAGGCCCCCAGCGCCTGCTGCCACACGGTCGCGCGGGAGCCTGGGGCGGCGGCCTGGCTGTCCGGCCCGCCGGCGACCGGTCCCGGCGCGAAGGCCTGGCGCAGCCGCGCGTCCAGCGTGTCGCGCAGGTAGAAGGATTGCTGCTGCAGCGCCGTCTGCAGCGAGCCGTAGATCGAGGCGGACAGGCTCGTGAGCGCGGCGGGGGCGGTCTGGTAATCCAGCAGCACGAGCGGCGGCACCAGCGGATCGGCGTCTGGCAGCGCGTCCACGGCACCGCCGGCGCGGACCTGGTTGGTGGTCTGCCCGGCCGAGGCGAAGCTGGCGCCGCGCCCGATCGTCACGCCGACCGCGTTCGCGCCATAGGCGAGGCTGGCGGCCAGGAACGGGTAGGCGGCGCCGTAGGGGCCGCTGACGCTGCCGAATTGGCCGGCGATGCCGCCCGCGGCCTGCAGGATCGTGTAGCTGCCCAGGGCCGGCGTGGTGCCTGCCGCCGGGATCAGCAGCAGCGTGGCGTCCCCGAGGGTCGCGGTGGCGCCGGTGGTGATCCGGTCGCTCCGCCCCGGCGCGCCGAGTTCGGCCGCGTAGGTCGCGCCCTGGGTGAAGGTGACCGGGCCGGCGGCGGCGATCGTGCCGATCGAGTTGCCCGGCGCGACGGTGCCGCCGATCGTCAGGCTGCTGCCGTAGCGGCCATTGCCCGAGAGCAGGCCGTTGGCGATCACCGGCCCGGTGACGAGGCCGTTGTTGACCACCGTGCCGCCGGCGGCCTGGGTGAGTGCTCCGGTGAGGGTGCCGGTGTTGGCGAACGCGCCGCCGCTCAGGACGTCGACCGGGGCGGTGATCACTCCGGTGTTGCCGAGTTGGCCGGACACGGTCGTGGCGCCGCTCATCGTGCCGGTGTTGCTCAAGGTGCCGCCGCCGAGGACGCCGACCGGTCCGGTGATCATCCCCGCATTGGCGAGCTGGCCGGCGACCGTGGTGGTGCTGCCGAGGCTCCCGGCATTGGTCAGGGCACCCCCTGCGGCGACCTGCACGGTGCCCGGTAGGATCCCCGTGTTGATGCCGCTGCCGGCGATCGTCACGGCGCCCTGGATCAGGCCGGCATTGGCGAAGCCCGCCCCGGCCGGCACCACGACGGTCGCGTTCACCCCCGCGCCCTGCGCGACGGACAGCGCGCCCACCAGCGGCGAGGTGGCGGCGAGCAGCCCCTGCTGCACCGCGGTCCCGCCCGTGTAGCTGAGCGGGCCGGTGAGGGTCAGGGTCGCGGCGCCGGTCTTCACGAGGCCGCCCGGCCCACCGATCGCGCCGGACAGCGTCGTGTCGGCCAGGGTCTGGACCGTGCCGCCGCCGGCGCCGAGTGTGATGCTGCGCGCGGAGGTGAGCGTCGCCGTCGTCTGCAGCGTGCCCTGCTGCAGCGTGAGGCCGCCGGACGGGGCGCCCAACAACGCATCGCGCGCGATCGACAGCGTCGCGCCGCCGGTCACGACCGTGCCGCCCGCATAGCTGTTGGCCGGGTTGGTGATCCAGGCGAAGGGCAGGTTCGACTCGACCGACGGCAGGCTCGCGAGATCCTGGGAGGGGAACAGCGACAGGGATTGCGGCTGGCCGAGGATGAGCGTGCCGCCCCCGGTCACCACGAGCTGTCCCTGGCCGGTGATGGTGGCGTTCAGCGTGAGCGTCTGGCCCTGCGTGTCGAGGATGCCGCCGCCCGTCGTTGCGCCGTACGGGATGCTGAGCTGCACGCCGGTCGCGCTGGCGATCTGCGCCGGCTGCAGCACGCCGTTCTTCACGATGAAAAAGTCGTCCACCAGCGTCCATTGCGGGTCGACGCCGCCGACGCCCGCGGGATTGGCCGACGCCCAGAACTGGCTCTCCAGCCAGTTGTTGGCGCTGTTCACGTTGATGATCTGGTAGCCGTACGTGTTGGCGACCTGGACCTGGCTGAGCGACAGCATCGTCGTGTTGGACCACGTCGTGCTGCCGCCGCCCGCGAATTGCGGGGTGACCTGGTAGGTCAGGCCGCAACTGGGCGGCGCGCCGGGCTGGCTGCAGAACCGCGCGAAGGTCTCGTAGGTGCCGCCTGCGCCGTTGACGATGTAGGCGACGCCGTCGTTGTACAGCCGCTCGTAGCCGTGCACGTGGCCCGCGAGCACGAGGTCGACCTTCCCGCCGTCGAACCACTGCATGTAGCTGGTGGCGAGATGGCCGTCGCCGTCGCTGTGGCTGGGCCCTTCCTCGGGCGCGGAGCTGGTGGCGACCGGCTGGTGCATCTCCACGATGTTCCACGTCGCGGTGGAGGCGGCGAGCGCGCGGCTGAACCACTGGCCCTGCGGCGAGGCGGCGAGGTTCGTCGCCGAACTCCCGGCGTTCTGCATGTCGATCGTGGCGAGGCCGCCCTGCAGCACCTCGTTCGGATCGTTGGACAGCGAGAAGACGTGCACCGAGCCGGGCCCGCTGCCCTGCTGCGTGTCGTACCAGCGGAGCGAGCCGGACGGGCTCTGCGCGTTGGGTGGGGTGGCGAGGGCCGCGAAGTAGGTCTCGTAGTTGTCGGCGCCGACCGGCGTGTTGGGCGCGCCGAACACCACCAGGCTGTGCTCGACGGCGCCGGGGAAGAGCTGGCCCAAGGTGGCGGCGTTCGCCTCGATGTTGGCGGCGAGCGTCAATACCTGCGCCGCGGCGGCCTGGGCCGCGGTGTAGAAGCCGTTGGGATTGGAAAGGCCGGGACCGATTCCGTAGCTCGTGCTGTACGGATAGGTCGGGTAGCTGAGCGGCTGGCCCGTCTCGGCGTTGACCTGTACCTGCTCGTGCCACCAGTCGTGGTCGCCGATCGCGGGGAAGAACCGCGTGGTGGCGCCGCCATTGGGCACGGTGGCGCTCTGCTGCATGTAGGGGCCGTACAGGCTGCCAATCGCCGTCGTGTAATACCCGGCCGGGGCGGGGCTGAGGGTGAACGGCATCTTGTTGCCGGCGAACGGCGAACCCGCCAGCTCCGCCGGGCCGTAGATCAGGTCGCCCAGGCCCAGGATGTAGGCGGGGCCTTTCCCGGTGAGCGCCGCGGCCACCCCGGTCGCGGCCTGTGCGATGACGGGCACCTCCGGAGGCGAGGCGGTGGAGCCGAAATCGCCCACCACGCCGAAGGTCTGGTCGGCCCGAGCGGGGATGGACGGAACGGCGATGGTCAGCGTGGCCGCGAGCGCGAGGGGGGCGGCAAGCGCGCGGGCGGGGCGGGCGCGTGCCGCGGGCGTGCGGCATCCGCGCGCGGGCGGGTGGTTCTGCGACACCATCGACGTTCCGATCCGTTTGTAACGGATTCGATAGCCGTCCCATCGCGCTCTCACAAGCGTTCGTGAGCGAACGATCCGTTTGCGGCGGTTGGCGGGCGGCGTTCCGCGACGTCAGCAGGGGGCAGCGGCGTCCCTCATCGTCGTGGCCGAGCTCGATCCGGCGACCCCTCCGGGCACCGTGAGGACCGGTGGGGATCCGCGGGTCGAGGCCCGCGGATGACGGAGCAGCCCTGCCCCCGGGTGACGGGCGGACCGTACCCGCCGGGGACGGGCGGAGCGTGCCCCCGGGTGACGGGCGGACCCTGCCCGCGGGTGACGGGCGGACCCTGCCCCCGGGTGACGGGCGGGCCGTGCCCGCCGGGGACGGCGGAGCGTGCCCACCGACGCGGGCGGGCAGGCGGCGTCAGTCCATCGCGGCGTGGGCTGGGTCGGCCTTGGCGGCGCGTTGCGGGCGGCGCATCAGGAACAGCAGCAGGAGCGAGGGCAGGGTGGTGAAGATCATCATCTTGTAGTCGTCGACATAGGCGATGATCTGCGCCTGCTGGTTCACCACGTGGTCCAGCGCGGCGAGCGCGTGTGGCGTGCCGCTGCCCCAGTGCTGCTGCACCGCGTCGCCCTGCTGCAGCGCGCGGTTGAACGGGGTCACGCCGGAGGCGATCTCGGCATGCAGCACCTGCGTGTTGTGCGCCAGCATGGCCGAGGTGACCGACACGCCGATCGCCGCGCCGATGTTGCGGAACAGGCTGAACAGGGAGGCGCCGTCGGTGCGGTATTGCGGCGCGAGCGTCGCGAAGGCGACCACCTGCAGCGGGATGAACAGGAAGCCCAGGCCCACGCCCTGCACCATGATCGTCAGGATGATGGTCCGCTGCGACACGTCAGGCGTCCAGCCGGTCATCTCCCAGATCGACCAGACCAGGGCGAGGATGCCGCAGGCCATCAGCTTGCGCGGATCCATCCGCGCGGTGAGCCGCCCGCCGATCAGCATCGCCGCCATCGTGCCCGCGCCGCGCGGCGCCATCACGAGGCCCGCGGTCTCCACCGGGTAGTTCGCCAGGTTCTGCAGCCAGGGCGCCATCAGCGACGAGCTCGACACCAGGATCGTGCCGGCCGCGAACATCATCAGCAGGCCGCAGGAGAAATTCCGGTCGCGGAAGATCGCCGGCGGGATGAACGGCTTCTTCGCGGTGAACATGTGGACGACGAACAGGTAGATGCCGAGGCAGCCGAGGACGAGTTCGGCCATGATCTCGCCGGAGCTGAACCAGTCCTGGTTCTGGCCGCGGTCGAGCATCATCTGGATCCCGCCGATCCCCAGCGACAGCACGCCGAAGCCGATCCAGTCGAACCGCATGTTGAAGTTGGGATGCGAGCGCGGCATGAACACCAGCAGCCCGACGGTCGCCAGGATGCCGAACGGCAGGTTGATGTAGAAGACGAAGCGCCAGTTGTAGAGTTCGGTCAGGTAGCCGCCCAGCGTGGGGCCGAGGATCGGACCGATCATCACGCCGACGCCCCAGATCGCCATCGCCTGGCCGCGCTGCTCGACCGGGTAGATGTCCATCATCGTGGCCTGGCTCAGCGGCACCAGCGCCGCGCCGAACACGCCCTGCAGGATGCGGAAGATCACCATCTGGTCGAGCGACTGCGCCGCGCCGCACATCATCGAGGTGATGGTGAAGCCGACCAGGCAGGCGATGAACAGGTATTTGCGGCCGAACCGCGCGGCGAGCCAGCCGACCGGCGCCGTCATGATCGCGGCCGCGGTGATGTAGGAGGTCAGGACCCAGGTGATCTCGTCATAGGTCGCCGACAGGCTGCCCTGCATGTAGGGCAGCGCGACGTTGGCGATCGTCTGGTCGAGCGCCTGCATCAGCGTCGCACCCACGGTGCACAGCGTGATCAGCAGCCGGTGCGGCACCGGCTCCGACCCGGCCATAGGCGGCGCGGCCGGCGGCGCGGCCGAAGCGGCGCGCGCGGCCGGCGCGCCGGCGGAGGGCATCGGGGGTGTCGCTGCGGTGGCCACGCGGCGCTCAGAACAGATCGTGCAGCGTGCGCTTGTGACCCGTGTCGATCTCCGCCTCCACGCTCATGCCGGCGCGCAGTTCCGGGTCGGACGGCGCGCGCTCGACCCGGATGCGGATCGGGATGCGCTGCACCACCTTCACCCAGTTGCCCGAGGTGTTCTGCGCCGGCAGCACGGAGAATTCCGATCCGGAACTGGGGGCGATGCTCTCGACCACGCCGGTCCAGGTGCGGCCGGGATAGGTGTCGACGGTGACCTCGACCGGGTTGCCGGGCTTGACCCAGGTGAGTTCGGTCTCCTTGGGATTGGCCTCGATCCAGATCCGGTCGGTGGAGACGATGCCGAAGGCGGCGGTGGAGGCGGCGAGGTACATGCCGGGCTGCACCGTCTCGACCTGGGTGACGACGCCGTCGAACGGCGCGTAGATCACCGTGTGTTCGAGCTGCCGCTGCGCCTCGTCGAGCCGCGCCTTCGCCTGCAGGTAGTCGGACATGGTGGTGACGTCGACATCCGGGTCGCCGCCCAGCCGCGCGAGCTGCACGGCGGCGGCGACGCGCAGGGATTCGACGGCCTGCTTGTCCGCCGCCAGCAGGAAGCGGGCGTTGTCGTACTCGACGCGCGTGACCCCGCCGTTGCGCACCAGGGCCGCGAACCGGTCGTAATTGGCTTGGTCGGAGTCGACCTGCGCCCGCTTGACGTCGATCTCGCGCAGCAGCCGCTGGTATTCGAGCTTCATCGCGTTGAGCGTGGAGACCATGCCGTTCAGATGCGCGCGTGCGCCCGCCACCGCGATCTCGAACGGCCGCGGATCGAGCCGCAGCAGCACGTCGCCCTTGCGCACGCGCTGGCCCTCATGGACCGAGACCTCCTTCACCAGGCCGGAGACGTCGGTCGCGACCGCTTCCTTCGCCGCGCGGACATAGGCGTTGTCGATCGCCACCCAGCGTCCGCCGTTCAGCCACCAGACGCCGGAGCCGATGGCGACGATGGCGATACCACCCAGCATCAGGATCGGGCGGAGCGTGCGGCGCAGGCGCCCGCGGCGGGTGGCGGACCTATCCCCGGAGCGCGCTGCGGGAGCAGCGGGTTCGCCGACCCGCGCGGCCGGTGCGGCGCTGCCGTCGGTCACCCGCGCCGTGGGCGCGGCGGTGCCGTCGGAGACGCGCGCGGCGGGCGCGGTGGAGGTCTCGGTGACCCGCGCCGCGGGTCCGGCGGTGGCGGCTTGGGACATCAGACGGCTTCCTTCGTTTCGGCCGAGGCCGCTTCCCCGATCCGCGCCTCCGCCTCCGGTGAGTCGCCGGTCCGGCGGGCATGCGCGTCCTGCGCCAGCGTGGTCTTCATGTGCAGCAGGGTCTCCACCATCACGTCGAGGGCGTCGGCGTCGATGCCCTGGGTCACGAGCTGCGCCATGGCGGTACGCTGGTCGTGGATCTCGTGCAGGACGTCATGGGCGGCGGGGCGCAGGTGCAGGCGCCAGATCCGGCGGTCCCGCGGGTCGGGGCGGCGTTCCACCATGCCGCGCGCTTCCAGCCGGTCGATCAGGCGGGCCACCGTGATCGGCTCCACGTCCAGATATTCGGCGAGTTCCTTCTGGGTGATGCCCGGCTGGCGTTCGAGCCAGAGCAGGATGCCCCATTGTGCGCGGGTCATGTCGTGCGTCCGCGCCCGCTTGTCCGCGTCGACACGCAGCAGCCGCGCGACGTCGTTCAGCAGGAACAGCAGGTCGCGCTTGAACTCGTGCACGGACACTCCTCAGACTTTACCTACCCCGGCTGATCATAAGCCGCCTTATCATAACTCTTCCAGCGTCATCGTCATGCAACCGGTGCAGGTCCGCCGCGCAGTCCGGGTCGAATCGGTGCCGGAACGCGCCGAACCCGCAACCAGGACTTGACCGGCGGGCGGATTCCGCCAGAAGCCTGCCGCGCCGGAGCACCGGCGGCGGCGCGGCGAGCGGCTTCGACGCGCGACAGCAAGCAGAGGGGAAGCGCAGATGTTGCGACGGGGATTCCTGGCGGGGACGGCCGGCCTGGTGGCGGCCGGGGCGGGGACGCTGGCGCGGCCGGCAATCGCACAACCGGCGGAGAAGCTGGTCTTCGTGCCGCAGGGCAACCTCGCCAGCCTCGACCCGGTCTGGACCACGGCGACCGTGACCCGGAACTATGCGTTCCTGGTGTTCGAGACGCTGTACGGCGTGGACGCGAAGCTGAACCCGAAGCCGCAGATGGTGGAGGGCCACACCGTCTCCGACGACGGCAAGCGCTGGACCATGGCGCTGCGCCCCGGCCTCACCTTCCATGACGGGGAGAAGGTGCTGGCGCGGGACTGCGTCGCCTCCCTCCAGCGCTGGATGAAGCGCGACGCGATCGGCCAGCTGCTGGGCGCGCGGCTCGACGCGCTGGAAGCGCCGGACGACCGGACCCTGGTGTTCCGGCTGAACAAGCCGTTCGCCGCGCTGCCCTATGCGCTGGGCAAGACGCAGCCGAGTGCGGCGGTGATCATGCCGGCGCGGCTCGCGGCGACGGATCCGTTCAAGCCGGTGACGGAGGCCATCGGCAACGGCCCGTACAAGTTCGAGGCGAAGGAGTTCAACTCGGGCAACCTCGCGGTGTTCACGAAGCACACGGGCTACGTGCCGCGCGACGAGCCGCCCGACTTCACCGCCGGCGGCAAGCGCGCCTATATCGAGCGGATCGAGTGGCGCATCGTGCCCGAGGCCGCCACCGCCGCGAACGCGCTGGCGGCCGGGGAGGTCGACTGGGTCGAGCAGCCGATCCCCGACCTGCTGCCCATGCTGAAGCGCAACGCCGACGTGGTGGTGGATCGGCTCGACCCGTACGGGCTCTACCCGGTCGGCCGCTTCAACACGCTGCAGGGCCCGACCGCGAAGCAGGGCGTGCGGCAGGCGATCCTGGCGGCGGTCGACCCGGTCGAGGTGATGCAGGCGGTGGTGGGCGACGATCCCAGCGCCTATCACGCGCCGATCGGCTGCTACCTGTACGGAACGCCGTCGGCGAACGACGCGGGCATGGACCGGCTGGGCGGCAAGAAGCCGGTGGCCGAGATCAAGGCGATGCTGCAGCAGGCCGGCTATGACGGCGAGAAGCTCGTCCTGCTGCATCCGACCGACCAGCCCTTCTACGATGCGATGTCGCAGGTGCTGGCGGCGACCATGAAGCGGATCGGCATCAACGTGGACGACCAGTCGATGGACTGGGGCACGGTGGTCCAGCGGCGCAACAGCCGCGAGCCGCTGGACAAGGGCGGCTGGTCCATGTTCCCCGCCTCCTTCCCGGCCGCCGACTACCTCGATCCGCTGGGCGCGCCGGCGCTGCGCGGCAACGGGCCCAAGGCGTGGTACGGCTGGCCCAGCATGCCGAAGGTGGAGGAGTTGCATTCGGCCTGGCTGGACGCGACCGACGAGGCGACCCGGAAGAAGCTCGCGGCGGAGATCCAGCTCGACGTGCTCACCTACGCGCCCTACGTGCCGCTGGGCCAGTACTCGCTGGCGACCGCCTGGCGGAAGTCGGTGACGGGGCAGCTCCGCGGGCCCGTGCCGGTGTTCTGGAACCTGCAGAAGGCATGATCGCGATGAGCCTCTTCGCTCATCGGGATCCTGGCGTGGGGTTGGTGGGGCGACCACGCCCAAACGAAGACAATACCGCGCGCCGAGGTGATCTGCATGCGAGTCGAACGTTGAGCGCGCCGGTATGACCATGGGCGGCGTCCTCTGGGTCGCGGCCGGCGGTGCCCTCGGCAGCGTCGCGCGGTTCTGGCTCGCGGCCGCGGTGGCGGCGCTGACCGGACCGGCCTTCCCCTGGGGGACGCTGCTGATCAATGTCGGCGGCTCGTTCCTGATCGGCTGGTTCGGCGCGATGACCGGGCTGCGCGGGGCGTGGGACGTGCCGCCCGACATCCGGCTGTTCGTGCTGGTCGGGATCTGCGGCGGGTTCACCACCTTCTCCTCCTTCAGCCTGCAGACGGTGGAGCTGCTGGAAGCAGGCGAGGTCCTGCGCGCCGGCGGCTATGTCGTGGGATCGGTGGTGCTGTGCCTGCTCGCGACCTGGGCGGGGCTCGCCGCCGGACGGGGCGCATGAGCGCGCGCGTCCTCGCGCTGCTGCTCGACCCGGCCGGGGCCGCCGGGTGCCTCGACGCGGTGGCCGGCGCCTGCCGCGCGCTGCCCGGCGCGCGGGTGTCCGGGCTGCATGTCCGCGCCGATCCGGCCGGCGCGATCATGCCGACCGAGGAGGTGCTGACGGCGGAGCGCCAGGCCGCGATGGCGGCGGAGGCGGCGCGCGGCGCGGCGGCGATCCGGTCGGCCTGGGAGTCCTGGCCGCACCCGGAGCTGCGCGCCGACTGGCGGGAGGAGGCGGGCGATCCCGCGTCGCTCGCCCGCGCGGCGGGGGCGTTCGCGCTGGTGGCGATGACGTTGCCGCGACATGACGGCCTGCCCGCGCATCGTGCCGCGCTGGATGCGCTGCTGTTCACGGAAGGCCAGCCGGTCCTGGTCGTGCCGGCAGGCTGGACCGGCGGCTTCGGCCGTCATCTCGCCGCCGGCTGGCGCGACACGGCGGGCACGCGCCGCGCACTGGCCTCCGCGCGGCCCTGGCTGGAAGCGGCGGAGCGGGTGACGCTGCTCGCGGTGACCGCGGACGATCCCGCCTGGCCCGGGGACGCGCCCGGGTCGCTGGAGGCGGGGCGCGTGGAGCGGCGAAAAATCGACCCGGCGGGGCGGGAGGAGGGCGATTCGCTGCTTGCGGCGGTGGCGCAGGCCGGTGCTGATGGTTTAGTGATGGGCGCGTACCGGCGCAGCCGGGTGATGGAGTGGATCCTGGGCGGGGTCACGCGGCACTGCCTTCAGGCGGCGGCGTGTCCGTTGCTGATGGTCCATTGAGTCCCCGGCCAGGCCGGTGTTGGTTTGGCTTGGGTGACCACGAGGGGCGGAACGAACCGCCCGATGCGGGACGGCGACGTCACGTGGCCCCGCCGGGGAGGTTCGGTTTGCATCGGCACATATGCACCGCCACCGGTCGCATCAGGGACGGGATTGCCTGCACATGAAGATTCTTCTGACCGGGGGCTGCGGTTTCATCGGCTCCGCCGTGGTGCGCCACCTGCTGCGCGACACCGGCCATGTGGTGGTCAACGTCGACAAGATGACCTACGCCGCGTCAGAGGATGCGCTCGAGGAAGGGCGCGGCCATGACCGCCACGTGCTGGTGCGGGCCGATATCGCCGATGCGGCGGCGATGCGGCAGGTCTTCGCGACGCATGATCCGGACGTGGTGATGCATCTCGCGGCGGAAAGCCATGTCGACCGCTCGATCGATGGCCCGTCCGACTTCGTGCAGACCAACGTGGTCGGCACGTTCACCCTGCTGGAGGCGGCGCGGCGGCACCATGCCGGCCTGACCGGCGCGCGGCGGACGGCGTTCCGCTTCCACCACGTCTCCACCGACGAGGTGTTCGGCGCGCTGGAGGCCGACGACCCGGCCTTCACCGAAGACACGCCCTATGACCCTCGCAGCCCCTATTCCGCGACCAAGGCGGCCTCCGACCACCTGGTCCGCGCCTGGTTCCACACCTATGGCCTGCCCACGCTGGTCAGCAACACCTGCAACAACTACGGCCCCTGGCAATTCCCCGAGAAGCTGATCCCGCTGATCACGCTGAATGCGCTCGAGGGCAAGGACCTGCCGGTCTATGGCGACGGGTCCAACATGCGGGACTGGCTCTACGTCGACGACCATGCCGCGGCGCTGGTGCGCGTGCTGGAACGGGGGGAGATCGGCGCGACCTACGCGATCGGCGGCCGGCAGCCGCGCACCAACCTGCAGGTGGTGCGCACGATCTGCGCGCTGCTCGACCAGCGCGTGCCCGATCCCGCCGGCCCGCGCGAGCGGCTGATCCGCTTCGTCGCCGATCGGCCGGGCCATGATTTCCGCTACGAGATCGACCCCAGCCGCACCGAGATGGCGCTCGACTGGGTCGCGCCGCACGATTTCGAGACGGGGCTCGCCCGCACCGTCGACTGGTACCTGGCGAACCGCCCCTGGTGGGAGGGCGTGCGCGCCGCGCGCTATGCCGGCCAGCGCCTGGGCACGGCGGCCTGACATCGGGGTTGGCCGTGGGCCCGCCCCAAAACGCCCATTCCTGGCACGTGCCTGGTGGGCTGATCCCGAAACGGCCTTCTTCTTGCATGTCGTTTCGCGAATGGACTTCGCATTGGTTTCGCCCATGACGTTGCATCACGAGGCCGGCCCGAACGCGATCGGTCCGGAGGGAGACAGCACGCGATGAAAGGCATCCTGCTCGCCGGCGGCTCCGGCACACGGCTGCATCCGATGACCCTGGCGGCCTCGAAGCAGCTGCTGCCGGTCTACGACAAGCCGATGGTCTACTACCCGCTCTCGACGCTGATGCTGGCGGGGATCCAGGACATCATGGTGATCTCCACGCCCGAGGACCTGCCGCAGTTCAAGCGCCTGCTGGGCGATGGCAGCAAGTTCGGCATCCGCTTCGCCTATGCCGTGCAGCCGAAGCCCGACGGCATCGCACAGGCCTTCCTGATCGCCCGCGACTGGCTGGCCGGCGACGCCTGCGCCCTCGCCCTCGGCGACAACCTGATCCATGCCGATCACCTGTCCACGCTGATGCGCACCGCGGCGTCCCGCCCGGTCGGCGCCTCGGTCTTCGCCTATCGGGTGCGCGATCCGGAACGCTACGGCGTGGTCGCCTTCGACGAGACCGGCCGCGCCATCGAGATCGTGGAGAAGCCGGCCGCGCCGACCTCCAACTGGGCGGTGACCGGCCTCTATTTCTACGACAAGCACGTCAACGACATCGCGCCGCAGATCCGCCCCTCGCCGCGCGGCGAGCTCGAGATCACGGACCTCAACCACGTCTATCTCGAGATGGGCACGCTGCACGTCGAGAAGCTCTCGCGCGGCTGCGCGTGGCTCGACGCCGGCACGCCCGACAGCCTGTTGCAGGCCGCGACCTTCGTGCAGACCATCCAGTCGCGCACCGGCATGCTGGTCGGCTCCCCCGAGGAGGTCGCGTTCCGCATGGGCTACATCGATGCGGACGCCTTGCGCGCCCATGCCCGCGGTCTCGGCAAGACGGATCTCGGCCGCGCGCTGCTCGAGCTCGCCGAGGGAGAAGCGCTGTGAACGTCGAACCGCTCGCCATCCCCGACGTCAAGCTGGTCACGCCGCCGAAATTCGGCGACTCCCGCGGCTTCTTCTCCGAGACCTGGAACGGCAAGCGCTTCGCCGCCGCCGGGATCGAGGGGCCGTTCCTGCAGGACAACCACGCCTTCTCCGCCGAACGCGGCGTGCTGCGCGGGCTGCACTGCCAGGTCGGGCCGAACGCGCAGGGCAAGCTCGTGCGCGTGGTGCGTGGCGCGATCTGGGACGTGGCGGTGGACGCGCGGCGGGAGTCACCCACGTTCGGCCGCTGGGTGGGCGCCGAGATCAGCGCCGCGAACTGGCGGCAGATCTGGGTGCCGGTCGGGTTCCTGCACGGCTACGTCACGCTCGAGCCCGACACCGAGGTGATCTACAAGGTGACCGGCGAATACGACAAGGCGGCGGAGCGGGGCGTGATCTGGAACGACCCCGCGATCGGCATCGACTGGCCGATCGACCCGGCGATCGTCACGCTGTCCGACAAGGACAAGATCCTGCCGAACCTCGCCGGGTGCGGGACGTTGTTCTGAGCCATGGGTCCGATCCTCGTCACCGGCGGCACCGGCCAGCTCGCCCGCGCGCTCGATGCCGCCGCCCCCGACCGCGTGCGCCGCGTCGGGCGGCCCGATTTCGATTTCGACCGGCCGGAGACGCTCGATGCGCGCTTCGCGGCGATCCGCCCGGCGCTGGTGGTCAACGCCGCCGCCTACACCGCCGTCGATGCCGCCGAGGATGACGCGGAGGCCGCCTATCGCGCCAACCGGGACGGGCCCGCGACGCTCGCGCGGCTCTGCGCCGAAGCGGGGATCCCGCTGATCCACGTCTCCACCGACTACGTGTTCGACGGCGCCAAGGGTGCGCCCTACGTGGAGACCGATCCGGTTTCCCCGCAGGGCGTGTACGGCGCGAGCAAGCTCGCCGGCGAGCAGGCGGTGCTGGCGTCCGATGCGCAGGCGACGATCCTGCGGACCTCCTGGGTCTATGCGGCCGAGGGCAAGAACTTCGTCCGCACCATGCTCACGGTGGGCGCGACGCGCGACCGGCTGACCGTGGTCGCCGACCAGCGCGGCTGCCCGACCACCGCCGCCGACCTCGCCGCCGCCATCCTGGCGATCGCCGACCGCATCGCCGCGAGCGGCTGGCGGCCGGACTACGGGGGCGTGTTCCACGCCGCCGGCAGCGGAGAGACCACGTGGTTCGGCCTCGCCACCGCGACGTTCGAGGAAGCGGCCCGCCACGGCGCCAAGGTGCCGGAGGTGGCGCCGATCGCCACCGCCGACTGGCCGACCAAGGCGAGGCGCCCGGCCGACTCCCGGCTCGATTGCGGCAAGCTCGACGCGGTGTTCGGCATCCGGCTGCCGCCCTGGCGCGACAGCCTGGTCCGCACCATCGACGCGATCTACGCGCAGCCTCGCGGCTGAGGGATGAGCACGCCCGCCCCCATGCGGGTCGCGATCCTGCTGTCCACCTTCAACGGCGCGCGCTTCCTCGGGCCGCAATTGCACAGCCTGCTGGGCCAGACGCACCGCGACTGGGTGCTGTACTGGCGCGACGACGGCTCGACCGACGGGACGGTGCCGCTGATGCAGGCGTTCCTGGCGCGCCTGCCGCCGTCCCAGGCGGTCGTGCTCGAGGCGGGGGAGCGGGTGGGGCTCACCGAGAGCTTCCTGCGGCTGCTGCGGGCGGCGACGCGAGACGGGCTGCCCTTCGCCGCCTTCGCCGACCAGGACGATCTGTGGCTGCCCGAGAAGCTCGCCCGCGCCGTGGCGGCCTTCGAGCCGGTGCGCCCCGGTGTCCTCGGCCTGTATTTCGCGCGGCAGGTGCTGGTCGATGCCGACCTGCGGCGGATCGCGATCTCCTTCCCGCTGCGCCGCCCGCCCGGGTTCCCCACGGCGCTGACCCAGAACGTCGCGACCGGCTGCACCGTGGTGATGAACCGCGCGGCGATGGAGACCGTGGCGGCGAGCCGCGCGCCCGCCGCCTGCCTGCACGACTGGTGGAGCTACCTGGTGGTGGCCGCCGGCGGCGGCGTGCTGCTGGCCGACCCGGAGCCGGTCGTGCTGTACCGGCAGCACACCGGCAACGTGGTGGGCGCGCCCACCAGCCTGCTGCGCCGCGGCGTCGCCGCGCTGCGCCGCGGACCGGCCGCGTTCATGCGCATCTTCCGCCAGAACGTCGCCGCGCTGATCGACCAGCCGGCGCTGCTGACACCCGCCGCGCGGGCCGACCTGCTGAGCGTCGCGCAGGCCCTGCAGGGCGGCCACCTCGCGCGGCTGCGGGCGCTCCGGCACCCGGGGCTGCGGCGGCAGACCTGGGCCGAGACGCTGGTCTTCCAGCTCTGGTTCGTGCTCGCCCCGCGCGACGACGCCGCTTCTGACCAAACCGTGAGGCCGGCTCTCCGGCGATCGTGAAGCCGGCCCCGGTGCAGACCGGTTGCCCTGTCGCAATATCGCCGTCCGTGAGTCCGGTTCTTCCGGACGAAACGGGCATGGGGATGAACAGTGCTGACACGAGCGAATTTCCTCCGCGGGGCGGTCGCCGCCCTTCCGCTGCTGGCGACCGGCCGCGTGGCGCTGGCCCAGTCGGACCAGCAGGCGGTGATCGACGGCGCCCGCAAGACGCTGGCGGACCTCCACCGTGACAAGGCCTTCGGCAACGCCCGCGCGCTGCTGCGGAAGGCCGAGGCGGTGATGATCGTGCCCAAGCTGTGGAAGGGCGGGTTCATCGTCGGCGGCGAAGGCGGCGAGGGCGTGCTGATGGTGCGCGGCAAGTCGGGCTGGAGCGACCCCGCGTTCTACGCGATCGGCTCCGCCTCCTTCGGGCTGCAGATCGGCCTGCAGCAGGCCGAGATGGTCATGCTGGTGATGACCCAGAAAGGCGTGCAGGCGCTGCTGCGGGACGAGTTCAAGTTCGGCGCGCAGGCCGGGATCGCGGTGGCGAACCTGGGATCGGGCGTCGAAGGCGCGATCGGCGGCGCGTCGCCGCCCGACATCGTCGTCTGGTCGTCCGGGACCGGCGTCTATGGCGGCCTGACGCTCGAGGGCTCGTTGATCAAGCCGCAGCCCGAGGACGACCGCGCGTTCTACGGCCGGCCGGTGACCACGCGTGAGGTGCTGTATGGCACGACCCCCTCCGCGAAGGCCGCCGGCCTGCGCCAGGCGCTGACGGGTCTGATGTGAAACCAGGGCGGGCGAGATTTCCGCGGACCCTCGCTTGCAGGCATGCGAGGACCATGGTAATTCGCCCGCCCGCCGTCCTTTGGGGGATAGTTTAGCGGTAAAACTCCCGGCTCTGACCCGGGCATCCTTGGTTCGAATCCAGGTCCCCCAGCCAGCGTTCCGCGCCGGCCAGCGTTCTCCACCAGCCAGCGTTCCCGACCGGCCCGCGCGACCAGCGCTCTCATGCTCCGCCGGCCGGTTCGGCCCCCGGTGGCCAGTCAGGTACGGGCCGCCGCCAGCCACAGCGTGACCGTGCAGCCGCGCCCCGGACCGTCGCTCCAGATCTGCAGCGTCCCGCCCGAATCTTCGGCGAATGCGCGCGCCATCGCGAGGCCCAGGCCCGTGCCGCCGGTGCCGGCGCGCGTGGTGAAGAACGCCTCGCCCACCCGCGCCAGCGTCGCGCGGTCCATGCCGATCCCGGTATCCGTCACGGCAATCCGCACGTAGCGGCCCGGCTGCAGCCCGTCCGAACCGGTGTCGGCCGCCTGGACCTGGTCGGGCGCGACGGTGATCGTCACGGTGCCGCCCTCCGGCATGGCCTGCGTCGCATTCAGCCCGAGATTCAACAGCGTCGCCTGGAACTCGGCATCGTCGCCCTGGACGAGCGCCGGCAGGCCGGTGGGAGCCATCTCGAGCCGGACCGCGTGCGCGGATCCCAGCGTGCGGCGCATCAGGTCCGTGGCGGCCTCCATGGCCGGCCGCAGCGCGAGCGTCGGGGTCTCGCCTGCCGGCGGGGGCGCGTCCTGCGCCATGCGCAGCATGCGCTGCGTCAGCCGCTCCGCGCGTTGCGCCGACTCGGCGATCATCTTCAGCACGACGCGCGCGCGTGACAGCTCGCCCCGGTCGATCGCCTGCTGCGCGAGCTCCGCCCCACCGATCTGCGCCTGGACGGCGTTGCGGAAATCATGGGCGACGCCGGCGACGACGCGGCCCAGTGTCTCCAGCCGCTGCCCGCGGCGGAACGCGGCCGCCATCTCCGCGCGGCGGTCGGCCTGCTCCGCCGCCTGCAGCAGCGCCATCTCCTCGCGCCGCGCATGCGTGCTGACACGCCAGGTCAGCAGCAGCAGCAGCGCCATGGCGGCGACGGTGATCAGCACCATCATCTCGAACCCTTCCCGCCACTCGGACCGGACATTGTCCCAGCGCACCGCGTAGCCGATCGAGAGCGGCAGGCCCTCCACCCGCGCCGCGCCGTGCAGGAAGCGCGGATCGGACCACAGCCGCACGGAGGCTGAGGCCTCCCCGCCGGCGTCATGCCGCGCATCCGCGGCGTTGCGCGGCACGACCTGTCCGGCCGATCCGCGCGGATAGGCTGCGACCGCGCGCCCATCCGTACGGGTCAGCGTGATCTCGTCGTCGGGGTTCTCGACCACGTCCCGATAGAAGGTCTCGAAGCTGGCCGCGGTCAGCGTCGCCCACAGCACGCCGCCATCCGGCTGCCCGGCCGCGAGGCGCGGAAGACTGAGCCGCACCGCCGCCGCGGCATCGGTGGCCGCACCGATCCGCTGGATCGCCGCTGTCGGGCCCGTGGCCGGGACGCCGGGCTCCTCCGTCGCGCCGGGTGCCCCCGCGACCGGCGGGACGGCGTGCTGGGTGTCGTAGAGCGGGATGCCATCCGGCCCGACGATGCCGACCGCCTGCGTGCTGATGCCATCCGCCATGCCATGCAGGAACGCCGCGACCGCGCGGCTTCGCGCGATGTCGGGCCAGTCCATCCCGGCGATCCGCTGCTGGACCGCCGTGAGCACGGCCTGCTGCGTCGCGAAGGTCCGCGCCGCGTTCTCGCGCAGCATCTGCACGGTCTGCACGATGCGCGCGCGTTCCATGTCCTTCGTCGCGGTCCAGGATACGAACCCGCTGAGGGCGAGCAGCATCACCGGGATCAGGATCGCGCCGCACCAGAGCGGCCAGAATCGCGTGGCGGCGTGCGTCGGGCGGTCGGGCGGCGGAGGCGGGCTCAAGGCCGAACCCACGGCGTCGGGGCCGGGTGCATGCTGGCAACAAAGCATGCCGCGCGGCGGGGTGGAAGCTGGGGGGTAAGTCTGCTTAGAGACAGGCGCAGTCTCGGAGTTTCGCGATGGCGCGGCTGGCGGCGGTGGTCACGCAATCCATGAACCGCACGGTCGGACGCAGGCGCGGCCCCATGCCCGCGAGTGCCGCGCCGCCCAGCACCACGGTGTCCGCGCCGGCTTCGGCCAGCGCCGCGGCGGCGGCGTCGAGCGCGGCGATCAGCCGGTCGGGATGGCGTGCCACGTCGAGGCCGGTGCCGTCGAGGGCGCGCACCTCGCGGCAGAGCGGTGCGGCGGCATGCGGGCGCAGCCGTTCCTCGAGCAAGGGCTTCCAGTCGGGTCCGACCGTGAGGACGGCGAAGGGCCGGCCGGCCTCCGCGGCCGCATCGAAGCAGGCCTCGGCCAGGCCGATCACGGGCACCTTGCCCACCCGGTCCCGCAGCGCCTCGAGGCCGGGGTCGCCGAAACAGCCCAGGATCACC
The DNA here is from genome assembly GCA_001898425.1 of Rhodospirillales bacterium 69-11. Taxonomy (GTDB): domain Bacteria; phylum Pseudomonadota; class Alphaproteobacteria; order Acetobacterales; family Acetobacteraceae; genus Rhodopila. Next base: position 60,803 of record MKTV01000005.1, read on the forward strand.
GCATCGGCGCCGGGTTCGGCCCGCTGCCACGCGTCGAGCGCCGCGTAGGCGCCGATGAGGTAGCTGACGCGGCTCGCGATCACGGGCACGCCGAATTCCGCGGTGACGCCGCGCACGTCGATCGTCTCGCCGCACTGGGTCTGGACCTGGGCGACCATCGCCGCGGTCATCGCCGCGGTGGTGTTGGGATTGATCACCAGCAGCCGCCTCGGGGTCATGGCGGGGGAAACCGTGCGATCCAGTGCCGCGCGATCGCGTCGCGGCGGGCGAACCAGGCCCCGCCGCGGTCGTGCATGTGGCGCAGCACGCGCTCGAGCCCGGCGATGCGGCCGGCACGTCCGATCATGCGCAGATGCAGGCCGACCGAGAGCATGCGCGGCGTGTCGGCGCCTTCCTGCCACAGTCGGTCATAGGCGTCGTTCACATATTCGGCGAAATCGGCGGCGGTGACGAAGCGCTGCTGCCCCTGGTGGAAATGCATGTCGTTGGTATCGAAACTATACGGCAGCACGACGTGGCGCGTGGCCCCGAGCTCGACGAAGAAGGGCAGGTCGTCGCTGTAGGCGTCGCTGTCGTAGAGGAAGCCGCCGTGTTCGAGCAGCAGCCGCCGCGTGTTGGGCGACGGGGCGGAGCGCGTATGCCATCCGACCGGCGCGACGCCGCACGCGTCGCGGATCGCGGCGACGGCGCGGGCGATGGTGGCGCGTTCCTGCGCTTCTTCCATGTTGGCGTGGCGTTCCCAACGCCAGCCATGGCAGGCGATCTCGTGCCCGCGCGCGAGCGCGTCGCGTGCGAGCCACGGGGACCGGGCGATCGCGCGGCCGCAGGCATTGAGCGTCGAGGGCGCGCCGGCCGCGTCGAGCGCCGCCATGATGCGCCAGTAGCCGACGCGCGTGCCGTACTCGAAATGCGTGTCGCGGCAGGGATCGGGCGCGTCGCGTACCTCGTCGTTGACCTCGTACACGCCCTCGTTGCGTTCGTCGCCGTCGATGATGGACAGCTCCGCGCCTTCCTCGACGTTGACGACGAAGGAGACCGCGACGCGGGCGCCCCCCGGCCAGCGCGGATCCGGGGGATTGGGGCCGTAGCCGTAGAAATCGCGCATCATACCGGCGCGCTCAACGTTCGACTGGCATGCAGATCACCTCGGCGGGCGGTATTCTCGTTGGCTTGGGCGTGGCCGCCCCACCAACCCCACGCCGGATAGCGATGAGCAAGGAGGCTCATCGGCATCAGACGCCTGCCATGCGGTCGAGCCCGACCAGTCGCTCGCCCAGGACCAGCACCAGCACGGTGAGGCCGATCATCAGCGTGGACACCGCGGCGATGGTGGGATCGGGGGACTCGCCGATGTACTGCAGGAGCTGGATCGGCAGGGTCTTGTGGTAGACGTCGGTGAGGAAGATCGACACCGGGTAGTTGTCGACGGAGCTGATGAAGCCGAACAGCCCGCCCGTCAGGAAGGACGGCGCCAGCACCGGCACCATCACCTGCAGCACCGCGCGCGGCCAGGACAGGCCCAGCGTGCGCGCCGCGTCGAGCAGGGTGAAGTCGAACAGCGACAGCCCGCCCATCAGCGTGCGCATGACGTAGGGCAGCACGACCAGCACATGCGCGAGCAGCAGGGTCGGCAGCGCCGCGTGCAGGCCGAGGCTGCGGAAATACTGCAGCAGCGCGATCCCGAGGACGAGGCCGGGCAGCATGAGCGGGGAGACGAGGAAGGTGGCGATCGCCTCCCGCCCCGGGAAGCGTCCGCGCACCACCGCGATCGCGGCGAGCGTTCCGAGAACGAGGGAGACCACCGTGGCGATGGCGGCGACCTCGAGCGAGAGCAGGACGGACGGCACCAGCCCGTCGAGCTGCGCGATCTGCCGGTACCAGGTGAGGGAGAGCGTGTCGTGCGGCAGCTCGAACACCGGCGAGGGCGAGAGCGAGACCGCGACGGTGACCGCGAGCGGCGCCAGCAGGAACGTCACGCTGGCGGCGAGCATCAGCCAGGACAATGCGAGGCCGGCGCGCTTCATCGGCCGCGCCCCGTGAACCGGCGGGAGAGGGCGGCGCTTGTGATGATGGTTGCGACCGAAAGCACCAGCAGGGTGACGCCGGCGACCGATCCCTTCCCGGGGTCCTGCAGATAGAGGAACGAGGTCGCGATCATGGTCGGCAGCGTCTGGTAGGTGTCGCCGATCAGCAGCGTGGGAATGACGTAGGCGGCGATCGACAGCGAGAAGACGAGCGTGATGCCGGCGATCAGGCCGGGCAGGGTGAGGCGCAGCGTGACGGTGAGGAAGGCGTGCAGCGGCGTGCTGCCCAGGGTCGCGGCGGCGTCGGTCAGGCGCGGGTCGAGCTGGCGCACGACGGAGAACAGCGGCAGCACCATGAAGGGCAGGAAGATGTTGGTGATGCCGATCAGCAGCCCGGCTTCGGTGAACAGCAGCCGCAGCGGCGCGTCGGTGAGTCCGACGGCCTGCAGTGCCTGGTTGATCACGCCGTTCCCGCGCAGCAGCACGGTCCAGCCGAACGCCTTGACGATGACGCTGACCGAGAGCGGCAGCAGCAGCGCCGCGATCAGCGCCGATTGCAGCAGTCCGCGGGTGCGCGCGAGTGCGAAGGCGGCCGGGTAGCCGAGGATGGTGCAGAACAGCGTGCACAGCACGGCGACGCGCAGTGTGCGTCCGATCACGCTCCAGTTGTACGCGGTGGCGAAGAAGCGCGCGTAGTGCGCGAGGGTCCATCCGCTGCGGTCATGCAGGCTCTCGGCCAGGAGCACGCCGAGCGGGAGGGCGAAGAGGAGGAGGAAGTAGAGGGTGGCGGGCAGGCTGAGGAGCCCGACGTTGGCGGGGCGGATGCGTCTCATGGTGATGGCGCGCGTGTCATGGCGGGTGGAGGTACCGCGCCACGTGTCATGGCCGGCGACGGCTTCGCCCTTCGTGTCATGGCCGGCGACGGCTTCGCCCTTCGTGTCATGGCCGGCGACGGCCGGCCATCCACGACTTTCCCCGGCAGCACCATCGAAGTCATGGATGGCCGGCCTGCGCCGGCCATGACACGGAGGGCGAAGCCTGCGCCTTCGTCGGCCATGACACGGAGGGCGAGGCCTGCGCCTTCGCCGGGCATGACACGGAGGGCGAGGCCTGCGCCTTCGCCGGGCATGACACGGAGGGCGAGGCCTGCGCCTTCGCCGGCCATGACACGGAGGACGCCGCTCATCCCGCCACCTGCGGGAACAGCAGCGTGTCCTCGGCGCGCCACGACACCAGCAGGTCCGACCCCGGCACCACCCGCTCCCCCGCGTCGTTGGAGGTCTCGATCACCACCCGGTCGCCTTCGCCCGCCACGCCGTGCACCAGGCAACTGCGCCCCAGGAACGTCCGGTCGGCGACGCGGATCGTGGCCGTGTTCCCGCCCGCCGCCGCACCCGCGCCAGCGCCGCTCTGCGCGGCGCCAGCCCCGGCGCCGATCGCGACCTTCTCCGGCCGCACCGCCACGACGACCCGCGCGCCACGCACGAACTGGCCGCGCACGCGCACCGGCCCGAGTGCCGTCACCACCTCCAGCATGGCGCCATCCACCCGCTCCACCACGCCGTGCAGCATCGTCGACAGGCCCACGAAATCCAACACGAACGGCGACGCGGGCCGGTCGTAGATCGCGCGCGGGCCGTCCAGCTGCTCGATCCGGCCGGCATTCATCACTGCGATCCGGTCGGACAGCGCCAGCGCCTCCTCCTGGTCGTGGGTGACGAAGATCGCCGTCATGCGCAGCGTGCGCAGCAAGGTGCGCAGCTCCACCTGCATCGTCTCGCGCAGCTTGCGGTCGAGCGCCGACAGCGGTTCGTCCAGCAGGATCAGCGCCGGGTTCACCGCCAGCGCGCGCGCCATCGCGACGCGCTGCTGCTGCCCGCCGGACAGCTGCGTCACCGGCCGGTCGGCCAGATGCGCGAGCCGGATCATCTCGAGCCCGCGGGCCACGCGCTGCGACGCCTCCGCCTTCGGCACGCGGCGGGCGCGCAGGCCGAAGCCGATGTTCTCGGCCACCGTCAGATGCGGGAACAACGCGTAGTTCTGGAACACCACACCCACGTTGCGCTTGTGCGGCGGCAGGCGGCCGAGCTCGCGGCCGGCGAGCGTGACCCGGCCGGCATCCGCGGTGAGCAGCCCGGCCAGGATGCGCAGCAGCGTCGTCTTGCCGCAGCCCGAAGGACCGAGGAGGGAGATGAACTCCCCCTCGGCCACGTCGAGCGACAGCGCATCCAGCACCGTCGCGCGGCCGAAGCGCTTGGCCACGCGGTCGATCTGCAGATACGCGCGCTGCGGCGGGACGACGCCGTCCGGCATGTCAGGCCATCACCTCGTTCCATTTCTGGAGCCAGGCCGCGCGGTTCTTGTTCACGTTCGCCCAGTCCGGGGAGAACGGGTCGCCGGGGTTGATGAAGCCGGCCGGCAGCATCACCGCGGGATTGGTCGGCAGCACGTAGGATTTCTCGACCAGGATCTTCTGGATCTCGGGCGAGAGGAACGCGTCGATGAAGGCGTCGGCCCCGGCCTCGTTCGGCGCGCCCTTCACCTTGCAGATGCCGGACGGCATCGCGAACACACCCTCCTTCGGCGCGGCAAGGTCGACCGGCGCCCCGGCGGCGGCGCGGATCAGCGTGTAGCTGGAGAACTGGCCGGCCATCATCGTGGCCTCGCCGGATTCCAGCAGGTTCTCCGCCTGCGGCTGGTTCGTGTAGACGGTCAGCACGTTGGGCTTCAGCGCCGCCATGCGCTTGAACCCGGCCTCCATCTGGTACTGCGCCTCGGCATAGGGCTTGCCCGTCTCCATCGCCGCGGCGACCAGCAGCGTCCACAGCCCCTCGGTGTTCTGCAGCGACGGCAGCACGACCTTGCCCTTCGCCGCCGGCTCCCACAGCGCGGCGTAACTCGGCACCCCGTGCGGCAAAGCCTTCTTGTTGTAGGCGACGCCGGCCCAGGGCTGCTGGTAGTTGGCCCAGGCGCCGTCGAGATGGACCGCCGCCGGCTTGATCTTGCCGAGGTTCGGCACCGCGGACGGGGAGAGCTTGGCGAGCAGCCCCTCCTCCCACGCGATCATCATGATCGGGTCGTCCATCAGCACGACGGACATCTTGGGCGCGCCCTTGTCGGCCCGCAGCTTCTCGAGATTCACCAGCGAGCGGGTGCCGTCGAAGACGACCTTCACGTCGAGCTTCTTCTCGATCACCGGGAAGACGAACTGCTTCATGTAGCCCGCCATGCCGGCGGCACCGCCCACCACGAGGTCGCGCGGTTCGGCACGCAGGAGGGCAGGGGCGGCAAGGTTGCCAGCGATGGCGGCGAGGCCGGTCTGGAGCACGCGGCGTCGGGTGGGAGCTGGGTGGCGCATGATGTGCGGTCCTGTTGCGGGCGCGGACGCTCCGCGCATGCGCTCTGAAATGCAATCGGCGTACCGTATGAGAATCGCATGGGATTGCAAGCACGTGCGGACAGCTCTCGCAGTCGACCATCCGATCCTGCCAGCTAAGGGTGCCGTAAAATCGGGCAGCCGCATGGAATGCGCGCTGGCTTGCCCGGTCGCCTTCGCTGTTTCAGTATGGGGACACCGTTTCATCCCGAAGGCGCGCCGGAGCCGATGTCCGATCCCGAAACCCGCCTGCGCTGGGTCACCGAATACGAGCGGACCGGACAGGCCGCCGCCGTCTGCGCCGCCTTCGGCATCTCGCGCCCGACCCTGCGCAAATGGGTCGAGCGCTTCCGCACCCTCGGCCCCGCCGGCCTGCAGGAGCGGCCGCGTACCCCGGCCCGCAGCCCCAACCGCAAGATCCATGCCGCCGAAGAGGCCCTCATCCTCCGACTCCGCCGCGACCGGCGGCTCGGCCTCCACCGCCTGCGCCGCGAGCTGCGCGAGGCGCACGGGCTCACCGTGTCGGCGGACACGATCCTGAAGGTGCTCCGCCGCGGCGGGGAAGGCCGCCTGCCCGACCCGGCGCCGCCCCCGGCCGACCCGCCGCCGCTGCCCGCCGCCGCGCGGCCCGACGGGCTCGCCGGAACCATCACCGACCTGATCACCAGCGGCGCGCTCCGCCCCGGCGACAAGCTGAGCGAGGCCGCGCTGGGCGCCCGCTTCGGCGTCGGCCGCACCCTGGTGCGGGAGGCGCTGAAGCAGCTCGCGGTCGGCGGCCTCGTCGTGCTGCAACGCAACCGCGGGGCCTTCGTCGCCCAGCCCACGCGGCAGGAGATCGAGCAGGCCTATGCCGCACGCCGGCTGATCGAGGGCGCGCTGGTGGACGACGTCGCCTGCCACTGCACCGCGCATGACGTGCGGCGGCTGCGGCGCCACGTGGACGCGCAATCCGCAGCCCTGGCCGCCGGCCGGCGGGGCGACGTGGTGCGGCTGCTGACCGAGTTCCACCTGGTGATCGCCGGCCTTGCGGAGAACCAGGTCCTGGCCGGACTGCTCGCCGACCTCGCCGCGCGCACCTCGCTCGCGATGATGCTGTACGACGATGGCGGGCATGGCTGCGCGATCGAGGAGCACGCGCGGATGGTGGACCTGCTCGCCGCCGGCGATGCGGTCGGCGCGCGGCGGCTGATGCTGCGCCATCTCAGCACCAACCAGGGCCGCATGCAGGACGCGGCGCAGGGCCGGCCGGGGGGCTGAACTAGCGCGTGATCGGCGGAGGCGAACTCGCCGGAGCCGTGAATCACGCGATTGAACAATGCACTAGCGCGTGATCGGCGGAGGCGAACTCGCCGGAGCCGTGAATCACGCGATTGAACAATGAGCTAGAGCGTTTCCGGCGGCGAAAGCGAGCCGGAGATACTCTACCGCCCGGCCTCCCGCGCGGCGATCGCGTCCGCGAGCCGCCCCAGCGCCTGGCTCATGCCGGCCGCCATGGCCTCGGGGCCGGGCCCCGCGTCCAGCTGGATGGTGATCGGCGTGCTCGTCACGTGGCGCGCATCCGGCGCACCGACGAGCCAGTCCGCCTCCATCACCACGTGCCCGGCCGCATCGGCGCTGAACTGCTGGAAGTTCACCGCGACCTGGCGCGCGCCGGCGCGGGGCGTCGGGTCCCCCGGCGCCAGCACGCGGTCGGCCCCCATCCGCTGGCGCAGATCGGCGGTGAGCGCGCGGCGGATGAGCTCGTCCAGCGGCGCGATCCAGCGCGCGCGGTCGGACACCTCCATCCGCGGCCCGTCGCCGCGCGTCACCAGCGAGACGCGGTCGAGCGCGCCGGGAATGCCGATCCGCCCGACCTGCAGCGGCGGTCCGGCCTTGGCGGCCGGCGCGGGTGTGGCGGCACCCTGCGGCGAGGCTGCGGCGCCGGCGGGCGGAACGGGGGTGAGGGTGAAGAACTGGCTCTGCGGGCTGCTGCCGCAGGCCGCGAGCAGCAGGACGAGCGCGAGCGCGGTAAGCGGCTTCATCGGGCGTCTCCCTTGCCGCGCAGCAATGCCTCGGGGTGGCGGTCGAGATAATCGGCCAGTTCCCGCAGGCTGCGCGCCGCGCGGCTGAGTTCGTAGAGCGTGTCGCCGACGCTGCCCGTGGTCGGGCCGGTGCCGGCGAGCGTCGAGGTGCTCACCAGCCGGCGCGCCGCCGCGACGGTGTTCTCGGCCTCCCGCGCGGTGCGCCGCACGGCGTCCAGCGCCGGCCCGACCTGCGTGCGGGCCTCGCGCGTGATGGTCTCGGCATTGGCCATGCTGCGCTCGAGATGGTCGAGGCTCCGGCTGAGCGCGGGATCGGCGGTGAGCGTCGCGATGTGCCGCGTCGCGTCGTGGATCTCGGCGGCGATCTGGTCGAGCGGCATGGCGTCGATCTTGCCCACCACGCCGCCCACGTTCGCGAGCAGGCTGTCGATGTCGGTGCCGGACGCGGTCGGGATCTCGGGCGGGGTGCCCGCGCCGAGGGTCGCAGCGGGGGCGTTGGGGACGAAGCCGAGTGCGATGGTCTTGCCGCCCACCAGCGGGATCGAGGCGGCGAGCTGCGCCCGCAGCCCCTGGCCGATCAGGGTCCGCAGCAGCGCGTCCATCTGCGGCCGCGGATCCGCCGCCCAATGCGCGCCGTCGGTCAGGGCGATCGTATGCGGATCGAGCGCGATCGCGGCGGTGACGGCGAGCGTGCCCGCCTGCGGGTCCCATCGGAGCGCGCTGTCCTCGACGGTGCCGACGCGCGAGCCGGCGAGCGTCACCGCGGCGCCCTGGGACAGTCCGCCCGCCTCTTTGGCCGGGAACACGACCCGGTAGCGCACCGCCTCCGCCCCCGGCGCGTGCTCCGCCGCGTCCTGGCTGGGATAGAGCGTGAACGCGGTGTCGGGCTTCGCCGGCGGGTCGTGCCGCGCCGCGGCGGGTGTCTCGAACGCGATCGCCCCCTCCACCAGCGCCGGGAGGGACTGCATCGCCAGGCTGGGTCCGTTCGGCCCCATGGCGACCTGCACCGGCCCGGCGTTCCAGAACCGCGTGCCGGGATGGATCAGCTGCTGGTGCGGCGCGTCGATCATGATGTCGATGCGGAACTTGCTCCCATGCGGCTGACCACCATCCGGCTGGTCCGAATCCGTCTCCAGGGTCGTGTCGGCCACGCGCCCGACCGACATGCCGTGGTAGTACACCACCGACCCCCGGCTCACGTTCCCCAATGTTGCGGTTTGTAGTGCGAAATGCGTGACATGGGCGTCGTAGGCGTTGACCGGCCGCTGGGCGAGGCCCTGGTACGAGCCCGCCGCGTCACCGGGATGTGGTTCGATCGCGATGAACGGTCCGGAGATCACCGATTTGAGCGAGGAGAGGTTCGTCAGCGACGGGGTCTCGCCCTGGATCCAGAACCGCGTCCCCGGCCCGAGGTGACCCGCGAGCTCCGGATCGAGCGACAGCTGCACCTTCACCGTGTGCAGATCGGATTGCAGCGCCACCTTGCTCACGCTGCCGACCTCCATCCCCTCATACTTCACCTTGGTGTCGTTGGCCTTCAGGCCTCCGGCGGTCGGGAAGACGACCGTGACGCTGGGGCCGCCCTGGGACAGCTGCTGGAAGGCGAGATAGCCGACGATCGCCAGCGCCGCGATCGGCACGGCCCAAATCCAGGCGAACCGATGCCCCTCATGCGCCACCGCCTCGGGATGGTCCTGCTCGGTCATGAACGCGCCGCGTCCCACATCAGCCGCGGATCGAAGGCGCGGGCGGCGAACATCGTCAGCACGACCACCGCGAGGAACGCCGGCGCACCGGCGGCCGCCCGCACCGCCACGATCGACTGGAACTGCATCAGCGGCAGGAACACGGCGATCGTGTAGACGTCGACGTTGGACCAGCGGCCGATCTCGGCGATGCCGCGGTAGAGCCGGGTGCGCAGCACCAGCCGCCGCGTCGAGCCGTGGCGGGCCGACCAGATCAGCCAGGTCAGGCCGATCAGCTTCAGCAGCGGGATGCCGATGCTGGCGGTGAACACGATCAGGCCGATGGGCCAGAATCCCGCGCTGACGAGTTCCTGCACGCCGCGGATGATCGTGTGCGTCTGCTCCTGCCCGAACTGCACGTTCACGCTCAGCGGCAGCCAGTTGGCCGGCAGATAGAGCAGGTATCCGGCGCCGACCAGCGCGGTCGCCACGGTCAGGGAGCCGGGCCGGCGCGGATGCACCCGCGCGCGGCAGCGCGGGCAGGGGCGTCCCGCGGCGCTTCGGGGCAGGACCAGCTGGCATTCCTGGCAGGCGATGTCCCCCGCGCCGCCGGGGGAGGGCGTGCCGATCGCCTGCCAGATGGCGCGGCGGTCCAGGCTCGCGCGGGTCAGCAGGGTCAGGAACGCGACAGCGATCAAGGCCCAGCCGCCGGGTCCGATCTCGACCGGCATGCGCGAGGCCACCCGGCCGTAGCCGATCCCCGCGCCGATCAGGAACACGTCCACCATCGCCCAGACATCCAGCCGTTCGGCCCAGCGGAAGGCCGGACCGGTCCAGTTCGGCGGGGCGCCGCGCCCGAAGCGCAGGGTCAGCAGCACGGCTGACAGCAGTCCGAAGCGCAGGAACGGCAATACCACCGCCTGCAGCGCGACGATCACGGCGAGCAGCGGCCAACCCTCCGCCCACATCCAGGCGACGCCCGATCCCAGGCGGGAGCTGCGGTCGATGCCGGCGACGGAGAAATGGAGGAGGGTCAGGAGATTGGCCGGGAACAGCAGGAACAGCGTGGCGAGCGATAGCGCGAGCGCGGTGTCCCGCCCATTCGGATTCCGGCGCGCGAGCGTCCCGTCGCAGCGGCAGCACCGCAGCCCGAACCCGGCGCGACCGTCCGGACTCCGCTGGATCGTTCCGCAATCCCCACAGGCGAGAAGCATCGTTTCCGGTCCGGCTGACGCGACCCGAACGCCTTCGGGAACAAGCGGTTCGCAGCGGTGCCGAGCGGGCGCGTCACGGCCGCGTGTCTCGGTGGGCCATCGTTCGTGGTGTCGTCTGCCATCGCCAGAAATCGTTTCCCGGCGCGCAAGCGACGTCGCACCCTGCGGTGATCCCCTCGCCGCCATCGACCGTCCGTTCGGAGGCTCGCCATGACCACACCGTCCTCTCCGCTGGCCCGTGCCGAGGCGTTCTGCAGGCGCTTCGGCCTGCGCGTGCCGATCCTCGCCGCGCCGATGGCGGGGGCGTGTCCGGTCGGCCTCGCGGTGGCGGTGGCCAATGCCGGCGGCATGGGCGGGATGGGCGCGCTGCTCAGCACGCCCGAGGCGATCGCCGCCTGGGCCGGAGGATTTCGCGGCCAGAGCAACGGCGCGTTTCAGATGAACCTGTGGATCCCCGACGCGCCGCCGGTGCGCGACGCGGCGCACGAGGCGCGGGTGCGCGACTTCCTGGCCGGCTTCGGTCCGTCGGTGCCGCCCGAGGCGGGCGACGCGGCCCCGCCCGATTTCGCGGCCCAGTGCGAGGCGCTGCTGGCGGCGCGGCCACCCGTCGTGTCGTCCATCATGGGCGTCTTCCCCGCCGCGTTCGTCGCGCGGCTGAAGGCGGCCGGCATCGCCTGGTTCGCCTGCGCCACCACGCTCGCCGAGGCGCGGGAAGCGGAGGCCGCCGGGGCGGACGCGATCGTCGCCCAGGGGTTCGAGGCCGGCGGCCATCGCGGTGCCTTCGACCCGGCGGCGGCGGATCGCCAGTCCGTGGGGCTGTTCGCGCTGCTGCCGCATTTCGCGGACCATCTGCGCGTCCCGATCGTCGCCACCGGCGGGATCGGAGACGGGCGAGGCGTCGCCGCCGCCCTGACGCTGGGCGCGAGCGCGGTCCAGGTCGGCACCGCCCTGCTGCGCAGCCCAGAGGCCGCCATCGCGCCGGCCTGGGCCGCCTCCATCGCCGACCTGCCGCCGGATGCCACCGCCCCCACCCGCGCCTTCTCCGGCCGGCTGGGACGTGCGGTCGCCACGGACTACGTGCGCGCGGCGGCCGCGCCGGACGCGCCCGTCCCGGCGCCGTACCCGGTGCAGCGCGGCCTGACCGCGGCGATGCGGGACGCCGCGGCGAAGGCGGGCGACGTGCAGCGCATGCAGGCCTGGGCCGGACAGGCAGCCGCGCTCGCGCGGGCGGAGCCGGCCGGGGACATCGTCCGCCGGCTGTGGGAAGAGGCAAGCGCGCTGCTTCCTGGCTGACGGCGCCGGCCGCTGGTGTAGGCTCCTCCCCACAACAGGGAGGAAACCGGACGATGACCCAGGCCATGGTGTCGGCCGCGCAACCCGAAGCGGCGGAGGCGGGCGCCGACATCCTGCGCGCCGGCGGCAACGTGGTGGACGCGGCGATCGGCGCCGCGCTGGTGCAGACCGCGGTCGATCCGCAGATGTGCGGCATCGCCGGCATGGGCTGCCTGCACGTCCACCTGCCCGCGCAGGGCATTCACACGACGCTCGACTTCCACGGCCGCGCGCCGCTGGCCGTGCGGCCCGACATGTGGGCCGACCGCATCGTCAAGGAAGCCGATGACGGCTGGGGCTTCATCCTGCGCGACCGGGTGAACGAGATCGGCTACCAGTCGATTACCACGCCCCGGACGCTCGCGGCGTTCGACACCGCGCTTCGCCGCTGGGGCACGCGCAGCCTCGCCGACCTGCTGGAGCCGGCGATCGGCTGGTGCGAGGGCGGGTTCCAGGTCCGCCCGCATGTCAGCGAGTTCTGGCATTATCCGCCGCGCGCGGGGCGGGAGGCCAATCTCGGCATCATCAGCCGCTTTCCCGCGACACGCGCGATCTACCTCCGGCCGGACGGGAAACCCCGCGCCGTGGGCGAGGTGCTGCGCAACCCGGACATGGGCCGCACCTATCGCCGCATCGCCCAGCATGGCGCGGCCGAGTTCTACCAGGGCGCCATCGCCCGCGAGATCCTCGCCGACATGCAGGCGAATGGCGGGCTGCTGGGCGCGGACGACCTCGCCACCTGCGCGCCGGAGGAGACCGCACCGCTCTGGGGCAGCTATCGCGGCTGGCGGATCGCCACCAACAACCCGCCCGGCGGCGGGATCCAGCTTCTGCAGATGCTCAATCTCCTCGAGCAGTTCGACCTGCGCGCGTTGGGGCACAACTCGCCCGAGTACATCCGGGTCGTGGCCGAGGCGATGAAGATCGCCACCGCCGACAAGGACGCGAAGGTGGGGGATCCGCGCTTCACCGACGTGCCGGTGGCGGAGCTGACCTCCAAGGCCTATGCCGCCGCCTGTGCGGAGCGGATCCGGCGCGGCGAGAAGGCGGTGGTGCCGCGCTTCAATGCCGGCGGGGCGGAGAGCAAGCACACGACGCACGTCTGCGTGATGGACGCGGCCGGGAATGCGGCGACGATGACGCACACGCTGGGCCAGCCTTCGGGTGTCGTCACGCCGGGGCTGGGGTTCATGTACAACGGGGCGATGGGCGTGTTCGATCCGCGGCCGGGACGGGCGGGCTCGCTGGCGCCGGGCAAGGCGCGGTTCTCGGCGCTGTCACCGACCATCGTGTTCAAGGACGATCGGCCGGTGCTGGTGCTGGGTGCGCCGGGGGCGACCTACATCACGATGGGCAACCTGCAGGTGATGCTGAACGTGCTGGATCACGGGATGGACGCCCAGCAGGCGATCTCCGCCCCGCGCTTCGCCGCGGTGTCGGACACGATCGAGGTCTCCAACCGGATCCTGCGCGCGACGGAGCGCACATTGCGGGACTGGGGCTATCCGGTGCTGCGGCACGCGCAGAGCTTCCAGTTCGCCTGGGTGCACGCGATCCGCTGCGTCGACGGCGTGCTGGACGGCGGCGCGGACCCGGCGACGGGGGGAATGGCGATCGGGGTGTGAGTGGGGGGCGCTCGGGTGTCGTGGCCGTCCCCAGCGTCGTGGCGGTCCCAGTGTCGTGGCGGTCCCAGTGTCGTGGCGGTCCCCAGTGTCGTGGCGGCCCGTGTCGCGCCCCCGGTGTCATGGCCGCCGCAGGGCGGCCACCCACGACTTTCCGTGCGGCACGAAGCCGTGGATGGCCGGCACAAGGCCGGCCATGACACGGGGGCGCGGCACGGACCGGCCATGACACGGGGGCGCGGCACAGGCCGGCCATGACACGGGGGCGCGGCATAAGGCCGGCCGTGACACGGGGGGGCGGCACAGGCCGGCCATGACACGGGAGGGGCGGGGGGCGGCGTTACGACGCCGCCTCCAGCGCCTCCTCCGCCTCAAGCCACGCCGCCTCCGCCGCCTCGGCCTCGCGGCGGATCGCGGCGAGGCGCGTGTTCGCCGCCGTCACCTCCGCCGTCTTGCCCGGCGCATACAGCTTCGGGTCCGCCAGCTTCGCCTCCAGCGCAGCCCGTTCCGCCGCGAGCTTCGCCAGCCGCGCCTCCGCGTCCTTCGCCTGCTTGCGCAGCGGGGCGAGCGCCGCCCGCGCCTCCGCCCGCTCGCGACGGTCGTCCTTGCGTGACACCGCGTCCGCCTTCGCGGCCGGGCGGGCGCGCTCCACCAGCAGGGCGCGGTAGTCGTCCAGATCGCCGTCGAAGCCGCGCACGGTGCCGTCCCCCACCAGCCACAGCCGGTCGGCCACCAGCTCCACCAGATGCGGGTCGTGGGTGATCAGCAGCACGGCGCCCTGGAAATCGGCGAGCGCCTTCACCAGCGCCTCGCGCGCATCGATGTCGAGGTGGTTGGTCGGCTCGTCCAGCAGCAGCAGTTGCGGCGCATCGCGCGTGGCGAGCGCCAGCAGCAGCCGCGCCTTCTCGCCGCCCGAGAGGTTCCCGACCGGCGTCTCCGCCCGATCCGCGTCCAGCCCGAAACGTGCGAGCTGACCCCGCACCTGGGTCGGCGCGGCCCGCGGCAGCGCGCGGGCCATGTGGTCGATCGGGGTCTCGTCGAGCATCAGCTCGTCCGTCTGGTGCTGCGCGAAATAGCCGACCTTCAGCTTGGGCCCGCGCCGCATCTCCCCGGCCAGCGGCTCCAACCGCCCGGCCAGCAGCTTCGCCAGGGTCGACTTGCCGTTGCCGTTCGCGCCCAGCAGCGCGATCCGGTCGTCCATGTCGACCGTGAGCGAGACGTTGCGCAGCACCGGCGTCCCGTCATAGCCGATCGACACTCGCTCCAGCGCCAGGATGGGCGGCGCGATGCGCGGCGGTTCGGGGAAGGCGAAGCGGGTGGGCGCATCCTCGATGACCGTGTCGATCTGCGGCAGGCGCTCCAGCGCCTTGATGCGGGCCTGCGCCTGGCGCGCCTTGCTCGCCTTGTAGCGGAACCGGTCGATGAAGGACTGGATGTGCGCCCGTTCGGCCGCGATGCGCTCCGCCGCGCGGTTCTGCTGCAGCGCGCGTTCGGTGCGGATGCGGATGAACTCGTCGAACCCGCCGGGCGTCAGCGCGATCTTGCCGCGATCCAGATGCGCGATGGCCTGCACCGCGCGGTCCAGCAGCCCGCGATCGTGCGACACGACCAGCACCGCGCCGGGGAAGCGCGCGAGCCAGCCTTCCAGCCACAGCGTCGCCTCGAGATCCAGGTGGTTGGTGGGCTCGTCCAGCAGCAGCAGGTCGGGCGCGGCGAACAATGCCGTCGCCAGCGCGACGCGCATGCGCCAGCCGCCCGAGTATTCCGAGACCGGCCGCGCCTGCGCCGCCTCGTCAAAGCCGAGACCCGCCAGGATGGTCGCCGCCCGCGCAGGGGCGGACTCGGCGCCGATCGCCCGCAGCCGCTCATGGATTTCCGCGAGCCGCACCGGCTCCGCGTTTTCCGCCTCGGCCAGCAGCGCGAGGCGTTCCGGATCGCCCTGCAGCACGGTGTCGAGCAGGGAGGCGGGACCCTCCGGCGCCTCCTGCTTCACGGTCGCGAGGCGGGCGCGGGCGGCGAGGCGGATGTCGCCGCCATCCAGCGGGATTTCACCGGCAATCGCCTTCAGCAGCGTGGACTTGCCGGCGCCGTTGCGGCCGACCAGGCCGATGCGGCGGCCTTGATCCACGGTGAGGTCGGCGCCGTCGAGGAGCGTGCGCCCGCCCATGCGGATGACGGCGCCGGAGATAACCAGAAGCGACATGGGTGGGTGATCGTGTCAGCGCGGGCCGGGGTCAAGGGGGATCGGCCGCCAAGGCGCGCACCGCGTCGGCCGTCGTAGCGGGAAGCAGGCTCAGCCCCTCGTCGAGCAGGCGCTGCCATGCCTTTCCGCGCCCTCGCGCCTCATGCCAGGCCGCACGCACCTCGTAGGGCCGGCGCGCCGCCAGCACCTCGAGCAAGGCGGCTGCCTGCGCGAGGTCCTTCTCCTGCTTGCCTCCCTCCCGCCGTTGTCGCGCCACGATCAGCTTGTGAACGGCGAACCGCTGCGGCGCCGGCACCGCGACCAGGATGCCCGCGCCATGCAGGACGACGGCGGGCTCTGGATCGCGGATCAGAAAATCCAGGAATTGCAGCGGCTGCGCATTCGTGCCGAGAGCGGGCAACGGACGCGGCTCTTCGCTCTCCCGGCCGCGGTTGGGCGTCAGGAAGTCGACCCGGAGTGGAAATACCAGTAGCGCCGCCCGCGCACGGTCTTCGCCGTGAAGCCGCCCGGTTCGGGGAAAGAATCCGCGAACGCGGCGGCGCGCACCCGGTCGAGCAGGTCCGCGTAGACCGTCTGCAGCAGCAGGCCGAGATCGTCGGGCATCGTAGTCCGTTATACGCCAATCGCGACTGGCGTGTAACACGTCCCGCCCCGGCGTCGCAGGACCTCTTGCCTCGCCCCCGCCATCTCTCCTAAACCCGCCGCCTTTTTCGCGAGGCAGGCGGCAGATGATCCAGGCGATCGGGATCGATTTCGGCACCACCAACAGCGTGGTCGCCCTCCGCCACGACGATGGCCGCGTCACCACGCTGCGCCACGGCACGTCCGACGTGTTCCGCACGGTCCTCTGCTTCTGGGCCGAGCAGACGCGCGGCCGCCTGGACCTGCACCACCGCGCCGGGCCGGCGGCGATCGAGGCATATCTCGAGGACCCGCTCGACTCCCGGCTGATCATGTCGATGAAGACCTATCTCGCGCAGAAGAGCTTCACCGAGACCAACGTCTTCGGCCGCATGTTCACGCTCGAGGCACTGGTCGCCACGTTCCTGCGCGCCCTGCTCGCCGACCTGCCCGCGGCGGCCGATGCCGGAACGCCGGCCGGATCGCGCGCCGGCGCACCCGCCCCGCGCATCGTCGTCGGCCGCCCGGTCCGCTTCGCCGGAGAGTTCGCCGACGATGCGTTCGGCGCCGGCCGCCTCGCCGCCGCCTGCGCCGAGGCCGGCCTGCCGGACGTCACGCTCATGCTGGAACCCGCCGCGGCCGGCGCGCGCTTCGCCGCCACGCTCAACGAACCCGCAACCGTGCTGATCGGCGATTTCGGCGGCGGCACCTCCGACTTCTCGCTGCTTCGCTTCGATCCGGCGGCGGGGGTCACGCCGCTGGGCCACGCCGGCATCGGCATCGCCGGGGACGTCTTCGACTTCCGCATCATCGACCACGCCATCTCCCCCCTGCTCGGCCGCGACGACAGCTACCGCGTCATGGGCAAGCAGATGCCGATCCCGGCCGAGTTCTTCGCCGGCTTCGCCCGCTGGCACCGGCTGTCGATGATGCGCGCGCCGCGCACGCTGCGCGCCATCGACGAGGTCGCGCGCACCGCCACCCATCCCGAACGCCTGCGCCATCTCCTCGCGCTGATCGAGCACGGGGCCGGGTATGCGCTCTATCAGGCGGTGTCCGGTGCCAAGGCCGCGTTGTCGAGCGCCGAGGAGACGGTGCTGCGCTTCCGTCACCAGGAATTCGTGGTCGAGCGCAGGGTGGCCCGCGCCGAATTCGAGGCATGGATCGCCCCCGACCTGGCGCGCATGGGGGCGACGATCGACCAGGCCCTGGCCGATGCCGGCCTTCCGCCCGCCGCGGTGGATCGCGTGTTCCTCACCGGCGGCACCGCCTTCGTCCCCGCGGTCCGCAAGCTGTTCGCCGACCGGTTCGGGGCGGAGCGGCTGGTCGGCGGCGGCGAGTTCGTCTCCGTCGCCGAGGGCCTGGCGCGCGGCTGATCCCCGACGCCGTGCGCGCCGGAGGAGACGTGATGCGCGGGACGGAACAGGTTGCCGGACGGCGCGAGACCGAATAGGACGCGCCGCGAAACACTGCCCAATCCGACCAGGAGCACACAGACGATGGCGACCGAACGCACCCTCTCGATCATCAAGCCGGACGCGACCCGGCGCAACCTGACCGGCAAGGTCAACGCCGTGATCGAGGAGGCGGGGCTGCGCATCGTCGCCCAGAAGCGGCTGCACCTCACCGAGAAGCAGGCGGAGGCGTTCTACGCCGTCCATGCGTCCCGCCCGTTCTATCGCGACCTGGTGACCTTCATGATCTCCGGCCCGGTCGTCGTGCAGGTGCTGGAAGCCGACAACGCGGTGGCGAAGTATCGCGACGTGATGGGCGCGACCGACCCGAAGAAGGCCGCCGCCGGCACGATCCGCGCGCAGTTCGCCGAGAGCATCGAGGCGAACTCCGTGCACGGCTCCGACAGTGCCGAGAACGCCGCGAACGAGATCGCCTTCTTCTTCTCGGGCATCGAGATCGCCGCCTGAGGACGAGGCCGCCGGGGATCGGCCACGTGCCGGCCCCGGCGTTCCGGCACTTGCCGATCGGGCGTCAGGCGGCGCTGGCCGCCCGGAACGCGGTGCGCCCGCAGCGCGCGCCGGCTTGACCGCTCAGCCGCGTGCTGCGGTCGGTTCCGAATGAATAGCGCGACACGCGCGGTACCCATCTCTCGAACGCCGCATCCGGCAGCCGGTCCGCCATCTGCGCCAGCAGCGGGGCGAGGAGGCTCTGCACCATGCCGAGCGCGGCCATGCGCGGGGCGAGGGCGGTGCAGCGCCGCAGGAGGGCGACGCAATCCTCCCGCCGGGCCGCCGTTCGGGCGAGCGCCGGGAACAGCAGTTCGGTCACCTCCGGCGCGCCGATCCGCACGGCGAGCAACAGCATGACCGCCGCATGATCCTGGCCGCGCGCATCGTCTTTCGCGGGTGCCGCGCCGGTCGCGGCGCGGTCGCCGTTCATCAGTTCCTCGTAGCAGGCGACGAAGCGCCGGGCGGCGCGCGGCGTCGGGATCAGCGGGAACAGCAGCGCCGCGACCGCCTCTTCCTCCGGGGTGATCGAGGAGGTCGGGGTCGTGTGCGGCGCGTCCGGTAAGCTGGGGGCCGCGGAGGGGAGGTCCGACTCCGGCATGCCAGGGCTCATGGAAATATCCGATTTGCGAATAGGTCGGCGGCAGTCTCCCCATCCGGCCATCGTTCGGCTGTGAGATATGTCACAGGGTCGCACCGACTTGCATCGTGTCGAACTATTTTACAGCGTGGGTGTGTCGCCGCGCGCCGGATCAACGCGGCGCCGAACGCGACGAGGGCGGCAGACCGTTGGTCCACCGCCCTCGTCTCTGCGGAGCTTTCCCGCCCCAGTCGCGGCTCCGGCGA
The DNA here is from genome assembly GCA_001898425.1 of Rhodospirillales bacterium 69-11. Taxonomy (GTDB): domain Bacteria; phylum Pseudomonadota; class Alphaproteobacteria; order Acetobacterales; family Acetobacteraceae; genus Rhodopila. The sequence continues at coordinate 79,708 of MKTV01000005.1, forward strand.
AGATGCCGTTGCCGATCGCGCCTTAGAGGAAGAAGCCCATCAGCGCGAGGATGATCACCGCGACGATGACCGCCCCCGTCGTGGCGCCGGTGAACGCGTTCCAGGTGCGGACGCGGTCGGTGACCAGCGCCTCCTGCGTTTCCGGACCGGTGAAGACTGTACTGTGTTCGGCCATGAGAGACGCCCCGATCCCGTGGTCTTTGATGAGCCTTGTTTATTGCACGCGCGCGTCGCGCGGCAAGGGGTTCGCCAGCGCGGCGGTGGCCGCGGCGGCGCGCGGGGGAAGACCGCTCGCCAGCGCCGCGAGCGCGGCCGGGTAGATCCGGTGCTCCTGCACCAGCACGCGTGCGGCGAGCGTCTCCGCCGTATCGTCCGGAAGCACCGGCACGGCGGCCTGAGCCAGGATCGGACCCTCGTCCATCACCTCGGTCACCAGGTGGACCGTGCAGCCGTGCAGTTTCACGCCGGCCGCCAGCGCCCGCTCGTGCGTTTCGAGCCCGGGAAAGGCCGGCAGCAGGGAAGGGTGGACGTTCAGCATCCGGCCCGCCCACGCGCCGACCAGGAACGGGGTCAGCAGCCGCATGTAGCCGGCGAGGCAGACGAGCTCGACTCCGGCCTCGCGCAGCGCGGCGTCGATCGCAGCCTCGTGCGCCGGTCGGTTGCGCGGGAAGTCGCGGTGATCGATCGCGCGGGCCGGCACGCCCGCCGCCCTGGCGGTGGCGAGACCCGCCGCATCGGGCCGGTTGGACAGCACCAGGGCGATCTCGGCCGGAAAGCTGGGGTCGCGTGCGGCGTCCAGCAGCGCCGCCATGTTGGAGCCGCGGCCGCTGATCAGCACGCCAACGCGGCGGCGCGTCATCGCAGCGCGCTCCCCGCCGCGGTGCGCTCCGGCATCGGGGTCACGCGAGGAAGCCGGACGGGGGCGAGAAGCGGACCTCGGCGGCACCCGCGCCGGCGGCGATCGTGCCGATGCGGCTGACGGTCTCGCCCGCCTGCCGCAGCAGCGCCATCGCGGCGTCCGCGTCGGCGGCGGCGACCACCGCGACCATGCCGACCCCGCAGTTGAACACGCGCAGCATCTCTTCCGCCGCGATGCCGCCGGTGCGGGCGAGCCAGGTGAACACGGGCGGCACCGGCCAGGTCGCTTCCAGTTCGGCCACCGTGTCCTCGGGCAGCACGCGCGGCAGATTGCCGGGCAATCCGCCGCCGGTGATGTGCGCCGCCGCCTTCAGCAGCCCCGCGCGGTGCAGCGCGAGCAGCGATCGGACGTAGATGCGCGTCGGCGCCAGCAGCGCGGCCGCGAGGGTCTGGTCCGGCGCGAACGGGGCCGGGGCGTCCCAACCGATCCCGCCCGCCGCGACCACGCGCCGCACCAGGGAGAAGCCGTTGGAATGCACGCCGCTGCTGCCGATGCCCAGCAGCACGTCCCCCGGCGCGACGTCACGCGGCAGTAGCGCGTCGCGCTCCGCGGCGCCGACGGAGAACCCCGCGAGGTCGTAGTCCCCCTCGGCGTAGAGGCCCGGCATCTCGGCGGTCTCGCCGCCGACCAGGGCGCACTCGGCCTGTCGGCAGCCCTCGGCGATGCCGGCGATCACCGCGCTGGCCTGCGCGACGGATAGTTTCCCGGTGGCGAAATAGTCGAGGAAGAACAGCGGCGCCGCGCCCTGCACCACGAGGTCGTTCACGCACATCGCCACCAGGTCGATGCCGACGGTGTCGTGGCAGCCGGTGTCGATCGCGATCTTCAGCTTGGTGCCGACGCCATCGGTCGTGGAGACCAGCACCGGGTCGCGGAACCCCGCGGCCTTCAGGTCGAACAGCGCGCCGAAGCCGCCCAGGCCGCCCATCACGCCCGGCCGCGTGGTGGAGCGGGCCAGCGGCTTGATCGCCTCGACCAGCGCGTCCCCCGCCTCGATGTCGACGCCGGCGGTGCGATAGTCGAGGCCGTTGCGACCGCCGGCGGACC
>MKTV01000005.1:81714-86137 GCA_001898425.1 Rhodospirillales bacterium 69-11
GTAGCGCCCCGACGCTCCGTCGGCGCGCCTTGCGCGTCCGGACGGCCGGCGCGGCCGCCCGCGCGCTGGTGATCTCCACTGGTCATGGCGGCCCTCTATACAGTAAGCCGGTTGGCGGGGGCGGACACAACCATAGCCGCCCGTTCCAGGCAATGCGCAGCGGACGGGGGCGCGGACGGCGGAGGGACCCGAGTGGATGCCTGACGGATCGCAGCTCGGCCGCAATGCGTCCGCCGCGCTGGTGACGGTGCCGAACGTGATCACCTTCGCGCGGCTCTGCGCCGTGCCTCTCGCCTTCTGGCTGGTGGTGGAGCGGCGGCTCGATCTCGCCTTCTACCTGTTCGTGGCGGCCGGGCTGTCGGATGCGGTGGACGGCTGGCTCGCGCGGCGCATGGGCGGTGGGAACATGGTCGGCGCGGTGCTCGACCCGGTGGCCGACAAGGCGCTGCTGGTGACGATGTACGTCACGCTCGCCGCGGTGAACGTGCTGCCCGACTGGCTGGCGATCCTGGTCGTCTTCCGCGACCTCGTCATCGTCGGCGGCGTCCTCGTCCTGGGCGTTCTCGGACATCGCGTCGCGATCCGGCCGCTGTTCGTCTCCAAGCTCAACACCGCGCTGCAGATCGGGCTGGTGGCGGTCGCGCTGGCGTTCACCGGCTTCGGCCTGCACGTGCCGCTGGTGGTGGACGCGCTGGTCTGGGCGGTCGCGGCCAGCACGCTCGCCTCCGGCGCCGCCTATGTCTGGATGACCGCCACCCTGCCATGACGTCCATCGACACCATCCCGCCGGACGGCGGGGCCCAGGCGGCCCCCAGGGCGCCGCAACAGCCGGAGCCGCCTGCCATCGGGCCGATGCTCGTGCCGGCCCCCTCCAAGGCAACCCGCGCGCAGCGGATCGCCCTCGGGCTCGGCCTGCTCGTCACGGCCTGGATCACGCTGCAGCTCTTCGCCTCGGTGCTGGCGCCGTTCGTGGCGGCGGCGGTGATCGCCTATGCGCTCGACCCGCCGACCACGGACCTCACCCGGCTTGGCCTGGGCCGCGGCGTGGCGGCGCTGCTGATGATCCTGGCGCTGCTCGCGGGCGTGCTGCTGTTCGCCCTGCTGCTCTACCCGTTGCTGCTGTCGCAGATCGGGCTGCTGGTCGCGCGCATCCCGCAATACGCGACCCTGCTGCAGGGCTGGGCGCGGGAAGTGCTGACGGACCTGCAGGCGAAGTTCGGCCCCGACGTGGTGAACGACAAGCTGCGCGACCTGGTCAGCGGCCAGGCGGCCAGCATGCTGAGCATCCTGCTCTCCACCATCACCGGCCTGATCGGCAGCGGCTTCGCGATCTTCAACGTGCTGTCGCTCGCGGTGGTGACGCCGGTGGTGGGCTTCTACCTGCTCCGCGACTGGCCGCGCGTCGTACAGAAGATCGATAGCTGGCTTCCGCATCGCTATGCCGAGGTGATCCGTGCCCAGGCGCGGGAGGTCGACCGCGTGCTGTCGGCCTGGGTCCGCGGCCAGGCGCTGTGCTGCCTCATCCTCGCGGGCTACTACGCAGTCGGGCTGACGATCGCCGGGCTCGACCTCGGTCTCGTCGTGGGGCTCTCGGCCGGCATCCTGTCGTTCATCCCCTATGTCGGCTCGATCACCGGCGGCGTCACCGCGATCGGCCTCGCGCTCGCGCAATTTCCCAGCTGGCATGGGCTGGCCGTGGTGATCGCGGTGCTGGTGTCGGGGCAGGTGCTGGAAGGCTACGTCATCTACCCGCGGTTCCTGGGCGACCGGGTGGAGCTGCCGGCCGTGTGGGTGATCTTCGCCCTGTTCGCCGGGGGCGCCGCGTTCGGTTTCCTCGGCGTGATGCTGGCCGTTCCCGTCGCCGCGACGATCGGCGTGCTGTTCCGATTCTGGCTGCGGCGCTACCTGCGCAGCCCGCTCTATCTCGATCCGCCCTGACCCGCCCGGCCGCTTGCCGGGGGGCGGGGCGAGTCGGTGCCGCAGTAGTGACATTTTGGTAATATGCAGCGTGCAAGCATGGTTCTTGGCAAATCGTGATCCGGCCGCGTGAGCGGAGCATCTCCGGCTGTCGTAGTTTGTATTTGCCGGGGGCGGACCAGGCCTGGTCACCCCGTGTCGAACAGCGGAGAGGCATTACGAATCGAATAGGTCACTTGCCAAGAACCGTTCGGTCACTTAAGTCATGCACAGAACCGATTCGCAGGATTGAACCCGTCGCCGCGGCATGCGGCTCCGACCATTCCGGAGTGATTCGCCGCGCCGAGAACGGCGCCGTCATCACGGCAGGACGACGGTAATTCCTCAAAGCGTCATCGCCCAACCGGACAGAGATCGTGTCTGAAAACGTCAAGCTGCCTGAACAGCCTCGAGACAACTTCGTCAAAGCCACCACAGACGCCGCCCCTGTCGAACCTGCCCACATGCAGGAGGTTGAGGCGCAGATGCGCCGTGCCCTCGGCCTGTTCGGCATGCCGCGGCGGGCGGAGGCGGAGCGTCCGCCGGCGGCTCCGGCCCCCCGCGCGGCCGAACGGCCCGTGGCAGGGGGCGGGCACAAGCGCCGCTTCGTACAGGACGGGGAAGTTCCCGTCACGGTGCTGAACAGCAACCGGCGGGAGCACGCGGCGGAGGCCGGGGGCTCCCGGCTGGAGGCGGCAGAGGCCGCCGTCGCCATGCAACAGGCCGCGCGGGAACGGGCGGAGCGCGCCCTAGCCGAAGCGCAGGCCATCATCCACGACCTACAGACCAAGCTGGGACACGCGCAATTGGCCAAGACCGAGCTGCAGGACGCGGCGCAGCATGATCAGGAGACGATCATCGCCCTGCGCCAGGAGCTGCGGGCGATGAACGAGCGGGTGGAGGCGGCGGACGCCGCGTGCGAGCAGCTGCAGCGCCAGGTCGCCGAACTCGAGGCGAAGCTGGAGCAGGAGCAGGCGGCGCGCCACGAGGCGGAACTCGCGCGCGCGGACGCGGAGGCGATCGTGCGGGAGCTCGACTCCCCCGGCCCCGTCGACCTGCCGGCGAAGCGCCCGGGTCGCGCGCCGAAATCCACCTCGGCGCCGAAGCCGTCCCGTCGAATCGCCGCGGCCGGCGACGAGACGGCCGAACCGGTGCAGTGGTGGCTGATGCCGGCGAAGCAGCCGAAGCGCCGCAAGGGCTGACCGTTCGGCGGGGCTGGTCCGCACGCGCCCCTGACGGCATCCGTCGCCTCTGACGCTTCACGGCGGCTCGCCGCCGTCGCGCGTGCCTCACGTCGTCGCAGGCGGCGACGTGTGTCCCGTCACGGATCGGGATGACTGCGCGTTGCCGGGCTATCCTGCCGGGGCCGGGGCGGCGGGCGATATGGCCCGCCCGGCCGCGGTCCGGGGTTCCGTCCCACCGCCTGCTCCACCGCCCCGATCGTCTTCGCCCGGATCCTCGGCCCCCGATCGTCCTCGCGCCCGGTCCGGGTGACGTCCGGAGCGGGCAAGCCGCGCTCGGACATCCACCCGTCCTGCCGGTCAGGCGGCCAGCGCGGCCTCGATCGACTCGCCCACGATCTGCACCATCCGGTCGATCGTCGCTTCCGGCGTCATCAGCGGCGGTGCGAAGCACAGCGTGTCGCCGCTGGCCGGCGGGCCATCGCTCGCGCCGCGCTGGCGGATGATCAGCCCACGCTGGGCGCATTGCGCGACCACCTTGCCCCCCAGCCCGGCTTCCGGGGTGCGGGAGGCCTGGTCCTTCACCAGCTCCACGCCGCCCAGCATGCCGATCCCGCGCACGTCGCCCACCACCGGCAGGCTGCGCAGCGTCTCGAGCCCGGCCGCGAGCTTCTTGCCCACGCTCGCGGCGCGCTCCACGAGCCCGTCCTTCTCGATGATGTCGAGATTCGCGAGCGCCGCGGCGCAGCAGGCCGGGTGGCCCGAATAGGTCGCCGCGTGCATGAACTTCTCTTCCGGCGGCGCGTCCTCGATCGCCTGGTGCACGCGCTTGGAGACCAGCACCCCGCCCAGCGGCAGGTAGCCGGAGGTCACGCCCTTGGCGAAGGACATCAGGTCGGGCTCGACGCCCCAGTGGCCGAGGGCGAACCACCGGCCGGTGCGGCCGAAGCCCGTGATGACCTCGTCGGCGATCAGCAGCACCCCGTGCTTGTCGCAGACCTGCCGCAGGGCCGGCCAGTAGGTGGCAGGCGGCACGATCACGCCACCCGCGCCCATCACCGGTTCGGCGATCACCGCGGCGACCGTGTCGGCGCCGTGGGCGAGGATGGCTTCCTCCACCGCCTCCGCCGCGCCGACGCCGGCGTCGCCGTTGCCGGTCCAGCGATAGGGGTAGGGCGGCGCCACCTGGTGGAAGTTCGGCACCATCGGCCCGAACATCTTCTGGTAGCCGGGCAGGCTGGTCGCGCTCATCGCGGCGAAGGTGACGCCGTGATAGCCGTAGCGGC
>MKTV01000005.1:86151-101070 GCA_001898425.1 Rhodospirillales bacterium 69-11
ACCTTCTCCGGCTTGCCCATCCGCTTCCAGTAGTAGCGGGCGAACTTGAAGGCGCTCTCGTTGGATTCGGCACCGCCGGTGGTGAAGTAGGCGGCCGCCATGTTGTCGTAGGCGAGGCCGACCAGGCGTTCGGCGAGGCGGATCGCCGGTTCGTTGGAGAAGCCGGCATAGGCCGACGCGTAGGCGAGGGTGGCCATCTGCGCGCCGGCCGCGTCGGCGATTTCCTTCCGACCGTGGCCGACATTGACGTTCCACAGGCAGGAGAGGCCGTCGATGTAGGACTTGCCGTCGGCGGTGTGCAGCATCTCGCCCTTGCCCGAGACGAACAGCTTCGGCTGCGCGTGGTCCTTCGGGTGGTGGAGCGGATGGATCAGGTGCCGCTTGTCGGCATCGAGCAGGGAGATGCCTGCCGGGGAAAGATCGTTCATCGCAAGGCCCGTGTATGGTGCGGACCGGAGCTTAGTCAGCGCGCCAGACGCTCACAAGGCGATGCTAAAAAAGGGCGATGTACGGCGACGCGTTCGGGCAGGGCTGCGGTGTCGGGCGGGTCAGAGATTTGCCCAGAGGAGGGCGGCGGCCCCGGCCCAGACCGGCAGCGAGACCAGGATGCCGAGGGTGAAGCCCCTCGCTGCGCGGATCGGTTCGGCGTGGAGGGGATGCCGCCCGGAGAGGGACGCCGACCGTGCGGCGAGGACCGACGGGAGGGGGGCGTGTACCCCGGAGGAGAGCGAGGTGTGTCCCCCGGCGCCGCGCAGGTTCTCGGCGGCCGGTTGGGCTGTGGGGCGCTGGTCGGAGATGCCGAACGGGGCCATGGCCGTCCTCTCGGGCTCGTGATGCTCCCTTGATAACAAACCGGTGAATTCACTGCAAGGACGATGAAGATGCGAACAGGGATTCGTGATGTATCGCCGGGCCGGTTCGGGCGCCAAAACCGCGCTTCCGAAAGATTTCCGGCGGATACGCAACAATCCTAACGCGGAAACATAGTTCCGCATTGCCGCAGTTGGATCAGGTGATTACGCGTTTGTTGCGAGACTTGAATTGAGAACGAGCCCATGTTCGGTTTAGAAACCCAACAAGTCTCATAAACAATGCTTGCTGATCACGCTGGCGTGAGGGCATTGAGAGATCACAGACCCGTGATGGATCGGCACCAAGCCGCATCTTAGGAAAGACACAGGCATGTTCGACATCAATTCGCCCAAGCACGCGCGGGTATTGCCGACCGGACTGGCCTTCGACCTGCCCGACCTGTTCATGGCCCAGGGATGGGCCGAATTCCACGGGCTGCGACTGGTCGTGGAACTCGACGGGTGCACCGACGGCGAAGAGTACGAGGAAGTGCTCGCCTTCTACCCGCCCAACAGCGCCTTCCGCCGCTGGATGATGTGGCGCTCCGCCAAGGGGATCGTGGTGCAGCCGATGATGGGCCGCACGCGCCGCTTCGACTCGGTCGCCGAGGCGCTGGAGCACCTGATCCCGGCCTCCGCCTGAGCAACACGCATTTGCGCGGCCTCCCCGGTCCCGATACAATCGGGACCGCGCGGGTGTAGCTCAATGGTAGAGTCCCAGCCTTCCAAGCTGGTTGTGCGGGTTCGATTCCCGTCACCCGCTCCAGCTCGCCTGGCCTGCCCGAACGCGTCCACGCATCCTGGCGCAGGCGACGCGTCCTCGCCTGCCGATCCTCGCCGCAGTCCGTTCGCCGCCCCATGGGCATCGCACCCCGTCACGCGTCCCGATCCATCGCTCCCGGCCTCCCCTGCCGCGGTCGGCACGCCCGCCAGACGCCGCTTTCCGCAGGTCCGCCGCCACGCGACCCGCACCCGGCACTTGACACAAGCCCGTGCGCGGCCTTTCTACGCCCCCTGCGCGAGCGGTGCCGAACGTGATCGGTGCCCGTCGGCTGCAGGGGTGTAGCTCAATTGGCTAGAGCGCCGGTCTCCAAAACCGGAGGCTGGGGGTTCGAGACCCTCCACCCCTGCCAACGACCGGGCGCGGGACGTGACCGCGTCCGCAAGGCCGCGCTTTCTGGAACGGGATACAGGGGTTGAGTGGCGTGGCGGTTGATCCGGCGAAATTCGTGCGCGAGGTCAAGAGCGAGGTGAGCAAGGTCACTTGGCCGACCCGTAAGGAAACGCTGGTCACCACCGGCCTGGTCTTCGCCATGGCCACCGTCGCCGCCATCTTCTTCTTCGTGGTGGACCAGGTGGTCGGCCTCGGCGTGCGCGCCCTGTTCGGCATGGGGATTTAATCGGGGTATGGCCAAGCGCTGGTACGTGGTGCACGTCTACTCGGGCTTCGAGAAGAAGATCGCGCAGCAGATCAAGGAACAGGCGGCGCAGAAAGGCCTCGAGGACCTGTTCGAGGAGGTGCTCGTCCCGTCCGAGAACGTGGTCGAGATGCGTCGCGGCCAGAAGGTCAACGCGGAGCACAAATTCTTCCCCGGCTACGTTCTGGTGAAGATGGAGCTCACCGACGACGCGTGGCACCTCGTGAAGGACACCCCGAAGGTCACGGGGTTCCTCGGCTCCCGGACCCGCCCCAGCCCGATCAGCGAGGCCGAGGCGGAGCGCATCCTGAAGCAGTCGCAGGAAGGCGTCGAACGGCCCCGTCCCGCCGTGCTGTTCGAGGTGGGGGAGCAGGTGCGCGTCGCCGACGGCCCGTTCACCAGCTTCAACGGCACCGTCGAGGAAGTCGACGAGGAGAAGGGCCGGCTCAAGGTCAGCGTCTCCATCTTCGGCCGCTCCACCCCGGTGGAACTCGAATTCGGGCAGGTCGAGAAGGTCTGAGCGCGCCCGACCCGGCGCGCGCCCCCACCGTTCTGGCCGATCTGCTCCGAGCGTGACCCGCCCGCGCGCTGCCGCGTGCGGCGATGGCCCGCCCGCCGCACGTGCCCGACTCCCGCCCTCAGCCCCCGCCCGATCTGCGCCGCCCGCGGTCGCCAGCGACCGGGCGAGCGCGTCGAGCGGCCGCCCCCCACACCCTGTGACCATCGTGGACCCGCCGGCCGGATCCCCCGATTGCGGGCGTTCTCGCGCGCGTTCCGCCGGCGGCGCGCGCGCCCGTTCTCCCTGCGTGTTCTCTCTCCGTTCTTGACCGGGGCGGCCCGTGGTGCCACGCTCCGACTCGAACGGAAGGAGAACGGGAGATGCGGAAGCAAGTCGACTCCAGCCACGACGCCGACGCGCTCGCCGCACTGGACATGGCGGGCGCCCCCGAACCGCCGCCCATCGCGCAGATGCCGCGCCTGGCGCGCAGCGGACGCGGCGCGACGACGAATCCGCCCGTCCGATTCGACTCCCAGGCGGCCAGCCCGTTCGATGACGGGTGGGAGACGCTGACCAGCGAGTTCGGGGAACTGCCGAAGCTCGCGACCACGCTGACCAAGGATTCGACGCGGTCGGCGATCAGCTGGAACAGCTCACCCGATATCGGCTTCGATCGCGCGCTCAATGCGTATCGCGGCTGCGAGCACGGCTGCATCTACTGCTACGCCCGCCCCACCCACGCCTATCTCGGCTACTCCCCCGGCCTCGACTTCGAGACCAAGCTGATCTTCAAGCCCGAGATCGCCGACCTGCTCGAGAAGGAACTGCGCAAACCCGGCTACACCGCACGGACACTCGCGCTGGGCTCGAACACCGACCCCTACCAGCCGGTGGAACGGACGCTGAAGCTGACCCGCGCCGTGCTCGAGGTGCTGGACCGCTACAACCACCCGGTCAGCATCGTCACGAAGTCCGCCGGCGTGCTGCGCGACCTCGACATCCTCTCGCACATGGCGAAGCGCAATCTCGCGCGCGTCTACATCTCCGTCACCACGCTCGACGCGCGGCTCGCACGGCTCATGGAACCCCGCGCCGCCACCCCGGCGCGCCGGCTGCACACCGTCGCGGAACTCACCCGCGCCGGCGTGCCGGTCGGGGTCCTGGCCGCGCCGATGATCCCCGGGCTGAACGACGCGGAACTGGAGAAGATCGTGGAAGCCGGGGCCCGCGCCGGCGCGCGGCACGGCGGCTACATCCTGCTGCGGCTGCCGCACGAGCTGCGCCAGATGTTCGAGGACTGGCTGCACACCCACTTCCCCGACCGCGCCCGCCACGTGCTGAACCTGATCCGCGAAACCCGCGCCGGCAACCTCAACGACGCCCGCTTCGGGCACCGCTTCTCGGGGCAAGGCGTCTACGCCGACCTCCTGCTCCGCCGCTTCGGCCGCGCCGCGCGCCAGTGGGGCCTCGACGAAGCCCGCTCCGACCTCGACTGCTCCCAATTCGCCGTGCCAGCCAGCGCCGCCAGCCCGGCCACCGCGCAGATGTCGCTGTTCTGAGGGGTAATGCGGCGCGGGGCTTTGCCCCGGACCCCAGCGGGGGCGTTGCCCCCTGCACCCCCACCAAGGGGCGACGCCCCTTGGAACCGCTCGGTTGGGGGTCTTGGGGGAGGGCCAACCCGGACCTTGGCATTGGCTGCGTAGGCCCTCCCCCAAGACCCCCAACGAAATGGGATCCTAAGGGCCGCCGGCCCTTAGCGGGGTCCAGGGGCAGAGCCCCTGGCGGGGACCGGGGCAGCGCCCCGGCGTCTCATCTCCCCCTCAGGCCGCGACGTCGGCGTAGGCGACCGGCTCGCCGCACCAGCCGTCGCGGCGGGCTTGCCAGTAGGCGTCGTGCAGGTGGGCCGTCAGTGGTCCGGGTCGATCGTTGCCCAGGATGCGTTGGTCGAGGCGGGTGACGCCCATGACCCCGCCGGCGGTGGAGGAGATGAAGATTTCGTCCGCGTTGCGCAGTTCGTCGGCCGGAACGGGGCGGATGTCGCAGGGGATGTCGAGTTTCTCGCAGAGCTGGATGACGGCCAGGCGGGTGATGCCTTCCAGCACGCCGCGGTCCGGCGTGACGACGCGGCCGTTGGTCACCGTGAACACGTTGAAGCCCGGGCCTTCGGTGACGTTGCCGTCCGCGTCGAGCAGGATCGGGTTGTCGGCGCCCTTGTCCTGGGCCTCGAACAGGGCCTGGGTCATGTCGGCCCAATGGAAGTTCTTGGCGCGCGGATTGACGCTGGCTTCGGGGATGCGGGGGGTGGAGGCGACGATCATGTGGGCGCCGCGCTCGATCACCTCCTTGGGCATGAGCCACACATAGGGCACGGCGTAGGCCATGATGTGGTTCTGCGCGTAGCGCGGATGGCGCGGCATGCCGGCGGGCGGGGAGCCGCGCAGGCAATCCATGGCGACATAGGCCTCCTGCAGGCCGGTCGTGGCCACGAGCTTGTGGAGGATGGCGCGCAGGTCCTCGATCGACTCCTTCGGCTGGAGGCGGAAGTGGTCCATCGACGCCTTGAACCGCTTCAGGTGGTCGTCGAGTTTGAAGAACTGCCCGTTCCAGACGCTGACGACGTCGTAGGTGACGTCGGAGCGGCGGTAGCCCCATTCGGTGATCGGGATGGTCGCTTCGGCGATCGGCACGAAGCGTCCGTGCATGTAGGCGGCGCCGGCGGCGTAGGGGGAGTTGGGGGTGGGGGCGGTCATGGGGGCAGCTCCTGGACTGGACGGGCGAGCGTGGCGCCGTTCCGGCGTCATTTCCAGGGCTTTCCCGATTGGACTGATGCCGCGAGGGGGGCTCAGAGCAGTCCGTCGCGCCGGAAGCTCGTGATCTGCGTCGCGCCCACCACGAGGTGGTCGTGCAGCACGATGCCGAGCGCGTCGAGTGCGGCGCGGACGGCGCGGGTCATTATGACGTCGTCGCCCGAGGGGGTCGGGTCGCCGCTTGGGTGGTTGTGGACGAGGATCACCGCGGTTGCGTGCAGTTCCAGGGCGCGGCGGGCGACCTCGCGGGGGAAGACGGTGGCGCGATTGATGGTGCCCTGGCCTTGTACTTCGTCGGCGACCAGGCGATTGCGGCTGTCGAGGAACAGCACGCGGGTCTGTTCCACCCGCGCATGGGCGAGGGCCGCGCGCAGGTAGTCGAGCAGCCGGTCCCAGGACGTGAGGAGTGGTTGGTCCAGCACCTTGCCGCGCAGCAGGGCGAGGGCGGCGGCCTGCACGGTCTTGAGCGCGGCGGCGCCGGCCTCGCCCATGCCCTCGATCGCGAGCAGTTCGGGGACCGGGGCGGCGATCACGGCGCCGAACCCGCCGAAGCGGGCGAGGAGGGTGCGGGCGATCGGCTTGGTGTCCCGGCGGGGCAGGGCGAGGAAGAGCAGCATTTCCAGCAGGTCCTGCGCGTTCAGTGCCTCGGGCCCGGCGGTGAGCAGGCGCGTGCGCATGCGGGCGCGGTGGCCGTCGACCCCGGCTGGCGGCGGGTCTGGCGGGACTTCGGGCGTGGTGCCGGGCGAGGGGTCGTGCGCGCCGGGCGTGGTGCCGGGAGAGGGGGTGTGCGCGTCCGGCGTCGTGCCGCGGGCGGGGGTGTCCGCCTCGGGGGGCGCCCGCTCTCCGGCGCGTTCGTGGGGCTGCGGTCGGGCGGTGCCCGTCCGTGCCGCGCGTGCATATTCCAGCAGGGGGAGCGCCTCGGCGACGCCCGCCGTCGACCTCCGCTTCGCCACGGCCGCCTCGAATCTGGGTGCGTCCCAGGCTAGGGCGGCCGGGTCAACGATCAGCTAACGCCTTGGGATCATGCCCGAGGACCACGCCCGAGGATCAGCCGACGCAGCGGCACCGGCGGATGCGGCATCGGCCGAACGCCGCAGGATCATCCCACGTCGATCGGTCAGCTTACCCGAAGGGCGGCTTGTCGAGCCCGGCGGGGGAGAGGGTGAAGATCTCGCACCCGTCCTCGGTTACGCCGATCATGTGCTCGAACTGCGCGGAGAGGGAGCGGTCGCGGGTCACCGCGGTCCAGCCGTCGTCGAGGATCTTCACCTCGGGCCGGCCCGCGTTCACCATCGGCTCGATCGTGAAGAACATGCCGGCACGCAGGGCGGGTCCTTCGCCGGGGCGGCCGAAATGCAGCACGTTCGGCGCCTCGTGGAAGCGGCGGCCGATGCCGTGGCCGCAGAAATCGCGCACCACGCTGAACCGGTGCCCCTCGACGAAGCTCTGGATCGCGTGGCCGATATCGCCCAGCGTCGCGCCGGGCCGCACCACGGCGAGGCCGCGCTGCAGGGATTCGTAGGTGACGTCGATCAAGTTGCGCGCGCGGGTGGAGGGTGTGCCCGCCGCATACATGCGCGAGGAGTCGCCATGCCAGCCATCCAGGATGACCGTGACGTCGATGTTCAGGACGTCGCCGTTCTCCAGCTTCCGGTCGCTTGGGATGCCGTGGCAGACGACGTGGTTGATCGAGGTGCAGATCGACTTCGGGTATCCGCGATAGTTCAGCGGCGCCGGCACCGCGCCGTGGTCGACGATGAAGTCGTGGCAGAGCTTGTCCAGCGTGGCGGTGGAGACACCCGGCCGGACGTGCTCGCAGATCATGTCGAGCGTCTCGGCGGCCAGGCGGCCAGCCGCGCGCATGCCCGCAAAATCCTCCGGCGCGTGGATGATGATTCGTCTCGCGTCGGTTCCGCCGTCCATGGCCTGCTCTGCCGGGCCTGCGTCGCCCGCCCCTCGGTTCTCGTGGATGATCCTGCGAACATGCGCAACCGGCTCCGGCCGCGCAAGGCCGCTCTCGCCGGTGGTGGTCAGCGTTGCACCCAGGGACTAAACAGCCTGCCATGATCATCGACATGCACACCCATGCCGGGCGGCCGCGCCGCACCGGCGAAGCCGATCCGGCGGTGCTCGCGACGATGCGCCCGGCGGGGGTCGCCGCGGCGGTCGTGTCGGCCATCGCCGACATCCCGATGATCCGCCGCGATCCGGTCACCAAGCGGCTGCACAAGTTTCGCGATCCGAACCCCGGCGAGTGCCTGGAGGCCGTCGAAGGCTATCTCGCCAGCTGGGAACGCGCCGGCACGCGCATCGCCCGCGAGCCCGACGACATCCGCGTGAACGACCCGGCGCTGGTGCTCGCGGTCGAGGGGTGCGACTTCCTGGAAGGCCGGCTCGACCGGCTCGATGCGCTGGAAGCGCGTGGCGTGCGCAGCATCCAGCTCACGCATTACCTGGTGAACGAGACGGGCGACATCCAGACGGAGCCGCCGGTCCATGGCGGCCTCACCGCGTTCGGGGCCGACGCCGTCCGCCGCATGAACCGCCTGGGCATCATCGTGGACGTGGCCCATTGCTCCGAGGACACGGTGCGCGGCGTGGTGGCCGCGACCGACAAGCCGATCCTGTGCAGCCACGCCAACCTGAAGGAGCCGGGGCACCCGGACGGCGACCACCCGCGCTATCTCTCGCCCGAGTATGCCCGCATGGTGGTGGACACCGGCGGCGTGATCGGCGCCTGGATCGCGGTGCTCTGGCAGGAGCGGCTGCCCGGCATGATCCGCCATCTCTTCCGGCTGATCGACACGGTCGGCATCGATCATGTTGGCATCGGCACCGACATGCCCGCGGGCGTGGCCGCCGAGGAGATGCCGGATTTCAGCCATCACCCCGAGATCGTCGCGGCCCTGCGGGCGCGCGGCATGACGCCTGAGGAGATCGACAAGGTGTGTTCCGGGAACTGGATGCGCGTGTTCCGAACGGTGCGCGGCCGATGAGCCCCGACGAGCTCAAGCGCCAAGCCGCCAAGGCCGCGATCGCCCTCGTGGAGAGCGGCATGATCGTGGGCCTCGGCACCGGCTCCACCGCCTATTTCGCGATCGAAGGGCTGATCCGCCGGGTGCGCGAGGAAAAGCTCGACATCCTGGCAATCCCCACCTCGGAGCGCAGCCGCGCCCAGGCGGAGGCGGGCGGGATCCCGATCACCGACTTCGCGACGCATCGCCACATCGACCTGACGATCGACGGCGCGGACGAGATCGCCGAGGGCACGCTGGACCTGGTGAAGGGCCTGGGCGGCGCGCTGCTGCGGGAGAAGATCGTCGCGGCCTCCAGCGCGCGGCTGGTGATCATCGCCGATGACCGCAAGGTCGTGCCGGGGCTGGGTGCCACGACGCGCATCCCGGTCGAGGTCGTGCCCTTCGGCTGGGAGACGACCGCCGACCGCATCGCCGCGCTCGGCGCCGACCCAAAGCTGCGCGTGGACGCGGCGGGCGCGCCCTACCGGACGGATGGCGGCAACCTGATCATGGATTGCGGCTTCGGGCGGCTGGACGACGCGGGCGCGACGGAGCGCGCGCTGTCGCATGTGGTGGGCGTCGTGGAGAGCGGGCTGTTCATCGGCATGGCCGAGACGGCGCTGGTGGCGACCCCCGCCGGCGTGCGCCGCATGGTGCGGGGCGGGTAGCGGCCGCTACCCCACCGTGATTGCGTTGCGCAGCGTGAGCGGGTCGCTGATGCCCACCAGCGGCTCGAACCCCGAACCGGTGCCGCGGATCACCACGGTCCCGTAGTTGAACATCCGCGCCCAGAAGCCCTGGATGACGTCCACCGTCTCGATCTTGCTGACGTTCATTTCGGCGGTGTAGCGCGAGACGATGCCGCGCTTGTAGATCACGCGCCGGTCGGTCACCACGAGTTCGGTGCCATGGCGGCGGATCGCGATCACCAGCATCCACAGCAGCCCGATCACCGCGATGATCCCGGCGCCGATCTGCGTGTAGCCCTGCATCTGCGTGTCCTGCACCCAAAAGGACCCGATCAGCACGCCGACGGCCACGAGCAGGATCAGCCAGGACGGCACGTAGACCATCCAGTGCAGCCGCCCCACCGCGCGCACCTGTTCGTCCGGCTGCAGCACTCGCGTGTAATAGGCCATTCCGGTCCCCGGTGTGGTGTCGACCCACCCTGCCAGAGCCCCGAACGGAACGGGAGCCAGATTCGCGTGACGCCCGCCTTGCCCCGGCGCGCGGCCTCCACCGTCCCGGCGCGCGGCCCCCACCGTCCCGGCGCGCGGCCCCCACCGTCATGGCCGGGCTTGTCCCGGCCATCCCCACCGGCAACTCTGCCGCGATGGATGCTCGGGACGAGCCCGGCTATGACGGTGGGGAGGAGGCGGGACGACCGGCCACCGGGCGGCAGGGTGCCGGTGGGGATGGCCGGCTCGACGGCCGGCCATGACGAAGGGGCGGTGGCCGCGACGGCCATGACGGAAAGGCGGCCGGCGGCCACGACGGGTCGCGGCACGGCGAAGGGTCAGCCATGACGGGCCGCGGCACGACAAAGGGTCGGCCACGACGGGCCGCGGCACGGCGAAGGAGCGGCCGCGACGGTGAGCCGCGGCAAGACAAAGGGCGGGGAACGGGAGGACGCATGCGTATCGAAATCATCTGCACCGGCGACGAGGTGCTGACCGGGAAGATCGTCAACACGAACTTCTCCTACATGACCCAGAAGCTCGAGGATGTCGGCCTCTCGGTCTACTGGGGCACCACAGTCGGTGACGATCGCGACGCGCTGCTCGAAGCGTTCCGTCTCGCCTCCGCCCGCGCCGACGCGGTCATCGTGAACGGCGGCCTCGGGCCCACCGTCGACGACCTCTCGCAGGAGATCGCCGCCCAGGCCGCCGGCGTCGAACTCGTGCTCGACGAAGAATGGCTCGTGAGGATGGAGAGCTTCTTCACCCGCCGCGGGCGCACCATGCCGCCCAACAACCGCAAGCAGGCGATGCTGCCCTCCACTGCGGAAATGCTGGACAACCCGATCGGCACCGCCTGCGGCTTCGCGCTGGACATCGGG
This sequence comes from Rhodospirillales bacterium 69-11, assembly GCA_001898425.1. GTDB lineage: Bacteria > Pseudomonadota > Alphaproteobacteria > Acetobacterales > Acetobacteraceae > Rhodopila. The sequence continues at coordinate 96,803 of MKTV01000005.1, forward strand.
TCGGCGCGCTTCTTCTTCACCCCCGGCGTCCCGCGCGAGCTGCGCCGGATGCTCGAGGAGCAGGTGATCCCGCGCCTGCTCGCGCGCTCCGGCGCGCCCGCCACCATCCGCCTCAAGCGCCTCCACACCTATGGCCTGGGCGAATCCCATGTCGACCAGCTCCTCACCGGGATCGAGGCGCTGGATCCCTCGGGCGGCGTCAAGCTGGGCTTCCGCGCGCACTACCCGCAGATCGAGACGAAGCTGACCGTGCGCGGCACCGACATGGACGACGTCGAGCGCAAGCTCGCGCCCATCGTCGCCGAGGTGAAGCAGCGTCTCGGCAACTTCATCATCGCCGAGGACGACCAGACGCTCGAAGGCGTCGTGCTGGCGGAGCTGCTGCGCGCCGACGGGAGCCTCGCCCTGGTCGAGACCTTCACCGCGGGCCAGATCGCCGCCCGCCTCGCCCACCTGCCCAACGCCGAACGCGCGTTCCGGCAGGGGCATGTCGTGCGCGACCTCGCCCGCCTCGCCGCGGCGCTCGACGTGCCCGCGGTCGCCGCGGGGGAGGAGCCCAGCGAGGACGCCACGCTCGCGGTCGCCGAGGCGGCGCGGGCGCAAAGCGGCGCCACCCACGCGCTCGCGGTGCTGATCGCGCTGGACGAGGGCCCCGACCGCATGGACCTCGGCGGCACCATCTGCATCGGCCTGGTCGGCGGCGGCCGGCGCGAGTTCCGCCGCTCCCGCATCCTGGGCGGGCGCGAATGGGTCCGGTTGGGCGCGGTGGAATTGGGCCTCGATTGCCTGCGCCGCTTCCTGTCCGGTCTGCCCGTGGTCGAGCGCATCGATTTCGAGCGCACCTGACGGCCGCGCCCACCCGGGCCTCCATCCGGGCGCTCGCAGGGCGCCCACCCGGGAGCATCGGTAACCAGCGCAGCTGAAGCGCACCCGACGAGAGGAACGTCCCAGTGTCCGCGCACGCCCCCCGCCAGGTCGACTCGGCCTACGCCTGGCTCCGCCTCGCCGTCTCCATGGTCCTCGCCACGATCGGCGGCGTGGGCATGTGGTCCGTCGTCGTCGCCCTGCCGTCCGTGCAGGCGGAGTTCGACGTCGCCCGCGGCGGCGCCTCCCTGCCGTTCACCCTCACCATGATCGGCTTCGGGCTGGGCGGCGTGCTGATGGGGCGGCTTGCCGACCGGCGCGGCGTGCTCGTCCCCTTGCTGGTCGGCGCCGTCGCGCTCGCCGCCGGGTATGCGCTCGCCTCCCAAGCCGCGACCCTGTGGCAGTTCGCCGCCGCGTCCGGCCTGCTGATCGGCGTCGGCACCTCGGCCAGCTTCGTGCCGCTGATCTCCGACATCTCGCAATGGTTCGAACGCCGGCGCGGCATCGCGGTCGCGCTCTGCGCGTCCGGCAACTACTTCGCCGGCGCGTTCTGGCCGACCACGATCGAGTATTTCATCCGCACCCACGGGTGGCGCGCGACCCATCTCGGCATCGCCGTGGCGTGCCTGGTGACCATGGTGCCGCTCGCGCTGCTGCTGCGCGGCCGGGCGCCGATCGGCGGTGCGGCCGGTGGCGCGCCCGCCCGTCCGGTGCTGGGCACGCTGGGCCTGTCCCCCGGCGTGCTGCAGGGCGTGCTGGCCGTCGCCGGGCTGTGCTGCTGCGTCGCCATGTCCATGCCGCAGGTGCACATCGTCGCCTATTGCGGCGACCTGGGCTACGGCGTCGCGCGCGGCGCCCAGATGCTGTCCCTGATGCTCGCCGCGGGGATCGTGAGCCGCATCGCCTCGGGCTTCCTGGCCGACCGGCTGGGGGGGCTCACCACGCTGCTGATCGGGTCGATCGCGCAGATGAGCGCGCTGGTGCTCTACCTGCTGATGGACGGGCTGACCTCGCTCTACGTCATCTCGGGCCTGTTCGGCCTGTTCCAGGGCGGGCTCGTGCCGAGCTACGCGATCGTGGTGCGGGAGTGCTTCCCGGCGAAGGAGGCGGGTGGGCGCGTCGGCGTGATCATGGCCATGACGCTGTTCGGCATGGCGCTGGGTGGCTGGATGTCGGGCGTGATCTTCGACATGACCGGCTCCTATCGCGCCGCCTTCGCCAACGGGGTCGCGTGGAACCTGGTCAACGCGGCCATCGCGCTGTGGCTGCTGCACCGCCGCACCCGCTACGCGGCGCCCCGCGCGGTGCCGCAGGCGGTCTGATACCGATGAGCCTCTTCGCTCATCGGTATCATGGCGTGGGGTTGGTGGGGCGGCCACGCCCAATCCAAGACCATACCGCGCGCCGAGGTGATCTCCATGCGAGTCAAACGTTGAGCGCGTCGGTATGAGGCGACGGACGGAGCCGCGGCTCTCCGGCACGCTTGCGGCCGGCCGCGCCCCAAGCGCACAGTTCCGGCAACCAGAACCAGGAGGAGCGCCGTGGCCAAGCTGCTGTCCCGCCTGCCCGAACGCCTGCACCACCACGCCTATGTCGTGAAGGACCAGGAAGCGAACCGACGCTTCTTCGAGGACGTGCTGGGCATCCCGCTGGTCGCCACCTGGTGCGAGACGCACCGCAGCCCCTGGGTCGGTCGCGAGGTGGCGATGTGCCACACCTTCTACGGCATGGAGGATGGCGGTGCGCTCGCGTTCTTCTCCTTCGCCGACGAGGAGGTCTACCAGAAGTGCCAGGCGGCCCAGCCGCCCGAGATCCGCAACTTCGACCATGTCGCCTTCAAGGTGGATGACGCGACCTGCGACGAGCTGGTGCAGCGCCTGAAGGCGGCCGGCGAGCCGGTGCGGGAAGTCGATCACGGCTACTGCCGCTCCATCTACTGCACCTCTCCCGACGGGCTCGGTGTCGAATTCACCGTCGACCCACCGCATGCGGCGGAGATCGACCGCATCCGCCGCGCCGATGCCCATAGCGAGCTGGCGCGCTGGGTGGCGGGCGACCATCGGACGAACAACGACCTGCGCCCGCATGGCGTCTGACCGGTCCGCGCCACAGGGGCCCGCCGCGACGCTGGTCGTCACCTTCCCGGCCTCCCCGCGCGAACGGGCGATCATCGCGGACGCGCTGGAGGGACGGGCCGACCCGGTCTACCTCGCCGATCTCCCACCGCCGGCCCGCGCCCCGGCGCTGGCCGGCGCGACCGTGCTGCTCGCCCGCAACACCGAACGGGAGCTGCAGGACGGAGAGGCCGCCCGGATCGGACCGGCGCGGCTGGTCCAGTTCCTGACGGCCGGGGTCGATTTCGTGCCGCTGAGCGCGCTGCCGCCGCATGTGCCGATCGCCGCGAACGGCGGGGCCTATGCCGAACCGATGGCGGAGCATGCCCTCGCCATGACGCTGGCCGCCGCCAAGCGCCTGTTCGTGGAGCAGGCGGAACTCGCCCAGGGCCGCTTCAACCAGCAGACGCGCAACCGCATGCTGTCGGGCGGGGTGTGCGGCATCCTGGGCTTCGGCGGGATCGGGGTCGCCACCGCGCGGCTGATGCGGGCGCTTGGCATGCGCATCCACGCCATCAACCGTCGCGGCTGGAGCGAGGAGCCGGCCGACTGGATCGGCACGCCGGACCAGCTCGACACGCTGCTCGTGGCGGCCGACGTGCTGGTGATCTGCGCGCCCTTGAGCCACGCCACGGCCGGCCTGCTGGATGGCGCACGCCTCGCGCGGATGAAGCCGGACGCGATCCTGGTGAACCTCGCGCGCGGCGAGATCCTCGACGAGGCCGCGCTGTTCGCGCATCTGCAGGCCAACCCCCGCTTCTTCGCCTGCCTCGACGCGTGGTGGGTGGAGCCGGTGCGGCACGGGAGCTTCCGCATGGACCACCCGTTCCTCAGCCTGCCGAACGTCGTCGCGTCCCCGCACAACTCGGCCTCGGTCCCTGGCACCGGGGAGACCGGGCTGCGGCGCGCGCTGGCCAACGTCGGACGGGCGCTGCGGGGGGAGACGCCGCTGCATCTGGTCCGGCCCGAAGAGCGGATGCGCTGACCAGCCGGCGCGGGCCGGTCATCCTGGCCGGTCCACCAGCTTGACGAAGCGTTCCAGCGTGTCGCGCTCGACGTCCGACACGGCGCAGTAGCCCGTGCCGTCGGCGCGCCAGCAGATCACGTTGAAGCCCTGCAGCTGCCGCGCGCGCGGGGTCGCCGGATCGTTCGGGTCCGCGCGCCAGGCGAACAGGTTGATCACGTGCCGGTCGCTTCGATACACGACCGCGGCCGCCGGGTGCCCGTCCAGGTAGTCGAGGCGACCGCCGACCAGCGGGAAGCCCTCCGCGGCGAAATCGTGCACCGGCG
>MKTV01000005.1:101127-119151 GCA_001898425.1 Rhodospirillales bacterium 69-11
GGACGTCGGTCAGGTGGTCGCCCATCAGCGAGCGCAGATGGCTCGCCAGCACGTCCTCCGTCAGCCGGTCGCCCGCGCCGGATCCGCCCAGCACCAGCAAGGTGAGCGCAACCCCGGCCAGCGCGCCGACCGCGCCCCCGCCGAGCGGACCGAGCAGGGTGGGGAAGAGGCGGCGGGAGGGGGAAGGGATGGGGGCCGGGCGGGCCTCCGCGGCGATCGCCGCGCCGATCCGCGCCGCCAGCGCCGGCGGGGCGCGATGGGCAGGCAGCCGCTCGCGCAGGGTCCGGCGCATCGTCAGGATCTCCTCGTAGCGGGCGGCGCAGGCCGCGCAGCGCCGCAGGTGGCGTGACAGCAGAAGGCGGCGGACGGGCCCGACCTCGTCGTCGGCAAGGCGGCCGAGGTCACGGCGGGTCAGGTCGCAGGCGGACTGGGGCATCATGCGGGCTCCTGCGCCAGCCAGGCGCGGCGCAGCTCCGCGCGGGCGCGGGCCAGGCGCGACATCACCGTGCCGATCGGCACGCCGGCCACCGCGGCGATCTGCTTGTACGACATGTCCTCCATCTCGCGCAGGATCAGCACCTCCCGGTATTCGGGCGACAGGGATTGGATCAGCGTCGCCAGGCTCTGGCCGTCGAGGGTTCCCAGGACCTGTGCCTCGGGGTCCCGCGTCGGTTCGGTCCAGAGCGGCGGCAGGGCTTCTCCTGCCTCATCCGTGGGTTCGGCGCGGAACACCAGCCGGGCGGACCGGTTCTCCCGCGCCCAGTCCACGAAGCTCGTGCGCACGATCGCCAGCAGCCAGACGCGCAGATCGCCGCCGCGCCAGGCCTCGAAGTAGCGGAAGGCCCGAAGATAGGCGGTCTGCACCACGTCCTCCGCATCCGCCGGATTGCCCGTCAGCCAGCGCGCGAGGTTGTACGCCGCATCGAGATGCGGCAGCGCCATCAGCTCGAAGCGGCGTTGGCGGTCGGTCGCGGTCACGCGCGGCTCCTGGTCTGTCCCGCCTGTCTTACCGCCGGGCCCGTGCGGATATTCCCGTTCGGGACGAAATTTCCGCTTCGGGAATAGCCCTCCACCGAGGCCGGTCTTGACCACCGGCGGACGCCGCTGGGGTGTCCGGTGGATGGAGAGAAACGCATGTCACGCGATGACGAGCGGCGGCCGGATCCGGCGCGGCGGCAGGTGCTGCGCTGCATGAGCTGGGCGGGGACGGCGATGATCTGGACCGTCGCGGGCGGTATCCCGCGCGCACGGCTGGTGGATCGTGCGGAGGCCGCGGTCCCGGCGAAGGGGTTCAGCTTCGCGCAGATCAGCGACAGCCACCTGGGCTTCGACAAGCCGGTGAACCCGGACCCGACCGCGACGCTGCGCGCCGCCCTCGATCAGGTGACCGCGATGCCGGAGCGGCCGGCCTTCCTGATCCATACGGGCGACATCACCCATCTGTCGAAACCCGAGGAATTCGACGCCGCGCAGCAGCTCATGGCGGGAACCGGGCTCACGACCTACACCGTGCCGGGCGAGCACGACATCCTGGAGGATGAGCGCCGGAGCTACCTGAACCGCTACGGCAAGGGCACGCGCGGCGATGGCTGGTACAGCTTCGACGCGGGCGGGATCCACTTCATCGGCCTGGTCAACGTCGTCGACCTCCAGGGCAACGGCCTCGGCGCACTCGGCAGGCCGCAGCTCGAATGGCTGGAGGAGGATGTGCGTGGCCGCAGCGCCAGCACGCCGATCGTGGTGTTCGCGCATGTGCCGCTGTGGCTGGCCTACGAGAACTGGGGCTGGGGCACGGCCGACGGCGCCGAGGCGATCGGCTACCTGAAGCGGTTCGGGTCGGTCACCGTGCTGAACGGGCACATCCACCAGGTGATGCAGAAGGTGGAAGGCCACGTCGCGTTCCATACCGCGCGCTCCACCGCCTTCCCGCAGGGCGTGCCCGGCCAGGCCAAGGGGCCGGGGCCGATGGCGGTGCCGCCGGGGGCGCTGCGGAGCTATCTCGGTGTCTCGCGGGTCAGCCTTGTGGAGACCGGCGCGCCGCTCGCGATCGTCGACCAGCCGCTGGAGGGGTGATGCGCCGCTTGTTCCTGGGCGGCCTGGCCGCCACGCTGCTGCTCGCTTTCGCGCCGCCCTCGCGGGGCGCCGAGGCGCCGACGGTCACGGTGGCGATCGACAACTTCACGTTCGAGCCGGCGGTGCTGCACGTCGCGCCTGGCACCACGGTCGTGTGGGTGAACCACGACGACATCCCGCATAGCGTGGTGCTGGGTGCGATCGGCGTGCACTCCCGCACGCTCGACACCGACGGGCGTTTCGAGCATCGGTTCGATAAGGCCGGGACGTTCGGCTACATCTGCGGCCTGCACCCGCACATGAAGGGGCAGGTGGTGGTGGAGCCCTGAGGGGAACGCCACGCCATGACGGTGGGGGTGGGGTGGCCGGGTCGAGCCCGGCCATGACGGTGGGGGTGAGAGGTGGGGGTGGGGGTGGGGCGGTCACCTCGCCATGACCGCCCTCCGCCGTTCAGGCCCGCTCGAAGATCGCCGCGATGCCCTGGCCGCCGCCGATGCACATGGTGACGAGCGCGTAGCGGCCGCCGATGCGCTCCAGCTCGTAGAGCGCCTTGACCGTCAGCATCGCGCCGGTCGCGCCCACCGGGTGGCCGAGCGAGATGCCGGACCCGTTCGGATTGACCTTCTCGGGGTTGAAGCCGAGGTCCCGGGCGACGGCGCAGGCCTGGGCGGCGAAGGCCTCGTTGCTCTCGATCACGTCCATGTCGTCCAGCGTCAGGCCGGCCTTCTGCAGCGCCTTGCGGCTGGCCGGCACCGGACCGATGCCCATGATCTTCGGATCCACACCCGCATGGGCGTAGGCGACCAGCCGGCCCAGCGCCTTGGCGCCGCGCTTGGCGGCGACGTCGGCGTCCATCAGCACCACGGCCGAGGCGCCGTCGTTGATGCCCGAGGCGTTGCCGGCGGTCACCGTGCCGTCCTTGCGGAACACCGGCCGCAGCTTCTGCATGTCCTCGATCTTCGCGTCGGGGCGGACATGCTCGTCGGTGTCGAACACCGTCTCGCCCTTCCGGGTCTTCAGCGTGACCGGCAGGATCTGCGCCTTGAAGCGGCCCTCGGCGATGGCACGGGCCGCGCGGCGGTGGGATTCGATCGCGAGCTCGTCCTGCTGCTGGCGGGTGACCTGGTGGCTTTCGGCCAGGTTCTCCGCCGTCTCGCCCATGTGGATGTTGTGGAACGGGTCGTGCAGGGCGGCGGTCATCATGTCGATCATCTTGCTGTCGCCCATCCGCGCGCCCCAGCGCATGCCGGAGGCGAGATAGGCGGCGCGGCTCATGCTCTCCGCCCCGCCGGCCACCGCGATGTCGGCATCGCCGAGGGTCACGGCCTGTGCGGCGGAGACGATCGCCTGCAGGCCGGAGCCGCACAGCCGGTTCAGCGTCATGGCCGGCGCGTCCTGGGTGATCCCGGCGCCGATCGCGGCGACGCGCGAGAGGTACATGTCCTTGGCCTCGGTGTGGATGACGTTGCCGAACACCACGTGGCCGACTTCCGCCCCGTCCACGCCGGCGCGCGAAAGGGCCTCACGCGCGACCTGCGCGCCGAGTTCCGTGGGCGGGATGTCCTTCAGGCTGCCCCCGAAGTCGCCGATGGCGGTGCGCACACCCGAAACGATGACGACGTCGCGCTGCATGATGTCTGCCTCCGGACCCAGTTGTACCGGCGGGGTGCTTCACATACTGGCGGGTTTGACGCAAGCGGGGTCCGGTCGCAGGCTGGTGCGGGAAGGGCCGAGCGGCTCCGGGGGGAACGGGCATGGCAACGATCGTGCTGCTGCATGGGGCGTATCAGGGCGGCTGGATCTGGCAGCGCGTGTCGCCGCATCTGCTCGCGGCGGGGCATCGGGTGGTGGCGCCGACGCTCGACGGCTGCGCGGAACGGCGGCACGCGCTGCGGCCGGGGATCGACGCCGAGAGCCATGCGGCGGAGATCGCCGACCTGCTGTTCTTCGAGGATCTGCGGGATGTCGTGCTGGTCGGCACGAGTTGCGGCGGCATGGTGCTGTGCCGCGTCGCCGAACTGGTGCCGGAGCGGATCGGCCGGCTGGTGCTGGCGGACGCGCTGGCGCTGTTCGACGGGGAGCGGCTGTCCGATCACGTCCAGCGGCCGACCGCGGTAACGACGGCGCTCGCGACCGGCCCGTCGCCCGAGGATGCCGCGCGGCGGATGTTCGCCTCGCTAGATCCGGAGACGAAGGAATGGGCGCTGGCCCGCGTGACGCCGCACCCGGTGGCGGCGATGGCCGCGCCGGTGAAGCTCGATCGGTTCTGGGACATGGACTGGGACGCGTCGGTGATCTGGTGCCGGCAGAGCCCGAACCCGCCGCGGGCTCACCAGGAGCGTGCGGCGGCGCGGCTGAAGGCGCGGTGGCACGAGTTGGACACGGGGCACTATCCGATGCTGACCGAACCCGAGGCGCTGGCGCGGCTGATCATGGAGGGGTGAGTCCGGGTTTGGCCGCCGAGCTTTCGCGGAGGCTTGGTTCGCCATGCTCGATGGGGAAGACCGCGTTCACCACGGAGGAAGAAGGAGGGCCACGGAGGGCCACGGAGAATTTCTTAGAACGACCGGACCTCCGGCCGGCCGTGCCACGCCACAGGTGGACGGAGGCTGACAGCGGACAAGCGATCGGGGCGAACAAGCGGCTGAGCGCGTAAGCGCGTAGCCGGACAAGCGCGTCAGCGGAAAGTGGAACAGCGGATACGCAGATAATCGGATAAGCGGACGGGCGGCTTTGCCGCGGCGGCGGGCGCACGAGGCGCCGAACCGAAGGATCAGAATGAATCCCCTCCGTGGCCCTCCGTGGCCCTCCTTCTTCCTCCGTGGTGAAAACGAAGCCTCGCCCGCGGCGAACGCCGGAGCGCTCGACGCGGATCGAGGCCTCACCCTGCCACCGGCTCCTCCGGCAGGCGCATCCCCAGCGCGGCGGCTTGGCGTGCCTCATAGGCGCGGCAGGCGGCGTCATAGGCCTGGCCGCGGATGCCGCCTCGCACCGTCCCGCGCTCGACCGCGCGGTAGGCCGGCCGCCAGCTCTCGGGCAGGCGCGGCCAGTCGGGCGGCGCGAGCCACAGCCGGAACAGTGTCCGCCGGCGTTCCGGCTCCGCGTGGTCCACGAACTCGGTGCGCGAGTGCAGGGTGACGTGGTTGTTCAGCAACTGCATGTCGCCCGGCTGCAGATACATCCGATACATCAGGCGCGGATCGCGCAGCAGCGCATCCAGCCGGTCGAGCGCGTGACGCTGCGCGTCGGTGAGCGCGGGGACGCCGGGAATGCGCTGCGCCGACATCAGGCGGTTGCGGTTCCACTTGCTGCACAGCACGCCCTCCGCCTCGTCGAAGATCGGGTTGGGGTAGAACGGCTCCTCGTCCGGGGCCTGCTCCTCCTGCCGGCTGAAATGGAACGGGGCGTGCAGCAGCGCCGCAAGGGCCGGATCCTCCGCCGCCAGCGCGGCATGGGCGGCGACCGAACTGGTCACCAGGCTCTCGCCCCCTTCCGCCGCCACGTTGTAGCAGGAGAGCAGCACGAGGTCGGCGCTGTCCGTGTGGAAGTCGAGTTCCGCGTTGGAGGAGTAGCCGCGCCCGCGCCCCGACCGGTAGACCGTCCCCGCGTCGCGCACCGCCGACAGGTAGTGGCTCGCTTTTCCCTGCGGCCGCGCCACGCCGACATGCAGGCCGATCGCCCAGGTGAGCAGCTCGAACTCCGCCGCGCTCAGCTCCTCCCGCGGCAGGCCGCGCAGCAGCGCGAAGCCGCGCCCGTCACGCGCCTGCCGCACCGCGGCCGCGATCGGCGCGGCGGCGGCGCCCAGGTCGAACGCGTCCCGTTCGTAGTCGAGCAGCGGCTTGCCGGCCTCGTACGCCCGCCGCACGGTGCCGACCAGGTCCAGCCGCGCCGCGTCTCCAAGGCTCGAGATCCAGGACGGATCGCGCTGCAGGTCGGCGACCGTCCAGGCGGCTGGCGTGTCGGAATCGATCGGCTGCATGGCTGGCATCTCCTGGATCGTCGTCCCCGGCCGTCGCGTCGCACGCGCGACGGTCCATGCCTGCTATAAGGCGGAATGCCACCCCGTGAAGACCCGATTCGCGGCATCGTGCTCGCGGTCGGGGCGACGATGCAGTTCGCGATCGCCGATACGACTGCAAAGTTCCTCAGCACCAGCCTGCCGATCGTCGAGCTCGCCTGGATCCGCTACGTGATCTTCGTCGTGGTCGGCCTCGCGCTGGTGCGCCCCGGCAGCCCCGCCGCGCTCCGCACCCGCGATCCCGGGTGGCAGATCCTGCGCGGGTTCTGCGTCGTCGGCTCCTCCGTGCTGTTCGTCTACGGCATCCGCAGCATGACCATGGCGCAGGCCACGACGATCAGCTTCCTCTCGCCGCTCATCGTCACCGTCCTGTCCATCCCGCTGCTGGGGGAGGTGGTGGGGCTGCGCCGCTGGGCGGCGGTGGCCGCCGGCATGGCGGGGATGCTGATCGTGGTGCGGCCCGGCGCCGGCAGCTTCGATCCGGCGGCGCTGTTCGGCGTCGCCTCCTCCTGCTGCTGGGCGTTCGCGCTGATCATCACCCGCAAGATCGCCGGCCGCGACCCGCCCGGCATCACCGTGGTCTGGTCGGCGAGCGTCGGCACCCTGGTGCTCACGTGCCTGCTTCCCTTCGAGGCGATCTGGCCGGCCTGGTGGCAACTCGGCCTCGCCGCGCTGCTGGGCGTGCTGTCGGCCGGCGGCCAGTTCATGGTGGTGCTCGCGCACCAGCACGCCCCGGCTTCGATGCTGGCGCCGTTCTTCTACGTCCAGCTGCTCTGGGTGATCGTCAGCGGCTACGTGGTGTTCGGCAACCTGCCGGACCGTTGGACGCTGGTGGGCGCCGCCGTGATCGTCTCCAGCGGGCTCTACACCGCGCATCGGGAACGGATCCGTCGCCGAACGGCGGCGCGGGCCCAGGCGTGAAGCCAGGCGGCGCGACCTGACCCGCGACAAGGGGGCGTGCAAATCCGGCCCAAACCGGCTACCCAGCGCGGCTTCGAGCGGGTTCATCGCGGCAGACCCTGGAGTGACGCATGGGTGAGAACGAGACGGCGGCGGCAGAGGTGGGACGGGATTTCGTCCGGGACATCGTGCAGGCCGACCTCGCCGCCCAGCGTGTCCAGGCCGTGGTCACCCGCTTTCCGCCGGAGCCGAACGGCTACCTGCATATCGGGCACGCCAAGTCGATCTGCCTGAACTTCGGCATCGCCCAGGAGTTCGGTGGCCGCTGCCATCTCCGCTTCGACGACACCAACCCGGTGAAGGAGGAGCAGGAGTTCATCGACGCCATCCAGGAAGACGTGCACTGGCTGGGCTTCGACTGGGGCACCCACCTGTACCACGCCTCGGATTATTTCGAGCAGCTCTACGACTGGGCGGAGCACCTGATCCGCGCGGGCCTCGCCTATGTGGACGACACGCCGCCCGAGGCGATGCGCGCCGCCCGTGGGACGCTGACCGAACCCGGCCAGAACAGCCCGTTCCGCTACCGGTCCGTCGAGGAGAACCTCGACCTGTTCCGCCGCATGCGGGCGGGCGAGTTCCCGAACGGCGCGCGCGTGCTGCGGGCCAAGATCGACATGGCGTCGGGCAACATGAACCTGCGCGACCCGGTGCTGTACCGGATCCTGCACGCGACGCATCCGCGGACCGGCACCGCCTGGTGCATCTACCCGACCTATGATTTCGCGCACGGCCAGTCGGATGCGATCGAAGGCGTCACCCACTCCATCTGCACGCTGGAGTTCGAGGATCACCGTCCGCTGTACGACTGGCTGATCGAGCACCTGCCGGTGCCCGCGCAGCCGCACCAGTACGAGTTCGCGCGGCTCAACATCAGCTACACGGTGCTCTCCAAGCGCAACCTGACCCGGCTGGTGCGGGAGGGCGTGGTGTCCGGCTGGGACGATCCGCGCATGCCGACGCTCGCCGGGTTGCGGCGTCGCGGCGTGCCGCCTGCGGCGTTGCGCGAGTTCATCCGCCGCGTCGGTGTCGCGCGCGCCAACAGCGTGGTGGACGTGGCGCTGTTCGAGTCCACGATCCGCGACACGCTGAACCCGATCGCCGACCGCCGGATGGCGGTGCTGCGGCCGCTGCGGCTGATCATCGAGAACTACCCCGAGGGTAAGACCGAGACGCTGCCGGCCGCCAACCACCCGGACGCGCCGGACCGCGGGCAGCGCCCCGTCACCTTCGGGCGGGAGGTGTTCGTCGAGCAGGACGACTTCATGGAGGACCCGCCGCGCAAGTTCTTCCGCCTCTCGCCCGGCCGGGAGGTGCGGCTGCGCTACGCCTATCTCGTCACCTGCCGGGAGGTGGTGAAGGACGCGTCCGGCCAGGTCGTCGCGCTGCGCTGCACCTACGATCCGGACAGCCGGGGCGGCAACGCGCCCGATGGGCGGAAGGTGCAGGGCACGCTGCACTGGGTGTCGGCCGAGAATTCGGTGCCGGCGGAAGTCCGGCTCTATGCGCACCTGTTCGCGCGGCCCGATCCCGGCGCGGAGGGCGACGTGATGGCGGACCTGAACCCGAACTCGCTGGAGGTGCTGACGGACGCGCGGGTGGAGCACGCGCTCGCCGATCCGGCCCAGCGCGCCACGGTGCAGTTCGAGCGGCAGGGCTATTTCTGCCACGACCGCGTCAGCACGGCCGCGCGGCCGGTGTTCAACCGGACGATCGGGCTGCGGGATACCTGGGCGAAGGTGAGTGACAAGAGGCCGTCAGCCGGAACCGCCCCGGGTATCGCGCGCACGTCCTAGGCGAAAAGCGGGGCAATTCGGCCGCCAGATCAACCGCGGCGACCCCAGCCGCAGGCCAGCCCCACGATCACCACCACGGCGGGCAGGATCGCGGCGAGCGCGAACGTGCCGGTGAAGCCGGTCAGGAAGGCCTCGGCCGCGGGCAGGCCTGCTCCGGCCCGCAGCGACTGGAACAGCAGCATCAGCAGCGTCGCGCCGGTGACCACGCCCACCGTGCGGGTCATCATCACCAGGCTGCCGGCAACGCCGCGGTCCTGCCTCGGCACGGCGCCCGTGACGATGTCGAAATACGCCACCTGGAACAGTCCGAGCCCGGCACCCTGAAGGAGCATGCCGGCTATCATCAGCGGGAGGGAGAGTTGCCCGCCCGCCCAGGCGATGGCCATCTGCCCGCATCCCATCATCGCCGCCCCCGCCACCGCGAGCACCCGCGGCGGCACGCGCCCGGCGAGCCGGCCGGCCAGCGGCGAGGCCGCCATCAGCCCGAGATTGGACGCCGTGAGCACCAACCCCATCCCGGTCGGGCCGAGGCCGCCGAACCGATCGAGATAGAACGGCACCAGCAGCATCACGGAGAAGCCGGCGAGGTTGAGGGCGACATGCGCGACGTTGACCAGCGCGAAGTCGCGGTCTCGGAACAGGCCGAGATCGATGACCGGCGCGGAACTCCGGCGCTCCCATCGCACGAACCCGACCGAGGCGGCGACGCACACGATCCCGAATCCGATCGCCTTCATCGCGTCGGCGCGGAGTTGGTTGAGGCTCAGCAGCAGCGCCGCCACCGCCAGCACGAGCAGCGCGGCGCCCAGCGCATCGAACCGGGCATCGGTGCGGACGATGACGGGACGCGGCAGGCGCCACGCGAGCACGAAGGCGGCGAAGCTGATCGGGGCGCGGGCCCAGAACACGGCCGGCCACCCCCATTCCGCGACGAGCGGGCCGCCGAAGGCCGATCCCATCACCCCGCCGATGCCGAAGACCATCGTGTAGAGCGCGAGGATGCGCGTGCGCTGCGACTCGGGAAACAGCAGCGTGGCGAGCGCAGGCCCGCAGGACAGCGCCATGGCCGCGCCCACGCCCTGCAGCACGCGGCCGGCCAGCAGCGCGCCGAAGCCGGGTGCCGCGCCGCAGGCGATGAAGCCAAGCGTGGAACAGGCAGTGCCGGCCAGGAAGATCCGCCGGTGGCCGACCAGGTCCCCGATCCGCCCGAACACCAGCATCAGCGCGGCGTAGGTGAGCGTATAGGCGATGACGACCCACTGGATGTCCGGGATCGGCAGCGCGAGCGAGCGGATGATGTCGGGGAAGGCGACGTTGACCGCGGAATCGAACGGCACGACGAGGGTGCCGAGGAACACGATCAGCAGGCCGAAGGTCGGGACGGGTCCGGCCGTCGCGGCATCCGCGATCTCGTTCGGGTGTTCCGCCGCGTCGGTGATGGTCGGTGCGGCTGCGCCCGGTGCGGCTGCTCCCGGTGCGGCTGCGCCCGGTGCGGTTGCTGGCGGAACCAGCACCCGGGGCGATGGCTGCCGGGACGGTGGCTGCGCCGGCTGGCCGGGGCGCCTCATGCGCCGACGGCCGCCATGTGCAGGACGGGTGCGGTCAGACCGCCTTCTTCAGCGTGGGGGAGGCCTTGAAGCGCACGGTCTTGCCGGCCTTCACCTTGATCGCCTCGCCGGTGCGCGGGTTCAGCCCCTTGCGCGCCTTGGTCTTCTTCACCGTGAACGTCCCGAAGCTCGGCAGCGTGAACTTGCCGGCCTTCTTCAGCTCCTTGACGATCGCCTCCATGAGCGCGCCGGCGGCGCGATTCGCAGCGGCCCCGGTCAGGTCGGCCGAATCCTGGATGACCTGGGCGATGAAGGCTTTCGACATAGTTGCTCCTTGCAGGTTGCGCGGCGTGATGGCGCGTGGCCACCCGATACGGATCGCATGGCTCGCGACAGGGATTGGATCCGACTGCGGCGCACCACGAATCGCCGCGTCGTTGCAACGGTTTTAGCGGCGCCTCGTGGGTTTCGCCAGCCCCTCTGCAAGTTTTTGCGTTTGTCGCGGAGTGCCGCGCGCAATCGTTGTCGAACCGGTGCGGCGCGGCACGGTGCCCGCTTGGGGCGGGCACCGGCCTTGCACTCACAGCCCGGCTTGCGAGACGAACTTCGTGTTCAGATACGCCTCGATCGCCTCGAGCCCGCCTTCGGACCCGTAACCCGAGTCCTTCACGCCGCCGAACGGAACTTCCGGCAGCGCCAGGCCGTGATGGTTGATCGACATCATGCCCGACTCGACCGCGGCGGCGACCGCGTTGGCCGTCTTGGCCGACCGTGTGTAGGCATAGGCCGCCAGCCCAAACGGCAGGCGATTGGCCTCGGCCACCACGTCGTCGAAGCTCGAGAACGGCGCGATCACGGCGAGCGGGCCGAACGGCTCCTCGCTCATCACGCGCGCCTCACGCGGCACGTCGGTCAGAACGGTGGGCTCGAAGAAATTGCCCTTGTTGCCGATCCGGTTGCCGCCGGTCTGCACCTTGCCGCCATGCTTCACCGCGTCGGTGATGAAGCCTTCCATGGCGGTCACGCGGCGCGGATTGGCGAGCGGGCCCATCGTCGTGCCCTGCTCGAGCCCGTCGCCCACCTTCACCTTCTTGGCGTGCTCCACGAACTGCTCGACGAACTGGCCGTACACCTTCTCCTGCACCAGGAAGCGGGTGGGGGAGATGCAGACCTGGCCGGCATTGCGGAACTTGTTCGCGGCCAGCAGCTTGCTCGCCACGTTCACGTCCGCGTCGTCGAACACGATGGCCGGGGCGTGGCCGCCCAGCTCCATCGTCACGCGCTTCATGTGCGCGCCCGCGAGGGCCGCGAGCTGCTTGCCGATCGCGGTCGAGCCGGTGAAGGAGATCTTGCGGATCACCGGATGCGGGATGAGGTATTCCGAGATCTCGGCCGGAACGCCATAGACCAGGTTGATCACGCCCTGCGGAATGCCCGCATCGACGAAGCAGCGGATCAGTTCGGCCGGAGAAGCCGGGGTCTCCTCCGGGGCCTTGACGATGATGGAGCAGCCGGCCGCGAGGCCCGCGGACAGCTTGCGCACCACCTGGTTGATCGGGAAGTTCCAGGGCGTGAAGGCGGCGACCGGGCCGACCGGCTCCTTGATCACGAGCTGGTAGATGCCCTCCGCGCGCGCCGGCACGACGCGGCCATAGGCGCGGCGCGCTTCCTCGGCGAACCAGTCGATCACGTCGGCGGCGGCCATGGTCTCGCCCTTCGCCTCGACCAGCGGCTTGCCCTGCTCCATCGTCATCAGCCGCGCGATGTCGTCGGCGCGGGAGCGCAGCAGGTCGGCCGCCTTGCGCATCAGCTTGGAGCGGTCGTAGGCCGACACCTTGCGCCAGGTCGCGAAGCCCTTCTCGGCCGCTTCCAGCGCGCGATCGAGGTCGCTGCGGTCGGCATGTGCCACGGTCCCGATCGGCTCGCCCGTGGCGGGATTGACGACGGTCAGCGTGCGGCCGCCGGACGCCTTGGTCCAGGCGCCGTCGATCAGCAACTCGACATTCGGGTACATGGAACTCTCCTTGGCAGTCGGATGCAGCCGGCGAGGGGTCTACAACACGCCATGCCGCGCGAAAACCGCCCGCAGGCTGTCGCCTGCCTCGAGTTCCGCGCGGGTGGTGTCCTCGGCCTGGATCTTCTCCAGCGCGGCGCGGAACACTTCCTCCGCGCGCGCTTCCGGCACGACCACAACGCCGTCGACGTCGCCCAGGATCCAGTCGCCGGGCGCAATCCGGGTGCCCGCCACGGTCACGGCGACGTCCTTCTCCACCATCTCAGCGCGATTGCGGGTGTCGAGCGGGCCGATGCCGCCGTGGAAGACCGGAAACTTCATGGATCGGATCCGCGCCACGTCGCGCACGAGCCCGTCCATCACGCAACCCGCGGCGCCGCGGGCGCGGGCGGCGGTGGACAGCAGCTCGCCCCAGGGCGCGACCCAGTCGGTGGGCCCGTCGCAGGCAAGCACCGCAACCTCCCCGGGTTGCAGGCCGTCGATCAGGTCCATCTCGAGCTCGTAGGGGTTGTGGTCCGCCGAACTCAGGGTCGCGCGTGCGTATTGTCCGGTGCGCGCGCGGCCGAACAGGACGAGCGTGTCGTCGAGCGGGCGCACGAACGGCCGCAGCGCCTGGTGCATGAGGCCGAAGCCGTCGAGCACGTCCGACAGCACCGGCGTGTAGAGCAGGCGGGCGAGTTCGGCCGGCGTGGGCAACGGGGGCATGGGTGTCTCCTCGAATGCCGCATCATCAAACGGCGGCGGGCCGAGGAGGTCCAGGGGGCGAGGGTCCGCGTCGTGGCTGTCCGTGTCATGGCCGCGCTTGCCGCGGTCCCCGTGTCGTGGCCGCGCTTGTCGCGGCCCCCCGTGTCATGGCCGCGCTTGTCGCGGCCATCCACGACTTCGTGCCGCTCGGAAAATCGTGGATGGCCGGCCTGCGCCGGCCATGACAGCAGGCGGAGGCCTGCGCCGGCCATGACACGGGGCGGCGGCACGGGGCCGCCGCCTACCGCGCCAGCGCCACCATCCGGTCCAGAGCCTCCGCATCCGCCAGCGCAGCCGCGCGTTCGGCGGGCGTCAGTGCGGCCCAGCCGTCCGCCAGCGTCTCGGCTTCCGCCAGCTTGGCGCGCGCGAGCAGCGGAGTGACCTCGATCGGGTCGACGCGCGGGCGGCGGGGAGGGGGGAGCATCGCACGATGGGCGGCCAGCAACGCGGGATCCGCCAGCAGGCGCTGCACCCCGTTCAGCTCCGGCGATGCGGGCTCCGCCCGCTGCAGCGCCATCGCCCGCGCCAGCTCCGGGGGCGGGGCCATCTCCTCGGGGATGCGCAACAGGCCCAGGCGCCGCAGCGCCAGCCCGACCTTCCGCTGGCCCGTCAGCGCGGCAAGCGGAATGGCGAGCGCAAGCCCCAGGATCACCGGCGTCATCCAGATCGCGAGCGACGGGGACACGGCCCAGGCGATCCCCGCCAATGCCAGCCCCAGCAACGTATGCCGCCGGTAGGCGCGCGCCGTCTCGCGCAGCGGGATCGATCCGTCGTCGCGACGCTGAGCATTCCAGCCGGAGTCGCGCCCCAGCAGGATCGCGATGACGTCGGTGGATTGGGTGAGCATGACGACGGGCGCGAGCAGGCCGGCGACGATCGTTTCCAGGATCACGCTCGCCAGCAGGCGGATCGTGCCGCCACAGCCCCGCCGCTCCGGCCCGCGCAGCAGCACGGCGAAGGTCCCCAGCAGCTTGGGGATCAGCAGGAGTGCCATCGTGCCGATGAACACCCACATCGCGCGGACCGGGTCGATCACCGGCCATTGCGGGAAAAGCGACTTGCCCGCGGGAAAGTAGTCGGGCGTGATGAAGCGTGCCTGCAGCGAGATCAGGATCCCGCACAGCAGGAAAGCCAGCCACAGCGGCGCGGTCACATAGGATCCGATGCCGGTCAGCAGATGCAGGCGGCTGACCCAGTGCAGCCCGCGCGCCGGCAGGACCGCCGCGTGCTGCAGGTTGCCCTGGCACCAGCGGCGATCGCGGATCGCGAGGTCCGTGAGCGAGGGCGGACTCTCCTCGTAGCTGCCGCGCAGCGCGGGCAGCATATGCACCGCCCAGCCACCGCGGCGGATCAGCGCCGCCTCGACAAAATCATGGCTCAGGATGTGGCCGCCGAACGGTTTGCGCCCGCGCAGTTCCGGCAGCCCGCCATTCTCGGCGAAGGCCTGCGTGCGGATCAGGGCGTTGTGTCCCCAGTAATTGCCCTCCGCGCCGTGCCACCACGCGATGCCGTGCGCGATCAGCGGCCCGTAGACGCGACCGGCGAACTGCTGCATTCGCGCAAAGAACGTGGAGCCGCCGGTGATGATCGGCAGCGTCTGCACGAGGCCGACGTCCGGGTGCGCCTCCATCGTCGCGACGAGCTGCAGCAGCGTGTCGCCGGCCATGACGCTGTCGGCGTCGAGGATCAGGAACTGCGGATACGCGCCCCCGAAGCGCGTGACCCAGTCGGCGATGTTGCCGGCCTTGCGCGCGGTATTCTTGGCGCGGCGCCGATAGAAGATCCGCGGTTGATCGCCCATGGCGCCGCGCAAGCGCAGGAACGCCGCCTCCTCCTCGATCCACACGTCGGGATTGGTCGTATCGCTCAGGATGAAGATGTCGAACCGGTCCGCCGCGCCGGTCGCCTGCAACGACTCCGCGATCGCCTGCAGCCCGGCCATCACCCGGTGCGGCGACTCGTTGTAGGTCGGCATCAGCAGGGCCGTGCGCGTGGCCGGTGCCGCGTCGCGCATCAGGCGGGAGCGGCGGCGTGCGACCAGCGACACGAACCCCGCGAGCGCGGAGGTGAAGGACAGCGCGATCCACGCGAACAGGGCGAGGAACAAGGCGAGCATCAGGACCGCGAGCGGCGTCAGCCCGTTCACCGCGAGCACGCGATACATCTCCTCGCCGCCGAACGCGGTCAGCGCGATGGCCGGGCCGATCACCAGGAAGCGGCGCAGCCCGATCGCGCGTGGGCTCGACGGCAGCCGCCCGCGGCGCGGCGGCGCGTGCCACAGCGATTGGGTGGGCATCGGCAGCGGCGCCGGATCCGGCAGCGCGCGGAACGCGGCCGGTGCGTCGGCGATCAGCCCGGCGTCCATCGGTATACCCAGGTTTCGGTCAGGGGCTTGTCCGCATCCATCAGCCGCGCATGCAGCTCGACCACCTTCTCGCCGGCGGGATCGTGCTCGATGCTGATGCGCCAGCCGTCGACATGCGGGTTCGGTTCGGTGACGGCATTGATGATCTTGCCCTTGTCGCAGCCGACGTCGAGCGCGGGCGGATCGCCTTTCCACTCCTTCAGCGCAGGCCCGACGAAGTCGATCACGAACTGCCGATGCTTCCCATCCAGCGACAGGCCGCAGCGCGTCTGCATGACGCGGCCGATCTTCACGCCGCCGGGGGCGGCCCAGCACCAGTGGAGGCGATAGTTGAGCAGGTACTCGCCCTTCGCCTTCAGCGCATCCTTCGGCCGCCAGAACCCGACGACATTGTCGTTGACCTCCTTGTCGCTCGGGATCTCCACGAGCTGCACCGCGCCAGGGCCCCAATCGCCGATCGGTTCGACCCACAGCGCCGGCCGCTTCTCGTAATGCGCCTCGAGATCCTGGTAGTCCTCGAACTTGCGCGCGCGCTGCATGAAGCCGAAGCCGCGTGGGCTCGTGTCGGCGAAGACGCTGACCTGCAGTTCGCGCGGGTTGGCGATCGGCCGCCAGAGGCGTTCGTCGCGGCCGGTGCGCATCTCGAGCCCGTTCGAATCATGCACCGCTTCCCGCCAGTCGTCGAAGCCCTGCCGGTCGGACGGCGCGAACAGGAACATGGACGTGAGCGGCGCCAACCCGGCCTCGGGAATATCGGTACGCGGGAAGATCGCCGACTCCGTGTCGAACAGCGTCTCCTCCCCCGGCCGGATCGTGAACTTGTAGGCCGCCGTCGCGCTCGGGCTGTCCAACAGCGCATGGACCACGATCAGATCGGCGCCGGGCGCGGGTCGTTCCAGCCAGAACGACCTGAACACCGGAAACTCCTCCCCGCCGCGATCCGCGGTCTTGATCGCAAGCCCGCGGGCGGAGAGGCCATAGCCCTGGCCCTTCGCGACCGCGCGGAAGTAGCTCGCCCCCAGGAAGGCGCAGATCTCGTCGTAATAGTCGCCGCGGTTCAGCGGATAATGCAGGCGGAAGCCGGCAAACCCGAGATCGCCGGACGGCGCCTGCACCTTGTCCCACACGAACAGCGACGGCGCGTAGCGGATCGGTCGTGCCTTGCCGTCCGTAACTTCCCAGATGTCGACGCGATCCTTGTAGAGGAAGCCGCGGTGGAAGAACTCCGCGGTGAACTTCACGTCCGGCATCCCGCGCCAGAGCGCCTGGTTCGGGTCGAACCGGATGCTGCGATACGTGGAGTAGTCCAGGTCGCGGAGCGCGTCGGGCAGGGTGGCGTCCGGCGCCTTGTAGGGCGCCTGCGCGCGTTGCGCCGCGAGCTTCCGGACCGTCGAGCCGTCGAACGGCACCGGCGCGTCCGGGGTGTCGGTGGCGCGTGCGGCGGCGGCGGGGACGATCAGCGGTGGGACGAAGGGCAACGCGGCACTGGCGCGCAGCAGGTCGCGGCGGAACACTCGAGCCTCCTGGGAGCGGATATCCCGATGTTCAACGCCGCGAACCGCGCCGAAATGTGGCAAGTCTCCGCACGATGGCGTGACGATTCCGTCACGCCGAGCGGCGGAAGACCATGCGGTAGATGGCAAGGATGATGATTGCGCCGACCACGGCGCCGATGAAGCCAGCCTTCTGATCCGGTCCGTACCAACCCACCGCATGGCCCAGCCAGGTCGCGACCAGCGCGCCGAAGATGCCCAGCAGGATGGTGATGATGAAGCCGCCCGGATCCCGGCCGGGCATGATCAGCTTGGCGACGATGCCGGCCAGCAGGCCGATGATGATGGCACCGATGAAAGACAGCATGGCGAAACCCTCGTTTGGTTTGTGCGTCTAAGCGCACGAGCGAGGCGGCGGATGCCGGCGATGCCGGGTTTGTGAGCGGGAATGCGGCGGCCGCCTGGATCCCGCACCCCCCATGTCACCGCCGGACCGCCGGACCGCCGGCGATCGACGAGCCACGAGGGCGCGTACCGTCACAGGCGCAAGCCGTGACGCGGCCGGCCCCAATCGGCAGCCGCGTCCGCCGCGCGGGCCACATCCTCCTCCAGCAGCAGTCGCTGCTCGACCAGCGCGCGGGCGGCGGTGACGATCGCCTCCACATAGGCGGCCTTGTCGCCGTAGCGCTCCAGGATGGCCGCGCGCGGATCGCCGGTCGCGACGCGTTCGGCCGTCGTCTCCGGAAACGGGATGGTGCTGCCCTCGAAGCGCCATTGCACGCCGTGACCGTAGCCACGGCTGCGCAGGTTCCACCCCGTATGGGTGGCGAGCGACGCGGCCACCATCGGCGCGCGCACGCCGGCGACCTCGTTCCCGTCGCCGTCCACGGCGGGAACGAAGACGGGATAGTGCTCCCCGGTCGGCACGGGCGGCTCGCGCAGGATGCCGCGCGCCGCGTCGGGGCCGTAGTCGAGCAGCGGCAGCGGGTTCGCCTCGGTCGGCACGGCGACACC
>MKTV01000005.1:119173-120126 GCA_001898425.1 Rhodospirillales bacterium 69-11
CGCCATGCCTGGTAGGGCACCAGGGTTCCGTCGGCGCGGGTCGGGATGCGGCTGTCCGGCGGAGGGGTGCCGTCGGTCGCCCAGGCATCCATCGCATCCAGCATGGCGCGGAACAGGGCGGAGGTCGCGACCACGTTCGACGCCTGCTGGCCGATGCCGGTCTGCGGACCCGCGAGCAGCGGGTCGGCGGAATGCTGCGAGCCCGCCCAGGCATAGATGCGCACGCCCGGCGGCTGCTTCAGGTCGTTGCCCTGCGTGTCGGTGTGTACGAGCGAGCCGCGCCGGACCCAGTACTCCGTCGCGGTCTGCGTATGGAAGACCAGCGGATCGGTGTCCGGGCGCTTCAGGATCGCATCCGCGTGTCCGGTCAGGTGGTCGGTGCACCGCGCGTAGGAGAAGGGGAACGCGTCGGCGACGTTGAAGTGATCCTCGTAGTGCTGGCCGCCCGAGACGATCGGCGTTGCGAACCGGTGGTTCAGCCATTTGCGGCCGGCCCCCGCCACGTGCGGCATCACGCCGTCGAACACCCGCCGTCCCGCGGCGTCGGCATTGTAGCCGCGATACACGAAGTCGCGCAGGCACCGGCCGGTCTGGGAGCGTCCCCAGGCATAGGCCTTCTCCAGCCCGCGCAGCGGATTGCCCGCCCCTGGATCGTTGCGCAGGAAACCGACGAAGTCGCGCACCGCGACGTGGCCGAGGCCCATCGGCTTCGGGTCGCGCGCGGTGTAGAGGAGTTCGTAGATCCAGCCGGGCTGGAAGCCCGCCGGATAGTGGATGAAGCGATCGGACGGGATCAACGCCTGTTCCGCGAGCTTGGTCTCCGCGCCGAGGCCGGACACCTCGAGCGAGAAACTCCACCGGTCCGGCGGGATCGTCTCCGGCACGTCGTAGGGGTAGCGGCGGCGCGTCAGCAGCGCATCGCGCGTGTCACGGGAGACGGTGGGATAGGAATG
>MKTV01000005.1:120162-155875 GCA_001898425.1 Rhodospirillales bacterium 69-11
CGGCGCGCCGTCGACGATGATCTCGGTGCGCACCCGGCCGGTGATCGGCCCGTCCGGCCCCGTCGCGACGGGCAGGTCGAGGATCATCCGCCCATTGCCGGGCAGCAGGTCGCCTTCCCAGGCGAGCCAGGCCACGGCATAGCCGCGCCGCATCAGATATCCGTTCCCCGCATGCGCGAGGCTGAGCGGATCGTTGCTGTGCGGCGCGTCGTTGAAGAACTGCAGCGCGCGCTTGTGGCCGCGATTGCCGTAATCGTAGAGCAGGCGCCGGTTCCAGCGCGCCCCGTCGACCGGCTTCAGCAGCATGAAGTCGGCCGCGAACCGCACCAGCCCGTCGGAATCGCGCGGCACGTTCCCGATGTCCACCACGTCGGCCTGCGCCGGTGCCAGCGGATCCACCGCGAACAGCGCACGGCCGGACAGGCGCTCATAGGCGCCGGTGTCGGCGAAGCCGTGGCCGTCGGCAAAGGCGCGGCGATCGGTGACGACGAGTTCGAGCAGGTTGGTCATGGCGCCCTCCGCCGAAACTGTGGCCGTGCCCTCGCCGGCCGGCAAGCCGCGCCCGCGGTGCGCACCGGGATGCCGCCCGGCGGCGGCCCGTCCCGGACCGTGACCCGGGCAGGCTGGCGGCTCAGGCTGCGGGACGGAGCGGCTCCGGCGTCCGATCAGCTCTCCAGCGCGCGCCGCACCTGTTCGGCGAGCGCGCGCAGCTTGTCCGCGGGCATCGGGGCGACCACCGCCGTGCTCATGCCCCGATCGCTCCAGACGCAACTGTCGAGCGAAGGGCCGGTGATGGTCATCGGGCCGGAGGACCGCGCGTTCGGGTCCGGCTGCACGAACACGGTCATGCGCATGCCGGCGGCGTTCTGGTACATGAACATGCCGGCCGGCCCCTGCGCGGTCGCGGCCAGGCGGCCACCCATGAACTGGAACCCCTCGGCGGAGAGATCGGGCGGTGCCACGGTATGGTTCATGCGGTTGGAGACCCAGCGCGCCAGGTCGTCCCGCTGGTCGGCCCCCAGTTCTGTCGGCCGGCGCCGGTCGGCGGCGTAGACGGCGTGGTTGGCCATCGCCTCCCGCGCCAGCGCGCGCATGCCGGCCGGCGCCTCCGTCCGGCCGCGGAGCATCCATCCGCCCGCCCCGCCGATGCCGAAGGCGAGCACCGCCGCCGCGGCGATCGCGCTCCAGGCCACGTGCGGCCGCCGCCGCCGCTCCTGCAGCACGGCGGCCAGCGTCAGGCGCGCGGGGAGGTCTTCGTCGGCGAGCTCCGCGAAGGCGGCGCGCAAGGCGTCGCGCTGCGCCTGCCACGCCGCGACGCGGGCGGCATCCTCCGGATCGGCGGCGAGGTGGGACTGCACGGCCGCGCGCTGCGCCGCACTCGCCTGCCCGTCCACGAACGCGTGCAGCTCCGCATCGCTCGGGCGCGGGGCGGTCACTTCACCCTCCGCAGAGGCGGACGTTCGCCGTCGGTCAGCTGGCGCAGCCGCTCCCGCGCCCGCGAAAGCCGGGACATCACGGTGCCGATCGGCACATCCAGCACCGTGGCCGTCTCCGCATAGGAGAGGTCCTCGACCGAGACCAGCAGCAGCACGCTGCGCTGCTCCTCGGGCAGTTGGGCCAGCGCGCGCATCAGGTCGCGCCACCGCAAAGGCCCGTCCTGCCCCGCCTCGGCGGCATGCGCGTCCTCATGCCGCTCTTCCAGCGGTTCGGCGACCGGCCGCACGCGCTTGCGGCGAAGCTGGCTGACGAACAGGTTGTGCATGATGGTGAACAGCCACGCCCTGACATCCGCATCGTCGCGGCGTGTGTGCAGCTTGTCGAGCGCACGCACGACGCAGTCATGAACGAGGTCGTCGGCATCGTCCCGGTTGCGCAGCAACGCGATCGCGTAGCGGCGCAGCGCGGGGAGGGACGCCTCGATGCGGCCCAGCACGCCCTGGTCCATCTCGGGCGGCGTCATCGGGCGCCGCCATCGGTCGGGAGGTGCGTCGTGCTGGTGTCTCGCTCCACGCCTCATGTCCCGATGTAGACGCGGGAGGCCCGAGTTTATTCCCGTGGCTGGAGAGGACGCCAGGGGGCAGTCGCTTCTGCGCGCTTTACCGTTTGTTTGTTTTCACCACGGAGAAGACGGAGGACCACGGAGGGCCACAGGAGCCGTGCGGCGTGCTGGAGGCGGGGGAACTCACGGAACGGATCATCTATCATGCGATCGAGGTGCATCGGGCGACGGGGCCCGGTCTGCTGGAGTCCGTCTACGAACTCTGCCTGTGCCACGAGCTGCACGACGCAGGCGTCCCGTTCGAACGTCAGGCGGTGGTTCCGGTCGTCTACAAAGGGCGTCGGATCTCACAGGGGTTCCGGGCCGATATCGCGGTCGCGCGGGCCGTCATCGTCGAGGTCAAGGCGGTCGCGGCGATCCTTCCGGCACACGAGGCACAGGTGCAGACTTATCTGCGGATGTCCGGGCTGCGGATCGGGCTCATCATGAACTTCGCAGCCACGCGTCTCGTCGATGGCCTGCGGCGCTTCATTGTGTAGGCGAATCCGTGCGCCCGACGGAGCGTTCGGTCGCCTCGCGGCTGAGCCATTTGCAGGGACCTCGAATGCACCGGCGCTGCACGAGCCCTGACCAACTTCGCACACGCATGGAACCGAGGCACGCGCGTGGAACCGCTCGGTTTCCAGAATCCAAACACGCCTTCGTCGTCGCTTCGATGCCCGGCGGATCCCCGGTTCAAGCGCCCGCACGGTCGCCCCCGTCAGACGCCCGACTTGCCTGATCGATCGTCGAACGGCCGACGCCTCAAGCGCCTCGTCGAACGCCCGACGCCCCAAGCCCCTCGCCGAACGCCCGACGCCACGAGCCCCGCGTCAGATGCCGCTGACGAGCGAGCGCCCCGACTCACGTGGCCCTCCGTGGCGCTCCGTGCCCTCCGTGGTGAACCGCTCCCCCCCGACCACCCGCCGGAACAGGGCGAGCTGACCCGCCGTCGTCTCGTCCCAGCTCATCCCTTCCGCGAACGCCCGCGTCGCGCGCCGGTCGGGCGCCGCCGCGAGCAGGCGGCGAATCGTGGCCGCCAGCGCGTCGGCCGTTATCTCCGGCGCGATCAGCCCGGCCGCGGGAACGCGCACCACCTCGGGGTTGCCCCAGATCGGGCTCGCGACCACCGGCGTCCCGCAGGCCATCGACTCCAGCAGCACGTTTGCCCAGCCCTCCCGGCTGGAGGCGAGCACGGACGCGTCCGCCGCGCCGTACAGCGCCGGAAGATCGTGGTGCGGCACCGCCCCCAGCAGCCGCACGCGATCACCGAGGCCCAGGCCCGCGATCATCGCCTCGAGCCTCGGACGGTCGGGTCCCTCGCCCGCGATCAGGAGCGTCGTGCCGGGCAGGGACGCGATCGCGGCGATGGTGCGGTGATGGCCCTTCCGCTCGATCAGCCCGCCCACGGACACGAGCGTCGGTCCCGCGACCCCCAAGGCGGCGCGGGCCGCCTCGCGGTCGACGGGCGGGCGGAACAGCGCCGTATCGACGCCGTTGCGCAGCACCGTGACCTTCCCGGGCGGCGCGCCCAGGTCGAGCAGCGCATCCCGCAGCGCCCCGCTCACGGCGACCAGCGCGCTGGCGCCGTCGATCGCGGCGCGGATCAGCCGCCGCGGCAGGCGGTAGCGGGGGATCAGGTTCACGTCCGTCCCGCGCGCGGTCACGACCACGGGCAGGCCGAAGCGACGCCCCAGCCACACCGCCGCGACCCCGTCCGGGTAGAGGTAATGCGCGTCGATCGCGTCGACGCCGGTCCCGTCCGCCAGCAGCCGCGCGAGCACCGGCCGCATGGCACGATAGAGCAGCCACGGGGCCGCGCTCATGCCGATGCGGGGGATCACCGGGAAGCGCGGGTGCAACACGCGCAGCCCGTGGCGGACCTCCTCCTCCGGCACGCGGGCATGCTGCGCCCAGCGGCCGAACCGGGGATCGCGGCTGGGAAACCAGGGCACCGGTGCCACGACGGTGCTGTTGGCGCCGCCGCTCGCGACGAGGTGGCGCAGCCGGTTCTCGACGAAGATGCCGTGATTCGGCTGCGCCGCATTCGGGTAGAGGCCGGAGAAGGTGAGCAGCCGCAACGGAGGCATCGACTCGCGTCAGCTTCCCTTGGCGATGTCGTCGAGCAGCTTCTGCGCCTCGGCCTTCTCCCGGAACGCACTCTTGGTGGCGATCGCGAGGCCCAGCAGCTTCGTCGCTTCCTCCTTCTGCCCGGCGCGGGCGAGCGCGACCGCGAGATGGTACTGAATGTGTGGGTCGTTGCCGTCCTCGGCGTTGGCCTGGCGCAGCAAAGCGAGGCCGGTCGGGTTCTGGCCCTTGGAGACGAGGATCCAGCCCAGTGTGTCGGCGCTCTGCGCATTGGGCGAGAGCACGTAGGCCTGTCGCGCCATCTCCTGCGCGCGGGGATCGTCGATCTGCTGGTAGGTCCAGCCGAGATTGTTGAGCGCGACGGGGTCGTGCGGCTTCAGCGCCAGCAGCTTCTCGATCAGCTTCGCGGCGTCGGCCAGCCGGTCGCGGCCGATCTCGATCTCCGAGAGCTGCTGCAGCACCATCGTGTCGTCGGGATGCGTGTCGAGCCAGGATCTCAGCGTCGCCTGGGCGTCGTCCGGGCGGTGCGCGCGAAGCTGGGCCCCGGCGAGCCGCGTGACCAGGGACGTGTCGGGCGTACTCGCGAGCGCCTGGCGATAGGCGGTGATCGCGTCTTCCGGACGTTTGGCGGCGAGGTAGATGTCGCCCTTCAGGCCCCGCAGCGTGGCGAAGTCGCGGTCCTGTGCGATCAGCCGATCCGCGGTCGCCAGCGCGTCGTCGAGCCCGTTCGCCTTCAGGTCGATCAGCGCGAGATCCTGGTAGAGCTGGTAGGTGCGCGGGCTGGCGGCGATGCCGGCGAGCACCACGTTGCGGGCGGACTGGAAGTCGCTCGCGTCGATCAAGAGGTTCGCGAGCTGACGGCGCGCGCCCAGCAGGTTCGGGTCGGTTGTGAGCAGGGCGCCGTAGGTGTCGCGCGCTTCCTTCTTCTGGCCGCGTGCGAGCTGCGCGGAAGCCTTCATCGCAAGGACGTCGGTGCTGCGGGCGAGCCGGTCCTTCTGCGCGAGCGCGAGATCCAGTGCCTTCTCCGGCGCGCCGCTGCGGATGTAGAGGTCGCCCAGGCTCGCGATCAGCCGCGTGTTCTGCGGCTCCGCGGCGCGGGCGCGTTCGAGCAGGGCCACGGCATCCGGCAGGCGGCCGGCCTGGGTGTAGGTGGCCACCAGCATCGCCAGGGCCGGTTCGGCGGCCGGCTGGCGCGCGAGCAGGTCGGCGAGCATCTGCTCCGCGTCCTTGCGGTCGCCCAGCATGGCGGTGACGCGGGCGAGGTTGACGCGCGCGGCGGCGAAATCGGGGTATTTGCGCACCACCGCGGCGAAGGTGTCGCGCGCTCCGTCCAGGTCGATCTGCGCGAGCTGGTACAGGCCGGTCAGGTTCTCGGTGACCTCGGTGTCTCCCTGCGCGGCCTTGATCTTCGCCAGGGCGTCGGTGGCCTTGGAGAGGTCGCCGGTGGCGACGGACGCGAAGAACAGGGCTTCAGCCACCATCGGCATCTTGGGGGCGAGCTGAAGCGTGTGTTCCAGGTCGTCCATCGCCGTCTCGGCCTGGCCGATCCCGAGCCGGAGTGAGGCGAGGCGGGTCTGCAGGCCGACATCGGTGGGGGCCAGCGCCTCGGCTTTCTGGTAGGCCGCGATCGCCGCGTTCGACTGGCCGGTGGCGGCATAGGCGCGGGCGATCAGGTCCCAGGTCTCGGCGTCGGCCTTCCCCGTCTCGGTGATGCGCCCGAGCGTCTGGATCACCTGGTCGGGCCGGGCCTTGGCGAACTGAACGCGGGCAAGGACCTTGTAGCCAGCCAAGTCGTTCGGCGCGCGATCGATGTATTTCTGTGCCGCATCCTCGGCCTGCTCGTATTGGCCGAGCTGGTCCTTGACGACGGCGGTGAGGTAGTAGGCGCGGGGCAGGCGGGCGACGTAGGCGGCGATGCGGTCCAGCGCCTTGTCCGCCGCCGGCCAGTCGCGCGTCTGCGCGGCCATGACCGCCTGCAGGTAGATTCCTTGCACGCTGCCGGGGCTGGCCTTCAGCACCGCGTCGATATCCCCCTTCGCCTGGTCGTTGCGACCCAGGGCGAGGAGCAGGTTCGCACGGTCGAGCCGCGCCTGGAGGATGTCGGGCTGGTCGCGCACGAGATCGTCCAGCACGCCGAGGGCGCCCGTGGCGTCGTTCTGCATCCGCAGCACCTGCGCCTTGGCCAGCAGCGCGTCGGCGGATTTCGGCTGGCGCGCGAGGGCGCGGTCGATCACGTCCCGTGCCGCGGCGGCGTCGCCGCGGCCGATGGCGAGGCGGGCCTCGGCGAGCAGCGGCTCCACAGTATCGGGCGCGGCCTGTTCCGCCTGCTGGAATGCGGCCTGCGCGGCGTCGGGACGACCGAGGCCGAGTTCGGCATAGCCGCGCGCCACGAGGATGCTCGCGTCGACCAGCGGATCCTTGCCGTCGGGCTTCAGGGTCTGCAACAGCGCGTCGTACTTGCCCTGCGCGAGCAAGGCCTGCGCGAGCAGTGCCACAGACTGGCGCGGATCGTAGCCGCGATCGCGGGCCGCGGTTGCCTCCCGCTCCGCCGCGACCGGATCGCCGAGTTCGAGGTTGACGCGCCCGAGCCAGAAATGTGCTTCCGCGTTGTGCGGGTCGGCGCGCACGGCGTTGCGCAGCTCGATCTGGGCGACGCGCAGATCGCCCTTCTTCAGCGACGTGCGGGCGTTCGAGAGAGAGTCGGCCTGTGCGGCCATGGGCAGGCAGGCGAGGCAGGTGCCCAGGAACAAGGCGCCGAGGAGTCGGTGTCGCATGGTGCTGGGGACCTTGGTTTCAGCGGGCCGGTTCGGCGACGGCTTCGGGTGCAGGAGAGTCGACCGGGGGCGCGTCGCTTTCGGCGCCGGCCCTGCCCTGGTCCAGGCCATGCGCCTGCAGCAATCCGTAGAGCGTCGGACGCGAGATGCCGAGGAGCCGCGCCGCAGCCGCCATCGTGTTGTTGCTGCGGGCGAGGGCGATCTGCAACACCTCGCGTTCGGCGCGCAGCCGGGCCGCGCGGAGATCGAGGTCGGGCGGCGCGTCCTCCGTCGTGTCGAGTTCGAGATCGGCGGGGCCGATCATCCGCCCGTCCGCCATCACCACGGCGCGTTTCATGCGGTTCTCGAGCTCGCGCACGTTGCCCGACCAGGGATGCGCCGCCATCGCCGCGATGGCGGGTTCGGTGAATCCGCGGATGGTACGGCCGAACTCCGCGTTGAAGCGGTTCAGGAAATGGTTGGCCAGCAGCACGACGTCGCCGCCCCGCTCCCGCAGCGGCGGGATGCGGACGGTGACGGTGTTCATGCGGTAGAGCAGATCCTCCCGGAACAGGCCCTGGGCGATCTTCTCCTCCAGGCTCGCATTCGTGGCGGAGACGATCCGCACGTCCACCTGGATCCGCTGCCGGCCGCCGATCCGCTCCACGATCTGGTCCTGCAGGAAGCGCAGCAGTTTCACCTGCAACGGGTGCGGCAGGTCACCGATCTCGTCGAGGAACAGCGTGCCCTTGTGCGCGTTCTCGATCTTCCCGATCGTCTGCCGGACGGCCCCGGTGAACGCCCCGCGCTCGTGCCCGAACAGCTCGGATTCCAGCAGGTTCTCGGGGATCGCGCCGCAGTTGATCGCGACGAAGGGCTGCCTGGCACGCGGCCCCAGCGCGTGCAGCGCGTGGGCCAGCGCCTCCTTGCCGGTGCCGCTCTCCCCCAGCAGCAGCACCGGGACGTTGGTGGTCGCGAGCTTCTCGACGTCGCGGCAGACCTTGAGCATCGGTGCGCTCGCGGTGACGATGCGCTCGATGGGCGAGTGCGTGCTTGCGTCGACGAGGCGGCGATTCTCCTCCTCGAGCCGGTGCAGGTTCAGGCCGCGATCGATGATCGTCTGCAGCACCGCGATCTCGATCGGCTTCTCGCAGAAATCGTAGGCGCCGGCGCCGACCGCCTTCAGCGCCACCGGCCGGGCTCCGTTTCCGGTGACGACGATCACCTTGGTGCGCGGCGAGAGGCGCTGGATCTCCTCGAGCGTGGCGAAGCCTTCGCTGACGCCGTCCGGATCGGGCGGCAGGCCGAGGTCGAGCAGCGCGACGGGCGGCCGGTCGCGCTTCAGCGCCGCCACGGCCTGGGTTCGGCTTCCCGCAAGCGCGACCTCACAGGCCGGGAAGGCCCAGCGATATTGCGAGCAGAGGCCGGGATCGTCCTCGATGATCAGCAGCTTGGGCTTGTTGGCCATGCGGGATCCGTTCACGCGGCGGGAAGATGGGCGAGGGCCGCGACGTCTGGTTCGACCCTGGGCAGCACGAGCCGCATGGTCGTGCCGGCGCCGAGGGTGCTCTGCACCAGCAGGGCGCCGCCGGCGGCCCGCAGCAGGGCGCGGGCCTGGTAGGCGCCGATGCCGTGGCCCCCGGGCTTGGTGCTGGCGAAGGGCGTGAACAGCCGGTCGCGGATGAAGGCCGCCGACATGCCGGGGCCGCGGTCGATCACCTCCACGACGACATGCGGACCGTGCGTGCCGCCGCGTACGAGCACCGGCGCGTCACCGGCCGCGTCCACCGCGTTGTCGATCACGTGCCGCAGCACGGCATCGAATGCATCCGGGTCGATCGCCACGCCCGCACCGGTTCCGACCGGCTCCAGCCGGATGTCGGCGGCGTGGGCGAGCTGCGCCGCGGCAACGGCGGCCCTCACGCGGTCGCCGAGGGTGAGCACCGCATGGGCGCGTTCCCGCCGGTCCGCCTGGAGGCGCCGGAGCAGGCGGGTGATGCGATTCACCGAAGCGCGCACGGTCGCCAGCATGTCCCGCTGGAAGTCCGGGTTCGCGGCATGGATCTCGGCATTGGTCAGCAGCATGGACAATTGCCCGGAGACGTTCTTGATGTCGTGCAGGACGAACGCGAAGCGCTCGCTGTATTCGCGCAGGGCGGCGGTCTGCGACAGCACCTGTGCGGCGCGCTGTTCCGCGATGCGGCTTGCGACTTCGCGCCCGAGGACGCGTAGCAAATCGAAAACCTCGCGGTCCAGCGTGAAAGCCGCGCGCGGGCCGGCGAGCACGACGAAGCCGATCAGCCGGCCGAAATGGTTGAGCGGCACGGCGAGCCAGGTCTGGCCCAGCTCCGCGATGCCGCGGCGCAGGGCCGGCGCGCCGTCCAGGACCACGATCCGGTCGGCGGCCCCGAACGCCGCCACCAGCGCATCCCCCGGCGGCACCGGATCGACGGCCGACGGCAGGTTCCACGAACCCGCCCATTGGAACGCGACCTCGTCCGGTGCGCGCACGAACAGCGCGCCGGCCGGGCTGTCGACCACGTCCGCCACCGCGCGGATCGCCCGCACCGGCAGACCGGTATGCGTCTCCTGCGCCGTCAGCGTATCGATGCAGCGCATCCATTCGCGGCGGTAGTCGTAGCGCGCGCTGAAGAAGTGGTCGACGCACAGGCTGCGCAGGCGGGAGCGGGCGGAGGCGGAGGTGACCAGGACGGCGACCGCGAGCACGCCGCCGAAGACGACCGCGATCTGGGCCACGCGGCCCCATTCCGATCCATCGTGACGAAGCACCTCCCCGGCAAATGCGACGCCGAGCAGGAAGAGGCCGCTGACCACCAGGGTGGCGGTGTGGAACACGACCTGGCGCGAGAGGTGGATGTCGATCTGCCAGCGCCGGTTCCGGGCGGCGGCGAGCGCGAGCAGCGGTGCGACCAGGGCGACGGCGAGCGGGCGTGCGGCGAGCAGCAGCGCGGAGGGGTGCCCATGCAGCAGCGCATCGGCGGCGAGCAGCAGGTCGTAGCCCTGCACGCTGCCGAACCCGATGCAGAGCAGGTTGATCGACCACCGTCGCTCCTGCGGCGTGTTGCGGTAGAGGTTCTCCAGCAGCAGGAGCATCGCGATCGCGAGCCCCATGCGGGCGCCGATCCCGGCGCTCCACAGGGCGGGGGAAGGGATGCTGGCGGGGACGTTCGGCGCCAGCAGCACCATCGCGCCGATTGCCATCGGGACACCGGCGAGCGCCGCGAAGAGGCGGACGGTGCCGGGCGAGGGGCCGGTGGAGCGGCGGTAGACGTGCAGCGTGAAACCGTACCACGCTCCGAAGCGCAGCAGGTCCAGCCAGGCCGGCAGCGGCACGGCCGGTCCGCCGGTTCCCGCGGCCGCTGACAGGGCCCAGGCCGCGGTGAGTGCGCAGGCTGCGCCGAACCGGCGCCCCGTCCCGCTCTGGCCGCGACGCGTCAGCACGATCGCCGCGAGCAGCGCATACAGCGCGCCCGCCGCCAGATGCAGCAGCGCGGCGATGGAGGCGGTGGTCAGCGGCAGGACCAGGACGGCCGTGTGGGGCACGGTGAGCTCACTCCCGAACGACGGGCGGCGGCGCCGTCAGCGCGCGCCCTCGCGGAACAGGACGACGCGCACGGTGGAGAAGAGGATCACCAGGTCGAGGAAGAGGGTCCGGTTCTTCACGTAGTAGAGGTCGTAGGCGAGCTTCTCGCGCGCGTCCTCGATCGAGGCGCCGTAAGGGAAGTTGACCTGTGCCCAGCCGGTGAGCCCCGGCCGCACCGCGGCGCGATGGTCGTAGAACGGGATCACGCGGGTGAGCTGGGTGACGAAATGCGGACGCTCCGGACGGGGGCCGACCATGCTCATGTCGCCGCGCAGCACGTTCAGGAGCTGCGGCAGTTCGTCGATCCGCATGGGCCGCATGATGCGCCCGATGCGCGTCACGCGCGGGTCGCCTTCCTGCGCCCAGCGCGGCGTGCCGGATTCGGCGTCCTGCCGCATGCTGCGGAACTTCAGCAGCACGAACGGCACGCCGTGCTGCCCGGCCCGGCGCTGCCGGTACAGCACGGGACCCGGGCTCTCCAGCCGGATGAGCGCCGCGACCACCAGCATCAGCGGCAGCATGAGCAGCAGCAGAAGGGAACTCACGACGAGATCGGTCGCACGCCTGGCGAGCGCGCCGCCGCGGGAGACGTGGAACCCTTCGCTGGTGAGGATGCGGGCCGGGGTGAGCGTGTCGAGGTCGAGCCGCCCCAGCTGCGCTTCGTGAAAGGTGGTGTCGTCGAGCACGCGGATGCCGGCGACCTTGCTCTCGAGCAGGATGGCGCCTTCGTCGAACGAATCCGGCGCGCAGGCGAGCACCACGGCCCAGATCCGCTGCTCCCGCAGCGCGGAGGCGGTGAGGCAATACGGGTCGCTGCTGGCCCGCACCGGCTCCCACCGGCGGAAGCGCGGGCTGCGCAGGAGCGCGCAGAGCCGATCCGCCCGCTCACCGCGTCCGACCACCAGGATGCGGCGCACCACGGTCCGGTCGCGGCAGAGCCGCAGGAGTCCGCGGAACAACAGGACGCAGCCGCACCACGTTCCAAGCACGGCGGCGAGTCGGCCCGCGTCGTCCCGGTCCGTCGAGTCCTCCAGCAGCAGGAGACCGATCGGGAAGGCCGCGAGGGACGCGAGGGTGGCGTTGCGGACCAGCGACCGGCCATCGAACAGCGTTTCCGACCGATAGAGCCCGATGCTGGCGGCGACTCCCACGAGCCCCAGGGTCAGAACCGCCGCCCAGCTCGCCCCAGGCGGCGGGAAGCTCGGATTGCTGAGATAGCCGCGCGACTCCACCAGCACGGTGTCGATCAGCAGAAAGGAGATCGCGAGCTCGGCTGACGCCAGCAGCGCCATTTCGCTCGGAAGGTGGCGGGAGAGGGTGCGCGACATCACCGTTTCACGAAGATTTGCGGTTCTGATGCGAGGCCGTTCGCGTCTCTGACCGGGCGGACATGACTGCCTCTTTGAACCAGTAGGTTGTGGACGTCCCAACGGGATAGAGCGAATATTCGAAACGTCCACAAATTTATATGGACGCCGTAGCCGGGTCAATCCGTATGACGAACGGGTGGCGGTTATCAAGCCTCTGATGAAAAATGCTTGGCATGTTCGCAGGCGGATCGAGTATAGCACCGCGCCGAAACCGGCCCCCGACATGATCTCGTCGGAGCCACAACCGTTGGTTGAGTAGGGTGCGAACTCTGTCGAGGGGGAAGGCAACGATGCGGAGGTGTCCGGACGCATGTCTCGGCCTGTCGCGTCCAAGGAATCCACGTGATTGTGATGTTGATGCGGGCCGCCGCGACCCTCGCGCGCAAGCGGATGGGAGGGGTGCGCGGAGGCCGGCACGGCTCGCCTCGGGGCCGGCGGTGCTCGCCCTGCTGGCGCCCCTGCTGCTGCAGGCCTGTGCGGCCAGCGCCCCCATGACCCCACCCGCCGCGATCAAGCCGGCCGAGGGCAAGGTGACCGAGGATTACGTGATCGGCGCCGGCGACAGCCTGAGCGTGTTCGTCTACCGCAACCCCGACCTCAGCGAGGCGAATGTCGCCGTCCGCCCCGACGGGCGCATCTCCGTCCCGCTGATCGAGGACATCACCGCCGCCGGCAAGACCCCGACCCAGCTCGCGCGGGAGCTCGAGGGGCGGCTGAAGAAGTACATCCAGGACCCGAACGTCACGATCATCGTCCGCAGCTTCGTCGGCGCCCCCGACCGCCAGGTCCGGGTGATCGGCGAGGCGGTGGAACCCGTCTCCATTCCCTATCGGGAGCGGATGACGCTGCTCGACGTGATGATCGCGACCAAGGGCCTGACGCGCTACGCCGCCGGCAACCGCGCCCTGCTGGTCCGCCGGGGGCAGGACGGCACGCAGGTCTCGATTCCCGTCCGCCTGAGCGATCTCGTGAAGGATGGCGACATCAGCCAGAACATCGAGATGCAGCCGGGCGACACGCTCATCATCCCGCAATCCTGGTTCTGAGGCGCGGGCGATGGACACGATGCGCACGATGCTCGCCCGCACGCTGCGGATCGCCTGGCGCCGGCGCTGGCTGGGGCTGGTCGTGGCCTGGCTCGTCTGCGGGGTCGGCTGGGTCGCGGTCACGCTGGTGCCGAACCAGTTCGAATCGAGCGCGCGGCTCTACGTCGATGCGGATGCGGTGCTCACGCCCCTGCTGCGCGGCCTCGCCGCCGATTCGGCCCCCACCACGCAGCTCGAGATCCTGCAGCGCACGCTGCTGAGCCGGCCCAACCTCGAGAAGCTGATCTCGAAGACCGACCTCGATCTCTCGTTGAGCGGCCCGTCCGACCGGGAGCGGCTGATCACCCGGCTGACCAGCACGATCAAGGTCACGCCCCAGACGCGGAACCTGTTCACGATCAGCTACCGCGACCGCAGCGCCAAGGTCGCCCATGACGTGGTGCAGACCCTGCTGACCATCTTCATCGAGAGCGCGACGGGCGGAAACCGCAGCGACATGGAGAACGCCCGCCGCTTCCTCGAGCGGCAGATCGCCTCCTACGAGCAGCAGCTTCGGGCGGCGGAGAAACGCCGCGCCGAATTCCGAGCCCGCTACATCGAGATCCTGCCGAACGACACCAATCCGAACGTGCCCGCGCTGGAAGGCGCCCGCCAGCAGGTCATCGCGCTCGACGGCCGCCTGCAGGATGCGGTGACGGCGCGCGATGCGCTGAAGCAGGCGCTGGAGGCGGCGCCGACCATGCTCGTCGTCGAGACGGGCGCGAACCAGGCGATCGGGCCGAACGGGCTGCCGATCGCGCTTCCGAAGACCCGCCTGCAGGAGGCGGAGGATCGGCTGCGCGACCTTCTGCTCCACGACACCGAGAACCATCCCGACGTGATCGCGCAGCGCCGGCTGATCGCGGCCCTGAAGGCCTCCCCCGGGGCAACGGGCGCCGTGGCCGGGGATGCCAGGGACCCGAACGGCGTGCGGCGATCGGTGCCCAATCCGATCTACGAGCAGCTCAAGGTCAAGCTGATCGAAGCCGAGACGCAGGTGGTGTCGCTGCAGCGGCAGCGCGACGAGGCGGTGCGCTGGCGCGAGCGGCTGGAGAAGATCCAGCGCGAGCAGCCGGGGCTGATCGCGGAATACCAGAACATGGACCGCGACTACGTCGTCCTCCGTCGCAACTACGAGGAGCTGCTGGGCCGCCTGCAGGCGGCGAACATCGCCCAGGCCGCGGATACGCAGGCCGACAAGGTGAAGCTGCAGGTGATCGATCCGCCCGAGATCCCGCGGATCCCCGCCGCCCCCAACCGGATGCTGCTGCTCACCCTGGTGCTGGCGGGCGGCATCGCCGCGGGGACCGGCAGCACCGTGATCGCGAGCCAGTTCGACCGCTCGTTCTCCACCGCCGACGATCTCCGCGAACTCGGGCTTCCCGTGCTGGGCGGAATTTCCATCCTGGGCCTGATCCCGCTGCGCTACCGGCTGATGACGGTCCTGCGCTTCGGCCTCGCCTTCGCCATGCTGGTCGGGGTGTACGGCGGGCTGATGATCTATGTGCTGCGCGTGACGGCGCTGATCTGAATGTCGGACCCGGACACATGACGGATCCAGGACGTCCCCATCTCGCGGAACGCGTCGCGGCACGCATGCGCGCGGACGGCACGCTCGATCCGTCCGCGGCGCAGCTGCTGCCGGCCGGTGCGCCATCCGGTGCGTCGGACAGCGGCGACGATGGCGACGGCGGCGGCGCGGAGGCTTCCATGCGCGCCGCCGCCGATGCCGGCGCCACTGATCCGGCCCCCGCGTTCCAGGCTGCCGCGTTCCAGGCCGGCGGAGACCTGCCCTACGACACGCCCCGCGTCGACGCGATCGCGCTGGAGCGCGCGGGCATGGTCGACTGGTCGCGCACCCGCAGCCGCATCTCGGAGGAGTTCCGCCTCGCGCAGCGGCAGATCCTGCGCACCGCCTTCGGACCGGACGCGCAACTCGGCTTCTCGAACCTGCTGATGGTGACGAGCGCGCGGCCGGGCGAGGGCAAGAGCTTCGTCGCGGTCAACCTCGCCGGCTCGATCGCGCGGCAGGGGGACAATTCCGTCCTGCTGATCGACACCGACTCGAAGCGCGATTCCTTCTGCTACGGCCTCGGCCTGGCGGAGGCGCCAGGACTCCTGGACCTGGTCGCCGACCCGCGGCTCGATCCCGCCGGCATGATCGTCAAGACGCCCATCCCCCGTCTCTCGATCCTGCCGGTGGGGCGGGAGCGGGAACGCAGCGCCGAACTCTTCTCGACCAAGGAGATGACCCGCCTCGTCCAGACCCTGGGCCGCCGTTACGCCGACCGGCTGCTGATCCTGGATGCGCCGCCCTGCCTGTCCACCTCCGACCCCGCGGTGCTGGCCCCGGTGGTCGGACAGGTGCTGTTCGTGGTGGAGGCCGACCGGACCCAGCGGGAAGAGGTCGAGGCGTCGCTCGACCTGATCCAGGCCTGCCCGTCGATCACGCTCGTCCTGAACAAGCAGCAGATCTCCTCGCGCTACACGTTCGGGGCGTACTCGTCCTACTACTCGTCCTGAGCGGATCGTCCCGGTGCGACGATCACGGTCCCTCCGCTGCCGCCCCGCCATGATCGGCGGAACCGCCGCCGTACTGGCGCTGGCGGCCCCTGGGGGCGCCGGCGCCTTCCCCTACCTCGATCCGACCAACGCGGAGACCAGCCCGGCCGTCACCGATCTCAGGCCGGTCGAGACGCAGGATCTGCGCCGCCAGTTGCAGCTGTCGGAAGGCATCGCCCCGCCGCCCGGCGGCGGCTGGACCATCGTCCCCCGCCTCGAGATCGACGAAGCCGTCAACGACAACATCTTCCAGCTCGGACGTCCCCGCCGCGCCGACCTGGTCACCTACGTCACGCCATCCCTCGCGATCGCGGCCGACACGTCCCACCTGACGCTCACCCTGGACTGGGCGCCCAGCATGGCGCTGTACCTGCAGAACGGGTCGCAGAACCTGCTCACGCAGCAGCTCTCCACCGTCGGGCTGCTGACGCTGGTGCCCGATCGGTTCTACGTCGACCTGCGCGCCGCCGCTGCCGTACAGGCGACCAACGGCGGGTTTGCGGGCGCGGGCGCACTGGCCCTCGCCAACCCCTCCGGCGGCGTGGGCGCGGCCGGGTCGGGCGCCGCAGGCTTGGGCCTCGCCAGGAACAACACCAGCCAGACGTTCAGCGCGGGGGTCTCCCCCTACACGATCGGACGGCTGGGCGGGGCCGGCGACTACAAGATCGGCGCCTCGGTGAACGTCGCCCACGTCGATACCGTCGGGCGCGGGACGGGCCCGTACGCCCTCGGCGCCGCCAGCGGCGCGCAGACCCTGGTGACGACCGAACAGCTCGCGCGGTTCAGCAGCGGCGACACGCTCGACCGCGTGCAGGACGTGCTCACGATCGACCTCAGCCAGTCGAGCGGCTCCTACGACCGGACGAGCATCTTCGGCCAGCCGGTGCCGAACACCTCGACCTCTTCGACCCGCGAGACGGTGAGCAACCAGGTGACCTGGCGGTGGGACGAGCATGTCGCGGTGTTCGCGTCCCTGGGCTGGGAATCGCTCCGCTATACCGGGACGAACGGCTACAGCCTGGACGAGGCGACCTGGAGCATCGGGACGACGCTGTCGCCCGATCCCGACAGTTTCCTCACGCTCAGCTACGGTCACCAGAACGGCGCCAACTCCTTGCGCCTGAGCGGGCGATGGGCGGTCACCGGCCGCACCACGCTGACCGCGAGCTACGGCAGTTCGGTCGGGACCCAGCTGCAGAACCTGCAGAGCCGGCTGAACCTCGCCGCCGCGAACGCGTCCGGCGGGCTGGTCGATGCGCAGACCGGCGGCTCCCTCGTCGACGGCACGTCGCTGCTGCCGATCCAGCCGGGCGTCTACCGGTTCGACACGTTCAGCCTGAACGGCACCACCGCGTGGGATCGCGACCTCGTCACCCTCGCCCTCGGCTTCACCCGCCAGACGAATGTCGGGTCGGGCCTCGGCGCCAACACCGCGAGCGAGACGAAGTATCTGAGCGCGCAATGGCGCCATGACCTGTCGCCCGTGACGAGTTTCACCGCCGGCATGTCGTACAGCCGGGTGGGCTATCTCACCGCCGGCGGGAACACGCGCTACGTCGTGGCGAGCCTGCTCGTGCAGCAACGGCTGAACGAGACGCTCACGGCCTTCGGCCGCTACCTGTTCGTCGACCAGGCCTCGGTGATCCCGAACCAGACGATGTACCAGAACGTCGCCCTGGTCGGCGTTAGCAAGCAGTTCTGAGGCAGGGAGCCACGCGATGTACCAGGGCTTCTACGGCTTCGAGACGATCCCCTTCCTGCTCACGCCGGACAGCCGCTTCTTCTTCGGCTCCGCCGGCCACAGCCGCGCCATCGCGCATCTCGTCTACGGGCTGGCGCAGCAGGAAGGGTTCGTCGTCATCACCGGCGACGTGGGGGCGGGCAAGACCACGCTGGTGGAGCAGCTTCGCACCCAGCTCGACCCGGCGGCCTACGCGCTGGCGCGCGTCGTCACCACGCAGGTGAACGGCGACGACCTGCTGCGCCTCGCGCTCGCCGATTTCGGCGTGGACGCGGAACCCGGGATCGACAAGGCGACGCTGCTGCGCCGCTTCGAGGCCTTCATGCGCACGTGCCGAGCGGCCGATCGACGTTGCGTGCTGGTGGTCGACGAGGTGCAGGCGCTGTCTCTCGCGGCACTCGAGGAACTGCGCATGCTGTCCAACGTCACGGTGGACGGAAGCGCCTGCCTGCAGATCGTGCTGCTCGGTCAGCCGCAGTTCCGCCCGACCCTCGCGCGCGCCGATCTCGAGCAGCTGCGTCAGCGCGTGCTCGCTTCCTATCATCTCGGGCCGCTCGATGCGGCGGAGACGCGGCGCTACGTGGAGCACCGGCTGCGCGTTGCCGGATGGCGGGAAGATCCCGCGTGGGATACGGCGGCCTTCGACGCGCTGCATCGCCACACGGGCGGCATCCCGCGCCGCATCAACACGCTCTGCGGCCGCGTGCTGCTCTATGGCGCGCTGGAGGAGGCGCACCGCATCACCGCAGCGATGGTCGATCTCGCCGCGGGCGAACTCGCGCAGGACCTGGGTCTTGGCGCAGCCGCGGTGGCGGCGGCGGAGGCCGGATCGGCGCTGCAGCGGATCGACGCGCTGGAGGACACCGTGGCGCGGCACGACCGCGTCATGCGGCGGCTGCTCGACCTGCTGAACGCGATGCAGGAGCGGCCATGAGCGCTCCCTCGACCGTCGTCCAGGCCACCGCGCGCGACGGCGCGATGGATGCTGGCATCGTCAACGCGATGACGGTGGACGTGGAGGATTACTTCCAGGTCCAGGCCTTCGCCGGAACCGTCGCGCGCCGCGACTGGGACCGCTTCCCGTCCCGGGTCGAGGCGAACACCGACCGCCTGCTCGAGACCTTCGCCGCATCGGGCGCGCGGGCGACGTTCTTCACGCTGGGCTGGGTCGCGCGGCGGCATCCTGCCCTGATCCGCCGCATCGTCGCCGGCGGCCACGAGCTTGCCAGCCATGGCTGGGACCATACACGCGCCGACGCGCAGGATCCCGCGGCGTTCCGCGCCGACGTGAGCCGCGCGCGCGCGGTGCTGGAGGATGCGGGCGGGGTCTGCGTGCGGGGCTACCGCGCCGCGACGTTCTCGATCGGTGCTCGCAATCTCTGGGCCTTCCGCGTGCTGGAGGAGGCGGGATACCGCTATTCCTCGTCGATCAACCCGATCCGGCACGATCTGTACGGCATGCCCGACGCGCCCCGCGTGCCGTTCCGGCCGGGGGGCGGCATGGTGTGGGAATTCCCGATGACCACCGTACGGGCGTTCGGCCGCAATTGGCCCTGCGCCGGCGGCGGGTATTTTCGCCTGCTGCCCGACGCCCTCTATCGCGCCGGCCTCCGCCGGGTGAACGCGCGGGACGGGTGGCCGGCGATCTTCTACCTCCACCCGTGGGAAATCGATCCGGACCAGCCGCGCATCGCGGGCGTCCGGTGGAAGTCCCGCCTGCGGCACTACACCAATCTGGACCGCATGCTGCCGGCCCTGTGCGGCGTGCTGCGCGCGGCACATTGGGACCGGATGGACCGCGTCTTCGCGCCGCAGCTGGCCGACCCCGGACGGGGCGACGCATGAGCCTGCGTCTCCGCCCGCTCGAACGTGCAAGCGCTCCGGCGTGGGACGCGTTCGTCGCCGCCATGCCGGACGGCACGTTCTGCCACCGCGCCGGCTGGGCGCATGTGCTGGAGACCGCGTTCGGCCATCGCAGCCACTACGTCTATGCCGAACGGGACGGGGCCATCGTGGGCGTGCTGCCGCTCGCACGCATGCGCTCGCTGCTGTTCGGCCACAGCCTCGTCTCCAGCCCGTTCTGCGTCTATGGCGGCCCGCTCGCGGCCGACGAGGAGGCGCGCCGGGCGCTGGAGGAGCGCGCGGAGGCCCTGCGCGCGGCGATGGGTGCGACCGTGCTGGAGTTCCGCGAGCGGCGGCGGGTCGACAGCGACTGGCCCTGCCGCGACGACCTCTACGTGACGTTCCGGCGTCCGATCGGCGCGGATCACGACGCCAACATGAAGGCGATCCCGCGCAAGCAGCGCGCCATGGTGCGCAAGGGGCTGCAGAACGGGCTTCGCTCTGTCGCGAACCAGGACGTGCGCACCCTGCATGCGATCTACGCCGAGAGCGTGCGCAATCTCGGCACGCCGGTGATGGCGCGGCGCTACTTCGCACTGCTGGCGGAGACGTTCCGCGATGCCTGCGACGTCGTGACCGTGCTGGACGGGGACAGGCCGATCGCGGCCGTCCTGAACTTCTACTGGCGCGAGGAGGTGCTGCCCTATTACGGCGGCGGCCTCGCCGCGGCGCGCCAGCGTGCCGGCAACGACTTCATGTACTGGGAGGT
This sequence comes from Rhodospirillales bacterium 69-11, assembly GCA_001898425.1. Classification (GTDB taxonomy): domain Bacteria; phylum Pseudomonadota; class Alphaproteobacteria; order Acetobacterales; family Acetobacteraceae; genus Rhodopila. Next base: position 140,015 of record MKTV01000005.1, read on the forward strand.
CATGCGTCGCGCCGCCGATCGCGGCTGCCGGATGTTCGATTTCGGCCGCAGCAAGACGGGCACCGGCGCCTTCGCCTTCAAGCACAATTGGGGGTTCGAGCCGACGCCGCTCGCCTATCGCTACCGGCTCGCGCCAGGCGCCGCGATCCCCGACCACAACCCGCTCAACCCGAAATACCGGCTGTTCATCGCCGCCTGGAAGCGCCTGCCGCTCGCGCTCGCCAACCGGCTGGGTCCGCCCTTGGTCCGAGGCCTCGGATGAGCCGGCCACCGCTCCTGTTCCTGACGCAGCGCCTGCCCTATCCGCCGATCAAGGGCGAGAAGATACGGACGCTGCACATCCTGCACCGGCTGCGCCAGTGGTACGACGTGCATCTCGGCTGCCTGATCGACGATCCGGCCGACTGGTCGCACGTGGACGCGGTGCGTAGGCTCTGTCGCGACCTCTACGTCGCCCCGCTCGATCGCCGCGGCGCGCGGCTCACCTGCCTGCGCGGGCTGCTGACCGGCGAGGCCCTGAGCGTCGTATTCTTCCGCGACCGGGGCCTGCAGGACTGGGTGCGGCGCGTCATGGCGGAGCTGCGTCCGACCGTGTTCGTGAACTCCTCCAACATGGCGCCCTACGTGCTCGACTTGCCGCGCACGGGACCATGCCTGGTGGATCTCGCCGACGTCGATTCCGAGAAATGGCGCGCCTATGCCGCGGCCGCGCGCGGCCCGATGCGCCTGGTCTATCGACGTGAGTGGCGCCACGTCGCCACGCTCGAGCGCCGGATCGCGACCGAGTGCGACCTCGCGAGCTTCGTCTCCCCGGCGGAGGCGGCGCTGTTCGCGCGCCTCGTTCCCGACCAGGCGCACAAGGTCCGCGCAATCAGCAGCGGGGTCGACTTCCGCCACTTCGATCCGGCCGAGACGCATGCGGCGCCGTTCGACCCGGCGGTGCCGAACCTCGTCTTCACCGGGACGATGGACTACGCGCCGAACGTGGATGCGGTCACGTGGTTCGCCACCGACGTGTTGCCGCTGATCCGAGCCCGCCTGCCGGACGCGCAGTTCCACGTGGTCGGCGCTCATCCCGCACCGGCGGTCCAGGCGCTCGCGCGTCGTCCGAGCGTGCATGTGACGGGACGGGTGGCGGATGTGCGGCCTTACCTCGCGCATGCCGCGGTTGCGGTGGCGCCGCTGCGCATCGCCCGCGGCATCCAGAACAAGGTGCTGGAGGCGATGGCGATGGCGAGACCCGTCGTGGTCACGAGCGGTGCGCTCGAGGGGATCGACGCGATCCCCGGCCGCGACCTGCTGCTGGCCGATGCGGCCGAGGCCTTCGCCGCGGCGTGCTGCCGTCTGGTCGAGCGCCCCGACCTCGCCGCCGCCCTCGGCGCTGCTGCCCGCGCGCGGGTGGTCGCCCACTACGATTGGGCCACCTGCCTTGCCGGGTTCGACGACCTGCTGTGCCCCGCGGAGGCCGCATGAGCGGCTCGCCCGCCGGAGACCGCATCCGCGACCCGATCGGCGGGGGCCACATGCGCGGGCTCCCCGCCATTCGCGCCTTCGCGCGGTTTGCGACCAGCCCTGCGTCCCTGGCCATCGGCCTCGGGCTCCTGCTGCTGGGCGTGCTGTTCCATGCCGAGGCCCGCGCCGCGGTCCAGGTCTGGATCGCCTCCACTGCCTACACCCATTGCTGGCTGGTGTTGCCGATCGCCGTGTGGCTTGCCTGGGACCGTCGTGCCGTCCTGCGCACCGTGCCGGTGCGGCCCGCGCCCTGGGCGGCGCTGCTTGCGCTCCCGGTGGCCGCCGGGTGGTTCGCCGCCGAACGGCTGGGGATCATGGAGGGGCGGCAGCTCATGGCGCTCACCCTGGTCGAGCTGCTGGCGCTTGCGGTGCTGGGCTGGCGCATGGCGCGCGCGGCCGCCGGGCCACTGCTGTACCTCTATTTCCTGGTCCCGTTCGGCGCGTTCCTCGTGCCCTGGCTGCAGGACGTCACCACGGTGTTCGTCCGCTGGGGGCTCTCCATCCTCGGCGTGCCCGCCTATGTCGACGGCTGGATCATCGAGATCCCGGAAGGCGTCTTCGTCATTGCCGAAGCCTGCGCCGGGCTGCGCTTCCTGATCGCGTCGATCGCCTTCGGCTGCCTCTATGCGCTGCTGATGTATCGCAGCACCTGGCGACGGGCGGGGTTCATCCTGGCGTCGATCGTCGTGCCGATCGTCGCGAACGGGCTGCGCGCCCTCGGCATCGTCTGGCTGGGCCATGTTCTCGGCAGCGCCGAGGCGGCCGCCGCCGATCACGTGCTGTACGGGTGGATCTTCTTCTCGATCGTCATCCTGCTGCTGGTCCTGTTGGGCCTGCCGTTCCGGGAGGACGAGGCGTCGCCCCCCAGGCCCGCGGTCGCGCCGGCCTCCCGGGCGACGATGGGCGCCCCGACATCGCGGGCAGGCGCGATACCTGCGCGATCGGGCGCCACGTCCGGCACCGGCTTCCTCGCCGCCGCCCTGCTCCTCTGCGTGGTCGCGGCGACCGGCCCCGCGCTTGCGGCCGGCCTCGAGCGCCATGCGCGCGCCGATGCGCCGCCCGTCCGCCCGCTCGCCGTCGGTGCGGATTGCGTGACGACGGACGTCGTGCCGATCGCGCCGCGGGCCGGCGCCGGCCTCCGGCAGCGGGTGACCTGCGACGACCTTCCGCTCGTGCTGCGGATCGTCGTGTTCTCGCCGCGCAGCACCGCCGAACCCGTGCTGGACGAACGCCGCCGGCTCGATGGAGGCAATGGCGCGCAGGAGGCGATCCGAACGCAGGTGACGTGCGCCGGCGCACCGTCCCCGCTCTGGACGGTGACCGACATCCAGGATCCACCCTTCGCCGCCGCAACCGCGCTCTGGGTCGGCGGCGCGCCGGCCGCCCTGGGTCTTAGGACGCGGTTGCGCATGGCCTGGACGAGCCTGGCGGGCGGCGCCATCGCGCCCGTGCTGATCGGCGTCATGCCGGAGGTCGACTGGACGGCGATCGACCCGGCCGCGCGCCGTCGCGTCGTCGAGCGGCTCGAGGCGTTTCTCCGCACGAACGCGACGTTCGCGCGCGAGGTGCCTCGCCTTGCGGGATCGCGCTGACCGATGTCCCCGCGCGTTCTGCATGTCTTCCCGAGTTTCGCGTTGGGCGGCGCCCAGGCGCGGTTCGCCGCGTTGGCCAACCGGTTCGGGGCAGGCTTCCGCCACCAGGTGGTCGCCCTCGATGGCGACCTCGCGGCACGCGCGCGACTCGACCCCGCGCTCACGATCGACTTCCCCTCGGTGCCCGCGTCCAAGAACGCCATGCTCGGCAACGCGCTGCGCTTCCGGCGCCTGCTGCGGGACTGGCAGCCTGACCTCCTGGTCACCTGCAACTGGGGAGCGATCGAGTTCGCCCTGGCGAACCTGCCCCCGGTTGCGCGCCACCTGCACGTGGAGGACGGGTTCGGGCCCGACGAACGCCACGCGCAGCTTCCGCGCCGCGTCTGGCTGCGCCGGCTGGCGCTGCGCGGCAGCACCGTAGTGCTGCCGTCCCGCACGCTGGATCGGATCGCCCGCGAGGTCTGGCGCCTGCCGCAGGCGCGCCTGCGCTTCGTGCCGAACGGCATCCCGACCGCCCGCTTCGCCGCGCCACCCCGGCCCGCGCGCGTGGAGCCGGTGATCGGCACCGTGGCCGCGCTGCGGCCCGAGAAGGCGCTCGACCGGCTGATCCGCGCCTTCGCCCGCCTGGCCGCGCACCGGCCGGCGCGGCTCGTCCTGGTGGGGGACGGGCCGGAGCGCGGCCGGCTGACGGCACTGGCCGCGTCCTGCGGCGTTGCGGACCGGGTCTGCTTCGCCGGCCACCAGGACGATGCGGCCCCGTACTACGCGGGATTCGACGTGTTCGCGCTGTCCTCCGACACGGAGCAGATGCCGCTGTCGGTCCTGGAGGCGATGGCCTCCGGCCTGCCAGTCGCCGCGACTGACGTGGGCGATGTCCGCGCCATGCTCGCCCTGGCGAACGCGCCGTTCGTGACGCCGTTGGACGAAACGGCGCTGGCCGGCGCACTGGACCGGTTGTGCGCCGATGCCGCGCTGCGCCGCGGCTTGGGAGAGGCCAACCGCGCGCGAGCGGCGGCGGAGTTCGACGAGGCCGCGATGGCGGCTTCCTGGCGGGCGCTGTGGGACGGATCGGCGACCTGATCGCGACCTGCGCGCCGGTGCGCGACTGGGACACGCTGGAGGTGCGCTGGCGCGCGCTGGAGGCGCGCGTGCCGGCCTCGTTCTTCCAGAGCTGGACCTGGGTCGGCTGCCTTGGTCCCGAACGCTTCCCCGACCCGTGGCTGCTGGAGCTGCGCCGCGCGGGGGAGACGGTGGGGCTCGCGTTGTGGAACCGCCGTGCCGGCCCGGTCGTGCCGAGCTTCGCGCTGCAGGAGGCGGGGATGGCGGCGCTGGACACGCCGTATGTCGAGCATAACGGGATCCTCGGCGCGGCGGCGCCCGCGGCGTTCCGCGCCATGCTGCGGGGCGTCCGTCCGCGCCGCCTGGTGCTGAGCGGCATCGACGATGCCACGCTCGCAGCGGTGCGCGATGCGACGCGCTGGGTTCGGGTGCTGCGCAGCCAGCCCGCGCCGTTCCTCGAACTCGGGCGCGATCCGCTCGCCGGGCGCAGCGCCAACACCCGCGCGCAGCTTCGCCGGTCGGAGCGTGCCTACGGGACGGTCGCGGTGAGCCGCGCGGCAACCGAGGCCGAGGCCTGGGCGATGCTGGACGAGCTCGCGGCGCTGCACCAGGCGCGCTGGGAGGCGCGGGGGCAACCGGGCGCGTTCGTCCGCCCATTCTTCCGCCGGTTCCATCGCGCGCTGATCGCGGCCGGGCTGCCGCGGGGCGAGATCGACCTGCTGCGGGTCACCGGCGATGGTGCGCTGGTCGGCCTGCTCTACAATTTCCGCTACCGCGGTGTGGCCTACGCCTACCAGGGAGGGTTCGCCTACGAGGACGCGTCCGGCGCGCGGAAGCCGGGCCTGACCTGCCACCTTGCGGCGGTCCGGCACGCTGCCGCCGCGGGCCTGGTTCGGTACGACTTCCTGGCCGGGGACGCGCAGTACAAGCGCAGCCTCTCGGACGGCGCGACGATGCTGCACTGGGTGGAGGCCGGTCCCGGCACGCTGCCCGCAGGACTGGCCCGCGCGCTCCCCGCAGGACTGGCCCGCGCGCTCCCCGCAGAACTGGCCCGCGCGCTCCCCGCGCGACTGCCCCGCATGCTCGGATGACTTGCCCGCATGCTCCCCTGAGCGCCGGTCGTCTTGCTGCCGGGCTGCGCGCGTTCAATGCCAGCGCGCGCGCAGCCGTCCCAACGCATGCCGCGCCAGCAGCGGCCAGCCGGCAGGGCGGCGCGGATCGAGCAGCAGCGCGCCCTCGAACTGCCGGCGTTCGGCCGCCCAGCCCCGCTTGTACGGATCGTCCCCCCGGCCGAAATCGAGCCAGCCGATCCGCTCCTCCGTCAGGAAGCGGCGGATCATCAGGGCCGTCAGCACGGTCCCGGGGGAGAGCGCCTTTAACGCCTCGTCATGCGCCAGCTTCAGCACCAGGGCGCGGCCGTCCTCCACCACCCAGAACTGCGCGGCGGCCGGGACGCCATCCACTCGCCAGACCGCGAGCCGCAACCGGCCGGAGGGCGCCAGGCTCCGCATCAGCAGCGGGTTGAAGGCGGGGAACGGCTCCGCCGGTTTCCAGCTTCGTGCATAGACGTGCTCGTAGGCGGCGATCGCCTCCGCGAGCCCGGCCGGACCATCGGTGAGGGTCAGGCTGGTGCGACCCCGTCCGGCCGCGCGCAGCCGGCGGCGGATCGTCTCCCGCAGCTTGCCGGGACGCGCGGCGAGATACGTGTCCCAATCGCTCCCGGCGACGCACTCGCTCCAGCGCCCGAACTGCGCGAAGCGAAGCACCAGCAGGCCGGCGCCGCGGCACGCCGCGAGCAGCGCGTCGGTCTCGGCCTCCGCCGGGTCGAGCGCCTCCAGTCGCACCAGGCCGGCGCGCCGGCAGGCCTCCGCCAACGGCGCGGCTCGTATGGCCAGCGAGGCGCCGGGCGTGGGCGACGCGAGGGCAGGGGAGCCATTGGTCCGGGCAGCAAGGGCAGGGGCAAAGGCGCAGCTATAGGGCGTGGTCAGGCTCGTGAGCCGCCCGTCGGCGCGCCGGCACAGCGGCAGCACGGCGTCTCCGTCGCCGGCCACCCAGTAGAGCGGTCGCGCCCCCGGCGGCAGCGCGGCGTGTTCCACGCAACGCCACCAGTCGAGGTCGCGGAACAGGCCGGTGCCCAGCCGCGCCCGCGCCGCAGCCGGCAGGTCGTCGGCGCGGGCGACCTCAGCGCAGCCGGTACCAGGCAAGGCCGATCCATTCGTGCAGCGCCCAGTAGGTCTCGTGCCAGGAGGCGATCCGCGGCAGCAGATCGTGCCAGGTCGGTGCGTGATCACGGTCGAGGGGCGTGGGCGCCGCGGTCGCGATCAGCCCCGCGCGGTCGAAGGCGAGCAGAGCGCGCCGCATGTGCCAGGCATGGGTCACCACCCAGACGGACCGGATGCCCGCCGCCCGCAGGATCCGCGCGCTCTCCTGCGCATTGCCCCAGGTGTCGGGGGAGTTCGGTTCCACCCAGCGCACCGGCACCTGGAAGTCGCGCGTCAGGCTCTCCGCCATCAGCGTCGCGACGGCGGGCTGTCCGTCCTGCGTGACCCCGCCGCTCACCAGCACCGGCAGGCCGGAGGCGCGCGCGAGCTGCGCGGCACGCCGCAACCGTTCGAGCGTCAGCCGTCCGACTTCGGCGCCGGGCGCCGGCCCTCCGGTGCGGCTGATCTCGGCGCCGAGGAGCACGATCGCCTGGGGCGGGGCGTCGGCCGGGGGCGTGGTGGGGAGCCCCGTCTCCAGGCTGGCCAGCAGCGGATCGGAGACCAGCGGCAGGGACAACGCGAGCAGCAGCACGAGGCAGCTTGCGGGCAGGATGCGCGCGAGCCGGTGCCGCCGCGGGAGCAGCAGCAGCGTGGCGAGCGCCAGCGTCACCAGGCCGACGGGCGGCATCAGCAGGCTGAGCAGCAGCGACTTCAGGCCCACCGCGAGGCTCAGTCGCCATGCTGCGCGAGCAGGTCCCGCAGCCCTTCGCGCAGCGGGCGAGGCTCCCCGAGACCCAGGATCTGCCGGGCGCGTGCCGGACTGCCGACGGAGTGGCGGATCTCGCCCGCGCGCGGTGCCGCGTGCCGGACCTCCGCGGCCGACCCGGACAGGTCCGCGACCAGGCGTGCCAGCGCGAGGATCGAGGTCGGCTGGCCGGTGCAGAGGTTGAGCACCGTGGCCTCGGCGGCACGCAGTTTCATGGCCGCGAGCAGGCCGGCCACGATGTCGCTCACGTGGATGAAGTCGCGGGTCTGGCCGCCATCGCCGAAGATCTCGACCGGGGTTCCGCGCGGCAGCCGGTCGCAGAAGATCGAGATCACCCCGGAATAGGGGGAGCGCGGGTCCTGCCGCGCGCCGTAGACGTTGAAGAAGCGCAGGCCGACGGTCGGGATGCCGAACACGTGGCTCGCCACGCGCGCATGCAGTTCGCAGCCCAGCTTGTCCGCGCCGTAGGCGGAGAGCGGGCGCGTCGGCGTGTCCTCGGCCGCCGAACCGTCGGGGCCATCGCCGTAGACCGCGGCGGAGGAGGCGTAGACCACTGGGACGCGCAGCCCGGCGCGCTGCAGCGCGTCGAACACGCCGATCGTGCCGGTCAGGTTCGTGCGGTGGGTGCCCAGCCAGTCGGACACGCCACGTGCGACGGAGGCGATCGCCGCGAGATGGAAGCAGCCGTCGACGTCCTGCACGGCCTGCCGCATCGCCTCGGGGTCGGCCACGTCGCCGATCTGGAGTTCGACCTGGGGCGGCAGGTTGGCGCGACTCCCGCTCGACAGGTCGTCCAGCACGCGGACGGTCTCTCCGCGCCCGAGCAGGGCGTCGCAGAGATGCGAGCCGATGAACCCGGCTCCGCCCGTGACGAGGTAGCGCGCCATCCGGTGGTCAGGCCGCGTGCGGCAGCAGCACCTGGCGGAGGACGGCGCCGTCCGCCAGCAGGTCGAAGCCCTGGTTGATCTGGTCGAAGGTGATCGTGCTGGAGCGCAGCTTCTGCACGGGCAGCTTGCCGCGCTGGTACAGCCCGAGATAGCGCGGGATGTCCCGCTTCGGCACGCAGCTTCCCATGTAGCTGCCGCGGATGGACTTCTCGTCGCTGACCAGCGCGCCGTGCAGGTAGGAGAATTGCGCGGTGCTGGCCGGCAGGCCCGCGCTGACGATCGAGCCGCCGCGCGCGGCGATGGCGTAGGCGAGGTTCATCGCCGGGATCGCGCCCGCGGTCTCGATGACGGTCTCGACGCCGCCATCGGTAGCGTCGCGGATTTCCTGCACCACGTCGGCATTGCCGGCGAGGAACGTGTCGGTCGCGCCGAGTTCGCGGGCGAGGCGGAGCTTCTCGGCGTTGAGGTCGACCGCGACGATGCGTTCGGCGCCGGCGACGACACCCGCCATCAGAGCGTTCATCCCGACGCCGCCGAGGCCGACCACGGCCATGGTGGAGCCCGGCTTCACCTGCGCCGTGTTGAGCACCGCGCCCACGCCGGTGACCACCGCGCAGCCGAAGATGGTCGCGTCCTCCAGCGGGATCTCGTCGGGGATCCTGATCAGCGCGTTCTGCGCGACCACCGCGTATTCGGCGAACACGGACAGGCCGCTGTAGTGGTAGAGCGGGTCGCCGTTCAGCGAGAGGCGGCGTTCGCCGGAGACCAGCGTCCCAGCGTTGCGCGCGCCCAGCGCGCTCTGGCACAGGCTGGGGCGGCCCTGGTTGCAGTAGCGGCAATCGCCGCAGGAGCTGACGAACACGCTGATCACGTGGTCGCCGGGCTTCAGCGCGGTGACGCCGGGACCCACCGCCTCCACGATGCCGGCGGCTTCATGGCCGGGAATGGTCGGCAGCTTGCGCGGACGCAGGTTCTCGATCGTCGAGAGGTCGGAGTGGCAGAGCCCGGCGCCCATGATCTTGTAGAGCACCTCACCCGGCCCGGGCGGATCGAGATCGACGGTCTCGATCGTCATCGGCATGGATTGGACATAGGGCCGGGGCTTGCCCTGCTCCCGCAACACCGCCGCCTTCATGCGCATCGTTCGCCCTCCCGCTTGCGCCCCCGTTATTCACGGCCGCGCCGCCGGCTGCAAGCGGCGCAGGCCCGCATCTCCGGCTGTAAACAGCCGCTGGTCAGCACGCACCGGTTGTAGTTAAAGTTTCGGCCTCGCACTGTAGCCGAGGGGCCGTCATGAGACCACCTGCTCGTTTTCCGTCACGCTTCCTACGTGTGACGGCGCTCGGCGGCGCCGCCCTGCTGGGAGCGAGCCTGGCTGGGGGGAGCCCGTTTGAGGAGAGCCCGAGTGGGGGGAGCCTGCGGGGCGCGATCCTTGGCGGGGTGACCCTTGGGAGCGTGGCGCACGCAGCGAACTTCCGCTGGGCGAACGACGGCGACGTCAACGCCATGGACCCCGCGACGCGGCAGGAGACGGTGCAGCTCTCCTTCCTCGCCAACATCTACGAGCCGCTGGTGCGGCGGAACGCGGATCTGCAGCTCGAGCCGGCCCTGGCCGAGAGCTGGGAACAACTGAGCCCCACGGTCTGGCGCTTCCATCTTCGCAAGGGGGTGCGCTGGCAGGATGGCTCCCCCTTCACCGCGGACGACGTGGTGTTCACGCTGCGGCGCACGCTGTCCAAGACGTCCTCCATGCGTGCGCCGATGGCCGCGGTGAAGGAAGCGCGGAAGGTCGACGACCACACCGTCGATTTCGAGACGTTCACGCCCGACCCGATCCTGGTGCAGGAACAGAGCAACCTGCTGATCATGTCCAAGACGTGGTGCGAGGCGCACGACGCGACGGAACCGGCGATCATCGGCAAGGCGGACAACTACGCCCTGCGCAACGCGATGGGCACGGGGCCGTTCCGCCTGGTGTCGCGGGAGCCGGATCGGGCGACGGTGGTCGAGAAGAACCCCACCTGGTGGGACGCGCCGAAGCACCACGTGGACCGCGTCGAGCTGGTGGTGATCGGCAGCGCCGCGACCCGCGTGGCTGCGCTGCTGTCGGGCGAGGTCGACATGATCTACGCCGTGCCGCCGCAGGACATCCCGCGCATCAAGGCGACCCCGGGCCTGAAGCTGCTGCAGGCGCCGGAGCTGCGCACGATCTATCTCGGGTTCAACCAGTCGCGCGACGAATTGCCCAGCAGCGACGTGAAGGGGAAGAACCCGCTGCGCGACCAGCGCGTGCGCATGGCGCTTGCGCTCGCGATCGACGCGCCGGCGATCTCGAGCCGCCTCATGCTGGGTCTCGGGCGTCCAGGCTGGACGATGTGGGGACCGGGGGTGAACGGGTACGACGCGGCGCGGGACGTGCGGCCGACGACCGATCCGGCGAAGGCGAGGCAGTTGCTGGCCGAGGCGGGGTATCCGGACGGCTTCAAGCTGGGGCTGGATTGCCCGAACGACCGCTACGTGATGGACGAGCAGATCTGCACGGCGCTGGTCCCGATGCTGGCGCGGATCGGGGTGAGAGTCGAGCTGTCGGCGCAGACCAAGGCCAAGTTCTTCACCAAGATTCTCGCGCCCAACTACGACACCGATTTCTGGCTGCTCGGGTGGACCCCGGCGACGTATGACGCGCACAACGTGCTCTACACGCTGCTGGGCACGCGGGACGGCAAGCGGGGCGAGCTGAATGTCGGCGGCTATTCGAATCCGGCGCTGGACGCGCTGATCGGGCAGATCGGGGTGGAGACGAACGCGGGGAAGCGGCTCGAGATGATCCGCGCGGCGAATGCGATCGTCCAGCAGGACCTGCCGACGGTGCCGCTGCACCAGCAGGTGATCGTGTGGGCCGCGAAGGACACCGTGCAGGTCGCACAGCCTGCGGACAATTTCTTCCCGTATCGCTACATCCAGGTGAAGTGAGGAGGCTTTCAGGCAAGCGCAGGGTCATGGCAGCCCCTCGTGTTATGGCCACCGCCCCGTGTCATGGCCGGCCTTGGGCCGGCCATCCATGACTTCTGTTGCTCGCAGGTCTTGAGGAAAGTCGTGGATGACCGGGCCAAGCCCGGTCATGACACGGCCCCGCCAAGCTCGGTCCTGACACGGTCCCGCCAAGCTCGGTCCTGACACGGTCCCGCCAAGCCCGGTCATGACACGTTCCTGCCAAACCCGGTCATGACACGGTCGGGCCCAGCCTGCTCGTGACCGGGCGTCACACCGCGCCATTCTCCGGCCCGTAGCGGTTCGGGCCGCGCGTGCCGCGGGTGCAGGCCCAGACCAGCAGCAGCAGCCAACCCAGCAGCGGCACGAAATACAGCAGCAGCCACCAACCGGATCGGTCGATGTCGTGCAGCCGCCGCACGCCGACCGCCAGGGCGGGCAGCAGGAACACGACACCCACGAGCGGCCCGAACAGGCCCGGCGGCGTCTCGACCAGCGCGTGATCGACGATGTTCGCGGCGCTCTGGACCAGGACCTCGAACAGCACGAACCACCAGTACTCCGCCCGGGGCGCGCGGCCGGTGAAGGTCGCGAAGTTGCGCAGGCAGATCCCGACCGAGGTGCCGAAGCTGCGCGGGATGCCATCCCCCGCTCCGCCCGGCCAGCGTCCCGCCCCGCAGGCCGGACAGAACCGCGCGGTCGGCTGCAGCGGTGTCCCGCAGGCCTGGCAGATGCTCATGTCGCTCATGTGCGGATGCGTCCCCTCCTGGCATCCGCAAAGTCTGTCGCGATCGCAAACCGATCCGCAAGCGGATGCGGCTGGCGACCTCCGTTCATCCCAGTGTCTCCGGCGGCACGAAGGCGCGCCAGCGATCCGGGGAGGGGGGCTGCGCGGCATAGGCCTGCATCGAATCCGCCGCGCGGCCAACGAGGTCGGCGACGCGCAAGTCGCGTCGCGTCAACCACGCCTCCAACTCCGCGACCATCGCTCCCAGCGCGCCGAAGCCGGACTGCATGACGGGTGAGAGCGTCTCCACGGCCGAGGCGCCCGCCAGCACCATGCGCGCCACGTCCAGCCCGCTGCGCACGCCGTTGGTGCCCAGCAGCGGGAAGCCCGGCGGCACCGCGCGCCGGCTCTGCGCCAGGAAGCGGCAGACGATGGGCAGCGCCCAGCCGCCGCCATACGCGGCCGCGGTGCCCAGCGCCGGCGCCAGAGTCTCCAGGTCCGGGACCATGGCCATGAAGCGGCCCATCATGCAGACCGCGTCCGCCCCGCCCTGGGCCGCCGCCGCCGCAAGCGCGGGGAGGTTGCCCGACAGGCCGGTGAGCTTGACCCAGAGCTGCATGCCCCCCGTCTCCGCGCGCACCGCGGCGACGAGGTGCTGCAGCCGCGCCGGATCGCTCTCCTGCGTGATGGCGCCGGCCGCGGCCTCCGCCGCATGTGGCGCACCCACGTTCAGCTCGAACACACGGATCCCGGCGCGCCGCGCGAGCGCCGCGATCGCGACCGCGCCGTCCTCCCCGGCATAGACGATGCTGGCCGCGACGAAGCGCTGCCTGCGCGCCGCCTCCCGGTCGAGCGCCGCCACCGCGGTGAACCACTCCGCCGCCGCGCGCTGCTGCAGGCCCGAACGGTTGAACAGCGACGGCCCACTTGCAGCCGGCGCACCGGCCGGGTCCAGGAACACGTAGTCGGCGCGGTCGAGCTGCGCTGCGGCCTCGGGCCGCTCGTTCACCGACTTGGCGATCACGCCGGCCGCGCCGGCCGCGAGCGCAGCACGGATTCCGGCCTCGGTCATCACCGGTTCGCCGGATCCGCAGATCACGGGGTTCGGCAGGTCCAGCGCGCCGATGCGCGTCGCGAGGCGAGAGGTCATGGCGTTTCCCCTGCTGGCTCCCGGGCGTCGTGCTTGCGCCCTGGGCGTTTCGCCTTACCCTCGATCGGCGAAAGCGGCGAGGCAATCCGCCGCACAACGGAGGGGAGACGGTCCATGGGGAAGCTCGACGGCAAGGTGGCGCTGGTGACGGGGGCGGGGCGGGGCCTCGGGCGGGCCTATGCGCTGCGGCTCGCCGGGCTCGGCGCCAAGGTCGCCGTCTCCGACATCAACCTGCAGTCGTTCGAGGAGTTCGACGCCGAGAAGCAGGCGATGACCGCCGAGAACACGGTCGCCGAGATCGAGGCGATGGGCGGCGAGGCGGTCGGCATCCAGTGCGACGTGGCCGATCCCGCCGCGGTCGATGCGATGGTGCGCCAAGTCGCGGACCGCTGGGGCCGGGTCGACATCCTGGTCGCCAATGCGGGCGGAGGCCGCGGGCGGCCGATGGACACCACCGCCACGCGGCTCGATCCCGCGCTGCTGCAGCTCGTCGTCGGCATGAACCTGTACGGCACCGTCTATTGCTGCAACGCCGTCGGTCCGCTGATGAAGGAGCAGCGCTACGGCAAGATCGTCACCGTCAGTTCGGTTGCGGGCCTGACGCCGTCGCGCGACGGCGGCTACGCGCATTACGGCGCCGCCAAGGCCGCCATCCTGCACTACACGCGCTACCTCGCGCAGGAGCTGGGCCCCTACAACATCACGGCGAACTGCATCGCGCCCGGCACGATCCAGACCGGCCGCATCATGTCGACCGTGATCCCCGGCAGCATCGGCGGCAACCAGGACCGCTCCGAACGCGTCGCGCTCCGCCGGCTGGGCACCGTCGAGGACTGCGCCAAGGTCGTCGAGTTCTTCACGACCGACCTGTCCGACTACGTCACCGGCCAGGTGATCGCGATCGATGGCGGCATGATGCGCTGACGCAGCGTCCGCGCCGGGCGGAGGGAAGACTTCGGTCCGGCGCGTGACCGCGGCGCGACGCCCATCTTCACCAATCCTCTCTGCAATCCCGCAGGGCGGCGGGGCGCACGGGTTTCAGGCGGCCTTCACCCCGTCGATGAACGTCTCCACCACGTGGGTGCCGCGGGCGATCTGCTCCGACACTTCTCCCGCCACGCGTTCCATCTCCGACGCGGCGGAGCCGGTCTGCGCGGCGGCGTCGCGCACGCGCCCGATCGAGTCGCTCACCGACCGCGTGCTCTCCAGCGCACCGTGGATGCTGTTGGCGATCTCCCGCGTGGCGGCGTTCTGCTCCTCCACCGCGGCGCCGATCACGCCGGTGACGGCGCTGACCTCGGCGATGGTCTGGTTGATCGCGGTGATCGCGGCCACGGCTTCCCGCGTCGTCGACTGGATCTGTCCGATCTGCGCGGAGATCTCCCCGGTCGCGCGGGCGGTCTGGGTGGCAAGGCCCTTCACCTCGGACGCGACGACGGCGAAACCCTTGCCGGCCTCCCCGGCGCGGGCGGCCTCGATCGTGGCGTTGAGGGCGAGCAGGTTGGTCTGGCCGGCGATCTCGGTGATCAGGTTCACCACGTCGCCGATCTTCTGCGCCGCACCCGACAGCGCCTGCACGACCGCGTCCGTCCGGTTCGCCTGCTCGACCGCGCGCCGGGTGATGTCGCCGGCGCGATCGATCTGGCGCGCAATCTCGACGATGGAGGCCGAGAGCTGTTCGGTGGCGCTCGCCACGGTCTGGACGCTGTCGCTGGTCACGTGCGAGGCGGCGGCGGCGCTCTCTCCGTCCCGAGCGGTGCCCACGGCCTGGGCGGTCATCGACGCGGCGCTTGCGTGCAGTTCGGTCGCGGCGGCGGCGATGACCTGCATCATCTCCCCGGCCTCGGTCGCGAAGCGCTTGGTCATGTGCTCGATGCGCGCCGACCGGTTCTGGGCGGCTTCGGCCATGCTGCCGTCCATGTAGACGGACAGCGCGACGTCCATGTCGAGGAACACGGCGGCCATGACCGCCGCCTCGGTCTTCCGCTGGGCGTCCGGCGAGAAGCGGTGCATCCGACGGATGATGGCCGTGAGTTCCGGCAGCACGATGTTGTAGCCGCCGACGTACCATCGCGGCTCGAGCCCGATCCGTACATGCGCGCGGCCCACCCGGCGCACGCTGCTGAAGTAGTCGGCGTCGAACCGCCCCGAAAACAACCGTTCCCAGTGCTTCGCCTGGGCGGGCTTCAGCCGATCGAGATTCGACGAGACCATGTTCGCGAGTTCCGGAACGGTGGTCACGTGGCGGTAGAACCGATCGAGGATGCGCGGCAACTCGGGCGCCGCGCGTTGCCAGAAGGCGGCCAGCCGCGGCCGGCTTTCCTCGGTCAGGCCGAGAAACGTCAGTCTCCCATGGTCGAGATCTTCGACGGCCGGCATGGCACACCCCAGCTTTGCGGTGCGCAAGGATGATCGACCGATCCTAACGGCAAGTTAATGCGCGTGCTTCGCCCTGCCTGCTCCGCTGGCCGGCCAGGGGCTACCCCGGTTGCGCCTTCTTGTGCGCGAGCAGAGCCATGAGGCGACGGTCGCGCCACTCCTGCCGGATCGGCTGCATGTTCGCCGGCAGTTCCGTACGTCGTGCGGCGTGCAGGCGCTCGATCAGGGCGGCGTCCCAATGCAGCGGCTGCGCCTGCTCCTGCAGCGTCTCATAGAGCGGGCCGTAGCGGGTGCAGTAATCGGCCAGGCCGCCGGGCGCGTTGAGGTCGATCGTCTCCAGCGGTCCCATGAAGCTCCAGCGGAGACCGAGCCCGTCCTTGACGAGGGCGTCGAGGTCGGTGGGGGAGATGACGTCGTCGGCGAGCAGGCGGAAGGCTTCCGCGAGCAGCGCGCCCTGGAGGCGGTTCAGGGCGAAGCCGTCCATCTCCTTCTTCACGGTCGCGGGCACCTGGCCGGCGCGGATCATCAGCTCACGGGTGCGGGCGACGGTCTCGGGCGAGGTCCACGGCGCGGGGCACAGTTCGACCAGCGGGATCA
>MKTV01000005.1:155961-164210 GCA_001898425.1 Rhodospirillales bacterium 69-11
GTGGAGCTGGCCAGCACGGCCTCGGGTGCCGCGATACGGTCGAGTTCGGCGAACAGGACCTGTTTCACGTCGACCTTCTCGGGCCCGTTCTCCTGCACGTGATCGGCGGCGTGGACTGCGTCGAACAGCGACTTGGCTGGGATGATGCGGCGCTGCACCGCGGCGGGGTCGTCGTCCAGCAGTCCGGCGCCCGCGAGTTCCGGCAGGCGGTCGGCGATGAAGTCGGTCGCGGCTTCCACCTGCAAGGGAAATTGGTCCCACAGGGCCACCTCGAACCCGGCGCGGGCGAACACGATGGCCCAGGCGCGGCCGATCAGGCCGGCGCCGATGACGGCAACGTTGGTCATGCGGCTTCCCTCCATGGCGGGCGCACATGACACCCGGACCCGTCGCGCCGCAACCGTCGAGGTCGCCGCGGCGGGAGCGAAGGCGCGCGAGGTGGCGCGTCGGGCACGCGGCGGCAGAATGAATGCGGGGGAGCATCATTACGTTTGAAATGCGGCCGGTGAGGCTGGTAACCAGGGCCAAGTCAAGTAGGTCAAGATGAACGACGCATCACAAAGTGTCGCGCAGCCGGTGTCCTCGACTGCCGCGGTTGTATTCCCTCTACACGCCTCGCTCGCGGCGGTGTTCACGACTACCGCAGCGCGTATTCCCGACAAGCCCGTCCTGATCTTCCGGGACCAGCGTCTCACTTATGGAGAACTGGATCGCCGCACGGACCGTTGGGCGGGGCTGCTGCGGGACCGCGGCGTCGGCCCCGGCCAGTTCGTCGGCGTGTGGATCGAGCGGTCGATGGAGCTGCACGCCGCGATCCTGGCGATCCTGAAGGTGGGCGCCGCCTACATTCCGTTCGATCCCGACGCGCCGCGCGACCGTGTGGAAACCAGCGTCGAGGACTGCGCCGCGGTGGCGCTGCTGATCGACGCCGCGCATGCCGAACGGGCCGAGGGCCTGGCCACGCCGCGCATAGACGTGGCGGCGCTGGACGCGCACCAGGCCGAGGGGTTCGTTCCCGTCACGCCCGCGCCCGGCGATCCGGCCTATGCGATCTACACCTCGGGTTCGACCGGCAAGCCCAAGGGCATCGCGGTCAGCCACGCCAACATCTGCCACCTGCTCGCCTCCGAGAACAGCGTGCTGCGGGTGACGGAAGCCGACATCGTCTACCAGGGCTTCTCGCCCGCCTTCGACATGTCGCTCGAGGAGGTGTTCGTCTCCTACCTCGCCGGCGCCACGCTGGTGATCGGCCCGCCGGAGCTGGTGCGCGCGGCCGATGCATTGCCGGCCTTCCTGCGCGACGCCGGGGTCACGGTGCTGCACTGCGTCCCCACGCTGCTCGCCATGCTGACCGAGGACGTGCCGTCGCTGCGGCTGATCAACATGGGGGGCGAGGCCTGTCCCGCCGCGCTGGTCGACCGCTGGTGGAAGCCGGGGCGGCTGCTGTTCAACACCTACGGCCCGACCGAGACCACCGTCACCGCGACCGGCGCGATCCTGGAGCCGGGCGATCCGATCACCATCGGCCATCCGCTGCCGGGCTACACGGCCTATATCCTGGACGAGACGACGCTCGCCCCGGTGCCGGACGGCGAGGCGGGGGAGCTGTTCATCGGGGGACCCGGCGTCGCCATCGGCTATATCGGCCGGCCGGAACTGACCGCCGAGAAGTTCATCGCCAACCCGGTGCAGGAGGCCGCCGCCGCCGATCCGCGCATCTACCGCACCGGCGACAAGGCAAGCTTCGACGCGCAGAAGCGGATCGTCTTCCATGGCCGGCTCGATGACCAGGTGAAGTTCCGCGGCTACCGGATCGAGACCGGGGAGATCGAGGCGGAACTCGGCAAGCTCGACGCCGTGCGCGCCGCCGCCGTGGTGCTGCGCGACGATCCGCAAGGCACCCAGCATCTGGTCGCGTTCGTGGTGGGCGCTGAGGGCCAGGCGGTCGATGCCGGCGCGATCCGCGATGCACTGCGGGCGCGGCTGCCGTCCTACATGATCCCGACGCTGTTCCAGCCGATCGAGATCGTCCCCCGCCTGCCCAGCGGCAAGATCAACCGCAAGGCGCTGCCCGACCTGACCGAGACGATCGCGATCGACGACTCGCGGGAGGTCGAATTGCCCGCGACGCCGCTCGAAGCGGCGCTGCTCGAGTCCTGGCAGGCCCAGGTGCCGCATGTGCGCGTCGGCGTGACGGACGATTTCTTCCTCGATCTCGGCGGGCATTCGCTGCTGGCCGCGGGTCTCGTCTCCCGCCTGCGCGCCGATGCGCGGTTCCGCCGCGTCTCCATCCAGGACCTCTACACCCACCGCACGATCCGCGCGCTGGCCGCGTCGCTCGACACGCCCGCGGACCAGGCGGCGCACAAGCCCGCCTTCGCCCCGGTTCCGCCGCTCCGGCACGCGCTGTGCGGCCTGGCCCAGGCCGTGCTGCTGATCCCGATCTACGGGCTGGTGGCGCTGCTCTACATCGTGCCGTATCTCGTGTTCTCGGCGCTGATGGAGTTCGAGCACGGGATGGTGCTGTCCCTGCTGGGCACGCTGTTCGCGTTCGTCGCCACCCCGCCACTGATCACCGGCATCGCGATCGCGCTGAAATGGCTCGTGATCGGCCGGTTCCGCGAAGGCTCCTACCCGCTCTGGGGCGGCTATTACCTGCGCTGGTGGTTCGTCACCCGCCTGCTGAACGTCGTCCCCGCCGCGTTCATGGCCGACACGCCCGCGCAATCCGTCTACGCCCGTCTGCTCGGTGCGCGGGTCGGGCGCGACGCGCATCTCGGTTCGGTCACCATGGGCGCACCGGACCTGATCGCGATCGGGGCGGGCACCGCGATCGGCAACGAGGTGCGGCTCGCCAATGCCACCGTCGAAGGCGGGCGCCTGGTCATCGGCCGCATCACGATCGGCGCCGACGCCTATGTCGGGTCCCGCTGCGTGATCGAGGGCGGCACCGAGATCGGCGACCACGGCGAGCTCGACAACCTCTCCGCCCTGGCCGGCGGCAGCCGCATCCCGGCCGGCGAGGCCTGGCGCGGCTCCCCCGCCACGTTCCACGCCAAGGCCGCGCCCCCGCCGACGGCGGCGGTGAGCGACGAGAAGCCCGGCTTCGACCTCGCGCTGTGCGGCCTCATGCTGATCTTCCCGATCGCGGCGTTCGCGCCGCTGATGCCGGGCATGATCATCTTCGACCAGATCTACGACGACCGCTGGGACGCGCCGATCCCGCTCGCCGTGCTGATCCCGCTGCTGGCCGTGCTCTACACGACGCTGATGCTGGGCGAGATCGTGCTGCTGCGCTGGCTCCTGCTGGGCCGGGTGCAGCCGGGCTCGCACTCCGTCCGGTCCGGCTTCTTCCTGCGCAAATGGTTCGTCGACCACCTGATGGACCTGGCGCTGGCCGCCGTGCACCCGATCTACGCGACGCTCTACGTGGTCCCGTGGCTGCGCGCGCTGGGCATGCGCATCGGCCACCGCGCCGAGGTCTCCACCGCGACGGCCATCACCCACGACCTGGTGGAGATCGGGGAGGAGGCGTTCATCGCCGACGGCGTCATGCTGGGCGATGCGGAGATCCGGCGCGGCGTGCTGACCCTGCGCCACACCGTGGTCGGGCGGCGCAGCTTCGTCGGCAATTCCGGCTTCCTGCCGGACGGCAGCACGATCCCCGACGATTGCCTGGTCGGCTGCCTGTCGCTGCCGCCCGACGGTCCGCTCGCCGCCGGCCAGACCTGCCTCGGCACGCCGTCCTTCATCCTGCCGCGGCGGCAGAGCTTCCTCGACCACGACAACCGCCTGACCTTCCGGCCCGGCCTGCCGCGCATCGCCGCGCGCCTGACGGTGGAGGGCCTGCGAATCCTCGCACCCACCATCCTGTTCATCACCTTCCTCGGCTACGCGATGGAGGCGTTCGACCAGGTCTACGACCATCACGGGCTGCTGGTGTCGTACCTGTCGGTGCCGTTCATCTACCTGCTGATCGTCGGCCTGCCGTCGGTGCTGGTCGTCGCCGCGCTGAAATGGCTGCTGGTCGGGCGCTACAAGCCGGCCGAAGTGCCGATGTGGACCCCGTTCGTCTGGCTGAGCGAGGCGGTGACCGCGCTGTATGAGGCGGTCACCGTGCCGATGGTGCTGGAGCCGCTGCGGGGCACGCCGTTCCTGCCCTGGGCCTGGCGGCTGTTCGGCGTGCAGGTCGGCAAGCGGGTCTATGCCGACACCACCGACATCACCGAGTTCGACATGGTGCGCATCGACGACGACGCGGCGCTGGAGGAGGCGAGCGGCCCGCAGACCCACTTGTTCGAGGACCGGGTGATGAAGATCGGTCCGGTCCATCTCGGCCCGCGCAGCGCGATCAATACGAACGCCATCGTCCTGTACGGGGCGAGCATCGGGGCCGACGCGACGATCGGTTCGCTCTCCCTGGTGATGAAGGGCGAAGCGATCCCGGAAGGCACGGTCTGGGCAGGATCCCCGGCGCGCGCCCGTGGCTGAGCGCGCCGCCAGCGCCCTGTCGCGCGGCGGAATGGAGTCGAGCGGGGCCGCGGCCGCCGTGATGGGCGGCGATCGCGACGCGGCGGCGCCCGGTCCCGCTACCGCAACCGGCGGCGCCGGCACGTTGTCGCTGACGGCCCTCACCGCGCTCGTCGTCGGCTCCATGATCGGCGGCGGCATCTTCTCCCTGCCGCAGGCCTTCGCGCGCAGCAGCGGCGTGCTGGGCTCCGTCGTCGCCTGGGCGATCGCCGGCACCGGCATGCTGACCCTCGCGCTCGTGTTCCAGACGCTGTCCCGGCGCCGGCCGGACCTTGATGCCGGCGTCTACGCCTATGCCGAGGCCGGGTTCGGTCCCTATCTCGGTTTCCTCTCCGCCCTCGGCTACTGGGCGAGCGCCTGTCTCGGGAACGTCTCCTTCCTGCTCCTCGGCGTCTCCACGCTGGGCGGCGTCGTCCCGGTCCTGGGCGAGGGCGACACGCCGGCAGCGGCGCTGCTCGCTTCGGTGATCCTGTGGGGCTTCCACTTCATGCTGCTGCGCGGCGTGAAGGAGGCCGCGGCCATCAACACGGTCGTCACCATCGCCAAGGTGGTGCCGATCCTGGTCTTCCTGGTGGTGGCCGGCGCCGCGCTGCGCGCCGACCTGTTCACGGCCAATGTCTGGGGCGGGGTCGTCCCCTCCTGGTCCGCTCTGGCCGAACAGGTGCGCGGCACCCTGCTGATCACCGTCTTCGTCTTCATCGGAATCGAGGGCGCCAGCGTCTATTCGCGGTACGCCCGCCGCCGCCGCGACGTCGGCCTCGCCACCGTGCTGGGTTTCGCTTGCGTGCTTGCGCTGCTGACGCTGGTCACGCTGCTGCCCTACGGCATCCTGCCCCGCGCGGAGATCGCCGGCCTGCACAACCCGTCAATGGCCGGGATCCTGGGCGCGATCCTCGGCCGCTGGGGCAGCGCCTTCGTCGGCCTGGGCGTCCTCGTCTCCGTCCTCGGCGCGTTCCTCTCCTGGTCGCTGCTCGCGGCCGAAGTGCTTTCCACCGCGGCCCGCCAGGGCACGATGCCCCGCTTCCTCGCGGGCGAGAACGCCAACGGCGCCCCGGCCGCCGCGCTGTGGCTCACCAACGGCGCGGTGCAGGTCTTCCTGCTGGTCACGCTGCTGGGCGAGTCCGCGCTGCGGCTTGCCATGGAACTGACCAGCGGCATGAGCCTCCTGCCCTACCTGCTGGTCGCCGCCTTCGGCCTGCAGCTCGCCTGGCGCGGCGAGACCTATGCCGCCGATCCTCGGGCGCGCCGCGTCGACTTTGCGCTCGCCATGGTGGCGACGCTCTATGCCGCGTTCCTGATCCTGTTCGGCGGCCCGAAATACGTGCTGCTCTCGGCAATTCTCTACGCGCCCGGCACGCTGCTCTACCTCCGAGCCCGCCGCGAACGCCGCCTGACCGCCTTCACCCGAACGGAAGGCGCCCTGCTCGGGATCGTCTGCCTCGCAGCGGTCGGCGCCGCCCTGGCCCTTGCGAGCGGCGCGCTGCCGCTGTAGCGCAGACGGAGCAGGAACGGGGGAGGGGACCATGCCGAAAGTGGCCGTGCTGGACGACTGGCAGGACGTGGCGCGCTCCAGCGCCGACTGGGCGCCGCTCGAGGCGCGGGCGGAGGTCGTGTTCTTCTCCGACGCCTTCGCGAACGAGGATGAGGCCGCCGCCAAGCTCGCCGACTTCGACATCGTCCTGTCGATGCGGGAGCGCACGCCGCTGCCCGGCAGCCTGATCCGCCGCCTGCCCAAGCTTCGCATGCTGGGGATGACCGGGGCGCGGAACCTCTCGCTCGACACCCCCGCCTGCACCGAACGCGGCGTGGTGGTGTGCAGCACACAGGGCGGCAGCTACACCGATTCGGCGACTGCCGAACTCGCGCTGGGCCTGCTGCTGGCCTCGGCCCGTGGCATCCCGGCCGCAGACGCCAGCGTGCATTCCGGTGGCTTCCAGCGCGGCGTGCCGGTCGGCTTCGCGCTCGCCGGCAAGACGATGGGCGTGATGGGCCTGGGCAAGCTGGGCGCCTACATGGCGAGCTACTGCCTGGCCCTGCGCATGAACGTGCTGGCCTGGAGCCAGAACCTGACCGACGCGCGCGCGGCAGAGGTCGGCGTCACGAAAGTGTCGAAGGAGGAGCTGTTCGAGCGGTCCGACGCGATCAGCATCCACCTCGTGCTGTCCGACCGCTCCCGCGGGCTGGTCGGCGCGGCCGACATCGCGCGGATGAAGCGCGGCGCGATCCTGATCAACACCTCCCGCGGCCCGATCGTGGACGAGGCGGCGATGGTCGCCGCCCTGCAGGAGGGCCGCATCGCCGCGGCGCTCGACGTGTTCGACCGCGAGCCGCTGCCCGCCGACCACCCGCTGCGCCGCACGCCCAACACGGTGCTGACGCCGCATCTCGGCTACGGTGTGCGGGAAACCTGGGCGACGTTCTACCCGCAGAGCGTCGAGAACGCGCTGGCCTTCCTGGACGGCAAGCCGATGCGCGTAACGAACCCGGAGGCGCTGGGGAAGGCGTCGTAAGCCGACCTCTGGTGTGCTAGCATTTGGGCATGACCAAGAAGCTGACCCTGCGCGAAGTCGACCTTGACCTCGACCGTTGCATCCGCGCGGTCGAGGCTGGCGAGGAATTCGTGATCACGCGCGACGGGAAGCCGGTGGCGCGGCTGGCGCCGGTCGGCGGCAAACGCGCCATGACACCGACGCAGCAGGCCGCCTGGGACGAACTGCGGGCCGCGATGGACACCGGCTGGGCACTCGATGCTGCACCCGTCGACCGGGATACGCTGCATGAGCGGTGAGCGGTTCACGCTCGACACCAACGTCCTGATCTACGCGATCGACACCGCTTCTCCCCACCGCCACGCAATTGCGCGCGAAGTCGTCCTCCGCGCACAACCGCTCGACTGCTGCCTCACGCTGCAAGCGGTCTCCGAGTTCTTCGTGGCCGTCTCCCGCAAGCGCCTTCTGCCGATCGAGCGCGCCGCTCGCCTGGCAGATGACTGGATGACCACGTTCGAGACCGTCGGGACGTCCGCCGACGCGATCCGGCAGGCGCTTGGGGCGACGCTCCGACATCGTGCTTCCTACTGGGATGCCCTGCTCGTTGCGGCAGCCGCGGAGGCCGGCTGCACCGCGATCCTGACGGAGGATCTCGCCGACGGCACCAGCCTGTTCGGTGTCCGCATCATCAATCCATTCGGACCCGGCGGCCTGACCCAGCCCGCCCGCGACCTCCTGACCCCCGCTTGACCGAATTCTACCGCGCGGTATCCATCCTGCCTGAACGCATTCCCGAGGAGACATCCATGCGCGCCTGGGCCGTGGTCGAGAACGGAAAACCCCTGCAGGAAATCGAGCTGCCCACGCCGGAGCCCAAGGGCACCGAGGTGCTGCTGGAAGTCACCCATTGCGGGGTCTGCCACTCCGACCTGCACATCTGGGAAGGCTATTACGACATCGGCGGCGGCCAGAAGATGTCGCTGGTCGATCGCGGCGTCACCCTGCCGCTCGCCATGGGCCACGAGATCGTCGCCCGCGTGGTGAAGCTCGGCCCCGACGCCACGGGCGTGAAGCCCGGCGACCTCCGCATCGTCTATCCGTGGCTCGGCTGCGGCAAGTGCGAGAAGTGCCTGGCCGAGGAAGACAACATGTGCACCGTCGCGGCGCGCAGCCTCGGCGTCTACCAGAACGGCGGTTACGGCAGCCACGTGATCGCGCCGCACCCGCGCC
>MKTV01000005.1:164258-175743 GCA_001898425.1 Rhodospirillales bacterium 69-11
CCTGCTCCGGCATCACGGTCTACTCGGCGATCAAGAAGACCTTCCCGCTGCCGCCGCACGAGCCGATCGTGCTGGTGGGCGCAGGCGGGCTCGGGCTGAACGCGATCGCCATCCTCAAGGCGCTCAAGCACCAGAACATCATCTCCGTCGACGTCAGCGCCGAAAAGCGTGACGCCGCGCTGAAGGCCGGCGCGCACAAGGCGGTGGACGGCAGCGGCGACGGCGCCGAGGTCACCAAGCGCATCGTCGAGGCCGCCGGCGGCCCGGTGCTCGCCGTCATCGACCTGGTGAACGGCACCGCCACCGCCCGCTTCGCGTTCGGCGCGCTGCGCAAGGGCGGCAAGCTGGTCCAGGTCGGGCTGTTCGGCGGCGAGCTCATGCTGCCCCTGCCCATCATGGCGATCCGCGCGCTGACGGTGCAGGGCAGCTACGTCGGCAATCCGAAGGAGCTGCGGGAACTCGTGAAGCTCGCGCAGGACGGGGAGCTCACCGCGCTGCCCGTCGCGACCGTGCCCCAGAATCAGGCATATGACGCGCTGATGCGCCTGCGCGACGGCAAGATCACCGGCCGCGTAGTGCTCAAGGCCGAGGCAGCCTGACCCGACCACCCGTAAGGCGGTGCGCCCGTCCGGGCCACCGCCATACGGGCGCGCGGGAACCGCGGCGGCTCAGTGGACCGTCAGGAGCGTGAGCGAGCGTTCGGCCGCGATGTCGACCGCCTGGTCGACGTCGTCGACCTCCGCCACCGTGCTGCCATCGGCGGCCAGGATCGCGCAGCCCCGCGCCGCCCCGTGCGCCTCCTCCTCCCGCAGGTAGCCCAGCCGGGCCAGGCCGAACTGGCGAAACTCCATGGGCGTGAGATCCCGCAGATCCTCCAGCCGATCGCGATTGACGAGGAGCGCGACCCCGTGCGTCCTGTTCTCTGTCATCTTGCCTCCGCCCGCGTTGTCGTCACCGCCTGCCGGATCGTTCGGCCGCGGTGCCCTGGCTTCCGGAAGCAAACCACGTGCCTGTTTCGGCACGACGGAGAAATCGTGACGGTCCCGAGGCGTTCGGATCGCCCCTGACCGCGCGGCACGCCACCCTGTCATGCCGCTGCGCTTTGACGCACACTGAGGCACTTGCGCATTTCCCGCCGGAGGTCCCCCCGATGTCGCATACCCCCACCGTCCGCCGCTCGGTCGTTCTGAAGCGACGCCCGCCCGGTGAGCCCTCGCCGGCGGACTTTTCGGTCGTCGAGGATGCGATCCCGACCCCCGCGGAGGGGGAGGTCGTCACCCGCACGATCTGGCTCTCGATCGATCCCTACATGCGCGGCCGGCTGCGGGAGCAGCAGACCTACGCCAAGGCGGTGGAGATCGGGGAGGTGATGACCGGGGAGACGGTGGGCGAGGTGGTCGCCTCCGCACATCCGGACTTCGCCGAGGGCGACGTCGTGGTCGGCTCCCGCGGGTGGCAGACCCATTCCGTGACCCCGGGCGCACAGCTCGTGAAGATCCCGCGAGGCGGCGCGCCGCTCTCGGCCTATCTCGGCATCCTCGGCATGCCGGGTGCGACCGCGTACGCCGGCATCAGCGAGATCTGCAAGCCGCAGCAGGGCGAGACGGTGGTGATCTCCGCCGCCTCCGGTGCGGTCGGGTCGGTGGCCGGCCAGCTCGCCAAGCGCGCCGGCGCCCGCGTGATCGGGATCGCCGGCGGGTCGGAGAAGTGCCTCTGGGTGCAGGACGCGCTGGGCTTCGACGATTGTGTCGACCACCGCTCCATGGACCTCAAGCGCGAGCTGCAGGCCGCGTGCCCGAACGGCATCGACGGCTATTTCGAGAATGTCGGCGGCGCGGTGCAGGAAGCGGTGTTCGAGCAGCTCAACGCGTTCGCCCGCGTCGCGATGTGCGGGATGGTCTCGCAGTACAATGCGACGAAGCTCCCGCCCGGCCCGAACCTCGGCTTCGTCGTGGGCAAGCGGATCCTGATCCAGGGCTTCATCGTCTCCGATCGGCCGGAACGGCTGGTGGAGTGGCGCCGAATCGCGGCACCGCTGGTGGCGGATGGCAGCCTGATCTACCGGGAGGACGTGGTGGACGGGCTCGACAACGCCCCCGAGGCGCTGACGGGCATCCTCTCCGGCCGCAACTTCGGCAAGATGCTGGTCCGCGTCGGCCACGAGCCGGCGTGATCTGATCCGCCGCCGGGGCGGTTCGCGGGCCGGACAGCCATGGGTGTGTGCGTCCCGGGGAGTTCGTGGATGGCCCGCCTGCGCGGGCCATGACACGGGGCGGGACGGTCAGAACCAGCTCGCCTTGTCCACCATGTTCCGCAGCGGCTGGCCCGCCGCCATCGCGCGGCAGTTCTCCGCCAGGATCTGGTAGCGCCGTTCGTCCAGGTACGGGCCGCGGCCCGCCATGTGCGGCGTCAGCAGCACGTTCGGCATGGTCCATAGCGGATGCGCCTCGGGCAGCGGCTCCTGCTCGAACACGTCGAGCGCAGCGCCCGCGATCTCGCCTGCGTCCAGCGCCGCGACCAGATCGTCCAGCCGGGTGGTCATGCCGCGGCCGATGTTGATGAAGAACGCGCTCCGCTTCATCCGCTGGAAGCGGGCGCGGTTGAAGAACCCCTCGGTGGCCGGCGTGTGCGGCACGGTCAGGATCACGAAGTCCGCCCGCGGCAGCAGCACGTCCAGCGCTTCGGGCGGGTGCAGTTCCGCCACATCGGCCGGCTTGCTCGTCCGGCGCGCATCGGTCGCCAGCAC
The DNA here is from genome assembly GCA_001898425.1 of Rhodospirillales bacterium 69-11. Lineage (GTDB taxonomy): Bacteria > Pseudomonadota > Alphaproteobacteria > Acetobacterales > Acetobacteraceae > Rhodopila. The sequence continues at coordinate 167,005 of MKTV01000005.1, forward strand.
GGTCACGCCGAAGGTCCGGAGCAGCCGCGCGGCTTCCGCGCCGATCCCGCCCAGGCCGACGATCAATGCCGTGGCCTCGGGGAGATGGATCACCCCCTCGTCCTCGCCGTCCGACTTCTTCCACTCCCGGCGCAATTGCTGCGGGATGAACACGTGCAGTCCGCGGGCGAAGGCCAGCACGAAGGCCAGGATGTGCGCGCCGATGTGGTCGTTGAAGATCTCCCGGAAGTTCGTGACCGACAGCCGGTGGGCGACCAGCTCCGGGAAGTAGTAGCCGGCCGCCGGCGCGGCCTGGGGCGCCTGCAGCCACAGCAGCTTCCGTGCGCTGGCGAGCTGGGCGGGCGTGATCCAGCCGAACGCCGCCTCGGCATCGACGATCGCGCGGTCGGCGGTCGCTTCGTCCTCCGCGACGACCACCCGCACCTCCGGCACCTCGCGGCCGAGCCGTGCGGCCCAGGCGCGGGTGACGTCGGTTTGCGGGGGCAGCATGACCAGGGTGAAGGCGTTCGTCTGCGCCATTTCGTCCTCCAAAAGATGTCTTCGCAAGAAGACAATCCTGCGAAACTGCTGATGCGTAACAACGCCTTGCCGGTCACATTGGTGCGGCGCACAATCGGTGGATCCGAGGAGATCCGCATGACCGTGTCCACCCGCTACCGCGTCGGCTTCGATATCGGCGGCACCTTCACCGACTTCATCCTGCTCGACACGGAACGGCATGAGATCCGGTTGCACAAGTGCCTGACCACGCCGCAGGACCCGTCCGTCGGCGCGCTGGCCGGCTTGCAGGAGCTGCTGGACGGCGCCGGGATCGGTCTCGGCGAGGTGGCCGACGTGGTGCATGGCACCACCCTCGTCACCAACGCGCTGATCGAGCGGAAGGGCGCGCGGATCGGCCTCATCACCACGTCGGGTTTCCGCGACATCCTCGAGATGGGCACGGAACAGCGCTACGACATCTACGACCTGTTCCTGGCGTTCCCCGATCCGCTGGTTCCGCGCCGGCATCGGCTCGAGGCGCGCGAGCGCATGGACCGCGACGGCGCCGTCCTCACGCCGCTCGATCCCGCGGAGATCCGCGCGCTGGGCCAGCGGCTCGTGGCCGAGGGCGTGGAGGCGATCGCCGTCTGCTTCCTGCATGCGTACCGCAACCCGGCGCATGAGCAGCAGGCGGCCGAGGTGCTGCGTGCCGCCTTCCCCGATCTCGCCGTCTCCCTGTCGTCGGAGGTCGTGGCCGAACTCTGGGAATACCAGCGCTGCGCCACGACCTGCGCCAACGCCTACGTCCAGCCGCTGATGGCGCGCTACCTGACGCGGCTCGAGCGCGAGCTGCGCGCCCGCGGCTTCCGCGGCGCGCTGCGGCTGATGCACTCGGCCGGCGGGCTGCTCTCACCCGACGCGGCGCGCGCCTTCCCGATCCGCCTGCTCGAGAGCGGTCCGGCCGGCGGCGGGCTCGCCACCGCCTTCTTCGGCGCGGCGTCGGGCAAGGACGACGTGATCTCCTTCGACATGGGCGGCACCACCGCCAAGGCCTGCCTGATCGAGAACGGCCAGGCCGAGATCGCGCCGATGATGGAGGCCGCGCGCGTCCATCGCTTCAAGCGCGGCTCCGGCCTGCCGATCAAGGCGCCGGTGATCGACATGATCGAGATCGGCGCCGGCGGCGGCTCCATCGCCGCGATCGACGAAACCGGCCTGCTGCGCGTCGGCCCGCGCTCCGCCGGGGCGGAGCCGGGCCCCGCCTGCTACGGGCGCGGCGGCACCGAACCGACCGTGACCGACGCCAATCTCGCGCTGGGCTACTACGATCCCGGCTTCTTCCTGGGCGGCCGCATGGGGCTCGACCTCGCCGCCGCGCAAGCCGCCCTGTCCGCCGTGGGCACGAAGCTGGGCCTGGATGCGACGGGCACGGCCTGGGGCATCCACCGCATGGTGGTGGAGAACATGGCCGCCGCCGCGCGCATCCACATCGTCGAGAAGGGCAAGGACCCGCGCGCCTACGCCATGGTCGGCTTCGGCGGCGCCGGACCGGCCCATGCCGCCGAGGTCGCCCGCGTGCTGGGCGTGCAGGAGGTGCTGATTCCGCCCGCGTCCGGCGCCGCCTCCGCGCTGGGTTTCCTCGCCGCCCCGTTGTCCTTCGAGCAGGTGCGCAGCCATCCGGTGCGGCTCTCCGCCCCCGACGCCGCGTCCGTGATCGACGGCGCGCTCACGGCGCTGGAGGCGGAGGCGCGCGCGCAGCTTCGTGCCGCGGGCGTCGCGGATGCCGACATCGTCACCGAACGTTCGGCGGACATGCGGCTCGAAGGCCAGATGCACGAGATCAACGTGAAGCTGCCGGACGGCGCGATTGACGCGGACGGCCTCGCGACGATCCGCACGCGCTTCGCGGAGGCCTATGCCGCCCGCTACACCTCGGTCTATGGCGGCGTCGGCATCCAGGCGATCTCCTTCCGCGTGCGCTGCCGTGGTCCGCTGCCGCGCCTCTCGCTCACGGAGTCGGGTGGCGCCCCCGCGGCCGCCGCCCGGAAGGGCACGCGTCGCGCCTTCTTCGCCGACGGCTGGGCGGAAGCGCCGGTCTACGACCGCTATGCGCTGACCCAGGGCGTGACGATCGAGGGGCCTGCCATCATCGAGGAGCGCGAGTCCACGACCGTGATCCCCGCCGGCGACAGCGTGACGGTGGACGAGGCCGGCAGCCTGCGGATCCGCATCGGCGTCGCCGCGGCGCCGGCCGCGCGGATCACCGCCGAGACGCCGCTCGACCAGGCGGTGGCGCTGATCGACGGTGATCCGGTTTCGCTGGAAATCATGTGGAGCCGCCTCGTCTCCGTCACGGAGGAGATGTGGCACACGGTCTGCCGTACCGCGTTCAGCCTGATCGTGTCGGAAGCGCAGGATTTCGCCTGCGACATCCTGGACGCGAACGGGGAGTCGCTCGCGCACTCGCCGCGCGCGATGCCGGTGTTCAACCTGACGCTGCCGCGCGCGGCCAAGGCGCTGCTGGCGAAATTCCCCGCCGAGACGCTGAAGCCGGGCGACGTGCTGATCACCAACGATCCGTGGCTCTGCGCCGGGCACCTGTTCGACGTGGCCGTCGTGATGCCCGCCTTCCGCGACGGGCGGCTGGTCGCGCTGATCGGCACGGTCGGCCATGTGGGCGATATCGGCGGCACCAAGGACAGCCTGCGCGCTCGGGAGATCTACGAGGAAGGCATCCAGATCCCGCCGATGATGCTGTATCGCGCGGGCGTGCCCAACGACGACCTGCTCACGCTGATGGCGGAGAACGTCCGCAAGCAGGAGGAGGTGCTGGGCGACATCCACGCCTTCGTCGCCGCCAACGCGATCGGTGCGGAACGTCTGACCGCGTTCATGGCGGATTACGGCATGCACGACCTGCGGGCCCTGGCCCAGGTGGTGCAGACGCGTGCCGAACAGGCGATGCGGGCGGCGATCCGCGCGGTGCCGGACGGCGTCTACGAATCGGAGATCTGGAACAACCCGCTGGGCGAGAAGCTGCGCTATCCGGTGAAGGTGACCGTTGCCGGCGATACGATCGAACTCGACTTCGCCGGCGCGCCGGCCCAACTGCCGCAAGGCGGGCTGAACTGCACCTTCAGCTACACCGAGGCGCACGCGACCTACCCGCTGAAATGCATGCTGAGCCCGGACGTGCGCGGCAATGCGGGCTGCTACCGGCCGTTCACGGTCAAGGCGCCGGAGGGGTCCATCCTGAACTGCACCAGGCCGGCCTCGGTGAACCTGCGGACGCGCGTCGGCTGGTATCTCGCGCCCAACATCTTCCGCGCGCTGGCGGGTGCGGCGCCCGAGAAGGTGCAGGCGGCGACCGGGCTGCCGGTCGCGGTCAACATCTACGGCCGGGATCCGGCGGGCGCCGTCTACTCCGACCATTTCTTCATGGGCGGCGGTCAGGGTGGTTCGGCGCGGCGCGACGGGAAGTCGGCGCTGCTCTATCCCACCTCGGCCGCCAACACCTCGATCGAGCTGCTCGAGACGCGCGCGCCGGTGCTGGTGATCGAGAAGGGGTTCGTCACCGATTCCGGCGGGGCCGGGGAGCATCGCGGCGGCTGCGGCGTGCGCACACGCCTGCGCAAGCTGCATGACGACGGGCTGCCGACCCTCGCCTCGGTCTACCCCGAAGGCGTGGGCGTCACCGTGAACGGCCTGCATGGCGGGCTCGCCGGCGGGTCGGTGCGTGGCGTGGTGCTCGATCCCGCAGGCACCGTGACGCGCGACTGCGGCACGGGGGAACTCGTGACGCTGACCCGCACCGACCAGATCGTCGAGGTGACGCTGGGCGGTGGAGCCGGCTTCGGTGATCCGCAGAAGCGCCCTGGCGACCGCGTGGGCGAGGACGTCGCGGAGGGTGTGGTTTCGCCTGAAACGGCACGATCCGTCTATGGCTGGCAGGGCGCGCAGGGCCAGGCCGCGGAGTAGGGGCACGCAGGATCTCCCCCTCCCCTTGCGGGAGGGGGGAGGGGGAGGGGGCGATCGGGGCTGACGTGCGATGTGCGTCAGCCCCGGCCGCCCCCTCACCCCAACCCTCTCCCGCGAGGGGAGAGGGGGTTCAAAGAACACCGGGGACTTCACGCAATGAGCAGCACCACGGACGCGCGGCCCGCGTCACATCCGCGCTTCCTCGAACCGGCCTCGCTGGCCCTCATCGCGCCGCTCTGCATCGTCGGCGCCATCATCGGCGTCCAGCTGATCGTCACACTCGGCATCACCGCCAACACGAGCCTGATCGGTGCGCTCGCCGGCATGGCGCTGGCCCGCATCCCGCTGGCCGCCTTCGCACGCTACCGCTCCGTCCATGTGCAGAACCTGGCCCAGAGCGCGATCTCGGCCGCCACGTTCGGGGCGGGCAACGCGCTGATGCTGCCGATCGGCATCCCGTTCGTGATGGGCCGGTCGGACCTGATCCTGCCGCTGCTGGCGGGCGTGTTCCTGGCCATGCTGCTGGACGGCTACCTGCTCTACCGGACCTTCGACTCCGACGTCTTCCCGGCCGATGCCGCCTGGCCGCCGGGTGCCGCGGCGGCCGAGGCGATCCGCGCCGGAGACGAGGGCGGACGCAAGGCGGCGGTGCTCGGCGTGGGCGTGCTGGTCGGCATCGTCGGCAACTGGTTCGCCGGCATTCCCATGTCGGCCTTCGGCGTCGCGTTCATCGGCAACATCTGGGCCCTGACGATGTTCGGGGTCGGCCTGCTGCTGCGGGGCTACTCGTCGGCGCTGTTCTCCGGCCTGCTGCCCGGCGGCGACATCGCCAAGGCCTACATCCCGCACGGCATGATGGTCGGGGCCGGCCTCGTCGCGCTGGTGCAGGTGACGCTGCTCATCCTGAAGCGCGAGCAGGGGGGTGGTGGCGCGCATCGCACTCCCGCCGAGGTCCGCCGCTCCCTGGGCTTCGGCGCGATCGGCTATGTGGTCATCGCGCTGCTGATCGCGTTGCTGGGCGGGCTGTGGGCGGAAATGTCCTGGCCGATGCTACTGCTGTTCCTGGCCTACGCCGCCTTCGCGGCCCTGGTGCATGAGGTGATCGTGGGCCTCGCGGCGATGCATTCGGGCTGGTTCCCCGCCTTCGCGGTCGCGCTGATCACGCTGGTGATCGGCATCCTGATCGGCTTCCCGCCGGTCGCGCTCGCGCTGCTGGTCGGGTTCTCGGCCGCGACCGGGCCGGCCTTCGCCGACATGGGCTACGACCTGAAGGCCGGCTACATGCTGCGGGGCATGGGGCGGGACGCCGGGTTCGAGCGGGACGGGCGTCGCCAGCAGCTTCTGGCCGCGATGTTCGCCTTCGTGGTCGCGGGTGTGGTGGTGCTGATCGCCTATCCCGGCTTCTTCGCGGCCAATCTCGTGCCGCCGGTGGACCGGGTCTACGTCGCCACGATCCAGGCCGGCGCGTCCTGGCAGGTGGCGGAATCGCTGCTGCTCTGGGCCATCCCGGGCGCCATCATCCAGTTCCTGGGCGGCCCGCGCCGCCAGCTGGGCGTGCTGCTCTCGACCGGGCTGCTGATCGCGTTCCCGATCGCCGGCTGGGCGGTGCTGGCCGGCATCGTCTGCCGCCTCGCCTGGGAGCGTTTCGCCGGGGCCGAGGGTATGGAGGTGTTCGGTGCCGGCGTGATCGCGGGTGACTCGCTGTTCGCGTTCTTCCACTCGGGCTGGAGGGCGCTGACGAAATGACCTCCGCCGGTCAGGCCAGCACCCGCGCGGGCGGCAGCACGATCCGCGCCGTGGTGCCCTGACCCGTCGCGCTCTCGAGCGTCAGCGTGCCCTCGTGCAACTGCACAAGCCGCACCGCGAGCGGCAGGCCGAGACCGATGCCGGAGCGATGGCCGTGGCCCGGCGGCACGGCCTGCTCGAACGGCAGCAGCACGCGGGCGAGATCCTCGGCCGCGATGCCGCCGCCATCGTCGGCGACCACGATCTCCAGCCCGCCATCTCCGCGTACCCCGGCAGTGATGCGAATCCGAGCATGGGGGCCGGCGTATTTGATGGCGTTGTCGAGCAGGTTGAACAGCACCTGGCGCAGCCGCGTATTGTCGCCGTCGACGCCGGGGAGGTCCGCCGGCACCCGCGCCGTCACCGCGACCCGCGCGGCGGTCGCGGCGGGCTGCAGCAGCCTCACCACGCTCTCGATCAAGGCCCGCAGGTTGATGGGCTGCCGAGCGGTGGCGAGCCGGCCGGAATCGGCGCTGGCGAAATCCAGCAGATCCTCGATCAGCGACAGCAGGTGCCGCCCGCTGTCATGGATGTCGGTTGCATACGCGCGATATTCCGGCGCCCCGAGGGGACCGTGCAGCTGATCGATCAACAGCCGGGCGAAGTTGATGATGGCGTTGAGCGGCGTCCGCAGCTCGTGGCTGACATTGGCGAGGAAGTGGGATTTCGCCGCGCTGACCCGTTCCGCTTCGGTGCGTGCCTGGTCGAGCTCCGCCTGCAGCCGCTTCTGTTCGGTGATGTCGACGCGCAGCGCCACGCGGTGGCCGTCCGGCGTGTGGCTGACGCGGATCATGAACCACTTGCCGCTGTTCTGGTCGCGAACCTCGCGGGCGGGGACGTTGCGTTGCTCGATCTCCTGGATCCGGCGGGCGATGAACGCGGCGCGGTCCGCGGGGGCGACCGGGCCCAGGGAGGCGCCGGCGTCCATCGAGCGCTCGAGCAGTGCTTCATAGCGCTGGCCGGCCAGTTCCTGATCGGGCGGCAGATGGGGGAAGTAGTCGTGGTAGGCCTTGTTCGACAGCACGAAGCGGCGATCCGCATCGTAGACCACCACGGTGCCGTCCAGCGCGTCCAGGACCTGCCGCAGGACCGCGTTCTCCTGCCGCAGGCCGGCGGCTTCCTGCCGGAGGGTGACGATCTCCTGCCGCAGGGCGGCGGTTTCCTGCCGGAGCGCGGCGATCTCCTGCCCCGCGGCGGCGGTCTGCCGGGCGTCCTGTTCAGGCGGCGACGGCGGGTCCGTCATGGCATGGCGTATCCAAGCGGCGGGGACATCCCGCGATCGCGCTACCATAACGCGCAGCTTCGGGCGGTCCGCAACCCGGTCCGGCCTTCGTTCCGGTCCCGTGGCTCATGGCGCCGGCGGGCACGTCGTCGGGCTAGCCGATCTCGATCACGATCTTTCCCACATGCGCGCGGCTCTTCATGTGGTCGTAGGCCGCGCGCGCGTCCGCGAACGGGAACACCCGATCGATGACCGGGCGGAGCTCGTGCAGCGAGAGGGCGCGGTTCATCGCCATGAACATCTCCCGCGAGCCGACATAGATCCCGCGGACCATGAGGGTCCGCCGCAGGATCGGGGTCGGGTTGATCTCGCCGCCGGTCAGCACCCCGATCAGATGGACCTGCCCGCCGTGGCGGGTCGCCTCGATCGACCGCGACAGAGTGCCGGCGCCGCCGACCTCCACCACATGGTCCACCCCGCGGCCGCCGGTCAGCGCGAGCACCTGCGTGTCCCATTCCGGGTGCGTGCGGTAGTTCACGCCCTCCGTGGCCCCGAGTTCGCGGGCGCGCGCCAGCTTCTCGTCCGACGAGGACGTGGCGATGACGCGGGCACCCGCGGCATGCGCGAACTGCAGGGCGAAGATCGACACGCCGCCGGTGCCCAGCACCAGTACCGTCTCGCCGGGCTGCAGGGGGCGGCCGCCATACAGTGCGTTCCACGCGGTCAGAGCCGCGCAGGGGAGGGTGGCACCCTCCGCGTAGGACAGGTGGTCGGGCAGCTTCACGACGCCGTCCTGGTCGAACAGCACGTACTCGGCCAGCACGCCGTCGATCGCGCCCCCGCGGGAGGATGCGACGTGCTCCGGCTCCAGCGCGCCGCCCAGCCAGGTCTGCATGAAGAGCCCCGCGATGCGGTCCCCGACCGCGACGCGCGTGACGTCGGGGCCGACCGCAACGACCTCTCCGGCGCCGTCGGACAGGGGGATCAGGTTCTCCGGGATGCTGCCGCGGGCCGGTTTGCCGGCCGCCACGTTGAGGTCGCGGTAGTTCAGGCTGGCGGCGCGCATGCGGACCAGGATCTGGCCGCGCGCCGGGGTCGGCGTGGGTTCCTCGAACAGTGCCAGCGTCTCGATGCCGGCCGCCTTGGGAAAGCGATAGACGCGCATGGCGGGTTCCTTCAGTAGCCGCGCGCGACGTCGAACCGGTTCGGCATCGGCCGGCCGTCGCGCCAGGCACGCAGATTCTCGAGGAAGATGTCGAGGCTGTGCGGATTGT
>MKTV01000005.1:175777-186018 GCA_001898425.1 Rhodospirillales bacterium 69-11
GATGACCAGGTTCGGCGTGGTCCAGAGCCGGTGGCCGTCCGGGATCGGTTCCGGGGTGAATACGTCGAGCACCGCGCCCCCGAGATGCCCGATCTCGAGCAGGTCGCAGACCGCGTCCTGGTCCACCACCTCGCCGCGGGCGATGTTCACCAGCCCGGCCCCCTGCGGCAGCAGCGACAGGCGGCGGCGGTCCATCAGCCCACGTGTCGCGTCGGTGAGCGGGCAGGCCAGCACCAGCACGTCCGTGTCCGGCAGCACCGCGTCGAGGTCGGCGGTGCCCACCACCCGGCTGCAATGCGGATGCGGGCGCGGGTTCACGCGCACCCCGGTCACGCGCATGCCGAAACCCGCGGCGTTGCGCGCCGTGGCGCCGCCCAGCGTGCCCAGCCCGACGATGGTGAGGCGGCGGCCGGAGAGGACGCTGCCCCAGATCTTCTGCCAGCGGCCGGCGCGCTGGTTCGTCACCATCTCGGGGATCCGGTTGACGAGCATCAGCACCGACATGATGGCGAACTCGCCGGACTTCGCGTCATGCGTGCCGCGATTGTTCATCAGGATCATGCCGTCGGGCAGCCAGTCGAACGGCGCGAGCCGGTCCAGTCCCGCATTGGTGGCGAACAGCAGCCGGAGGCGGGGCGCGTCCGGCTTCGTGGCGGCTTCCGCGATGTGGATCCGGATGATGCCGGCGTCGCAGACCAGCGCCTCCGCGGTGCGAAGCGCTTCGTGCAGGTCCGCCTCGGTCTCGCCGATCGTGACGTGGTGGCCGGTGCCGATATCGGGGGCGCGAGCGGCGGCGTCCTCCCACATCTGGCGGGAGAAGGCGAACAGCGCGTCGCCGGGCGTGTTCTGCAGATGGATGTGCATGGCGCAGCGTCGCATGCCGGTGGGCGTGTGCCCAGATGCGGCCTACCCAGCACGGCAGCCGGCGCCTACGCTCCGCCCCCGACCGGATCGGGGGACGCGATGACGTTGGCGATGAGCTGGGACGAGTGGGCGGCGCATGATGCGGTCGGCCTGGCCGAACGGGTGCGGGCCGGGGAGGTGACGCCGGCGGAGCTGGCGTCCCAGGCCGCCGCCGGCATCGCGCGGCTCAACCCCACGCTCGACGCGGTGGTGGAGGTGTTCGCGGACGTGGTCGCCGATCCGCTCCGGGACGGCATGAACCCGGAGGGTCCGTTCGCCGGCGTGCCGTGGCTGATGAAGGACCTCGGCCCGACGCTGAAGGGGCGGTTGCAGGAGATGGGATCCGCGTTGATGCGCGGAAACCGGGCGTCGGACGACGCCTGGCTCACGCGCCGGATCCGCGCCGCGGGGCTGAACGTGATCGGCCGCAGCACCACGCCGGAGTTCGGCTGCTGCAGTTCCGCCGAGAACCCGGCGATCTACGTCACCCACAACCCCTGGGACACAGCCTATACGACCAACGGGTCCTCGGCCGGGACCGCCGCCATGGTCGCGGCGGGCGTGCTGCCGCTGTCGCATGCGACGGATGGCGGCGGGTCCATCCGCATCCCGGCGGGCGCTTGCGGCAATGTCGGGCTGAAGGCCTCGCGCGGGGTGTTCTCGATCGCGCCGGGCGCGTCCGACCTGACGGGGCTGGTGTCCACCCAGGGCTGCCAGAGCCGGACGGTGCGCGACACCGCCGCCTTCGTCGATGCCTGCCGCGGCGGCGCACCCGGCGAGTTCATGCCGTACTGGACGGCGCCGGAGCCGTATGTCGACCTGATCCGCCGCGATCCCGGCCGGCTGCGGATCGCGCTGTCGCACGAATGGGGCGATCACCGCGCGGTGCCGCATTTCGTCGCGGAGCTGGAGCGGGCCGGCCGGCTGCTCGAAAGCCTGGGACACCACGTGGAGTGGGTGCTGCCGGGGGTGGATTTCCGCGCCGCCTTCGCCGCCCAGACCACGTGCTACATCAGCAACTTCGCGCAGACCGTGAACAACATGATCGCCGCGCGCGGCCTGTCCCGCCCGCCGGCCGATCTGGTGGAGCCGGTGAACATCCGGATCTGGGAAGGTGGCATCGGCACGAGCTTTACCGAGCGCGCGCAGATGCAGGCGGTGTTCAACACGACCTCCCGGGCGTTCGGCGCGTTCTTCGAGGAGTGGGACGTCATCCTGACGCCGATCACCGCGCTGCCCACACCGCGCCTCGGCACGACCGAGTATCTGACGATCAGCGACAATCCCTCGGTGCTGGACTGGTTCGGCAACCTGTGGCGGCAGTTCGCCTACACGCCGCTCGCGAACCTGGCGGGGCTTCCGGCGGTCTCCATGCCGTTGGCGCAGCAGGAGAGCGGGCTGCCGCTGGGCATCCAGGCGATCGGGCGGCAGGCGAATGACGGGCTGCTGCTGCAGCTCGCGGCGCAGATCGAGCGGGCTTTGGACGGGCGCTGGAACGGCGGGCGCCGGCCCGGCGTGCACGTGACGGCGTAGCGGCCGGACGACGCCGGTCCGAGCTTCAGGCCGCCCGCAGCGCGGCGGCCCCGGCGTCGGTCAGCTCGACCCGCACGGAGCCCTGGTCCGGCCCTTCCGCCAGGCGCACCAACCCGCTTTCCAACGCATCCTCCCAGACCGAAAGGCGAGGGCAGGAGGTGCGCCACGCCTCCATCGTCTCCGCGTAGCGCCGCGGGCGCCGCGCGACCCAGGCGAGGAATTGCAGCATCGCGCCGGACGGCATCATGGTCTCGGACATCGTGACCTCCTGACTGGCACCTCCAGCATGCGCCTTGTGGCGTGATGCCAGCCAGTGCATGTACGCTGCGATCTGCATACTCTAGAGGTATCGGTGATCGACCTCCGCCGCCTGCAAGCCTTCGTCGCCGTGGCCGAGGAAGGCCACATCACCCGCGCGGCCGAACGCCTGGGCATGCAGCAGCCGCCGCTCACCCGCCTGCTCCACCGGCTCGAAGCGGAGCTCGGCGTGCTGCTGCTCCGCCGCCTGCCGCGCGGGGTGCAGCCGACCGAGGCCGGGGAAGCCCTCCTGGCCGAGGCGAGGGCCGTGCTCGCTCGCGCCGAACAGGTGGAGGACACCGTCCGTCGCGCCGCCCGCGGGGAGCAGGGGGACCTGGCGGTCGGCTTCACCAGCTCCGCCGCGCTGCACCCGATCGTCCCGATCGCGCTGCGTGCGTTCCGGGAGGAGGTGCCGAACGTCCGGCTGACCCTGGACGAGGCCGGCACCGCCGAACTGGTCGACGCCGTGCTGCACGAGCGGCTGGATGCCGCCTTCATCCGCTCCCCCGCTGCGGCGACGCCGGGCGTGCTGGTCGATCCGGTGGCCGAGGAACCGATGGTCGCCGCCCTGCCGGCGGGCAGCGCGCGGGCCGAGGGCAGCGGAGCCATCGGCCTCGCCGCGCTCGCCTCCGAGGCGTTCGTGCTCTACCGGCGGCACACCGGACCTGGCCTCTACGACGCGATCCTGGGGGCCTGCCATGCGGCCGGGTTCTCGCCCCGGGTCGTGCAGGACGCGCCACGGCTCACCGCGACGCTCAGCCTGGTGGCGGCGGGGCTGGGGGTCTCGCTGGTTCCCGCGTCGATGCGGCGGCTGACGGTGGCGGGCGTCGTCTATCGCGACCTGGAGCGCGCGGGGGCGCCGGTCGCTCCGTTGCACCTGGTGATGCGGCGGACCCGGCACAGCGCCACCGCGGCGCGCTTCCGCACCACCGTCCGGCGGCTGCGGGAGGCGGAGGGCTGACGGAACACGGGCCCGGCGGTATGCACGTGACAAAACAGGAGAACGTCATGCCGGAACCCGTCGCGCCCCCGACTGCCGCCCCGACCGCATCCGGGACCGCCCCCATGAACGCCCCCAGGAATGCCAACGTCGCCCTGCGCCTCGCGGAGGCGTTCGCCAGGCACGGCGTCACGGTCACCTTCGGCCAGAGCCTGCCCAGCGCGTTCCATCTGGCGGCGCCCCATGTCGGCATCCGCCAGGCGGCCTACCGGCAGGAGAATGCCGGCGGCGCCATGGCCGACGGCTATGCCCGCGCCTCCGGCCGGGTCGGCGTGGTCACCGCCCAGAACGGGCCGGCGGCAACGCTGCTGGTGGCGCCGCTGGCGGAGGCCCTGAAGGCCTCCATCCCCGTGGTCGCCCTGGTCCAGGAGGTGACGCGCGACGCCACCGACCGCAACGCGTTCCAGGAACTCGATCATCTGAACATGTTCGCCCCCGTGGCCAAGTGGGTGCGCCGCATCGATCGCGCCGACCGGCTCGAGGATTATGTCGACATGGCCTTCGTCGCCGCCGGCTCCGGGCGGCCCGGCCCGGTGGTGCTGCTCGTTCCGGCCGACCTGCTGGTGGAGGCCGCACCGCCGCCCTCTCCCCGACAGGCGCGGCTGGGCGTCTACCCGCTCGACCGGGTCGCGGCCGATCCCGCTTCCGTCGCGCGGGCCGCCGCGCTGCTGGCCGGCGCGCGGTATCCGGTCGTGGTCGCGGGGGGCGGCGTCCATCTGTCGGGCGCCGCGGCCGAACTCGCCGCGCTGCAGCAGGACGCACATCTGCCGGTCGCCACCACCACGATGGGCAAGGGCGTGGCGGACGAGACGCATCCGCTCACCATGGGCGTCGTGGGCTACGTGATGGCGCGCGGCGCGCGCAGCTTCGGCATGCGCGCGATGATCGACCGCGCCGACGTCATCCTGCTGGTCGGGAACCGCACCAACCAGAACGGCACCGACAGCTGGAAGCTGTTTCCGCGCGAGGCCCGCTTCATCCACCTGGACATCGACCCGATGGAGGTCGGCCGCAACTACGAGGCGCACCGGCTGGTCGGCGACGCCAAGCTGACGCTGGCGGCGCTGCGCGAGGCCATGCTCGCGCAGGATCTCACTGGCCGCGCAGCCGCTCGGCCAGCATTGGAGGCGGAGATCGCCGCGGCCGTCGGCGCGTGGCGAGACACCGTCGCCAGCATTCGCGCCCGCGACGGCGGGCCGGTGCGGCCGGAGCGGGTGATGGCGGAGCTCGACCGCCGCATGACGCCGGACGACATCGCCGTCGCGGACGCGTCCTACGCCTCGATCTGGATCGCCGGCGGCCTGACCGCGCGGCGCGCCGGCCAGCGCTTCCTGACGCCGCGCGGCATCGCAGGCCTGGGCTGGGGCTTGCCGATGGCGATCGGCGCGCAGCTCGCGGCGCCGGACAGCCGCGTGGTGTGCCTGTGCGGCGACGGCGGCTTCGCCCATAGCTGGGCCGAACTGGAGACCCTCCGCCGGCTCGGCCTTCCCGTGACCGTGCTGGTGCTGAACAACGGAATCCTCGGCTATCAAAAGCATGCGGAGGACGCCAGTTTCGGCGCACATACCGATGCGGTGGACTTCGCGGAGGTCGACCATGCGGCGATCGCGCGGGCCTGCGGCATCGCCGGGGTGCGCGTGGAGCGTGGGGAGGATGTCGGTGCAGCGCTCGACACGGCCTTCGCCAGCGGCGCGCCCGCGCTGATCGACATCGTGACGGATCCCGACGCCAAGCCGCCGATCAGCTTCTACGCGCGCCACTATCCGGAACCGTTCTGACCCGCGCCGGCGTGCTCCCGGCCACTCTTGCAGTTGCCGCGAGCGCTCTCGACATTCCGAGGCATGGAGGATGCGCGCATGACAGACCAGGACGTGGCGGCGCTGCGAGACATCATCGCGGCGTCGGACCGCATCGTGGTGTTCACCGGGGCCGGGATCAGCACCGAATCCGGCATTCCGGATTTCCGCAGCCCCGGCGGGGTCTGGACCAGGCAGACGCCGATCGACTTCTCGGAATTCATGCGCTCCGACGCGGCGCGGCGGGAATCCTGGCGGCGGCGCTTCGAGATGGAGCCGATCCTGCGTCAGGCCGCGCCCAATCGCGGCCATCGCGCCGTGGCCGAACTCGTGCGCCGCGGCAAGGCTCGGGCCGTGATCACGCAGAACATCGACGGGCTGCACCAGGACAGCGGCATTCCCGACGACAGGGTAATCGAACTGCACGGCAACACGACTTACGCGCATTGCCTGGAATGCCACCAGCGTTACGAGATCGAGGATTTGCGTGTCGATTTCGAGCGTGACCGCATCGTGCCGCACTGCGCCTGCGGCGGGTGGGTGAAGACGGCGACGGTGTCGTTCGGCCAGTCCATGCCGGTGCAGGCGATGCAGCGTGCGGAAAGCGAGACCCTGGCCGCGGACCTGTTCCTGGCGATCGGTTCGTCGCTGGTGGTGTGGCCGGCCGCCGGTTTCCCGGAACTCGCGAAGCGCAACGGGGCGCGGCTGGTGATCCTCAACCTGCAGGCGACGGGGTTGGACGACATCGCGGACCTCGTACTCCACCGCCAGATCGGCGACACGCTCGGGGCCGCGCTGGACGTGCACTGACCAGACGTGCGTTCGGACGAAGGGCCTTTGGGCGAGGTGCGTCCGCGCGAGGGACGTCGGGCGAGGGCGTTCGGCCTGCCGCGTTGGTCGCCTCACGAGCGGAACGCCGTCGCGACATCGTGCCGCGCCACGGGCCGGGCGTTCGGCACACGCAAGCAACTGGGTGAAATGCGAATGAGTTGCTCCTGCACGTCGCGCAGTCCGCGCGGCATCGGAGAGCGACATGTACTATCACGACACTCGTTTGCAGTACCCGGTTCGGGTCAGCAATCCCGATCCGCTGTTCGCACGACAGTTGCAGCAGGCCATCGGCGGCATCGAGGGCGAGATCCGGGTCTGCCTGCAGTATTTCTTCCAGGCCTGGGGCGCGCGCGGGCCCACCAACAAGTATCGCGACATGCTGCTGCACACGGCGACCGAGGAGATCGGGCATATCGAGATGCTCGCGACCGCGGTCGCCCTGAATCTCGAGAATGCACCCACCACCCTGCAGGAATCGGCGGCGCAGTCGAGCGGGCTGGTCGGAGCGGTGATGGGCGGCGGCGAGCGCCCGCGGCACATGGTGGAAGGCATGCTGCAGCGGCATCTGCTGTCGACCGGCATGGCGGCGTTCCCGGCCAATTCGGATGGCGTGCCGTTCGACTGCTCGCATGTCTACGCGAGTGGGAACCTCGCGGCGGACATGTTCGCCAACGTGACGGCCGAGTCGACCGGGCGTGTGCTCGCAGTGCGGCTGTACAATGCGGCGCATGACGACGGCATGAAGGACATGCTGAGCTTCCTGATCGCGCGCGACACCATGCATCAGCAACAGTGGCTGGCGGCGATCGAGGAGATGGGCGGTTCGGCGGCCCTGCCGATCCCGAACAGCTTCCCACAATCGCAGGAGAAGCAGGAATTCAGCTACGCGTTCTTCGGCACCAGCCGCGAGGGCGTGCCGCCGCCGGACGGGCGCTGGACGCAGGGGCCTTCACTCGACGGCAAGGGCCAGTTCGAGGTGCGCCAAGCAGAGCCAATGGGCGACGAACCGGTTCTCGGTCCCGCACGGCCGGACAGCGGTGCGCAGAACGAGCAGATCGGGGAGAAGTAGGCGCCCATTGGCCGGCAGGCCGTGCAGACCGGCCGGCTATTCCTGTCATGGCCCGTGAGGCTGCCCTGTGTCGTGGTCCGCGAAGCTGCCCTGCGTCATTGCCCGCGCCGCCGCCACGTGTATGGCCCACGTAGCCAAAAGTGTGATGGCCCGCGCAGGCGGACCATCCACGACTTCACGGATCGAGCAACGTCGTGAACGGCCGGGCAAGACCCGGCCGCGACACGCACGTATCGGTCCGTTATTGCGGCGGGGCGGGCGGCTGCTTGTTGGCGCCCGCCTGATAGCCGGCGCGGTACGACGACGCCTCGCTCTTCTTGACCTGGTCGTAGAGCAGGCCGCCGGCCAGGCCGGCCGCCGCGCCGATACCGGCGCCCAAACCAGCATTGCCGGCGATCGCGCCGATCACCGCGCCACTTGCCGCACCGATGCCGGTTCCGGAGACCGCGCGCTGTTCCGTCGCGCTCATGTTCGAGCAGCCGGCGAGAGGCACCGCCACGACGGCGGCCAACAGAATGGTCTTCTTCATGGCTTCAACTCCTGCAACCACTCATTTCTTCTTCTTCGCCGTGGCCGGCGAGCAGGGGTAATGCGTGCCCAGGTAGACGAACATGCCGTCGATCGCGGGCTGCTGCAGGCGCTTCGGATCCTGGTTCGCCCAATTGGTGAAGTTCGCCAGCTCCGTGTCGGTCTCGGGCGACGGCGTGGGCAGGCAGAACAGCGCGCGGCCGCCGCGCTGCTTGGCGTGCGCCATCTCGACGATCACCGCCCCCTCCACGAAGCCGCTGCAGTAGTTCACCGACGCGGTCATGCGGGGGTCGTCCTTGCCGGCCGAGCAGATCGCGATCAGGTCGGCGACGGTCTTCGGCGGGAACTGCGAATCGGTCACCGCGGCGCGGGCCGGGGATGACGCCCCGGCGCACAGCGCGACCGCGAGCGGGGCGGCGAGCAGAGCCGCGCCTCGGGTCAGAGCTTTCCTCATTCAAAACCCTCCAACTGCGCGTCCCGCCCGGATTGCGACGAAGACGCGGATTCCGGCCCGCGAATTAAAGCCGAGCGGCGCGGATCCAACCAGGGTCAATCGACAGGGCAGGGTTGCGCTGCCGGTTCGACTTTCCACGATGTGGGCGGATTACGCGGCCGAGGCGCGCGGACGTCCGGCATGCGCGCGGGCGATTCCTCGTCCCGGCGGTCAGGCGAACATCCGGTCGATATCGTCCTGCACCAGATCCGGATCGACGGCAGCCGCCGCCTCCTCGGCCGGGAGTGCCGTCGCCGCCGCCGTCGCCTCCGCCGCTGGTTCGGGCATCATGTCGGTCAGCATCGTCTCGACCTGCTGCAGCTGCTTGATCGCACGGCGGATCCGCTGGCCGGTGATGTCCTGGAAGGTGCAGGCCTCGAAGATCGCGTTCACCTTGGCCGCCATCGCGTCGACCGATTCCGGATCGCGGCGTCCCTCACGCAGCCAGTCGTTGATCGCCTCCGCCGCGCCCATGATGGTGTTGGCGGCACTTTCGGTCGCCTGCACCACGGCTTCCAGCTCCAGCCCGCTGTTGCGGGTGGCGGCGGCCGGCATGGCGAGCAGGTTCGTGATCTGGTCGTGGATGCGGGTGAGCTGCCCGGACAGGTTCGACTCGCTGTAGTCGACCAGTTGCACCGTCGCGTGCACTTCGGCACTGAGTTCACTGATCCGGCGATCGACGAAGCGGCGCAGGTCGTCGAACATGACCGCAATCGCGGTATGGCTCTGCGGATCGAGGCCGCCCTGAGACTGTGACACGATCGCCTCGCCCTTCCACGAACCGGGCGAGTCTGCGTCGCGGGGCGTTAAGACCCGGTGAATCGCGGGCGCCAACGCCGCAGCAACAATGCGTTCGCCACCACGCTGACCGAGGACAGCGCCATGGCCGCCCCCGCGACGACCGGGCTCAGCAGGCCGGCGGCCGCCAGCGGGATGCCCAGCACGTTGTACGCGAACGCCCAGAACAGGCCCTGGCGGATCTTCGCCCAGGTGCGGCGGGAGATGTCGATCGCGTCCGCCACCAGCGCGGGATCGCCCCGCATCAGGGTGATCCCCGCCGTCTCCATCGCGACGTCGGTGCCGGTCGCCATCGCGATCCCGATATCGGCCGCGGCCAGGGCGGGCGCGTCGTTGACGCCGTCCCCCACCATCGCGACCACATGCCCGTCCCGGCGCAGCGCCGCGACCGCGTCCGCCTTCTCGGCCGGCAGCACTTCCGCGCGGATCTCGTCGATACCGAGCGGGGCGGCGATGCCGGCGGCGGCGCCGCGGCTGTCGCCGGTGAGCAGCACGATCTGCAGCCCCAGGGCGCGCAGCCGCTCGACGGCGGGGCCAGCGGTGGGCTTCGGCGTGTCCGCGAAGGCGAGCAGGCCCAGGACGCGACGGTCGGGGTCGCTGGCGGCGAGCCAGGAAACGGTGAGGCCCTGGGCTTCCAGCCGGTCGGCCTCGGCCGCGAAGAATCCGACCGGGATGTCCTCCGCCTGGAGCAGCGCGCGATTGCCCAGCAGCAGCCGGCGTCCCTCCACCCGGCCGGCAACGCCACGGCCCGGGAAGGCGCGGAATCCCTCCACGGGCAGGACCGCGGCACCGGCGGCTTCGCGGACCGCGCGGGCCAGAGGATGTTCGCTGCCCTGCTGCAGCGCCGCTGCGAGCGGCAGCAGGTCCCGGTCGGGGCGGATCTCGGCCAGGCGTGGGCGGCCCTCGGTCAGCGTGCCGGTTTTGTCGAAGGCCACCACCTGCACCGCGTGCGCGCGTTCCAGCGCGGCGGCGTCGCGGATCAGGATGCCGCGG
>MKTV01000005.1:186028-252501 GCA_001898425.1 Rhodospirillales bacterium 69-11
CGCCGGTCCCGACCATGATCGCCGTCGGCGTGGCCAGGCCCAGGGCGCAGGGGCAGGCGATGACCAGCACGGCCACGGCGTTCAGCAATGCGGTCGAGGCGGTGTCGCCGGCCGCCAACCAGCCCAGGAAGGTCGCGAGCGCGATCACCAGCACGACCGGCACGAACACGGCGCTGACCCGGTCCGCCAGGCGTTGAATCGGGGCTTTCGAGCTCTGCGCGGCGTCCACCAGCCGGACGATCTGGCCCAGCATCGTTTCCGCACCGATCCGCCGCGTCTCGATCACCAGCCGGCCATCGGTGTCGATGGTGCCGGCGGCGACCTGCGTGCCAGGGGCGGCATCGAGCGGCCGGCTCTCCCCGGTCAGCATGGCGGCGTCGACCGCCGCGGTGCCGTCCTGCACCACGCCGTCGACCGGGATACGCTCGCCGGGCCGGACCACGACCAGGTCGCCGATGCGCACGGCGTCGATCGGCACGTCCGTCTCCGCGCCGTCGCGCAGTACGCGGGCCGTGTCGGGACGCAGCTTCATCAGGGCGCGGATGGCGGAGGCGGTCTGGCGCCGCGCCCGCGCCTCCAGCCACTTGCCGAACAGGACGAAGGTGATCAGCAGCGCCGCGGATTCGAAGTAGAGCGCATGGGTGTGACCGCTGACGAGCCAGGTCCAGGTCGACAGCCCCCAGGCGGCGGAGGTGCCCAGCGCGACCAGCAGGTCCATGTTGCCGGACAGGGCGCGTGCGGCGTGCCAGCCGGCGCGATAGAAACGGGCGCCCAGCCAGAACTGCACCGGCGTCGCCAGCGCGAACTGCGCCCAGGCGGGCAGCATCAGCGCCTGCACCACCATGCCCAGGAGCAGCGGGGCGGCCAGCACCGCCGCCGCGATCAGGTGGATCAGCTCGCGCCGGTCCTCCGGCCGCGTCGCCGGCAGGGGGGCCGCCTCCACGACCGGGGTCGCGCCGTAGCCGGCCTTCTCGACCGCGCGGGCGAGCGCCTCCAGGTCCGGGTGGGTGCCCACGACATGCGCGCGTTCGGTGGCGAGGTTGACCGCGACCTCGGTGACGCCGGGAACGGCGCCGAGCACCTTCTCCACCCGGCGGACGCAGGCGGCGCAGGTCATGCCGGTGATGGCGAGGTCGATCGTGTCCGCATCGCCCGGGGTGCGGCTGGCCCCGCGCGGCGCCATCGTGTCTGTCTGGGCGTCCATGGGGTTAAGAAGGGCGTTTGGCCGCGCCAGGGCAAGAGCCCGGCGTGCAGCCCGGCCGGGTGTGTCTGCGCTTTCGTCCGCGCCGGCGCGCTCCCATATGATGGCGCGAACCGAAAGGAGCGAGGAACATGAGCGAGGAGACGGCAACCCTGGGTGGCGGCTGCTTCTGGTGCCTGGAGGCGGTGTACAAGGAACTGAACGGGGTGACGTCCGTCATGTCCGGCTATGCCGGCGGCAGCGTGCCGAACCCGACCTACAAGGCGGTATGCAGCGGGCGGACCGGCCATGCCGAGGTGGTGCAGGTTAAGTTCGACCCCGACCAGCTCTCCTACGCCGACCTGCTGCGGGTCTTCTTCACCATCCACGACCCGACCACGCTCAACCGGCAGGGCAACGACGTGGGCACGCAGTATCGCTCGATCATCCTGACCCACTCGGATGCCCAGGCCGAGACGGCACGCGCGGTGATGCAGGAGATCGCCGCGGCGGGCATCTGGGACGGCAAGCTGGTCACCGAGATCGAGCCGCTGGCCACGTTCTACGAGGCGGAGCCGGAGCATCACGACTACTTCGCGCGCAATCCCTGGACCGGCTACTGCCAGGTGGTGGTGGCGCCGAAGGTCGCGAAGTTCCGCAAGTCCTTCTCCGACCGGCTGAAGAAGGCAGCCTGACCCCAAGCCGCCGCGCGCCGAACCGCTCGGGGCAAGCGGCGAGGCGGTCCGATGGGGCGCGTGGCGGCCTCCGGGGCGGGATCGCGGCGGGGCGCGCGAGACCGATTGACCGCCCGTGCGCCGCCCGCCTAACTACCAAGCGGTAGCGCGGGGGAGAAACGCACATGGACCTGACCTTCACCGAGGACGAACGCGCCTTCCGCGCAGAGGCGCGGCGCTTCTTCCGCAGCGAGATCCCGGCGTCCATCCGCGCCAAGGTCGCGGAGGGGGAGGGCCTCACCCGCGACGACATGATCACCTCCCAGCGGATCATGAACCAGCATGGCTGGGCGGTGCCGAACTGGCCGGTGGCCTGGGGCGGCAAGGAATGGTCGCCGGTGCAGGTCTACCTGTACCAGGACGAGATGCAGCAGGCGAACGCGCCCACGCCGATCGCCTTCAACGTGTCGATGGTCGGGCCGGTGATCGCGCAGTTCGGCAATGACGAGCAGAAGCAGCGGTTCCTGCCCGCCACCGCCAATGCCGACATCTTCTGGTGCCAGGGCTTCTCGGAACCCGGCGCCGGGTCCGACCTTGCCGGCCTGCGCACCCGCGCCGAACGCAAGGGCGACACATACGTCGTCAATGGCCAGAAGATCTGGACGACGCTCGCGCAATACGCCGACTGGATTTTCTGCCTGGTGCGCACCGATCCGGCCGCCAAGAAGCAGGAGGGCATCTCCTTCCTGCTGATCGACATGAAGACGCCCGGAATCACCGTCCGCCCGATCATCACCATCGACGGCGGGCGCGAGGTGAACGAGGTGTTCTTCGACAACGTCGAGGTGCCGGCCGAGAACCTGGTGGGGCAGGAGAACAAGGGCTGGGATTATGCCAAGTTCCTGCTGGGCAACGAGCGTACCGGGATCGCGCGGGTCGGCGCCTCCAAGGCCAAGGTGGCGCGGATCAAGGAACTCGCCGCGCTCGAGCAATCGGGCGGGCGGCCGCTGATCGACGACCCGAAGTTCCAGGAGAAGCTGGCTGCGGTCGAGGTCGAGCTGAAGGCGCTGGAGATGACGCAGCTTCGCGTCGTCGCGGACGAGCGGAAGCTCGAGAAGGGGCGGCAGAACCCGGCCTCCTCGATCCTGAAGCTGTCCGGGTCGGTGATCCAGCAGCGGCTGACCGAACTGCTGATGGAAGTGGTGGGGCCGTTCGCGATGCCGTACCAGCGCGAGTTCGACGGCAACAACGAGCCGGTGATCGGGCCGGAGTACGCGACCGAGGCGGCGCCGATGTATTTCAACTACCGCAAGGTGTCGATCTACGGCGGCTCGAACGAGATCCAGCACAACATCATCGCGAAGGCGATCCTGGGGCTGTAGCGCGGCGGGTGTCTTGTGCCCTGTGTCATGGCCGCGCCCGGTGTCACGGTGTCACGGTGTCACGGTGGCCGTCCGTCGTGTCGTGGCCGCCGTCCTCCGTGTCATGGCCGCCGCAGGGCGGCCATCCACGACTTCCGGTGCCGCGGGCAGTCGTGGATGGCCGGCCTTCGCCGGCCATGACACGGGGGGCGCCACGGCGCGCGTGTCGCCACGGACCACGGACCACGACCACGCCACGGCCACGCGTGCCACGCCACGGTCACGCCACATCGCGCCAGGACGCGCACCGGCCCTGATACGACGAGGCCTCGTTCCGAACGAAACGAAACCAGCCGCTCGCGGCGAAGGGGAAACCGA
This sequence comes from Rhodospirillales bacterium 69-11, assembly GCA_001898425.1. GTDB lineage: Bacteria > Pseudomonadota > Alphaproteobacteria > Acetobacterales > Acetobacteraceae > Rhodopila. The sequence goes on from MKTV01000005.1 coordinate 189,622, forward strand.
TGGACTTCGACCTGACCGACGACCAGCGCCTGCTCAAGGAAAGCGTCGATCGCCTGATCGCCGACCAGTACCAGTTCGAGCAGCGCAAGAAATACATGGCCGAACCCGCGGGCTGGAGCACCGCGCTCTGGTCCCAGTTCACCGAACTCGGCCTGCTCGGCTTGCCCTTCGAGGAAACCCTGGGCGGCTTCGGCGGCGGTCCCGTCGAGACCATGATCGTCATGGAAGCGTTCGGCCGCGGCCTCGTGCTGGAACCGTATTTCCCGACGGTCATCCTGGGCGGCGGCCTGCTCCGCCGCGCCGGCAATCCCTCCCTGCTCGGGGCGCTCGTGCCGCAGATCGCCGCAGGTAAGCTCAAGCTCGCCTTCGCGCATGTGGAGCGGCATTCGCGCTACGACCTGAACGACGTCACCACCGCGGCGAAGAAGCAGGGCAACGCCTGGGTGCTGGACGGCGCCAAGAGCGTCGTGCTGCACGGCGATTCCGCCGACAAGCTGTTCGTCACCGCGCGCATCGGCGGCGGCCAGCAGGACCGCAGCGGCATCGGCCTGTTCCTGGTCGACGCGGGCACGCCCGGAGTTTCCCGGCGCGGCTACCCGACCGTAGATGGCCTGCGCGCTGCGGAAGTCACGCTCTCCGGCGTGCGCGTCGGGGCCGAGGGCCTGCTCAGCGACGATGCGCTGCCGGCGGTGGAGCACGCGATCGACGAAGCGACCGCGGCGCTCTGCGCCGAAGCGGTCGGCGCCATGCAGGTGATGCACGAGACGACGCTGGACTACCTCAAGACCCGCCAGCAATTCGGCCGCGCGATCGGCCAGTTCCAGGTGCTGCAACACCGCTCGGTCGACATGCTGGTGGCGCTGGAGCAGGCACGCAGCATGGCCATGTTCGCTGCCGTGATGGCGGATGAAACCAATGCACGCGAACGCCGCCGCGCCATCTCCGCCGCCAAGGTGCAGATCGGTCGCTCCGGCCGGCATGTCGGGCAGGAAGCGGTGCAGCTCCATGGCGGCATCGGCATGACCGCGGAATACAAGGTCGGCGCCTACTTCAAGCGCGTCACCATGATCGACCAGCTCTACGGTGACGCCGACAAGCACCTGTCGACCCTCGCCGGGCTGGGCGGCCTGTTCCGCGACGCGGCCTGAGGTGGCCGGCGCCCGCGCGGTCCTGCTCGACCTGGACGGCACGCTGTCGGATTCGCGGCCCGGCATCGCCGGGTCCTTCCGCTACACGCTGACGGAACTCGGCCACGATCCCTCCACCGCCGGCGACCTGACCTGGGCGGTCGGGCCGCCGATCGCCGAATCGATCCGCCGGTTGCTGGCGCAGTACGGCGACGATCGGGTCGAGCGGGCGGTTGCGATCTACCGCGCCCGCTACTCCGAGGTCGGGCTCTACGACTGCGCGCTCTACCCGAACGTCGTGGCGATGCTGGAGGCGCTGCGCGTCGCGGGCTGGACCCTGTGCCTCGCCACCTCCAAGCGGCGTGACTTCGCCGAACGTGTCGTCGCCCATCTGGGCATCGGCGGCGCGCTTGCCGGGATCTACGGCGCGGAGCCGGGCGGCGGGCTCGACGACAAGGCGGATCTGCTCGCCCACATCCTGGCGCGCGAACCTTACGACCCTGCCGCAACCATCATGCTGGGTGACCGGCTCCACGACGTGCACGCGGCGCGGACCAACCGCCTGCGCTGCATCGGCGCGTTGTGGGGCTATGGCGGGGAGGCGGAGCTGCGCGCCGCGGGGGCGGACCTGCTGGCCGACGCGCCCGCGGTGGTTCCGGCGCTGGCGGCGACGGCCTGAGCCAGGTCGGTCCCGCCGGCATCGCGTCGCCGCCAGACCAGGCCGATCACCGCGACCAGCACGAATCCGGTCGCGGAGACCGCGTCGATCGCCCGCAGCGGTCCCAGCAGGCTTCCGAGCGCACCGACCAGCAGGATGCCGAGGGGGCCCATGCCGATGCAGACGGTCAGCAGCCCCATCAGGCGTGAGCGGATGGCCGGCGGCGCATGCAGCACGATCAGCGCGGTCTGCATGTTGGCGAAGGCCGCCGATCCGAATCCCCCCGCCACCAGCAGCAGTGATGCGATCCCGAATGCGGGCGCCAGCGGCATCATGAACACGCAGCCCAGGAAGAACAGGGAGCCGCCCACCATCAGGACGCGGCCTGACCAGCGCGGCTCCCGCGTGGTCAGCCAGAGCCCGCCCAGGAACGCGCCGAACGCCTCGGAGGCGGCCAGGACGCCGACCAGCGTGTCGGAGACGTGGAACACCTGCTTGCCGATCGGGGCGACCAGGGCGCTGTAGGGGAAGCCCAGCAGGTTCATCGCGATCGTCACGGCGAGCACGCCCGCGATGGTCAGGTGCCCGCGGGCGAAGCGCATGCCTTCGGCGAGGTCGCGCGGCACGTGGCTCAAGACCAGGCGGCGGACGTCCTGCCGATAGGGCAGGCCGGCGACCAGCGTGGCCGAGACGGCATAGACCACGGTCGAGGCGACGAACGCGCCGGCGACGCCCCAGCGCTGATACAGCGCACCAGCCGCGATCGGGCCGATGAGCCGCGTCAGCGAGTTGGTCATCGCATCGAGCGCAAGCGCGCGGGCGACCAGCGGGGCCGCCACGCATTCCCCCACCATGCGGCGACGGGTCGCCATCTCGGTCGACCACACGAGGCCGGCGACGAGCGCCGCGGCGGCGAGATGCCATGGCAGCAGCCAACCGGCCCAGGCGAGCAGCGCGACGCTGGCCGAGGCCAGGCCGGTCAGGACCTGTCCCGCGAACAGCACGTGCTTGCGGTTCACCGCCTCCGACGCCACGCCGGCGAAGGCGCCCAGCAGCAACATCGGCAGCGTGCGCGCGGCCGAGACCACGGCGACCGCGAAGCCCGATCCCGTGACGTCGAAGGTGAACAGCGCGGCGGCCAGCACCTCGAACCAGCGCATCGTGTTCGCGCATCCGCCGATCGCCCAGAGCCGCAGGTATCCGGGCGAGGACGCGAGCGCGCGCAGCCCCCGTTCGGCAGGTGCATCCGAGTCCGGCATTGCCATCGGGTGCGGTCAGTCCTCCCGCGTCACATGGACCGGCGGAATCGCCCCGAACCAGCCGGGCCGCGCCTGCTCGACCTGTGTCGCGAGCTGCAGCAGCCGCGCCTCCCCGCCGAACGCCGCGTGGAGCTGCACGCCGATCGGCAGGTCGTCCGTGTCGAACCCTGCGGGCAGGCTGATCGCCGGATGGCCGGTCTCGTTGCCGGGCATGGTGTAGCGGCACGCATCGGCGAGGCGGCCCACCCAGGGATCGAGTTCCTCGTCCCGCAACAGCGAGTAGGGGCCGTTCGCGAGCGGCACGCGGATCGCGAGCGTCGGTGTCAGCAGCGCGTCGTAGCGGTCGAAGAACGCGCCCCATTGCCGCGTGACGGTGTTGTTGGCGTTCATCATGCGCAGCAGGTCGAACTTGTCGTAGCGCTCGCTGGCCAGGTAGTGCCGCCAGGTCATCGGGTTCAGCAGCGTCTGCAGCTGCTGGCGGCCGATGCCCTTCTCCTCCGCCATCAGCGTGAACATCGCGCGGCTGCCGACCCATTGCGTGACGTAGGCCGACCACAGCGTCGGCCAGTCGCAGATCGTCGCATCGTCGACCTCCTCGACCGCGTGGCCGAGGCTTTCGAGCAGGCGCGCGACCTCGTGGACGCGGGCGGCGACCTGCTTGTCGGTGTCGCCCTCGCGTCCCCAGCGCCCGGTCGACAGCGCGATGCGCAGGCGCCCCGGGGGCCGGGCGATGGCGTCGCGGTAAGACCCTTGCGGCGGCCCCATGCGGATGAAGGAGCCGCCGGTGGGCACGTGCGTCAGGTAGTCGTAGACCGCGGCGGTGTCGCGCACGCTGCGGCTCACCACGCCGTCGATGCTGATGCGCGTGACGTATTCGTTGCGACCCAGCGGCTGGGGGACGCGGCCGCGGGAGGCCTTGAGGCCGACGAGGCCGCAGAAGGAGGCGGGGATGCGGGTCGAGCCGCCGCCATCCGAGGACATCGACAGCGGCACCGCGCCCGCGGCGACCATCGCGGCGGACCCGCCGGAGGAGCCGCCGGGCGTGCGCTCCAGGTTCCATGGGCTGCGGGTGACGGTCACGTCGCCCTCGTACTCGGTGACCGTGTCGAAGGTCATGCCGAACTCGGGCGTGGCCGAGCGGCCCAGCGGCACCAGGCCCGCGCGCAGGAAATTGGCGATGGAGGGATCGGTGGCCGCGATCCGCGTGCCGCGGGTGAAGGCGGAGCCGGAGTCCTGGGTCTGTCCCGCAAGGCCCGAGCCGAGGTCCTTCAGGAACATCGGCACGCCGTACAACGCGCCGTCGCGAGCCGGCCGATCCGTGTCGGGCGCTTCGGCCGCGTGGGCAAACAGCTCGATCACGCCTTGCAGTTTCGGGTTCAGCCGCGTGACGGCCTCGCTTGCCTGCTGCGCGAGCTCCGCGGCCGTGAGCTCTCCCTTGCACACCCGTTCGGCCAGCGCGGTCGCGTCGTGGCGCGCCCACGCATCCCAGCTCATTGCCGGCATGGTCGTCTCCCCCTTTTCGGCGGGCATGGACCGGACCCGCCGCTGGCCGCTATCATGCGCCTTCGAGGCAAATCCCCAAAGGGGAACCCCGAGACGGATGATCCGGGGCTTGGGGCCGGAGGAGGGCCAGGGATGAACGACAGCGTCACCGCCACGCCGCAGTTCGACCGCACCGCGGAGGACCTGGGCAACATCGTCGAGCTGGGCCACGTCAACGTGACGGTTCCGGACCAGACCAAGGCGACTGCCTTCTACATCATGGGCCTCGGGCTCACGCGCGACCCGTATCTGATGGCCGGCATCGAGAACATGTGGGTCAATGTCGGGCGCGGGCAGTTCCACCTGCCGACGCGCGCGACGCCGCAGGTGGTGCGCGGGACGACGGCGCTGGTGGTGCCCGATCTCGAGGCCGCGATGAAGCGGCTGCACGGCGTCCAGAAATACCTTGAAGGCACCGCGTTCGGCTTCCAGCAGGCCGGCGACGTGATCGAGACCACCTGCCCCTGGGGCAACCGCATCCGCCTGCACGCGCCCGACACCGCGCGGTTCGGGCCGATGCGGGTCGGCATGCCCTATGTCGAGTTCGACATCCCGCCCGGCACGGATCTCGGCGCGATCGCGAAGTTCTACACCGACATCATGGGGGCGATCGCCGGCGTCGAGAGCGACGCGCGCGGCCCCTATGCCTGGGCGCGCACCTCTGCCGAGAGCCGCGTGATCTACCGCGAGTCGAGCCGGACGCAGCCCGACTACGACGGGCACCACATCCAGATCACCCTCGTCGATTTCTCCGGCCCGCACCGCAGGCTGCTGGAGCGTGGACTGATCAGCGAGGAGAGCGACCAGCACCAGTACCGCTTCCTCGACATCGTTGACATCGACAGCAACAAGCCGCTGTTCCGCATCGAGCACGAGACCCGCAGCATGCGGCATCCGATGTTCAACCGGGTGTTCGTCAACCGCAATCCGGACATGAACAACCGCAACTTCGTGCCGGGCTACGAGGTCGGTCTCTGGGCGCTGTCCTGACCGCAGCGCCCGTCGCCGGCATGCGCTCAGGGTCGACGTCGACCCCGAGCGCCGAGAGCAGGGCATATTGCTGGTCGGCGGTGATGCGCAGGCGGGAGAAGCTGGCCAGCCGCAGCAGGTTGAGTCCGCTGACCTCGGCTCCGCTCAGGTCCGCACGATCGAGTTTCGCGCCGTCGAGCTCCATGTCGATGGAGAACAGGTCCGATCGCTCGAAAGCTGCGAACGACAGGTCGCAGCGCAGGAAGCGGACCGCTTGCAGGTCCGAGAACGCAAAGCCGCAACCGGTCGGGGCCTCGCCGCGGTCGACGAAGACGCAATCCTCGAACGACGCTTCCCGCAGCTCCGCATGCGAGAAGCGGCAGCGCAGGAAGCGGCACCCGGCAAAGCGCGCGCCCGGCAGCCGCGTGTTGCTGAACCCAACGTCGGTGAACCGGCAGTCGCGGAACGCAGCATCCTCATGGGCGCGATCCTGCCAATCCAGGTCGCCGAGATCGGCGTCTTCGATCGCCTCGCCCCTGGCCAGGCGCTCCTCCAGGATTGCCGCGTCCACGTCATGCCTCCGCAAGGATCTTTCACAGGCTGATGCACCCGACGGGGATCGGCCGCGACAAGAAGAGGAACCGCCAATGTCCGCACTGCCGACCTACCGCGTCTCAGCGTACAACACGGCCAAGGCCTCGGAGAACAAGATCCACGACGATGCCACCGCCCAGAAGTTCGGGTTCAAGGGCGGCTTCGTGGGCGGCGTCAACGTCTATGGCTACATGACCCACCTGCCGGTGCAGCGTTGGGGCCGCACCTGGCTCGAGCGCGGCACCGGGGAGGCGCGCTTCGCCAAGCCGGTCTACGAGAATGCGATCGCTGAGGTGACCGCGACCGAGGACGGCGATGCCTTGATCCTGCAGGTGGACAGCGAGGGCGTGCGATGCGCGGCCGGCCGTGCCGCGCTGCCCGCCGCGGCGGCGTCGATCTCGCTGGACGATTACCGCGCGGTGGCGCCCCGGACGGAGCGCGCGCCGGCGGACGAGCGCTCCCTCGCCGTGGGCGACTGGATTGGCATGACGCCGCTGCACGTCACCCCGGAGATGCACGCCCAGGATCTCGCGGACCTGCGGGAGACGGATCCGCTCTACCGCACCGAGGGGCTCGTGCATCCTGGCGTGATCCTGCGCACCTGCAACTGGGCGCTGACGCACAACGTCATCCTGCCGGCCTGGATCCACATGGGAAGCGTCGTGCAGAACCTCGGCCTGGCGCGGGTCGGCGACACGCTGACGGTGCGCGCGCGGGTGACGAAGAACTACGAGCACAAGGGCCACAAATGGGTGGAGCTCGATGCGCTCGTGGTTGCAAACGAGACCACACCGGTCGCGCAGGTGGTGCACGGCGCGATCTACCGTCCCCGGCAGCTCGCAGAGGGCGGCTGAGGCGGGCGGCTGAGGCGGGCGACGCCACCGCGCCGGTCGGCCCTTCCGCGCCAGTCGCCAGGCAGGCGGATCAAGCGGGCGGCGTGTCGCCCCGCATCGCCTGCCGGATGGCGGCCGCGAGCTGGTCGCGCGTGAACGGCTTGCGCAGCAATGGGAAGCCTTCCGTGCCGGGGGAGCGCGCATCGGCGTAGCCGGACATGAGCAGGACCGGGAGGTGCGGATAGGCACTGGCGACGCCCTGCGCGAGTTCGACACCGCTCATGCCGTCCGGCATCATCACGTCGCTCACCACGAGGTCGATCTGCCCCTGCAGTTCCAGCAGATGCTGCAGCGCCTCCCGCCCGCGGCCGCTCGGAAGTACGTGCCAGCCCATGCTTCCCAGCATTTCGGTCACCATGGTGGCGACATCCGGATCGTCCTCCACCAGCAAAACCCGGCGGAGCCTCGCGCCGGTCCAGTCCGCCTGCGCCGGTGCGGGATCCGGCGACGGGGCCAGGTCGGTGCGCGGAAGATACAGCGTCACGCGCGTCCCGCTGTTCGGGGCGCTGTCGATCACCGCGGCACCGCCGGCCTGGCGGGCGAAGCCGTAGACCTGGCTCAGCCCCAGGCCGGTGCCGCGGCCCACGTCCTTAGTCGTGTAGAATGGCTCGAAGGCGCGGGCCCGCACCTCGGGCGGCATCCCGGTGCCGGTGTCGGTCAACGCGATCGCGACGAACGCGCCGGCGAGGTCCGGCGCCATGGGCAGCTGGCCGGCCTCCACGCCGCGGTTCTCGGCAATGATGGCGAAGCGGCCGCCGGCCGGCATCGCGTCCCGCGCATTCACCGCGACGTTCAGCAGGGCGATCTCGAACTCTCCGGGATCGACCGCGATGGGCCACACGTCGGGCGGAACGTCGAGGCTCGCCTCCACGTCCCCGCGCAGGGAGGGGCGCAGCAGCGCCATCATGCGTGGCAGCTCCACCGACAGGTCCAGGACGCGGGGTGCCAGGTTCTGGCTGCGGGAGAAGGACAGCAGCTGCCGCGTCAGCGCCGCGGCACGCTGGCCGGCATGGATGATGTTGTCGAGCAGGCGCGGCAGGCGTTCGGGTGGGCGGGTCAGGGCCAGTTCGGCGCTGCCCAGGATGATCGCAAGCAGGTTGTTGAAGTCGTGCGCGACGCCGCCGGTGAGCTTGCCCAGGGCTTCCATCTTCTGGCCCTGGCGCACCGCCTCCTCGGCCTGCTCGCGCCGTGCCATCTCGGCCGACGCGCGCGCCTGCGCCATCGCGGCCTGCCGCGTCCGCCGCATCGCCAGCAGCGTGATCACGATTAGCGCGAGCGTGGAGGGGACCCCGACATAGAGCGGTGGCAGCAGCCCGTCGAGCCAGTCGCGCACCACGAGGTGCCGCGAGGTGGTGGTGAACACGACGAGGTCGATGTTCGGCAGGCGCCGCCAGGTGGCGAGGCGCACCGCGCCGTCCTTCCCGGCCAGCCGCATCCGTCCTGCTTCCTGCGTCCGGTCCGCGCGGAGCGTCGCCTCGATCGCCTCGGTCGTGGCGGCACTCGGTCCGCCGCCGGAGAACACGTGGACGAGCGGCAGCCCGTCGCCGCGCCGGAGGGAGAACGTCCGGTCCTGCGCTTCGCCGTAGGCCTCGGCCGCATGGCGGAAGAACTCGGAGAAGTATTCCGGGCGCATCGACGCGGCGATGACACCGGAGGAGACGCCGCGGTGAAGCCGGACGATGGCCACGGCGAAGAAGGGCAGCCCGTCGACCCGGCGGAACCCCGGCGCGCCGACGAACAGGCCGCGCCCGCCGGTGGCGAAGTGGCGCACGTAGTCCCGGTCGTTCAGGTCCGTGTCATGCGGCGCGGGCAGCACCGTGCCGGAGACCAGCGCCCTTCCGTCCTTTCCCACCACGAAGAGATCACGCAGCTGGGGCAGCCGGACCAGCATCCTGGCGAGCCTGGCGTGCAGTTCGGGTGCGCGCGCGAGGATCGCCGCATCGTCGAGGTCTTCCGTGAGTTCCTGCACCTGCTCGACGGCGAGCAGCTGCGCATCGAACAGCTTGGAGACACTCTCGTAGACGAGGTCGTTGAGGCGGGCCGTGCGGTCCCAGGCCTCCTGCAGCCGCGCGTCCCAGGAGAGCCGGGCGGTGATGGCCAGCACGGCGAGGGGAAGCACGATCGCAGCCCCGAGGAGGAGGCGGAGGAGGCCGAGGGCGGCGGAAGCCTCGCGCGGCGCGCTGCCACTGTCCGACCGCCCGTCCGACGATCGCGGGTGGGAGCAAGGCTTCTGGAACACGCAACTCGATCCTGGCCCGGAAACCGCCCTGATATGCATGATAACGCAATGACCGGCCAGACTCGTTCTGCTTGCCTTGAGGCCGGGGCCGTGCTGAACCGACAGCGAGCGTGTCAGCCAAGAGGGAGCGGACGATGCAGATCGGCGTGATCGGACTGGGCCGGATGGGCGGGAACATTTCCCGCCGGCTGATGCGGGCGGGGCATACGCCCGTCGTATGGGACGCCAACAAGGCGACGGTGACGGAGCTGGGCGGGGAGGGTGCGGTTGCCGCGTCCGGCCTGCAGGACGTGGTGTCCAAGCTGACCGAGACGCCGCGCGCAATCTGGGTGATGCTGCCGCACGGCAAGATCACCGAGGACACGATCAACACGCTGGCCGGGATGCTGTCGAAGGGCGACATCATCATCGACGGCGGCAACACCTACTACAAGGACGACGTCCGGCGCGGGAAGGCGTTGGCCGAGAAGGGCATCCGCTACATCGACGTGGGCACGTCGGGCGGCGTCTGGGGGCTCGAGCGCGGATACTGCCTGATGATCGGCGGCGACACCGATGCGGTGAAGCATCTCGACCCGATCTTCGCGACGCTGGCGCCGGGCATCGGCTCGATCGAGCGTACGCCCGGCCGGGAGGGCCGCGATGCGCGCGCCGAGCAGGGCTACATCCATGCAGGGCCGGTGGGCGCGGGCCATTTCGTCAAGATGGTCCACAACGGCATCGAGTACGGAATGATGCAGGCCTTCGCGGAAGGCTTCGACATCCTGCGCAACCGCAACTCCGACAAGCTGCCGGAGGGTGAGCGGTACGACCTGAACATGGGCGACATCGCCGAGGTGTGGCGCCGTGGGTCGGTCATCAGCTCCTGGCTGCTCGACCTCGCGGCCCAGGCGATGGCGCGGGACGAGAAGCTGGACGCCTTCACCGGCGACGTCGAAGATTCCGGCGAGGGCCGCTGGACGATCGAAGCGGCGATCGAAGAGGCGGTGCCGGCCGACGTGCTGTCCGCGGCGCTGTTCGTGCGCTTCCGCTCGCGCCAGGACCACACCTTCGCCGAGAAGGTGCTGTCGGCGATGCGCTTCGGCTTCGGCGGGCACGTGGAGCCGCCGAAGAAGTGACCGTCCTGGTGATGATGGGGGTCTCCGGCAGCGGCAAGACCACCATCGCCGCCGGCGTCGCCCGGCAGCTCGGCTGGACTTTGCTGGAGGGGGACCAGTTCCACCCTCCGGCCAACGTGGCGAAGATGGCGGCCGGCCATCCGCTGACCGACGAGGATCGCTGGCCGTGGCTGCGGGCGATCGCCGCCGCGATCGACGGGCTGCGAGCGGACGGCACGTCCGGCGTGGTCGCCTGTTCGGCGCTGAAGCGCGCCTATCGCGACATCCTGGTCGGCGACCGGCCGGACGTGCGGCTGGTCTACCTGCAAGGCTCGCACGCGCTGATCGCGGCGCGGATGGCGGCGCGGAAGAACCACTTCATGCCGCCCGCCTTGCTCGACAGCCAGTTCGCCACGCTCGAGCCGCCGGGCGCGGACGAGCGGCCGATCGTCGTCTCGATCGACGCGTCGCCCGACGAGATCGTCGCCGCGGTGCTGCGGGCGCTGAGGGAGGAACGGACATGAGCGACGAGTTTGCCAGCTACCCCAGCCTGCGGGACAAGGTGGTGTTCGTGACGGGCGGCGGCAGCGGGATCGGCGCCGAGGAGGTCACTCAGTTCGCCCGCCAGGGTGCGCGGGTCGCCTTCGTCGACATCGCGGACGACCCCTCTCACGCGCTGGTCGAGCGGCTGCGGGGCGAGGGGCTGGAGGCGCCGCTCTACCGTCGCTGCGACCTCAAGGACGTCGCCGCGCTGCAGGCGGTGATCGCCGAGGTGGGGCAGGCGCTGGGGCCCATCACCGCGCTGGTGAACAACGCGGCGAACGACCAACGGCATTCCTGGGAGGAGGTCACGGTCGAGTACTGGGACGAGCGGCAGGCGACCAACCTGCGGCACCAGTTCTTCGCGATCCAGGCCGTGGCGCCGATGATGAAGGCGGCGGGTGGCGGGTCGATCGTGAATTTCGGCTCGATCAGCTGGCACACCAACAGCGGCGGCATGCCGGCCTACACGACGGCGAAGGCGGGCGTGGAGGGACTGACCAAGGGCATGGCGCGCGACCTCGGTCCGTTCGGGATCCGGGTGAACACGGTGATCCCCGGCTGGATCATGACGCAGCGGCAGATCGATTTGTGGCTGACGCCCGAGGGCGAGGAGCAGTTGCTGAAGCTGCAATGCCTGAAGGAGAAGGTGTATCCGCCGGACGTCGCGCGGATGGTGCTGTGGCTCGCGAGCGACGACAGCCGCATGTGCACGAGCCAGCTCTGGGTGGTCGACGGCGGCCGGATGTAGGGCGCGGCCGGCCGGCGTGGGCCCGGGTGGCCGCGTGGCCGTCGCGGGCTCTCGCCGCTCTCTCTCGTCATGGCCGGGCTCGACCCGGCGGCGGCGGTTGCGCCCGCTCTCCGTCATGGCCGGGCTTGACCCGGCCACCCCCACCGGCACGCTGCTATGGAGGGGGCCGTCACGCGGCGTCTTGCGGCAGGGATGGCCGGCTCGACGGCCGGCCATGACGGTTGTGCGCTGGGCGGCGCTTGGGGCGGGGCGGCGCTTGGGGCGGGGCGGCGCTTGGGCGGGGCCTCGACGGACGCGCGGCCGCCCGACGAACGCTCGGCCCTGACGAACCCGTAGCCGCCCAACGACCGCGTGGCCGCCCGACGAACGGGCGGCTATCCCGCCTCGGCCGCGTCCAGGTCGCTGCCCCACATCTTCTCGAGCGCATACATCGCCCGCGCCTCGCGCTTGAACAGGTGTACGACGATGTCGCCGGCATCCAGCAGCACCCAGTCCGACCCGGCGCCCTCGATCGGCACGCGTTTCTGCCCGGCCTGGTGTAGCTTCTCCACGATGTGCTGCGCCATGGCGGTGATCTGCCGGTCGGCGAGGCCGGTCGCGATCACCATGCGGTCGCAGAACATCGCCTTGCCGGCGAGGTCGAGGACGACGATCTCCTCGGCCTTGTCGTCCTCCAGGCTCGTGACGATCAGGCTCTGGAGCTGATCCAGCACGGACGGTTCCGGCTTCGGCGTGCGCGGCTTCCGCACGGCCGGGGGCTTCGCGGCAGGCTTCGGCCCGGCGGCGATCGTCTTCTTGCGGGGCGTGCCCTGGGTCTTGGCGGCCTCGGGCAGCGCCGGCTTGGCCACGCGCTTGCGCGGCGCGGGCTTGTGCCGCGCGGGCGAGGAGGGCGGGGCGGGCGTCTTGGCTATGGGTCGGTTCCTTTGCCGGCGGCGCGGATCGCAGTGGCGGATATGGGGTTCTGCCGCGCCGGCAGGAACACCCAGGCAGGCGCTCGACCGGCGAGGACGGGTGCTTCCCGCGCCGGCCGCCGCCGATGTCGCAGCCGCCGCGCGGCCTGTCCGGCCAGTGCCGGGAATGTGTAGCCGGGCCGGGGCAGCACCGCAAAGCCCATGTCGCGCACGATCGTCTCCCAGCAGCGCCAACGCGGCAGTTGCGCCAGGATGTCCGCGCCCATGATCCAGACGAAGCGCACGCGCGGGAAGCGGCGGCGCAGCAGGCGAAGCGTGTCCACGGTGTAGCGGGTGCCGAATGCGGCCTCGATCGCGCTCGCCAGCACGCGCCGCCCGTCGCCGATCGCGCGGGCCCCGGCCAGCCGGTCGGCGAGCGGCGCCATGCCGGCCCGCGGCTTCAGCGGGTTGCCGGGGGAGACGAGCAGCCAGATCTGGTCCAGCCGCAGCCGCCGGCGGGCGAGCGTCGCGACCTGACGGTGCCCCGCATGCGCGGGGTTGAACGACCCGCCCAGCAGCCCGACCCGCATCCGGCGCCGGTCGCCGAAGCGCGGCAGCGGATCCGGCGGCAAGGCCGTGACGCGGCGGAGGGGGACGTGACTCAGGGCCGGACCTGGCCGGCGCCGAAGACCTGGTAGCGATAGGTCGTGAGCTGTTCCAGCCCGACCGGGCCCCGCGCGTGGATGTGGCCCGTGGCGATGCCGATCTCGGCACCGAAGCCGAACTCGCCCCCGTCGCAGAACTGGGTCGAGGCGTTCCACAGCGACACGGCGCTGTCGACCGAGGCGAGGAAGTGTTCGGCGACCGCCGCATCCTCGGTGATGATGGCGTCGGTGTGCTCGCTGCCGTGCCGCGCGATATGGGCGAGCGCGGCGTCGACCCCGTCCACCACGGCGACGGAGATCACCGCGTCCAGCCATTCGGTGTCGAAATCCGCGGCGGCGGCGGCGGGCAGTTCGGGCATGACCGCGCGCGCCGCCGCGTCGGCGCGGAACGTGCAGCCGAGGGCGGCGAGATCGGCGACGATCGAGGGCAGCAGCGTGGGGGCGATGGCGCGGTCGATCAGCAGCGTCTCGGTCGCGCCACAGACCCCGGTCCGCCGCATCTTGGCGTTGGCCACCACGCGCCGCGCCATGTCGGGATCGGCGGCGGCATGGACGTAGGTGTGGTTGAGCCCTTCCGCGTGGGCGAGCACGGGAACGCGCGCTTCGCGCTGCACCCGTTCCACCAGGGACTTGCCGCCGCGGGGGATGATGAGGTCGATCAGCCCCGCGGCGCCCAGCATCGCCGCCACGTAGGCGCGATCGGTCGTGGGCGCGACCTGGATGGCGGCCTCCGGCAGGCCGGTCGCGCGCAGGGCGCCGACCAGGGCGGCATTGATCGCGCGGGCGCTGTGCGCGCTCTCGGAGCCGCCGCGCAGCAGGACGGCGTTGCCGGACTTCAGGCAGAGCGCGGAGGCGTCGGCGCCGACATTGGGCCGGCTTTCGTAGATCATGCCGATCACGCCGATCGGGGTGGCGACGCGGCGGATGCGCAGTCCGTTGGGACGCGTCCATTCGGCGAGCACACGGCCGACCGGGTCGGGCAGGGCGGCGACCTCTTCCAGTCCCTTTGCCATCGCCTCGACCCGCGCCGGGTTCAGCATCAGCCGGTCGCGGAAGGCGGGCGTCGCGTTGGAGCCGGCCAGATCGGCGGCGTTGGCGGCCAGGATCGCCGGCGCCTCCTGCCGCAGCGCCGCGGCCATCGCCTGCAATGCGGCGTTCCGCCGCTCCGTCGGCGTGCGCGCCAGAACGTGCGCGGCGCGGCGGGCGGCCTCGGCGGCCTGCTGCAGGTGCTGGGTGGCGTCGCTGTCCATGTGCATGAAACGAGTGTGCCGTGCGGCGCCGCCGGTTTCCAGTGGTCCGTCCTGCGGCGGCGGCGGAACTGGGCTGCGTTTTGACTTGATACCCGTGAGTAGCGCACGGCAAGCTGCGACGCGTCGGGACTTGCGGCGGTGTCCTCGGCCAAGGACCGCGCCAGTTCCCCCAATGGGCCTCGACGAGCCCCGGTCCGGACACCGTGCCGAACCACAACACGCAACGGGAGTGACGCCATGAACGCGCCGGTGCATGCCGACCCGTCCTCGCCCGCCTGGACGTTGCCGCTCGATCGCTTCGACATGAGCGATCCCAGCTACTACCAGAACGACACGTGGCACCCGTATTTCGAGCGGCTGCGGCGCGAGGCGCCCGTCCACTTCACCGCCGAAAGCGCCTACGGCCCGTACTGGTCGGTCTCGCGCTACGCCGACATCATGCAGTGCGAGGTCGACCACCAGGTCTTCTCCAACGAGATCGGCGGCATCCAGGTGGAGGACCAGCCCAAGGAGCTGGCGCGGCCCAGCTTCATCCGCATGGACCCGCCGAAGCACGACGAGCAGCGCAAGGTCGTGAGCCCGATCGTCGCGCCGGCCAATCTGCAGAACATGGAGCCGTTGATCCGGCAGCGCACGCGGACGGTGCTCGACGCGCTGCCGCGCAACGAGACGTTCGACTGGGTGCAGCACGTTTCGATCAACCTGACCACGATGATGCTGGCGACGCTGTTCGACTTCCCCTTCGAGGAGCGGGCCAAGCTGACCTACTGGTCGGACGTGGCGATCGCGAACGTCCGAGCGCCGGACGCGCCGGTGAAATCGGAGGAGGAGCGGTTCGCGGTGCTGAAGGAGATGGCGGAGACGATGTCCCGCCTGTTCGAGGAGCGCCGGGGCGCGCCGCCGAAGTTCGACCTGCTGTCGATGCTGGCGCATGGCGCGGCCACGCGGGAGATGCCGCTGCGCGAGTTCATGGGCAACCTCGCGCTGCTGATCGTGGGCGGCAACGACACGACGCGGAACTCGATGACCGGCGGGTTGATGGCGCTGAACGCCTTCCCCGACGAGTACCGCAAGCTGCGGGAGAATCCGGCGCTGGTGGAGAGCCTGGTGCCGGAGATCATCCGCTACGTCACCCCGGTGATCCACATGCGCCGCACCACGACGCGCGAGACCGAGGTGGCGGGAACCCGCATCCCGGAAGCGGCGAAGGTGGTCATGTGGTACATCTCCGGCAATCGCGACCCGGATGCGATCGAGGCGCCGGACCGCTTCATCATCGACCGCCGCCGTCCCCGCCAGCATCTGTCCTTCGGCTTCGGCATCCATCGCTGCGTCGGCAACCGGCTCGCGGAGCTGCAGTTGCGGATCCTGTGGGAGGAGATCCTGACGCGTTTCCCGCGAATCGAGGTCGTGGGCGAGGCGACGCGGATCTACTCGAACTTCATCCACGGGATCGCGTCCTTGCCGGTCCGGATCCCGGGCTAGGGCGGCGCCCCTCGGCGGTGACGGTGCTGCCGCCCCCGCGGATCGGTCGTCCCCCGCCCCCCTGCACCGTGCGGGTCCGGCAGCCATTGCCGGACCCGCAGCCGGTCAGACCTGCGCCATGCCGCCGTCCGCGAACAGCTCGCTCCCGGCGACGAAGCTCGACTCGTCGGAGGCGAGGAAGGTGACGACCCGCGCGATCTCGTCCGGATCGGCGACACGGCCCAGCGGGATCTGCGCCGCGAGCGCATCCAGCAGGCCCTGCTGCGCCGCCGCGTCCGGGCCGGCCAGGTCGACCAGTCCCGGGGTCTTCACCGGTCCCGGGCTGACGACGTTGACGCGGATCCGGCGCGCCTTGAGGTCCAGCGTCCAGCTCCGCGCGAGGTTGCGGATCGCTGCCTTCGACGCGCTGTACAGGCTGAACGCGGCGGTCCCCATCGTGCCGGCGGTCGATCCGGTCAGGATCACCGAAGCGCCGTCCACCAGCAGCGGCAAGGCCTGCTGCACGGTGAACACGGTCGCCTTCACGTTGCGGTCGAACGAATCGGCATAGTGCTCCTCGGTCAGGGCGCCGAGGGGAAGCATGCTGCCGCCGCCGGCATTGGCGAACAGGACGTCGATGCGCCCCGCTTCCGCCTTCACGCGCTCATACAGGCGGGTCAGGTCGGCGGGCCTGGTGGCGTCACCCTGCACCCCGACCGCGGCCGGACCGACCGCGGCCACCGCCGCGTCCAGCTCCGCCTGGCGGCGGCCGGTCAGGAACACGCGGGCGCCTTCGGCGGCGAAGCGCTTGGCGGTGGCAAGGCCGATGCCGGAGGTTCCCCCGGTGACGACGGCGATCTTTCCTTCGAGCTTGCGGCTCATGGTCGGCAACTCCGAACTGGTGATGCGTCGTAGATGTCGTCCCGCATGGCCTTTCAGAATAGAAAAGTCTGAAACCTATCTTTGCAGGATTGTCCATGTCGACGCTGCCGGATTTGGAGGGCCTGGCCATGGTCGCGAAGCTCGCGGAGCACCGTTCCTACTCGGGCGCCGCCCGCGCTCTGGGCCTGTCCGTGGCGACGGTGTCCCGCAGCATCTCGCGGCTGGAGTCGCGCCTGGGTGGCCGGCTGTTCAACCGCACCTCCCGCCAGCTTGCGCTGACGGATCTCGGCCGCGGTGTCGCCGAACGGGCCGCAAGGGTGGTGTGGGAGGCGGAGGAGGCCGAACGGGCCGCGCGGGAGCTTTCCAGCCGGCCGCGCGGATCGGTGCGGCTCGCGGTCCCGATGTCGTTCGGCCTGCGCTGGGTGGCGCCGCTGCTGCCGGACTTCTTCCGCCTCTATCCGGAGATCACCATCGACCTGCATCTGAGCGACGCGCATGTCGATCTGGTGGGGGAGGGCTTCGACGCCGCCTTGCGCATCGCGGTGCTGGAGGATTCGTCGCTGGTCGCCCGCCGCCTCTGCCGCATGGGCCGGCAGGTCGTCGCATCACCCGGCTATCTCGGCCGCTATGGACGTCCCCAGCATCCCGGCGAACTCGCGGCGCATCACTGCCTGGGATACGCGTATCGCGCGCGCGGCGACGTCTGGCGCTTCACCGGTCCGGCCGGTGAGACGGTCGGCGTGACCCCGTCCGGGCCGCTGCGGGTCACCAATGTCGACGCGCTGCTCCCGACGCTGCTGGAGGGAATGGGGATCGCGGAGCTGCCGGACTTCATTGCCGCCGACCATCTGGCGGCCGGTCGGCTCGAGGCGATCCTGCCGGGATGGACGATCGCGCCGGGCGGGCTCTATTTCGTCACCCCGACGGCGCGCAACCGGCCGGCGAAGGTGGAGGCGCTTGGCGAGTTCCTGGCGGCGCGGTTGTCGCGGCTGCGCTGGGCCGCGGACGAATCCGCGGCGGACGCATGATCCGCGCCCGAGGGCATTTCCGGCTCACTCTCGCTCGCAACCCCACGCCAGATACCGGCGAGCCAAGAGGCTCATCGGTATCACGGCTTCGGCAAGTTCGCCTCCGCCGATCACGCCCTACAGCAGCACCAGATCGTCCCGGTGCACGATCTCGTCGCGGCCGCGCCAACCCAGGATCGCCTCGATCTCGTCCGACCGGTGACCGGCGATCCGTTCAGCATCCACGCTGGCGTAGGCGGAGAGGCCGCGGGCCAGCGGCGTGCCGTCCGGGCCGCGCACGACCACCGGATCGCCGCGCTCGAACGTGCCCTCCACCCCCCGCACACCCGCCGGCAGCAGCGACTTGCCGCAGGCGAGGGCGCGGGCCGCACCGGCGTCCACCGTCAGCACGCCCAACGGTGACAGCGCGCCCGCGATCCAGCGCTTGCGGGCGGAGCGGCCTTCGGGCGCCGGCAGGAACCAGGTGCACCGCGCGCCGTCCAGCAGCGCGGCGAGCGGATGCGCCACGTGGCCGAAGGCGATCGCCATGGCGCAGCCGGCCTGCGTCGCGATCCGCGCCGCCACCAGCTTGGTGCGCATGCCGCCCGAGGAGTAGCCGGGCGGGGGCTCGCCGCCCATCGCCTCGATCTCCGGGGTCAGCGCCTCGACCACCGGGATATGTGCTGCGTCCGGGTCGCGCTTCGGGTCCGCGGTGTAGAGCCCGTCGATGTCGGACAGCAGCACGAGCTGGTCGGCCTGCACCATCTCGGCCACGCGCGCGGCCAGCCGGTCGTTGTCGCCGAAGCGGATCTCGGAGGTCGCGACCGTGTCGTTCTCGTTGATCACCGGAATGCAGCCCAGGCCCAGCAGCGTGTTCAGCGTCGCGCGGGCGTTGAGGTAGCGGCGCCGGTCCTCGGTATCCTCGAGCGTGAGCAGGAGCTGCGCGGCGGTCAGGCCGTTCGCTTCCAGCGCCTCGGTCCAGGCCTGGGCGAGGCGGATCTGCCCGACCGCGGCCGCGGCCTGCTTCTCCTCGAGCTTGAGGCGCTTCTGCGTGAGCCCCAGGCTGCGGCGGGCCAGGGCGATGGCGCCCGAGGAGACCACGATCACGTCGACGCCCCGCGCCCGCAGCCGCGCGATGTCGGCGGCGACCGAGGCGAGCCACGCCCCGCGCGGCGCGGCGGCGGCGGAATCGACCACCAGCGCGGAGCCGATCTTCACCACCAGCCGGTGGGCACCGGACAGCGTGGGCGCGGCGGACAGGAGTGCCGTTTCGCTCATGCTGCCTGCTCCTGCCGCGCGGCGGTGATCGCGGATTGCAGCGCGCGCAGCACGTCGGGCACCCCCTGGCCGGTGGCGCCGGACAGCAGGAACACCGGCCGCCCGGACGCCTTCTGCAGCGCGGTCCGCCGGGCCGAGGCTTCGCGCGGGGTCATCGCGTCCGCCTTGTTCAATCCGATGATCTCGGGCTTGTCCACGAGCCCGCCGCCATAGGCCGTGAGCTCTTCCCGCACCGTGCGCCACGCGCTCACCACGTCCCCGGCGGCGCCGTCGACCAGGTGCAGCAGCACGGCGCAGCGCTCGACATGGCCCAGGAAGCGGTCGCCGAGACCGGCGCCTTCATGCGCGCCCTCGATCAGACCGGGAATGTCCGCGATCACGAACTCCTCGCTGGCGGAGAGCCGGACGACTCCGAGCTGCGGGTGGAGGGTGGTGAAGGGGTAGTCGGCGATCTTGGGGCGGGCGGCGGAGACGACCGAGAGGAAGGTTGACTTGCCGGCATTCGGCAGCCCGACCAGCCCGGCATCGGCGATCAGCTTGAGCCGCAGCCAGACCCAGCGTTCCTCGCCGGGAAATCCCTTGGTCGCCTTTCGCGGCGCGCGGTTGGTCGAGGTCTTGTAGTGCGCGTTGCCGAACCCGCCATCGCCGCCGCGCAGCAGGGTGATGCGCTTGCCGGGCGCGTCGAGGTCGGCGAGCAGCGTCTCCCGGTCGTCGTCCAGGATCTGCGTGCCGACCGGGACCTTGATCACCACGTCCGACGCACCCGCGCCGGTGCGGTCGGAGCCGGCACCGTTGCCGCCCTTGGGGGCGCGGAAATGCTGCGTGTAGCGGAAGTCGATCAGCGTGTTGAGGTTGTCGACCGCCTCGAAGACGACGTCGCCGCCCTTGCCGCCATTGCCCCCGTCCGGGCCGCCGAACTCGATGAACTTCTCGCGGCGGAACGCGACCACGCCATCGCCCCCGTCGCCGGAGCGGAGGTAGATCTTGGCCTGGTCGAGGAACTTCATTCGGGTATTCCAATGCAAACGGGGGCCGGCTGGCGCCGACCCCCGTTCAGACACGCAGACGGGATCGACGCTTACTCGGCGGCGATCGGCAGCGGTCGGACGGAGACGTGGACCTTGTCGCCAGCCTTGCGCTGGAACTCGACCTTCCCGTCGACCAGGGCGAAGATCGTGTGGTCGCGACCCAGGCCGACATTCTGGCCGGGGTACCACTTCGTGCCGCGCTGGCGCACCAGGATGTTGCCGGCGATCACGCTCTCGCCGCCGAACTTCTTGATGCCGAGGCGCCGGCCTTCGGTATCGCGGCCGTTGCGGGACGAGCCGCCTGCCTTTTTATGTGCCATGGCGGGTTACTCCTGGGTGGGGGCGTTTTCGACGTTCTCGGGCGCCTCGCCGGACACGATGCCGTAGGATTCGGCGGCGTCCAGGGCGGCCGCGGGCACCGTCTCGGACGCGGTGTGCGGGTGGGTGTGGGTCTCTCCGGCGGCATCGGTGATGCCGGCGACGCGCAGCACGGTCACGTGCTGGCGGTGGCCGTTGCGGCGGCGGCTGTTCTGCCGGCGACGCTTCTTGAAGATGATGACCTTCTCGAGCCGGTCCTGGGCGATCACGGTCGCGGTCACGGAGGCGCCGGCCACGGTCGGGCCACCCAGCGTCAGCGTGCCGGGGCCGCCCACGGCCAGGACATCGGTGAAGGTCACGGTGGCGCCGGGTTCGGCGGTCAGCTTCTCCACCTTCAGTACCGCGTTCGGAGTCACGCGGTACTGCTTTCCGCCGGTGCGGATGACAGCAAACATGGCGCTACATTCTTCCCAGGCTACTCGGCCATAAACATGCGGGCCGCGGGTTTGGGACCCGCGGCCGGAGAGCGGGGGTTATAGCCGCCGCACCCGCAGAGTCAACGCGAATGAGCCACGCGCGCCCGGGGAACGGCCCGGGGAACGGCCCGGGGAAGGGGACGGCGCATGCGCCCCGCCGGCCTTGCGCCTGCGCGCTTTTCGGCAAGACCGCCCGCCCGCGCAGCCGGTAGGGGGAACGCTTCGGACGGCGGCGGACGAAGGGGGCCGACACCCTCGCCGGGGAGCCCGCCGCGGCCGAAGCAGGTCCGGTCACGCCATGTTGACGCGAGCGCCGCCCGATTTCCCGCCACGGTCCGCGGGTGTGCTCGGTGTTCGCCGCCGCGGCGGTGGCGCCCAGCGCGGAGCAGAGCATGGCTTCCATCCTTCGACCGGCATCGCCGCCGCCCTATGCGCGCCGCACCCGCGGCCATTCCCCTTTCGACGGCCTCGCACCCGGCCGGTCCGAACACGGCGACCCGGTCTCGAACGCTGCACTGGTTGCCGTGGAACCGCGGACCCGCCGTGCCGCCGGACCCTGGGCGGAGCAGGTCGACACCTCCCGGACGGTCCTGTCCATCGCGCTCGAGGAAGTCGGCGGACAGACCGAACTGCGCCTGGGCCCGTCCCGGTCCGGACCGGCCGCGGCGGGTGCTCGTCCCGGGACCGTCCCCGTCCAGCACGTCAGCCTCCTCCCGGCAGGGACCGCGGTCTGGGAATATTGTGCGGGGATCCGGCGGTTCCGCGGCATCCGGTTCCATTTCGACTTCGCCCGCGCCTGGCACCGCTGGGGACCGGACAGCGGGATCGTGCAGGAGCTGCCGCCGAACTGGCGTGAGGGCACGACGGAGGCATACGGCCTGCCGCCGACGGCCGGTCCCGCCACCGGCGGGCGATACACCTCGGCCGCCGCGCTGTTGCCGGCGGCGCTCGTGGTCCCGCCTGCATCTCCGGTCGAGCGGTCCCACGTGCCGGGAGCCTCCCCCGCACGCCGGCCCATGGCGGCCGAAATCCTGGCCCCGATCCCGCGTCTCATGTTCTGCGATGACCGCATCTGGCGGTGCGCGGACCTGATCAGCCGCGAATGCGAGATCCGCGATGGCCCGGACGGCCGTTTCACCGACAGTCTGATCGCCGCGATGATGGTCGCGCTGTTCGAGCATCTCGCACGGCGCGGCGAGCCGCCGGCGACCGCCGGCCTCGCCCCGTGGCAACTCCGCCGCGTGCTGGAGCACCTGGAGCAGCACGCGTTCCAGGTCATCCGGCTGGCCGACCTGGCCACGCTCGCCGGCCTGTCCGTCTCCTACTTCACCCGCGCCTTCAAGGCCTCCACCGGGCTGCCGCCGCATCGTTGGCAGACGCGGCTGCGGATCACCCATGCCCAGCGCATGCTGATGGAGGGCGATCGCCCCCTGACCGACGTCGCGCTGGCGGTGGGCTTTGCCGACCAGAGCCACTTCACCCGCGTCTTCCGCGCCCAGGTGGGCGTCACCCCTGGCCAGTGGCGGCGCGAGCAGGCGAGCTGCCCGTCGACACGTCCGGACCGCGCCGACGGGACGCATCCGACCGAGGCCGCGCACGATCGTGCAAGCGCAATTCGCGTTTGCCGGGTCTGATCGGCTGGGTCGGCGACGGAGGGGAGCGAAACCATGGATGCGCTGGGACGATCGCCGCCCACATTGGTCATGGCACCCGATCGGGAATCGTCGAACGCCGCCCTGCCTCGCGCAGCGTTCGACCCGCAGACCCGCGTCCCGCCGCCCGCCGCTCCCGCCCCGCCAGTCGCTCCTCCCGCGCCAGCGCCGCCAGTCGCGCCGGCGCCGCCGACCGCTCCTCCGCCGGGTTGGGAGCGGCTGCTGCGCGCGGCGCCGAACCTGCTCGCGCTGGTCCTCGCCGTCGCGCTCTGCGTCGGCATCGGCGTGCGCTGGCAACGCTGGATCGGCGCCGCCACGGACCAGTGGACCGACGATGCGACGGTGCAGAGCGACGTGACGCCGCTTGCCGCGCTCGTCGCGGCCCCGGTGCAGCGCGTGCTGGTGACCGACTACCAGGCGGTGAGGGCGGGGCAGGAACTCGTCACGCTCGATCCGCGAATCTACGCGGCCGAACTCGCCCAGGCCGAGGCGCGGGTGACCGCCGCCCACGCCGCGCTGACCAACCTCCAGGCACAGGAGGAGCTGCAGCGCGCCAACATCGACGCGGCGACCGCGGCCACCGGCGCCGCGGAGGCGACCAACTGGCTGAACGCGCTCGAGGCCACGCGGCAGAGCCAGCTGCTCGCGACCGGCATTGCGGGCACCCAGCAGCGTGCCCAGCAGGCGGACGCCGCCCATCGCGTTTCCGAAGCCCAGCTCCGCCAGTCCGAAGCCGCGCTCGGGGCCGCCCAGCGCCAGCTCGACGTGCTGCGCAGCCAGGAGGCGCAGCTGCGCGCCGCCCTCGCCGGCGACGAGGCGCAGCGCGACCTCGCGCGGATCAATCTCGGCTATACCCACATCGTCGCACCGACGGACGGCATGGTGGGCCGCCGCCTCGTGTTCCCCGGCCAGTTCGTGGGGGTGGGCACGCAGGCGATCTCCGTCGTGCCGCTCGACCGGCTCTACGTCATCGCCAACTACAAGGAGACGCAGCTCGAGCGGCTGCGCCCGAGCCAGCCCGCCAGCGTGCGGGTG
Organism: Rhodospirillales bacterium 69-11; assembly: GCA_001898425.1. Taxonomy (GTDB): domain Bacteria; phylum Pseudomonadota; class Alphaproteobacteria; order Acetobacterales; family Acetobacteraceae; genus Rhodopila. Next base: position 213,236 of record MKTV01000005.1, read on the forward strand.
GACAGCTTCTCCAACCTCAGCCTGTCCGGCCGCGTCGTCGCCTGGTCGCCGGCCACCGGGGCGCAGTTCGCCCTGCTGCCGCCGGACAATGCGACCGGCAACTTCACCAAGGTCGTGCAACGCATTCCGGTCAAGATCGCGCTCGATCCCGATCCGGCACTGGCGCGGCTGCGCCCCGGCATGTCGGTCGAGGTCACGATCCATACCGAGGATCCCCCGCCGCACCCGAACCGGCCGTGAGGGGCGGTCTCTGCCCGGCGGGACATGTCGGCACGCCCCCGCCGCGCGCCGTCCGGCCGCTGGTCGGCATCGCCGCGGTGCTGCTGGGATCGGTGATCTCCACCCTGTATGGACGAGTGACCGCCTTCGGCCTGGCCGATATCCGGGGCGCCGTGCATGCCGGGTTCGACGAGGCCGCCTGGATCCCGACCGCGGCCACCGTGGCGCAGATGGCGGTCGGACCGGTCGCGGCCTGGCTGGGTGCCGCGTTCGGCATCCGTCGCGTGCTGCTCGTCTCGGCCACGCTGTTCGGCACCGCCTCCGCGCTGATCCCGTTCGCCCCGAACCTGCATTGGCTGCTGGTCGGACAGGCGGTGGCAGGGCTGGGATCCGGTACCTTCATCCCGCTCACCATCGGCTTCGTGCTGCAGAGCCTGCCGCCGCGCTGGTGGCCGATCGGCATCGCCGCCTATGGGCTGAACCTGGAACTCTCGCTCAACGTGCCGGCCTCGCTCGAGGGGTTCTACCTGGACCATCTGAGCTGGCAGTGGATCTTCTGGCAGGGGGCGATCCTGTCCGTGCCGATGGTCGCCTGCATCGCGGCCGGCATGCCGCGCCAGCCGGTCAACCGGGACGTGCTGCGCAACGCCGACGGGTGGGGAATGGTCTATGCCTCCGGCGGGTTCTCGATGCTGTATGCCGCGCTCGACCAGGGGAACCGGCTGGACTGGCTGAACAATGGGCTGATCTGGGGGCTGCTCGCCGGCAGCGCCCTGCTGCTCGCGGCCTTCCTGCTGCGCGAGGCCACCACGCCCCGGCCCTGGATCAACCTGCGCTTCCTGCTCGGCCGCAACATCCTGCTGCTGCTTGCCATCCTCGTGCTGTTCCGCTTCGTGCTCCTCGGCACCTCCTACATCATCCCGCAATACCTCACCGTGGTGCAGGGCTTCCGAAGCCTGGAAGTCGGCGGCGTGCTGATCTGGATCGCGCTCCCGCAGATCGTGATCGCGCCGCTGGTCGCGCTTGCCCTGGGCTACGTCGATCCCCGCCTGGTGCTGGCGGCGGGAACCGCCATGATCGGCGCGGCCTGCCTGATGGCGGCCCAGATCACGCCCGCCTGGCAGTCGCCCGAGTTCCTGCCGTCCCAGATCCTCCAGGCGCTGGGCCAGTCCGCCGCGCTGATCGCGCTGATCCTGTTCCTGGTACGGCACCTCCGGCCGGCCGATGCCCTCACCTTCGGCGCCGTGGTGCAGACCACCCGGCTGCTGGGGGCGGAACTCGGCAGCGGGCTGATGCAGACCTTCGTCCGCGTCTCGGAGCAGGCCAACTCCTACCTGCTCGGCCTGCACGTCCAGTCCGGCGCGGTCGATGTCACCACCCGGATCGCCGCCACCGCCGCCGACCTGGCGGCGGACTCGGTCGGCCCGGTGCAGGCGGCCGGCCGCTCCGTCGCGCTGCTCGCCCGCGCGGTCGCGCAGCAGGCGAACCTGCTTGCCTTCGTGGATGGATTCCAGCTTCTCGCCGCAGCCGTCGTGATCATGCTGGTCATGATCGGCCTGTTGCGCGCCCCCAACCCTTCGGAGACCGGATGACCCCCGTCGACCAATTCGAACTCGTCCTCGGCCTCATGGTCGCCGTGGTGGCGCTGGAACTCGCCGCGCGATGGGTGCGCCTGCCGCCCTCGGCCGTGCTGGTGCTGGGCGGCATCGGTCTCGCGCTGGTGCCGAACGCGCCGGAGATCACGCTGGATCCGGAGCTGACGCTGCTGCTGTTCCTGCCGCCGCTGCTGTTCGCCAGCGCCTACTTCACGGTCTGGCGCGACTTCCGCGCCAACCTGCGCATCATCCTGCAGCTCGCGGTGGGTGCCGTCGCCTTCACCACGCTGGTGGTGGGCGTGGTCGCCCATTGGGTCATGCCCAGCCTGCCCTGGGCCGCCTGCTTCGCCCTGGGTGCCATCGTCTCGCCACCCGACGCCGTGGCCGCCAAGGCCGTGCTGAAGGGGCTGACGCTGCCAGCCCGCCTCACCACGCTGCTGGAGGGCGAGAGCCTGGTGAACGACGCGACCGGCCTCGTGCTGTTCCGCGTCGCGATCGCGGCCGGCCTCACCGGGGCGTTCAACGTCTGGGACGCGGGTGCCTCCTTCGTGGTGGTCGGGATCGGCGGCGTGATCGTGGGCGTCGCCCTCGGCTATGCCGCGTCCCTGGCCCTGGCGCATCTTCGCGAGGCCCATCTCAACATCGTCGCCGGCCTGCTCGGCGCCTGGGCCGCCTATGTCTGCGGCGAGGCGCTGCACGTCTCGGGCGTGCTGTCCACCGTCGCGGCCGGCCTGGTAATGGGCTGGCGGCAGCACGACGTGTTCTCGGCCTCCATCCGCATCCAGGCGAATGCGGTCTGGAGCGTCGTGGTGTTCCTGCTGGAATCGCTGGTGTTCATCCTGATCGGCCTGGCCTTGCGCGGCGTGCTGGTGCGCCTCTCCGCGGCCGGGATGGACCCGCTCGCGCTGCTGCCCGAGATCGGCGCGATCACGCTCGCGATGGTGCTGGCGCGCTTCGCCTGGATCCTGCCCGCCACCTACGTGCCGCGCTTCCTGTTCCCCGCCCTGCGTGCCCACGACCCGTATCCGCCGGTGACCGTGCCGGTGGTGCTGAGCTGGGCCGGAATGCGGGGGGTGGTCAGCCTGGCCGTCGCATTGTCGGTCCCGGTCGAGTTCCCCGGCCGCGACTTCATCCTGGCGACGTCCTTCGGGGTGATCCTGATCTCGATCCTCGTGCAGGGCACCACCCTCGCACCGCTGATCCGCTGGCTGGGGGTCGACCAGCTCAAGCAGGACCGCCGGCCCACGCTGTCGGAATCCGAAGCGCGCATCCATCTCGCCCGCGCTTCGCTCGAGGCGGTGCGGCGCAGGTCCCGCAAGTCCGACGGGTCGGAGCAGCATCCGCGGCTCGTGGAGCAGTACACCCATCGCGCGCAGATCGCCGTCCGCTACGTGGAAGCCGGGGGCGGACTTGCGGCCGACCGGCTCGCCCATTTCGACGCGGTGCTGGACGCCATCCGGGCTGCGCGGGTGGAGGTGCTGCACCTGCATCGGGTGGGCCGCATCCATGACGGGGTGCTGCACGCGCTGGAAGCCGAACTCGACCTGGAGGAGCTGACCGCGCGCCGCCGGATGGCGGACATGCCCGAACACTGACCGGACGCGTCACCGGCAACTGTTTCTCACGCTGCCCGCGTCCAGGGCGCGGCGCCGCTCGAGAAGCGACGTACCAGGAACTCCGCCAGCACCCGCACCCGGATCGGCCGAGGGCCACCAGCCGGCGTCACCATGTGCAGCCCGAGCGGCGCCGGCGCCCAGTCGGTCATGGCGGCGACCAGGCGGCCCGCGGCGAGCGCCTCCCAGCAGATGAAGTCGGGCTGCAGGGCAACCCCCGCCCCGGCTTCCAGCGCATCGCTCAGCGCGTCGGCGCTGTTCGCGGTGAGCCGTCCCTTGACCGCCACGCTCTCCTCCGCGCCGTCGCGGTGGCGGAAGCGCCAGAGATCGGCGCGCGGGCTGTTGCTGTAGAGCAGGCACGCATGCTCGCCGAGGTCGCGCGGCCGCACCGGCATGCCGTGCGCGGCGAAATAGGCGGGTGAGCCCACGAGGAAGAGCTGCACCGCACAGAGCCGGCGGGCGATCAGGCTGGAATCCGGCAGGCTTGCGATGCGCAGCGCCAGGTCAATGCCGCCGGCCACCAGGTCGATCATCTGGTCGTCGAGCCGCAGGTCCACCGCGACCTCCGGATAGGTCGCCAGGAACTCCGGCAGGGCCGGCGCGACGTGGCGCAGGCCGAAGGACATCGGCGCCGCCACGCGGATGCGCCCCCGCGGCGCGGCGGACTTCGCCTGCGCCTCGGCCTCCACCGCCTCGCCCTCGGCCAGGATCTGTGCCGCCCGCACCGCCAGGATGCGGCCCGTTTCGGTCAGCGCAAAGCGGCGGGAGGTGCGGTGGATCAGCCGTTCCCCGAACCGCGCCTCCAGCCGGCTCAGCGCCTTGGAGACAGTCGGTCCGGAGAGGCCGAGCTCCGCGGCGGCGGCGGCGAAGGAGCCGGTTTCGGCGATCTTGGCGAAGATCGCCCAGGCTTCGAGGTCGGGCAGGGGCATGTCCATCCTGCTGTTTTTGGAACCGATGGTCTTCCATTCTTTCTGTTTTTGTCGGATCGGTCGAGGCCCATCTTCCGGCTCGAACGACGGGCGATCCCGCCCGCCGATGGGAGTTCAGGACGATGATCGAACGCCGCCCCTTCGCCTCGCTGGGCCATGCCGACCACGGCTGGCTGAATGCGCGGCACCATTTCTCCTTCGCCAACTACTACGATCCGTCCCGCATGGGGTGGGGCGCGCTGCGCGTGTGGAACGACGACGAGATCGCAGCCGAGGCCGGGTTTCCGCCGCACCCGCATGCCGACATGGAGATCATCACCTATGTCCGCGACGGCGCGATCACGCACCGGGATTCGCTGGGCAATGTCGGCCGCACCGAGGCGGGCGACGTGCAGGTGATGTCGGCCGGCAGCGGCGTGCGCCACTCGGAATACAACCTGGAGCGCGAGACGACGCGCATCTTCCAGATCTGGATCCAACCGACCACGCACGGCGGCACGCCGTCCTGGGGCAGCAAGCCTTTCCCGAAGGACGCGCGCTCCGGCCAGTTCGTGACCCTGGCGAGCGGACGCGGCGACGAGGGAGCGCTGCCCATCCGCGCGGACGCCCGCGTGCTGGGGACGACGATCGGGGCGGGTGAACGCGTCACCCTCCCGCTCGACCCGGACCGCCATGCCTACCTCGTGCCGGCCACGGGTGCGGTGACGGTGGATGGCGTGCGGATCGAGGCGCGGGATGGCGCGGCGATCACCGGCCAGGGGTCGGTCGAGATCGTCGCCCTGGAGGACGCGGAGATCGTGCTGGTCGACGCCGCATGACGGAAGCGGCGCGCCGTTGCCCCGCGCAACGGCGTGCCGCGACGGGGCAGGGGCTGTCGCCGAGGCAAGCGGCGGAGGTGCGTTCGTTCCTCCTGGCCGCCCCACCCGACAGGCTTTCCGTCGCGGCGGCGGCGACGCGCTGCCGCCTCTCCCGCAGTCACTTCATCCGGGCGTTCCGGGTCACGTTCGGGCGCACGCCGCACCAGTGGCTGCTGGCGTGCCGGGTGCAGCGGGCCAAGGCGCTGTTGCTGGGTCCGCTGCCGATCGCGGACATCGCGTTGGAACTCGGCTTCGCGGACCAGAGCCACTTCACGCGGGTGTTCACGCGGCATGCCGGCGTGCCGCCTGGCCTGTGGCGCCGCCAGCAGGCGGGGCGCAGCCGAGGGTCCTGACCCCGGGGCGCGCCCGGTGGCCAATGGAGCCAGGGCCAGGGCCGGATGGCCGTGTGGCCCTGGCGTCCGGCGGCGACGGAACATTCGAAGCCGATTTCGGCGAACACTCCGTTCGGTTCCCGCCTGTCGGGACACAAAGGGGCGAGTAATGGTGCACGGCCGCGACTTGTTCTCCGGTCGATCGATATGCTTCGACCAAAGAACGGAGAGGGGACGATGCTCAAATATTACAGTTGGGCGGTCGCCGAGAAGACTTTGTCCGTCGTTCCATTTGGCGATCGTGTTTATCACGCCGCCTCCCTGGTCGCGAATGCAGGAACCCGTTCCGAGCGGCGGCTGGCCGGATGCATGAGCGCTTACGAGCTGGTTCGGAAGGCCTACGAGATGACGCCGCGCGGCGGCACCGTGCTCGACGTCGGGACCGGCTGGCACCATCACGACGTGATCCTGCTGTTCCTGCTGGGCGATTACCGGTTCCACCTGTTCGACGTGGAGGACAAGGCGCGCCTGCCATACCTCCGCACCTATTTCCGCTACCTGCTGCGCATCGTGGACGAACTCGAACGCGAGATCGGCGTGGATCGGAAGATCGCGACGGAGAAACTCTCCTTCCTGCTGAGCCTGCCGTCGCGCGAGGCGATCTACCGCGCCTGCAACTTCACGCTGCACATCACCACCGATACCGATCGCCCGTTCCTGCCGGAGGGATCGGTCGACTTCATGGTTTCCAACTGCGTGCTGTCGCACATCCCGCCGCACATCGTGGAACCCGAACTCGTCGCGCTGCGCCGCATGCTGCGGCCCGGCGGTGCGATGTACGTGATGGTCGGGCACGACGACCATTGGGCGTTCCACGACCCGCGCGCCAACCGGTTCAACTACTACCGCTATTCCGAGGAATTCTACCGGCTGCTGTTCCATACCCGGTTCGAATACCAGAACCGGCTGGTCCGCTCGGAATGGGAGCCGATCTTCCGCCGCGCCGGCCTTCGGGTGTCGCACTACCTGGGCGACTGGAACGAGGCGAGCATCCGCGAGGTGCGGGCCTTGCCGCACATCGATCCGCATTTCCGGCAGTTCCCGATCGAGGAACTGGCGACCGCGCACAGCTTCTTCCTGCTGACCCATGCGGACGCCGTGCCCGATCAGCCGCCGCCGCGGGAGGCGCGCGAGATGGCGGAGCTGCCGGTCGCCTGAACCGGCTCTCCGCCCGGCTGGCGCCCCGTCCGGCGCGGCCGGTGTCCTGTGCAGCGGCCGTTCGACCCGCGCGGCATCACCGTCCAGGGCCGGCCAACTGGCCAGTCCGGCGGTGGTGGGCCATACTTTGCGCAGACGGGGAATGGAGTGCGACCGTGCCGGTGGAAAAGCAAGCCTATCGCGAGGCCATGGCGCGCCTGGGCGCCGCGGTGAACGTGATCACCACGGACGGGCCGGGCGGCAAGGCGGGCTTCACGGCGTCCGCGGTGACCAGCGTGACCGACAACCCGCCCACGCTGCTGGTCTGCGCCAATCGCACGAACGATTCCTATCCGGCGATGAAGCAGAACGGGGTGTTGTGCGTGAACACGCTGACCCCGGCGCAGGAAGGATTGTCACCGGTGTTCGCCGGCATGACCGAACACACGATGGACCAGCGCTTCGACGGCTATGTCTGGCACACGCTGGCGACAGGGGCGCCGGTGCTCGACGAGGCGGTGGTGGTGTTCGACTGCCGCATCACCCAGATCGTCGAGGTCGGCACGCACGACGTGTTCTTCTGCTCGGTCGAGGCGGTGCGCACCGGCCAGGCGCATGAGGGGTTGATCTACTACGGCCGCGGGTATCATCGGGTCGCGGTGCCGTAAGGACGTCGCCGCAGCCGAATCGCGGAGAGGCGGCCCCGGTTGGTCGGGCGGTCGGAGACCGGTCGGTGGGAGGCCGGCACCCACTCCTCTCCGTCATGGCCGGGCTCGACCCGGCCACCCCCATCGGCACTGTGCTGCGAGGATGGCCGGATCGCGCTCGCCCATGACGGGAAGGGCCTAGCCGCGCGCCACGCGACCGCACGGGCCCCTCCGTCCCGGTCATCCGCCGCGGAGCGGTAAAGCCGTCCGGTATACGATGCGCTTCAGCGCCATCGCCGACTCGAACGACTGCACACCGGGGATCTTCGTCAGCGTGCCGCGCAGGAACGCCTCGTAGGCCGCGACGTCGGCCGCGACCACGCGCAGCAGGTAGTCCCGCGCGCCGGTCATCTCGTACATCTCCATCACCTCGGGACACGCGGCGACCGCCCGCTCGAACCCGTGCAAGGTTTCGTCGGTGTGGTTCGCGAGCTTCACCGTGACGAACACGTTCACCGGCAGCCCGACCTTGTCCTGGTCCAGCACCGCCACGTAGCGCTGGATGACGCCCTGCTCCTCCAGCATCTTCTGCCGCCGGTGCGTCGGCGAGGGCGAGAGGTTCACCGCTTCGCTCAACTCCGCCGCCGTCGCGCGTCCGTTTGCCTGCAGATACTCCAGGATCGCGCGATCCACCCGGTCCAGCGGCATTGATCTTCCTCGTGTTGCGCCGCAGCAATTTGGCGGATCCTGCCAAGATGGGGAGCGGGCCTCCCGCACTATGGCAACCTTTCCCACGGCGACCTACCTAGTATGCAGGGCGGGGAGCAGGCGTCACGCACGCCGGCGAGAGAGGGGACGCAGCTCATGGACATTGGCCTCGGCACGACCACGACGCTCGAGTCTCGCTTCCAGGATTTCGATCGGCCCGTGCTGCTCAGCGGCATCCAGGCACTGGTGCGCCTGCTGCTCGAGCAGCGGCGGCTCGACGCGCTCGCCGGGCTGAACACCGCCGGCTTCGTCTCCGGCTATCGCGGTTCGCCGCTCGGCATGCTCGACAAGGAACTGTGGTCGCGGAAGAAACTGCTCGCGGAGCAGGCGGTGCGGTTCGAGCCCGGCATCAACGAGGATCTCGCCGCCACGATGCTGCTGGGCACGCAGGAACTCGGCGCGTTCCCCGGCCCCAAGGTCGATGGCGTCTACGGCATGTGGTACGGCAAGGGGCCCGGCGTCGACCGCACCGGCGACGCGTTCCACTGCGGCAACATGGCCGGCACCCACAAGCATGGCGGCGTGCTCGCTGTCGCGGGCGACGACCATGGCGCGCACTCCTCCACCTACCCGCACCAGACCGAATACGTCTTCCAGAACTGCTTCATGCCGGTGCTCAACCCGGCCTCCGTGCAGGACGTGCTCGACCTCGGCCTCGCCGGCTGGGCGATGTCGCGCTATTCCGGCCTGTGGGTCGCGATGAAGACCACGGCCGAGACGATGGAGCAGGCCTCCACCGCCATCGTCCCCAGCCGGCCCGTCTTCGTCACCCCCGACTTTGCGCTGCCCCCGCACGGGCTCAACCTCGATCACACGCTGCGCTTTCCGGCCGAACGCGCCGAACTCGAGCGGCGCATGATCGAGGAGCGGCTGCCCGCGCTGATGGCCTGGGCCCGCGCCAACCGGATCGACCGGCTGGTTTCCGGCACCGCCGACGCCACGATCGGCATCGTCACCGTGGGCAAGGTGCACGAGGACACGCTGCACGCGCTGCGCCGCCTCGGCATCGAGGACCACGCGCAGCTCGCCGTCTACAAGGTCGCGATGACCTGGCCGCTGGAGACCGAAGGCCTGCGCGCCTTCGCCCGCGGCAAGCGCGCGATCCTGGTGGTCGAGGAGAAGCGCAGCTTCGTCGAAAGCCAGATCCGCGACGCGCTGTACCACCTGCCCGCCGACCAGCGCCCCGAGATCAGCGGCAAGACGCTGCCGAACGGGGAGCCGCTGCTCTCCGCGCTGATGGAGCTCTCGCCCGAGATCGTCGCGGGCGGCCTCGCCAAGGTGCTGGGCGGGGCGGGGCTCAACCTGCCGAACCTGCCGCCCCCGGTCGCCGCCGACCGCCCGGATGGGCTGCTGAAGCGCGTCCCCGCCTTCTGCGCGGGCTGCCCGCATGCCACCAGCACAAAGCTGCCCGAGGGCAGCTTCGCCTCGGCCGGCATCGGCTGCCACTTCATGGCGCTGGACGAGGGTCCGCAGACCCGCACCTTCACCCACATGGGCGGGGAGGGCGTGCCCTTCGTCGGCCTCTCCGGCTTCACCGAGGTGAAGCACATGTTCGCCAACCTGGGCGACGGCACCTACCAGCATTCCGGCAGCCTCGCGATCCGCCAGGCGGTCGCGGCCAAGACCCGCATCACCTACAAGCTGCTGTTCAACGACGCCGTCGCCATGACCGGCGGCCAGCCCGCGGAGGGCGCGCCCACCGTGCCCGCCATCGCCGCCCAGCTCGCCGCCGAGGGCGTGAAGCGCATCGCCGTCGTGGTGGACGAAGCGGACCGCATGCCGTCGCCCTCCGCCCTGCCGCCCGGCGTGACGCGGCATACCCGCGCCGAACTCGACGCGGTGCAGCGGGAGCTGCGCGACTACGACGGCCCCTCGGTGCTGATCTACGACCAGGTCTGCGCGACCGAGAAGCGCCGCCGCCGCAAGCGCGGCTCCATGCCGCAGGCGACGCGCCACGTGGTGATCAACGAGAGCGTCTGCGAGAATTGCGGCGACTGCTCCACCCAGTCCGGCTGCATCGCGATCGATCCGGTCGAGACCCCGCTGGGCCGCAAGCGGCGCATCAACCCGACCGCCTGCAACGTCGACCTCTCCTGCCTGAAAGGCTTCTGCCCCAGCTTCGTGACGCTGGACGGACCGCCCGCCGCCCCCGACGCCGACACCACCTGGGAAGCGCGCGAAGCGGAGCTCGGACGCGACCTGCCGCAGCCCGCCCTGCCGCAGGGCACGGTCTGGCGCGGCCTGTTCGCCGGCATCGGCGGCGGCGGGATCGTCACCTCGGGCGCGATCCTGGCGATGGCGGCGCATCTCGAAGGCCGCGCGGTGAAGACGCTCGATTTCACCGGCCTCGCGCAGAAGAACGGCGCGGTGGTCGCGCATGTGCAGATCGCCACGGACGAAAGCGCGCTCGACGTGGTGCGCATCCCGCTCGCCAGCGCGGACCTGATGCTTGCGGCCGATCTGGCGGTCGGCTGCCAGCCCGGCGTGCTGGAGCGGGCGGCGAAATCCGCCGTGGTGATCGGCAATCTCGACCTCGCCGCGACGGCGGAGTTCAAGCGCAACGGGCTGCTGTCGATGGACGCGGCACTGCACAAGCGCACGCTCGAGAAGGCGACGGACGCGACGCGTTCGATCTGGCTGCATGGCGTGCGCATCGCCGAAAAACTCTTCGGCAACGCCCAGGCCATGAACACCGTCATGCTCGGCATCGCCTGGCAGCGCGGCCTGCTGCCGGTGAGCGAGTCCGCGATCCTGCGCGCCATAGAGCTGAACGGCGCCGCCGTGAAGCTGAACCGCCGCGCCTTCATGTGGGGCCGCATCCTGGCCGAGAAGCCGGCGCTGATGCACGAGATCCTGGGCGAGCTGGTCGAGGGTCCCCAGGCCGCACTGGAGGACGTGATCGCGACCCGCGTCGCGGCGCTTACCGCCTACCAGTCCCGCCGCTACGCGGAGCGTTACCGCACGCTGGTGAAGGAGGTCGAGGCGCGCGAGACCGCAGTGTTCGGCAAGCCGGGCCGCCTGACCCGCGCCGCCGCCGAGGGGCTGTTCCGCGCGATGGGCTACAAGGACGAGTACGAGGTCGCGCGGCTGCACGCGGGCGCGACTTATGGACCCGGCGCGGTGTTCCATCTGTCGCCGCCGCTGCTGCACCGGCACGATCCGGCGACCGGGCGGCGCGGCAAGATTGCGGTGTCGGGTCGTATCGCCATGCCGCTGTTCCGCATGATGCGCCATGGCAAGATCCTGCGCGGCACTCCGCTCGATCCGTTCGGTTGGCAGGCGGAGCGCAAGGCGGAGCGGGCATTGATCGGGCAGTACGTCGCGGACCTGCGCGCTGCGTTGGCTGCCCTGCGCCCCGAGACGCTGGACGCGGCGGTTGGGTTGGCGGAGCTGCCGGACACGATCCGCGGCTTCGGTCCCGTGAAGGAGGCCAACATGGCGAAGGCCGCCACGCGGCGGGAGACGCTGCTGCAACGCCTGAACGCGCCCGCTGAGGTGAAGCTGGCGGCGGAATAGCGGCGGGCCGAGGCCCCGGTTCCGCGCGGAGGGCTCTCACCCACCCACGTCATGGCCGAGCTTGACCCGGCCATGCCCACCGGCACCGTGCCGCGTGGGATGGCCGGCTCGACGGCCGGCCATGACGGCGTGCGCACTGGCGGGGCCATCCGTTCTCTCACCCACGTCACGGCCGAGCTTGTCCTGGCCATCCGCACTGCCTGCGTCCAATCGTCATGGCCGGGCTCGACCCGGCCATCCCCACGCCGCGAAGCTGCGGTCGGAATCCGCGGGTCGAGGCCCGCGGATGACGGCAAGGGCGAGCCCGGCGTTCGCAGGAGACCGGAACACACCCGCTCCCTCCCTCCCGCCTCCCTTGCGCCCAAGCGGGTTTCATGCACGAGTTCCGGCAGCATTTCGCACGCGGCGGAGGATCGCCATGGAAGACCCCACGACCGACATCGACGCGCTTCTCGGCTTCGCGCCGGATTACGACGCGCCGATCCCCTACATGCAGCGCACCCGCGAGTACTACAAGGCGATCGGCTACACCACGCCCTATCGCTGGGCGCACTACCTGCAGGCGCCGTTCACGCCGTTTCAGAAGAAACTGAACGCCGCGCGGATCGCCATCATCACCACCGCCGCCCCGTTCCAGCCCGACAAGGGCGACCAGGGTCCCGGTGCGCCGTACAACGGCAGCGCCAAGTTCTACCAGCCGTATTCGAAGGACGTGACGCAGCCCTACGACCTGCGCATCTCGCACATCGGCTACGACCGCACGCACACCACGGCCACCGACGCGAACACCTGGTTCCCGCTGCCGGCGCTGCAGCGCGCCGTCGCCGCCGGCCGCGTGGGCGCGATCGCGCCGCGCTTCCACGGCGCGCCCACCAACCGCAGCCATCGCGTCACGGTGCAGACCGACGCGCCGGAACTGCTGAAGCGCGTGCAGGAGGATGGCGCCGACGCCGTGCTGCTGGTGCCGAACTGCCCGGTCTGCCACCAGACGGTCAGCCTGGTCGCGCGCCACATCGAAGCGGCGGGCATCCCGACCGTGGTGATGGGCTGCGCCAAGGACATCGTGGAGCACGCCGCCGTGCCGCGCTTCCTGTTCAGCGACTTCCCGCTGGGCAACAGCGCCGGTAAGCCGCACGACGTCGCCTCGCAGGACGAGACGCTGGAACTGGCGCTGCGCCTGCTCGAGGGCGCGGTCGGCGCGCGCACCACGATGCAGTCGCCGATCCGTTGGTCGGAAAGCGGCGATTGGAAGAACGACTACCTGAACCTCGAGCGGATCGGGCCCGAGGAACTCGCGCGCCGCCGCGCGGAGTTCGACCGGCAGAAGGAACTGGCGCGCCCGAACCGCGTCGCCGCCTGAAGTTTCGGATGAAACCATGCCGAACGGCATGAACGATCCTCAGGCCGTTCGGCATGAGCGAACGCCGTGCCGTCAGGAATGGGGCCTGCAACCGCGATGAACGCGGATGGCATACGCCGGGCAGCCGGCGCGTGCGCATGAACCGGAGGAACGTGCCGTGACGGAAGCCAAGCGCCCGTTCGAGGGTGTCCGCATCCTCGACTTCACCCAGGTCCTGGCCGGGCCGTACGGGTCCTACCAGCTCGCGCTGCTGGGGGCCGACGTGATCAAGGTGGAGCGGCGCGAGGGCGAGGACATGCGGCGCACGCCGCTGTCGCGCGAATGGGCGGAGCGCGGCATGGCGCCGTCCTGGCTCGCGATCAACGGCAACAAGCGAAGCCTGACGCTCGACCTGCAGAAGCCGGCCGCGGTGGAGATCGTCAAGAAGCTCGCCGCCGAGGCCGACGTGGTCATAGAGAACTTCCGCGGCGGCGTGATGGACCGGCTGGGCATCGGCTACAAGGCGCTGTCCGAGGTGAATCCGCGGCTGATCTATTGCTGCATCTCGGGCTTCGGCCAGACCGGCCCGTCGAGCAACGAGGCCGGTTATGACGGCAAGATCCAGGCGATGTCCGGGATCATGGCGATCACCGGCCACAAGGAGATGGGTCCGACCCGTGCGGGCTTCGCGGTCTGCGACGTGCTGTCGGGGATGACGGCCGCTTTCGCGGTGTCCTCCGCGCTGTTCCAGCGCACGCACACGGGGAAGGGGCAGTTCATCGACGTCTCGATGCTGGAGGCGAGCCTCGCCTTCCTCTCGACCCAGGTCGCCGATTTCACCGTGGCCGGCCACCACCAGGAGCAGTTCGGCAATCAGGCGATCAGCCGCAAGGTGACGGCGAACCTGTTCAAGGCGAAGGACAGCCACCTGCTGCTCGCGGTGAATGACGAGAAGCAGTTCCGCGCGCTGATCACCACGATCGGCTGCACGGAGGTGTTCGACGATCCGCGCTTCGCCGACTGGTTCAGCCGCAAGGAGCATGAGGCGGCGCTGCGGGAGATCATCGAGCGCGCGCTGTCGGCGGCGGATGCCAAGACCTGGGAACGCCGTCTGAACGACGCGGGTGCGCCGGCGGCCAGCATCTGGAAGGTGGAGGAGATCATCGACCACCCGCAGATCGCCGCGCGCGACGTGCTGCAGACGGTGGACAGTCCCTACGGGCCGATGCGGCTGATGGGATCGGGGTTCAAGCTGGCCCATGGCGGCGGCAAGCTCGACACGATCGCCCCGCCGCTCGGGGCCCACACGGACGCGATCCTGGCCGACCTGGGCTACGACGACCGCGCGATCGCGGCGCTGCGGTCGGACGGGGTGGTGTAGCGCCGCGACCGGTGGTGTTGGGCTCGCGACAGGGTGGTGTCGGGCCTGCGGTAGTCATGTGCCCCGTGTCATGGCCGGGCTCGTCCCGGCCATCCATGATTTTCCCCCGGCACCGTAAGTCGTGGATGGCCGCCCTTCGGCGGCCATGACACGTACGCACGCCCTTCGGCGGCCATGACACGTACGCACGCCCTTCGGCGGCCATGACACGAGCGGCGGCTAGCCCCCCAGTGCGCGCTTCGCGACCCCGGCCAGGAAACCGCTCGCGGCGGGCAGGATCGCGTCGTTGAAGTCGTAGTTGGAGTTGTGCAGCTCGCGCCCGCCCTCGGCCGGCCCGTTGCCGATCCACACGAACGCGCCCGGCCGGTGCTCGAGGAACCAGGCGAAGTCCTCCCCGGTCATCGCCGCCTGCATGTCGCGGCGCAGCGGCAGGCCGGCCGCCTGCACCGCCTCCGCGGCCATGTCGCGCTCCGCGGGCGTGTTCGTCGTCACCGGGTTGCCGCGGCGCAGTGTGGGCTGGATCTCCACCCCGAAGGTCTGGCCGACGCCTGCCGCGACGCGTTCGATCGCCGCCTCCACCTCGTCCCGCACCGCGTTGCGCAGCGTGCGCATGGTGCCGCGCATCACCGCCTCGCCGGGAATCTGGTTCGCCGCCGTGCCGGCCTGGATCGTCGCCATGGAGATCACGGCGCTGTCCAGGGGATCGACGTTGCGCGAGACGATCGTCTGCAGCGCGAGCAGCAGATGGGCCGAGGCGATCATCGGATCGCGCGTCATGTGCGGCAGCGCGGCATGCCCGGAATGGCCCTTCACCACGAACTCGACCCGCGAGCCGGACGCCATGACCGGCCCGTCATGCACGGCGACCGTGCCGGCCTCCAGGCCGGGCCAATTGTGGTATCCGAAGATCGCCTCCATCGGGAAGCGGTCGAACAGCCCGTCCGCGATCATCGACTTGGCCCCGCCGCCGCCTTCCTCGGCGGGCTGGAAGACGAACTGGACCGTGCCGCTCCAGGACGGGTCGCCTGCGAGCAGCGCGGCCGCCCCGAGCAGGGAGGTGGTATGTCCGTCATGGCCGCAGGCATGCATGACGCCGGGGTTGGTGGAGGCGTGGGCGACGCCCGAGGTCTCCTCGATCGGCAGCGCGTCCATATCGGCGCGCAGGCCGACGCTGCGGTTGGAGGCGCCGCGGGTGAGCGTCGCCACGACGCCGTGGCCGCCCACCCCGGCGACGAAGGGGATGCCGAGTTCCTGCAACCGCGCCTGCACGAAGCGCGAGGTCTCGGCCTCGTGCAGCGTGACTTCGGGATGGGCGTGCAGATGGCGTCGCCACTGCGTCAGGGTGTCGGCCAGGGTTTGGTCCATGTTCGCTCCGATCGGCATGACTTCCGGGATGCTGCACCTGCCGGCGGGATTGGGGAAGCGGCCCCGGCTGCATCTGGGACGGACGGGCGTTCGGCGCGCGCAGTGCCGCTCCGCTCGGAAGCGAGACCATGATATCCGCGTGACATCCGCCGCATTGCGCGCCAGGATCGGAGCGTGAACGTCCTGGCACCGCCGAAGGCACGGCTGGCGATCGAGATCGTGCATGATCTCGTCTGCCCCTGGTGCTACCTGGGTGTCCGCCGGCTGATGCGCACGCTGCGCCGCCGCCCGGACTTGCTCTACGAGCTGACGTGGCGTCCGTTCCTGCTCAATCCCGACATGCCCCGCAGTGGGATGTCCAGGCCGGAATACGTCGTCCGCAAGTTCGGCGGCGAAGATCGCGCGCGCCGCCTCTACACCTCCATCTCCGAGATCGGCCGCGCCGAGGGCGTGCTGTTCCGCTTCGACCGGATTCGGCGGACCCCGTCCTCGGTCGACGCGCATCGGCTGGTGCGGTTCGCCGCGCGGGTGGGGCGGGCGGATGCGATGGTGGAGGCGCTGTTCGCGGCCCATTTCACCGACGGGCACGACATCGGCGACCACGCCGTGCTGGCGGCGATCGCGGCGGCCTGCGGGCTGGAGCCGCAGCCGGTGCGCCGCTTCCTCGCCTCGGAGGAGGAGGCGGATTCGGTGCATGCCGACAATCTCCGCGCGCACCGGCTGGGGATCAACGGCGTGCCGTGTTTCGTGGTGTCCGGCCGGCACGCGATTGCCGGCGCGCAGGAACCCGAGGTGATCGAGCGCCTGCTCGACGTCGCGGCCGTCGAGGCGTCTGACCTGATCTGAGCTGTCGGGCCAGACCGGCTCGTCGGGTGTCGAGGTCGGTCGGCGACCCCTCCTTTCCCTGCAGCGTCATGGCCGGGCTCGACCCGGCCGCCCCGTCTCCGTCATGGCCGGGCTCGACCCGGCCGCCCCCGTCCCCGTCATGGCCGGGCTCGACCCGGCCATCCCAGCCTCTCGCAATCGCGTGGTCGGGATCCGCGGGTCAAGCCCGCGGATGACGGAGGGGGCGCGCTCTCAGTGCAGCCAGCCGGCCAGAATCGCCAGCAGCAGCAGCGCCACGATGTTGGTGATCTTGATCATCGGGTTCACCGCCGGGCCCGCCGTGTCCTTGTACGGATCGCCCACCGTGTCCCCGGTCACCGCCGCCTTGTGGGCGTCGGAGCCCTTGCCGCCGTGATTGCCTTCCTCGATGTACTTCTTGGCATTGTCCCAGGCCCCGCCGCCCGAGGTCATCGAGATCGCGACGAACAGTCCCGTCACGATCGTGCCCAGCAGCATGGCGCCTAGGGCGGCGAAGGCGGCGGCCTGGCCCGCGATGATGTCGATCACGATCCACAGCACGATCGGTGCCAGCACCGGCAGCAGCGACGGGAGGATCATCTCCTTGATCGCGGCCTTGGTCAGCAGGTCCACGGCCGTGCCGTATTCCGGCTTCGCCGTCCCCTCCATGATCCCGCGGATCTCGCGGAACTGGCGGCGCACCTCCACCACCACGGCGCCGGCGGCCCGGCCGACCGCGGTCATTCCCATCGCCCCGAACAGGTAGGGCAGCAGGCCGCCGATGAAGAGCCCGACCACAACGAACGGGTTCTGCAGCGCGAAGTCGACCTTCAGGGTCGGGAAGTAGTGCGTCAGGTCCTGCGTGTACGCGGCGAACAGCACCAGCGAGGCGAGGCCTGCCGATCCGATCGCGTAGCCCTTGGTCACCGCCTTCGTGGTGTTGCCCACCGCGTCCAGCGCGTCGGTGGTGACGCGCACGTCCTTGGGCAGGTCCGCCATTTCGGCGATGCCGCCGGCGTTGTCGGTGACCGGGCCGTAGGCGTCGAGCGCCACGATCATGCCGGCGAGCGACAGCATGGTGGTGGCGGCGACCGCGATGCCGAACAGGCCCGCCACCATGTAGGTGACGATGATGCCGATCGAGATGACGATCACCGGCAGCGCCGTCGCTTCCATCGAGACGGCGAGGCCCTGGATCACGTTGGTGCCGTGGCCGGTCGTGGAGCTCTGCGCGATCGAGCGCACGGGCCGGTATTCGGTCGCCGTGTAGTATTCGGTGATCCAGACGATCGCGCCGGTGACCACGAGCCCCACCAGGGCGCAGACGAACAGCGCGAAGCCGGTCGTCGAGCCGCCGCCCGTCATGGCGAGCGGGGTGCCGAAGCCGATGAACCAGGCGATGATGATCGCCACGCCCACGATCGACAGCAGGCCGGTGACGATCAGCCCCTTGTAGAGCGCCTTCATGATCCCGTTGTCGGGACCCAGCTTCACGAAATACGTGCCGATGATGGAGGTCAGGATGCAGATCCCGCCAATCCCGAGCGGCAACATCAGCAGGGCGTCGCGGACCGGGCCGGTGAAGAAGATGCCGGCCAGCAGCATCGTGGCGACGATCGTCACGGCGTAGGTCTCGAACAGGTCGGCGGCCATGCCGGCGCAGTCGCCCACGTTGTCGCCCACGTTGTCGGCGATCACGGCCGGGTTGCGTGGGTCGTCCTCGGGGATGCCGGCCTCGACCTTGCCCACCAGGTCGGCGCCCACGTCGGCGCCCTTGGTGAAGATGCCGCCGCCGAGGCGCGCGAAGATGGAGATCAGCGAGCCGCCGAAGCCGAGGGCGACCATGGCCTCCAGCACGTGGCGGAGCTGATCGTCGGTGATGTCGGGGCCGTAGTTCGCGCGCAGGATGAAGTAGTAGCCGGCCACGCCCAGCAGTCCGAGGCCGACCACCAGCATGCCGGTGATGGCCCCTGCCTTGAACGCGACGTCGAGCCCGGCGGCGAGCCCGTTACGGGCGGCCTGGGCGGTGCGCACGTTGGAGCGCACCGAGACGTTCATGCCGACATAGCCCGCGGCGGCCGAGAGCACGGCGCCGATGACGAAGCCAATGGCCGTGTGGATCCCGAGAATCAGGCCCAGGATGATCAGGATGACCACGCCGACCAGGCCGATCGTGGTGTATTGCCGGTTGAGATACGCCCGTGCGCCTTCCTGCACGGCGCCGGAGATTTCCTGCATGCGGGCCGAACCGGCATCCGCGGCGAGAACTTGACGGCTGGTGATCAGGCCGTAGACCAACGCCAGCAAGCCGCAGGCGATGACCACCCAGTGGGCCATTTGCATCCGAGGTGTTCCTCTGTGAAGCAATCGCCGTTCGTGGCACGCCGAATCGCCTTGAACGGCTTCGGTTGGACGTCATTGCTGCTATGCCAGAAGGCTCCCGGGTAGGCAATTCGTGCGGAGCCGGTCACATGCCTCGCGATCGCGTGCCGTTCGGGATCCTCCTGCCTGGCGGCAGGTTCGTGCGGGACCGGGTTGACGCGGCAGGGGCTTCTGAGGCGTTCTCCGCCCATTCCGCGCCCGTAGCTCAATTGGTCAGAGCTGGCGGCTCATAACCGCTTGGTTGCAGGTTCGAGTCCTGCCGGGCGCACCAAGGTTCCGCTACCTTTCCGCCACTCGGGGACCAGCGGATCGCCTCCGTTCCGACCATGGCGCCAATCGGTCCGCGGCCGCCCCGGCACGTGAAATCATTCCGGATAAGATTTTTTCTGCCATCGTCTGCCAATTCTCTCATCATCCATTGGAGCGATGCAATGATCGGAATTCGAGGTGGAAAATGATGGGGCCTGTCGCGGCCGTACATCATTCATTCCGTCCCGCAAAGTCGTCACGCATTCCTGATGGAACGCGATAGTCCGAGAACTTTCCGATCGTGGCTGAAGCAGTTCTGCCCCGTTAAAGTCTTTCCGTTACTTGTTTTGGCTTGTGGTCGCGAAGCGGCATGACGGTCCATGCCCCTTGCGCGCAAATGAGAACGCGAACCGGGCAGACACGTCGCACGAGAAAACAGGGGGGTGCCTGATGGCGTTCAACAGCAATCCGGGCGGGCCTCGCCACGAGGCGCCCGACAGGCGAGGCATGCTTGCCGTTCCGCCTCCACCCCCGACGGACCTGATGCCCCATGCGGGCACGGCGGTGGACGAGGGGCGCGTCGTTGCCATGCTCAGCGCCCTCGGTCAGGAAATCCGCCTCGACCTCTGGCGCCTGCTTGCGGAACACGGGTCGGAGGGGCTGGCGGCCGGGGTGATCGCCGCACGCTTGTCGCTCGCCCCGTCCTCGCTGTCCTTTCACCTGCAACAGCTCACGCAGGCGGGGTTGCTGGTCCATCGCAGGTCGAGCCGGCGGATCATCTACGCCGCGAACCGGGCCATGATGCACGAACTGCTCGGGTTCCTGTCCCAGACGGCCGACGCGGCGGGCGACTAGAACCCCGCCCGGCCGCCCCGGGCAGCGGGCAGCCGCCCCGTACTGCGATGCGGCCTGCCACTATCGCCAGGCCGCGCGACGGCCCGCCGCCCCACGCCGACACGCGCCGAATTTCCCGTCAGTGCGGCGGGAGGTCCCCGGGTGTCGGCGAAGGAGATCCGGCAAGGAGATCGTCGAGCGCGGAGCCGGCGAGGGCGAGCAGCGGCGCGACGTCCTCGGCCGGCATCTCGGCATGCCGCTGCAGCAACCGGCGCGCGATCGCGGCCTTCATGCGCACGGCACCGGGCTCCGTGGCGGGCGTGGCCGTCAGCGCCTCCAGGCAGCCCTGACGTTCGGCCAATGCGTCTTCCAGCTTCAGCCAGAGGGTGTTGCGCCGCTCGTCCGCCGGGGCGAGCGCAGCGATCTCCTGATCGAGCGTGGCGCACCGCGCCTCCGCTGCTTCGAAACGCCTCGCCAGTGTCGCAACGCAAGCCGGTTCCGTCATCGCCGCCGTCAGCCCCTTTGTTCCGGCCTGGTGTCCAAGCCGTCCGCCCCACCGCGGGAGAGCGGTGGTGTGAACGCACTCGATACCACACTGCGGAGGTGGGGCGGGCCAGCGATCACGCCAGTCGTGATGCACGCGCTCGTGAGCGCGTCCCGGGTGGTCCGTTCGACTCTTCGATTATGGTCGAAACGTCGAAATATTCAACGGCATGTGCGGAGAACAGAAAGATTTTGTTTTTGACTCGTATGTGGTTTCCTGAAGAAATGTAGGGGCTCGCCGGCTGGGCGGGCCGATCATCCAGATCAATACTGGGTGGCTTTGCCTCATTACTTGGGAGTGGAAACATGCGTAAACTGCTTCTTGCAGCCGCCGGTGCCCTGTGCCTCGCGTCGGCTCCGGCTTTCGCGGGCGGTCTGTTCGTGGCGGGCGGCACGGGCGCCAGCGTCGGCGGCGGCTCCAGCGCGTCTGGCGGCAGCTCGGTCGGCGGCGTCGGCCCCTCTGCGGCGCTCGCCGGCTCGTCCGGTTCTGCCTACAGCACGACCAGCCTTTCGACCGGGCTGACTGGTGGGTCCATCTCGACCTACTCCACGCAGCACGGGACCGTGGGCGGGATCTCGAGCGGCTTCGCGGGCTTCGCGGCCGGCGGCAGCCAGGGCGCGCAGACGAGCGGCCATGGCTTCACCGGGATCGTCGGCGGCGTGTCGCTGCCCTGATATCCGGTCGGGCGGCGGCGATCTCGGTCGCCGCCGCCCGCTCGACCGTCCCTTCATCGTCCGACCGTGGAGATCGCCATGCGCCGGTTCCTCGCCTCTACCGCCATCCTCGCCGCCTTCTTCGCGGCCGTCGCGTTCACTCCCGCCTACGCCGGCAGCTACAGCAGCGTCGGCGCCAGCGCCGGAGCTACGTCCTCCGCGACCGCCAACAGCAGCAATGGTGGCGCCGCGATCGTCGGCGCGCAGAGCTTCGGCGGCACCATGATCGGCGTCACGCCGAACAGCATCGCCACTGGGTCCACCATCAGCACGCGAACCATGGGTGCCTCCACCGGCACGGCCTCGTTCACCGGTTCCAGCAGTGCGACGGCACACAGCTTTGGTTACGGCGGCTGGTCCATGCATTGACCGCCGCAACACTTCGATCGCCTCGCACGGATTTCGACAGGAGACATTCCATGCGGACCATCCGACCCGGACTCTGGCTCGCCGCCGGATTGCTTGCGCCGGCAGCGGCCTTCGCCCAGGCCCATAGCGGCACGACGACCGGCGTCACCATCACCGGCCCAGGCAGCGGCGCCGTCGCCTATGCCGGCAACGGCTCCTACGGCGTCAGCATCAACGGCAACGGTTTCAGCAGCAATTCGTATTTCAGCGGCGGGATCAACACTGGCCCGAACGGCGGCACCAGCTTCGGCGGTGGCGGGGGCTCGTTCACCAGCACGATCAACGGGCACACCTATTCATGGTCGGGTTCCTGGGGATCGCAATTCTGACAAGAAGGCCGCCCGCAGGCAGCCAAAAGAGGGAAGCGTCATGCGTATCACCATCATCCTGGCGGCCTGCGTCGCCGCCGTCGCGCTCGCCCCGCATCGGGGCATGGCGCAGGCCACCATCACAGAGAACATCAACAACACCGGGCTTCCGAGCATCCCGAGAAACGCGCCGGCGCTCGGCCTGTCCAACATCTACGGGCTCAATCCCTGCGCGACCGGTTCGTCGGTCGGCGTCACCACGCCGCTGTTCGGCCTGGGCGGCGCGATCAGCGACATCGATCGGGAGTGCGAGACCCGCAACAACGCCGCGGTGGTGATCACCGGCCTGAAGGACGAGGCCCTGGCGCGCGAGATCCTGTGCGAGATCAAGGACGTCCGCCAGGCCGCGATCCGCGTCGGGCGCCCCTGCCTGCAGGATCAACGCACCGCAGCCGCCGGCGGGCCGCCAGTCGCCTCCGCCGCGCCCGCTCCGGGACCGGTCCTGGCCGCCTCCGCCGCTCCGACACCCGTCATCGCGACGCCGCTGCCGCCGCCCGCCGCGACGCCCGTCCTCCAGCCTGGCGCGCCCGTCCGGGTTGCCCCGCCACCCGCGACGCAGGAGGCTGACGCGGCGCCGGCCACGACGGTGGTCGCGGGTGCGCCTGCCTTCTGCCGGACGCCCTGGCTGCAGGTGTCGCTCTATCCGGAATGCACGACCGCCCCGAGTGCGGCGCCCGCACCGAAGCCCGTGGCGCAGAGCAGGCCGGCGCCCCGTTCGGTGACCCGCGCGGCGCCTCCCGCCGTGGAGCCCGCGAGCGCCCCCGCGCCGCATCCGCCGGTGCCGCCGGCCGCGACGACCGTCACCGCCGCCATCCCCGGCTGCAACATCCCGAGCGCGCTGCTGGCGATGTATCCGGAGTGCCGCGCGGGCGCTTCATCCACCCATGTCGCCGCGGCGAGCACGCCGCACCAGCGACTGGCGCTCGCCACGCCCGCCCGCTGATTGGACCGGGTTACGACGCCGGCCGGGACTCCCGGCCGGCGTTCGTGCGCGTCCGGCGTCGGGCGACAGGGTTCGTCCGCGCAGTGCAGCCGAACGCACGTGCGGCCGTTGGGAGGGCAGCCGATCGCCCTTCGGCCGATCGCCGTCCAGCCGATCGCCACTCAGCCGATTGCCGCCCAGTGGCTGGCGGCGTAGCCGTGGCCTGTGCGGCAGATGGTTCGCTCCGTAACAGATCGCACGCAAATCAGCGATGCGAGTGTCGGATAAAGACGGCACCGCGCGCAGGAACGTCGTCGAAGTCGATCGATCACACGTTCCCAACTCTATTTGACGCTTTTGTGTTGCAATCTACGAACTGTTTTGTCGTCGTTTGCGTTGCACTTGGGTCTCGTTCTCCCGGCGGCAGCATCGGCCGTCGCATCGGGAACGGGGATACGCCCACATGCACATTTCAAAGCCCGACCATCTCAAGCCACGCTTTGCCTGGGACGACTGGCACCATCCGACACCCCTCGCGCTGAACGAAATCGACCTGGGCACCTGGCGCGATGGCGCCTACCTGCACGCGGGCCGCGGGTTCGCCCCACATGCGGTGGCGATCGACGGGACCGCGCAGGCCAGCGTCGATATCGGCCTCACCGCACTGGTGCCGAACGACTATGCCGCGATCCACATCTCCCTCGGCAACGTCATCGATTTCGACGCGTTCGGCCGCGGCGGCGCCGTGGGCAGCATCACCACGGCCGCCGTCGGCAGCGCCCAGCTGACCATCGAGGACGGCAAGCTCGTGGGCGGCTACGCGGCGACGCTCAGCATGGAGCTCACGGCCGAACTGCCGTCGAGCCATACCCTGATCCACATGCGCGTCACCGACAGCTTCACCTTCACGCTGAGCGGCAACGGATGGAGCGATGCGACGCTCGCCACCACGGCGGCCAGCGAGGGGACGGTGCAGACCGATCCTGCCGGCAACGGACCGGCCGCCTGCGGCGGGTTCGATCTCGCTCGCTTCGCCGCCTCCGTCCTCGGGACCGGCGACTGGTCGATGAAGTTCGTCGCATCGCAGGCCGGGACGACGCTGCAGGGGAAGGGGGTCTCCACCCTGTCGATCGACGCGACCGCCGATCTGCCCGGCGGGTGGGGCGGCCAGCATCTGTCGTACCACGACGTCCAGCGGAGCGCCTTCGCCTTCGATGCGGGCGCTCCCGCCGGCGGACCGGGATGCTGGATCCCGGAGGCGAAGCCGGCGATGCCGCCCCTGTTCCACCACTGACCGGGCGGCCACGATCGGCCCCCGTCGCTCGACGCGCCCCGAGGAACGCGCCCCGAGGAACGCACGCCGCGCGCCTCGAGCGACACGTGTGGAGCAAGGTACCGGGAGCCTCACGCTTCGAGCGCTTCGAGCCCCGCACGTCGGCCGGTCGGAGGGGTGGCGGACGGCACTGGCCGCCACCCTGGCCCGCTCGACCCTGCTGCGCTACGCCCGTGGCAGCATTGGGGAGGCGCATCATGGACCTGGGTCTCACGGGCAAGACAGCCATCGTCTGCGCGGCCAGCAAGGGGCTCGGCCGCGCCTGCGCGCTGTCGCTGGCGCGCGAAGGGGTCGAACTGGTCATCACGGCCCGCACCGCGAGCGAGCTCGAGAAGACGGCGGCCGAGATCAGCAAGGAAACCGGCGTGAAGGTCACGCCCGTCGCCGGCGACATCTCCACCGAAGAAGGGCGTGCCGCGGCGCTCGCCGCCTGCCCGGCGCCGGACATCCTGGTGAACAACGCCGGCGGACCGCCGCCCGGCGATTTCCGCGACTGGGACCGCGAGGACTGGATCAAGGCGATCGACGCCAACATGCTGGCGCCCATCTTCCTCATCAAGTCGGTCGTCGATGGCATGTGCGACCGCAAGTTCGGCCGCATCGTCAACATCACCTCGGCCTCGGTGAAGTCGCCGATCCCGGTGCTGGGCATGAGCAACGGCGCACGCGCCGGGCTGACCGGGTTCGTCGCTGGCCTCGCCCGCCAGGTCGCGCGGCACAACGTGGTCATCAACAACCTGCTGCCGGGTCCGTTCCTGACCGACCGGCTGCGCAGCGGCGCGGCGCACGAAGCCGGCAAGCGCAACGTGGCGGTGGACGACGTGATCGCCGAACGCGCCAAGGCGACACCCACCGGGCGGGTCGGCGATCCGGCGGAGTTCGGCGATGCCTGCGCCTTCCTCTGCTCCGCGAAGATCGGCTTCATCGTCGGGCACAACCTGCTGCTCGACGGCGGCGGGTTCAACTCCTCCATCGCCTGACGCGTGTGCACCGTCGTCGTCCTGGTCCGGCCGGGCCACGCCTGGCCGGTGACGATCGCGGCCAACCGTGACGAGCAGCTCGCCCGGTCCTGGGATCCGCCGGCCGCGTGGTGGCCCGACCAGCCGGAGGTGATCGGCGGGCGGGACCGCAGCGCCGGCGGCACCTGGATGGCGCTGCACCGGACGGATGGCGTGGTGGCGGCGGTGCTGAACCGCCCGGGCACGCTGGGACCGCTCGCCGGCAAGCGCAGCCGCGGCGACCTGCCGCTGCTGGCGGTGAGCCGGGGTGACGCCGCGGCGGGGGCGGCGGCGGTCGGCGCGCTCGACTCGGCGGAGTGGCGCGGCTTCAACCTGGTGGTGGCCGACCGGAGCGGCGCGTTCTTCCTGCGCGGCACCGGCCTGGGCCGGCCGACGGTGGACCGGCTGCCGGAGGGCGTCTCCGTGGTGACGGCACACGACCCGAACGACCTCGACAGTCCGCGGATCGCCCGCCACCTGCCGCGCTTCGCGGCGGCGGCAGCGCCGGAGCCGAACGACTGGAAGGACTGGCCGCGCCTGCTGGGCGACCGCGCGGGCGGCCCGCAGGAGCAGCTCGACATCGCGCCGCGCGGCGGGTTCGGCACGGTCTGCAGCAGCCTGGTCGCCTTGCCGGAAGAGGGACCGCCCCAGTGGCTGTTCGCGCCCGGCCGGCCCGGGGAGACGCCGTTCGCGGCCGTGTAGCGGGCGGGAGGCTCCCCTGTTCCGGGTTTGCTTTGCCAGGGGGGGGACCGCTGCTATACCCCCCGCGGCCGTTCCATGCGGTCGGCCGGTGGGTGGTGGTGCGGTTCGCGTTGGGCCGGCGCCGCCCTTGGGCTTGGTTTGATCGCGTGATCTCGGCCTTGGCGGCGCTCGCCTGCGCCGGTTCACGCTCTAGGGGAATCGCGATGGCCCGCCGCCGTCAGTTGTACGAAGGCAAAGCCAAGATCCTGTTCGAGGGGCCGGAGCCCGGCACGCTCGTGCAGTATTTCAAGGACGACGCCACCGCGTTCAACGCCCAGAAGAAGGGCGTCATCACCGGCAAGGGGGTGCTGAACAACCGCATCAGCGAGTACCTGATGATGCGGCTTGCCGAGATCGGCATCCCGACCCACTTCGTCCGGCGCCTGAACATGCGCGAGCAGCTCATCCGGGAGGTGGAGATCATCCCGCTCGAGGTCGTGGTGCGCAACGTCGCCGCCGGCAGCCTGTCGCAGCGGCTGGGCATCCCGGAGGGGACGCGGCTGCCGCGCTCGATCATCGAATACTACTACAAGAATGACGCGCTGAACGATCCGCTGGTGTCGGAGGAGCACATCACCTGCTTCGGCTGGGCCAGCACCGCCGATATCGACGACGTCGTCGCGCTGACCCTGCGGATCAACGACTTCCTGACCGGCCTGTTCCTGGGGGTCGGCATCTCGCTGGTCGACTTCAAGCTGGAATTCGGCCGGCTCTGGGAAAACGACGAGATGCGGATCGTGCTGGCCGACGAGATCAGCCCGGACAATTGCCGGCTGTGGGACAGCAAGACGAACGAGAAGATGGACAAGGACCGCTTCCGCCGCGACCTGGGCAAGGTCGAGGAGGCGTATCAGGAGGTGGCGAAGCGGCTGGGCATCCTGCCCGAGGCCGGCATGCGCGACCTCAAGGGTCCGGAGACGATGCAGTAGGCCGGCGGCGCCGGGACCGCGACGGCCCGCGCCACCGGCGTCGCCGCCAAGCCGGGGCGCGCGACGCGGCACCGGTCGACCGGCACCGCGTCGCCCCGCCCAGGCGCCGTCTTACAGCTTGCGCATCATCTCCGCCCAGCGGTCGAGGATCGGCAGCACCGTCTCCCCCTTCTCCGCCGGCACGCTGGTCGACACGCGCGCGATCCCGGCGTCGCGGTAGCGCTTCAGCGTGTCGAGATCCTCGGGCGCATTGAAGATGGTGATCGGCATGCTCGCCGGATCCTTTCCGTCCTCCGCCGGCATCGCGCGGAACTTGGCGACCGAGTCGAGGATGTCGCCGCCCCGTCCCGCCAGAGGAATCCAGCCGTCGCCGTAGCGCAGCGCGCGCCGAGCCGCCTGCGGGAAGGCGCCGCCCACGATGATCGGCGGATGCGGCTTCTGCACCGGCTTCGGCCAGGTCATGATCGGGTCGAAGTTCACGAACTCGCCGTGATACTCGGCCTTCGACTTCGTCCAGATCTCCTTCATCGCTTCGATCCGCTCACGCACCAGCTTGGCGCGGGTGGAGAAGGTGGTGCCGTGGTTCTCCATCTCCTCCGCGTTCCAGCCGACGCCGATGCCGAACAGGAACCGCCCGCCCGAGACCTGATCGATCGAGGCGACGAGCTTCGCGAGCTGGATCGGGTCGCGCTGGTTCACCAGGCACACGCCGGTGCCGACCTTCAGCGACTTGGTCGCCATCGCCGCCGCGGTCAGCGTCACGAACGGATCCATCACGTCGTAGTACTGCTTGGGCAGGTCCCCGCCGCCCGGCCAGGGCGAGCGCCGCGACGCCGGGATGTGCGAGTGTTCGGGTGCCCAGACGGATTCGAACCCGCGCTGCTCCAGCGCCTGCGCGAGGTCAGGCGCGGTCATCGAATAGTCGGTGAAGAACATCGAGGCGCCGAAATGCATGTGCGTCACTCCCCCTTGTCTGAGGACGGTGATGCTAGATCGCGTTCGGCGCGGCGACAAAGCCGGTGATCAAAAGCCGGGTGCGCCGACGGGCTGACCCATGATCCGCTCGTGGCCGACGGGGCCAGGTCCCGCTCATCGCGGGCGGAGCTAGGTTCCGCTCGTGGCCGAAGGGGCGAGGCAGGCCCGCAGCGCCTGCAACGTGCCGGCGGGGTTGTCGAGCAGCACCGCATGACCCGAGTCCGGGACGCGCGGCGGCAGCAGCAGGGCGGGGTGGACGGCCTTCATCTCCGCGACGTCGTCCTCCGTCACCGCCGATCCCGCACCCGACCGGGTCGCGTCGCCGCCGAGGAGATGGGCGCAGGCGAAGGGCAGGGCGCGCAGGAGGTGGAACGGGCGATGCGTGGCGAGCGTCGTGTCGTCCGCCGGGTCGAAGCCCATGATCTCCCGGCAGATGGCGCGGATGCCGGGTCGCTTCCCGCCGGCGTGCCAGCTCCGCGTGATCCAGGCGGCGAGGGCGGGGCGCGTCAGGTGGAACGGCGTGTCGAGCAGCACGACCGACCGCACGCGTTCGGGGCGGCTGCGGGCGAGGGCGAGCGCGACCAGGCCCCCCAGGGATTCACCGAAGACGGCGAGGGGGCCGGTGGTGGCGTGGTCGATCAGCGCCGCGTACTCGGCGGCGAAGGACGCGAGCGAGACCTCGGGCGGCATGCCGGTCGCGCCATGGTTCGGCAATTCGCAGACGATCAGGTCCGCGAGATCCACGAAGACGGCGGCGCGCGTGGCGGCAAGCAGCAGGCTGGACTGAAGGCCCGGCAGGAACAACGCGACGGGCATGCCGGTCCGCGGCGTGGCCGGGATGCGGCACAGGCTGATCGGCACGTGGCGGCCGGGGAGCAGCATCCCACGGCAGGTCAGGTCGGGTCGCAGGGTTCGCACCGCCTGCTCCGGCAGGGCGTGAAACGCCGTGATGGCGGCATCGCGCGCGCCGGCCGCGAGCAGGGTGTTGATCCGCCGCATCTCCGCTTCCAATGCGGGCATCGCGGCTTCCAGCGCTCCCCAGGCCGAGGGGGCGTGAGGCGGTGGGGCGGCGGGCTGCATGGGCGCGGTTCGGCTCCTGCGTCCAGGCGAACCTCGCGCCGCGCGGTTAACCCCTGGTGAACTTGGGTGGGTTGAGGAGTCGTTCATCTTTGGAGGGCAGCATGGGCGGCATGGACGGACCGCCTCCACCGCACCCTGCTGCTTCGCAGGACGATCCCGCGCCGGCCATCGGCCTGCGGGTCGCGCCACTGTTCTACCGGCTCGACCTGGTGCCCGCGACGGTGCCGGCGCTGCAGCAGTTCGTGGCCGCGGCGGGCGACGTGAGCGATCCGCGCACGCCGTGGTTCGTCGGCGACAACCTGATCACCTATGGCCGGAACTGCGGCTTCCTCACCGACCAGCGCTTCGTCGCCGCCGTGCTCGCCGCCGATCCGCGCGACAGTGAGCGCGCGATGGCGTGGCGGACCCACACGCTATGCTGGGCGGCCGAGAGCTGTCGCGGCATCGAAGGCGATTACGTCGAGTGCGGCA
The DNA here is from genome assembly GCA_001898425.1 of Rhodospirillales bacterium 69-11. Classification (GTDB taxonomy): domain Bacteria; phylum Pseudomonadota; class Alphaproteobacteria; order Acetobacterales; family Acetobacteraceae; genus Rhodopila. Next base: position 242,784 of record MKTV01000005.1, read on the forward strand.
CGTATGAGGGCTACTCGATGGCGGTCGTGCTCCACTACCTGGAGGGCCTGCCCGAACGGCGCTGCTGGTTCTACGACCTGTTCGACCCGACGCCGGGCCCCGGAATCGGCAAGCGGCTGGGCGCCCATGCCCCCGACCTCTACGACCGGGTGTGCCGCCGGTTTGCGCCCTGGCCGAACGTCACGGTGACCCGGGGCAAGGTGCCCGAGGTGCTTGCCGCCGGCGCCCCCGACCGGATCGCTTTCCTGCATGTCGACCTGAACGACGCGGCCGCGGAACTGGGCGCGCTGGATGCGCTGTTCGACCGCGTCTCGCCGGGCGGCATGATCGTGTTCGACGATTATGGCTGGACGGGATATCGCGCGCAGAAGGCGGCGGAGGATGCGTTCCTCCGCCGCCATGGCCTCCCGGTGCTCGAGCTGCCCACCGGCCAGGGGCTGGTGATCAAGCGATAGGCGCGCACCCTTGAGCAGTAGGCGCGCCCCCTCCGGCGGACGGCGCGCCCTCTTTGGCGGATGGCGCGCCGAACTCGCCCGCCGTCAGGCCGCGAGGCACGCCGGCCCGGCCTCGTCCAGCAACTCGTCCGCCGGTCCGAAGAACTCGTAGCGGATGCGCTCCGCCTCCACACCCTGCCGGAGAAGCCCGCCGACCATCGCCCGCAGGAACGGCTTCGGACCACACAGGAAGAACACCGCCCCGTCCGGTGCCTGGGTCGCGAGCCATGCGGCCGAGATCAACCCGGCAACGTCATGGTCCTGGCCGACCCGATCCTCCGCCCGCGGCGCGGCATAGAACACCTGGGACCGCAAATTCGGCATACGCGCCGACAGCGCGCGGACCTGCTTGCCCATCGCGTGCGTGCTGCCGTCCAGCGTGCCATGCGCCCAAAGCACCGGGTGCTGCGGCGCGGCGACCGACAGCGTCTCCAGCATGCTCATCAGCGGGGTCAGTCCGACGCCGCCGCTCGCCAGCACCAGCGGCCGCGCCTCCGCCGGGTCCAGGAAGAAGTCGCCCGCCGGCGCCGCGACCGACAGCACCGTCCCCGGCACGCCATGGTCGTGCAGCCAGGTCGACGCCTGCCCCGCCGGCACGCCGGGGCTCGCCTCGCGTTTCACCGTGATGCGGTAGGCGCGGTCGTCCGGCGCGCTGGAGATCGAGTAGTTGCGCCGCAGCTTGCCGATCCCCGGCAGGTCGAGCGCGAAGCCGAGGTATTGGCCCGGCTTGTGCCGCAGCACCGGCCCGCCATCCACCGGCACCAGCGTGAAGGAGCGAATGATCGTGCTCTCGTCCTGCACGCGCTCGATGCGGAAGTCGCGCCAGCCGTTCCACCCGCCCCGCTGCGCCGCGAGCTCGCGGTAGATCGCCGCCTCCCGCCCGATCAGCAACTCGGCGAGGAACCAGTAGGCCTCGCCCCAGGCGGCCAGGATTTCCTCCGTCGCGGCGTCACCCAGCACGTCCCCGATGGCGCCCAGCAGCGCCTCGGCCACGAACGGGTAATGTTCGGGCAGGATGTTGAGCGCGACATGCTTCTGCGCGATGCGCTCGACCGCGCCGCCCAGCACGCCGAGATTGTCGATGTTGCGGGCATAGGCGAGCACCGCGCCGGCCAGCGCCTTGGGCTGCGAGCCCGTCTCGCCGTGATGCGACTGGTTGAACAGGTCGCGGATCGCCTCGTTCTGGAACATGCGTTCGTACATGCGGCGGGTGATGGCGAGCCCGTGCGTCTCGAGCGCAGGGACGGTGGCCTTGATCAGGGCGATCGTGGACGCGGACAACGGCTTCGGCACGGCCGAGCTCCTTGGGTTGGGAGAGAGGGGACCGCGGGTGGGGGAGGTGGCCGGCGACGCGCGGTCGGAGACGCCGGCCACGCCGGTTCAGCCGGTAAAGCGCGGGAAGAGGACCGCATTCTCCAGGTGGATGTGCGCCATCAGCGCGTCGGTGAACTGCGCCAGCCCGGCATACAGCGCCCGCCACGTGGTGCAGGCGCCCTCGGGCGGCGTGAAGTCCTGCGTCAACGCCTCGAGCGCGCGCAGATGGGCGCCGTGATCGTCATGCTCCGCCAGCATCATCGCGATCGGGTGGCCGATCATGGGATGCCCGCCGGCACGCATCAGGGGGAACAGCACCTGCTCCTCCTTCCGCATATGGGCTTCGAGATCCTCGCCCATCGCCGCGAGCAGGTCGGCGAGCCCGGCCGGCACCGCCGGGTTGGCCTTGTGCACCGCCTCCACCCGCCGCGCGAGGCGCTGCAGTTCGGGCAGCGCGGCACGGTGGCCGGCATGGTACGTGGTCTCGATCAGCCCGATCAGCGCGTCCGTGTCGGCGGGCGTTGCGACCGGCGTCGCGCGCGCGGCAACCTCGTCCAACGCGGCTTCCAGCGCCGGCACGTCCAGTGCCCGGACGGCCGCGGCCTCGCGCAGCGGGACGTTGCCGCCGCAGCAGAAATCGAGCTTGTGCTGCCGGAACAGCGCCGTCGCGCCCGGCAGGGCGGTGGCGATATCGGCCAGCGTGCGATCGGCGAAACCCCGAACGGGGGCATCTGCACCCATGGGAGCGGTCTCCGGTGAGCCCGCCGGACGCGGCGGGCGGGGCGATCGTCAAACATGCATTGACGATGCCTCTTTCGTGCCTCCGTCAAAGTGGTATTGTCAATACCTATTTCGGAGATCGTCCCGATGCGCCTCCTCGCGTCCACCGACCTCGCGCTGCGGGTGCTCATCCTCCTGGGCGCCGAGGCGCCCGATCGGCACGTCAGCGTCGAGCAGCTCGCGCGCCGGCTGGGCGACGTCTCGCGCCACCACCTGCACAAGATCGTCCAGGACCTCGCCGCCCTCGACGCCGTGCGCACGCTCCGCGGCGCGGCGGGTGGGGTACGCCTCGCGCAGCCTCCGGCGGGTATCCGCCTCGGCACCCTGGTCCGCGCGTTGGAAGCCGACCAGGCGATCGTCGCGTGCTTCCGGCTGGACGGCGGCGATTGCACGCTTGCCCCCACCTGCCGGCTACGCGGCATGCTCGGCCGCGCCCGGGAGAGCTTCTTCCAGAGCCTCGACGCACAGACCCTGGCGGACTGCCTCCCGGTTCCCGGCTGATCTCGGGCGCGGGACGCATGTCCGGCGCTGCCGGCGACGGAGGTTGACCCGCGTCGCCGCCCCCCGTCAGATCGGGACATGAGGAGCGGGGACAGGGCATGCGCATCGGGTTCGACGTCGGCGGCACCTTCACCGACTTCACGCTGCACGACACGGATGCCGGCGCGCTGCACCATTTCAAGCTGCCGACCACGCCCGCCGACCCGTCCGAAGCGATCGCCGCCGGCGTGACCGCGCTCCTGCGTCGCCACGGGTTCGAGGCCGACGCGCTCCGCTTCATCGGCCATGGCACGACGATCGCGACCAACATGGTGATCGAGCGGCGCGGCGTGCCCACCGGCCTGATCACCACGCAGGGGTTCCGCGACGTGCTCGAGATCGGCCGCCAGGTGCGGCCGCACCTCTACGACTACACGGTGCGCACGCCGGAGCCGCTGATCCCGCGCGAACGTCGCCTGGAAGTGCCGGAACGCATCGACGCAACCGGCGCGATCCTGCGTCCGCTCGACGAGGCGGCGGTCGCCGCCGCCGCCGAGACGCTGGCGAGCCAGAACGTGCAGGCGGTCGCGATCTGTTTCCTGCACGCCTACCTGAACGACGCGCATGAGCGGCGCGCCGCGGAGATCGTGCGTGCGCGGCTGCCCGAGGCATTCGTCTGCACCTCCTCGGAAGTGCTGCCCGAGTTCCGGGAATACGAGCGCTTCTCCACCGCCGCGATCAACGCCACGATCGGCCCGCGCATGGAGCGCTACCTGGATCGGCTGCTGGGCCGCCTCGCCGGACTCGGGGCCGCGGTGGCTCCCTACACGATCCACTCCAATGGCGGGCTGATGTCGGTGGAGACGGTGCGGCGCTTCCCGGTGCGCACCTGCCTGTCCGGTCCCGCGGCCGGCGTCGTCGGTGCGGCCGAGGTGGCCCGTCAGGCCGGGATCCCGGACGTCGTGACGTTCGATGCCGGCGGCACCAGCACCGACGTCTCGCTGATCCAGGAGGGCACGCCCGCCTTCGCCACCGCGCGGCTGGTTGCCGACTACCCGGTGCGAACGCCGATGGTGGACGTGCATGTGATCGGCGCGGGTGGCGGCTCCATCGCGTGGCTCGACGATGCGGGTGCGCTGAAGGTCGGGCCGCACAGTGCCGGCGCCGATCCCGGACCGGTCGCCTATGGCCGCGGTGGCACCGCGCCCACGCTGACCGACGCCAACATCGTGCTGCACCGGCTCGACCCCATGGCGCTGCTGGGCGGCCGCATGGCCGTGGACGAGGCAGCGGCCCGGCGTGCGATCGACACCGCGATCGCACGCCCCCTCGGCCTGTCCGTCGAGGCCGCGGCGCTGGGCATGATCCACATCGCGGTGGCGAACATGAGCCGCGCGATCCGCTCCGTCTCCACCGAGAAGGGGCACGACGTCGGTGCCTTCGCGCTGTTCCCCTATGGCGGCGCCGGCCCCCTGCACGCCGTGCCGGTGGCGATGGAGTGCGGCATCACCCGCGTGCTGGTCCCGGTCGAGCCCGGCACGCTGTGCGCCCGCGGCATCCTGCTGTCGGACGTGAGCCTGGACCTCGTCCGCAGCGAGATCATGCCGGCGACGGAGGCGGCCTGGCCCCGCGCCGCCGCCTATCTCGCCGCGATGGAGGAGACCGGGCGCGCCTGGCTCGACACGGAGCGGATCCCGGCGGAGCGGCGCCGCTTCGACCGGGTGATCGACGCCCGCTACAAGGGGCAGAACCACGAGGTGCAGGTGCGGCTGCCGGACGGCCCGCCGGACCGCGCTGCGTTCCTGGACGGGTTCGCCGCCGCGCATCGCCGCGAATACGGCTACGCGATCGACGGCCACGCGGTCGAGATCGTGAACTGCCGGCTGAAAGCCGTCGGCCTCGTGGACCGTCCGTCCCCCCGCTTCACCGGCGGTTCGGGCGCGCCCCAGCCCAGGTCCCGTCGGCAGGTGCATTTCGACGACGGCTGGCACGATACGCCGATCTACGACCGCGCCACGCTCGCGGTGGGCGCAAGCCTCGCCGGCCCGGCGGTGATCGACGAGATGAGCGCGACCACGGTGCTGCCGGCCGGCTGGACGCTGCGCGTGGACGCCGCCGGCAACCTGATCCTGGAGACCGCCGCCCGCAGCTCCGCCTCCGGGGACGCCGCGCACCGGGAGACCGTGTCCAGGGAGACCGCCGCATGACCGCGCTCACCGACCCGATCGCGATGGAGGTGTTCTCCAATCGCCTGCTCTCGATCACCGAGGACATGGGGAACACGCTGATCCGGTCCTCCTTCTCCACCAACATCAAGGAGCGGAAGGATTGTTCGGTCGGCCTGTTCGACGCGGCCGGCCGGTTGGTGGCCCAGGCCTCCCACATCCCGCTGCACCTCGGCTCCCTGCTGGGCAGCGTGCAGGCGGTGCTGGCGCACACGCCGGTCGAGCGGATGCGGGACGGGGATTGTTTCATCTGCAACGACCCGTATCTCGCGAATGGCACGCACATGCCGGATATCTCGGCGGTGACGCCGGTGTTCATCGACGGCGCGGTGCGCTTCTTCGCCGCCAATGTCGGGCATCACTCGGATGTCGGCGGGCCGGTGCCCGGCTCCATCTCCGGCCGCGCACGGTCGGTGTTCGAGGAAGGGTTGCGCCTGCCGGTGATCCGGCTCGTGCGCGCGGGTGAGCTCGACGAGGACCTGCTCGCGATGATCGCGCACAACACGCGCGATCCGTCCGAACGCAGCCTCGATCTCAAGGTGCAGATCGCGGCCAACGCACGCGGCGCGCGGCTGGCGACCGATCTGGTGCGCCGCATGGGCCTGTCGTCGGTGCAGGCTGCGATCGAGGACCTGCTCGCCTACACCGCCCGCCGCCTGCGCAATCGCGTGCGGGCCATGGCGGACGGGGAGGCGTCGTTCACCGCCTTCCTCGACGATGACGGGCTGGGCGGCGACCCCGTGCCGATCCGCGCCACCGTGCGCGTGCAGGGCGAGACGCTGGCCATCGACTTCGCCGGCAGCGGCCCCGAGACCCGCGGCGCGCTCAACGTGCCCGAGAGCGCGCTGCGCGCCTCGGTCTACTACGCGGTCAAGGCGCTGCTCGATCCGGAACTGCTCCCCAATAGCGGGCTGTTCGAGGCCGTCGCGGTCACGGCGCCGCCCGGCACCCTGACCAACCCGCGCTTCCCCGCGGCGGTCGGCGCGCGCTCCATCACCTGCAACAAGATCGCCCGCGCCCTGTTCGGCGCCTTCGCCGCCCTGCTGCCGCCGGAGCGGGCGCAGGCGGCCTCCCACGACGTGGTGCCCGCCATCATCTTCTCCGGCCCGCGGCGGGAGGGGGACGGACCGTTCGTCTACCTCGAGACGATGGGCGGCGGGATGGGCGCGCGCACCGATGCCGACGGGATGGAGGCGATCCACGTCCACCTGACCAACACCTCCAACCTGCCGGCCGAGGCGCTGGAGAACGAGTATTCGCTGCTGGTCGACGAATACGCCCTCGTCCCCGATTCCGGCGGGGCCGGGCGTCATCGCGGCGGGCTCGGCATCGCGCGGCAGATCCGCGCGACCGTGGACGGCATCGTGTTCTCCGTGCGCTCCGACGGGCACGTGCTGGGCGCACCCGGTCTGTTCGGCGGGCATGAGGGCGGCACCGCGCGCCTGATCCGCAACCACGGCACCGACCGCGCGGAGGAACTGTCCTCCAAGACCGCGAGCATCGTGCTGGCGGCCGGGGAGACCACGCGGCTGGAAACCCCGGGCGGCGGTGGTCTCGGTGATCCCGCGGGGCGGAATCCCGCGGCGCTGGCCCGCGACCTGCGCGATGGCAAGATCTCCCGCGCGGCGGCCGAACGCGAGTACGGGCCGGGGCTCGTCGCCCGCGCCTTGGGGGAAGCGTCCGCGGCGGGGTGACCCGCGCTGCGCGTCGCATGGCCGCGGGCGTACCCGCTGCGCGTCGCATGGGGCCGAGTGCACCAAAGGGGGTTGCCAGGGGGAGGGGGCTGGGCTACACCCCGCGCCCTGGCCGGCGCCCGTAGCTCAATTGGATAGAGCACCAGACTACGGATCTGGGGGTTAGGAGTTCGAATCTTCTCGGGCGCGCCAGTCTCCTCGCCAGCCCCATGTGGCCTGGTCCGTGAGGCGGCCCCTGCCGCGTTCAACGCTCTTCCCACTCCAACATACCGGTTTTTCGCGAGTGTCCCGGTGACGTTCGATCGCGGCGTCGCGCCCGTGTGCGGCGCCTCCCCGATGACGAACCCGTGAGTCCGCGCACCGGCGTACACCCGCGTACGGAGGCAGCCTCCTTCGCCATTTTACGATCCAAGGATCGGAGGACGGACCATGACAGCTTACCGTGTCTTTCCGCTCGATCGCGCCGGCCACGTCAGCGCGCCGCCGATCGTGCTCACCTGCCACAGCGACCATTCCGCATTGAGCGTCGCACCTTACCGGCTCGGCCGCGGGCAGACGGCCGAGATCTGGATCGGCGAGCGCCTGGTCGGGCGCGTAGAGGGCGTCCTGGACGTGGCCACCGCCGAGTGCGAGGAAACGCGCTGACGCGGCCACGGCCCGATGCGCGCGAGCGCTCGGGCAGCTCCGTTTGGAACAGCGCGCACCGCGCCCCTGCAGTTCGGCCGAGACGCTTCTGCGGCGGCGGCGCCGAATCTCAGCGCGGCGATCGCTCGATCCAGGCCTTGAAGCTGACCAACAGCGCCTGCAGGAACTCCCGCGTCTTCTCGTCGGTGAGGCGTCCGTCCGCATCGAACTTCGCATGCGCCTGGGGGATCATCACCTCCGGGCGACTCAGGACCAGGCCGTTCAGGTAGATGAACACCTGTCGCAGATGGAGTTGCGCCCGCACGGTGCCGAACCCTCCGGGGCTCGCGCCGAGCAGCGCGATGGGCTTGCCGTCGAACGGCTGCTCCGGCGGGCGTGAGGCCCAATCGATCGCGTTCTTCAGCACGCCCGGGACGGAGTAGTTGTATTCGGGGGTCGCGATCAGCAGCCCGTCGGCCGCTTTGATCCGTGCGCGGAGCGTTTCCACGGCCGGAGGCAAACCCTTCTCGCGCAGATCCTCGTCATACAGCGGGATGTCGCCGAGCTGGTCGAAGATCTCGATCGTCATGCCGGCTGGCGCCAGCTCCTGCGCGGCCCGCAGCGCGGCGGCGTTATAGGACAGGCGGCGCAGGCTGCCCGCGATGGCGAGGACGGTGAGCTGGGCGGTCATGGTGTTCTCCTGTCGAGCGGGCGCGTCGCATGCGGTGGCGTCCGTCCCGTGCACCCCCGGGCGCGCGCGGGTGTGGATCGGCCGCCTCCACCTCGGGCGGGACCGGCGGCCCCGACCCCGCGTAGCACTTCCCCTGCCGGGCCGTCTCGGCAATCCTCCGTGCCAAGAACCGGAGGAACCGCCATGACCACCCCGCCCGCGCTGCCGCCCGCCACGCCCCGTGCCGCGGGCGCCCCCCTCGCGCTCGAGGGCATCCGTGTCGCCGATTTCAGCCACTTCATCGCGGGCCCGCTCTGCGCCCGCACCTTGGCCGATCTGGGTGCCGAGGTGATCAAGATCGAGAAGATCGACGGCGGCGACGACATGCGCCGGGTCCAGCCCTCGGTCGCGCCCAACGAGAGCGCGCCGTTCCTGTGGAACAACCGCGGCAAGCGCAGCATCGCGCTGGACCTGAAGGCGCCGGAGGGGCTGGAGATCGCCCGCTCCATCGCGACCCGCGCCGACATCCTGCTCGAGAACTTCTCGACCGGCGTGATGGACCGGCTCGGCCTTGGCTACGACGCGCTGTCCGCGCTGAACCCGCGGCTGATCTACTGCTCGATCTCGGCCTATGGCCGGTCCGGCGCGCTGAAGGATCGGCTGGGCTTCGACTCCGTCGCCCAGGCCGAGAGCGGGTTCATGTCGATGAACGGCGAGCCGGACCAGATCGGCCAGCGCGCCGGCCCCTCGGTGATGGACATGAGCACCGCGCTCGCCGCCGGCAACGCCGTGCTCGCCGCCCTGTTCGCGCGGGAGCGCACGGGGCGCGGCCAGTTCATCGAGTGCGCGCTGTTCGACCAGGCGGTGACCATGGTCGGCTTCCACGCCATGAACTTCCTGGTCAGCGGCAAGGGCCCGACGCGGTTCGGCAACAACAGCCCGGACACCGTGCCCACCGCCGCGATCGAAGCCGCGGACGGCCCGATCTACGTCACCTGCGCCAACGACCGCACCTGGCAGCGCTTCGCCGCCGTTCTCGGCCGGCCGGAGCTGGCGACGGACCCGGACTTCGCGACCAACCCGGCACGCGGCCGCAACCGCGACCGGCTGATGGCGATCATCGGCGACATCATGGCCACGCGTCCGCGCGCCGACTGGCTGGCGGCGCTGCGGGCGGCGGGTGTGCCGGCGGGCGCGATCAACAGCGTGGCGGAGGCGCTGACCTCCCCCGAGGTCGCTGCGCGCGGGCTGCTGAGTGCGGTGCCGCACCCGATCGCCGGAACGGTGCCGAACGTCGCGCCCTCCTTCCGGCTGCACGGGACGCCGCTGGTGGATCCGGTGGCGGCGCCGGTCCTGGGCCAGCACAGCGAGGAGGTACTGCGGGAGGTGCTGGGCTACGACGCCGACCGCGTCGCCGCGCTGATGGGGAAGGGTGTG
>MKTV01000006.1:0-1067 GCA_001898425.1 Rhodospirillales bacterium 69-11
CGGCGATCCTTCGAAGCCGCCTTGCGCACGATGATGGCGACCAACCATCTGGGCACGGAGGAGCAACCCGTCGTCCATCCGGTCGTCGCGTCGGCGGCGCGTGAAACGCTCAACAAGTCTCCGAACGAGCGCAGCGGCGTGCTCTCCACCGCCATGTCCTTCCTGGGCCTTTATCGCGATCCCACCGTTGCGGCGACCACGGCGGCCTGCGATTGGCGCATCGCCGACCTGATGAACGCGAAGGAAGCGGTTTCGCTCTATCTGGTCATTCCACCGTCCGACATTTCCCGCACCAAACCGCTGGTCCGCTTGGTGCTCAACCAGATCGGCCGCCGCCTCACGGAACGGCTGGAAGGCGATCCGGGAAAGCGCAGCCGCCACCAGCTCTTGATGATGCTCGATGAGTTTCCGGCGCTCGGAAGGTTAGATTTCTTCGAAGCCGAACTCGCCTTCATGGCGGGGTATGGCATCAGAGCTTACCTGATTTCCCAATCACTTAATCAAATCTCCAAGGCTTACGGCGAAAACAATTCGATTCTCGACAACTGCCACGTTCGGATTGCGTTTTCTTCGAACGACGAGCGCACAGCCAAGCGCATTTCCGATGCGCTCGGAACAGCCACCGAACTGCGCGCGCAGCGCAACTATGCCGGTCATCGGCTGTCGCCCTGGCTGAGCCACGTCATGGTTAGCCGGCAGGAGACGGCGCGCCCGCTTCTGACACCCGGCGAAGTGATGCAATTGCCACCGAAGGACGAACTGGTCCTCATCTCCGGCATGGCGCCGATCCGTGCCAAGAAGCTGCGCTATTACGAAGACTCCAATTTCATTGAGCGGGTGCTGCCGGCGCCGGAGCTGGTCAACGGACCTTATCGCGATCGTCCCGCGGCGCGTCCGGACGATTGGGGCGGCCAGGTGCGCGGCACCGACGCGCGGCTTCAAAAGCAAGTGGAAGAAGAGGTTGGCGCTGAATCCGAAGGCGACGGCGGCGCACAACGCCAGCGCACACCAGGCGACGAGAAACCCGCCCGCCGCAACACACGCAAGCCGCAACAACAGGAATTGAT
>MKTV01000006.1:1180-33297 GCA_001898425.1 Rhodospirillales bacterium 69-11
TGCCGTCCTTCTGAGGCCGTCCATGAAATCCCGCCACCACTTCTACATCGAACGCGCGCTGATGAAGCGCCTCGATCAACTGGCCGAGAAACCGGGCGTGACGCGCTCCGCGATTCTGGAAGATAGCTTACGGGCCTATCTCGATCGCCGCGGGGCGTCTGAACTCGATGACAAGTTCAAGCAGCGGCTGGATAGGCTCAGCATGCAGCTGGGCCGGATCGAACGCGATGTCGGAATCGTGCTGGAGAGCTTGGCGCTCTTCGTCCGCTACGAGCTGACGGTCACAGCGCCTTTGCCGGAAGACGATCAGGTCTCGCGCACCATCGGACAGGAGCGGTTTCAGGCGTTTCTGGACCAGGTCTGCCGGCGCATCGCGGGTGGCAAGGATTTCCGGGCCGAAGTCCTCGCACGCAATGGGAGCGAGGTGCGCCATGACCATTGAGCATCTTGAATCCCATGGTCGCCGCCGCGCCATGCTCAAGACGGCAATGGGACCTGAGATCGTGGCTGCGCTAGCCGATCCCGCCGTTATCGAGATCATGGTCAATCCCGATGGCGCGTTGCGTCTGGACAGGCTGGACCAAGGCCGCGTGGACACCAAACTGCGTCTCAGCAGTGCGGATGTAGAGCGCATCATCCGGCTGGTGGCGTCGCATATCCGATTGGAAGTCCATGCCGGCAATCCGATCGTCAGCGCGGAATTACCCGAGAGCGGTGAGCGTTTTGAAGGCTTGCTCCCGCCTGTTTCGCCGGCGCCGTGTTTTTCGATCCGCAAACCGGCCGCGAAGATCTACACATTAGACGACTATGTTGCCGACGGCGTGATGATGGCGCCATTGGCTGAAGCGCTGAGAAGCGCTGTCACCGAACGCCGCAACATCGTCATTGCGGGTGGCACCAGCTCCGGCAAGACGACACTTGCCAATGCGCTCTTGGCCGAGATCGCGACACGCGACGAGCGCGTCATCATTCTGGAAGACACGCGTGAGCTGCAATGCGCAGCGCCCGATTGCGTCAGTCTTCGGACCAAGCCTGGCGTGGCCAATCTTGCGACCTTGGTACGGTCCACGCTCAGGTTGCGGCCGGACCGCATCATTGTCGGTGAAGTGCGCGGCGCCGGAGCGCTCGACATGCTCAAGAGCTGGAACACCGGCCATCCCGGCGGCATCGCGACGGTGCATGCCAATTCGGTGCGCGCCGCGCTCTATCGCATCGAACAATTGATTCAGGAAGTCGTCGTGACTGTGCCGCGGCGGCTGATCGCAGACGCGATCGACATCGTCGTGTTCATTCGGGGCCGCGGCACCGCACGGCGCATCGAAACCATCGCCGAACTCAACGGCTTCGAGTCCGACGGTGATTACGCCCTCAAAGACCTCAATCCCAATCGTCCTTATGTCGGAGGAGAGAATGATCATGGCGCTTAGAATAGCGGTTCCCCGTCCTGTGGTGTTCGCAAGTGCATTTGCGATCATGGCGTTTGCGCCCGTCACCGCCTTTGCGGCCGGCACCAACATGCCATGGGAGCAGCCGCTCCAGCAGGTGCTGGACTCGGTGCAAGGCCCGGTCGCCAAGATCATTGCCGTCCTCATCATCATCGTGACCGGACTCACGCTTGCGTTCGGAGAGACCGCGGGCGGCTTTCGGCGCCTAATCCAGATCGTCTTTGGCATTTCGATCGCCTTCGCGGCCTCAAGCTTCTTTCTGAGCTTTTTCTCCTTCGGCGGCGGGGCACTGGTCTGATGGACGGCGATCTCGAAGGCTTCGAGGTGCCGCTGCACCGCGCGCTCACTGAACCGATCCTTCTGGGTGGTGCGCCGCGCAGCATCGCCATTCTCAACGGCACCATCGCGGCGGCACTCGGGCTCGGTCTGCAGATGTGGCTCGCCGGAGTCCTGCTGTGGCTGGTTGGCCATTCGCTCGCCGTGTTTGCCGCCAAACGCGACCCAGACTTTGCGTCCGTCCTCGTCCGCCACCTCCGGCAAAAGGCGTATCTCGCATGTTGAACCTGCGTGAATACCGCCCCTATCCCGACCGTTTGGCCGATCATCTGCCCTGGGCGCTGCTGATTGCACCGGGCATCGTGCTCAACAAGGACGGGTCGTTCCAAAAGAGCTTCCGTTTCCGCGGGCCCGATCTCGAAAGCGCCACGCAATCCGGCCTGATTTCCGCCTCGGCGCGTCTCAACAATGTGCTACGCCGTTTCGGCTCCGGCTGGGCACTCTTCTTCGAAGCCGAACGTTACGAAGCGCCGGATTATCCCATGTCGGAGTTTCCGGAAGGCGCGTCGTGGCTGGTGGATGAGGAACGGCGGCAGGCGTTTCAGGGCGGATATACCGCAGACCCGCAGCCCAGGTTCCGGCGCTCCGAACACTATGAGAACGCCTATACGCTCACCTTATTATATATGCCGCCGCCCGATGCGACCTCCGGCGCGGAGCGCGCTTTGGTCGAGCGTGGCGAGAAAGCCAAAGACCGCGACTGGCGGCAGGAACTCCAGAGCTTCGAGGCGGAATGTACCCGCGTCTTCGATCTGCTCCGCGGAATCATGCCGGAGATCGCGCCACTCGACGACTCCGAAACCCTGACCTATCTGCACGGCACGATTTCGAGCAAGCGCCACGCTCTGAATGCGCCGGCAACGCCCCTCTATCTCGATGTGATTTTGCCCGACGAGCCGTTGAGCGGCGGGCTCGAACCGATGCTCGGAGACCGCCATCTGCGCACGCTCACGGTGCTCGGTTTTCCGAATATGACGCGGCCCGGAATCCTCGATGGACTCAACCATCTGGATTTCCCGTATCGCTGGATGACGCGTTTTATCGCCATGGACAAGGCCGAAGCGACCAAGGTGCTGACCAAGCTCCGGCGCCAATGGTTCAACAAGCGCAAATCCATTACCGCGCTGCTGCGCGAAGTGCTCTACAATGAGCCCGTTCAGTTGCTGGATTCCGACGCCGACAACAAGGTGGTGGACACTGATCTCGCGCTGCAGGAGCTTGGCGCCGATCACGTCAGTTTCGGGTATCTCACCACCACCATCGTCGTTCTGGATGAAGATGCCGGCCGCGCCGACGACAAGATCCGCGCTGTTGAGCGTGTTATCCATAGTGCTGGCTTCACCACCATCCGCGAGAGCCTTAACGCGGTTGAAGCGTGGCTGGGATCCTTGCCGGGTCATGTCTATGCCAATGTCCGTCAGCCGCTGGTGCACAGTCTCAACGTCGCCCATCTGGTGCCGTTTTCTTCTGTCTGGGCGGGCCCGCAGCACGACGATCATCTGGACGGTCCGCCACTGTTCCTGGCCGAGACCAGCGGCTCGACGCCATTCCGCTTTGCGGTCCATGTCGGCGATGTCGGGCATACGCTGATTGTCGGTCCCACCGGGGCGGGCAAATCGGTGTTACTGGCGCTGATGGCGCTCCAGTTCCGGCGTTATCCCGGCGCGCAGATCACCATCTTCGACAAGGGCAATTCTGCACGCGCCGTGGTGCTCGCCATAGGCGGCGCCCATCACAATCTCGGCTCCGATGGATCGTTGGCGTTTCAACCGCTCGCCAATATCGACGACCCGGCGGAGCGCAGCTGGGCAGCGGAATGGCTTGCCTCACTCTTCGCGCATGAAAAGGTCTCGATCACGCCCGAGATCAAGGAAACCCTCTGGTTGGCCTTGAGCAATCTCGCGTCCGCGCCGAAACCGCAGCGGACCATGACGGGGCTTTCGGTTTTGCTCCAATCGAATGCACTCAAATCTGCGCTCATGCCGTACACGCTGGAAGGTCCCTTCGGTCGGCTGCTTGATGCCGATGACGATCATCTGGCTATGCATGAGGTCCAGTGCTTCGAGATGGAAGATCTGATGCATGAGGCCGACGTCATGATGCCGGTACTGACCTATCTCTTCCATCGGTTAGAAGCGCGCTTCGACGGGCGGCCGTCACTGTTCATCTTGGATGAAGCCTGGGTATTCCTGGACAATCCGCTCTTCGCGGCACGCATCCGCGAATGGCTGAAGGCCTTGCGCAAGAAGAACGTCGCCGTGGTCTTTGCCACCCAGTCGCTGGCCGATATCGCCAACAGTTCGATTGCGCCGGTCATCATCGAATCCTGTCCGCAACGGATCTTCCTCGCCAACGATCGGGCGCAGGAGCCATTGGCGGAAGAGACGTATCAGCGCTTTGGCCTCAATGCGCGCCAGATCGAACTGATCGCGCGCGCCACGCCCAAGCGGCACTACTACCTGCAATCCTTCCGCGGCAACCGCCTGTTCGAACTGGGGCTTGGCCCTATCGCACTCACCTTCTGCGGCGCCTCCGATCCGGAGAGCCAGACACTGATCGACCGGCTCCTCGCCGAACACGGACCGGACGGATTCGCGGAAGCGTATCTGCGCGCCAAGAATCTGGAGTGGGCCGCGGACCTGCTCGCTGGGTTTACCGAAGCCCCACCGGAGATCGCCCCATGAAACGCAGACTCGTCACGGTGTTTCTAGCAACCGCCCTCTGCACAGCCACACTTATCATGCCGGCCCACGCACAGCTCTTCGGTGGGACCATCGTCTTCGACCCCCAAAACTATGCCCAAAACCTTCTGACGGCCGCGCGCGAACTGCAACAGGTCAACAACGAGATCCAGTCGCTGCAGAACGAAGCGGCCATGTTGCAAAACATGGGCAAGAATTTGTCGTCGCTGAACATCTCGCAGATCGGCACGATGATTTCCGCGCTCACGCACATCGGCAATCTGATGAACCAGGGGAGCGGCATCGCCTTCAATGTCAATGCCACCGACAGCGCCTGGAATACATCTTATCCCTCAAGCTATGCTGCCACCACGCCGACAGCGACGCTGGCCGCGAACGCGCAAACCCGCTGGCAGCAGGCCATGGAGGCCTTCCAACTGGCGCTCAATGTGCAGGCGCAGATCGTTCAGAATGTGCAGGGCGACTCCGCGACACTGACCAATCTCGTGAACACGTCACAGGACGCGGTCGGCAATCTGCAAGTCAGCCAAGCCACCAACCAGCTTTTGGCGCTTTCCACCAAACAGCAGCTCCAACTCCAGAATCTGATGGCGGCGCAGTACCGCGCCAACGCGCTCGATGCCGCGCGTGCCGCCGAAACGGAGGCAGACGGGCGGGCGTCGTTTCAGAAGTTCATGGGATCGAGCAGTGCCTACACACCGCA
Organism: Rhodospirillales bacterium 69-11; assembly: GCA_001898425.1. Taxonomy (GTDB): domain Bacteria; phylum Pseudomonadota; class Alphaproteobacteria; order Acetobacterales; family Acetobacteraceae; genus Rhodopila. Next base: position 6,367 of record MKTV01000006.1, read on the forward strand.
ATAGCAGCGGCAAACGGAGCCAGCTTTGAACAATCTGAACATTATCGACCAGTTTCTGCAGGTCTTTATCCGCTACATCGATAGCGGATTCGGATTGCTCAATGGCGATGTGGCGGCGCTGTCCACCATCCTGATCGCGCTGGATATCACCATTGCCGGATTGTTCTGGGCGCTGGACGGCGAGGGCAATGTGCTCGGCGCGCTCATCAAGAAGATCCTGTATGTCGGCGCCTTCGCTTACATCATCAACAATTTCCAGAGTCTTGCGGCCATCATCTACAACTCCTTCGCGGGGCTGGGGCTCACGGCGACCGGAAGCGGACTTACGGCTGAGGATCTCCTGCGGCCGGGCAAGATCGCAGGGACGGGCTTTCAGGCGGCGTATCCGCTGTTGCAGCAGGCCGGACACTATGTCGGCTTCACCACGCTGTTCTCCCATCTGGTGCCAATCCTTGTCCTGCTGTTCGCCTGGGCGATCGTCGTGTTGTCGTTCTTCATCCTCGCCGTCCAGCTCTTCATCACGATATTGGAATTCAAACTGACGACGCTGGCAGGCTTCGTGCTGGTGCCGTTCGCACTATGGAACAAGACCTCGTTCCTGGCCGAACGGGTGCTCGGCAATGTCGTGTCGTCCGGTATCAAGGTGATGGTGCTCGCCGTGATCGTCGGTATCGGTACGACCTTCTTCAGCCAGTTCACCAGTGCGGTCCCCACGCAGGAGCCGAGCCTTGCCGCGGCCATGTCCTTGGCATTGGGATCGCTGGCTCTCTTTGGACTTGGAATCTTCGGCCCCGGTGTTGCGGCCGGTCTTGTCGCCGGTGCGCCGCAGCTTGGCGCAGGCGCTGTGGCGGGAACGGCCATGGCAACGGCTGGGACTGCGATGTTGGCCGCGGGCGGGGCCGGAATGGCCGCACGTGGCGGTTTGGGCGCGGTACGCGCCGCCACCGCTATCGGCAGCGGGGCATCGACAGCCTATGGCCTGGCCCGGGCAACAAGCGGCACGACCGGTCTGGCCGGTGTCGGCGTTGGACTCGCCGGTGTTGCGAAAGCCGGTGCGGGGGCGGCCTATCAAGCCGCCAGCGGCGTCACATCTAACGCCACAAGCGGTTTGAAGGCGAGCGCGGCAGCCGGACGGCAGGCAGCGTGGCGCGCGACCGGCGGCATGCGCCATTCGTCATCAACATCGTCAACCTCACCATCATCATCTTCTTCGCCTTCCGCATCCGGTGAGCCGGCCCCCCACGGCGCCACCGGCAGCAGCGGCGGGTCCAGTGCGATGCCACCCGCCTGGGCCCGCCGTCTACGCTCGCAACAACAGCGCCGCGGGCACGTCCAGAACATCCATCAGGCCATCAAGGACGGGGACCATCCCGGCCATGGCCTCTCGCCCACCTTGCACGAGAAAGAATGATGCCGATCTTCAAACGCACTGCCCAGCGCTACGGCCAAACACCAGAGCCGGTGACGCCCTACCAGAAAGCGGGTCAGCTTTGGGATGAGCGCATCGGTTCCGCGCGTGTGCAGGCGAAAAATTGGCGTCTGTTGTCGCTGGGCGAGCTTTGCCTCTGTTTCCTGCTGGGCGGTGGCCTTATCTGGTCACTGTCGCAGAGTCGTGTCGTGCCTTACGTTGTGCAAGTCGATCGTCTGGGCGCCGCGCAAGCCGTCACGCCGGCCGAGGCGCATTATCAACCGACCGATCCGCAGATCGCGTATTTCCTGGCGCACTTCATTGAAGATGTCCGTTCGCTCTCCATCGATCCGGTGGTAGTGCGGAACAACTGGCTGCAAGCCTATGATTTCGCCACCAATCACGGGGCCGTGTTCCTGAACGATTACGCGCAGGCCAATGATCCCTTCAAGCGTGTGGGAGAGCGGACCGTGTCGGTGCAGGTCACCAGTGTCGTGGGCGTGTCCGATAGCTCGTTTCAGGTGAAATGGATCGAGCAGACCTACGAGCACGATGCGCTCGCAAAAACCGAGAACTGGACCGCGATCCTCTCCGTCGTGACCAAAGAGCCTGCCAATGCCGATGTGCTGCGCAAGAACCCGCTTGGGCTCTACGTCAACGGCATCAATTGGTCGCGCGAACTGTCCCCCAACGAAAATCCGTGAAGGAAGTCGCTATGAAATCGTTTGCCATCCTGCTCACAACAGTATCCGCGCTCACCGTCAGCGCCTGCGCGAGTGGAACACCGCCACCTGCCATTACTTATGACACAGCTTCGTTCAAACCAGCGGTGCAGAAATCCAATCCGGCGCCTAAACCAACGGTTCCGCAGATCGCACCAGGAACCATCATGGGACCGGTGTTGCCCGCAACGCCGGTCAAAGTGAAGCTCATGCCACCAACCGCACGGGTCGAAGCGGCGAACCGGACCGCTCTGCATGAGCCGACGGCAACCGGTTATATGAACGCGGTACAGATCTATCCTTTTTCCGAGAATGCACTCTATCGCCTTTATGCCGCGCCGCTACAGGTGAGTGATGTCGCGCTGCAACCTGGCGAGGTTCTGTCCGCTATCTCAGCCGGCGACACGGTGCGTTGGGCCGTGGGCGACACGTCCAGCGGCAATGGCCAGGACAAGCAGGTTCATGTCCTGGTGAAGCCCTTCGCGCCGAACCTCAAGACCAATCTGGTCATTCTGACGAACAGGCGCACCTATCATTTGGAACTGCAAAGCACCAATCACACCGCGATGGCGGCCGTGTCCTGGCGTTACGCCGATAACGGGCTCATCGGCGATAAAAGCGGCGGCACACCGACGGCCGCGGCTGGCGCTGTTGTCGATTCTGGCATCGCGGTTGACGATCTCCACTTTCGTTATGCGATCTCCGGCGACAATCCGCCGTGGAAGCCGATCCGCGCCTTCGATGACGGCCACAAGGTCTATATCGAGTTTCCAGCGCGGATCGACCAGGGCGAGGCGCCGCCGCTCTTTGTCGTCGGCCCGGGCGGCAACAGCGAACTCGTCAATTATCGCATGCACGGCAACTACTATGTCGTCGACCGGCTGTTTGGCGCGGCCGAACTCCGTCTGGGCCAGGACAGGCAGCAGGTGGTGCGCATCAGCCGCACCGATGGTCAGAAGGCCAGCCACGGCCTCTTTGGCGGGTGAGACATGGCCGACAAGAACGACCTGTCCGCCGAAGCGGCGAAAACTGCGAAGGCGGATCCTGAATCCCTGGTCCTTCGCGCTGAACCACGAAAGGTCGTCCGTTTTAAACGTCGCCTGTTGATTGGTGCCGCCGCCATAGGAGCCATTGCTATCTTCGGCGCCACATGGTTTGCGCTGCGCGGCACGAGTCTTGTTCACCATCAAACCGATGACGAACTCTACAACACCGATCGCAAGCGCTTGCCGGACTCGATGGCGGCTTTACCATCCGACTACGGGAAGGTGAAACTGGGATCGCCGTTGCCGGGCGATTTGGGACCGTCGGTTGTGGATCGCGAGCGCAGTCTTGGCGTCAATCCCACGGACACGAGCTTCAAACCCAATCCGGAAGATGATGCGGCTCGCGCGGAACGCATCCGGCTGGCGCAACAAGCCCGTCAAGCCAGCGAAGCCGGCGTATTCTTCCAAATATCGAACAAGGATGTTCGTGCGGCATTGCCCAACATGCCCGCAACCGCGAATGCGCCACCAGCATCCGCCGGTCCCGCGGACACTGGAAATCTGCATCTTGATCTCGCCAACGACCAGAACAACCAGGGCCACAAGCTCAGTTTCTTGAATCAGAAAGACGATAGTGGCATCTACAATCCGCACACGCTCCAGGAGCCCGCGTCGCCATACGAAGTGATGGCAGGCTCGGTCATCGCTGGCAGCCTGCTTGGCGGCCTCAACTCCGATTTGCCCAACGATATATACGCCTGGGTCACGGAGAATGTTTATGACAGCGTGACCGGCCAGATTCTTCTCATCCCGCAGGGATCGCGCCTCAAGGGCCACTACGACAGTGTGGTCGCGTTCGGTCAAAGGCGGGCCTTGGTGGTCTGGCAGCGCATCATCAGACCGGACGGCTCCTCCGTCGAAATCGACAATATGCCAGCGGCCGACCCTTCCGGCTATGCCGGTTTGGAGGATCAGGTCGATTTCCACACTTGGGCGTTGCTTAAGGGTGTTGTCATGTCAACGCTCCTGGGTGTGGGAACGCAAGTGACGTTCGGCAGCAACAACAGCGATCTCGTTGAAGCGATCCGCGAGTCTGCGGCGGAGAACACCAACGAGGCTGGCCAACGCATCGTAGAAAAGAATCTCAACATCCAGCCCACGATCACAATCCGTCCGGGCTGGCCGCTTCGCGTTTTGGTATCGAAGGACATCATCCTCACCCCCTGTCTCGGAGTGACATCATGCCGGAGTTGAAGCTCGCAAAGCTGCCCGATCGCACGCCGGTGAAGATCACCATCTCGGTCAAGCCGGATCTCCACGCGATGCTTTCCCGCTACGCGGAATTTTACCGCCAGTCCTATGGCGAAGAGGAAAGCGTTGGCGAACTCATACCGTTCATGTTGCAAGCGTTCATGGAAGCCGATCGTGGATTCGCGAAAGCGCTAAAGACGTTCGAAGACGAGGAACGTCCGGCATCACCTAGCACGAAATCGGTATCAAATTCGGAATCCTCACGCTGAAAGGAGAATGTCATGTCATACGTCATCGGACATTTTACGCCTTCCAAAGATGGCGGTTGGGCTGGCTCGATCCAGACCCTGAAGATCGACGCCAAGCTGCGCTTCGTGCCCAACGACAATCGCGACAATGAGAAGGCGCCAGCGTTTCGGGTGTTTGCGGGCAAGTCGCGTGTCGGTGATGCCTGGGCGGCGCGAACCAGCGCCGACGAGCCAAAGGATTATCTACAAGTCACTTTCGACGGTCCCGACCTGGCTGAGCCGTTCAAAGCCGCGCTGTTTCCGTCAAACGAAGGCAAGGAAGCCCAACTTGTCTGGCGGCGATAAACATCAGCCCCCGACATCGCTGGAGAGAGAAGCCGGCGTGACGCATTGGAGATAATTCGACTCGACTCCCATGTCGTTATGTTCTTGTATTGTTCTATGCACCCCAGAACTTGTCAAGAGCACGAAAAACAATGGGATACACGGTTTTCTCTCCACTGGATGAAGATGGCGCACAAGCATCAGGTCTTTCGCTCACGGAAGCCTTTACGCGCATGATGGCCTTGGCGCGCTGCGATTACGCATTCGGGCGCTTCAACGGCGACATGGTTTTGACGTTGACGCCGGCGGACGCACCCGACGCATTTCCGGCGGAGCCGCCGCCAGAGTGCCGGTCCAAACAACTCGACAATGAAAAAGCGCGACAAGAGATCATGCGGCGCTTTCTGAAACACGGCATGGGTGGCTATCGGATCGTGACCGACGAGGACTGGCAGCGAGAAGAGAGAAAGCGGAGCGAGCAAAGCGGGCTGCGCCCCGCACGCCGGCTGGACGTGGAGTAGCGCGATAAGCAGGAAAGCGCGCGGCGCGGATCATCGCTTGTGGGTCGTTTATTCCGATGTATTGGAACCGTTGAATTACGGAGGCTGGCCGTTGGAAGAAGCCTTCGACAAATTGCTCAAGCATGTCGGCTTTGAGCCGGTATGGTCGCAAGCACCGTCCGCGGTGCTGGAATTGAAGCCCACCTTCACCGGCAAAGTTCCGATACCACCGCCAACCGCCCATGACACGCCAAGCGATCCAAAATTCAGTTCGGTGATTGGTTGGGGCATGAACGGCGAAGCGTTCGCGCGTGAAGCCATAATGGCGAGAGTTCTCAATCATGGTCTTCATGGCTGGCGCGGACAAATCCGGTATCACTACAACATGGATCGCCAGACAGCGGAAAACCGCAGGCGCCATCCTGAGCTTTTTCCGCCCGGGGGAAAGTAAGATCGACCATGCGCCGAAATAACCCGCGCCAAACAACATGAGAGATTCGATGTTTGCGCCTCAAGCCGTTTTTCAACAGGCTCAAAGCCCGGCCATGTGGCTGTTCAGTGCCGAGCGTTTGCGCAACGCAGCGGAGACTATTCTGACCGATCAACTCGAGCAGGAAGTCCCATATTTCAGGGCTGTAGACGCTGCGAGCGAAGCTGCCCAAAGGGCGCTCGTATCCAATCCAGACAAGCCGGCAATGGCAGAGATTCAATGTGAGCCACCGAACTATCTTCCAGCGCGGGTTCTATATGCGTTTTCGATGGAGAATGCGCTCAAAGGTCTCGCAATCGCGCGAAAACCAGAATTGGTAGGGGCTCAAAACGTCGATCGCGCTCTTCTCTCGCACGATCTCAATAGGCTCTCCACCTTGGCGTCTTTCACTTTGGCAGTTCAAGAAGCGCCGATATTGCGAGCACTCTCCCATATCGGTGAATGGGCTGGTCGATATCCGGTTGCGCGCAACATCAATCAGCATATCGCATCGAACCGTGTTCATCGTGACCCGAACGAACTTCTGGATTGGGGGTCACAGCATCCAATCATGCGGGGCTGCTGCGCGCGCATGATCGATGATCTCAAGACGGCGCTTCCCAGCAGCCCAAGTCACTTTGGTGTGATTGTCGCGCTTCCCCCAAGGCTCGAATAGCGAGGTCACCATCTACGATAGCGCGGCTCTCATTCGACGATGAGACCAAGATTATGTTGCTGCAGCACGTCCGGAAGTCCGTCGTGGACGGCGACTGGGCCCTGTTCGACGACTTCAAGCTTCGACGAGGCCCGCGCAAAAACTGCAAAGCAGTCGGCGCCTGTCAGGCGTGACGGATAAACAAGGCCATCGACGCTGGCATGCTGCGAATGGATGGCCGCAGCGAGCGCGCGGCCGGCCGCCTGATTGCGTGCATGGATCGTATCCGTCGGTGCGCCGATATCGACGCAGCCCGTGCCACGTAGATCGAGAAGGTTCAGCATCTCGTCTGACCGCGTTGCCAATCGGAGCCAAGTCCGCAGCGCCAGTTCTCCATACGGAATGTCCCGCCGTCCTTTGAGAACGAAACGATCGCGAACGATGACTTCGATAAATGCCGTCTCGAAGCTTTGCGCCGCATAGAGCACCGTGCTGGTCTTTCCGTCGCAGAACCGGGACCGTGTGAGGCGGGTTGCCAATGGGTTGTCGGCATGACGTGTCCATATGAGTCGACAAGCCGATGTTATCCGCTGGCGAAGCAAGTGCGCCCTTATCCGTTCGATTGGATAAGAGCCACGGGTCAAGAAAAGGCCTCGCCATAGGATTCCGCGGCAAGCAGCACTTCCTTGATTTGTCCTTGCTTCAACTTATCGATCGGCCGCGCGGGTGTGTCGAGAAATGCGGATTCCTCGTTCAGAAAGCGCCAGGTGACACGCGGATCGTCGATAACCTTCAGCACGTCGGCAATACCCGGAACGAGTTCTCCGGAACCGACAATCTGTTCCGCCGGGATTGCGGCGCCGGCCTTTGTCGTCTTCCAGCCGATCATCCGCTTCTTCTCGATCCAGTCATAGGCTGTGGTGCGCGAGATTTTCAGCCGCTGCGCTGCTTCGGAGATCGAAAGAATGTCCGGCTGAACATCGGGCGTGACGACAAACCTCTTGAGGTTGTCGGGAATGGGCAGCTTGGCAGGCGTCTCCTGTGCGGCTGCTGCCTCCAACACGGCCGCGATCAGCTTGCTGGCCTGGTTGGGGTGGTTGCGCAGGAAAGCCTCTGCCGGCTTGGACAGCCGTGGCAGTTTCGTGAGCGGCGGCATCGTTTTTGACCGGGAAGCGCGGGCCGGACTGGCCATGACGAGGACTCCAACATATTGCCGGCGCATTATAAGGCAATCCGTCCAATATGTCTAGTTTGTTCAGTATGTCCAACAGACTGGTATTCGGCCGACCCGACGGGGACTGCGGTTCCGACCGGCCCACGATGAAGGCGAGTTGGCTGGGTTGCCCTTCTCATTGGTTCACTACGCGGCCAGCTTTGATGGAGCATGAAAACCAAAGCGCGGAGCAGCCGCTCGAATGGCTTCGGCAATGAATGACGGAGCCAGATGCCCGTAGTGCTTTTCTACCATTCGCGTATCCGCATGACCCAAATTCTTGGCGATAACCATTAGAGGTGCACCATTCATAATGGCATGGCTCGCGTAGGTATGGCGTAAGCAGTGGAAACTAGCTTTTGGCTTCAGTTCAGCCGCAGCACACGTCTCGCGCATTACTCTAATTTGGTGCGAAGTGCCCCATCGTTCGCCGTTGTCTTTGATAAACATTGGTTCAAGCGGATCGCTATTTTTCGTGATCGCTTTGAAAAATGCGATGCCCTCATCCGAAAGCACGATGTGGCGGGCCTTGCCACTCTTGCTCGTACAAACGCGAATCGTCCCGCTGTCACGGATGAAGTCCTCGACGTTCAGAGTGCACAGTTCCCCATAGCGCGCGCCGGTAAGAAGTCCTGCTTGAACGAGTCGCTTAAAGTCGTTGGGACATACTTTCACGAGCCGCTTTGCTTCGTTGACCGTGAGGTATCGCACGCGTGCCATGGAGACGCCCTTGAAGGGACGAATGCGCCGCCATGCCGTATCGGAAGGGATAATGCCCTGCGACCATGCACGGTTGAGAGCAGCTTTCAAAATCCCCATGGTCCTGTTAACCGACGCCTGTCTGCGTCGGAGTACGTCGCCTACGAGGGGCGCGTTCCGATACTTCTGCTTTTGGCCTTTGCGAGTACGAGATCGCGCCGGCGTTGAGACGAGCTCTTTGATGAATGTCTCGAGCTTGATCGTTGTAAGTTTCGCGCATTCCAATTCTCCGAGCGCAGGAATGAGAATTCCGTTAGCCCGGTAGCGCGCGCTGCCAGCTGTCTTGCGATTGATTTCCAACCAATCGATGTATTCCTCCAGGCAAGTCTTCACGGTGTAGGGCCCCGCGGGCTCCTCGGGCACGCCGTCCCGTTCGCGCGTGCGCGATATAAAAAGGGTCCGAGTGATAGTTTGTGCGTGCGAGAAGTTCAGAATCGTGTGGCCATCGGCATCCAGAATGTCATCGGCCAAACCGATCGTTTCGACGCGATATTTTTCGCGACCGACATACCAGCGCATCACCCAGCGTCCGCCGGATCTTCCTTTCCGGTAGCCCAAATGCAGACCCTGATCGATCATCCGAAAATAGGGCTTGCTCGAAATTGCTAATCTCGCCCGAGAACTCCGAGTCTGCAGCGCTTCGTCGCGAACCGTTCTTGCCATGTCGCGCACTCCTTAACCGGCAGCGATTTAGACCTCATGGCATTGGGATTGAATTCTAGTCCACGGTTGGGACTGCATTCTTGTCCAATATTTGTCCAATAAGCGCTGCGGAACGTCCGCGGAAGAGTGTGTCACGGAAAGCTATAAAATACAGGCAGATATTGGATTCCGTCGTCGACGGCGGACCATCGCGGAAGCTATTTTGATTTCTCTCAAGGCTGAAACACGAGTTCGATTCTCGTTGGGAGCGCCAGGGACCAGCTCACATGGCGGGAAAGGACCCGGATGCAGTCCGGGCAAATGCCTGGCTTGAAGTTTCGGATTTGGTGGACCTCCAGCTTTCCCCGCTTGGGCTGCGCGCGATGGATGCGCTCGCGCCCAAACCATCGGAGGTGATCGTCGATGTCGGCTGCGGTACGGGGCAAACCGTGTTGCAACTTGCCGAACAGGTTGGACCTGAGGGACAGGTCATCGGCGTCGATATCGTGCCATCGCTGCTGGAGCGGGCGCGGCTTCGTGGCGAGGGGTTGAGACAAGCACGCTTCATCGCATGCGACGCAGCGCAACTTCGCCTGCCCGAGAAAAGCGTTGATTGTGTCTTCTCACGCTTCGGGGTGATGGCGTTTGCAGATCCTGTTGCGGCGTTCGCCAATTTCCACCGAACCATGAAGCGGTCCGGCAGATTGGCGTTCGTCTGCTGGCGCGCGCTGGAAGAAAACGAACTGGATATCATGCCGCTTCGTGCGGCGGGTCTGGAAACCCGTGTCGACCGGACACCATTCCGGTTTGAGAAGCCGGAATTTATCCGGACCGTTCTAAGCGATGCCGGTTTTGGGCAGATCGTTATCGAGCCTTATGACCGTGCCGTTTCGAGTGGCGGCCTGGAGGCGATGCTAACGGTGCTGCTGAAGGTTGGCGCGGTCGGCAAGATCGTTCGCGAGAACCCGGAAATGTATGCGGCGGCCGAACGGCGCCTTCGCACCGCATTGGCAACACGGGTCGTTGATGGCCGCGTCGCGCTGAACGCGGGCGTTTGGCTGGTCACCGCAGCCGCGTGAACTCTCTGTACTTCATGAATCTGATGTTCTGCAGGCGCGGTGTTACGCCATTGTTAGCAGGTGTTCGCCGGTGATGCGCAGGAAGGCGTCCGCGCGTTTCGGATCGGTCATCACGCGGGAAAGCGTCAGCGCGCCGACCATCGCGCTGACGGCGACGATGGCTTTTTCATCGCTTCCCTCGCCGCGGGCGTCCGCGATTTGGGCGACAAACGCCTCGATGTGTTCCGCCATCACGCGGCGCGTCTCCACATCGGCACGGCCCGCATCGCCGGCCAGTGCCGCGATGGCACAGCCGGTCTTGCGCCCGTCGCGGTGGGCACGGCTCAGATAGCTTTTCACCATCTGTGCGAAGCTGCGCTTTTTTTCCGGTGCAGCGGCGCGCGCATGGGCTTCGCCCGCCAGCAGGGCGTGTTTCAACGCCGCCACCAGAAAATCGGCGCGTGACGGGAAATGGCCGTAGAAGCCGCCATGGGTCAGGCGCGCCGCCCCCATTGCCTTGCCGACGCTCAGGGACTGAAGCCCGTGGTCGCGAATCTGCGCCGCCGCCTTGTTGAGGATGCGGTCGCGGTTTTTCGCTTTTTCAGCCTGGGAATGGCCCATGCCGTTCCTCCTTTGAATCCGGTTTCCCCGAATCGATGCTTGACGTTCTGGATGATATTTATCATGCTTCTGGATGATAATCATCATCCAGAAAGGCTTGCCATGTCCGAAACGGTTCCAGAAGTCCGGCACGAGCGTCATGGCCACACACTGAAGATCGTCATCGACAATCCGGCGAAGAAGAACGCCTTCGTGCCGGAGATGATGGCTCAATTGTCGGATGCGCTGACTTTGCTGGATCGTGACGGCGATCTGTGGACGGGCGTGCTCTGCGCCGCCGGTGACAATTTCACCGCCGGCCTCGACATGCCGAAATTCTTCGGCCCCGGCGCCACCGTGAAGCCGCGGCCTGAGGGCAACATCGATCCATTCGGGCTTGCCAATCGCTGCCGCAAACCCATCGTCACGGCTGTGCAGGGCATTGTCTTCACCGTCGGCATCGAGATTGCGCTGGCCGGCGATATCGTGATTGCGGCCGGCAACAGCCGCTTCTGCCAGATGGAAGCGCGGCGTGGCATCGCCCCCCTGGGCGGTGCCCATTTCCGCTATGTCACGCGCGCCGGTTGGGGCAATGCGATGTACCACCTGATGCTGTGCGATGAATTCACCGCGGCGGAGGCTTATCGTATCGGCCTGGTTCAGGAGGTGGTGCCGGCGGGCCAGCAGACGGACCGCGCAATGGAAATCGCCCGCCTGATCAACGCCAACGCCCCCCTTGGCGTGCAGGTGACGAAGGATGCGGGCCGCAAATTCATTGCAGCGGGGGAGGAGGCTGCGATTGCCGCTATTCCCGAAATCCACGCCCGCGTGATGAAGACCGAAGATGCGGCGGAGGGTATCCGCTCGTTCATCGAGCGGCGCGCGGCCGTTTTTCAGGGCCGTTAAGCAGCGATTTTCCGGTGGCCGGGTTCCGATGGCCTGAGGGCGCGCCGGGCGGTGAAGTGTGCTATAAAGCCCCGGTTGGCGCTTCCGATGGCGCCGCTTTCCCAATGTGCGGACAATTGGCCGGCCCGGTTTGCCGGTCAGCCGCTGTTTTCATCGGGAATGATGCCCATTCAAAAGGAGAATCATGGCTACCCCCCCAAATGCGCGCAGCCGCGCCCAGAGCCATTTCAAATCGTCCGAGCAGCGGGAAGGGGCGCTTCGCGCGGAAATGGAGAAGGAACGCGCCGCGGTTATCGCCAAAACCGCGCGCCTGAAAGCCTTGCGCCTTGCCAAGGAGGCTGAGGACAAGGCCGAGGATGATCGCCTTGCTGCCGGGAAGGCGGCAAAGAAGGCCGCGACCACGCAGAAGCCCGCAAAGCGGACCCGGAAATAATTGGACCTCCGGAGATACCCCGACCGCTGTCCGGTCATTGTGTTTGCGCCCGATATCGGTTAGCGTGGTCTCACGCGACGGTGATCCGTCTGATGAGCGCGTCTTTGTTTTGAATCCCTGCTCGCCTAACCTGCGCGCCTGGACGAGACAGTCGGAATTCTCCAGATAAATCAGCGTAAGGCGTTCGCGTGGGCATGTTGCCCATGGGAAACCCGATGTTGCAAGGATACGCAAATGACCATCGGAACAGTAAAGTTCTTCAACACCACCAAAGGCTTTGGCTTCATCGCGCCGGATGGCGGCGGCAAGGACGTTTTCGTCCACGCCACGGCCGTCGAAGCGGCGGGCCTGCGCAGCCTCAATGAAGGCCAGCGCGTCGAGTTCGACATCCAGCCGGATGCGCGCGGCTCGAAGGCGGCGAACCTCAAGGCTGTCTGAAGCATCGCTTCTGACTTGAGAGGGCGGCGGAGCTTGCTTCGCCGCCCTTTTGTTTGCGCAATTAATTTTGGACTTCAAAGCGTATTGGCCTGCCGCGGCAGGGCCTCGCCAACTGGTTAAATGTGGTTAATGGTGCGGCCTCGCCTTCAGGGTTGCGTCTGGCGGCAATGCCGTCCCCTTCTGGACTGCCGCAAATCCCCCGGAACTTATTGCGGCCATCATCGTTTTTGACGGGATGCGCCTTACATTTCGGCTTCGGGCGCGCTGGCTTTGGGGGGAGATCATTCTCCCGATGGATTTGAAAACCGGTCAAGGGCAGGGGGCTGGTGCCGCCGCTCTGGTTGGGGCCGGCCGCAGCATGCTGCGGCTGCTTGGGCCCGCGCGCGGGCGCAATGCCATCTATGCCTTTGCGCTGTTCGCCGCAGCGGTGCTGGCGCTGTGGCGCGGGATCGCGCTTCACGGCGAGCGTGTCGATCTGATCGACGATGCGCAAAGCACCACCGCCGTCGTGACCCGCAATGCGGTCGATGGTATCGACCGCGCGCTGGATGTGGCCGAGCTGCAATTGCGTGAGGTGCAGGGTTTCATTGCGCGGGAAGGCGGGCTTGACCGGCTTGCCCCTGCGCGGCTGCAGCAGTTTCTAGCGAAGCGCGCCGGTGTCACCGCGTTCGACGAGAATATTCTGGTGGCCAATGCCGCGGGCGATGTTATTGCGATGTCGAACAAGGGACCTTCGGCGCCCACCAATGTGGCGGACCGGGGCTGGTTCCGCGCTCATGGTGCGGTCGGGTCCCCAGCCATGGTCAGCGCGGTCCGGCGCGATCCCGCCACGAAGCGGATCGCCTATCGTTACACGCAAGCGATTCCCGCGCCCGATGGCAGCTTTGCCGGACTGGTTGCGGTGGCATTGCCGGCCAGCTTTATCGCACCCCCCGCCCAGCGCGCGCTGGCGCAGCCGCTGGTCAGCCTGTGGCTGAACGGCAGCCATTTCCTGTTCAGCAATTTCATGACCTTCGATGCCCATGGCGATCCCATCCCGCCGGTCACGCCCTATCGGGTGATGCCGAAGGCGCAATCCGGCTTTCTGGATGGCAATCCGGGCGCGATCACTGCGTTTTCCAAGGGCGCACCAGGGCGGCATTTGTTCGCCACCGCCACGGTTCAACGGGCCGAGGTGCTGCAACGCTGGCACAACGAAGTGGCGACCAGCCTGATCCTTTTTCTTGTGGTGGTCACGGTCGGCGGCATTCTGGCACGGACCGCCGCAAGCCTTGCCGAGGCTGACCGCCGCGCGCGCGCCGCGCTTGAAGAATCGACCCGCGCGCTGACGGCCGCGCTTGGCGAACGCGATATCCTGCTCAAGGAAATCCATCACCGGGTGAAGAACAATCTGCAATTGACGAGCAGCCTGATGCAGATTCAGGCGCAGGCCTTCGACAATCGCCATGTGCGCGATGCGTTCAAGGAAACCCAGCAACGGCTTTATGCCATCGGCATCATTCACGACGTGCTTTATTTCGGGGCGGCACAACCGGCCGTCGATATGAATCGCTACCTCGCGCGCCTGTCGGCGGAGATCGCCCGCGATCACGATGCGGCGGGCCGTGGCATTGCGCTTCGCCTCGACATCGCGCCGGTGGAACTGGTGGCGGAGGAGGCGACGGTGATCGGCCTTCTGACCAGCGAGATCCTGCTCAGCGCCTACAAGCATGCCTTTCCGGACGAAGGCGGGCAGATTGCGCTCGACCTGTCGGAAAAGGACGGGCTGGTCGCCCTACAGATCGCCGCCACGGGGCACGGTTTCAGCGATGGCGTGGCCTTTGAGGGGTCACTGGGCGGGCGGCTGGTGCGCGCGCTGAGCGGGCGGCTCCACGGTCAATATTCCTTCGACGGCAGCGAAAGACAGAATTTTCATCTGACGTTCCGCAAATTCGCCGGGAAGGGCAGCGCCGCCCCGGCCTAATGTTGACACAGGACTCGCGGCGCGCGAATTCTGTATAATCGGCGTGTCCGGTTCGGCCCTGGCGGCCGGGATCGTGGGCGGGCAAACCGGTGGAGTTGATACTGCGTAGCTGTTTTCAGCCTTGATGTATTGCTGCCCAACCTCACTTGAGGACGGAAATCGATGTCCACGCACCGCAAGCGGCCGCCCACGGCGGATCATCCCGTTCGCCGACGCCGTTCCGCGCAGGAGGCAAAGGCCGAAACCTTGCGTGTCGCGCGGCGCATTCTGCTGGAACGCGGACCCGATGCGGTCACCCTGAAGAACATCGCGGCCGAGATCGGCACCACGCACACCAATCTGCTGCACCATTTCGGCACCGCGGGCGAATTGCAATCGGCGCTGATGCTGGCGATGGTGAACGATCTCTCCGCCGCATTGGGCAGCACCATCGCCCGCCTCGACCGGCGCGAGGATGTTCCCCGCGCGCTGGTCGATACCATGTTCGATGCTTTCGATCAGGGCGGGGCGGGGCGGCTTGCGGCGTGGATCGCACTCTCCAACCGGCTGGCCCATTTCGATGACGTCAAAAGCGCGGTCCAGAATCTGGTCGGCGCGATCGAAGAAAAATTCGCCAATGGTGATGGCGAGGCGCGGGATAAAATCGCGGCGGCGGTGCTGTTCGTCGCCCTGCTCGCATTCGGCAATGCGGTCATCGGCCAGCCGCTGGCCGCCATGCTGGCACGCGAACCGGATGCGGTGCGCGGCCTTGCCGAACGCCTGCTGCCGCAATTCCTTTGATTACGGGATAAGCGGGTGATCACGGGATAAGCCGGAACCTTTCCGGTTCCGGTGCGCGTTTCCGGGCTTTCGCAGGCTCTTATCTGCCGATCTTTTTTGCGGCATCGCGGGCCTTGTCGGCGGCATTGCGCGCCTTGTCGGCGATTTCGCCGGCCTTCTGTTTCACTTCGCCCTTGGCCTTGTCGGCCATGCCCTCGGCGCGCAGCCGGTCATTGCCGAGCACTTTTCCGGCGGTTTCCTTGATCGTGCCCTTCGCCTTGTCGGCTGCGCCGCTGATACGGTTCTTGTCCATGTGCTGAACATCCTTTCCACATTCTCACTTGCGAAAACGTGGAGCACGGGAAGCCGGTTTCACGCCGCAACGAAATCGGCGTCATCTTTTTTTTCTTGCGGATTTGCGGCACTTCGCGCCAGTGACAGCACGCATTCCAGCGCCTCGCGCAAACTTGTGACCACCAGATCGCAACCACTGGCCTCAACGGAATCGAGATAATGGCTGTCGCTTTCAAAGGCGGCCCAGAAACCGGCAATGGCCGTTGCATTGGGAATCTGGCGGTTCATCCGGCGCACCAGATAGCGCGCGTTCTTGTAATTGCCGGGATCGAGATAGGACAAGCAGATCACCTGCACGCCGTCGGCGGCGATATTCTGCACCGTGCTGGGAAGCGCATCGCCCGATGCCACCACGCGCGCTTTCAATCCCCGCCGTTCCAACAGATGCACCAAAAGCGCGGCGGCGGCTTCGTCCAGCGGCCCGCGGCCCGCCACGCACAAAACCGGTGTGCCGCGCCAGCCGGGCGCCAGATCGGCTTCCTGAAACACCACGCGGCCCGACGGTGGTTCTTCTTCAATACTGGCGGCGTTGTTCTCTTCCCGGTCCGACAGGTTTTCGATCAGGTCGCGAATGGTTTCCAGAATCTGGTTCGCGCGTTCCTCGCTCAGCGCGCCGCGATCCATATCCTTTTGCGCCAGCGCCAGCGCGCGCATCGCCACCTCGTCGTAATAAACCGAAAGCGGCTGCTCACGCAGGAACAGTTCGGCCTGATGGGCGGTCTCGTCCGGGTCGGCAGCCAGAAGGCGCAGATAGAATGTCTCCTCCGCCGCAAGGGGCGGGCGGTCGCCCAGAAGCGTGTCGAGGAATTTCAGTTGCGGCACATGGCGGCCCATCACCACCAGACACATGGTGAGCGGGGTGGACAGCAGAAGGCCCACCGGCCCCCACAGCAGCGTCCAGAACGCGGCGGCCACCACCACCGCAACGGCGGAAAGCCCGACATTGCGGCCGTAGAGATAGGGCTCCACCACCTGGCCGACCACGGCTTCGAGGCCGAAGAACGCGATCAGCGTCCACACCACCATCGACCAGCCGGGATCGACCGCAATCGCAAGCGCGGCCGGAAGGGCCGCGGCAATCGGAATGCCGATATAGGGCACGAAGCGCAGGATGGCCGCCATCAGGCCCCACAGGCCGGGAAGCGGTACCCCGATCAGCCACAGAAGGCCGCTGATCAGCATGCCGAAGGTGGCGTTCAGCGTGGTCTGCAGCAGCAGGTAGCGCGACAGCCGCGCGCCCGCATCGTCCAGCGCCGCCGTCGCCCGCTGCAGATCGCGCGAACCGGCAAGGCTGATCACGCGGTCGCGCAAATCCTCCTTCTGCAGCAGGATGAAAACCACGAACACGATCACGATCGCGATGGTCGCAAGCGGTTCGAGCAGCGGCCCGACGATATTCTCCAGAACGTCGATCGGGGTGACTTCCGGCTGGGTGATCTGAACCGGAACGGGTTTGACCGCCTGTTCATTGCCGCTGGGCAATTGCAGTTTCGGCGTGGACTGGGCGCCGCGGCCCAGAATTTCGTTGTTGAAGGTTTTCAGCAGCGAGGCGGCGCGCTGCATCAGCCCGCTATGCGAAGCGGTGCCGCGGATCGAATCCAGCTTCTGGGACAGATTGGCCTGATAATGCGGCATCTGCAGTGCAAGCGTCGCCACCCGCCCGCCGATGAAGGTGCCCAGGACCACGATCACCACCATCGCGCCCAGAACCGCCAGGATGACCGATGGCACCCGGCCAAGCCGGATACGCCGCAACAACTCGACCAGCGGGGAAAGCGCGAAGGCGAGAAGCACGGCCACGGCCACCGGTACCAGCACGGTGCGGCCGAAATGCAGCCCGGCCACCGAAATGGCGGCGATCACCGAAACCATGAACACGCGCTGCAGCCCATGCTGCGGGTGGGGCTGCAGGTCCGGCTGCGGCGGCAGGATGGGCAGCGATGGCATGGTGGTCTCGTCTCCGGCGCGGGCGGCGGGCCTCGCCCAATCATTACCACAGGCACGCGGTGCGGACGTACCCCGTTGTCCCTGCCCCATTATCCCCGGCTGTCCCGCCAACCGCGCGGGTTCAGAAACGTTCCGGCCCGGCGCTTGTTCCCACCCGGCGTAGCGGTTATGTGTGACACCCGCCGCCCTGGTCTTTTGCCCGGACATCCATGCCTATTCTGCGTTTCATTCCCGAAGCCACCAAGATCGATTTCGTCGGCCAGCGCTATTTCGCCTTCGCGCTGACTGCGCTGGTGCTGCTCGCCTCCGTCATCTCGATCGCGGTGCAGGGCTTCAACCTCGGGATCGATTTCACCGGTGGCGTGCTTCTGGAAGTCAAATCGGCCCAGACCATCGACATCGCCAAGGTGCGGTCGGAGGTGAACAGCCTCGGCTTCCCCGAAGCCCAGATGCAGTATTTCGGCGGCGGGGAATGCAACACCCCGGTCAATTCCTGCCTGATGATCCGCATTCAGCCCAAGGGGAACGAGGCCGACCAGACCGTGGCCCAGACCGTCAAGAACAAGCTGGGTGCGGGCTACACCTTCCGCAAGGCCGATGTGGTGGGGCCGAAAGTATCGGGGGAACTGTTCAATCACGGCGTGCTGGCCACGCTGCTGGCCGTGGTCATGATCGGCATTTACGTCGCGGTGCGGTTTGAGTGGCAGTACGGCATCGGTGCTGCGGTCTCCACCGGCCATGACGTGCTGGTGACGGCGGGCCTGTTCTCGCTACTGCATTTCGATTTCGATCTGACCTCGGTGGCCGCTCTGCTGACGCTGGCCGGCTACTCAATCAACGACACCGTGGTGGTGTTCGACCGTATCCGCGAGAACCGGCGCAAATACAAGCGCATGCCGCTGGCGGAACTGATCAACCTCTCCACCAACCAGATGCTGACGCGGACCATTCTGACCAGTGTTTCGACCGCGATCTCCATCATCCCGCTGCTGCTGTTTGGTGGGCCGACCCTGTTCGAGTTCACCGCGGCCATCGTCTTCGGCATCGTGATCGGGACGTTCTCATCGGTCTACGTCGCGGCCGCATTGCTGCTCTACCTGCCGTCGCCCGCGGGCACGGCGGAAGAACCCGCGGCGGCAAAGCAGGCCTGAAAATCCCTTCGGGCGGAACAGCCCCGATCCGATCCGCCAGATCAGAACGGATTCAACGATTCCTCGCGCGTGAAGGTCAGGTAACCGGCGTTGACGCCAGCGCGCAGGCCGACGCCGGTGCGCATCGGGGCCAGCGTGATGTCGCCCGCACGCAGATAATTCACCCCGATCCCGGCGATGAAATAATAGGTGCCTTCAACGCCCGGGAATTTCTGGAACAGCCGGTCGGCGCTGCGCAGATTGTAGACCAGGGTGAAACTTTTCGAGGCGTTGCCCCCGATGTCGAAGCCGACCGACGGCCCCTGCCAATAAACCTTGCGGGCTTTGTGGTGTTTGCGGATCAGCCAGCCCGAACCATAGCGCAGGCCCACGATGATGGCGCCGGAACCTTCCTCGCCGGTGATATAGGCGTCCGGCAGGCCCTGTTCGGAAAACACCTTCTGCACCGCCTTGGCCACGGCTTCGGTGGTCATGCCGAAAAAACCGGATGCGGCCTGAACGATTTCGTTCTGGGTGAATTTGTCGCTGGCGCTTTCCTGATCGTTGGCCTGATTGCGGGCCCGGTTGTCGTAGTTCTGGTTGTCGTAGGCGTGATTGTCCGTCTGCGCCTGGGCCTGCGAAGCCGCGGAAAATAGCACGGTCAGGGCGGCAAAAGCCGCGGGAAGAAAGCGCAACGGCATTATCGGTTTCTCCAGCGTTGAGTTCGGTGAGCGTTGGATCGGCATGAACCTATGGGAACCCCAAACTGAGTCGAAATTTAGCACAGCAGCGGCAAAAAGACGTCCAGGGCCGGAAATCACTTGAATACCGTGTAAATTGGCATAGGTGTTGAGCCACCGTCATGGAACAGAACCCGCCGCCCCAGGAAACCGATGCCAAGCCCACTTTTGGTGTGGGGAGTTGGATAACGGTGATCGTGCTGGGCGGGATTCTGCTCGTTGCGCTCTTCTATGCCGTTCACGCCTGGAGCAGCATGAACAATGGCATCAGCACGGCCGGCTGGGTGTTCATGATCATGGGCATCGTGTTCACCACCGCGGTGGGCGCAGGCCTGATGGGTCTGGTGTTCTATTCCAGCCGTCACAATTTCGATCAATAAATTTCCCCGCTGGAAATCCTTTCGGTCAGAAATCCTTCCGGTCAGATCCGGCCGCGCGCCACGAAGAAGGGGTTGGCGAAGCCCGCTTCGGTCTTGCCGTAACTGAGCGCCTTGCCATCCAGATCGCAGACCGATCCGCCCGCCGCCGCAAGAACCGCATGCCCCGCCGCGGTATCCCATTCCATGGTGCGGCCAAGGCGGGGATAGATGTCGGCCTCGCCGCTCGCGACCAGACAGAATTTCAACGACGATCCGGCCGAGAGAAAATTCTTCACCTTGTAGGACGCAAGCCATTCCTCGGTTTTGTAGTCGCGGTGGCTGCGGCTTGCGACGGCGACAAGCCCGTCTGCCGCCGGCGCACGCGCGGCAATGGCGCGGGCCTTCTGCGGGGCATAGACGCCGCCGTCGGTGGCGATTTCAAAGGCGCCGGCTTCGGCATCGCCGATGAACAGGCGATTGCAAGCCGGTGCATAGACCACGCCCGAGACGGGCACGCCGTCCCGGATCTCGGCGATGTTCACCGTGAACTCACCATTGCGGTTGAGAAACTCCTTGGTGCCGTCCAGCGGATCGACAAGGAAAAAGCGGGCGCCGATCTTTGCGATGTGGCCCGCGGCCACCTCTTCCTCCGCAATCACGGCGGCGCCCGGTTCCAGCCGGCTCAGCGCACGCAGGATGTGGGCCTCCGCCTCCTCATCGGCGGCCGTGACGGGGGAGTGGTCTTCCTTGCGACGGACCGGGGTGTGGTCCTCGCCATAATGGCCAAGGATGATCTTGCCGGCCTCAAACGCGATCTCGCCCAGCGCGGTGGCAAAATCCGGCATGGCCGCCGGCGTGGTCGTCTGTGTCATTCCAGTCTTTCCGGGTTCCCGGCGCCGGTTCCGGCCGGCGCGCGGTTGTTACAGGGCCGCTTCGTTGTAAGGCTTTCGGTATTGGCCCGTTGCGGTTTGTGGCCGGAGAGGCCGCCCGTCGCAAGAGGAATTGGCGGTTTTCAGCCCGAACGGGCTGTAAAGTTCCTGGACAGGCCGGGTTCTGTGGCGCCCGTCACCCGGAATGGCGGAATCGCTAGCGGTTTTGCCGTCCGGCAGCAAAGCCCTATTGTCAGTGCTGTCATGAACTTTTACAGTTCCCGGCGTCGGGCTCGCGGGAATCCATGCCTGATTTGCTTGGCCCCACTCTTGCTTAACCATAGCCAAGTGTTCAGTGCGGGGTTCAATCGATGCGTCTTCATGCGATTTTTGCTCTTGGTTTCGCGGCCGCCATGGCCTTTGGGGCGTCCGCTTCGGCCAGCCCGATCACATCGGCGCCGCCGGCGTTGTACGTCAACGGCAATGTGAAGCTGGTCTATATCGGCGGCGATGCCGGGGACCGTTCGGTCCTGTCCATGACCGATGGTCCGGCCAATGTCTTCTGCAACAAATCCGGCGCCAGCTGCACCGCTACGGCGCCCGGAACGATCGTCGATCTCGGCAGCCATACCGGGGTCCTGAATTTCACGCTGGCCAACACGACGGTCACCAGCGTGTTCGATACGGCGAATACGGCCGCGGACGGTTACTACCACGCCCGGATCACGGCGGATTATGCCGACCTCGGCATATTCTCGATGCCCGAGGGTGCGGCGACCGTGATCGACAGCCTGCTCGATACCGCGCACATCGTCTATTACATCGGTTTCGAAGACCGCATGCACGGCGATTACGATTACAACGATTTCGTTTTCGCGCTGATCGATCCGCCCATCGCCGGTGTTCCCGAACCGCTGACCATTTCGCTTCTGGGTGCGGGGCTGTTGGGCCTTGGTTTTTCCCGCCACAAGGCGCGCGCCTGAATCGTCTGTTTCTCTGAAAGGATGCGGTTGCAGTTTTCTGCAACCGCATTTTTCTTTGTGGCGCCTGCAAGCGGGCTCCGTTGCAGCGCTTCCATCCCGTTAAGCGTTCCTTAATGGCGCCCCTCTAGTGTTACCAAAGTGAAAGCATGTTGTGCCCGCTGGAGGCCCGATGAACGATATTGAATTCGCCGCGTTTCTGGTGAGCCGCGTCTGCCATGACCTGGTTGGTCCTTTGGGTGCGGTCGTCAACGGGCTTGAGGTGCTGGAGGATGAGCGCGATGCCGCCATGCGGGCGGACGCGCTGAAACTTGTCACCAGTTCGGCGGAACAGGCGCTGGCGCGGCTGCAGTTCATGCGCATCGCCTTTGGTGCTGCGGGGTCTGCGGGTGCGGAACTCGATCTCGGTGAAGTGGGCCGATTGGTCACCGGGCTGGTGGAAGGTACCAAGATTGCGGTCGATTGGCAGGCCGCGCCGGTTCACTGGCCCAAGGACTGGGCGAAACTTCTGATGAATGCAACCGTGCTGGCGGCGGATTGCCTGCCCCGCGGCGGCCACGTCACCGTCACCACCAGCACCGATGAACATGCACCGGCCTTCACTGTGACGGGTGTGGGCCAGAACGCGCGCGTGCCGGATGAAGTGGAAAAGGCCGTGCGTGGCGATGCCACTGCCACCCCGCATGACGCGCGCGGCATCCAGCCCTATCTGGCGCACAAGCTGTCACGTTCGCTGAACGCAGGCCTGACCCTGACCGCGAAAGAAAACGGCGTCGAACTGGCGGCGGGTTAAAAAAGCGGTTCCAGGAAAAGTGTGCAGCGGTTTTGCGCCGGGGAACCGCGATAAATAAGAGAGCGGTTCCAGGAAAAGTGTGCGGTGGTTGGTGCGTTACTGGCCCCCGCACCGGAAACGCGGTTCATTCAGGGCACATTTACCTTCGGTCCATAGACTTCAGGCCATTGGCCGGTGTTCTGCGGCCGGGGGAGAGTGCCGTATCATGAAGCATTGCATGATCGTGGACGACAGCCGTGTCATACGCCGTGTCGCTTCGCGTATTTTGGAAGATCTGTCGTTTGAAACATCCGAAGCCGAAAGCGGCCAGATGGCGCTTGAAGCCTGCCGCCATCGCATGCCGGATGTGATCCTGCTCGATTCGAACATGCCCAGCATGTCTTATCTCGAATTCCTCCGCACGCTGCGGCGGCAGGCGAACGGCGCCCATCCGGTTGTGGTGTTCTGCACCACCGAAAACAATGTCGGGCATATCAACGATGCCTTGGGTGCGGGCGCCAACGAATACATCATGAAGCCGTTCGATCGCGAAAGCCTGCAATCGAAACTGGCGGAAATCGGCATGGCGTGAGGTTCGGCGGCCCTTTGCATACCGGGGTGGATGCCCTGCGATGAATCCGGCCGATATCGCATTGCTGGTGGAGCTTCTGAAGCGGCGCACAGGCATCGCGCTCAATCCCGCCAAAACCCATCTGATCGAAAGCCGGCTGACCCCGGTTGCGCGGCAGTTCGGTTTCCGCAAGGCCGATGCGCTGTTGCGCGATCTTTTGCGCCATGGCCGCGAGGCGATGTGGCGCGCGGCGACAGAGGCGCTGACCACCAACGACACCTGGTTTTTTCGCGACCGCGCGCCGTTTGAACAGTTTCGCGATGCCGTGCTTCCGGTGCTGGCGCTCAGGCGTGCCGCCACGCGCAAATTGCGCATCTGGTGTTGTGCGGTCTCCACCGGGCAGGAAGTCTATTCGCTCGCCATGCTGCTGCAGGAGACGCCGCTGCTGGCCGAGGGCTGGGATATCGAGCTGATCGCGACCGATCTCAATTCGCAATCCATCGCGCGTGCGCGTGAAGGGCTTTATACCAGTTATGAGGTCCAGCGCGGTCTGGGTATCCGCCGCCTGATCACCTATTTCAATCAGGAAGGCGACAAATGGCGCATCGCGGGCCGCCTCGGCCGCATGATCCAGTTTCGCACTTTCAACCTGCTGGACGATGCGGGCTGGGTGGGCACGGTGGATGCCGTGTTCTGCCGCAACGTGCTGATCTATTTCGAGGAGCCGGTGAAGGCGCGCGTGCTCGACCGGCTGGCGGGCACCCTGGCGGAAGACGGCTATCTCATCACCGGCAATGCGGAAATGCCGGACAAGGTGGTGCCGTTCTTTGAAGCGCTGCCCGGCAGGCGCGGACTTTACGCGGTGACACGCCCGGCCTTCATGCTGGTCTCCGGCACATATTAAAAAGTGGGCATTACCAGGTATCGATCACCGTGCGTCGCTTGCCGGTGGGCTGGGTTGGCGGCAGCGAGCGGTAGCCGCGCATGATCCAGCGCCGTGTATCCGACGGATCGATCACATCGTCGATTTCGAGATAGGCTGCCATGTTGGTGGCGCGCCCGCGGGCGTAGGATTGCGCCACCATCTTCTGGAACAGGGCTTCGCGCGCTTCCGGCGTGGGCTCCGCCTCCAGCTCTTTGCGGTAGCCAAGCCGCACCGCACCTTCCAGTCCCATGCCGCCGAATTCGCCGGTGGGCCATGACACGATGAAGAACGGGGCGTGGAAACTGCCCGCCGCCATCGCCTGTGCACCAAGGCCGTAACCTTTGCGCAGGACCACGGTGAATACCGGCACGCTCATGGTGCCGGAGACGACGAACATACGGCTGACGCGGCGCACCAGAGAGGTTTTCTCCGCTTCCGGTCCCACCATGAATCCCGGCGTATCGCAAAGCGAGATGATGGGAAGACCGAAACCGTCGCAAAGCTGCATGAAGCGCGCCGCCTTGTCGGCACAGGGCCCGTCGATCGCGCCCGCCAGATACATCGGGTTGTTGGCGATCAGGCCGAACGGTTTGCCTTCGATCCGCACCAGCGCGGTAATCATCCCGGGCGCGAATTCGGGCCGCATTTCGAGCACCGATCCGGTATCGCACAACGCGTGGATCACTTTGCGGATTTCATAGACGCGCAGCCGGTTTTCCGGGATCAGGTGGCGCAGATTGCGCTGATCGGCGGCGTTCCATTCCTTCAGGTCGCCCTGAAAATAACCGAGATACTGCTTGGCGGCGGCCACCGCCTCGATCTCGTCGGCCACTGCGATGTCGACCACGCCGTTCGGTACCTGCACGCTCATCGGGCCGACTTCTTCGGGCCTGTAAACGCCAAGCCCGCCGCCCTCGATCATCGCGGGCCCACCCATGCCGATATTGGAATTGGCGGTGGCGATGATGACGTCGCTTGCACCCAGCAGCGCCGCGTTGCCTGCGAAACAGCGCCCGGAATTGATGCCGACACGCGGCACCAGCCCGCTCAATTGCGAATAGGCGCGGAAGGTCGGGGTGTCGAGACCGGCAACACCGGGAAAATCGGTGTCGCCGGGGCGCCCGCCGCCGCCTTCGGCAAAACAGACGATGGGAAGTTTCCATTCCTCCGCCACTTTCAGAAGGCGATCCTTCTTGCGGTGGTTCATCGCGCCCTGCGTGCCGGCCAGCACGGTGTAGTCATAGGCCATCACCGCGCAGCGCGCGGCATGCTCCCCGAACGATTGCGCGTTGACGGTGCCGATGCCGGTGATGATGCCGTCGCCCGGTGTGTTCTGGATCAGATCGTCCAGCGTGCGGCGGCGGCGCTGGGCCGCGAAAGCCAGTGCGCCATATTCGATGAAGCTGCCGGGGTCGACCAGATCGGCCACGTTCTCGCGCGCGGTGCGCTGGTTGGTCTTGCGCCTGCGCGCCACCGCGGCCGGCCGGTTCTCGTCAAAGCTGAAGGCGTGGCGGTCGATCGAATCCCGCAGGTCCTGGCGGATATGATCGGGGTCGATGGTTTTTTCGGCTTCCGCCTCGGCGGCGGCCACGGTTTCCGGCAGCACGAACAGGATGGCTTCGCCTTCGCCCAGCACATCGCCCGGCTTGGCCGCGATCGAATGCACCCGGCCTGATACGGCGCTGCCGACCAGATGTTCCATCTTCATCGCTTCCAGCACGGCAATCGCCGCGCCTTCGCGCACCAGTGCGCCGGGTTCGGCGTCGATGCTGACGATCTTGGCCTGCATCGGCGCGATGACGGCCACAGTGCCGTCCGGCGCCGCCACTTTTACAGCCGCCGGTGCGGTTTGCGCCGCGGCGGCCGCGGGAAGATGCAGTGGCTGCCACTTCGCAGCCGCATCGACCAACGCGGGAAGATTTTCTTCCACAAAGCGGGTGTGAACCTTGCCTTCGCTCAGGGCCGGGTTCGCGATCAGCGCGTGCAGAAAGCCGAGATTGGTGTCGGCACCGGCAATCGCGAATTCGCCGAGTGCACGGCGCCCGCGCGACAGGCTTTGCGCGAAACTTTCGCCATGCACGATCAGCTTGGCCAGCAGCGGATCGAAAGACGGATTGGTGCGATAGCCTTCGTAACCGCAACCATCCACCCGCACGCCGGGGCCAGCCGGACTGGAATAGGTGGTGAGCGTGCCGCCCGACGGTTTGATGGTGCCGTCGGCAGCGATGCGCTCCACATTCACCCGCAATTGCATGGCAAAGCCGCGCGGCCGGGCGATGGCGTTCTGCTTCAGGCCCAGTTCTTCCAGGCTTGCCCCTTGCGCAAGGCGGATCTGCACCGCGACCAGATCGGTGCCGGTCACCTCTTCTGTCACGGTGTGTTCGACCTGAAGCCGGGGATTGGCTTCGATGAAGGCGAATTCGGGGCTGCGCTTTTTCGGCGCGGGATCGACCAGAAACTCGAAAGTGGCGAGCCCCCTCAACTTCACATCATCTGCCAGCCAAACGGCGGCATCCAGCAACTGGCGGCGCAGCTTTTCGTCCAGAAACGGCGCCGGCGCGATTTCGACAATCTTCTGGTGGCGGCGCTGCAGGGTGCAATCGCGTTCCCAGAAATGGACCGCACTTTTGCCGTCGCCTGCCACCTGCACCTCGATATGGCGCGCATTGGCCATGAAGGCTTCGACATAAACCTCGTCGATCCCGAACGAGGCGCGGGCTTCCGACCGGCAGCGGTTGTAGGCTTCCTCCAACTGATCGGCCGCGGTGACGATGCGCATGCCGCGCCCGCCGCCGCCCGCGATCGCCTTGATGATGATGGCGCCGTGGCTTTTCAGAAAATCGCGCGCTTCGGCCAGGCTGGTGGGGCCGCTGGTGCCTTGCAGCACCGGCACGCCGAACCGGTCCGCCAGCGCGCGCGCTTTCGCCTTGTCGCCGAACACGCGCAGCAC
>MKTV01000007.1 GCA_001898425.1 Rhodospirillales bacterium 69-11
CGACCCTGTATTACTTCCTGCACTTCCTGGTCATCCTGCCGCTGCTGGGCAAGATCGAGCGGCCGCTGCCGCTGCCCGAGAGCATCAGCCGCGCGGTCACCGGCAAAGGCGGAGGGCCCCTGCCCACAGGTGCCGCCGCGACGATGGAGAAGCCCTGATGCGCGCGCTGCGTTCCCTCCTGACGGCCGGAGCCCTGGCCGCCACCCTCCTCGCGGCGCCGGCGGTCACGCCCGCCACCGCCGCGGAGGGCGCGCCCGAACCGCCGGAGCAGAGCTGGAGCTTCAACGGGATCTTCGGCAGCTACGACCTCGCGGCCGCCCAGCGCGGGCTGCAGGTCTATGCCGAGGTCTGCTCGAACTGCCACTCGCTCAACCTGCTGCACTACCGCGACCTGGCCGGCATCGGGCTGACGCCCGAGCAGGTGAAGGCGTTCGCGTCGCAGTTCACCGTGCCGCAAGGGCTGGACGACCAGGGCAACCCGAAGGACGGCCCGGCCACCCCGGCCGACAAGTTCCGCGCGCCCTTCCCCAACGAGAAGGCCGCCCGCGCCGCCAACAACGGCGCGCTGCCGCCCGACCTGTCGCTGATCGTCAACGCCCGCGAGGGACACGCCAACTACATCTACGCCATCCTGAACGGCTATGCGGACCCGCCGGCCGGCTTCAAGATGCAGGATGGGATGAACTACAACAAATACTTCCCCGGCCATCAGATCGCCATGCCGCAGCCGCTGCATGACGGCCAGGTGACCTATACCGACGGCACGCCCACCAACATCGCCCAGATGGCGCATGACGTGGTGACGTTCCTCGACTGGGCGGCCAACCCGGAAATGGTCGAGCGGAAGCAGATGGGCATCCGTGTCGTCCTGTTCCTGGTGTTCATGACCGGCCTGACCTACGCCGTGAAGCGCAAGATCTGGAGCAACGTCCACTGAGCGCGCACGACAGCGGAGCCGCCGTCGAACCCGTCATCGGGATCATCGGCGGCTCCGGCCTCTACGACATCGACGGGCTCACGGACAAAACCTGGCAACAGGTCGAGACGCCCTGGGGCACCCCATCCGACGCCCTGCTGGTCGGACGGCTGGACGGGGTGCGCTGCGTCTTCCTGCCGCGCCACGGCCGCGGCCACCCGCTCTCCCCCACCCACCTCAACTACCGCGCCAACATCGACGCGCTGAAGCGCCTGGGCGTCACCGACGTGCTGTCGCTCTCCGCCGTCGGCTCGCTGAAGGCGGAGCTGCCGCCCGGCCATTTCGTCATCGTCGACCAGTTCATCGACCGGTCCTTCGCGCGCGAGAAGAGCTTCTTCGGCGAAGGCATCGTCGCCCATGTCTCCATGGCCCATCCGGTCTGCACCCGTCTCGGCGATGCGCTCGAAGCCAGCGCCCGCAAGCTCGCCCTGCCGGTCACCCGCGGCGGCACCTATCTCGTGATGGAGGGGCCGCAATTCTCGACCAAGGCCGAGAGCGAGCTCTACCGCTCCTGGGGCTGCTCCGTGATCGGCATGACCAACATGCCCGAAGCCAAGCTCGCGCGGGAGGCGGAGCTCTGCTACGCGACCGTCGCCATGGTGACCGACTACGATTGCTGGCACCCCGACCACGACCACGTCACCGTCGACGCCGTGGTGAAGGTCCTGCTGGAGAATGCCGACAAGGCGCGTGACCTGGTCCGTGCCGTGGTGCCCGGCCTCGGCGCGCCACGACCGCTCTGCACCAGCGGCTGCGACCGCGCGCTGGACAACGCGGTGATCACGGCAACGCACATGCGCGACCCGGACCTCGCCGCGAAGCTGGACGCCGTGGCCGGCCGGGTGCTGTAGCCAGCCGCCCCGCCGGGGAGTACCAAGCGGCATGGCAGCCGCCCCGACACGCAAGACCCCGGCGTTCTGGAAGACCAAGACCCTGGAGGAGATGACGCCCGCAGAGTGGGAGTCGCTCTGCGACGGGTGTGGCCGCTGCTGCCTGCACAAGCTGCGCGACGACGACACCCAGGCGCTGTCCTTCACCAACGTCGCCTGCCGGCTGCTCGACCTCGAGAGCTGCGGGTGCTCGAAATACGAGCGGCGGCATCGCTACGTCCCCGACTGCGTGCGCCTCACGCCCGCGACCGTGCGGGAAATCGACTGGCTGCCGCCCAGTTGCGCCTATCGCCGGCTGGCCGACGGCAAGGACCTCGCCTGGTGGCACCCGCTGGTGTCCGGCGATCCCGAGACGGTGCACCAGGCCGGCATCTCGGTCCGCGGCCGCGTCGTCAGCGAGCGCAATGCCGGCCCGCTCGAGCATCACATCGTCGATTGGCCGGGCCGCACTCCGCGCGGCCGACGTCCCAGCAAGGAGGAAGAGGAATGAAGAACGCGCTGTTCGGCGGCGTGAATGCCGCGGTGCTGACGCCGATGCGGGCAGATCTGTCGGTCGATCTCGACCGCATGGCCGCGCATTGCCGCTGGCTGCTTGCCCATGGCTGCAACGGGCTGGGCGTCCTCGGCACCACCGGCGAGGCCGCGAGCCTCGGCATCTCCGAACGCACCGCCGTCGTCGAGGGGCTCGTCGCACGTGGCATCCCGGCGGCGAAGATGATGCCCGGCACCGGCACCCCGGCGCTGACCGACACGGTGGAGCTGACCCGCGCCGCCGAACGCGCGGGCTGCCGCGGCGCGCTGCTGCTGCCGCCGTTCTACTACAAGAACCCGTCCGATGACGGGCTGTTCGCCTATTTCTCCGAGGTCGTGCAGCGCGTGGGCGGCGAGATCGCCCTGTATCTCTACAACTTTCCGCAGCAATCGGCGGTGCCGTTCGGCGTGGCGCTGGTCGAGCGGCTGCTGCGCGCCTACCCCGGCAAGTTCCGCGGCATCAAGGACAGCTCCGGCTCCTACGAGAACGGCTTGTCCTACGTGGAGGCGTTCGCGAAGGACGGGTTCGAGGTCTATGCCGGCGACGACACGCTGCTGAAGCCGTTGCTCGAGAAAGGCGCGGCCGGCTGCATCACCGCGGCGTCGAACGTGAATTGCAGTGTGGGCGCGCGGGTCTATGCCGGGTGGAACACGCCCGATGGCGAGGCCGCGCATGCCGTGCTGGCCGGCACGCGCAAGGCGGTGATCTCGGTGCCGCTGATCTCCGGCCTCAAGGCGCTGGTCGCCCGCAACACCGGCGATCCGGCCTGGGAGACCATCCGCCCGCCCCACCTGAAGCTGACCGCGGCGCAGAAGACCGCGCTGTTCGACGCGTTCGACGCGACCGGCATCGACCTGCCCAAGGCCGCCTGACCCTCGGGTCAAGGCACCATGCCCGTCACGGCCGCGCCGGCGGTTCGTGGGACGTGATGCCGGCGGCCCCTCCAGTGTCATGGCCGCGCTCCTCGCCGGCCCTCGTGTCATGGCCGCGCTCGTCGCCGGCCTCCGTGTCATGACCGCGCTCGTCGCCGGCCTCCGTGTCATGGCCGCGCCCGTCGCCGGCCTCCGTGTCATGGCCGCGCTCGTCGCGGCCATCCACGTCTTCTCCTGCCGGACGTGACGACGTCGTGGATGGCCGCCCTTCGGCGGCCATGACACTGGGTACATCCCGCGGCGTCCCACGGATGGGCACATCCCGCAGCGTCTCACGGGTGGGTACATCCCGCGGCGGCTCGCGGGTGGGTACACCCCGCCGCGCCCAGCGCACCGCCTCCTCCACCGACCGGAACACGTGGTCCGCACCGAACGCGGCCAGCACGCCGGTGCGCTCCGCCTCGGCCTGGGCGCGCTCGCCGGCGAGCCGCGCCAGCGTGACCACGATCCCCCGATCCCGCAGCGTCTCGATGACCCGCAGCAGCATCGCCGCCGCCGTGTAGTCGATGCTCGTGACCCCGGAGGCCTCCAGCACCAGCAGCCGCAGCCGGCCGCCCTCGGCCTCGCGATGCGCGATCGCCTGGTCGAGCCGCGTCCGCACGAACGCGGCGTTGGTGAAGCTCAGCGGCGCGGCGGGGGCGAAGACCAGGACGCCGGGCTCGTGCTCCCCGGCCTCCCCCTGCGGCGGCCACCACACGGTGGTGCCGGGCGCGCGGGCCAGTTCCGCGCAGCGCGGCCGCGCCATGACCGCGACGCTGTGCAGCAGGGAGAGCAAAATCGCGCCGATCATCCCCGCCTCGATCGGCAGCACCACGACGAGCAGCGCGGCGGCGGCGGCGAGCGCGATCTCCGTCCCGCCGGTCAGCGCGATGTGGCGGAGCGCACGAAGCCGCACCAGGCGGATCGCGACCGCGAGCAGGATTCCCGCGAGCGCCGCCTGGGGCACCACGGCGAGCGTGGCGCCGGCGCCCAGCAAGGCGAGCGCGGTCAGCCCGACCGCGACCAGGCCGGCCCAGCGCGTCTGCCCGCCGGCCTGCACGACGAGCGCGGTGCGGGGTGGGCTCGCGTTCACCGGGAAGCCGCCCAGCAGCCCGGCCAGGAGGCAGCCCGCCCCGATGCCGCCGAAGTCGCGCGCGACATGGATCGGTCCGCCCGGCCGGGACGGATAGGCGCGCAGCACGGCGGCGGTCTGCATCATGCAGACCAGCGCGACGATAAGCGCGAGCGGCAGCAGGTCGGGCAGCGCCGCGACCGGCACGGTTGGCACCGCGGGCACCGGCAGGCCGGCGGGCAGCGCGCCGACCACCGCGACGCCGCGCGCCGCGAGCCCGCCCACGATCAGCGCGGCGGACGCGGCGACCACCGCGAGAAGTGCGACGGGCCAGCGCGGTGCCCACGCCTCCCCCGCCTGCATGGCGAGCACGACGAAGAGGCCGATGCCGAGCGTCCAGGGATTGGCGTGGGGGAGACCGTGGAGCAATGCGAGGGCGCGGGTGAGCAGCGGGCCGGTGGGCGCGGCGATGCCGAACACCGCCGGGAGCTGGCCGACCACGATGTGCACCGCGATGCCGACGAACAGCCCGCTGACGACCGGGATGGAGAGCAGGTCGGCGATCCAGCCCAGGCGCAGCAGGGCGGCCGCCACGAGCAGCGCGCCGACCAGCAGCGCGAGGGCCGCGGCGGCGGCCGGCGCGCTCGCCATGCCCGCGGCGGCGAGCGCGGCGAGACCGCCGGCGAAGATCGGGGCGATCGTCGAATCGGCGCCGGCCGACAGGAACCGATTGGTTCCGAACACCGCGAAGCCGATGCCGCCGGCGAGCGCGGCAAACAATCCGGTCTCCGGCGGCAGGCCGGCGAGGCGTGCGGTGGCGAGCTGTTCGGGGATCGCGACCGCCGCCAGCAGCAGCCCGGCCTGGAGGTCGCGCGACCCGAACGCGAGGCGCCGCACCGGCAGGCTCACCCCGCTTCGGGCGGCACCGGCCGCGGCTTGCCGCTCTCGTCGACCGCGACCATGACGAACTCGGCCGCCGTCACGCGCTGGCGCGCCTCCTGCCCGCCCCGCAGCACCCAGGCCTCGACCCCCAGCGTGATGGAGCTGCGGCCGACCCGGTCCACCGTCGTGTAGACGCAGATCACGTCGCCCACCTTCACCGGCTGGATGAAGCTGAGGTTCGACACCGCCGCGGTCGCGGTGCGGCCATGGGCGCGGGCGCGCGACGTCATGCCCGCGGCGAGGTCCATCAGCGACATGATCCAGCCGCCGAAGATGTCGCCGGCCGGGTTGGTGTCCGCCGGCATCGCGACGGTGCGCAGCGCGAGCTCGCCGCGCGGGTGGGCATGGGTGGTGTCGGTCATGCGGTGTCTCCTGTCGGGCGGTCGATCCCGGCTCCCGTCCCTCCCCGCGCTTCCTAGCCCGGCCACGCCCGCGCGCCTATCGCGGAGCGACCCGGCGGGAGACGGGACCTGATCCATGCGAGCACCGGACGGGAGGCGGAGCGCCCGACGCACGCGCATCCCGGGGACGGCCCGTCCAAGCGGCGGCCTTGACGCACGGGCGGCCGCCGCCCACTGACTCGGTCTGCCGGACGGCGGCGCGCCCGCAGCCGTCCGGATGCCACGAGACGGAGCCGAGATCGCCGATGTCCGCCGCCGCGCCCGCCCCTCACCCCAGCCCCGCCGAGGCGACCGCGCCCCTGCTGCTGCGCCGCGATGCCGACGGCGTCGCCTGGCTCACGCTGAACCGCCCGGCCGCGCGCAATGCGCTGTCGATCGGGCTGATGGAGGCGCTCGACGCGGAACTCCAGGCGATCGGCCAGGACGCCGCGATCCGCGTCGTGGTGATCGGCGGCGCGGGGCCCGCCTTCTGCGCCGGCCACGATCTGCGCGAAATGCGGGCCGATCCCACCCGCGCGGCCTATGAGCGCGTCTTCGCGCTCTGCTCGCGGGTGATGCAGCGGATCGTGCGCCTGCCCAAGCCCGTGATCGCGCGGGTGCACGGCGTGGCCACCGCGGCCGGGTGCCAGCTCGTCGCCTCGGCCGATCTCGCCGTCGCGGCCGAGACCGCGCGCTTCGCGACGCCGGGGGTGAATATCGGCCTGTTCTGCTCGACGCCGATGGTGGCGCTGAGCCGCGCGGTGCCGCGCAAGCAGGCGATGGAGATGCTGCTGACCGGCGACCTGGTCGACGCGGCGCGCGCGCGAGAGATCGGGCTGGTCAACCGCGTCGTGCCGGAGCCCGACCTCGACGCGGCGGTCGCCGCGCTCGCCGCGCAGATCGCGGGCAAGAGCCCGCTGACGCTCGCGATCGGCAAGGAGGCGTTCTACCGCCAGGCGGAACTGGGACTCTCCGATGCCTATGACCATGCCGCGGAGGTCATGACGCGGAACATGCTGGCGCGCGACGCGGCCGAGGGGATCGACGCGTTCCTGCAGAAGCGCGCGCCGGTCTGGAGCGGCACCTGATCCGCCCCGCCTTGAACGCGGCCCGTGATCCGCGGCCCTTGATCCCGCTGGGCGCGCTGCACAGGTAACGATTCCGATGAGAGATCCCTATGACATCCTGGGCGTGCAGAAGGGCGCGGACGCGGCGGCGATCCGCGCCGCGTACCGCAAGCTCGCCAAGCGCCACCACCCCGACCTCAACCCCGGCAAGCCCGAGGCGGCCGAGACGTTCAAGGAGATCAGCTCCGCCTACGAGCTGCTGAGCGACGCGGACAAGCGCGCCCGCTTCGACCGGGGCGAGATCGACGCCGCCGGCAACGAGGTGCCGCCGCAGCGCCCGTTCTACCGCGACATGGACGAGAGCGCGGGCGGCTGGCAGCGCTATCACGGCCATCTCGACCCCGAGGACCTGGAGAGCATCTTCGCGCGCGGCTTCCGCCCGTTCGGCGGCGGGGGTGCCTCGGGCGGCGGCGCCGGCCCCGGCGGACAGCGCTTCAGTGCGCGCGGGCCGGATGCGCACTACACGCTGACGGTCGGCTTCCTGGACGCGGCCAACGGCACCACGCGGCGGATCACCCTGCCGGAGGGCAAGACGCTCGACGTCCGGATCCCCGCCGGCGTGCAGGACGGGCAGATCATCCGCCTCAAGGGTCAGGGCATGCCGGGTCTCGGGTCCGGCGGGTCGGGCGATGCGCTGGTGGAGATCGCGGTGGCGCCGCACCCGCTGTTCCACCGGGAAGGCGACGACGTGATCATCGAGCTGCCCGTCACCCTGCAGGAGGCGGTGGTCGGCGCGACGGTCGAGGTGCCGACGATCAAAGGCAAGGTGCGGCTCGCCATCCCGGCGGGGTCCGGCACCGGCACGCGGCTGCGGCTGCGCGGCCGCGGCATCCGGGAGGGGCACCAGTTCGTGCACCTGCACGTCGTGGTGCCGCCCGGCGACGAACCCGAACTCGCCGCCTTCCTGCGCGACTGGACGCCGCGGAACCCGATCGATCCGCGTGCCGGACTCGAGGATTCCTGATGCAGATCACCGCCGTCACCGCCCTGTTCGCCGACCTGCCGGAGGGCGAGCTCCGCGCCTGGATCGCGCGCGGCTGGATCCGTCCCGAACCGGCCGCGCAGGAGATCGCGCGCGAGGTCGTGGCCTCGGAGGGGCAGGAGTGGGAGTTCGAGGAGATCGACATCGCCCGCGTGCGCCTGGTCTACGATCTCCGCCGCGCGATGGAGATCCAGGAGGACACGGTGCCGCTCGTGCTCTCGCTGCTGGACCAGGTCTACGCGCTGCGCGGGGAGCTGCGATCGGTGCTGCGCGCGATCGACGCCCAGCCCGCCCCCGTGCGCGAGAGCATCCGCGCCCTGCTCCGCCGCTGAGTCACTGCGACGAGCCCGGCCCGTGGCAGGCTGGGGTCGCCGTGCGTGATGGCCTGGCTTGACCCGGCCACTTTCGGGGGCACCGTGCTGCTGTGGCAGTGCCCCCATTCGTCATGGCCTGGCTTGACCCGGCCACTCTCGGCGGCACCGTGCTGCTGTAGCAGTGCCCCCATTCGTCATGGCCGGGCTTGACCCGGCCACCCCCGGCGGCACCGTGCCGCTGCAGCAGTGCCCCCATTCGTCATGGCCGGGCTTGACTCGGCCACCCCCGGCGGCACCGTGCTGCTGCAGCATTGCCCCCCATTCGTCATGGCCGGGCTTGACCCGGCCACCCCCACCGGCACCGTGCCGCGAGGATGGCCGGCTCGACGGCCGGCCATGACGGGTGGGCGGCGGCGGTGCCACGCGCCCCCGGCCTGACGCGCCCCCGGCCCCGACACCCCGACGGTCCCGCCACACGATCGGTCCCACACGCCCCCGGCCCAACGTCCCGACGGTCCCGACACACGGACGGTCCCGCCGGGCAGCCCCGGGGTCAGTGGATCTCGCCGGAGCGCTTCAGCGCCTCACGCAGCTTGGCCGGCGAGAAGTCAGGGGCGTTGCAGACGTCCAGGATCACCTTCTCCCGCCGCGTGATCAGGTCGATCGCCGCCGGCAGCTTGCGCACCGCCTCGGCCGGCACCACCACCGCGCCGTGGTAGTCCGCGTGGATCACGTCGTCATGCCCGACCTGCATGCCGAAGATGTTCACCGGCGCGCCGAACGAGACCATGTGGACATGCGCGTGCGACGGGCCGATGCGGCCGCCCAGCATCTGGAACCCCTTGGCCCACATGTCCATGTCGCGGAACGAGCCGTTGGTCACGCAGCCCAGCACGCCCAGCGCCTTGTGGATGTTGGACTGCACCTCGCCCCAATACGCGCCGTAGCCGATGCGGTCGTCCAGGTCCTGGATCACCGCGATGGTCGGGATATCGGCGGGCGCGACGTAATCGTACCAATCGGCGCGATCCACCACCTTGCCGCGCGGCGGCTCCTTGGCGCGGATGCAGCCCACACGGGCGAGGCCGACGATCGGCTTGGCCTTCGGGTCGATCGCGACCATCGGCTCCACCGTGAACCCGATCGCGCGGCGTTCCGGCACGATCAGCTCCAGGCCGTTGCAGATCGTGGGCGTGTCCCACTCGGTCAGCGCGTCCAGGTCAGCCTGGGTGAACGGCCGTTCGGCCATGGTCTCGTCTCCTCGGGATTGGCGATGGGCGCACTCTCGCGCGCCCCGGCGGTTTCGGGCAAGGTGGCGGGATGAAGGGCAGCATCGCACACGCCGCGCCGGCGGACACGCCGATGGCCACGGGAATGGCCAATGGGATGGCCCCTGGGGTGGCCCATGGGGTGGCGAGAGGCGGCAAGGCCATCTACGGCGCCCCCCTCGGCATCCTGATGCTGGAGGCGCGGTTCCCCCGCATCCCCGGTGACATGGGCAATGCCGGCACCTGGCCCTTCCCGGTGCTCTACCACGTGGTCCGCGGCGCCAGCCCCGAACGCGTCGTGCTCGAGGGCGCGCGCGGGCTGCTCGACGATTTCCTCGCCGCCGCCGCCGATCTCGTGGACCAGGGCGCGGAGGCGATCACCACCAATTGCGGCTTCCTCGCGCTGTTCCAGCACGAGCTCGCGGCGCATGTGCGCGTCCCCGTCGCCACCAGCTCGCTGCTGCAGGTGCCCTGGGTGCAGGCGACGCTGCCGCCCGGCAAGCGCGTGGGCATCGTCACCGTCTCCGCCCAGTCGCTGACGCCCCGCCATCTCGAAGCAGCCGGCGTGCCGCCCGACACGCCCTTCGTCGGGACCGAGGACGGGCGCGAGTTCTTCCGCGTGCTGATCCGCGCCGAGAAGCAGGACATGGACGTCGCCCTGGCGGAGCAGGACATCCTGGACGCCGGCCGACGCCTGGTGGAGCAACACCCCGACATCGGCGCGATCGTGCTGGAATGCACCAACATGCCGCCCTACGCCGCCGCGCTGCAGGCCGCGCTCGACCGGCCGGTGTTCGACATCTACTCCCTCATCACCTGGTGGCATGCCGGCCTGCGCCCCCGATCCTTCCCGCGCCCGACCCTCCGGGGCGGGACGATGTGAGCCGGTTGCCGCAGCCTCCGATCGCCTGATCGAGCGCCGGTACGTCGATGCCGTCCACCGCCTCCATCGCGCATCGGGTCGCCGTCGGCGCGGGCTGGCTGATGGGCTGGCGGCTGATCTCCCGCATCCTGGGCTTCGCCAGCACGCTGACGCTCGCCCGCCTGCTGGTGCCGGCGGATTTCGGCCTGATCGCCATGGCGACCTCCTTCGCCGCCGTGGTCGATGGCCTGTCGCAGCTGCGCGTGCAGGACGCGCTGATCCGCAACGGCGCGGGCGACCGGGACTCGTGGGACACCGCGTTCACCCTCCAGGCTGCCCGCGGCCTGCTGACCGCGACGGTGATCGTGGTCGCAACACCGGCCACCGTCGCCTGGTTCGGCGAGCCGCGGCTCGCGCCGGTGCTGCTGGTGCTGGCCGGCCTCGCGTTCCTCGCCGGGTTCGAGAACGTCGCGACCGTCGAGTTCCGCCGCACGCTGCGCTTCGGCCGGCAGTTCGTGCTGCTCGCGGTGCCGCGCCTGGCCGGACTCGCGACCACGATCCCGCT
Source organism: Rhodospirillales bacterium 69-11 (assembly GCA_001898425.1). Classification (GTDB taxonomy): domain Bacteria; phylum Pseudomonadota; class Alphaproteobacteria; order Acetobacterales; family Acetobacteraceae; genus Rhodopila. Next base: position 10,822 of record MKTV01000007.1, read on the forward strand.
CGCCTTCGCCTGGCGCTCCTATTGGGCGCTGATCGCGGGGATGGCGGCGCTGCGTCTGAGCACCCTGGTGCTGTCCTACCTGCTGAAGCCGCATCGCCCGCGCGTCACCCTTGCCGCCTGGCATGGGCTGATCGGCTTCTCGCTCTGGGCCTGGGCCAGCACGATCGCGAGCATGGTCTGGGAACGCAGCGACGCCTTGATCCTGGGCGGCGTGTTCGGCCCGCAGGACCTCGGCACCTATCTGCTCGCCTTCGAGATCGCGCTGCTGCCGATCACCGAACTCGTCGCCCCCGCGACGGATGCGCTGTTCCCCGGTTTCGCCGCCGCGCGGGCCGAGGGCAGCGACGTCCTGTCCAGCACCTTTCTGGTGATCGCGACGCTGCTGATCGGCGTGGTGCCGGCCGCCCTCGCCCTCTCCGCCTCCGCCGCGGCACTCGTCCCGGTCATCCTCGGCCCACGCTGGGAGCTGGCGGCGCCGCTGATCGCGATCCTCTCCCCGGTCTGCATCTTCGCCCCGGTCAGCTACACCTGCGGCACGATGCTGATGGCCTCGGGCTACGTGCGGCAGCATTTCCTGGCCATGGCGCTCGCCTCCGTGGTGAAGATCGGGGTGGTGAGCCTCGCCGCCCGCACGCAAGACCTGCTGCTCACCTCCGCCGTCCTGGTGGCCTGCGTCGCGATCGAATCGCTCGCCTTCCTGGTGCAGCTCCGCCGCCTGGGCCGGCTCGACCTGCGGCGCTGGCTGCCGACCCTGGGACGGATCGCCCTCGCCGCCGCGGTCACCGGCACCCTCGCCGTGCTGTCGGGCCAGGGCTGGAAACCGGCAAGTCCGCAGGATCCGACCGGCGGACTGCTCACCGGGGCGGCGCTGGGCTTCGGGACCTGCGCGACCTTCTGGCTCACCCTCGCGGCGGCCTGGTGGTACGCCGGCCGGCCTGACGGCGCCGAACGCCGGCTGGTCGTGCTGCTGGCGGGTGTCTGCAGCGGTCTCGGCCGGTCGCGACTACTGCGAAACGTCTCGCGCCGCCGGCCGAGCTGACGCACGATCGGGGAACCATCACGGTCGCGTGGCTCGACGGATCGGGATGACGGCAGACTTAGCCGCGCCCGATATGACACGAAAGCGACAACAAAGGTGTCCCGCCCCATGCCCCTGACCCGCAAGCGCGTCCTCGTCACCGGCGGCGCCGGTTTCCTCGGCTCCCATTTGTGCGAGCGGCTGCTGCGCGAGGGCGACGACGTGCTGTGCGTCGACAACTACTTCACGGGGCGCAAGGACAACATCGCCCACCTGATCGGCAACCCGCATTTCGAGGCGATGCGCCACGACATCACCTTTCCGCTCTACGTGGAGGTGGACGAGATCTACAACCTCGCCTGCCCGGCCTCCCCGGTGCACTACCAATACGACCCGGTGCAGACCACCAAGACCAGCGTGATCGGCGCGATCAACGTGCTGGGGCTCGCCAAGCGCGTGAACGCCAAGGTGCTGCAGGCCTCCACCAGCGAGGTCTATGGCGACCCCACCGTCCACCCGCAAACCGAAGACTACCGCGGCAACGTCAATCCGCTCGGTCCCCGCGCCTGCTACGACGAGGGCAAGCGCTGCGCCGAGACGCTGTTCTTCGATTACCGCCGCCAGCACGGCGTGAAGATCAAGGTGGCGCGGATCTTCAACACCTATGGCCCGCGGATGCACCCGAACGACGGGCGCGTCGTGTCGAACTTCATCGTGCAGGCGCTGCGCGGGCAGGACATCACGGTCTACGGCGACGGCAGCCAGACGCGCGCCTTCTGCTACGTGGACGACCTGATCGACGGGCTGATGCGGCTGATGGCCTCGCCGCCGGAATTCACCGGGCCGGTGAACATCGGCAACCCGCACGAGATTCCCGTGCGCGAACTGGCCGAACGCGTGGTGAGGCTGACCGGCACGAAGGCGAAGCTGGTGGACAAGCCGCTGCCGCAGGACGATCCGCTGCAGCGCTGCCCCGACATCACGCTGGCCCGCGAGGTGCTGGGCTGGGAGCCCCGCGTCGCGCTGGAGGACGGGCTGCAGCGCACCACCGAGTATTTCCGGCAGCTGGTCTCCGACTCCGCCGAACGCGCCGCCAAGCGGAGCCCCGCGCGAGGATAGCCGAACGCGCGCAGCCCCCGCCTCCCTCCGCCCCCGTCATCCGCGGACTTGATCCGCGGACCCCCACCGGCACGCAGCCGCGAGCGCGAGCGGCAGGGTGCCGCTAGGGTCGACGCCCGGGGACGAGGTCGGGGGCGGGTGGCGGTGCCATTCCCACGACCTTGCCCCCTCTCTCGTCGCTCCCCTCGCCTACCGCTTCGCCGCCAGCCGCCGCTCGTACCACTGCGCCAGCATCGTGCTGGGGAACAGCAGCACGAAGTAGATCACCGCCACCACGGTGTAGACCTCCAGCGGCCGGTACGTGTCCGCCGTCACCAGCGTGCCCTGGTAGAGCAGGTCCGGCACCGCGATCGTCGACACGAGCGACGTGTTCTTCAGCTGCGTGATCGACTGGTTCACGAAGGGCGGAATCATGCGCCGCACCGCCTGCGGCAGGATCACGCGCCGCATCATCGTCCAGCGCGAGAGCCCCAGCGCCCGCGCGGCATCCCACTGCCCGGTTTCGATGGAAACGATACCGCCACGGAAGATCTCCGCGTAGAACGCGCCGGTGTAGCAGGACAGCGTCAGCACCGCTGCGGCGGTCGCGGGGATCTGGATCCCCAGCAGCACCGGCAGCGCGTAGTAGCACCACACGATCTGCACCAGCAGCGGCGTGCAGCGGAACACCTCGATAAAGGCGATCAGCGGGATGTTGACCAGCTTTGATTTCGAGAGGCGCCCGAGCCCGACGAGGAGTCCGAGGATCAGGCCGAGGAAGATGGTGCCGCCGGTGTAGGCGAGCGTGACCAGCACGCCGCGCCAGAACAGTGGCGCGTAGCGCAGCAGGAACAGGAAGTCCCATTGATAGTGCATGTCAGCTCCCGGGACGGTGGCGCATGCGCCACCGCCGGTTCGTCGTTCGCATCAGAAGCTGAGCTGCGACGGGACTTGCTCCCGCTTCACACCGAACTTCGCGAGACCCTCGAGCAGCCATTCGCGGATCTGGCCGGTGCCGCGATTGAAGTCGAGCCACGCGTTGATCACCTCCTTGAACCGCGTGTCCTCCTCCCGCTGCAGCCCCAGGCAGCTCGGCAGCGCCACGACTGGATCGCTGAGCAGGTGATACGGACCGAGGGAGGGATTCCGTCCCACCGTCGAGAGGCCGAGGATGGCCGCGAGGATCTGTGCATCCGCCCGCCCCGACTGCAGCGCGAGCGTGCATTCGTCGCGCGTCTTGTAGCCGGTGAGCTGCGCCTTCGGGCAGTAGCGCTTCGCCGCCGTCTCGTGCAGCGAACCGATGTCGTAGACGATGCGGATCTCGGGCTTGTTGAGGTCGTCCCAGGTCTTCGGATCCAGCCCCTTCTTCGTGAGGCAGCCGAACGGGTGGATGATCATCGGATGGGTGAAGCTGATCGATAGCGCGCGCGCCGGCGTCGGGTTCAGCGCGAAGGCGAGGTCGATCTTGTTCGACTGCAGGTCGAGCACCGAGTTGCCGTAGGTCGATTCGAGGTATTCCAGCTTCGCGTCGAAAACCTTGGCGATGTCCTGCGCCATCCAGATCGCGGCCCCGCTCCATTCGCCGCTCGCGAGGTCCTTCTGGAAATACGGCAGCTCGCCCGGCAGCGCGGCGATGCGCAGGACCTTGGTGCGGCGGATGCGGTCGAAGGTGGTCTCGCCCGAGGTCTGTGCCTGGGCGGTGCCGGTGAGCGCGGTGCCGGTCAGGGCGATCGCCGGCAGCAACGCGGCAGCGGCCGCGATCCCGCGGCGGCCAAAGCTGGATGTCATCGTGGCCTCTCCTGTCAGTCCCGCGCCGACCGTAGCGTGTCTGATCACGGCCGTGCAGCGGCTTCGTTTGCGTCGTGCCGCCGCGGGATGCAAGCACCGGGCCGGTGCGTGCCCGTCGCGGCGGGGCAGGCCGCGCGGCGTAGGGGCGGACGCACGGGCGGTGCCGACCCGGCGAGGCGCGGGGGGGCGGGCCGCGGGCGCACCCTCCCCAACGGCGGGGCGGGCCGAGGACGCAGCCACCCCTTCCGCGGGGCGAGCCGCGGACGCTCCCTCCCCGTCATGGCCGGCCGTCGAGCCGGCCATCCTCGTGGCAGGGGTGCCGGTGGGGATGGCCGGCTCGACGGCCACGGCTGTCCGGTTCGATTTTGCTGTACTTCTACCACGGCGTTGATTCTACTGGCTTCGGTTCGGGTG
>MKTV01000008.1 GCA_001898425.1 Rhodospirillales bacterium 69-11
GCGACCATCGTGCTGGCAGTGGGCACGGTGCGCGGCTGGCGCTCGGCGCTGAGCGGCACCGCGCTGGCGCTGGCAGTGCTCTGCGCGCTGGTGCTGGTACTGGGACCTGCGTTGACGCAGGTGCCGGAGCGGGCGCTGCAACTGGCGGTGGGCCTGCTGCTGTTGCTGTTCGGCATGCGCTGGCTCCGTAAGGCGATCCTGCGCGGCGCCGGCATTCTGGCGCTGCATGACGAGGATGCGATCTTCCGCAGCGAAACCGCCAATCTCCGCCTGGCGCGCGCGACCGCGCGCTGGGGCGTCGATCCCATCGCCACCGTCACCGCTTTCAAGTCAGTGCTGCTGGAAGGGGTGGAGGTGGCGTTCATCGTGATCGCGGTTGCCGCTGGCGGCGCCGGCCTGCTGCCTGCCGCCGCTTCCGGCGCGGCGGTGGCGGGCGTCCTGGTGGTGGCCCTGGCCATCATGGTGCATCGCCCGCTGGCGCGGGTGCCGGAGAACACGCTGAAATTCGCGGTCGGCGTGCTGATCTCGGCATTCGGCGTGTTCTGGACCGGGGAGGGCCTCGGCATCGCCTGGCCGGGGCAAGATCTGTCGCTGTTGGCACTGATCGTCGTCATGCTCGCGGCCGGTCTCGCGGGCGTGCGGATTGCCGGCGCGGTCGCGGCACGCGCCACCGTGCGGGTGGAGGCACGCTGATGAGGACCATGCAGGTAATTCTTCACGAACTCGCGGGCCTGTTCATCGATGACGGATCGCTGGCGGTGGCATTGCTGGTCTGGTGCGCGATCGTCGGGGGCGCGGTTGTCATAGCCCCCAGGCTGCCGGCCACGGTCAGTGGGCCGGCGCTGGCGCTCGGCTGCGTGGCGATCCTGTGGGCCAATGTGGGCCGCGCCGCGAAGCTGCGCGCCGCCGGGCGGTGATGCGCGGGGTGATGCTGCGCGGGTCGACCTTTGCGGCTTGACCGGACCGGGAGTGCCCCCCTGTGCCCCTGGCGGCGTGACCCCGAGCGCAAGACAGGCGGCTCGCTGAACCGCGACATCCTCGGCATGAGGCTGGCGAGCCTGTTCAGCGACATGTGCCATGAGATGACAACAGCAGTGCTGCCGATAATTCTGAACCCCAGCACCGCATCGCCTGCCTTCTTATGCCTGGGCTTCATGATGGTAGGTGGCCAAACATGGCTGCTCGCGACGCTGGCCGAAGTACGCGGCATCTACACCCACGATGCTCGCCGGCGCTCGGCGTTCATGGACAAGCGGAGGCGTGGCGCAGGCTATCGTGCTGGCTCGGCTTCGGTCGTGCTAGCTGGTCTTGTTCCCCGAACGCTCGGATCCGACATTTTGAACCGCCCGGTGCTCCGGCGGCATCGGCGGTCGCCATCAGAACACGAACACCTTCTCCGCCTCGGCGGTCGCCGCGGCGAGTTCGTCCATGGTGCTGCGCCGCGCGCCCTCCATGATGTCGTCGTCAGTCATGCCGCGCGCATCCATGCAGGTGCCGCACAGCAGCACACTGCCCTTGCCGATGACCACGCGCTTCAGCATCCGTTCCAGGCTGTAATAGCCCTCCGGCACCTTCTGGCCGCGCCGCGCGGCGCCGACCGCGTCGGCCATCAGGAAGACGGTCACCGCCATGCCGGGGTCGCGCTTCAGCAGGGCTCCCGCCAGGCGCAGCGCGTTGTAGCAGCGCTCGGTGCCATAGGGCGGGTCGTTCAGGATCAGCAGCGTCGTCATCGACGTATCCCCCTCCGTTCCGGTTCAATCGCCGAGGATGCGGCGTCGCTCCTCGAACTCCGCCTTGTCGATCTCGCCGCGCGCGAAGCGCTCCTTGAGGATGTCGAGCGGCGTGCGGCCCGGCGGCAGCGCGTGGTGGTGGTGCGGTCCATAGCTCGGCCCGCCGAGCCAGCGGACCAGCACGACCACGGTGGCGATCGCGGCGACGAGCGCTAGGATCATGAACAGCGGCCCGAACAGCATGCCGTAGCCACCGCCATCCCACATCATGCGCGGCCCGTAGCCGTAGGGCGCCGCCGGCGCCTGCGCCATGCCGACAGCCGGCGCTGCAACCGCGAGCAGACCGCCCGCGAGCGTCGCGGCGATCGTCCTGTGGCGTCCCATCTCCGTTCTCCCTCTCATCATCGGCCTGCGGATGCGTCCGGTATTTCGTCTCCATCGCCGCGTGCGGTCGCCAACCCCAGGGTGTTCCAGCGCTCCATGCCGCCCCGCAGGACCATGACCTGTCCGAAACCGGCGGCACGGAGCGCCGCGGCGCCCCGTACGGAGCGCCGGTCGGTCCGGCACACGAGGGCCAACTCCTGACCCCGGAAGGCCGCCAAGCGGGCTGGGTCGGCGACCAGCGCATCGACCGGAAGATGCATGGCCCCCGGGATATGGCCGAGCGGCCCCTCGAACTCGTCGCGGCCGCGCACATCCACCACGATGGGGCGCGGCGCACCGCGATCGGCCAGCGCTGCCGCAAGTGCCTCCGGTTCCAGCCAGACCTCCGCCTGTCGGGTTTCCGGCGCCGCGCGCAGCCGGCGCACCAGCCGGGGCAGGAACGCGATCGCGGCCAACCCGGCGAGTCCGAACAAGCCGTAGCGGAGCGCCGCCGCGTCGTCGCCCGCCAGCGCGCCGCGGCCCGCATAACCGAGCCAGGCAAACGCCGCCGTGCCGGGGAGCATGCAGATGGCTGTGGCCGCCAGATACTGCCCCGCCGGGATGCGCGTCAGGCCCAGCGCATAGTTGGCGAGGTTGAACGGGACCGCGGGCACCAGTCGGACCAGAGCCACGAAGCGCCACCCCTCGGCCTCGACGCCCTCGACCACCTGCCGAAGGCGCCCACCGGCGCGGCGCGCCACCCAGCCCGCGGCGATATGCCGGGCCACCAGAAAGGCCAGGAACGCCCCCAGGGTGCCGCCGGCGAGGTTCAGCACCGTGCCCCAAAGCGGGCCGAACAGCGCGCCGCCCGCCAGGCCGAAGACCGATCCCGGCAGGAACAGCACCGTCCCGGTGGCGAACAGAGCGACGAAGGCGACCGGACCCCAGGGACCGAGGCTGCCGATCGCCGCCTCCACAGAGGCAAGGTCCCAACGGTCACGCAACACGAAGGCGGCGACCACCGCTGCGCCGACGAGCGCGGCGAGGAGCCAGCGGGTGCGCCTCGGCGACATCGCCATCACGAGGCTGACTCCCGGTTGGGCAGGGAATAGGCGCGGTCGCCGTCCCGCAGCGGCTGGGTCAGCATGCGGTCCAGCAGCAGCTCGCGCGGGTCGCGGAACTGGGTGAGGCCGATCGTCATCGCCGTGTGCCCTGCCGCCGGCTGGGCGTGGTAGGTGCCGAACAACCGGTCCCATAGCGCGATGCTGAAGCCGAAATTGCTGTTGGTCTCGCGCGGCACCACCGAGTGGTGGACGCGGTGCATGTCGGGGGTCACGAGTACGAGGCGCAGGGCGCGGTCCAGCCCGCCCGGCAGGCGCAAATTGGCATGGTTGAACATCGCGGTGGCGTTGAGCAGCACCTCGAACAGCAGCACCGCCACCGCCGGCGCGCCGAGTGCCACCACCGCCGCCAGAGTGATGAGCATCGAGAGCAGGATTTCGCCGGGGTGGAAGCGCAGCCCCGTGGTCACGTCGAAGTCCAGATCCGCGTGGTGCATCCGGTGCATTCGCCACAGCGCCGGCACGGCATGGAACAGCACATGCTGGAGGTAGATCACGACATCCAGCAGCGCGATCGCGGCGATAATCGCCAACGGGACCGGCAGGCCGAGCCAGGGCAGCAGCCCGACGCCGCGCGCCTCGGCCGCCAGCGCCACGCCGACCGCCGCCGCCGGGAAGATCAGCCGCAGCACCACCGTGTTGACCACCACGAGCCCGAGATTGCTCGGCCAGCGCCGCCAGCGCCCGGCCGTGCGCGTCCGTCGCGGCAGCACCGCCTCCAGCACCGCCATCAGCGCCAGCACCCCGGCGAAACAGGCCAGGCGGATGACGGGTTCGCGGGCGAGCAGGGCATCCATCATGGGCGGCATCCGGGTTGACGAGGGCGGCCGGGATGGCCATCATTCAATCTATCAATTGAATTGATGGACCAAGCCCGGCCGATGTCAAGCAGCGACAGCCCGAAGCGTCAGCTCCTCGCCCAGTTCGCGGCATTGGCGCGCGCGCTCGGCCATGAGCACCGACTGGAACTGCTGGAGCATCTCGGCCAGGGCGAACGGTCGGTGGAGGCGCTCGCCACGCGATGCGGCCAGCCCTTCGCCAACATTTCGCAGCACCTCCAGCAGCTACGACGCAGCGGCCTGGTGGCCACGCGGCGCAACGGCAAGCGTGTGCTCTACCGCCTGACGGACGATGCGGTGCCGGCGCTGCTGGCCGCCCTGCGCCAGGTGGCGGAGCGCAACATCGCCGAGGTCCGGCACATCGTGGCGAGAGATTTCGGCGCGCGCGACGGGCTGGAGCCGGTGTCGCGCGACGAATTGCTGGCCCGGCTGCGCGAGGGGGGTGTCGTCCTGCTCGATGTGCGCCCGCCGGACGAATACGCCGCCGGCCACCTACCGGGCGCGCTGAACGTGCCGCCCGACCGGCTGGACGCGGCGATCGCGGCGCTGCCGCGCGACCGCGAGGTGGTCGCCTACTGCCGCGGCCCGTATTGCGTGCTCTCGTTCGAGGCGGTGGAAGCGCTGCGGCGCCAGGGCTTTCGCGCCCGCCGGTTGGAGGACGGATTTCCCGAATGGAAAGCCGCCGGCCTCGCCGTGGAGGCCGCCTGAGGCCGGGGGTTGAGGACGATCACGATCACCCCCAGCGGGCACAGCAATCCGCCCGAGATGCCGCTCTCGTAGCGCTTCAGCACCGCCTGCCGCAGCGGTTCCAGCCCGACCAGCGTCAGCGCGGTAAACAGCTTCATGCCGGCCACGGTCGCCAGGCCGAAGATCATACCCAGCAGCACAGCGCCAGCCCAACCATAGGCCAGGCCCGAGAGATAGACCGGCAGGAACCCCTCGCAGCAGCTGGCGGGTGATGTAGTAGCCGCCAAACAGGATCAGCATGTCGCCGCCCAGCACGAAGAGCGGCCAATGCGTCAGGATGGCGGCGTGCAGGGACGTCGCCAGAAATCCGGCCGTGGCAATCGGAATCAGCATCGACATGTTCATCACGTGTGCTCCACGCCGCGCGTCGAGGACGATTGGCGCGGCGGTTGGGCGAACGGGTTCTGATCAGGGCGTCTTGGTATAACCCCTGCTCAACGCCGCCAATGGCGATGGACCGGTCCTGACGACCGGCACGCACCGACGGTTGCCACAGGCTCTAACTGCGCGAACAAAGCCGCGGCAGGCACTGCGCTGGATCTGGCGAACTGGCAATCGGCCGGGCTGACATCATGAGCCAGCGCACCTTGGACGGCATGCCGATCGCCCTGGGCGAGCGGATGCGGCTGCTGGTTGGCCCGAACTTCGAACTGCCGGCGCGGCAGCTCACGGTGGCCGTCGCCGCCACCGATGCGAGCCGGGAGAACGCGTGCTCGCCGGGATGATTGACCCCATCGTCACGCCGGAGGTACCGGCCAGCCGCTTGTATCTGTTTGCCGATCCGATGGGCGCCCCGGTCTATGTCTGCCGTTATATGGATGGACCACCGCGCCACAGGTTTCGACCGGGCCGGTCCAGGGGGGCGACGGCGTCGAGGTTAGCGTCCTGTTCGATTTCGGCGTGGGCACGATCGACTGGCGCGATAAGTGGTTCAATCCCCGGGCTTGACCGTCAGAGTGATGCCGCCGCCTCTGCCGGAGCGGCGGCACATCTCGGGAACGGTCCATGCGCCGGGCCCTTCACCGCCCTTTCCATCCTGTCATCTTTCGCGAGACGGGTAGCCGAACGCAATTTGGGCGGCTAAGCAAGCGACCATGTCCCGTTTCATACTTCTGCTTGCCGCCGCCCTGGCCATCGAAGGCACTGCCGCTCCGGCCTGGTCTGCCGGCCCACCACGCATGCATATGGTCATGCCGCTCAATCGGCTCCCGCACGTCCGGTCCGAGTTTGGACCTCGTCACGATGGATTTCATCCTGGGGTTGATTTTGCTGCCGCATATGGCGCACCGGTCCGGGCGGCCACGGCCGGCACAGTGGTCTCCGCCGGGCGTCACTCCGATTACGGCAATGTCGTTGATCTGCGCAGCCGCGAGGGAATATTGACCCGGTATGCCCACCTGTCGGCCATCTCGGCTGGTATCCGACCTGGCGCGGTAATCAGCGCAGGGAAGCAGCTCGGTGCGGTCGGCGCAACCGGCAACGCCAGCGGCCCTCACCTGCATTTCGAGGTTCGCGTCCGCAACAAGCCGGTCAATCCGATGCAATATCTTGCCTTCGCCTCGACGCCGCGGAATGCCGTTTATGAGCCCGTTGAGATCGCAGAAGCGCGCGACCCATCGGCGGCGCATCACCACGGCGCCGCGCGCAGCAAGACAATATCCCCCCGCCCTCCGTTGAGATAGGGTAGTCGGAACCGACGTTGCTAGAGCTGGGGCGCTGCCTGCGACAGGCTGGTTTGCCTTCCTGAGGACGACCGGCCTGTCTCGATCGTCGTCCCACGGTGGGCGCGAGGCGGATCTCCAGGGGCGACACATCGGGCCAGAGCGGGCACAGCAGGCATCGGGTGTCTGCCTCGCCTCATCGGAGTTGTCCGTGCTGGTAGAGCTTCCTTCGGGACAGTCCACCGCTCATGGTACAGGTCAGCATTGGCGGGGATGTCATCATGGCGCCGGGAGCCTTATTCGCGATCCTCTCAGCTTTGCTGTTCGGAGCATCGACGCCTTTCGCAAAGCTGCTGCTCGGCGGCGGCGCCAATCCCTGGCTCCTCGCCGGGCTTCTCTATCTCGGATCGGGGATCGGCCTTGCCGCTGTCACGATGGTGCGGCGCGCGCAGGGTGGAACGGTTGCCGAGGCGCCGCTTCGCCGGGGCGACCTCCCCTGGCTCGGGCTCGTGGTGCTCAGCGGCGGGATTGCCGGGCCAGTGCTGTTGATGCTGGGCCTGACAACAACACCGGCCTCGTCGGCGGCGCTGCTGCTGAACCTGGAGGGGTTGGCGACCATGGGGATCGCCTGGGTCGCGTTCCGGGAGAGCGTCGACCGACGCCTGCTTCTTGGTGCTGCCGCGATCATTGGCGGCGCCGTGGTGCTGTCCTGGGAAGGTGGTCCGGCGCCCGTCGGTTTGGGTGGGCTGGCCATCGCCGGGGCATGCCTGGCCTGGGGGATCGACAACAACCTTACGCGCAAACTCAGCACTGCCGATCCGGTGCAGATCGCGCTTGTGAAGGGGCTGGTCGCCGGCGTCGTCAATCTGACCCTCGCCGTGGCAAGTGGCGCCGCGCTGCCGTCCGCCGGCATAGTCGCGGCGGCGGGGGTGGTTGGGTTCTTCGGCTACGGGGTCAGTCTCGTTCTGTACGTCCTCGGGCTACGCCATCTCGGCGCCGCGCGGACCGGGGCCTATTTCTCGACGGCGCCCTTCATCGGCGCGGCTGTCGCGGTGGCGATGTTCGATGAGCCGGTCGGCGCCCGGCTGATCGTGGCCGGGGTTCTGATGGCGGTCGGGATCTATCTTCATCTCGCTGAAGCACATGACCATGAGCATCGCCACGA
>MKTV01000009.1:0-517 GCA_001898425.1 Rhodospirillales bacterium 69-11
TCCAAATGGACGATCGCGATGTGGGGCCGCAACCTCACCAATGAGCACTATCTGGCCGCGGCGCTCGACGTGCCGCCTCTGTTCACCGAATCCGTCATGGGCAATCCGCGTGAATTTGGTGCCACCTTGCGCTTCAACTATTGACGCGATCCAAGGCTGGGCTGCGCAGCACCGTGGTCCAGCCCCTGGCGATTCCCACTTTCGGGTGGTTTCTACCTTTTTGCGGCGATCGCCTGCAGCGCGAAATCGCAGATGAAATCGACAAGCTTCCGGCGCAGGTTATTGTCGATCGTCTCGTAGCCATAAACGGTTTTGAGCGCGAAATGGGCCGTGAAGAAAACATCGGCCACCCGCCCGATCGTCAGATAAAACGGCATCGGCTCGATCTCGCGGAACTCGTTCGATGCCAAGCCTTGCTCCAAGATCGCACGTTGAGCATCGGCGGCCGGCTTGATCAGTCGATCCGATAGCTCCTGCGCTTCTTCCGGCGTGCTTTCACGCAGAATTTCCAGAAGCA
>MKTV01000009.1:561-3449 GCA_001898425.1 Rhodospirillales bacterium 69-11
GTGATGTGGCGCCGCATCTTCTCTGTCGCGCTGAGATCGCTATCGAGCAGCTCGTGCAGGTGCTCCACCGAATTTCCGATGTCGCGTTCTATCAGCGCAATGAACATCCCGCGTTTGCTGCCGAAATGGTACTTGACAAGGGCGGAATTGGCGCGCGCTTTTTGCGATATCTCGATGAGAGAAATCTCTGTTGATTCCTTCTCATTCATGAGATTGCTGGCGGCTTCCAGCAAGGCCTCGCGCGAAGAACGTGAGCCCGTGTGTATGGGGGCTTCCGCTAAGGCTGCGGATGACATGGATTTCCTAACGTCCAAGAAACTCTGGCCCGGGGCCGGCTAGTGATAGCATGAAATGCTGTTCTGGCAAGCTTCCGGTCAACCCCTGCCGCCTTCGGCACGGGGTAGGATTACCTAGTCCCCGCCAAAAGGGCGGCGGAAGCTGCTTCTTTGTCCAGGGATTTCTTGCGATTCAGGAACCCTTACGGCCGATATCGCTGGTGGGGGATGGGGCGCCTGGAAGGCTATTCCTGGAAGGCTATTCCTGGAAGGCTATTCCTGGAAGGCTATTCCGGGAAGCCGATTTCCACGATTCCGTCGGAAATCCTGGTTTGAAATGTGCGGATGTTGTCATAGGGCGCATTCATGCATTGCCCTGTCCGAATATCGAATCGTGCCCCGTGCATCGGGCAGGTGATGGCAAATGCGACGGCCGTACTGCGGTCCAAGCGGCCACCGGCATGTGGACAGCGGCTGTCCATCGCGAAAACCGACTCACCAACCCTGACAAGTGCGATGGCAAGACCTTCTATGGCATAACCGCGGGCGCGTCCTTCGGGAAGCTCAGAAAAGTTTGCGATCGGTACAAACCGCATCATTGTATTTTTCATAGCTGAATGTTGTTGCCGCGCTAGCGCAGACGTGGCGCTATTCGTCCTCTTCAATAGTGATAACAGCAGCCGGGCAACCCTCGGCGGCCTTTCGTGCAGCCGCCTGTAATTCCGGCGGTGGTTCGGCACTCAGCAATGTGACCATACCGTCTTCGTCCGAGCTGAAAAGTTGCGGTGCCGCCAAACGACATGCGCCACTAGCGATGCATCGGGCCGGAGTGATTTTGATACGCATGTGGAGCTCCTTGATAACGATGCGGTGGCCGGGCGAAGCCGAAATGCGCGCGCCACATTCTGTTCGCGCTATCTCTGTTTCATGTCAACCATGCTCACCCCGATCATACCGGCTGCGAACAATGCGACGATTGGCGGAAAACCGGCTTGCTGACTTCTGAGCCACATGATGAAGATTGCTACCAGAAGCGGATGGTGTGAAAAAAGCCGTCCGGGGCAATGCCCATCATGCCCAGCATGACGATGGCGGCAGGGCCATACGTGGTGTGCCAGATTCGGGCCGAAGTGCGCTCTTTTTCATCCGCAAGAATTCGCCATCCTAAGAGAAAAAGGGGAGACGGTGTAACCGTCTCCCTCAGGAGGCTTTAGTAATGGAATTTGAAATCGAATCCGAATTGCCGCGGCGCACCTAGAACGCCTTCCGTGAAGAGCGGAGGAACGTCCAGTGCATCGGCTATATATCGCTTGTCGGTAAGATTTCGGACCCATGCGCCGATAGACCAATGAGAATCTTCAGGTTCCCACGAGGCGTTCAGGTTCACCAGGCCAACAGCCGGCAGGCGCTCGCTGATGGACTGGGTGTAGTTGCCCCATTTGCTGTCTGTCCAGGTGTATTGCGCCGAGACGGATGCCACACCATTCATGACTTCCCATGTATAGGTGCCTGTCAGCGAGCCATTCCATTTGGGCGCATACATCAGGCGGCGCCCGCTGTAGTCGATCGAGCAGCCCGGCGGTTGATAAGACGGCAATGGTGGGCACACTGCGCCACTGCCCGACAAGAACTCATCATACACGGCATCAAGATAGCCGCCGGTCGCGCTGATAACGAAACCATCGAAGGGAACGGCTTGCGCACTCACTTCGACACCGCGTGTCGTTGAACGGCCCGCGTTGAGGATGGTGGAGGCTGCGACAGGTGGGTTGCCGCGGTAGACCGACTGCGTGACCTGCATGTCCTGCCATTTGTTGAGGAAGATAGACGCATTCAACCGCAGGCGATTGTCCAGGAGGTCGGATTTCACACCCGCTTCGAACGAGTTCACGTATTCCGGGTTGAACGGGCCGATGTCCGACTTCCGTGTCACGCGGCCGTTGAAGCCGCCGGATTTGAACCCGCGCGCATAGTAGCCATAGATCATGACGTTTTCTTCGATCTTGTAATCGAGGCCAATTTTGCCGCCTAGATTGACCCAGGCTTTCTCTCCCGCGTTCGGCTCATTGCCTAGCGGAAGTGGTTGCAATGTTGCACCGTTGAGGTTGCCCCAGCCAAGGCTCGAACTCGTTCCCGCCGGCCGGTCATAGTCGTAATTTCCGCGCGAAAGGCTCACATCGTCCCAGCTTACACGCAGACCGGCTTGTAGGCGCAGTTTGTCCGTGATGTCCCAGTATGTCTGGACAAAACCGGCGACCGATTTGGATTCTTCGTCCGTTATCGAGCGGCTGAAGGCCGTAAGGCTTGCAAAGCCGACAGGCGTTATGAAGTCCGCATGATCCTTCCAATACAGACCGAAGAGACCAACCAGAACTTCAACATTGTCGGTTGGATGAAACACGTCACGGAGTTCTTGCGAAACCTGCAAGCCGTGGCCGCGTGTGAACACGGCAAAGCAATAACAATCGATACCATCGACGTCCTGGGCAGCGCTGTTGTTGTATTGAGAATAGTTGGTGATTGATGTGATCTGTCCGATGCCGCTGGCCCAATTTGCGGTGATGGTATGCGACTGATAGTCGTTTCTGTTGCCATTCGGAACATCGCTGTAAA
>MKTV01000009.1:3775-4117 GCA_001898425.1 Rhodospirillales bacterium 69-11
GTTGGCGCCGAAAAGTGTCCCCTGCGGCCCGCTCAACACTTCGATCCGGTCCACATCGAACTGATCGGTCAGACCGCGTTGATTCGTGCCCTGCACCACGCCGTCGATCACGGTGCCGACTTCGGGTCCCCACAAACGGTGAGGGGTTGTTGGCAATGCCGATGCCGCGGATGGTGATGGCGGCGGTGGAGCTTGAACCCGCGTTCACATTGATCTGAACGTTGGGAATCAGGCCAGTCAGATCCTTCAGGCTTAGAATATGCTGCCGCTCCAGCGTTTCGGCGCTGACAGGTGTGACCGAGATCGGCACGTCCTGCACGTTCTCTACGCGCTTCTGTGCCG
>MKTV01000009.1:4247-5158 GCA_001898425.1 Rhodospirillales bacterium 69-11
CTTGGATTTCATGAAATTTTCCCCCGTCTGGCTTTCGAGCCTCTGATGCGTAAGATGTGCGACAATTAGTTGATCAATTGATTTAAGGCAATGCTGTTAAAGCGGGTGCTGCACTGAAGGCTTGTAATGAATTAAGTAATTCATTAATGAATGTCGGCCGTCGAGGCGACCGATGAGCGATCGGGGAGGTGATTAATGGATAATGACTCGCAAAAGGGCGGGACAGCCCGTTGCCCAGGGGCAAGCTGGGACGACTTTGTGGCGGCGGATACGCGGCCGGTGCCTGAGTTCATGGCCAAGGAAGTCTACCAATATCGCGGCTCAAAGCCGCTCGATGCGGCGCGTTACACCAGCCCCGAATTCTTCAAGGCTGAAATCGACAAGATGTGGCCGAATGTCTGGCAGATGGCGGCACGGGAAGAGGAGATGCCTGATCCCGGCGACTTCGTCGTTTATGAAAATGCCGGGCGTTCCTATCTGGTCACGCGTCAGGAGGATGGCTCGGTCCGCGCCTTCCACAATGTCTGCCTCCATCGCGGCCGCAAGCTACGGGCCGAAAGCGGACAGGCGGAGATTTTCCATTGCCCCTATCACGGCTTTGCCTGGAACACCGACGGCTCTCTGAATAACATTCCGTGCCGCTGGGACTTCTCACATCTGAAAGATGAGAAGATGAAGCTGCCGGAAGCCGAAACCGGGCGCTGGGGCGGTTACATCTTTGTGCGCGAAAATCCGGGTGGTCCGTCGCTGGAAGAATATCTTGCGCCGCTGCCGGAGCATTTCAAACGCTGGCCCCACGAGCAGCGCACGACATCGGTTTGGGTCGCCAAGGTGATCCACGGCAATTGGAAGGCCGTGATGGAAGCCTTCATGGAGGCATGGCACAATTATTGTACCCATCCGCAGATCAC
>MKTV01000010.1:0-247 GCA_001898425.1 Rhodospirillales bacterium 69-11
CTCTTCCTGCTCGAGCTATGCTGCGTCCTGCCGACTGACCGACATCGCGGAGCTGGCATTGCCATTCGCCGACTGTCCGGGCGGGAAAGACTTTCCGGCGCGCGTCGCGTGTTCTTGTCTTATTCTCAGCTCCAGTGCCCATCGCGGCGGACCCTGCGGGCGAAGTTCGCGCAGTGCACCACGATTTTGAGGACTACAGAAGAGTAATCCTGTCTGGGTCCGAGCACCTCACGCGCCCGTCATCACC
>MKTV01000010.1:638-825 GCA_001898425.1 Rhodospirillales bacterium 69-11
CGCGTGAGACCTGGCTGCAGGCGCGTAAGGCAGTAGCGGCTGGAAGGGCCAAGCTGGAAGCGGCGCCACCAAAGCCGATCTACCCGTCGCGCACGCCGAAGGGGTGGGTGCCTCCTGGGATTGCGGCGGCGATCACCGCCGGTAATCCGGCTGTTGAGGGGGTCCGCCCCGTCGGCACGGGGGCTGA
>MKTV01000010.1:1133-1626 GCA_001898425.1 Rhodospirillales bacterium 69-11
TCTTCCTCGATGCGGACGAGGTTCCGAATGGCGGGATCGAGGACGGGAAGGCGTGGATCGAGGCCCGCATCGAGGAGCTCATCAAGGATCGCTACGACGCGGTGCTTGATGTCGGCGGCGGCGCGACCGGCTTTTCGAGGCTAGTCCAGGAGGTGCCGGTGCTCGAGGCGATCGAGGGGAGTGCCGTGCGGGTGGTTGGGCTCTTCTGCATCGGACCTGAGAAGGCGGATCTGGACTACCTTGAGCAGTTCGCCGAGGTGGACCGCTTCATGCCGGCGGCTTCCGTTATCGTGCTGAACACGGGGTTGGTGCTGTCCGGCCGCTCGGCCGGCGGCGCCTTCAAACCCGTGCTCGCGCATCCCGCGATCAAGGGTGCGCTCGCCCATGGCGCGAAGGTCGCGATGATGCCGGCGCTGACCTGCATGGCACAGGTCACGGACCGGGGCCTCACATTCGCGGAGGCCATGGACGGCCGCGGCAAGGATGGGGCCGA
>MKTV01000010.1:1680-14916 GCA_001898425.1 Rhodospirillales bacterium 69-11
GCCGGAGTTCTTCGGCCAGTTGCCGGCGGAGTGGCTTCCGGCGGCACGGGCCGAAGCGCAGCCAAGCGATAGCGAGGCGGGGTGATGGACGGCGCCGGGCACGGGATGCCTGATCTCCCGGAAGACGGTGAGCGGAAGGACTGGGTGGCGGAGTTCCGGCGTCAGACGGAGGCAATTCGCCAGGCGGCTGGGGAATGGGCAATCCGGTGGCAGGAACCGGAGGGCCGCTTCGTCTCGGCGCTTCTTGGCGCGATCGAGATCGTCGGGCGACTGACGGTCTCGGTGCAGGCGGCGATTGACGCTTCCGGGAAGGACAGCCGTGCCGCCGCTGAGGCAGAGCTGGCGAGGGCGCGGGAATTGCAGCAGTCGGCGCACCACGCGCTCACGCAGGCACGGAACCTTCAGCTCGGCGCGATCGTCGAGCAGGAGAACGTGACGATCCGCATGATTGACCAGACGCTGCCGCTGTTCGTGGAACGCCTACAGAAGGTCCTGGTGATCCGCGAGCAGCGGTGGAATGCTGACGTGAAGCGCCGGCGATATGCGTTGGCGGGCGCGGTGGCTCTGGGCGTTTTCCTGGCCGGTTTCGGTCTGTCATGGTGGCAGGATAGCGCGGCCCTGGCGGCGATGGATCGGTGCCTCGCCCATCCGCTCCAGGCGGCTGGGCACTACTATTGCAGCATCGACAGCCTCTACGCGGCGCCGGCGAATGCTGGTCAACCGTGATGCCGTTCGCACTCTTCCGTCCGATCCTCCGGCGTCTCAAGCGGAGGGTGATCGATGTCAGTAGTGCGAAGGGAGGATAGGGGGCGGCCCTGGTTGCGGTGTAACCGGCGGGCCGGCCTCGCGTTGGGAGCGACAGCGATGCTCGCGACCATCGCGGCGCAGCCGGCGGCGCGGGCGCAGGTGCCGGCGACCCTGAATGGCGCGCCGATCCAGGTCACGCCGTATGCGCTGGAACCTGGCGTGCCGGCCATCACGATACCCGCAGGGGCCCCGACGACGACTCCCGGCGATACGGGGACCGGGACTGGTAGCGGGACTTCCGGGACCGGCACCAGCGGCAACGCCCTGAACACCCTACTGTCACAAAGCTGGGGTGCGGAGGCAATTACGGAGGCTGAGGCGCTCGGCGTAAACCCGACGGCTCTGGCGGCCACCTGGGTTGTCGAGAGCGGTTGTCAGAACGTTGGTTCGTCCAGCGGGTCGAGTGCGACCGGGGCATTTCAGATGCAGTCGGCAGCGTACCAGGAAGGGTTGCAGACGGCACTGGCGGCGAATCCCTCGCTGGCATCCCAAGTTGTCCAGGGGGCCGCCGGGATGAGCGACCCAGCTACGGAGGCGATTGCCGCGTCGGGTTATCTGATGCAGGCAAATACCGCGCTGACGAATGGCGGCATCTCAGACCCTACGGTGCTTGACGCGCGCGCCTACTACAATTTTGGTCCGACGGCCGGTGTAGCAATCGCTGCGGCTGCACCCAGTGATTTGATGAGCACGTACATCAGTTCGGCGGCAATGGCTGGAAATAATATCTCGGCGACGGAGACTGTTGGACAATGGCAGGCTTCGGTTAGTTCCAAGATCGGAAACGCCGCGTCTCAATCGGTGTTATCATAAGGAGAGTCGGTGATGAGAACTGAATGGGTTCTGTTGGCGGCGCTTGCCGCATTCAGCGCTAGCTCGACTGTAGGGAAAGCAGCCGGTGTCACGGTGCTTCATCCGGAGCCGGGCCTAAAGTGCATGCTGCTCGACGCCCATGATCTGCAAGCCACTGTGCAGAGCCAGTTGCCGCCGATCCGATCCGCACCCTCGTCAAACGCTCCGATGATCGGTTACCCGTCGGAAATTGTGCTCGTGCGTGACCCGCTGCAACAACAGGCAGGCTATGTCGCGGTCGTCCGCATTAATGGTCAACCTGGATGGATCGCGGCGGACAAGCTTCAGCCCTGGCATGCCATGAACGGCCGCCCTGGAAAGTGCATCCCGACCCTACTCTCGAACGGTCGGCTGGGAACGCACATCGAACAGTGATCTCGCCCGGCGAGTGACCATGGACGGAGGTCTGGATGGACGGCTCCCGCAGTCGAGGAGAGCAGGAAGACTTCGGAGGACGGAAGCGTCGCCGTCGTTTCAGACGTCCCTCCCCCTTCGTGTGGCTGATTTTGAGTGCGGCGCTTTTTCTTGTTGGCGCCGCGGCTTTCAGCGGCCACGGCGCGAAGGAGATGGCTGAGTTTGGCGTGTTTGGGGCTGTTGCGGCGATCGCGTTGATCGTGGTTTTTCTTTACTGACCGGCGAGACGGGGCCACCGCGATGCGGCGGCCCTGCTGGCTCATGGGTGGTCCACCAGTTCGGCTAAAAGTGTCGCGTAGACGTTTCCGTGGCACGGTTCAGGCGCGCACCAACAGAAGAGTCTTTTCCCGTGCATGGCGCGAACCTTGCGGCGCCGTGCTTGCCCAGCCGGGCCGTGATCTGCCAGCCGTGCGCGCTCCGCTTGTTCGAACTTGGCGATGACATTCGCGCGGGAACCATCCCGGCCGATGATGAACTCATTCCCGAATTCGGTGCGGCGGTCGATACGGATGTCGCCAGGCCGCATTGCCTCGCGTCGAAGA
Organism: Rhodospirillales bacterium 69-11; assembly: GCA_001898425.1. GTDB lineage: Bacteria > Pseudomonadota > Alphaproteobacteria > Acetobacterales > Acetobacteraceae > Rhodopila. The sequence continues at coordinate 4,296 of MKTV01000010.1, forward strand.
TTGTGAACGGTGGTCTGCATTGCGTGTTCTCCTTCTGAAAGACGCCGAGTGGCGCGCATGCGCTTTCGGCGGACGCCTCGCGGCGAGCAGCGGGAGGGGGGGGTGACATGCGGGCTGGCGCGGCCGGGATGCGTCAGGCGCGGGCCTTCTTGAGGCCTGCGACTGTGGCGGCCCTGCTGCGCTGTAGGCCGCGTTTCAGGGAGGGGAGGGCTGCGCCCTTCCCTCCTTCATTCGCGCGTCTGCGCGACGGGCGGAGCTTCGAAACGCCGCTGGAGGCGATACTGGGTGAAACGGCCGGCGCGGCGATCCGCTACCCCGGAGAGGCCGCAGAGAAGCGCCGCTTGCGGCGCGCGGCCTCGGAGGCCCGGAGGGCGCGCGGAGCGCGGGTTGTTGCGGCCAGGCGACCTGCGGAGGCATGACGAAGGGGCCGACCCTTTCGGGCCGACCCTCGAAGAGCGGGTTCAGAAGGGCAGATCCGCCTCGGTGAGTTCTGGCGCGTCCCAGACGATGCAGGTTTGGTCGGTTTCGCGGTGCCAGGTCTCGATGTGGCGGATGGTGTAGCCTTGTTCGGTGAGGGCGGCGTTGTCGCGATGGGCGTCGAGGTCCGTGACGACGGATCCGTTGTCGAGGTGTGTCATGATTGAACTCCCGTGTTTGCATCAGCCCGATTGCTGATGAGCAGCGGGAATGCCGGCCCTAGAGGCAGCTCAACCCTTGAGGTGCGCGAGCGGGCGGGGCCAGGTTGCAGCAGGCGCGGGCCTTCTTCAGGCCTGCGACTGACGCGGCCTGGCCCCGCTGTAGCTCGCGTGCCTCAACCGCGCTTTGCGCGGCGCCGAAGGCGGGGTTGAACTGGCTCGACCTTGGCCGGCATTAGAATGGAGAGACAGCAGGCGAGCGTTCCCCCCGGACAGTGGGGCGCAGGGGCTGCGGTTCGCACCATGGTTGCCCAGTCTCCCTCCATCGGGGGAGCGCATGGGACCGGACGAGGTGATCACCGCGTGGATGAAGAGGTTTCTGGGGCGCCGCGATGGCGGCGTGACGGATGCCCAGGCAGCGCAGCCTGACCGTGCCGCCGCGCTTGGCGGGCTCGGGGAGGCATTGGTCGCTGGCGTTGTGCGTGAGCTGGGCTGGCCGGCGTTGCGCAATGTCGTGCTGCGTGAGCGAGCGTCATCGGCCGAGCTCGATCTTCTGGTCCGGGCGCCCCACTGCATCGTGGTGCTCGAGGTCAAAACCTGGTCCGGGTTCGTTGATGGCACGGCGGGCGCCGAAGAGTGGGTTCGCTACGGTGCGGGTGGTCGCGAGGCGCGTGCGCCGAATGCAGTGTGCCAGAATATGGCGCATGTCGGGGCCGTCGAGCGGGTGATCGGTGAGCGCGGGGTGCGCGTGTTCGGATTGGTGGTGAGCGCCGGCCACGCGCGGTTTGCCGAGCGGCTACGACGGCACGTCGTGCCGCTGGCGAACCTTGCCGCGGTGCTACAGGTACACGCGGCCGACGTGGCGCCTTGTCGGCCGGCATCGTTGGATCGGGCTTGGGCGATCCTGACCCGCGAGGCGGATCGGAGTGAAGTGCGGCGCGAGGCGCATGCCGCGTGGGTTCGATCACGGCGAGGCATTTCGACGAACCGCGAATGAACCTTGTACATTCGCGGCGATACGTGCGATTCTGCTTTCGGTACTTCGTAAGACAGGGCTTGGACTCTTGGAAACTCAGTGGATCGTCCTTCAGGCCATCAACGGCGAGCTGAACGTCTATCGGTCCTGGCGCTGCGAGTTGGGGCGCGATCTGTTTGGTGTGCTCGTGGTGAGCGTGACGTTCGGCCGTGTCGCACGGACGGGGCGGACGCTTCGCCACGCGATGCCTGATGAAGCTGCGGCGGCGCGCTTCGTGCGCCATGCTTTGGCGCGCCGGGCCGGCGCGAAGAAGCGCTGCGGCGCTTCCTATCGCGTAGTCGAGCGGTCCGGTTTTGACGATCTCCCGGAGCTGCTCGCGGCTTGATGAAATCCGCCAAGGTGCCCGCCGAGCAGGTTGCCGCGCCCGATGAGCCCGTACTAGGATTCCGGCAGAGCGCGGGAGGCGGGCATGGGCGGCACGGATGATAGCGGCGCGACGATCTTGCGGTTTCCGGTCGTGCGGCGGGAGCCGCCGACCATCGAGGCGATGACGGCCCTGGCCCCGCCGCGGTCTCTGGTCGCGTCTCTGGTGGCTGACGCGGGATTTGAGGCCCGGGATGCGCTACGCGGCTTCGACCGGGAGTTTGATTACCTGGTTCGCGCGATCGAGATGGGAAGCGGGCCGGATGACGCGATCATCAGGCTGCGGCACCTGATGGATACCCACCTGGTTCATGCGATGGAGCTCTGCCAGGCCTTTCAGGCGGCCGGGGATCGCCTGGTGAGGATCGAGGTGCAGGTGGCGCAGTCGGAGAAGCTGGGCGGCTCGGCGCAGATGATGTTGCCGCGGGCGCGGCGGGAGTTCCGGGACCGGGCGATCGCGGCGCGGGTGGCGGCGGACGCGGCGCTGGGCGCAGCCCAGGCGCTGGCGGGCCATGTGCGGCGCGCAGCGGGTCTGGCCGTGGCTGCGGCGGAGGAGCCGCAGCAGCTCCAGCTGTTCGCGGCGGCGGGCTGACCGATCAGAACAGGCTTGGACCGGGCCTTGCGGCCACCCGGGAGGCCGGAACGGACGGATCGGGCGGCGATGAAGCAAGCTGAAACAATCGCGCGCTGGAGCTGTGCCGCGCGTTCCAGGGTGCGGCCGATCACCCGGGACGGTCCTTCTCGCCGGCTACGCCCCGCAAGTAACCCTGTGTGGCAAGATCACCGGAGGGATCGAACGGCATCAGGTGCGGGACTGGCGGAGGTAGGCGGCATGCAGCGCGAAACTCTGCGTGCCGCTGACGACGCCGGCGCGCGCGAGCGCTAACAGGAGCTGTTCGGTCTCGTCGAGCTGGACGTCGGCGTCGGAGAGGCGAGACAGCGCATTCGCGAAGGTATCCACCGGCGCCTCGGCGAAGGTCACGCCATAACGACGCGCGGCGTCATGAATCCAGGTTGCAGCCACGGTCTTCCCCGCGATGGCGTCGTCGAGGCCGGCGAGTTCTCCCGTCATTTGTTGACGGCCTTGCTTGAACGCTTCCCAGGCATCCTTGGCGGACCCGATCCCGCCGGCACGCGCCAGCCACAGCGCCCGGTCAGCTTCGGAAAGTCCGGCCCACCAAGCCATGCCCTGCACGTCGTCACTGGTGGGTTGCTGGTCCAAGGTCTGGTTGTCCCGCATGTCCATCTCCTCAAACCATTACACCAGAACTGGCAAGATCGTTCAGTCTCTGTGCGTGGCGCCGGTGAGAATTCGCTTCTTGCGTCAGCGATCGTCACGCGAAGCGCCGAGACCCGCAGGGGCTCGGTGGAGCTTGGCGCGTGAGCGCCTAGCGGAATAGAGCGCGGCCCGGCGCAGCGGCGGGAGACGTCCGGCGCAGTATCGGCTTCTTTCCTCTGTGACCGGCCTGGTTTGAGCGGCCTACGGGCTAAACAGCTCGGACTTCGTCGCATAGTGGGCTTCAGGCAGCGTCGCCACCGACTGCCGACCGCCCTTGCGCTTAGGCCTCATCCTCGCCGGGAAAGGCGATGTCCTCGTACAGCTCGGAGACGGGGACTTCGATGCCGATTTCGAGCATGCGGAGGATGTCGTCATTCGTGAGGACGGTCGTCTGCCAAACCTGGTCTGCCACGGCGCGCTCCATGACGGTCAGACCAATACCGGAAGATTCGAGAATGACGTATCGGCGGATCGAGGAGACGGCGGCGTATTCGCGAACTTTGGTGATGCGGTCCCGCCGGTTGGATTCGGCTGTGGCGCCCACGACTTCGAAGACGACGAGGACGCCGGGAACGGTTTTGGCGGTACCATCGAATTTGGTGCAGGTGATGAGGGCATCGGGGTAACGGACGGCTCGATTGACGGTTTCGACGCCGGCATCGGGCCCGAGTGGACGGCATCCGCTGCCGCGCAGCCTCGCACGTAGGACTGAGATGAGGTTGACCCCGATTGCCGAGGCGTTGTTGAAGCCGCCGGTCATGGCGACGGGCTGGAACCCGTCGAATTCGTAGCGGGTTTCCTGAGTCTCGGCCCAGGCGAAGAATTCTTCCTGTGTCCAGGGTTTGCGCAGGGGAACGTTCATGGGTGGCAGCTTAGCACGGGCTGGCATGGAAATCTCCATTTCTGGACGGGATGAACAAGCGGCGCGGAGCGCCGGCATGCGAGGGTGCGGCGCCGGTTTGCGAGAGGCGCGGAGCCTGTGGCTCTGCGCCTGAGCGGACCGGCGCTGCGCTCGCGAGCGTGCCTCTCTGCCTTGAGCAAACGGAAAGGCGGGGGCCGCGCGGCCCCCGCCTGCCCTCTCAGCCGAGGGCGTCGAGTTCGGCGGCGGCGGCCTGGCGGCTGACGCTGCGGGGCTGGTCGATGGGAGCGACGTAGGGCTTCCATTCCTCTCCCGTGATCTCGGCGTAGGCGTGAACGGCGCCGGTCGCGGCGGCGTAGAGGGCGAAGGCGGCGAGGCCGGCCCCTGCTGCAAACTCGCGGGCCCGGGCGGCCTTGGTGTCGAACCCGAGGACGCCATCGCGGTCTTCGTCGCGGTCCTCATTGGCGAGCTTCGTGGTGAGCTCGCGGGCGACGGTGATCTTGGCGCTGTAGAAGGTGGCGGCGCCGTGGGCGGAGCTGACGAGGGCGCCGACGACGCGCTGCAGGTGGATGCGCATGGCCGTCTCGTTGACGGCGGGCTCCAGGAGCTTGGCCATGGTGCCGATGTGCTCTTCGGTTCCCTCGCGAACGCCGTCGAAATCGACGGGATCGAGGGCGAAGGTGCTGCTGATCTTTTCGGCCTGGACGGCGGAGGGGACGAGTTGGGCGACGAGCTCCAAGGTGATCGCCTGGCGGGTCTGCGGGGCGCGGGCGGGCCTGGGGGAGGATTTCTGAGCGTTCTTTGCGGTCATCTTTCGGATCTCTCTACAAGAGCCGGGGGATCGCGGGCCCGATGCCTGCTCACCGCCTCGGTGCGGTTCGTCCAGGCCGGGCAAAGACGCGGGCTGCATCCCCTGACGGACGGCAGTGGTGCGGGAGCGCAGCGACCCGGTGCCGTCCGGAACCGTCAGGCGCTTCGCCCGTCATGACAGGCGCGCTTGGCGCGCCTGGACGGCGAAGCGGGGGTTGCGGCCTGCGTCGCCCGGCCTAGAACCCGCACCCATCGAGGCGGTGCGCAGGCGTTGGGTTCTGATCCGGCCCGTGCTGAGGAGAGACCGAAGCCTGGCCGTGAAGCGCGTCAGACAGGCATCCGCTCCCAGGCCTGCCTGAACGCATCAGCCCGGCCTGGCAGCCTGAGCTGTCGCATCAATCGCTCTTGCCTAACCGGGACGATCAGCACGTCTCCTGTCGCCACACGGCCGGAGAGAGGGCTGCCGGCAGGGGATGAAGGGCCGGCGCACCCCCTGCCCAGCTTTTGCCGCCCCGGAACGGGCGGTTGCGTCCGCGGCAGGCCGGCGTTGGCCCCTCGCCCGGACCCGCCGCAGCCACCATCCAGGGCCGAGCTCGCGCCCGTCCGGCTCGCCAGCCTCGCCAATGAGGACCGTGGCCGAGACCTGATCACCCGGCCGATCACAAGGCTGGCGGGTGACGCGACGCCCGCTCGGGGATCCGGGCGCGACGCCCCGCTCGCAGGCTGCCGGCGCGGCCGTCGCTCGCCCCGAGCATGGGTAGGATGAGAAAACCGTGCGCCCTGCCCTGCCCCGCATGTCAGCGCCTGGGACCGCCCGATATGGCGCCGCGGCTGAGAGGGCCGGCGGAGGGGCACGGTCTCGCCTGGCGCGAAAACCCTGGCGCGCAGCCCGTGCGCGAAGGATGCAAGAAACAATGCCGGCACGGCTCGAGGCCGCGCCGGCTGCGCCGGTCAGGCGCTGCGGCTGGGCCGCGGACGGCGGTGATTATCGTTGGCCGGCGTTCCGAGGTCCGTCTTGTAGCCGAGCTCCATCTTGAGGAAGGGCGGAATGGCAATTGTCACCGTGCAGGTGAACTCTGCTTTCCGGGTCAGGCGGTTGAACAGCCTGTGGAACTGGCGGGCGACGCGGCGGCTCAGATTGGTGAGTGCTTTAATGGTCGTGGTCATGATCGGCTCCTTTGGGTGAACTGCGAATTGCGGAGGCGATCGACGGGACGGTTGAGCGGAAGGCACCCGGAGGGGCGCAACGCAGTGGAGCACTCGCAGAGTTGCCGCCCGCGAGCCGTTCCGTAGCCTCCGGCAACCGAATTCGCAGCGCACCCCAAGGGGCCGGTCGGGACCTGTAGCACCTCGCCAATCTGAGCCGCCGTGTTGCCGGCCGTGCGTGCTGGTCAACTGCCTGATTCAGCGAGCAGAATTAACCTAAGTACAAGATTTTGTTGTTGCATTCTGCACCTTCCCCAAGATATAGTATTTGCGGCTACAAAGGAGGACTTCGGAATGGCGACCGAACTTCTGCCCGGCACGCGCAACGTGTTCCGGTTTCCGACCGAAGAGCGTGCCCGGCCGACACTGGACCTGATGCGCGCCCTGGCGCCCGACCTGCGCAGCGTGGACATGCTGGCGGCGGCCTATGCGCTCGAACTGCCCGATGCGGACTTCCGCGATCGGGTGGATGCCGAGGCCGCGGAGCACATCGTGAACGGCATCGATCCTCGTCCAGGGCCGGAACGCGCGGCGCAGCTCCGGGCGCTGCTGGCGCCTGTGGTCGCGGCGGCCGTGGATGCCGCGCGAGCCTCGCGGCGGGCTTGGGGCGTGATCGGCGAGGGGCGGCGGCGGTTGGCTGGTGCTCGTGCTGAGGGCGGCGATTGGACCGCGGCACTCGAGGCGCGCCTTCAGGCGCAGGAGCTGCAGGCGGCCGAGCTGACGATGGAGGCTCATCTCCGGGCCGAAGAGGCCGAGGGCGTTGCGCGGGCGGTCGGCCTTGCGCGAAGCGGCGAGCCCTGGTCCCCGCGCGGCCCACACGCCGATATGGAGGCCCTGCTGCTGGCCGAGACTGCGGCGCGCGCGACGATGTAGGACGAACCCGCCATTCGCAACCGATGATGCGAAGACCTCCCGCTGTCATTGACAGCGCGGAGGTCTTTCGATTCTCACGGCGGCTCCCAAAGGTGAAGTGACCACGGCCTGGGCGCTCGACCAGGCAGATGATTGCATCCTGCGCGCGGCGTTCGGGTGCTATGGCGGCACGGCCGCGGCGCGCGCCGCGGCCGTGCACGTGGTGCGTCGCGTGCAGGCGACCGGGAGGGGGTGCTGGATCCTCTGCGACTGCCGGCCGGCGGCCGACAGGCCGCCCGCACTCGTGCCGGTGGCGGAGACGCATATCCGCCGGCATCTGCAAGCGGGCTGGCCGCAGCATGCCGAGGCCTGCGAGTTCTTCCGCGAGCCGGCCGAGCAGGCGGTCATATCGGCGAGCTACAGGCCGATCCATCGATCGCAGGTGCGGCTGGTGCGGTCGTTCGAGGTTGGCCCGTCGGCGCCGCTGCAGCGCCGGGAGCCGGCGTCGCCGGCGAACCGGCGGCCGCAGCTCGCGCGGCTGCTGATCCGGCTGCTGACCGAGGCTGGGCTGCAGAGAATTGATCCCGTCGCGAGCAAGCCGCCATCCGTCGGCGAGCAGCTCTCGCCATTGTGGCGCGCGGCGCGCGGCCTCTCGCTCGACCGGGGCGTGCGCGTCGCGGACGCACTGTGCATGAGCCTGGCGAAGCTGCCGGGGTTGATGGAGCAGATCACCGCGGCGCCGGCGAAGGCCTATCCGCGGACGCGGCCCCACGGACTGCTGCTGATCCGGCTCAACGAAGCCGCTGCGGAGAAGCTGATCGCTCTCAACGGGCAGGAACTGCCCGTGGTGGGACGGATCGCCCTTTATGGCGAGCGACCGCGGGATGAGCCTGGCCCGGCCGTGAGCGCCCGGTCGCCCTACCTCGCGCTCTGCATCCTGGCCCGGCCGACACCGGTCGACCCGGTGCAGATCCACTCGGCGTATGTGCATCCGTGCGCATCGATGGGGCGGGTGATGCTCGTCGATAGCGATCTCGAGCGGGAGACCCTATCGATCCTGCAGGCGTTTCAGTGGCGCATGGCGCGGCGTCACCAGGCCGTTGTGACGATCGAAAAGCCGATGGATTCGCTCGGTCCGGCCGTGGCGGAGGATGGAACGCCGCTTCCGCCCTTGATTCCGGATTTCGTGGTGACGGCGCGGTATCGTGATGGCAAGGAACGTCGCGTCGTTGTCGAGACGATGGGCTATGCCGACGAAGGCTATCGGGGTCGCAAGCGCGTGTTGCATCCGCGGATGGGGCGGGCGGCCGGGGCGATGGCGGTACTGGAGCACGATTTTCATCTGCCCGGGCATTGGCAGCAGGAGTGGCGCGACAATCGGTTCAAGCGGCTGCTCTGGCAAAGCCTTGGGCCCGAAGAGCTTGCCGCAGCCGAACCAGCCGCCGCTCGACAACCGGCCAATACGATTGGTGATGCTGAACGCGGCGCCATGCGCACTTTCCCGACCTAGACCGGTCTGCGCAAAGCAGAGGTCTTGAATGTCATCGAAGCGCAGGAAGAAGCCTTGGTTCACGCACGACGCCGAACAGGCGATGTTGACCACCCTTGCCCTTGGTCTTGAGCGGTGGGTCGAGGATGCCGCTCCGGCGGGCTTGAACAAGTATTTTTGGCCGGCCCGGCCACGCGGCGACCTCACCATCCTGTCGTCCTGCAGCGGCGTGCCGCTGACGCCGCGGGCGCATCAGCCGTGCCTCGACATGTTTTCGGAAATTATGGGCGTGAGCACGCCGCTCCGCGCGCACGCGTTTCTGCGCGATTTGCGTGAGAGGATCGTGCAGGGAATCCGAGACGTGCTGAATCTTCCGTCCGAGATGCCGATCTTCCTCACCCAATCGGTGCCGGAGGCCTACCGGCTGGCGACGTTGGTTCTATCCTTCGAGGCGGGATCGCAGCCGGTAACGGCGATCCTGCCGGCCTCCGGCATGGACCCGGATTTGCTCCCCGCCGCGGTGCGGCGATGCTTTCTGGATGGTGCGGAGCCCGGGACACAAGCGGCGATCAAGGAGCGGGTGGAGGTCGTGCAGATCCCGTTGCGCGGCGCCGATGGCCATCTCCGGCCCGATATCCAGCTGCTCGAGGCATTTCACCGCGAGGCGGAGCGCGCGGCCTCGGAGCCCTTTGTCTACGGGGCGCTCGGCGATGGGACCGGCGCGGTCGCGCCCCTTTGCTGTCCGCCCCCGGCGCGGATGGTGCTGGATGCGTCGCAGATGCGGCTGAGACCGGAACGGGTCGCGGATCATCTGGGGCGGAGCTGGCCGCTCGTGATCTCCGGGTCCGGATTTCTCGGTTCCCCGGCCGCCACGGGAGCGCTCGTGCTCCCCGCTGGCCGGTTTCCGGAACACATGATCGCCAGGTTGATGTCGGCCCAGGGTTTCTACTTCGCGGATGGCTGGGACCCGGACATGGGGCCCCTGCCCCATTCCGGGTGCCTGCTCCGCTGGCTTCCGGCGCTGCATAATCTGCGGGACATGACGGCGTTGGGAACGAAGGCCGAGGTCAGAATCGCTCGGATGACCTGTGCGCTCACGAGCTTCCTCGCGGAGTTCCCCGACATCGAGGTATTGCCGGGCAGGACCTACCAGCATGTCGCGATCTGCGGCCGAGACTCGGGCATCGTCACCTTCGCCGTTCGCGATTCCGCCCGGCCGGGCCAATGGCTGGCCATGCCCGAGTTGATCGCGCTCTACCACGATCTCGCCGGCGCGGGCGTGCTGCTCGGGCATCCAATCATGGCCGGCGGGCGCGCAGCGCTGCGCGTTGCCGTGAGCGCCGAAGATGTGCTGCGGGGTAACATCGAGGCAGGCTTGGCGCGGCTTGGCGATGCGCTGACGCGCGCGGATGGTTTGCGACAGTTCGTCAGGCGGCGGCGCGGGCCGCCGGCTGGGCATGGACCACGCTCGGTCGTCCCTGGAGCGGCGGCGAAACTCTCCCGGCGAGCCGGTTCGCAGCTCTATTGCTGACCGCCGGAAGGCGGGCGTCAGCGCGCGACGCGGGCAGGTCCGGATAGGTTCCCTCGTCCCGCCGGAGGCCCTCGTCCTCATGCAGGATGAGCACGCGCACCGCGATCTGGCGGCGGCGCCCGGTTCGCCGGGACCGGACCAGGGCCATGTCGGACCTGCCCGCGACGTACACGTCTTCCCAGAGTCCGGTCTCGGCGTTGCGGCGACCGGCGCCGACCGTGCCGTTGAGGAAGGCTTCGACGATCCATGGCTCTCGGCAGACAGGGCGCCCGCGATAACGGTCACGCCACCAGCCATCATCCTGGATGTAGAAGATCGCGCCTGCTGGAATGACGCCGACCCGGAGCGGATTATAGCCGCCACGGCATCGCTGCGCGTAGTATTGCCTGATCATCGTGACCTCCTGATGAAGGCCAGCAATTCCTGTTGCGTTGCGGTTGGCGCCTGGCCGAGCTTGGCGGCGCGATCCGCGCGCAACTGCGCGGTGGTTTCGTCGGAAAGATCGGCGAACGGTGCGAGGTGCCGTGAGAGGTCCTCGACGGTGACCACCTCGCGCGGCTC
>MKTV01000010.1:14950-19828 GCA_001898425.1 Rhodospirillales bacterium 69-11
GGTTTGATCGCGAGCGGGGATTTCGTGACGGCTCATGGTGTCGTGTTCTCCTTTTCTGTCTTGAACCAGCCCGCCTCGATGGCGGCGCTGAGCCACCAATCGGCCTGGGCATCGGCGGCTTCGGCTTCCCTGCGCAGGCACATCGCAGATTCTTCAGGGAGCGTCTTGCGAACCGACATCTCCCGGAGATGCCTGGCCTCGCGGCGCCATGCGGCGTTGCTCGCGAGGCAGGATTGTCGGGCCAGGTGCGGCGCGCTCATCACGCGGCCATCATGATCAGCAGTTCCTCGGCACCGTACACGCCGGGCTCGCCGCAGGCTTCGCATTCGTAGGAGCGGGCGTCGGGCTCTACACCCTCGGCGTCCTCGCCGCACTGAACGCAGAACCCGGGATTGTCGAGAAGCTGATGGCTGCGTTCGACCGCCTCGACGACGCGTTTGATCGTCACCGATGGGTGGATATTCATCGTGGCCTCCGTATTGTGGGAAGGTGCGGCTCCGCGTGCGAGGAGCCGGCCGTCAGGACGGGCTTGCGGCGGGCGCCTGGCCGAGCGCCCCGAGCATCGCGTTCTGCGCGGTCTGGCAGGACCTCGCGCGTTCTGAGAACTGATCGGCGATGCGCCGCAGATCCTGCGGTGTCCGAAACCGCTGCTCCGGAGCGCGAGATTCCTGGCGCAGGATCAGCGCGGCGCGATGAAGATCGTCAATGGCCCCTGCGAGCGCGCCGAAACTCGTGTTCATGGCTGCGGCCAGCGCCGCTGATGGCGTGGCCGAGACGTCGGTGATCGGCATGGTGAGTTCCCTTCTTGGAGACGAAAGGCTGCACGCCGGCACGGACCGGCGTGCAGCACGCGGCAAACCGAATCTTTCGGCGGCCTCAGAATGGGATCTCGTCGTCCAGGTCGCCGGATGGGCCGGCCGGCGGCGCGCCGTTCGTGCGCTCGGCGCCATTGCCGTTCCCGTTGCGGCGGCTGTCGAGGAAGGTCAGGATGCCGTTGAACGGCGACAGCACGATCTCGGTCGTGTAGCGGTCGTTGCCTTGCTGGTCCTGCCACTTCCGGGTGGAGAGCTTGCCCTCGACCAGGATCTTCGCGCCCTTGGTGAGATATTTCTCGGCGACGGTGGCCAGGCCTTCGTTGAAGATCACGACGCGGTGCCACTCGGTGCGCTCGCGCGCCTCGCCGCTGCGCTGGTCCTTCCACCGCTCGGAGGTGGCGATGCTCATCGAGACGATCTTCTGACCGGACTGTGTATGGCGGACTTCGGGGTCAGCACCCAGGTTGCCGATCAACGTCACGCGGTTCATGTAACCGGACATGTTCTCATTCCTCATTTCATTCCGGGGAGGAGTGCCCGGCACCACGCCGGGCGTCGTCCTCTCGGATGCGGTCTGAGAAACCGGGGCTGGGACCGCCCGCCCCCGAGCGGCGCGGCTTGGTGCGGGAGTGAGCGCAGCGAACGACACGGCAGCGCCGCGAGCCGAAGGCGCGCCGCGTAGCGGCGCGGGGATGCGGAAGCGGGACCGGACCTGGTTTAGACCGCGTCTATCCGAGAGGGGAACGAGGCCCGGGCTGGTGCTGGGATTTGCGACATACTTTCCCGATTCTCCTTTGTGCTTCGGAGATCGTTGAACCGTCCGTCGTGTTCCCGGTGGTTGCGGCAATCCCTATTCGTCGAGGAATGCCATCTCGTACGCGTGTTGCGGAGAGAGTTGCGACCAGGAGAGCTCGCCGGCTTCGTGCAGAGCGCGCAGCTCTTCGTAGGCGTCGCGGATGCGCGCCTCATGCGGTGCCAACCGTGCCGGGGATTCCGGGGGCGGCGCGTGATTGAGACCTGGCCGCGATGGCGTCGTGCGCATTGTTGCGAGTTGCTGCTCGTACCATCGCCGCATGATGCCGGCGACGTATCGATCGGATTTGGCGGCGCGCGCCTTCCATGCGTCCTGGCGGGCGGCCATGCCGTAGGCCTGGGAGTCGCAGCTTGCGACACGCGGGTGCATCGCCGCGTGTTGGATGCCTTGTGATTTGAGGCCGAAGAGATGAAAGCGCGTCGCGGTGCCAGCGAAGGCGCTGTCCAGCGCTTCGAGCACAGCGAGGATGCCGTTCGGCCCGCCGACGTGGCGGCGGCACATGCTGCCGATGCCGATCAGGGGACAGTCCAGGACGAAGGGCATCCGGTCGATGCACCGCAGGTAGTGTTCGGGACGCCAACCCTGGATGACGGGGACGAAGTTGTGCGCGCTGCCACGGCGCTTCGCGCCATTGAGGCATAGCGTGTTGAGGCGCACCGTGCCGGAGATGCGGTCCAGCACCGCGTCCTCATCGCGCGCGACCTCGGGCTCCACGCACCAGTCCTGGCTGGCCCACCAGATCCATGGCGCTGCGGCGGCCAGGTCGAGATAGTCCTCGGTTTCCCAGGGAAAGCCGCGATACCGGCAGGCCGCGACAAACCCGGCCGAGTCCAGCGCGACCGGGTGGGAATGCACGAGTTTGAGGGCACGACCGTTGAAGCCTGTCCACATGCGATAGCCGTCGGCGTCGACGGCCCATTGTGAGAGGGCATTGGCGCTGACCAGGACGGGTGCATCGAGGGCGCGGGCCGTCGCCCAGAGCGCGCCTTCCCGCAGGGCCGGAAGGCCAAGCAGGAAGGTGGAGCGGTTCACCGCGCGTCCCTGCGACGCCAGAAGGCGGGGTCCGCGCCGGGCGTGTCCCACCCGAACATCGACCCGTGCTTCATCGCGTTGATCTGTGCCTCGGTCGGCGGCGGCGAGACCTTCGCATTGAGGCACTCCGGCGAACACAGCGTGTTCAGGGTCCGGTAGCCGTCTTCGCCGTGCAGGATGGCGACGGTTTCGCCGCTCGTTGGGTGGCGGACGTAGCAGAGGTCCGGCAGCCCGGCGGCCGGATCGGTGGAAGTGGTCACGGGGATTCTCCGATGAAAAAGGTACGGGTCCGCTCGCCGCGTCAGGCTTGCAGGAGGGTCCGAAATTCGGCCGCGAGCTGGCTGCGCCCGACGAGGCGGCCGAGTGCTTCGCCGGGCCTTGCGGCCGGCGGCGTAGGCGTCGGCCCAGGCTTCGATGGCCTTCTGGGAGACACCGGCGGCGAACTCTCTGACGTGGAGGTCGTCCAGCCAGAGGATGGTGCGGCCGTCGGTGTGCCGTTCTGCCCAATAGTCCTCGGGGCGGGTGCCAATCCTCGTCGCCGGTCATGCTGCCCGTCCTGCCGCCGCGGGCAGCGGCGCTTGCAGCCGCTCGAGGCGGGCAATCTCCGCGTAGAGCCTGCGCAGCCGGGGGAGATATCGATCCGGGCATGCGGCGGCCGCGTCGAGATAGCGGGTCCAGGTTGACCGATCCCAGGTCTCACGGGCGGCGAGCCCGTTCCTGCCGGCGGATCGCGCAACCGCGCGTTCCGAGGCATCGGCCCAGTCGCTTTCGAGGATGGCGATGTCCGCGCGCTTCGCGGTGATGGCGGCCTGCACGCCTGCGGGGTCCAGGCCAAACGGCAGGTGGGGCCACGCGAGCGCAGGGGATATCGGCTGGAGTGCGCTCCGGGCGCCCAGCTCGGGGCGGATATGTGTCATGGTGCTGCTCCGGGTAGGGGGGGAGGTACCCGGCCCGTAGGGGCCGGGCTTGACGCGCCGTCAGTCGGCGGCGTCGGCCAGTTCGGGATCTGCTGCCTCGTCGTTTTCCCCGCCGCGGAATTCAGGCTCGTGCGGCTCATCAGGGAACTGGTCGCTCAGAGCGATGGGGCGCAGATCGTCCACCTCGGCCTCGGTTGGCTTGAACAGGGCACCGGGGTAGTGCCAGACCGCACCGGCGAAGTGGGCGACCAGGCTGGCGCGGGTATCCTTGACGCGAGCTTCCACGCGCACGCCGTTCTGCCGGGCCTCGTGTTCGAGGGCCTGGCGCGAAAGACAGGACAGGAACTCGTCCGTGGCCATGCTGGGCAGTCGAAGGGTCGCCCCGATGGTCTCGCCGGCGATGCGCGCGCCGATCCCGCTATTCGACATGTTGTCACGACAGGAGAGCGCTGCCGTCAGCATTTTGCGCGCCGCGCTGCGAATGAGGGCGTGGTCGGCGGTGAGCACGCCGCCTTCCATCAGCGCGTCGCACAGCGTCTCGCGGTCGAAGCGCCCCTCGCTGGCGCCGCTCTGGACGGTGACGTTGCGCGCGCCGAGGGCAAGCACGAGCAGGGCGATCAGGGTCGTGTCCTCGATGTCGTGCTTGTGGAGCGCTTCGTGCAGGGCATCGGTGCGAAGATCGCCGATGATCGCGTTGCCCTTCTGGGTGACATCGGGGCGGGTTTTCGCCGGCATCGGGCTGGTCTCAGGCGAGCCTTTTCCGGTCCCCTTCCCCGCCTTTTTCTCAACCGGCACACGGTAGACGACGGTTTTGACTTCGGCTGTGCGAGGATCGAGGTAGTAGCCGGTGATGTCGTTCTTGCCGGGCTTCCCATACACGTGCTCGGCCTTCTTGGGGAGTTGCGGCTGGCCGTACTCGTTTTGCGGTACGAGGACGCCGCCCTTCGGCAGGCTGTTCTCCAGCCACTCCTGCTGCGCGCCGAAGAAGCCTTCGACATTGGTCGTATAGCGGCCGTCTTCATCACCGGGCGCGAACAGGTCGTCATGCCACTCCACGCCGTACTTGGCGGCGATCTCCGCATCGAATTTCGCGGCGGAGAACGGGATTCGCCGCTTGGCGAGCGCGTTGGCGACGGCAAACCAGTTGGTCCGCTCATTCTTGCGCGGCTTGTGCTTCTTCCAGACCTGCGTCTGTTCCTCGATCGTGGCCGCCGCGATGGTCCGGATCTGGTCGTCGCTCGGCATGTCGCCACGGGCCATCGCATCCAGGATGGGCGGATGCAGATTGGCCAGGAGCTTC
>MKTV01000010.1:19853-20115 GCA_001898425.1 Rhodospirillales bacterium 69-11
GGCACGGATGACATTCTCCGACAGGGACTCCATCTGGGTCGTCCCGTCGTCGCTGTTCCGGATGAGGATGTCGATCTCGCTGAGGCCGGCGAGGATGGCCTGCTTCACGCGGCGCTCGCCCGCCTTGATCAGGAGGTCGCCATCCTTCTCGCGGATCACCGGCGGCTGGATGATGCCGATCGCGAGGATCGAGGCGCGAAGCTGCTCGTCCATTGCCGGCGTCGCCTTGATGCGGCGCGGGTTTTCAGGATCGGGCTTGAGA
>MKTV01000010.1:20170-27744 GCA_001898425.1 Rhodospirillales bacterium 69-11
CGTCTTCCGATTTCCTTCGGCAGACGCCTCGCGCCCCGCCGTGTCGGGGCCGCCCGGGGCAAGGGCGCAGCCGGCGAAGCCGGGCGCGCGGACAGGTCCGCGCGCCTCTTGCGGCGGCGGTCCCGATGCGGCACCTGCTTCACTTCGTCGGGTCTCTCGCTGTCCTAGAAGAGGGTCTGCTGCTCCGCGGGTGGCGGGCGCGGTTGGCGCGGTGGCCGTACGGTGTGGATCGGCGTTGGTTCCGGAGCGCTGGGTGATTCGCCGTATTTGGTCTGCAGGCGGCGGAGCAACTCACGTTCAGCGCCTTCTACTTCGGCCGCCCTCAGCGCGCGGTAGGCTGCGAGAAGATTGCAGGTCCTGAGCCGAGCCTGCACGTCGCGCTCGACGTCGCAGAACGTGTAGCCTGGATCACCGCAGGGCGGCCACAGCAGCGTCTCCTCCAGGAACGCAACTTTGCCTCGGAGGTCGCGGAAGAAGTGATCAAGGAACCCGAACGAATCATAGTGCGCGATATGCCCGAAGCAGAGACTGAGGCGCCGGTAGAGGGTTTTGGTGAACATTGCCTCCCTGAAATCGGCGGCTATGAAGCGGCACAGCTTGTTCGCAAAGTCCGCCTTTGCGTCAGGTGACTCCCATTTGGTGCGTGTGAATTCGTTGCCACTGAACGGCGGGCGTAGCAGTGCATTCGTGGTAAACACGATGGACATGATACGTCTCCCAAAAATGAATTTGGCCGAAGCGGGGGGCGGGCTACGTAGCCTGCTTGGCGGTTTTCGCCAGATCTGCGTTCAGCGCGGCAAGAGCGGCGAGCTTGGCATCGAGTTCCCTCTGGAGCGGAAACTCTTGCCCGGCGCGGTCCTCGTAGCCGACACGACGCGTCTCGGCCTCAACCGCCCGTCGTTCCTGCTCCTGCAGGTCGTAGTCGAAGCGGTCGAGTTGGTACTCGAGACGGCTGACCAGCCCCATCGGGGTCAGATCGTCCTCGATCGGGATGATCTGGTCGTAGCCGTTACGTCGAAGGACGAGGTTCGCCTCGAATTCGCTGCGCCAGCTTCGATCGGCGATGCACAGGAGCGGGAAGCCGCCGAGCGAGGCGAGCGAGGCTTCCAGCGGCTTACGGCCGCGCTCGGCCAGCCGGACTTTCGATAGAAGCAGGGTGCCCGCAAGGCGACGATCCGTGACCTTGCGGCCGTCATAGGCCATTGCGAAGGCATCGCCGCGCGTGGAGATGTGCTGTTCGATATCCAAGTGAATCTCCTTCGCGCGCTGGATGGCGCGTGAATGTTCGCTCTTCGCATCGGCGATCCGGCGGCGGATGTTGAGCTGATCGTCGAAATGCGCCGCCCGCTGCCGGTCAAGGCGCGCGATTTCCGCTTCGAGACCTGCCTTCTGCATCAGGCGCGCGTCGCCTGACGCGATGGCCTTGGCCAATGCAAACTGGTTAGCGGCTTCGCCGATGTCGTCGATCGTGCGGACGCTGCGATCACCAGAGAGGGCGGCAGCGATGAACCGGGCCTTGCGCTCGTTGTTCTGCCACATGGTGGCGTCCATCGAGCCGAGGGTGGCGTAGGCGTAGAGGTCGATTTCATCGTGCTGGTTGCCTTGCCGCTCGATCCGCCCCTCCCGCTGCTCGATCTGGGATGGCAGCCAGGGCACATCGAGGTGATGCAGCGCCTTCAGGCGGAGCTGCACATTAACGCCCGTGCCCATCGTATCGGACGAGCCGATCAGGACGCGGATCCGTCCGGCGCTGAAATCGTTGAACAGGCGCTGCTTGTCGGCGGAGCGCTTGTAGTCCTGCATGTAGACGATTTCAGACGCGGGGATGCCCAGCCGAACGAGTTCCTGCTTGATCCAGCGATAGGCGGAGAAGCCTCGTTTTGCTTCCACGCTGAGGGTGCCGAGATCGGAGAAGATCAGCTGACCGGCACCGGAGATCGGGAACGGCGTGCCGTCCGGCCGGTGATAGGCGTTTCGTCCGGTCTCACACCAGATCCGGTGGACATTCGCGATCAGCTTGTTGAGCTTGTTGTCCGGCTCGTTGTCGTTGCCGGGCCAGACGAGACGCATGTCGATGGCGGCATGACGGCCGTCCGTGATCACCGACAGCAGGATATCATCACCCTTCTGGACGCGCCGCGTGCGGCTTTCGATTTCCGCGATGCGGTCGGCCAGGATGCCTTGATACGTCCGGAAGGTGTCGCTTGCCTCGGCGGTGATCAGTTCGCGTTTCCCGCCGCGGATGCGGGGCAGCCGGAGGTATTGGCGGAGATCGTCCTTCAATACGACATCGGCGCAGGACCGGAACATGTCGATCAGTTCGGGCACATTGACGAATTGCGAGAACCGCTCGACGGGCTTGTATGTGCCGGAGGGCTGTAATTCGAGTTCGGTGCGCGTGTCGCCGAACGCGGCCGCCCAGGCGTCGAACTCGTGAACACCGCGCTCCTGCAGCGCCTGCTCGTTCTGGAACCGCAGTAGCGTGAACATCTCCCCGAGCGTGTTCGTGATCGGGGTGCCGGATGCTTGGATGAGCGCCCGGCGCGGGTTCTTTAAGTCGATGAACCGCGTCTTGACCCACAAATCCCAGGCGCGTTGCGAGCCGTCCGGATCAACACCCTTGAGGTTGAGTCGGTTGGTAGCGAAGGAGAGTTTTCTGAACTCCTGCGCCTCGTCCACGATGACCTGGTCGATGCCGATTTCCTCGATTGTCACCATGTCGTCGCGGCGGTCTTTGATCGCTTCAAGCCGGTCTTCGAGGCGCTCGCGCATCGCCTCGATGCGCTTGCGCGTCGTGCGGTCGTCGCTGTCGGCCCGCAGTTTCAGCGCCTCGTAGGTGTCGATCTGGTCGGAGATCATCTGCCGCTCGAAGGTGGCGGGCACCGCGATGAACCTGAAGGCGCTGTGGGTGATGATGATCGCATCCCATCCGGAGGTCGCGGCGCGCGCCAGGAACCGGGCACGCTTGTCCTTGGAGAAGTTGGTTTCGTCGGCGACGAGGATGCGAGCGCTCGGGTAGAGCTGCAGGAACTCGCGCGAGGCTTGGGCGAGGCAATGGCCAGGCACGACCAGCATCGCCTTGCTGATCAGGCCGAGCCGCTTCTGCTCCATGACGGCGGCAGCCATCGAGAAGGTTTTTGCCGGCGCCGACGGCGTGCGCCATGTAGGTGCTGCCGGCGGTGATGATGCGCCAGATGACCCGCTTCTGGTGCTCGTAGAGCCGGATGACGTTGCTCGCTCCCGGCAGCGTCAGGTGCGCGCCGCTGAAATGGCGCAGCACGAGATTGTTGAAGCGGTCATTGTAGAGGCGGGAGAGACGTTCCGCGCGATCGGGATCTGTCCAGATCCATTGCGAGAACGCGTTCTTGATCTTGGCGAGCTTCTCCTTTGCCGCCTCTGTCGCTTCCGGATTGAGGACGCGGCGTTCGGTCCCATCCACGATCTCGGTATCGAAAATCTGCGGGGTCGCGCTGTTCAGCGCGTCGTGCAGCAACGCGCCGGCGTGCCGGCGGGGCGTGCCCCACTCGGAGGTGCCGGCGGCGCTCCCCACGAAACGGTTGCCATCGACGGACCAGGACGCGAGCTCCGCCGTGTGGAATATCCGGGTCTCCGTGCCCATCGCTTCCAGGGTGAAGGCCTCGATGTCGGTCGTCGGAATCCAGGGTGCGCCCAGACGGGCGGTGATGCCGGAGGGCGGGATGTCCTTCGGCTGAGCTTCGAGCAGCGCCTCGATGTTTCGGGCATATTGGGGGTCGAGGACGGCGGCGGCCTGGGCGGCGGCGAGCTTGGTCCGCACGGGACCGGAAAGATAGGCGTCCGCGGTCTCCCAGGCCTCGTTCATCGGATTGCGGAAGACGGCGGTGCCGAGGCGTTGCAGGGCCTCGTCCGGCTCGCATTCCAGCAGCTCGCCCAACCGGTCGGGATCGACATGCCCGACCTCGTTGAGGGTCACGGCAAGCGCGTCGGCGGCCGAGGTGATGAGCGGCGTCGCCGGGGGCGATACTACGCGCTGGTCGAAGATCGGACCTTTCCGGGCGATGCCGGTGTCGAGGTCGTAATCCTCGATGCTGGCGACCAGCCAGCAATCGGGGTCGTCGGCGAAGTGCGCGAGGTTGAGCCGGCGGTGGACCTCCCTCTCCTCACCGGTCTCCGGGTCCTGCAGGGTCGAGATGACCGTGTGGTTGATCGGGCCGTTGTAGCGGATGAAGCTCGAATAGGCCGTTCGCAGCTTGATCTGTGCCTGCGCCCAGGGCCGGCCGCTGGCCTGGGCGCGGATCACGTCCCGCACGGCATCGCGGATCGGCATGAAGGCGTGGATGATCTTTGCGCCCCGGAGCGTGATTCCGTCGCCGCTCTTGCCGCGGCGGATCTCGATGGGAACGGCCGTGCCGTCGATGATCTGGCACAGGCGGCCGTCCTTGCCTTTGACGAAGGAGCCTTCCTTGATCGTCGCCCCCTCGGCGGCCGTGCCGGCGCGCGGAGCGAGCTCCTGGTCGTCGTCTTCCTCGGTCGAAGGCTGAGTGGTGATGACGCCGGCCGGCAGGCGCGCCAAGGCCTGGTCGAGCAGGTCCTCGAGGGGCGCCGCCGGCGTAACCGGCCGGCAGGTGTAGGACAGCCCAGGGCCGTAAATGCCGCGCCGCTGGGCATGGCGGCCGAGCACCATCTCAGGGTGATGGACGAAATACTCGTTGATCTCGACGATGCCGCGCCGCAGATAGCGCCGCTCAGTGCCCTCGGCGGGCAAATCGGGATCACCGTCGATATCCGAGGCCTCTTCCGGCACCTCGGCATCGTCGAGCCTCACCTCGCCGAGCGTCATCCAGGCAGGACCGGCCGGTGCTTGGCCGTCTTGGCGGCGCTGGAAGACCAGGATGTCGATCACGACCTCGGTGCCCGCGGTCGCGTGCATGCTGCCTTCGGGCAGGCGAACCGCTCCGAGCAGGTCGGCCATGCTGGCGATGTACTCGCGCGCCGCCAGGCTGCCCTTGTCCATCGTCCCGGTGCTGGTCACGAATACGGCGATCCCGCCCGGCAGGAGGCGGCTGACCGAGCGGGCGATGAAGTAGTCGTGCAGCCGCAGGCCGAGCGAGGCCGTCGTTGGATCGCCGCGGACGATGCGGTCGGCGAAGGGCGGGTTGCCGATCGCCAGGTCGAAGCCATTGCCGAGCCGGCAGCGCGTATAATCCTCGCAATGGATGCGGGCTTCCGGATGAATGAGCCGGGCGATCCGCGCGCTGATCGGATCGTATTCAACCCCGGTCAGGCGGGTAGTCTCCCGCAGCTCGTCGGGCATCGCGGCGAAGAACAGGCCCGTGCCCATGCCGGGCTCCAGCACCCGCCCGCCGGTGAAGCCAAGATGTTGCACGGCGCGCCAGATCGCACGGATGATCGGCTCGGGGGTGTAGTGTGCGTATTGGGTGGCGCGCTGCAGGGCGGCGTATTCGGCGGCTGTGGTGGCCGCCATCAGGCTCTCGCCGATTTCGTGCCAGCCGTCCCGGAACCCCTCGGCCCCGGGCAGCGGAAAGCAATTCTGGGCCAGCTCGGTCGCGCCAAAGCCGATGAAGCGCAGCAATTCGCCCTGTTCGTCTCGGGTCGGTGCGCGTCCGCTTTCCTCGACGTCCTTGGAGAGCGTGATGGCGCGGACGTTGTCGCGCGCGCGTGCGGCCCAGCCGCGGGCGAGAGCACGATCGCCGGCCAGCACATAGTTCGTGCCATGGACCGGGCGGACGGTGGGTGCCGGCGGGGTGTGGCCGATCGCATCTGCGATCGGCAGAGCCGGGTCAGCGGACGAGCTTTCTGACCGGGGAATTTCGGCGGTCCAGCCGAGAGCGGTGGTATCGAACAAGGCGAGCGTGTACTGCGCGGCGTCGGGCATGAGGGCCTCCGGGCGTACGCGCGCAAACACCCGTGCGGCGGGTGTTTGGCGGGCGTGGGTTGAGGAAAAGCCAGGACGCTGCGAACGGCGCGCCTGGATGGGGGCCTTTCAGGCCTAGTATTCGCTGGGCAGCAGCAGCGTGTTGTCGATCAGGTAGAGGCTGATCTCATCCAGCGGAAAGTCGGTCAGGGAAATATCCTGGCGGGCGAGCTCGCGGCCGTTGCCGTCGTCCGCAACCGCTATGGCGGTGCGGTCCGGCTTCACGGAGAGCTTCCACACCACGAACTCTTCGCTCCGGAGGCTCGGATGCGGGCACCAGGACGCAACGAGGTCGATCAGCCAGTAGGCGTTCGCCTTCTCGGCGAGGTACTGAACACCTTCGGTGTAGACGAGGCGGCGGGTCCAGTGGCGGAACCAGCGCGTCGAGCCGGTGTGCATGGCCAGGCCGGATTCGAGTTCCGCTTTGATGTCGTGGGCAGTTTGAGATTCCATTTGCGCTTTCCTTTCGGATCTTCTCTGTCGAAGACCCCTCCCGGCTGCCGCTGAGGCGGTGGCCGGGGCAAGGGCGCAGCCGGCGAAGCCGGGCCGTTGCGCCACACTTTGGCGCGACGGACCCTTGCGGCGGCTACCGCGTCAGTGGCAGGTCTCACGGGAGAGCGCGAATGGCCCGCGCCGTATGGCGGGCGTAGACGGCGACCGCTTTCCAGTACGCAGCCATCGGTGCTTTGTGCCGGCGCCACGCGTGATCGGCCCGTGCGGCGGCATCCTGGGCGAGGTCGCCGAGCAACACCGTCAAGGCGGCTCGTGTCTCGGCAGGCATGGTCTGCAGGCTGCGGATGGCCGGCAACGCGAGGATCGGATTGCGAACCTCGCGGCGTAGGGAGCGGTCATAGCTTCTCGGGTTCGCCGGGTTCATGGCGGACCTCCTTGGCGGCCGGCCGGGTCAGCCTCACCGAAACCATCCGCGTCGGTGATACGCTGAAGCCAGGCTCGGACGTCGGCAGTTGCTATCCAGTCCTTCCGCCCGCCGTCGAGATCGAGCCCCTGAAATTTAGGCCCCGCGAGATGGCAGCGGAACTCCTCGACAACTGCATCCTTGGCACGAAGGACGGCCCTGGCGGTGGACAGTTCGTTCTGAAGGGCAAGAATGTAATTCATCACATCCCTCCCCAGCTTGCCTGGACCGCCGGCTCGGAGATCGACCCCAACACGTCGCGCTCGAGGGAACGCCGCGACTTGCGGTACGCGAGATAACAGTGTTCCGGACAATAGGGTTTGCCGATCACGTTCTCCGCGCCGCAGAAGTGGAATGATGGGCTCGACGGTTCGCCGATCGGCCAACAGCAGGGGGTCTTGCCGCGGGGAACAGCGAGTGCGCTGGGACCGGGCTTCCGAGATGTGGCCTCGCGCACGTGCGGTAGAGTGGGCGCCAACGGCACCAACTGGGCGAGCGGCGGACAGCTTGGCCGCCGCGGGGGGCGTGGCGGGGTGTCGAAGCCGCGCCTGATCGGCGACGGCCGCGCCGGCAGGTCGAGGCGATGCGCTTTGCCGACGACGGCATTCTTGCTGATGCCCATGCGGCGGCCGATTTCGGCTGTGCTGTGACCTTCGGCCCAAAGCTGGCGAAGCCTGCAAACCGTATCGGTATCCCAATCGGCGGAACTTGTTGCAAACATCGTCTATCTCCTTCGGACGTCAG
>MKTV01000010.1:27869-28056 GCA_001898425.1 Rhodospirillales bacterium 69-11
GGTGAAGGCGCTCCATTCGAGCAGATCCTTCATGACGCGGAGCAGCGACGGCGCCTGACAGATCAGGCGCGCGTTTTCTTCCGTGATCGGGCAGAGCGTGCCGATATTCGTCCAGCCGGCGATGCTTGCGACATGCACCTCGTCGGAGACGATTTGATAGACATAGTAGGTCGACGTCTCGATCCGG
>MKTV01000011.1:0-2952 GCA_001898425.1 Rhodospirillales bacterium 69-11
ACAGGGCCGCGCCGCTCGTTGCCGCAGGCACTGCGATGTGGAACCTCGTCGAACGCCACACCGGGCACGTCGGCTACAAGGGTGGTGCCAAGACGGACAAACTTCAGGCCATACCCCCAGTCATCGACTGCTCGGGTTGGACCGCGCTGCTACTGGCGACGGGCATGCAAGCGGCGAACGCGGCGGCAGGCAGCGAAACGTTCAGCGCTGGCGACCTCGCCGCGCTCCATACCTGGTCAGATCACATGATCGAAGTGCTTGAATGTCGGTCCGGCACCATCCTGGAAGGTGATCGCATCAGCTTCGATGCCCTGCCGCCATACGCTACGATCGGGCTCCAGCAAGGGGGCGGTGCATGGGCCGCCAATCACCCTCGCCCCCAGGGGATCACACACGTCGTTCAGATCGTCCGTCATCCCGGCAACGATGCTCCGCTCGTTTCCGAAGCACAAGGCTGGGCCGAACCGCGTGGGCTCAGACTGATGCCCCTCGCCGACTGGCTAGGGTTGACGCAGCCCTATCTGAAGGCTGGCAAGGCTTGGGCTGTGGATGCTTTCGCGACCTTGGACGCAAGCAATTCGCGGACGGCGTAGGTCTGCTTCGAGGTCGGTTGCGGTCCTACGAAAGCTGCCCTTAGGGCTATGTCCACCCGCTGAATCGAACTTTCGGTGCCGTTGCTACCGGACCCCCGACACGCGCGCCAGGACGCAGCGCATCCGCGACAACCATCGCGCGGAACACATCGTCATGCGCCCGGCGACGCTCAGCCACGATCTCTATTCGCTCGCTTGCCTCGCAAGCTGTGGCAGCCACAGTGGCTGCCTCATCGCCGTCCGTTCCCATGCATCAACAGAATCAACAGGGCTCAAATATCGCAAGATGGTCGTCACCGAATGAATACAGCGCACACCACCACGCCGGCGGATCACTCGCAGCAGCGTATCCTTGCTGACCGGCAGCATGAGCCTGCGCGCAAAACTGACGGCTGGCCGCCCGCCGAGCGCGAGACCAAGATGATGGACGATGTGATCGAGCCGTGAGGTGCGGCGAGCCCAGGGAGCGAGCACGTCGGTCTCGAAGCGCTCGGTGAAAACGCGCCGGCCACAGAGAACGGCGTTGCAGTAGAACTTGCGGGCCGACACCATCAGGCAAACTGGGCGTCCTGCAATCGGCAGGTCGGCCAGACGCCGTCGATACTGGCTATGCACCCGCTGGGACGGGGTGCCACAAGCAGGGTAGACGCTTGCCGTCACCACCGCGCGCACGCTGATCCGTGCGCCGGCCCCATCCAACATCGCCTCCTCCACGAGGAGGCCACGTGGGACGAGAGTGGAAGGGCAAAAGTCCGGCTGCATGATGTCGATTCCCATCGATGAACGGGAACCGGCTGGCATCCAATTCCACCAAAATTGAGTCAGAATCCAAGACCTGCGCCGACGCCGTGGCGGTCGGCAGTGACACCTGAAACGATTACGCTGCCTCTCGCCCGCGGCGATCCGATCCATCACGCCACGGACCGTGCGGAACGGCGCGCAGGGAGTCCGGTCAATATGATTTCGGCAGTCCCAGCACTCGCTCCCCGATATAGCAGAGGATCAATTGCGGGCTGATCGGCGCAAGGCGGGCGATGAGCACTTCACGCAGGAAGCGTTCGACATGGAACTCCCTGGCATAGCCATAGCCGCCGTGACTCATGACCGCTCGGGTGCAGGCCTCGAAGCCGGCCTCGGCTCCCAGGTATTTCGCCGTGTTGGCCTCGGCGCCGCAGGGCTCGCCGGCATCGTACATCGTTGCTGCCTTGAGCATCATCGCATTGGCCGCCTCCAGTTTCATCCAACTGTCCGCCAGCGGATGCTGGATGCCCTGGTTCATGCCTATGGGCCGATCGAATACGACCCGGTCCTTGGCATATTCGACCGCACGGTTCAGTGCCACGCGGCCCAGGCCGATGGCTTCCGCCGCGACCAGGATGCGTTCAGGGTTGAGGCCGTCCAGCAGGTAGTAGAAGCCCTTGCCTTCCTCACCGATCCGGTCCTCGACGGGGATCGGCAGCCCATCGAAGAATATCTGGCACGATTCGATTGCGTTACGGCCGAGCTTGGCAATCTTGGCGGTGCGCACATAGCGGCGGTCGATGGGGGTATAAAACAGGCTCAACCCGTCCACCGGCCGCTTGCATTTCTCGATCGCGGTGGTACGGGCGATCACCAGGACCCGGTCGGCGATGCTGGCCGCGGTCGGCCAGACCTTCTCGCCCGTCAGGATATAGTGGCCGCCCTCCCGCACCGCGCGCGAGCGCAACTTGGTGGTGTCCAGTCCGGTATTCGGTTCGGTGATGGCGAAGCAGGCGCGTTCCTTTCCAGATGTCAGAGGAGGCAGCATGCGCCGCTTCTGTTCCGCGGTGCCATGGACCACGATCGGGTTTGGGGCGAACACATAGGAGTGGATGGTGGAGCAACCGGTCATGCCGGCGCCGGACTCGCAGATCGCCTGCATGACCAGAGCCGCCTCTGTGATGCCCAGGCCGGCGCCGCCATACTCCGCCGGCAGCGACAGGCCGACATAGCCGTGCTCCAGCATCTTGGCGTAGAACTCTTCGGGAAATCGCTCGTCGGTATCGCAGCGCAGCCAGTAGCTCGGGTCGAAATCCGAGCATATGCGGCTGACGTTCGCGACGATCTCGGATTGTTCTGTGCTCAGTTTGAAATCCACGGTCAGTCTCCTCTCATGGTATGGGTTCGAGCAACGCGGTTCCGAGGACTGTTCGATCCCGGCGCCGCCATCATGCCTGTCAGGTTTTGGGACGCGGGGGCACCTGGGCATAAGCCGCCGGAAAGACAATCTGCTGTGTCTGATCGAGCTGCCACTGGATCATCAGCGCGGTCGAATCGGCAGGGAAATGGTCGGCGGCGAAGGAGATGCCGTCCGCCCGCATCAGGTACAGGTCGGGAT
>MKTV01000011.1:3007-4979 GCA_001898425.1 Rhodospirillales bacterium 69-11
CGAGCCGGCAAGTTCCAGGACACGCTGAAGGACCCGCGCGCCCTGGGCGGCGACGATCTCGGCCTGACCGGGTTCGATCTTCTTTTCGCGCAATTCCTTGATCAGCGCGGTGCCGCCGGGGGTGGAACCGGCCAGACTGAAATTCGTCAAGCCGAAGAAGTTGCGGGTGAGGACGGTTTTGGCGATTTCCGGCCCCAGATTCTTCCATAGCACGGGATCGGAGAAGCCGCCGATGCCGCCGGCGAACAGGCTGTCATGGTAATTGAGGTAATAGCGCGCCTGGTGCAGCAGCGTGCCTTCATGCACGGTCACGCCGCCGAACACCACATCCGGCTTCAGCGACCGGATGCGAAGCATTGCCGGCGTGGCATCGGTTGCCGAAGTATCCAGGGGCAATTCCGCCACCGTCTCGATGCCCTTGTCGGCCAGCATCTGCTTCAGTGAACGCGCGATGTCCTGACCCGCCTCATAGTTCGAATACGCGATCGCTGCGGTCTTGACCGAATACCCCTTGTCGCGCAGGAACAATCCGAAATCGCAGAGCGTCTTCGCATAACCCCGGCCAGTGGGCAGCGTCAGCGAATAGACGTAGTCGCCCTTTCCGACGCTGCCCCAGAAGGCGAGCGTCGGCACCTTGAACTCATTGATCACCGGCGTCGCGCCAAGCAATTCGTTCGTCAGCAGGGTACCGATGACGACCGAGACGTTTTCCTCGGTAACCAGACGGCGAAGCTCGCTCGCGGTGCGCGAGGGCTGGCTGCCGTCGTCGGCCAGGATCATTTCCAATTTCGCGCCGCCCAGGCTCTTGATGCCGCCCGAGGCGTTGATATCGGATACGACCGCCTGCAACGCCGCCTGGCCCTGC
Source organism: Rhodospirillales bacterium 69-11 (assembly GCA_001898425.1). Classification (GTDB taxonomy): domain Bacteria; phylum Pseudomonadota; class Alphaproteobacteria; order Acetobacterales; family Acetobacteraceae; genus Rhodopila. Next base: position 3,873 of record MKTV01000011.1, read on the forward strand.
TGACCATAGGCTGCCTGGTGGCCGCTCATGGGTTGGATCACGCCGATCCGGACGGTTTTTTCCTGCGCGCGCGCGCGCATCGACAGGCTTCCCAGGGCGGCCCCGCCCAACAGCAGGCTCGTCCGTCTCTTGATGGATGTGGACATGGTTCTCTCCTTTTCATGGTGAGGTTCGCGGGTCAGATCCCTCGCTCTGGCCTGGAACCGGAATGTTTCCGCCAAAGGCGCGCAAAGCCGGGGGCGATGCCGTCGGGACTCAGCAGCATGACCGCGATCACCAGCGCGCCATACAGGAAGTGGTGCAGGCCCGGCAGCGCCCCGCCCAGGCGGCCGCGCAAGACCTCCCCCAACGGAACCAGCACAGCGGCAGCCATTACCGGCCCAGCCAGCGTCCCCCTCCCGCCGATGGTGACGAGCAGAACGATCTCAATGGTCAACTCCGGAGAGGGAAGAAAAGCAGGGTCGATGAACGTCGCCGAGCGGGCGTAGATGGTCGCCACCATGGCCGAAAGGCCGGCGCTGATCGCCATGGCGATCAGGTGACCGCGCAGCACCGGCACGCCCACGGCCTCCGCCGCGGCGGGATTGGCGCGGGCGGCGCGAAGCCCGTAGCCGAGGCGCGAGTTGAGCACCGCGGCATTGGCGATGAAGCAGATCAGCGCGGCCACGGCCAGCGGCCAGAAATAGCCGCGGGATCCGCCGAACTGCATCTGCAGCAGGGCACCCTTGTCGGTAGGCAGGTTGATCCCCGAGGCTCCGCCGAGAAAATCCCATCCGAGCACGATAAGACTGCCCATCTGGGCGAATGCGAAGGTCACCAGCGCATAGGATAAATAGTTCAGCTTGAAACGATGAATCAAAGCCGTCAGCAGCATGCCCAGCAGCGCGGCCGCCACGATCCCTGCGCACATGCCCAGCCAAGGGTTCACGCCAAAATTCAGCAGCACCGCAGGCAGCAGCGCGCCGACCGCAAAGAACAGGCTATGGCCGAGCGATATCTGTCCGGCGATGCCGCCGACGATGTTCCAGGCGGCGGCCAGTCCCAGATAGAACAGCGTCAGGTTGGCAATGCCCAGGTAATACGGGGACAGCCAGATCTGCATCGACG
>MKTV01000011.1:5007-6634 GCA_001898425.1 Rhodospirillales bacterium 69-11
CCACGAGCGCAGCAGCCGGAAGAAATCGGGTCGCATGTCAGCGCCGGCTCAGCAGGCCATGTGGCCGCAACAGGAGGAAAATGGCAAAAATCGCGTATGGCACGATCAACCCGGCGGTGCCCGAGACGTAGATGCCCCCCATCGCCTCCACCACGCCGATGATGACGCCGCCCAGCAGGATACCGAAGAAGTTGGTCATGCCGCCCAGCACCAGCACCATGATCGTCAGCATGGTGTATTGGAGCCCGGCGGTCGGGCTCAGGGACAGGCCGGGACTGAGCAGCACGGCGGCGATCGCCAGCAGCGCGCCGCCGGCCGCGAAGGTCAGCGTCCGCACGCGCTCCACATCGATACCCATCAGAACCGCCGCCTTCATGTTCTGGTTGACCGCGCGGATCTCGCGCCCCAGATCGGTCCGGTTCAGCATCCAATAGAGCAGCATCGAGAGCAGGCAACTCACGGCAAAGGCGATCACCAGAGAGGTGCGTACCACCAGCAGCCCGTTGCCCAGAATCAGCAGCGACGCCTCATAGGCCGAAGGCACGTGCTGCAAATCGCCGCCGTAGATCATCAGCAGGCTGCTTTCGAGCACGAAGGAGAGCGCGAGCGTCATCTGCACCGCCATGAACGCGTGCCCGGTCATGATGCGCCGGATCAGCAGCAGGTAGAGCAACGCCCCGGCAATGGCCATTATCGGCAACATCACCACCACCGAAACATACGGATCGAAACGGAAGGCGGCGAACAAGGAAAGCGCGACGTAGAGGGCGACGATCAGCATGTCGCCCTGCGCGAAATTCACCACTCCGCTGACACTGTAGATAAGTCCCATGCCGAGGGCGATCAGCCCGTAGGTACTGCCGACCAGCACGCCCTGGATTAGCCCCTGCGCGAGCATGTCCATGATCAAAGTCCCATATAGGCGCGGTGGGTTCGTGGATCGTCGCCGAGTTGCTTCGGCTCGCCTTCCAATACCACCTCCCCCCGCTCCAGCACCGCGCAGCGCGTGGTGCAAGACAACGTCAACTTCAGATTTTGTTCCACAAGAAGAATGGTCAGCCCGCTTCGATGGAGATCGACAAGGACGCGGAAGATCGTCTGCACGGCGGCGGGTGATAGGCCCAACGATGGCTCGTCGAGCATCAGCAGAACCGGGTCGGCCATCAACCCGCGTCCGATCGCCACCATTTGCTGCTCCCCGCCCGACAACGTGCCGGCCTTCTGGCTCCTCCGCTCACGCAACCGGGGAAACAGGGTGAAGACCCGTTCCAGCGTGGCATCGCGGCGTGGTTTCGCCCTACTGCTCAGCCCGCCCAGCATCAGGTTCTCCAGCACGGTCATGTCCGGGAACAGAAGCCGCCCTTCCGGCACCTGGATGATGCCGCGTTCCACCGCTTCCCGCGGGTCGACGGCACTAAACTCGGCTCCGTCGAAGCGGATAGCGCCGGCGGTGGGACGAACGGCGCCGCTGATTACGTTGACCAGCGTGGTCTTGCCGGCATTGTTGGCGCCCAGCAGACCGAAGAAAGCCTTGGGCGCGACGCGCAGCGACACATCACGCAGCACGCCGACGCCATGATAGCCGGCATGGATTCCGAGGAGTTCAAGCATCGCCCGGTTCCTCGCC
>MKTV01000011.1:6776-18569 GCA_001898425.1 Rhodospirillales bacterium 69-11
CTGATGATCCGCAACGGGACCTCGGCCTCGGCCAGGGTCAATCCGGCCATCACCTCGTCGAGCAGAAGCAGCGAGGGTTCCGTCGCGATGCATTTGGCAAGCTCCAACAGCTTCTTGTCCTGCAGCGTCAGCGACACCGGGTCCCGGTTCGCCCGGCTGGTCAGACCGACCGCATCGAGCACCTCGTGCGCGCGCTTTTCCGCCCCGCGCATGTCGTGGCGCAGCAGCGCCGCTGTGATGACGGTTTCCAGCACCGTCATCTCCGAAAAGACCTGCACGATCTGGAAGCTGCGCGACAGGCCGCGCGCGGCGATCCGGTGCGGGGCCTGGCCCGCCAGGTCCTGTCCCTGGAAGCGGACAGAGCCGGTATCGGGTGGAATGAACCCGGAGATGAGGCCGAACAACGTGCTCTTGCCCGCCCCGTTGGGGCCGATCACGCCCAGGATCTCCCCGCGCGCCACCGAAAAACTCACACCATCGACGGCCTTGACGCCGCCAAATCGCTTGGAGACGTTCTCGACGGCCAGAATTGGTTCACCCATGCTCGCCCCCGGCTCGGGCGATCAGCGCATCCAGCGCCAACACCCGGCCTTCGCGGTCGAGAATCAGCGGATTGATTTCGATTTCGCGCAGCTCCGGGTTCGCCAGATAGAATTCACAGATGCGGTGCACCGCCTCCGCAAGTCCGGCGACATTGGCCGCCGGCCGGCCGCGAAAGCCGCGCAGCAGGGGCGCCACGCGCAGGCGCTGAATCAGGGCCTCGATCTCGGCGGGACCGAGCGGCAGATAGGCCATCACCACGTCCGGATCGACCTCGACCTCCACCCCGCCGCGACCCAATGTCAGCATCGGACCGAAAACCGGCGTGTCGCGGATGCCCAACACGAATTCGAGGCCGATGCCGACCATCTCCTCCACGAGGACACCCTCGGCATCCAGTCCGCGCTCCCGCGCCAGCGCCAGCAGCCGGCCGGTGGCGTCGGCGGCCGCGGCGGCATCGGGCAGGTGCAACACGATGCCGCCATGTCCGCTCTTGTGCAGCATCGCCCCGCTCTGCAGCTTGGCAACCAGAGGCGCGCGCAGCTCCGCCAGCCGCGCCGCCGCGCCATCCGCCGAGGTCAGCAGGATGCCGCGCGGACGAGCGACGTCGCAGCCTTCCGCGAGCAGGGTCTTGGACGCCTGCTCGGTCAGGTGAACGACGCGCGCGGCGGGTCGTGGGCTCGGGTCCTCGGCCGGGATGACCTTCCGCTCCCAGCCTTCGGCTATCCCGAGCGCGGCGGCCATCGCCGCGGCGGCCTCGGGGATTTCATCATACACGGGCAGACCGGCTTCGTTCAGCGTCCGCACCGCCTCCTGCGTGACCGCTTGCCAAACCACGGCGCAGGGGCGTCCCCACGGGCGGACGATCGCGTTCAGCGCCTCGGCAAGTTCGCCGGCGAGTTCGCTCAGCCCGCCGACGAAAAGCAACAGCCCGTCGAACACGCCGGAATCCACGGCGACCTGCAGCGCCCGCCGCAGCATCGACCTGTCGGCGACGATCTGGGCGGTCAGATCGATCGGATTCTGTGGCTGGGCGAAATCGGGCAGGATGGCGCGCAGCGCCGCCTTACTCTCCGGCGGGAAATCGGGCGTTTCGAGCCCGACGGCCTGGGCCGCGTCGGTCAGCAGCACGCCGGCGCCGCCGGAGACCGACAGCACCAGCATGCGCCGGCCGGGCCGGACTTTCTGCGTCAACAGCAGGCGGGTGAGATTGACCATCGCCGTCATCGATTCGACACGACAGATGTTGAATTGGGTGAACAGCGCATCGTACGCGTCATCGGCGCCGGCCAATGCCCCGGTATGGGAAGCGGCAGCGATGGCTCCGGCCGCCGAACGGCCCGATTTCAGCACCACGACCGGCTTGCGCGCGGCGGCCGCGCGGCGGGCGGCGCGGCGGAACGTCACGCCATCGCGGATGCCCTCGACATAGAGCGCAATGATCTGTGTATCCGGATCTTCGGCCAGGTAGGCCGCCGCGGCGGCCACATCGATGTCGGCCTCATTGCCGGTCGAGAGCCACTTCGCCATGCCGTGACCGGCATTCATCATCATATCGAGCCAATACGTGCCGATTGCCCCGCTCTGGCTGATCAGGCTGCAATTCCCGGCCAGCATGCGCCGCCCGCGCATCACGATGGTGGAGGAGGCAAGGATTCCGGCGCTGCCGTTCATCACGCCCAGGCAGTTCGGGCCGATCATGGGCACGCCGCGCGCCTTGACCAGCGCGGCGATCCGCTGTTGCGCCTCGGCGCCGGCCGCATCCTTTTCCGCGAAACCGGATGCGAAAACGACAAAGCCCCCCGCACCGCGTTCCAGCCCGTCGCGGATGCTGGCCTCCACATCCTTCGCCGGAACCGAAAGGATGACCATGTCAGGGGCGTCCGGCAGCGCCGTCAGCGATGGATAGGAGGTAAGGCCCTGGATCATCGAACGGCCGGGATTAACCGGATAGATCGTGCCGGAATAATTGTTGAGCAGCAGTGAGGCGATCACTCGCCCGCCAGGCTTTACCAGATCCTCGGACGCGCCGACGACCGCGATCGAACGCGCGCTGAGCAGCCTCGCCAGGGAGGCTGACCGGTTCATTTGCATTTTCGTCTCCAATGGAACGTTTGGGATCGTGCCGCCTCTCCGGCCTGGTTGCAGGCTGCCGGGGCGTCATGCCGCCTCGGCATCAGTTGCTGTTTCATAACATTTGAAAGCATCGCCGGATCAAGACCGCTTCCCGGGATCCTCTTCCCAGACGAAGGGCAGCGGCTCCTTTCTCAGGAAACGTTCCACGGCGTTGCGATGGTCATCGCTGTCCAGGCACACCGCCTGGGCATAGCTCTCCAGTTCCGCCAGCACCCGCTGGTCCAGATTGTGCGACTGATTGAGGATATTCTTGGCCAGGCCGATCGCCGTGGTCGGGGCCGCGCAGAAGCGGCGGGTGAAGGCCAGAGCCTCATCGCGCAGCGTTTCGGCCGCCAGGATGTCGTGGACGATCCCAAGGGTTCGCGCTTCCTCCGCACCCAGGACCCGTCCGGTGAACACCAGTTCCTTCGCCCGCTGCAACCCGACGATGCGAGGCAGCAGATAGAGGCCCGCCAGGTCCGGGATCATGCCGATTCGCGCGAATACCTGGCAAAACCGCGCTTTCGGCGTGGCCAGGATGAAGTCGGCGACCAGCGCGAGGTTGAAACCACCGCCGAAGGCAGGTCCATCGACGGCGGCAATCACCGGCTTCTCCAGGTTGACCAACTGAGGGAGCCAAACATGCAGATCATGGATGCGCCGCCGGTTCTGCCCCGCCGAGCGCCGCTCCTCGGTCAACGAACGCAGATCGCCGCCACTGCAGAACACGCCGCCGGCGCCGATGATGAGAACCGCCTTGATCGAAGCGTCGTCGCGCAGCACGGGAATCAGATCGGCGATTTCCTGCCGCATCCGCAGATCGAGCGCATTGCGGGCCTCCGGACGATTGAGCGTGATGACGCCTACTCCCTCGTCCTGCTCGAAAATGATCGCCTGATGCGTCATTGTGTATCCCTCCATCGGCCGGGAAGGCCGCCAACCCCGGGGCACAAAGGCCCAGCTCCGTTTCAAAAACCCAACGACTGGCGTGCGGGGCCCGAAGCCGGGACATGGAAATCCCGGGCTCTGGACCCTGGTTTCCCGTTCGATGAGAAGACCCCGTCACGTCAGCCTGAGCGCGGCGGGGCAGCGCATCACCGACCGGGCGCTCAGCCCGGTCGATCCACGCGCATGAACGGCAGGGTCAATCCCTCCCGCACCTGCTCGTAGTCCACCCGCACGGGGAGACCGATCGTCAATGAGGCCGGGTCCACGCCACGCAGTTGGGCGTTCATGCGCACCCGTTCCTCCATATCGACGGTGGCCAGCACCATCGGCAGTTCGTCGCGGAAACCCGGGTTGAAGGCGTGATGCGTCACGGTCCAGCTATGGACCTTGCCGCGCCCGCTGGCCTCGACCCATTCGGTCGCCATCGAATGGCAGGCACTGCACATCGGTCGCGGATAGTGACGGATGACGCCACAGGCGCCACATTTCTGAAACGATAGCCGCCCGCTCGCCAGACTGTCCCAAAACGGGCGAGAATCGGGCGTGGGTTCCGGAACCGGTTTGTTATAAGATTTGTCAGTCATCCTCAGCCCCTCCGCATGACGGCGATGGCCCCATCGCCCATATCGCCATAACCGGTCACCACGCCGAGTTCGGCATCGGCGACCTGGGTGGCCCCCGCCTCTCCGCGCAACTGGCGCACAAGTTCGACCACGTGGTTCATCCCCGCCATGTGCGCTTGCGAAAGTAGCCCGCCATGCGTGTTCACCGGCAGCTTGCCCCCCAGCCGGATGGCGCCGCTCTCGACGAACGGTCCCCCCTCGCCCTTCTTGCAGAACCCCGCGTCCTCGAGCTGGCACAGCACGATGTAGGTGAAGCAGTCATAGATCTCGGCGACGTCGATGTCGGCCGGCGTCACGCCCGCCATCCGGAACGCCTTCGGCGCCGCCTTGGCGAGGCCAAGGGTCGTGAGGTCCGGACGCTGGGTGATCGCGCTGGGAGAATCGGGATGGCCCTCCGCAACGCCCATCACGTGGACGGGGCGGCTGCGCAGGTCGCGCGCATAGTCGGCGCTGCTGACCACGATCGCCGCCGCGCCATCGCTTTCCAGGCTGCAGTCGAGCAGGCGAAACGGGTCGGAGATCATGCGCGACGCCTGATGGTCCTCGATCGTCATCGGCTTGGTCATGATCGCGTTGCCATGCAGGATCGCATTGCCGCGGGTGCTGGAGGCGATTTCGCCGAACTGGCGGCTGGTGGTGCCGTACATCTCCATGTGGCGGCGCGCCATCGGGGCATAGTATTGCACCGGGGCAAGCGCGCCGATCGGCATCTCGAACTCGCCGACGAGGTGGAACTGAGGCATTTCCTGCACCCGCGCCGCGATCCGTGTGCCCGATGCGCCGTTGCGGCCGAGCGGCAGCAGGACGTGCTTGCAAATCCCAGCCTTGATCGCCGCCAACGCCGCCTGGATGCCGGCCACGCAACTGGCTCCGCCGAGCGGGGTGGTCGCAGAGAAGCGCAGGTCGGCGATGCCGAAATTGGTGATGAAGTCCTCCGCCACCACCGCCGACCCATACGGCAGCACGCCGTCGATGTCCCTGGGGGAAAGCCCGGCGTCGCGGATCGCGAGCAACGCCGCCTCCAGCTGCAGGGCGAGGACGCTTTTGCCGGAGTTGCGGGAATAGGCGGTTTCGCCGATCCCGCTGATGATGCCAACCTCACGTAGACTCATTCTGTTCTTTCCTCGATAGGCTCGTGTTGCGGATGATGTTCGAACGGGCGCGCCGCCCGATCACGTCGAAGACCGCGTGGCCGGCCGGTTGTTGTTCAGGGGACCCAGCTTGCCGAGTTCCATCGCCTTGATCTGTATGGCGAGATATTTTGAGTAAATGCGGCATTGGGCCAGGCTGCCGGCGATGAACCACAGACCTTCCTGCGAAGTGCGCTTGTACATGTTGTTGAGTTCGCCGTCGGGCCCGATGCCCCAGACCGGACCGATGCGCCGGACCGTGTCCTCGCCGAACGCGCGGCGAACCAGTTCCATCTGCGGATAATAGCCCGTCCCCAGAACGATCAGATCGGCCGGCACCGTGGTCCCGTCCCTGAGCAGCGCGCCCTCGGCGGCGAAACGCTCAATTTTGTCGTATTGAAGCAGGCCGAGTTCGCCCGCGATCAGCAACGCCGAACTGCCGGCATCCAGGTTGTATCCCCCGCCGCGGCGGAGATATTTCATTTGGTGGCCGGTGGCATCCTCACCGATGTCGTACTTGAACCCGATCTTCTTGAGGCCCTCGATCAGCGGCTTGTCGAGTTCCATCATCCGCTTGGTCGCGATCTGATACGCCTTGACGACAAGCGGGGGGGTCGCGGAGGCAACGATCAGGTCGCAGTCCTCGAGCGGACCGCCCTCGTCCCAGATCGCTTCGTTGAGCCTGGCGCTGGGATCGATCGATACGACGGTGCTGGAACCACGCTGAATGAGCGTGGTGTGAACGCCATGGCTATGCAGATCGAGCGCGATGTCGTTGGCGCTGCTGCCGGTGCCGATGATGAGCGCGTTCTTGCCCCTCCAAGGCTCGCCGTTGTCAAAACCTTCGGAGTGGATGACGTCGCCCTTGAAGTCCTTGAGGCCGGGCAGATCGGGAATCATGGGATAGGAGCTGACGCCGTTCGCGAGCACGATGTGACGCGGCCGCACCGTCCGCTCGGTGCCGTCGCCCTTCTTCAGCCGCGCAGTCCAGGTTTTGCTGTTCTCATCCCAACTCGCGGCGACAAACTCCGTATCGGTCCAGCAATTTACTTCCATGACGTCGGCGTACAGCTCGAACCAGTTGGCCAACATGTCCTTGGGGATATATCGCGGCCAGGTCGGCGGAAAATCCATGTAGGGCAGATGGTTCAAATGAATCGAATTATGCAGCGCCAGTGAATGATATCGCTTGCGCCAACTGTCGCCGATGCGCGGCAATCTCTCGACGACCAGGGTATCGACACCCAACTGGTTCAGGCGCGCGGCGATCGACAGACCGGCCTGCGCGCCGCCGACGACGAGAACGGCAGGCTCACGATCCTCGTAGGCAATAGCCTTGCGGCGTTGGTCGGCCCAGTTGTCGCCACCGAAATTGCGCGAATAGGCGGCGCCGGTCGGCCGGTTGTCGCCGATCTTTTCCTCGTATCCGTCGAGCGCCTCCAGCGTCGTGGACAGAAGCCATGCCTTCATCTCTCCCCTGCCGTCGTGCGCGGCGGACAGGCGGACGAGGCCGGCGCCGCGGCCGTGGGCGGTGCTGAATCCGATGATCGCCTCGATGCTGTCGACCTCCAGCCGCTTCACCCGCGCCGGCGGCTTGCGTCCCGGCGGCAAATGAAACCCGTGCGCGCCGACATGTTCCTGTTCCGCCGCGAGGCGGGCCGCGACGTTGGTCCGACCCTCGACCGGCGTCAGGTTCCAGGTAAAGGCCAGGATGTCGCGCCAATGGCAGTCCTGATGGAACAAGTCCCCGAGAAGGGCCGCGTCCCGAGAGTTCAGCGCCGTCTCGAAGCGGCCCAGCCAGTCCGCGACGATCCGCCGGGCTTGGCCCGCATCCAGGGCGTTCAGGGAAAGTTGGCCGAGGTTGTTCATCTTCATTGTCCTAAACGCATCATGGTTACGACGATCGGGGTCGGAGATCGTGCCGCCTCACCGAGGGCCGACGGCGGCAAGGCGGCGCGCTTCCTCGTCGAACACCACCGCGACTTTCCCGATCGATTCGCGCCCGAGAACCGTCTCCATGGCCTCGTGCACCTGGTCAAAAGTGAAGACGTGGCTGATCTCCGGCGTCATCCGTCCCTGCATCGTCCAGCGGAACAACTGGTCCATGGTGTGGCGCAGTTGTGGTTCGAACACCTTGCCCATGTCGCGATGCCGCGCCGGGTCCACCCCCCATTGGCCATTGTAGTAGCCGGCATTCATGGCAAGCACCTTGGCGTGCTTCATCAGCAGGATGTTGGCCGGGATATCCGGCACCTTGCCGCTGGCGAAGCCGATCGGGATGATGCGTCCCTCCGGCGCCACGCAGCGCAGGGAGCGCAGCGTCACATCGCCGCCCACCGGGTCATAGATCAGGTCCGCTCCGACCCCGTCCGTCACCTCGCGGACACGGGCGACGAAATCCTCCTCGCGGTAGTTGATGACGTGATCGGCGCCGTGCGCGCGGCACACCTCCACCTTGCGCGCCGAACCGCAGGTCGCGATCACGGTGGCGCCCATGATCTTGCCGATGTCGAGCGCGGCTATCCCGACGGCGCCCGCCGCGCCATGCACCAGCATCGTTTCTCCGAACTGGAGGTTACCCCATTGCGGCCAGACCAGCGCGATGTAGGTGGTCATCCAGGACGAGGGGAAGGTCACCGCCTGTACGAACGGGATCCCGTCAGGCAACCTGAAGGTGCGGTGCTCGAGGGCGATGCATTCCTCGGCGAAGGCGCCGTGATCGACAAAAGCGACGACGCGGTCGCCCACGGCGAAGCGCGTCACGCCGGCCCCCAGCTCGGTCACGATGCCGCAGAGATCGATGCCGGGTACGTGCGGCAAGGGCGGCTTGACCTGGTACTTGCCTTCGACCCGCAGCGACAGGGCGAAATTCATACCGACGCTCTGTGTGCGTATCTTCACGGTGCCGGGTTGCACGGTCGGCGTCGGCCAGTCCTCCTCGATCCTAACATTCTCGAATCGGGTCCACTCCCGAAGCACGAGGGCGCGCATGCGTCGCTTCCTTTCAGTCATGGAGCTGGTCGGTCATTGGATGCCGGGCGTCATCCACGGCAAGCGGCCGGCCGAGATAGGCTTCGACCACCATCGGATCGGCGAGCACCTCGGCCGGCGGTCCATCGCGGAGATTCCTGCCGAAATTCAGCACGACGAGCCGGTCCACAAGCCGCACCAGGGCGCGGATCACATGCTCGATCATCAGGATGGTGATGCCGCGCGCATGCACCTGCCTCAGCACCGCGCACATCTGTACGATTTCGGCATCGGACAGCCCGCCCAGCACCTCATCGAGCAGCAGCAGGCGCGGCCGCGTGGCCAGCGCCCGAGCCAGTTCGAGCCGTTTCTTTTCACCCAGGGTCAGGCTGCCCGACGGGCTGCCCAGCCGACCGCCGAGGCCGACTAGTTCGAGCAGCGCCACGCATTCCGCGCGCACGTCCGCCTCCGGCCGCCGACGCGAGGCCGCGTCGCCCGCGAACATCCAGCCGGTAACGACGTTGTCGAGCACGCTCATCTCGGGAAACGGCCGCACGATCTGAAAGGTGCGTGCGATGCCGAGGCGACAGCACTGATAGGGCCGCAGGCCGACGATCGCCTGGCCATCGAACACGATCTCGCCCGCGCTGGGCCGCATATAACCCGTCAGAAGGTTCATCAGCGTCGTCTTGCCCGCGCCGTTCGGCCCGATCAGCCCGCAGAACTCGCCCCGATGCAGCGACAGGGAAAAGGACTGGATCGCGGGCACGCCGCCGAAGTGCTTCTCCACCCCGCGGATCGAAAGGAGCGGCGCCGTGACCTCGTCCGGCGCGCGCCGCGGCGTGGCGCCGAGCCTGTCGGACCCGCCGCCGAGGAAGGCTTCACGCAGCACGGGTGCGTCACGCAGCTCCGCGCTGGCGCCGGCGGCGACGACGCGCCCATGTACCAGCACGTAGCCGCGGGTGGCGATCGACAGCGCCGTCTGGGTGTTCTGCTCGACGAGCAGGATGGACAGGCCGGTTGCCGCCACCCGGGCCACCGCCTCGTAAACCGAGAGCGCGACCTTGGGCGAGAGGCCGAGCGAAGGCTCGTCCAGCATCAGAAGACGTGGGTCCGTCATCAGCGCCCGGCCGATGGCGAGCATCTGCTGCTCGCCACCCGACATCAGCCCGGCCTGCTGCCGGCGCCGCTCCGCCAGCCGGGGGAACAGGTCGAACACCTCGTCGAGACGCGCCCGGCGGCGGCCCCGGCCGCGGCGGCCGAAGGCGCCAAGCAGCAGGTTCTCCTCCACCGTGCAGTCCTGGAAAACCTGCCGCCCCTCCGGCGCGAGCGCGATACCGCGCTCGACACGGTGGTGCGCGGCGACTCCAGCGAGACTGCCGCCGGCAAAAACTATGTCGCCGCCTCTGGCGCCGATCACCCCGGTGATCGCCATCAGGGTCGTCGTCTTGCCCGCCCCGTTGGCGCCGAGGAGGCATACCACCTCACCCGCTCCGACCTCGAGCGAGACGTCCTCCAGCACCCGCAGCTCGCCATATCCCGCGCTCAGCCGCTCGACGCTCAGCAGCGCGGTCATGCGGATTCCGTTGGCCGCATCCGCCGATGCGTTAGGAGCCCGTACAACCCGTTCGGCAGGAAGCTGATCGCTGCGACCAGCAACACGCCGTAGATCAGCAGGCTGTACCCTTCCCGGGAGCCGACCAGAATGCGCGTGACTTCCGAGAGGGCGATGATCAGGAAGGCGCCGATCACCGGGCCTGCCAGCGTGTTGATGCCGCCGATGATGACGGCGATCTGCGCGAGGATGGCGAAATGCAGCGTGAAGGCGATGTCTGGCGCGATATACCCGGAATACCAGAGGTTGAAACCGCCGGCGGTCGCGGCCATCGCCCCGGCGATGGCGGAAATCAGGGCACGGAACAGCAGCGGATTGATGCCCAGCATCTGCGCCGCATCCTCGTTCTCGCGCATCGCACGCACGGCGAAGCGCAGCCGGGTGCGGAAAAGCAGCCAGGTGATCGCCACCGAAAGTGCCGCGGCGACCACCGCCACTTCGTAAAGGAGATTGGCGGGCGGCCGCGCCCCCGGCGCCAGGAACAGGCCGGCCGCCCCTCCGGTGAGGTCGGGCAGCATCAGGCCGGCGATGCGCAGGCCCTCGGAAAGCGCCAACGTCGCCACCGCGAAGAACACGCCGCGCAGACGCCCCGTCACCAGGGCAAGCACCAGGCCCGTCGCCGCACCGACGACCGCGGCGGCCAGGAACGACATCCCGAACCCCACCCCCAGCACATTCGCCGCCAGCGCGCAGCAATACCCGCCAAGGCCCCAGAAGGCGGAATGGCCCAGGGAAATCATCCCCGCGCTCGCCATCATGTTCCAGCTCACGGCGAGCATCACGAGCATCGCGATGCGGAACAGCCAGTCACTGAGCAGCGGCGGGTTGAAGGGTATGACCGCGAGCGCCCCCAGCGTCACGACGGCGCCCAGCACCGCGATACCCGATCCGCTCGGCCGCGGCGCGCTCATTGGTGAACCGCGCGGCCGGCGACGCCGCCGGGACGCAGGATCAGGACGGCGAACAGCACCGCGAAGGCCACCCCTTCCGCCCAGCCGATGCCATCGGGGACGAAGTAGGCGACGAGGGTTTCGAGGAACCCCAGCAGAAGCGCGCCGATCAAGGCGCCTCCCACGCTGCCCATGCCGCCGAGCACGACGATGGCGAAAGCCTTCACCAGCAGATGGAAGCCCATGAAGGGCGTGACCGGGGTGACCGAACTGAGAGCGGCGCCGGTGGCGGCGGCGATCGCGATGCTCAATCCGAACGCCACGGCATAGACGTTGTTCAGGTTGATCGCGGACAGCGTCGCCGCGAGCCGGTTCTGCGCGACGGCCCGGCAGGCCCGGCCGTATTCCGTCCGATGCAACCACCAGAGCAGCGCCGCCGAGAGCACCACCGCCACGACGCAGGCGGCAAGCCGGCCGACGGGCACGAAGGCGGAGCCGATCAGGATCGCCTTCGACGCGTAAGCCGGGTTGGCCGACCGCATATCGGGGCTGAACGCGATCTCGGCGCCATTGCTGAGGATGAGGCCGATTCCGAAAGTGAGCAGGATCTGGTTGATCTGCGGCGCATGCAGGGCGCGCCGGAGCAGCGTCTCGAACAGCAGGTAACCGGCTCCGAAGCCGATCAGCGCGACGATGGGCAGGGCCAGCAACGGATCGATCCCGAACATTGAAAACATGAAGAAGGCGCCATAGGCCCCCAGCATGATCGCCTCGCCATGGGCGAAGTTCAGGACGTTGGTCACGCCGAAGCTGAGCGCGAGACCAAGCGCCATCAGCGCGTAGAGACCGCTCAGCAGCAGCGAGTCGATCAGCACCTGCGGTAGAAGCATCGTCCGCGGCGATCAGCCGCCGGAGCGCGGCACGAGCCTGCCGTCCGCGACATCGGCGGGAAACACGATGAT
>MKTV01000011.1:18666-27389 GCA_001898425.1 Rhodospirillales bacterium 69-11
GTCTCGACGTCGAGCGATTTCAGCGCGGCCGCGACGCTCTCCTGATCGACGCTGCCCGCCTTTTCGAAGGCCAGCAGCAACATCGACATCGCGCAATAACCGCCGATGTCGAGATAACCGGGGGCGACATTGTACCGCGCGCGGAAGTCGCTTTCCCACTGACCGATGGCGGGAAAGATGTCGGGACGCTGCTTGCTCGCGGCACGCTGCATGCCCGGTATGTAGCCCGAGACGCCGATCCATCCCTCCTGCGCGCTACCGACGGTCTTCTGCCACTCCTCAATGAAGATATCGGTGCCGTCCGTCAGATAGGGAACGTCGAGGTTGGCGATTTGCACCTGCTTGGCGAGCGTGGCGAGATCGGTCGTCTGTAAAAGCACGATCAGCACCTCGGGGCGGCCAATGCGTATCCGCTGCAGGACCGGGTTCATGTCGGTGGCACCCGAGCGCACGAGTTGCTCGTCGGTGATCTTGAAGCCCGCCTTGGTGAAATACTTGCGTGCCGCTGGCAGCCCGGCGCGGCCATAGGCGTCGTCCGAATAGATGATGGCAGCGGACTTGCCGCCGCCCAGCACCGATTTCAGGCCTTCCGACATGGCGGCGGCGTAATGATAGAGGTATGGGAAGGTGTGGAAGAAATGCGGCTCGTTGCCGACCTGCTCCTCGGTCAACGGCGCCGTCGATCCATGGCAGATCCAGATCGGCTTGGTCTGCCGCCAGGCCGGAATCGCCGCCGCCACCATCGCGCTGGATATCGGACCGATGACGAACTGAACATTGTTCTGCTTGGTCAATTCGTTCATGACCTGAACCGTGACCTGCGCGTCGGATTGCACGTCACGCACCAGCAACTCGATCTTGCGATTCCCGACATGGCCGTGGAACGCGTCCACGGCCATGTCGATGCCGCGCTTCACGGCGGAACCGAAGGAGACGAAGCGGCCGCTCAACTCGATCGGCATGCCGATCTGCACCGTTTCCGCCGCTCGCGCCGCGGAGGTGGCACCGGTCGCGAGCATCCCGGCCACGACATTCCGCCGCGTCAATCCCGTTGTATTTGTCATCAGTTCCGCTCTTTCGGCTTTTTATCTGGGGTTGGGGATCGGGGGCGGGCCGCCGCGTCATCGGACGTGGCGCCACGCGCGCAGCCGGCCACACCGTCGGCCCGCAACGCCGCCACGCGCGCCTCGTCGCAGCCGATCTCGCGCAGGATTTCGTCCGTGTGCTCTCCGTGCAGCGGCGGCGCGCGGCGCACCGCCCGCGCCACCCCGTCGAGGGTGATCGGGAGGGCGATCCCTTTCATCCCCTCTCCGACCGGATGCCGGTATTCCATCACCATGCCGCGCGCGGCGGTCTGCGGATCGTTCAACACTTGGCCGATGCCGTTGATGGGCGAGCAAGGGATCCGCGCATCGGTGAGCACCGCCATCCAGTCCGCGACCGCGCGGGTCTCGATGCGGCCCTGGACCAGCGCCACGGTCTCGCCACGCCGCGCCACCCGCTCCCGGTTCGTGGCGAAGCGGGGATCGTCCTTGTACTCGGCGAGCCCGATCGCATCGCACAGTTTGCGCCACAACGCCTCACTGCCGGCGGCGATCAGGATATAGCCGTCGCTCGCACGAAATGCCTGATAGGGACATAGCGATCCGTGCCCGGAGCCGGAGCGTTCGGGCGGCGCCCCTGTCAGCCAGAAGGCCTGCGCGTGCCAGCCCATGAAGGAAAGCGCGGTCTCGAACAGCGAGGCCTCCACATAGGAGCCTTTCCCCGTCCGGTCCCGCGTGCGGAGCGCGGCCATCACGCCGGCGGCCGCATGAATGCCGGTGGTCTGGTCGAGCGGCGAGAAGCCGATCCGCAACGGGCCGCCATCTTCCTCGCCGGTCGTGAGCATGAGGCCGGTATAGGCCTGCATCATCACCTCGAACCCAGGGCGGGGCCCGAGTGGACCGGTACGACCGAAACCCGAGACACTGCAATAGACCAGCCGCGGGAACCGCGCGCAAAGCGCGTCATGCCCTAGGCCCAGGCGCTCGGCGACGCCGGTGCCGAAACTCTCGACCAGCACGTCCGCCTTCGCCACCAGGCGCAGCGCGATATCGCGGCCGGCTTGTGTCTTGAGATCGAGCGCGATGCTCCGCTTGTTGCGGTTCATGGCGTAGAACATCGCGCCGTCATCGCCGATGAAAGGCGGCATGCCGCGCAGATCGTCGCCCGCGTCACGGTCCTCGATCTTGATGATCTCGGCTCCGAGTTCGCCGAGATATTGCGTGCACATCGGGCCGGCGATGAATTTGGTGAGATCGACGACCGTTATGTCGCCGAGCGGAGCCGTGGTTCCGGTCATGCCCGCCGCCTCTCCCGCACCTCGGCGCGCAACGCCGCGCCATGCTCGTCGAGCGCGGGCGCCCGGCCCGCCACGCCGCGATAGCGCCGCCCCGGCAGCGCCGCCACGCGCACGCCGCCCGGCCTCTCCGGAATGGTTGCGACCATGCCGCGCGCGATGAATTGCGGCGCCTCCATCGCGCCCGCCGGGTCGGCGATGACCGAGAACGGCACGTCCGCCGCCGCGAGCACGCGCTCCCAGTGCGCGCAGGCGTGCGCGCTGATCGCAGCCCCCAGGGACGTCCGCAGCGCGTCGCCAACGGCTTCTCGCGTCTCCCAGCGGGCGTGCTCGAAATCCTCCGCCCGGCGGGCGAGCGCCGGATCGCCCACCGCCTCCGCGATCGCGCGCCAGAACTTCCCCTCCACCACGCCGAGTGCGATGCGCGCCCCGTCGGCCGTCGCGAACACGTCGCTGCCGGGCTGCAAATGCCCCCAGCGCGCCACGGCGCCGGAACGGTCGAGGTCGGCGATGCGGATCTGGCTCCAGTGCAGCACGGATTCGGCGATGGCGAGATCGATGAAAGTGCCTCGCCCGCCGGCGTCGCGCGCGCGCAGGGCGGCGAGGATGTTGATGACCCCATAGAGCGCGGCCGCAAGATCGCCGACCGGCAGCCCGCTCCGCCTCGGCTCCTCGCCCCAATGGCCTGGGATGCCCATCGCCCCGGCGAGCGCGAGATAGTTGATGTCGTGCCCCGGATGTTGCGCCAGCGGGCCATCCTGGCCGTACCCGCTGAGCGATAGGTAGATCAACCGGTCGTGTCGGGCCGAAAGGGTGGCCCAGTCGCAGCCAAGCCGCTGCGCGACGCCGGGACGGAACGATTCCACGAACACGTCCGAGGCGGCGAGCAGCGCGTCGAACGTCTCGCGATCTTCCACGCGCTTGAGGTCGAGCACGATGCTGCGCTTGCCGCGGTTCACGATGGCGCTCGCGCCCGGCATGAGGGTGCGCAGATGGTCGCCGCCCTCCGGGCGTTCGACCTTGACGACCTCCGCCCCGAGTTCAGCCAGGATATTGGTGCAGAACGGGCCCGGGAGCAGCCAGGAAAGGTCGAGCACGCGCACGCCCCGCAGCGGTCGCGCGGGCGTGGAGGACGGGGAAGCGCCTTGTGCGGCGTTGGCGTGAACACTCATGGGGCGGCGGACGTTCCGTAATGCCGGTTGTTCGCAGAAGCGAATTCTGTTCGTAGATCCGACCGTACGCGCCCTCTTGGCCGTTCGTCAATAGACCCTTCGCAGCGGCGGCTCCTGCCGCATCCGGCGAATGCCTCCCCCCGAGGCCTGCTCCCGGGTAGCCGGACCTGAATAAGATGTTCTCTCTGGCTTCGCGCACGGAGTTCGCCGGTGCGTGCGCTCGCGAGCACCGCCATCGCCAGTACCGCTCCGGAATCATCGACCCTATGGCCCGCGGCTCGCCGGGTCGGTCAGCGTCTGCGACGCGAGTCGGTGAAAGTGCGCGCGGCGCGGGCGGTGGAGGCTCCACGCCTGGCCGTTTTGGGCGTCGTCTTCTTCGCCATGGTTCCGGTCTCCTTTGCTCGGACCGGCAGCACAGCCGGCCAAGTACGATCGCATCTCGTTTGTTCGGATTCACGAAGCCTCTTCCATGATTCGAACTTGGTCCTATAATCCGGTTCAAGGCATCCCTCCACGACCGGGGCAGACATGGATTTCGAACTCAGCGACGAACAGTTGCAACTCCGGGACGCGGTGGCCGATCTGTGCCGCCGCTTCGATGCCGGGTACTGGCTCGCCAAGGATCGGTCCGGCGAGTTCCCCGAGGAATTCTATCGCGCCGTCGCCGATGCCGGGTGGCTCGGCGTGGCGATGCCGCAGGAGTATGGCGGCGCGGGGCTCGGCGTCACCGAGGCCGCGCTCATGATGCTCACCATCTCCGAGAGCGGCGGCGGCATGTCCGCCTGCTCCTCGGTGCACATGAATATCTTCGGCCTCAATCCCGTCGTCGTGTTCGGCACCGAGGAGCAGAAGCAGCGCGCGCTGCCGCCGCTCATCCGCGGCGAGCGCAAGGCCTGCTTCGGGGTCACCGAACCCGATGCGGGGCTGAACACGACCAAGCTCAAGACCCGCGCCGAGCGGCAGGGCGACCGCTACGTCGTGCACGGGCGGAAGGTCTGGATCTCCACCGCGCAGGTGGCCGACAACATTCTGCTGCTGGCGCGCACGACGCCCGCGGACAACGTCAAGAAACCGACGGATGGTCTCAGCCTGTTCTACACTAGGCTAGACCGCAACTACGTCGACGTGCGCGAGATCGACAAAATGGGCCGTGCCGCGGTTGATTCCAACGAACTCGTATTCGACGGGCTGCCCATCCCGGTGGAGGACCGCATCGGCGAGGAGGGCAAGGGTTTCGGCTACATCCTTCACGGCATGAATCCCGAGCGGGTGCTCGTCGCGATGGAGGCGATCGGCCTCGGCCGAGCCGCGCTGGCGCGCGCCACCCAGTACGCGAAGGAACGAATAGTGTTCAACCGGCCGATCGGGATGAACCAATCGATCCAGCACCCGCTCGCCCAATGCTGGGCCGAGCTTGAGGCCGCGCGGCTCATGGCGCTGCGCGCAGCCGCGCTCTACGATGCGGGCAAGCCCTGTGGCAGCGAGGCGAATGCCGGCAAATATCTCTCGGCGGAGGCCGCCATCAAAACCTGCGAGACCGCGATGCTCACTCATGGCGGCTTCGGCTACGCCAAGGAGTTCCATGTGGAGCGCTATCTTCGGGAAGCGCTGCTCCTGCGGCTCGCGCCAATCACGCCGCAGTTGATCCTCTCGAATATTGCCGAGAAAGTACTCGGCCTGCCCAAATCCTACTGAGCACCGTACCATGAAGCCGATCCGTTCCTTCCTCTTCGTGCCTGGCCATCGCGCCTCCTGGATTGACAAGGTGCCGGGCTACCACGCCGACGCGGTGATCCTCGACCTCGAGGACAGCGTGCCCGACGCGCAGAAGGCCCAGGCGCGCGAACTCGTGGCGGGGCGCATCGCCGGCCTGGCCGCGAGCGGTGAGCGCGTCTATGTGCGCAT
The DNA here is from genome assembly GCA_001898425.1 of Rhodospirillales bacterium 69-11. Classification (GTDB taxonomy): domain Bacteria; phylum Pseudomonadota; class Alphaproteobacteria; order Acetobacterales; family Acetobacteraceae; genus Rhodopila. The sequence continues at coordinate 24,082 of MKTV01000011.1, forward strand.
CAACCGCTCGCCCTTCATTTACAGCATGGAGGATCTCGCCGCGATCGTGGTGCCGGGCCTCGAGGGCGTCGTCCTTTCGAAGCCGAACGGGCCCGAGGACATGCACATGGCGGCGATGCTCGTCTCCGAAGCGGAGTCACGCAATGGGCTCGCGGTCGGCACCGTCGGCATGATCCCGACGCTCGAAACGGCGCGCTCGCTGCATTTCGCGCACGAGATTGCGCTGAACCCCCGCGTCACCACGATCGCCTGCGCGTCAGCGAAGAACGGCGACGTGGCGCGCTCGGTGGGATTCCAGTGGACGCGCGAGGGACTCGAAAGCCTCGCGTGGAAGTCCAACAGCGTGATCGCCGCGCGGGCGGCGGGCAAGCTGCCGCTCGCCGGGCTGTGGCAAGAGGTGCACGATCTCGCGGGATTGCGCGAGACAGCGGCGGCGCACCGACGCCTCGGTTTCGTCGGTGAAATGCTGCTGCACCCTTCCAACGTGCCCATCGTCAACGAGGTTTACAGCCCGAGCGCGGAGGAGGTCGCCTACTACCGCGGCATGATCGTGGCCTTTGAAAAAGCCCAGGCGAGCGGGCAGGCCGCACTGATCTATGACGGCGAGCACGTCGATTACGCGCATGTGAAGACGGCGCGCGATATCGTTGCGCAGGCAGAAGCGTGGGCGATGCCGTGACCATCAAAAAAACAGAACGGGACTAGACATGATCCACGAAACGAGAGGCCGCTATTTCGAGGAACTGGCGGTGGGCGACGTGTACCGCCATGCCATCACGCGTACGGTGACCGACACCGATAACCTCCTTTTCTGCGCGCTCACACATAACCCGCAGGCGCTGCATCTCGATAATGAGTTCGGCAAGGCCTCGATCTACGGCTCGTGCGTGGTCAACAGCATCTATACGCTCGGCCTCGTGGTGGGTGTCAGCGTGAGCGAGATGACGCAGGGCACCACACTCGGCAATCTCGGCTTCGGCGACATCTCCTTCCCCGCCCCGGTTCGCGTAGGCGACACGCTGCACTCGGAAACCGAGGTGATATCGGCGCGTGCGTCGAGCTCGCGGCCGGATGCCGGTATCGTCGAGTTCGAGCATCGCGGCCGCAACCAGCAAGGCGAGATCGTGGCGTCTGTCCGGCGCAAGGCGCTGATGAAGCGACAGCCGGCCGCGGGATCCTGAGCGCCGTGAGCGCGACGCCGCGGGCGGATGCCGGCTTCGCCTGGTATCCGCCGGACGCCCTCGTGACGTCGAGCAACGCCAAAGCGTTCCTCGACGAACTCGGCATCCCCGATTACGACACGCTGATCCGTCGCGCCGACGCCGATCCCGCCTGGTTCTGGGGCGAGGTCGCGCGCCGGCTCGCTTTTTATCGCCCGTGGGACGAGACGCTAGACGTTTCGCGCGGGGTGCCCTTCGCGCGCTGGTGCGTGGGCGGCAAGACGAACCTCGTGCTCAACGCGCTCGACCGGCATCGCGGCGGCCCGCTCTGGGCGCGCGAGGTGATCGTGGCGGAGAACGAGGCGGGCGCGGTGACCCGCTGGACCTACGCCATGCTCGACGACCGCGTGTGCCGGCTCGCAGCTGGGCTTCACGCGCTCGGCCTGCGGGCGGGCGACGTGGTCGGGCTGTTCCTGCCGACGATCCCCGAGGCGGTCGCGGCCTATCTCGCCTGTGCCAAGATCGGCGCCATAGCGCTGCCGATGTTCTCGGGCTTCGGTGCGAGCGCCGTCGCCGATCGGCTGGTCGATTCGCAGGCGGTCGCGCTGATCACCGCCGACGGCACCTCGCGCCGCGGCAGCCTCGTGCCGATGAAGTCGGTGGCCGATGAGGCGGCCGCGGCGGCGCCCTCGCTGCGCCACATGATCGTGGTGCGCAACGTGGGCGTGGACGTTGCCTGGCGCGAGGGACGCGACCATTGGCTCGACACGCTGATAGCGGATCAGGACCCCGGTTTCGCCACCCTGCCGCTCGACGCCGACGCGCCGCTGATGCTGATGTACACGTCCGGCACGACCGGGCGGCCGAAAGGCACGGTGCATACCCATGTCGGGTTCCCCGCCAAGATGCTGCTCGATGTCGGTATCGTCATGGACCTCAAGTCCACCGACCGCCTGCTCTGGATGAGCGACATGGGGTGGCTGGTCGGCCCCATGGTGGCTGTCGCGGTGACGATGCAAGGCGCCTCCGTCCTGCTCGCGGAAGGCAGCCCGGACTATCCCGACGCCGGCCGGATGTGGCGGTTGATCCAGGATTTCCACGTCAGTTTTCTCGGAATCGCCCCCACCACCGCGCGCGGCTTCATTCGCAATGGCGGCGGCGGTATCGAACGATACGACCTTTCCTCGTTGCGCATCTGCGCCTCCACCGGAGAGGTGTGGACGCCCGAGGCCTGGGAGTGGACCTTCGACAAGGTATGCGGCCGGCGCGTGCCCATCCTCAACTATTCGGGGGGAACCGAGGTCGGCGGCGGCATCCTCTCCGGCACCGTGCTGCATCCGATCAAACCCTGCGGCTTCGCCCGTCCGGTGCCCGGCATGGGCGCCGCGGTGGTCGATTCCGCGGGGCACCCGGTGCCACCCGGCACCGTCGGCGAACTCGTGCTGACGAAACCCTCGATCGGCCTCACCCGCGGCCTCTGGCATGACGACGCGCGCTATCTCGAGAGCTACTGGGAGGCCCTGCCGGGCCTCTGGCGTCACGGCGACTGGGCGGTGGTGGACGCCGACGGGCACTGGGCGATTCTCGGCCGCTCGGACGACACGCTGAAGGTGGCCGGCAAGCGTACCGGCCCTTCCGAGATCGAGGCTTTGCTGGCGGCCACCGGTTTGGTTGCCGAATCCGCGGTGATCGGGCTTCCGGACCCGGTGAAGGGCGAGGCGGTCTGCTGCGTCGTCATCCCGATGCCCGGGATCACCCTGGACGCGGCGGTGCGCGAGCGTCTGGTGGCGGCGGTGGTCGCCGGACTCGGCATCCCTTTCCGTCCCCGTGTGGTTATCGCCGTGGACGACCTGCCGAGAACGCGCAACATGAAGGTGATGCGCCGCGTCGTCCGAACGGCGTTCCTCGGCGCGCCGCCCGGCGATCTCTCCTCGCTCGTCAATCCCGAATCGGTGGCGGAACTGCACGGGAAAATCGCCGCCGCCGGTCTGTCGCCACCGTCCGGTGACGCGATGCCGCCCGCTTCCCCAACGAACCCGCCGTCCCGCAAGTCATGACCACGCCCGATACACCCGCCGCGGCGGCCGCCCGCCCCTTCCTACCGCTTGCCGGCATCCGTGTGCTCGATGTGACCAAGGTGCTGGCGGG
>MKTV01000011.1:27477-29422 GCA_001898425.1 Rhodospirillales bacterium 69-11
GCAGCGGGTCGCGACGTGCTGCTGCGTCTCGTGCGGCGGGCCGACGTATTCGTCGAGAGCTTCCGCAAAGGGGCGATGGAGCGGCTCGGCCTGGGCCCGGCGGCCATGCGCGCGGAAAATCCCCGCCTCATCTATGCGAGCATCTCGGGATTCGGCGGCAGCGGACCGCTCTCCAGCCTGCCCGGCTACGATGTGATGGTGCAGGCGTTCAGCGGTGTCATGAGCATCACCGGCGAAAAGGGCGGCGGCCCGGTGCGCAGCGCCTTCTCGCCGCTCGACCAGACGACCGGGATATGGGCCGCGCTCGGCATCGTCGCCGCATTGCACGAACGCGGGACGAGCGGCATCGGACGCACGCTCGAAGTGTCGCTGTTCGAGACCGCGATGGCCTTCCTTGGCTACACGGCACAGACCTACTGGGCCACCGGCCGCACGCCTCAGCCCTGCGGGTCGGGGCATGAATCGCTGTGCCCCTACCAGGCCTTCCGCGCGGCGGACGGCTACATCCTGGTCGCGGTCGGCAACGATAAGCTGTGGCGGGTACTCTGCGGCATCGCCGGCCTGCTGGACATCGTGGACGATCCGCGCTTCGCCACCAATGCGGCCCGCGTCGCGCATTTCGACGAAACCGTCGCGAGTGTCGGCGAAAAACTGGCCGCCCAGCCGGTCGCCTGGTGGGAGGAGCAGTTCACCCGCGCGGGCGTGCCGCACTCGCCGATCAACACGCTCGATAAGGTGCTGGCGATGCCACATACCGCGGCGCGCAATATCGTCCTCGACTACGAGGACGCCCACCATGGCGCCATGCACACGATGGCGATGCCGGTGATGGTGGACGGACTGACGCGCACGGTGCGCCGACCGCCCCCGGCGCTCGGCGAGCACACGATGGAGATCCTGCGCGAGCTCGGCGAGGACGAGACCGGCATCGACGCGCTGCTGCGCGCCGGGGCGGTTCAAGCCGCGCCGAAGTGCTGATGCCGCGGAGCGGATCGAGAAGAGGGGATTTATCGGACCGCTACGCGCTTGTCTCATGACTTTCCCCGGCGGCCGGGGATGATCGCTCACCATCGGCGGGTGACCACCCGCCCACCGACCCGCGCGCAGGGGACTACGTGATGGCCGGGACGAAGTGCAGGCCCTCCGCGCCCGTGCGGCCGGTGAATACCGCCCGCACCGGCATGTCGATCCGCAACGCGCATGCCGGCGGCGCGCGGACTTCCGTGATGAGGCGAACCCCGGGCGCGCCGGCGAAGGCGATGAGCCCGACCGTGTACGGCACCTTGCCGGCGAATTCGGGCGTGAAGGCGTGGTTGACCGCCGTCCAGGAGAACAGCGTGCCGTCCGGCCCGACCGGCTCCCAGTCGATGTCGGCGGCAAGGCAGTGCGGGCAGCGCGGCAGCGGGTACCAGTGGCGCCGGCCGCAGCTCCGGCACATGGGAAAGCACAGCCGGCGTTCCGCCACGTGCCGCCAGAACGGCGTGAATTCGGGCGATTCCGGGAGTGAGTGCACGTTTGTCACGATCCGCCTCCTAACGGCCCAGAAGCAGCACGCCGAAGTCGGGCATCGACAGTCCCGACACGAGGCCGATTTCGGCGTCCGGCACCTGGGCGGCACCGGCTTCATGGCGGAGCTGACGGACCGCTTCGATCACGTGCTCGATCCCAAGACGGTAGCTGTGCGCGAGGAACCCGCCATGGGTGTTGACCGGCAGCGCCCCGCCAGGGGCGATGTTGCCGTCCTCGATGAACGCACCCGCCTCTCGTTTCGGGCAGAGGCCCATGTCCTCGATCTGGAGTAGGCAGGAGATGGAGAAGCAGTCGTAGATTTCGGCGAAATCGACGTCCTTCGGACCGATGCCGGCGAGCGCGAAGGCCTGCCGCGCCGCCAGGGCGGCCCCGGGAATGACCGTGAGCGGCGATTCCTGGGTGAACGCCGAATCGC
>MKTV01000011.1:29466-30052 GCA_001898425.1 Rhodospirillales bacterium 69-11
GGAGGCTTGCGGCAGTCGCGCGCGCGCTCCCGCGAGGTCATGACGAACGCGCCCGCCCCGTCCGTGATGAGGCAGCAATCCGCGGCGCGCAGCGGCTCCGCGATCATGCGCGACGCGAGGTATTCCTCGTGCGTAAGGGGCCGTGAGAGCTGGCTGTGCCCGTTCAGGATGGCGTGCTGGCGGTGCGCAATCACCAGTGCGCCGAGCTGGCGCTCGGTGAGGCCGTACTCGTGCATGTAGCGCCGCGCCCAAAGGGCGAAATAGATCGGCTGGGCGTTGAAGCCATAGGGTTTCTCGAACGCCTGCTTGGCCGGATAGAGATCGTGGAACGCATAGGGACCGCCGGCACGGCTGCCCCAATCGACGCCGAAATAGCCGACGACCACCTTGGCGCGGCCTGACGCGATCGCCTGTTCCGCAAGCATCGGCCCGCACATGATCCCGGCACCGCCCAGCGAGGCGGCGCCCGAGAAGCAGTTCGTGGCGCCAAGCTGGCCCGCGAGCCAGTCGGACGGGGCATCGGGCGGCATGATCAGGGAATCGGTGACGAACCCGTCCACCTCCCGCGGCGCGATACCGGCGTCGT
>MKTV01000011.1:30073-40346 GCA_001898425.1 Rhodospirillales bacterium 69-11
CGGTCACCATCGCCCGAATGTTGCTGTCCGAGCGACGCAGCGGCGGCGTCTCGGCGACACCGACGATGGCGATTCCTGCGGCCATGCTGATTGTTCCCCGTTCTGTCGTCCTATCGAAGCCAGCGCTCGACCTCGTGACGAAGGATTTTGCCGGTGGTGCTGCGCGGCAGTTCCTCGACGGAGACGAAGCGGATGGCCTTCGGACGCTTGTAGCCGGCGAGATTGCGCTTGCAGAGTTCGATCAGCTCCTGGGCGGTCAGCGCTTCGTCATTGCGCGCGATGACGGCGACCGGCACCTCGCCCCATGTCTCGTCCGGCGCCCGGACGACGATTGCATCGGCGACGCGGTGATCGGCGAGCAGCACGCGCTCGATCTCCGCCGGATAGATGTTCTCCCCGCCTGACTTGATCAGGTACTTGACGCGGTCGACGAAGTCGTACTTGCCGTCCGGCCTGCGGATGAACATGTCACCCATGTGGAACCAGCCGTTCCGGAAGTCCCTGGCGGTGGCTTCGGGCGCGTTCCAGTAGCCGCTGAACAGGGTGGGGCCCCTGAAGGCCACTTCGCCAGGCGTGCCGTCGGGCACGTCCCGATCCTCGGGATCGACGAGACGGAAGGTGCAGAGCGAATTCTGGATCTTGCCCAGATCCGACGGCGCCTCGCCCGCCGCGAGCCGTCCGCCCGAGAGCGGGGGTAGGCCGGTTTCGGTCGAACCGAAGGTGTTGGCGTAGGGCGCCTGCAGAAGCGCCGTGATCTCGGCGAGCTGCGCGCGGGGAACCAGGTCGGCCATCGCGCCGATCCGCTTTATTCCGCGCGGCCTGGTGCCGCGCGCGCGCATCTCGCGGATCAACGGCTCGATCATGCCCGGCATCACCACCAGCCACCACTGCCGGTCACGCTCGACGCTTTCCAGCAACGGGTCGATGTCGAAACCGTCGATGATGACGACCTTGCCGCCGATGCTGAGCAGACTGATCGACTGATCCATCGAGACCATGTGGAACAACGGTGGCCAAGCGACGAAGGTATCGGTACGGTCGAGATCGAAATCGAGGCAGTTCACGTGCAGCCGGGCGATCTCGGCGCGATGGCTGATCAGCGCGCCCTTCGGCATCCCGGTCGTGCCGCTGGTGTAGATGATGACGAGGCCAGATTCGGGTTCCGCGCCGATTTCGGGTTCACTGGCGTGCTGCGCCGCCAGCCGCCCGTCGTAGTCGGCGCCGAGTTCGATCACCAGCCCGCAGTCATGGTCGAGCGCGGCGGCCATGTGCGCGAACCGTTCGGAGACCACCAGGACGCCGGGCGTGGTGAGGCGGATGCAGTGCAGCAGTTCGGCCGGGGTCAGCCGCCAGTTCAGGGCGCAGACGATCAGCCCGGCCTTCGCCGCCGCGAAGGCGAGTTCGAGGTATTCCGACCGGTTTTCGGAAAGCATCGCGACGCGTTCGCCCGGCCGCAGTCCGGCGCCGTTCAGGACGTGGGTGAGCCGGTTCACTCGGGCGTTGAATTCGGCATAGGTAAGCGTCCGGCCGCGATCCGCGACCGCTTCGGCTTCCGGGCGTATCCGAGCCTGCTCGCGCAGCAGTTCGCCAACGGTCATACGGCCGATCTGTGCAGCCATCTGCAACGAGGCCTGCGCTTCCTTGGATGTTTCCACCGGTCGTTACTCCGCGCCGAGCCGGAGGTTGGCATGGACGGCTAGTCGCGGCAAGCCGCGGACCGCGGACGCGAGAATGTCCCCTTATCGCAAAGCTAGAATGTCCCCTTTGGCGCATTGCCGGGGGCTTGGATGGCGGCAGGGGGCTTGTGGATGAGCGCGTTGGAGCGTGAGCGCGCGCATGTGGTTCGTTTGTCTTTGGAAGGCCGGCTGAGCCAACGCGAAGGATCGGAGCGGCTTGGCGTGAGTGTGCGCCAGTTCAAACGGCTGGTGCGTCGGTTTCGAGATGCGGGCGACGGCGGCCTTGTATCTCGCCAGCGCGGCCGTCGTGCCCCCAACGCGCTGGATGCTGCAGTCCTGGACCGGATTGCTGAGCTGCTGAAGGGCAAATACCAAGGTTTCGGCCCGACGCTTGCCGCGGAGAAGCTCCTGGATCTGGAGGGAATTACAGTGTCGCGCGAGACGGTGCGTCGGCTGCAGATGGCCCATGGCCTATGGAAGCCAAAGGCGCGGCGGTCGCGACGGGTGTTCCAACTGCGCGAGCGACGTCCGCGGTTTGGCGAGCTGATCCAGATCGACGGCAGCCCGCATGACTGGTTTGAGGGTCGGGCGCCGCGCTGCACGCTGATCGTATTCATCGATGATGCGACAGGCCTTCTGACGTCGCTGCGGTTTGTGCCGGCGGAGACGACGCGGGCATATCTCGAGGTGCTGCGGGCGCATGTTCTGGCGCACGGGGTGCCGCTGGCGTTCTATTCCGACCGGCATGGCATTTTTCGGGTCAACGCCAAGGAGGCAGCCCGCGGGGATGGCAAGACGGAGTTTGGCCGGGTGGCAGAGCGGCTTGGGATTGAAGCGATCCATGCGTTGACGCCGCAGGCGAAGGGCCGTGTGGAGCGTGCGAACCAGACGTTGCAGGACCGCCTGGTGAAGGAGATGCGGTTGCGCGGCATTGCCTCGATGGAGGCGGGCAATACGTTTTTGTCTGGCTTCATGGAAACGCACAACAAACGGTTTGCCGTATCGCCGCGCGATCCGGCCAGTGCGCACCGTCCCTGGACGGACACGCCCGAAGCACTGGAGGTGGCGCTAGCCCGGCGCGAGGAGCGGGTGCTGTCGAAGGCGCTGACATTCAGCAGCGCTGGGACGAAATACTGCGTGAAGGCCCCGGGTGCCGGCACGGCGCTACGTGGGGTGAAGGTGATGCTGCTGCACTTTGTCAATGGCGGCATGACGGTGCATTACAAGGATCAGCAGTTGGCGGTGACTGCGTATGGCCGTTACCCCATTCCCGATCCGGCCGAGGACGAGAAGACGGTCGATGTCCGGCTTGATGCGGTTATCGCAGCCAAACGGCAGCCGCTGGTGCCCGCGTTGGCGTCCGGGTGTGGGTAACGCCCGCCCGCTACGGCGCTACTTGAGGGCGCGCGAGCGGGCGTTACCCACACCCAGACAGGGATGCTGGTGTCCGCGCAGGGGACATCTTAGCTTTGCGGAACGAGGGGACATTCTGGCGTTGCGTTGACAGCGCGGACCGCGGACTGTCGGTAGCACACGATATGTCCGGTTTAGGTAGCACACGACCTGTCCGGTAAATCCGGAGGCTTTCGAGGTCTCGGATGCGCCGGTCGGAAGCCCTTGAAGGTGTGCGCATGATCAGGTTCGAACATATCCTTGACCGCCACGAGGCGGGCGAGCTGAACCAAATCGATGCGGCTGAGATGCTTGGGATCAGCGAGCGGACATTCCGTCGCTGGTGCCGCCGTTACGAGGAAGAAGGAGCGGCCGGTCTGGCCGATCGGCGTCTGAACCGCGCCTCGGGCAAGAAGGTCCCGGCGACGGTGGAGGAAGAGATCGAGCGGCTGTATCGCACCCGCTATCAGGGCTTCACGGCGCGGCATTTCCACGACCGCCTGGTGAGCGATCATCAGTTCCGCTGGGGCTACACCTGGACGAAGCTGTTGCTCCAGTCGAAGGGCCTGCTCGAGAAGGCGCCCCGGCGTGGCGCCCACAGGCGCAAACGCCCGCGCTGGCCGCTGGCCGGGATGATGCTGCATCAGGACGGATCGCGTCATGTCTGGCTGGCCGGTTTACCGGCGATGGACCTGATCGTGACCTTGGACGACGCCAGCAGCGAGATCTACTCGGCGTTCCTGGTCGCAGAGGAAGGCACCGCTTCCACCTTCCAGGCCCTGTCCGAGGTGATTGGCGTGCATGGTCTGCCACTCAGCCTCTACACAGACCGCGGCAGCCATTATTTCCTCCCCCCTGAAGCGGGCCGGCCAGCGGGCGGGCCGGTCGACCGGACACGCCTGACCCAGGTCGGCCGAGCCCTCGACAGGCTCGGCATCGAGCACATCGCCGCCTATTCGCCCGAGGCCCGCGGCCGGTCCGAACGGATGTTCCGCACGCTTCAGGACCGCCTGGTGAAGGAACTGGCGTTGGCCGGGATCGCCACCGTCGAGGCCGCCAACCGCTTCATCCGCGAGGTGTATCTGCCGGCGCATAACGCCCGCTTCACGGTGAAGCCGGAACAGGAAGACACCGCCTTCGTTCCGGTCCCTGGCCTCGACCTGGATGAGATCCTCCGCGTTCAGGAAGGCCGCCAAGTCGGCCACGACAACACGGTGATCTTCCAACGGCTTCGCCTGCAGATCCCGCCAAGCCCGCTGCGTCCGCATTTCGTCAAGGTCCGGGTCAAGGTCAGGCAATACCACGACGGCACACACGCCATCTTTCACGGGCCACGCGGCATCGGCCGCTATGACGCCATCGGCGGACCGCTCGACGGCAACGGACCCGTCGCGTGATCTCTCTCGTCCGCCCCCGACCGTCAACAGCGTCGCACCGTGCTCAGAGCCGTCAAGGACGCTGCGTGCCGCTGCGCGGTGGCCCTGCAGGCCATCCATGACCGCTCTTCCGCGCGGCGCCCCAGAAACGGACAGGTTGGCTCCGGGAAATGGTCCTGACGGTCCCTCCAGGAAATCGACGTTGACGACACCGCTCCGTCAACGGACATAGCAGGAACGAGCGGATACATCGTGTGCTACATAAACCGGACAAGTTAATTAGCTATCGACAGTATGATCCTGCCGGGAGGATCGTGGGAGTTTATGTCGCGCGGAACGCCGCGGGCCACGAGTATTGGTCATTGTCGCTCGACAGGTTCGGGGCCCTATATGGCATCCGGCCGTTCCCAGGCCTGACGGGCTCGTTGGCAAGGATGTCCGGCGCTTTGCCGCCGCCTGCAGCGGACCACGTATCAGATGGTTGGTAAGCGATGAGGAACAGGATGCTCGCGGTTCCTTCGACCGCCCGTTTGCATGATCTTCCCTGGGCACGAATTGATGGTGATTGCATGCAGAACCGGATTTGCGCTCAGCGTAGCTCGTTTTCACGGCAAGAAAGATCCGCGCTGAAACGGCTTGAATTCGACCCTGCCAAGACGTGGCGCCGCAGAAGGCGCGACGAATGCCGTGTGCTCTCGGCGATGGAGAGGCGCTACCTCCTGGACCTGGTGGCTCAGATTGAGTTGTCGGGAGGGGGGCTCAGTGATGAATTTTTCGTTGCAGCGCGCCGCGTCAGGGGAACGGATTCGCGGAAAACCGCCCGGCCGCTTGGTCTGCTGGTCAAGCGTGGGCTGCTTGCAACCTCTGCCAAGGGTGACAAGCTACAATGCTCCATCACCTCGAAGGGGCACGACGTGATCCGCGCTTGGTTTGCGAGCAAGCCCCCTGATTTCATCAAGAGATTTCCGCGGATCTATCGTGAGCTGCGTCTGTGTAATGGCGGAGCCGAAGATGTCCCGGCGGCTGAGTGCTTGCGTGCTTCAGTGCCTCCGGACCGGAGCTGATCATGAGGGCACGACGGCAAATTGAAGCACTCGATGTCGCTATCGCCAGTAATGGCGGAGGCCGCCACAATGGAACGCTGCCTGTGTGGAACAAGCAGTGCGCGCCCCGCGGCATGCAGGAAGACTTCATCGCGAGAAAGACGTTCTCACGGGATTTTGAATCTAGGCAGATACGCTCGCTGGAGCTTGCGCGTTTCCGGTCGCACGGTCGCATGAGTCCAAGCGGACCAGCCAGTTATCGCGCAATCTTGCGTGCTCATAGAGGCGTGAGGGCGGCGGTGCCTCAGCATGGGAACGCGCCGCTCAACAGAGGTGAAGTCGCTTCATGGAGAAAAGTACATCTCGAATACTTCCGGCGTGTTGACTCGTATCGAACCGGGAATCGTGGCGTTGGATTTTCCGCTTCAAAGAACACCGTTCGGCGGGTAAGAGTACGGGCGAGAAAGGCCCAGCAAACTCGAGCGGTCATGGTGACGCCATACATTGACCTGCTGTGTTTCAATTTGATGGCTCCGAAGCTGGGCCGATTCATTATCTGGACTGAGAATCTTTCTGCTTGGGCGCGGCCGGCTCCGTGTGTCCGGGCGGCGGGTACTCATGTTTTGCGGAGTCATGGGCGGAAGGCCGCAGGGGGTGGTCCCGAGCATTGGCGGTGATTTCGGACCGAAGCGGGGCCGGGCCCCAAGGAGGTGAGAGATGGCGAGCAAGCATTTGGATGAGAGGCCAGGCCGTGCCGCGAATGGCGGGGCACGGCCGAAAAATGGCGAGGATGAAGATTCGGTGGTGGTTAGGGTTGTGGAGGAGTTCCTGGTCGCCCAGAGTCATTGTTCACGTGCCAACGTTGAAGCCACGCTCGGGACCTTCTTGCCGGTGTCGCCAAGCCTTTTGGGTTACGACCGAGCGCGTGCCGCCAGAGAGGATGCCTTCCTGCGCTTGAGAAAATCAGCTGCGCGAGGCTTGGGCGGACTAGCGGCAAAGCGTGTCGTCCTCCTGACCCTCATAGGGCTGCTGGGGAGCGAGGATCCAAAGATATTCGACTACGCTGTTGAATTGGTGGAGGAGTATCACGCTGCATTGGTGGCGGTATGGCCAGAAGACAGGGTGCCGAGCCAATCTCTGCAGGCAGGTTGGCTCGAAACCTCGTTGGACCCATTGCCGCATCTTGTCTCGAAGACAGGGGCGTAGCGGACGCCCGACGAGCGGACGCGCCGTTCGCAAACTCCCAGAGCAATCTGACCTCCTCGGAGAGGAGTTGTCTCATGCGCTGGATGATAGGTTTCCTTGCCCTGCTGGCGACGCCGGCTTTTGCCGCCAACCCGGTTTGTGCGCTACCGGGTCCGACAGCGATGACCGCCGGCGGGCCGCCGCCGAGGACGGCGTCCGTGTCGGTTTCCGCCCCCGCGCCGGCCGCCAAAGCTTCGGGCACCACGCTCCCGTCCGCCTTGGCCGCGGTGCCGTTCGCCGAGCATGTGGCCTCGGCCGGAGCGACAGTGACCAACCTGAGCGCCGTCCACGGGCTCCCGATGATCGCGGCCAAGAGCGGCAATCAATTCATGATTTTCGAGGTGACGCCGGACGGCAAGGCCGGGGTATCGGGGGTTCCCATCGATCTTTCGCTTGCAGCGCTCCGGTCGGTCGCGGGAGACGACATTACGGACGTTGGCGTTGAGCACGGGCTGCACGGTTACTTCGTGCGGTCGGGGCAACAGTTCCAGGTGTTCTATGCGACGCCCGACGGCAAGGGGCTGATTCCTGGGGTGATGTGGGACGCCTCCGGCCACGACGTGACGCGCCAGCAGGTCTCAAGGATTCCGGGGGCGATACCAACGGTCGAAGTGGGTGCGATTGACAGCAAGTACGTAGCGTCCGGGCAGACCTTGCCGCTGCTGGAGAATGCAACCTACGGCACGATCGGGCCGTCGTCGGCGCCCAAGGTCTATATGTTCATGGACCCGCAGTGCATCTACTCCATCCGCACCTTTCAGGAGTTGCGGCCCTATGCCGAAGCCGGCCGGCTGCAGCTCGCGGTCATCCCGCTGTCGGTGCTCGATTACGAAGACAGAGGGCAGAGCACGCGGAGTGCGCTTGCCTTGCTGAGCGACGCTCCTGGCCAGATCGTGTCTGCGTGGCAGTCTGGTTCGGTGAGCAACGCTCCGGGGCCCGACGCCCCGGCGCTGCTTCGGAAGAACATGGAAATTGCGCGTGCAGTCGGACTGAAGGGCACGCCGATGCTGTGGTGGCAGACGCCGAACGGCTCGACTGCTCACCTGGATGGCGTACCGACGAACGTAGCGCAGTTCATCGCCGGTCTGGGAAGCTGAGGCATGGACCGGCAGATACCGCTCGAATTCCCGGAGCGTCGGCCCGAAAGCAGCGGTGGGGATCAACCTCGCCCGGAAAGCCCGGAAGGCGCTGGCCGCCGGCACCGGTCATGGTTCAGGCGGACGCTCAACGGTGTTGCCTGGTTGTCGGCAGCGCCGGCGGATTGGATGGGCTGGCGGACCATCTCTGGCGGCGCGACGTTGGTTGGGCGGCTTTATGCCTCGGTTCGCGCCGGTCAGCGGCGCGATCGGCGGTTCAAGACCGGGGAGGGACGGGCTTTCGACCTACCAAGCACCGCCTTCGCGTATGGGATCTCGATCGAGGATCTTGAGCGGCGGCTTGCTGTTCGCCGGCGCCAAACGGCAGCGCTTGCGTATGCGATGTTCGGACTGGCGTGCCTGTTTGTGCTGGCGTGGGTCTGTGTCGCGCTCCGGGTGGTGAGTGACGGCGGGCGGGTGGCTCTGTTGCTGCAGTTCCTGCCGTTCTGCGCGCTTTTCTACCTGATGTCGTTCTATCAGGCGCTGCTCAACTTCCAGATCCGGACAGGCAGGGCGGCCGGATGGCGCGAGTATCTATCGACCGAGGAGGGGTTTCTTCCGCGATGGTAAACAGTTTCAAGCTCTGTCTGGCGGTCGCGACAGTGGGAGCCGTCGGCCTTGCTGGATGCACTTTGCCGCCACCTCAGCCAGTATCGACATCCATATCTGCCACCACGACAGTTGGTTCTCTCGAGCCAGTCTACAATCCGCCTCCGGGAACGCCCTTTCGCTGTATCGGGGCCGGGAACGTCATTCTATTGTATCAAGTTCCAGGCGATCCAGATGCGCCGCGGTCAGCGACAGATTCCCCCGTTGCGACACTGGGCAACCGTCGCGGTGACTGGTTGCTCGTTGTAACGCGGGCGGGCGCGATCGGGTGGATTTATGATCCGCATGAAGAGTCGTACTCGCAGGAATATCCCGGCAGATGGTGCCATGTGTACCAGGACGCTCAAGGCAGGATCGTCTTTAAGGGCGATTTTGCACGCGGATCGTTCTAGCCGTGACCTGGATCCTTGACGCGATGTGACAGAACGGCTCGCGATCCGGATTGGAGATGCCAGTCAAGCGCCAGGACGCGCCGCGCCAGGAATACCGGCGCAGGGACTTCTCCTTGTGTGGCTCAACGCTCTTCTTGGGACCGCGAGGGCACTGGAGCTGCAGTATGCCGATGTCAAGAAGCCACTCATCGCCGGGGCGCTGGTGATCGTCAGCCGGCAGGCGAGCGCTCAGTTTCAGCTCACGCCCCATCGCTCGTGCAATCTTCCTGGAACGAGCGCCTGGATCCGCCGCTATGATGACCCGGACAGTTATCGAAGGCAGTGGCAGAGCTTCTCACCCCTTCGATGTGTCGCTTGATCTCCGGACGGAACTATTGCCGGCAGGCACCCTTCAAAGGCCGGCGAGCCACTGAAACAGGCCGAATCCGGCGAGATCATGGAGGGTTGATAGCGCGAAGAGACCAGCGATCGCGGCCGCGCCGGTTCGGGTTGCGAGGTCCCGCACGCGCTCCGGTGCGGGTTGGCCGCGGACCCACTCGACCAGGCAGAACAGGAACGCGCCACCATCGAGTACGGGGATCGGGAGCAAATTCATCAAGGCGAGGTTGATGGAGAGGATCGCAGTCAGGGCAACAAGCTGCGTCGTCCCGGTAGCTGCTGCTTCGCCGGCGATATGCGCGACCCCGAGCATTCCCGCGAAATGGCCGACACCTTGGCCTGTCGTCACGGCGGTTGCGATGCCCGAGAGGGTTTCGACTGTGATGTGCCAGGCTCGGGCGGGCGCGTAGAGGGCGATCTGGCCCAAGGTGAGGGGCCGATGCCCGAGGGCATGACTTACGATGCCAAGATACCCGACGAATTTGCCGCCTGCCGCCCGCACCCCCAGACGTGCGGAGACACCGATGACGGCGTCATCGCGATCGATTTGGAGTTCGACCACCTGGTCCGGGTGGCCGCGTAGGAGCGGGACCAGCTCGGAGAAAGTCGTGACGCGCGTGCCGTCCACGGCCAAGACGCGGTCTCCGACCTGCAGGCCGGCCGTGTCGGCTGCCGAGCCGGGCACGACGACGCTGGCGACGGGGAGCAGGGTTGTTTCGCCCTTGGTTGCCAGGATGCCGGCGAAGAGCCCGATGGCGACGAGGATGTTGGCGGCCGGGCCGGCCGCGATGATCGCCAGCCGGGCGGGCAGGGGAAGCGCGGCGTAGCCCCCTTGGCACGAGCGGTCGTGTTCGCCGGCGAAGGAAACGAAGCCGCCGAGCGGCAGCGCGGAGAGGCTCCAGAGGGTTCCGCGGCGGTCGGTCACACGGAAGAGATCCGGCCCAAAGCCGATGGTGAACTGCTCGGCGACCAGGCCCACGGACCGCGCAGCGATGTAGTGGCCAAGCTCGTGGGCGAGAATGAGCA
>MKTV01000011.1:40407-42072 GCA_001898425.1 Rhodospirillales bacterium 69-11
GCCTCCTACCGGACGCCCTCTGGCCTCCGAGCGGTTCGGGTTATGCGGGCGGAGCGAGCGGGTCGGCGCCGGTCAGAATGTGCCGGGCGGCGCGTACTGGCTGCCACCCTGCGCCCCGGTTGCCCAGGGAGCCGTTTCGTAGGGCGGCCGGTCGGCCTGGGTAGAGGGCTCGGCGGGTTTCACGATGGTCCCGTCGGTGTCGTAGGTGGGCGGGGTCCAGGTCGCGTTCGCATCGCCGTAGGGGGCATAGGGATTGTAGGTCGGATCGTGGAGGGGCGGCGGTGGGGGCGCGGAATAGTCTGCCACGGGTTTGACGTTGCCGCGGTCGCAGCCCGTGAGAGCAAGGGCCAGGAGAGGCAGAAGGATGAGGGCACGCATGTCTCGGCTCCGATGTTGCGGAGCCCAATTTCGGGCAAAGGCTTGCGAATGGGCCACCTGGTCAGCGACAACGCCAGCAGCATCAAAGCCTGAAGGCGCTGGCCGCCAAGCAGGGCAAGACGATCGAGCAATATGCACTTGAGCAGTTATGTCCCGACGACATGGATGCCGATCAGGCATGCCAGGAGCTCAAGACGTTGCCGGAGACCCGCATCAACGATGGGCTTGCGGGGAAGGTGTCCGCCAAGAGTGTTGGCGAAATTCTTGATGAGGAGCTGGCCGAGGGCCGAAGCGGCGGCGGAAACCGTTAGGCTCGAGGGTGAGCTAGCGTGGGACCAATTTCACGGGGAGCCGGGTCGCAATCTCGCTACGGAGCCCCCGGAAAGGAGGAACCCCATAGACTAAATCTGCCGGCGCAGCAGTTCTTCGGCCCGGCCCAGGAACCATCCCTGAGCGGAAGGCGACCGATCGCTAGGCGCCTTCCGGCTTAAACTCGGAATCCCGGACGACCTCGTAGTCGACAAGCAACCGTGGATTCCCGGCGAGCATCTCGGGGGAGACGCTCATCAGAAGAGTCTTGTAACGGCGCAGTACATCGTTGTGGTCTTCAACCAGACGATTGTACTTGTCGCGCTTCTGGTCGGCCTCTTGGACTGCCCGGACGTCCCGCTCTTTGGATTTGGCTTCAGCTTGCGCGACGTCACCCTTGAGATTGACGTTCTCCTGCTCGAGGTCTGCGATGTGACGGCGGTATTCGGCTTCACGGCCGTTTGCGGCGTCGACCAGCTTGCCGTATTCCTCGCAGACACGCATGAGGTTGCGGGTCAGCCAGTCATTGCGGGCCTGCAAATAGGTAAGTTCATTCTCATAGTTGCGGCGCGCGCAAGCCGCCCGCAGTCCGTCCATCATTCGATAGTAGGACAGTTGGCCGCTAATCATGCTCGCGGCAGCAAGTGCGTCACTCATCGCTATTCTGCCCCTCTCCACCAGGGTCAGTGGTCGCCCGAAGGGTCGTATCCATGGCGTCGGAGCTTGATCCTTCGGGTCCACCGATAGCGCGGGTTGGGCTGCGCGGCAAGTTTCGCGTCTTGCCGCCAGCGTTTGAGAGGCCGTCTTGGAGAGCATAGCGCGTGCCGGTCGCCACCTGCGCACCAGGTCCCCAAGCGGCCTGGTGATAAAACTGCTCGGTGTCCACCCGATTTGCCGGGGCAAGCCCGATCAGGCGGGGCAGGTGGTGCGGCAGGAGCGTGACCATGCGGAAGGACATGAGCGCGGCGGTGACGTGAA
>MKTV01000011.1:42104-43132 GCA_001898425.1 Rhodospirillales bacterium 69-11
CCGATCATGTTCGTCACGAACCAGCCACCGTCGAGGGCAAAGCCGGCGGCGATGCCGAAGCTCTCGCGGATCAACCACGACATGCAGTCATAGACGAAGTAGCCCAGGAACAGACCGATCACCATCAGCGTCGGGCGGAACATGACGTTGAACAGCAGGCCCCAGCCTTCGATGCCGCGACCATGCAGTCCATCGCCGCCGAAGGTCATGTGAGCCAGCATCCAGAGCGGCACCGCGACCATCGCCTCACAGACGAGAATGATCCAGCCGCAGACCCCGGCCATCCATAGCACGTATGGGATCATCGGCAGGACGTAGGAGATGATGATTCCTGGCACGAGGATCCCCGTGAGCAGGGCGAAGATCGGCAGCGCGAGGAACTTGATGAGCGCATGCCCGGCGACGGTCGCGGCGGCGCCGACCCAATTGCCGGTCAGGAAGTTCCAGAGGGTTGCGCCAGTCGAGGCGGTAGTCGAGGATAGCAACCCCGCCACACCAAACGCAATGAGTGCTGTGTTCATCAGCGTTTGACCGAGAGCCAGGAGGCCGCCGAACGGATCGGTCCACATCTGCGAGTTCGGCAATAGGAAGTGGGTGATCTGATTGAGAGTCCATTGTGAGAGATGCAGGCTGTTGAATATCTCTTCGACGACCGACCCGCCGCGCTGATTGGAGGTAATGCTCGCCAGGGTCGTCGGCACGCCATTCGGAGGCGCTGTGCCATCGGAAGTCGTGGCGATGGTACGGAGTGTCTCCATGTAGGAGTTTGCGGCGCTTTCGAGGGGCGCCAGGTCGTCGGACATCGTTGGACCAAGACCGTCATAGGTTGGCGATGTGACTATCGGCGAATCACTGAGGAGCGACAGCGTCGCGGCGTTGAGACGGGCGATCTCGAGGTAATATGCGCCCGCCGATGTCCAGCCCAGGGTCGATTGCTGTACTTCGCTCGTCAGCAGGTCGAGATTGCCGTTGCGGGCGTTGGTCGCGTTGGACTGGATCGCGCTGTTGATACTCGCCTCTTCGGAGGT
>MKTV01000012.1:0-4124 GCA_001898425.1 Rhodospirillales bacterium 69-11
TCGTCCCATGACTTCGAGCGCAGTCCCTCAGTCGGCAGATCGAGCGCGCGAAGCAGGCGCAGCGCCTCGGGGCGCACGGTGCCCTTGGGGTATGACCCGGCGCTATAAGCCCGGAACCGGCCCGCGCCGTGCGCCGTCAGCAGGCTTTCCGCCAGGATGCTGCGAGCCGAGTTGCCGGTGCAGAGGAACAGGACGTTGTAAGGTTCGGGCATGATCCTCCCCCTCAGGACGCGCAGCAGGCGGCAGTAGCGGCCAGCTCGGGCTTCGGAGCGCAGCACGCGCCTTGTGGCGTCTCAGAGGTGCAGCAGGCCGCTGCCGTGGTGCGTATCGCGCCCAGGTCGGCGCTGTCGCCATAGACGGTGCTTTCGCCCGTCGTCAGGAAGGTCTCCCACGACACGCCCTGCGGGTCGGTGATCCAGGACTTTTCTGACTGCGCGTAGCAGCAGGTGGTCGCGCCTTCCTCGATTACCGGCCGATCGGCCTGCCGCAGCCGGCTATAGACCTCTTGCAGCTCGCCTTGCGTCTCGACTTGGATGCCAAGATGATCGAGGCCGGACTCGCCGCTGCGCGTGCTGATGGCGAAGTTCACGCGCGGGTCGTCAAGCATCCACTTCGCATAGTCCGCCTTGGCGACGGCAGGCTTGGCAGCAAACAACGTCGAATAGAACTGGACCGATTGGGCCAGGTCATCGACCGAGACATGAACGTGCAGGCGCTTCATTGGCGTGTGTTCCTTCCCTTGGGTTTGACGAGCGTCGTTGAGTCGCAGACCCCGACGCCGCAGGCGCCCGGATCGCCCTGGCAGCAATTTTCGGTCAGGTAGGCGAGCAGGCTGTTCATGGCGTCGTATTCGGCTGCGTAGATCAGCGACCGGCTTTCCCGCCGGAACGTGACCAGGCCGGCGTGCCGGAGCTGGTTGAGGTGAAAGGAGAGGGTTGCCGAGGGCAGGCCGAGGCGTTCGCCGATTTGGCCGGCCGGCATCCCCTCCGCGCCGACCTGGACCAGCAGGCGGAACACATCGAGGCGGGTGTCTTGGGCGAGAGCGGCAAGCGCCGCGATGGCATCCGGCTTTTCCATATCTCCATAATTGTAGAGATGTAAGCAGCCGTCAAGGGAATGTAGCCTCGATCAGTCTCCCGCGTGGTCAAACGGGAAGCGGGCTAACAAGAAAAAGCTTTGATGAACCTATCTGATAGGTTATTGGAGATGGCATGGCCGGAACACTTTTCTGGATTGACGCAATCCAGGTGTTCATCGGTGCGGAGGACCATCCGCCGCCGCACGTCCACGCCGTTCATGCGGGGGAGGGCTGGGTGGCACGGTTTCGTTTCTCGTTCCTGTCCGACGTGACTGGCCTCTACCGGTTCCGACGCCGAGGCAGAAGGCCAACGACTGCCACGCTCGATCGGGTTGCCGAGGCCATCGTGACAAACCTGCCGGCGTGCCGGGAGGGCTGGTGGGTGACGCAGGGAAGCCGACACGAAATTGGCCTGGTCAACCGCCGTGTCGAGACGAGACCGATCGCGAACGGAGACAGGTTTCTGGCGAGGGTCGCGCTCAAACCCGGCAAGGGCGCGGCTACCATCGTGGCCGCCGGCTACGACGCGGGTAGTTGCAAAGTTGCGCTGACTTTGGACAACGGCCGGGCGCTTTCGCTGACCGCAGGGCAGCACATCGAGGAGGCCGAGGAATGGTGAAGCACAACGACGAGGAATGGACGCTGCCCCGGCGTAAGCCGATCACCAAGGATGCACTCGACCGTGCGATCCGCGCCGAGGAAGACGCCGCAGCTCAGGAGCACCAGGCGCAGAAAGCCTGGTTTGATCACGGGCACGGCGCGGTCATGCTGAAGCTGACAGACGGCCGGGTATTTGGCGCAGAACCTAAGTTCATCCCTTCGCTGAAAGACGCGTCGGCGCAGCAGCTTGAGACTCTGCGCGCCTCAGACGATGGGGTTTACCTCCTCTTGGAGGACCTCGACCTGCATATCACCGTGGACGGGCTGGTGACGCGGATCATGGAAGAGTCGCCGCTGGCCATCAAACGGTCCGGGGCGCGCCTCGCCGGGCTGACAACCTCCGCCGCCAAAGCGGCATCTTCAGCGCGCAACGGGCGGCTCGGCGGACGCCCTGTTGCCTCAGGGAAAGCAAGGCGTGCCGCAACATGAGCGGACCGCGTAGGACAGCACTGACCGCATGAACCGCCGCTACTGCTGCAATGCTTCTGCCGGTTGCCCGTCTTCCTTTCTCCTGCCCATTGCCTCCGTGTCGGCAGCTTCCTTGTCGGCATCAAAAGCGCGCAGTCCTCGTCGCCGCCAGCGTGTGACCTGATCCGCCTGGCTTATTCGTTGGTGTTCATCCTCTTGCCCTTGAAGCCGTGCCGCGACTTCGAGGAAGGCGCCGAGCAGTGTGGCGCGATCGTCGTCCACCAGCTCGACCAACCCGGCCTTCTGCACCAAGCCGCCAAGCTCAATCAGGTGGCGGGTGCGCGCGCGCCGGTCCTGAACCCACTGGCGCTTGTCGTCGCGTGCACGATCCCGGTCCAATCGATTACGCAGCACGGTCAGACGATTTAGCTGTGCCGTTGTCGTCCGCAGCTCCGCCAGAAGTGTCGTCGGGCTTTTGTTTGGCCCCCCGCTTGCCCCCTTGCTGAAAGAAGGCTTGCCCGCGTTCGGTCCACCTCGTCACGGCTTCCGGTGTTTTCTTTGACTGCTCGACGGCAGCAAGGAGAGCACCGGCCAACGCTTCGATTGGCAGGGCATCTGCCCCGATGACCTGGATCAACTCGCCGAGCTGGGTTGTTTTCTGCGTCTTGACCTTCTTGGCCTTTTCCATGAGGGCCTGGAGTTCGGCGTCATAGTCACGTGGTTTGCGGGCCATCCGCCTGCCTCAGATCGTTGAACGATTGCTGGTAGCCTAGCAACAACCGAAACCTGTTGCCAACTGCCCTGAGTGCCGGTCCGCTGCCACGGCGCGTCATTTGCCGGCCGGAGCTGCAGCGGAGGTCTTCAGGTAAATGCGCGCTTATAGGTTGTTGCACAACCTGCGCTCAGACGGCTAGGCTGATCCGGCCCAATAGCCGACCGGAGCCGCCGCCGTGGCAATCTATCACTTCTCCGCCAAGGTGATCGGCCGCTCCGGCGGACGCAGCGCCATCGCCTCGGCCGCCTACCGCGCCGGCGAGCGCTTGCACGACGACAAGCTCGACCGCGACCATGACTACACCGAGAAGGCCGGCGTCGTGCATCGCGAGATCATGCTGCCTGAGGGTGCGCCCACACGCTGGGCCGATCGCGGCACGCTGTGGAATGAGGTCGAGGCAGGCGAGAAGCGCCGCGACGCGCAGCTCGCCCGCGACATCGAAATCTCCCTGCCGCGCGAGTTGGGCAAGGCCGAGGCGATCCGGCTGGCTCAGGACTTCGTGCGCGAGCAGTTTGTCGACTTCGGCATGGTGGCTGACCTCAACGTGCATTGGACGCAAGCGCGGGACGGCGGCGAGCAGCCGCATGCACACGTCATGCTGAGCATGCGCGAGGTCTTACCCGGCCGAGAGGGGCATGAGGAGGAAGGGGCTTTCGGGAAGAAGGTGGTGGCCTGGAACGACCGGGCGCTGCTGGGGGAATGGCGGGAGCGTTGGGCCGAGTTGGCGAACGCCCGGCTGTTGGAGCTGGGCCACGACATCCGCATCGATCACCGCTCCTACATCGATCAGGGCATCGACCTGGAGCCACAGCACAAGATCGGACCGGCCGGGGTTCGGCGCGAGGACCGCGAGCAGGACGCGGAGCGTGCAGCCGAACACCGGGACATTGCGCGGCGCAATGGCGACAAGCTGCATGACGAGCCGGAGATTGCGCTGCGGACGCTGACGCAGCAGCACAGCACGTTCACCCGGCAGGAGCTGGCGCGGTTTGTGGACCGGCACACGGACGGTGCCGAGCAGTTTGCTTCCGTGATGGCGAAGGTGGAGGCAGCGCCGGAACTGGTGCGGTTGGGGCAGGACGGGCGGGGGCGCGACCGGTTCACCACGCGCGAGATGCTGGACACCGAACAGCGGATGGAGCGGGCAGCCGGCGCGTTGGCGGATCGTGATGGGCACCGTGTGTTGCAGGCGGCTGGGTGGCG
>MKTV01000012.1:4277-4693 GCA_001898425.1 Rhodospirillales bacterium 69-11
GGAAGCGGAGGGCTACCAGGTGCGCGGGCTGGCGCTGTCCGGCATCGCGGCCGAGGGGCTTGAGAAGGGGGCGGGGATCGCGTCCCGCACGATCGCCAGTCTTGAATACGCCTGGAAGGCGGAGCGCGATGCGATCACCAGCAAGGACGTGCTGGTGATCGACGAGGCCGGGATGATCGGCTCACGGCAAATGGAGCGGGTGCTGTCCGCGGCCGGGAAGGCCGGGGCCAAGGTGGTGCTTATCGGTGATCCCGAGCAGTTACAGGCGATCGAGGCGGGGGCGGCTTTCCGAGCACTGGCAGAGCGGCACGGCGCGGCGGAGATCACGACCGTGCGCCGGCAGCACGAGGAGTGGCAGCGCGATGCGACGCGCGAGCTGGCCACGGGGCGCACGGAGCAGGCGCTGGAGCGCTATG
>MKTV01000012.1:4706-19039 GCA_001898425.1 Rhodospirillales bacterium 69-11
GCCGGAGGAGAGCCGGGTCATCCTGGCGTACACCCGCGACGATGTGCGGGATCTGAACGAGCTGGCGCGTGCGCAGCTTCGGGCGGCCGGCGAGCTGCGCACGCCCGATCAGGTGGTGCAGACGGAGCGCGGCGCGCGCGCCTTTGCCGCCGGCGACCGGATCATGTTCCAGCGCAACGAGCGTGGGTTGGGCGGCGATGGGCGCGGGCGCGACGGCGTGGCCGTGAAGAACGGCACGCTGGGCACGGTGTTGGAAGTGGCGAGCGGCGGCGAGCGGCTGACCGTCCGCCTCGATGGGCCGGAGAAAGGCAGCGGGCGGGAGGTCACGTTCTACACCCGCGATTACGCGCACATCGACCACGGCTATGCGGCGACGGTGCACAAGGCGCAGGGCGTCACCGTGGACCGGGCGCATGTGCTGGCGACGCCGCACATGGACCGGCACGCGGCCTATGTCGGGCTGACCCGGCACCGGGACGGGGTAGAGCTGCACTACGCCCGAGAGGACTTTGCCGACGCGGCGAAGCTGGCGCGCGTGCTGAGCCGCGAGCGGGCGAAGGACACCAGCCTGGACTATTCGGATCGCGACGGTGACGAGCTGGTGCGGCGCTATGCCGAGCGGCGCGGGCTCGACCCGCTGCGGCCGGAAAGCGAGATCGTCGTCCGCACGCCGGAGCGCCAGGCGGAGCGCGCGACCGAGGTCCCGACACCGCGGCGCAGCCGGTTCGCCGGGTTGAAGCTGAAGGCCGAGCTGGCCGAGCCGGTCCGGCAAGCAGCCGATCGGCCGCAAGAGCGGGCAGAGCCGGTTCCGGCCAGGGAGCCGCCGCGGCGGACAACGCCGGAGATGGAGCGCGAGGAGCGGCTGCGGGGCGCGCTGACGAGATACGCCGAGGCGTGGGCGGATGCCGGCCGCATGACGGCGGCCGGGTTGCCGGTGCTGGCGCACCAGGCCGAGGCGATGGAGCGGTCCGGGCAGGCGCTGGAGGCCCAGGCCCCCAACCTGCTGCGCGACACGCGGGCGGCGCTGGAGCGCGCGCCGGAGCTGGCGCGGGATATCGGCACGGCGGAGGGCATGGCGGCGCTGGGGGCGGCGATCGGCGCCGAGCGGCGCGCGCGGCTCGACCTGGACGAGCGCGGCCGGGCGGCGGTGCGGGCGTGGAACACGCTGGAGCGGGCCTACACGGCGGTCGAGAAGGAGTACGACTGGCAGGCCAAGCGCGAGGTGGGCGAGCGCATGGAGGTGTTCGCGACCGAGCTGAAGCGCGACCCGCAGCTCGACAGCCTGTTGCGGCAGCGCGGCCGGGAGCTGGGCGTGGACGAGGGGTCCCGGCTCGACCAGGTGGTTCAGGCGCGCGAGGCCGACATCTCCCGCACGCTGCGGCGCGACTTGGGTATCAGCCTTGGGCGCGGCATGGGCATGGGCATGTGACGCATGGACCAGATCGAGCCGGAGCACGAGGCGCAGGAGTTAGACGGGGCCGAGCAGGCGTTCGTGGCGCTGCGCGAGGAGGTGGCGGCGTTGCGGCGTGGCGTCGAGCTGGTCTACCGCCAGGGGCAGGAGCCGAAGGGGCCGGTTGCTGTCGGGACGGACTACAGCCCGACGCTGGGAGCCATCGCGAAAGAGCTGAAGACCGTCGCCGCGCGGCTGGACGCCATAGAGCGGGCGCCGGCCCTGGCCAGCACGCTGGCGCAGCAGGCTGGCGAGCTGCGGCGGGAGCTGCATCATATCGGCCAGGACGCACGGGGCGGGCTGGCGCACAGCCAGGCCGAGCTTGACGGGACGGTGCGCGAGTTGCGCGGCATGATCGGCTCCGCCCGCGCCAGGCATGACCAGCAGCAATGGCTTTGGACGACGGGCGTATGTGGGGCCATGGGCGGCGCGCTGTTGTGGTTCCTGCTGACCGCCATGCTGCCTTGGGGTGGCGGCACTTGGCTGGCGGGCCTGGCCTTTGGCGGGCGCTGGAACGCAGGTGAGGCCATGATGCAGGATGCGAGCCCGGCGCAGTGGGAGCGGATGGCGCGGCTCTACAAGGCGTGCCCGCAGGACAGCACGACCGAGCTGTGCGAGGCGGCGATCACCGTGCGGACCATCACGCCGGGGCAGGAGGGAGCGAGGGCGCCTGCATTCGGCACGGTGCCAGCTCAGCCCCGCAGCAATACCGGACTTCGGCATTGAAGCGGGATGGACGTGGCTGTCCGCGTCCGTCTCCCCGTCCGGCAATCATGTGGTCCGCTTCCCGTACGCGCGGCTGGGTTGGCGGACATATCCGCGATGGTCGGTTACGGGGGGTTTGACGGACAAGGGGCATCGAGTGCTAATTTCGGAACAAGTATTTGCCCAGCGCGGCAATGCCAAGCACCAGCAGCACGACGGTGAGCAGGCCAACCAAGCCCATGCCCCACATCATCCCGCTGCCCATCCCATTTTGCATCATGGCTGGTTTCCAGATTTGAACGCCGGTCGATGAGGGGCAGAGTTCCCGCCCCTCACCAATACGATCAGCCCTTGTTCGCGGGAGGCGCAGGAACGGAGGTTGCGGCCTTCTCCTGCGCCATTGCCTGCATCATTGTGATTACAGCCGTCCATCATACTGGCCATCTGTAGTGGCTCGACATCATGCGCCCGTGTTCACGCTCGCCGACATTGGGTGCTGCTGATAAGCGAGCATAGGATTGCCGCCGCTGCCTCATCGTGCGGCCTTTCGCATTCGGCTAATAGTCTCGGCCGTGCCGGACGGAAGCTCCGACTGGAACAGCGCGACCGCCGCTACTGCCGCAGCTAATTCCACAGCAGCGAAGACCCCGAGCGCGGTCCCGAAGCTGAAGCGGAGCACCTCGCCGAAGACGAGGCTGCCGAGGCCAAAGCCGATGAACAGCAGAAACACGTTGAGGCCCATGGCCTGCCCCGGACGCTTGCCGCCGAGCGCGGTGACGATGCCCGCGAACAGCGGCTGCGTCATGTCGTAGCCGAGCGACAGAACAGTGACCGCGACCGCGGCTGCGAGCAGCGGCAGGCCGAGGATCAGGGCGGCTGCCGCGAAGGCGCCGAGCCCGAGGCCGACAGGGAGCAGGCGGCCACGCCCCAACCGGTCCGCCGCCCGCCCGATCGCCGGGCCGAACAGAAAACCCGGCACGCCGTAACCAAGGAGCGCTAAACCGATCCCGATGGGACCGAGATGGTAGCGGCGCTCGAAGTAGACGCCGAGCCAGGTGAACACACCGGAGTGGAACACGGAGTTGAGCAGCACGTAGCCGTAGGTCCGCCGCCCCCGTCGCGTGCCCAGGAGGTCGCGGTAACCGCGGATCAGGCCGCCCAGGGTTCCGGCCGCCTGGCGTGGGCGCGCGTCGAGGAACCCGCGATGAGGCATCAGCAGGAGCAGCACACCCAGCCCGGCCGCACCAACGATGAGGAAGAGCCCTCGCCAGCCGACGAACGGCTCCAGCACGGCCCCGAAGGTCGAGCCAAAGGCCATGCCCCCCGCCATGGCTCCGAACAGCCAGCCGAGGGGACGGCCGCGCTGCTCGTAGGGGAACATGCCACCGACGAGCACCAACGCCAGCGGCACCACCCCGCTCGCGCCGAGGCCGGTCAGCACGCGCCACGCCGCCAGTGCCGTGACCGAGTGCGCCGTCGCAGTCAGTGCCGTGAGCACGGCGAAGGCGGCAAGCGAGGCGAACATGAGGGTGCGGATGCCGATGCGGTCTGCGAGCAGGCCGTAGGCAAGCGTCGCGATCCCGTAGGGGATCAGGTAGGCCGGGACGATCAGTCCGATCCTCTCGGCGGACGCGCCGAAGGCGGCCGAGAGCTGCGGGATGACCGGCGCCACCATGAACGCCTGGAAGAAGATGACGAAGGTGGCCAGCGCGAGCACCCACAGGAGGCGCTCACGCCCGTCGCGTGCGCCCGGTTGACTATCGGCTGCAGCACCCGGTGCCGTGGCGCCGCTCACGACGCGCTCGGCGCGACGGCCCTCCCCACTGGTTGCCCGACGCTGCCGATGGCCTCGAAAAACAGCTTCGGCTGACCCGAGAACGAGTTGATGAAGATCGCCGTGACGCTGACCGCCATCGCGACCATCGCCCACACGGGATGGAGGAGGCCGGTCGCTGCCACCGGGATGCCGAGGCCGTTGAACACGAACGCGAGCCCGACGTTCTGGAGCAGCTTGCCGTAGCTGCTGCGGCTGATCTCGCGCGCGACCGGCAGCGCGTCGAGCCGGTTCGACAGGATGATGATGTCCGCCGACTCGATGGCGATGTCCGTGCCGCCGCCCATAGCTATGCCGATGTCGGCCTGCATCAACGCAGGGGCGTCGTTGATGCCGTCGCCCACCATCGCAACCCGGCTCCGGTCGGCCTGCAAGCCGCGTACGATCTCCGCCTTTTCGTGCGGCAGGACGCCCGCGCGTACCTCGTCGATCCCGAGGCTCTCCGCGACCCGCCGCGCCGCGCGCTCGTTGTCGCCGGTGACCATGATCGGCGCGACACCCGCCTTGCGCAACGCTACGACCGCCCGCGCCGCGTCCGGACGTAACGTGTCGCCCAGGGCCAAGACGCCGAGCGTGCGCCCGTCCCGGCCCATCGCGATCACCGTGCGCCCAGCCTCTTCAAGGGCGCTGATCCGGCCGGCGAGAGGGGCTAGATCAATGCTGTGCTCCGCCAGGAAGCGGGGGCTGCCGACCAGCACGTCCCGTCCTCCGATGCGCGCGGTCACGCCCTTGCCGGGCACGGCCTCGAAGGACTCGACCTCGGGCGGGACGGCGCCGCGCTTGAAGGCCGCGTTCACCACGGCTTGCGCGAGGGGATGCTCCGACGACGCCTCGGCCGCGGCGGCCAGCGCAAGGAGTTCGTTCTCCGTCCCCTCGACAACCTCGATCTCCCGCACGACCGGGCGTCCCTCGGTGAGGGTACCGGTCTTGTCGAGCACGATCTTCGTCGCCAGCCGGAAGCCCTGGAATGCCTCGCCCGTGCGCATCAGGATGCCGCGCTCTGCGGCATCCCCGGCCCCGCGCACGATGGAGAGCGGCGCGGAGATGCCGAGCGCGCACGGGTAGCCCATCACGAGCACGCTGAGGCCCGCGAACACCGCCCGTTCCACGTCGGCGTGCCCGGTGCCGAGCCAGGAGCCGGCCAACCAGCCGACAACGGCCAGCGCGGCAATTAGGAGCACGGCCGGGGTGTATACGCGTAGCACCCGGTCAACGAGATGGAGGATGCCGGGTTTCAGCGCCCGCGCGTCTTCGACCTCGCGAACGATCCTGTGCAGGAAGCTGCCCTCGCCGACCGCCGTGGCCTCGACCAGCAGCGTGCCGGTGCCGTTGATCGAGCCGCCGATGACAGAAGCGCCCACGGCCTTCTCGATCGGGATCGGCTCGCCGGTCACGAGCGACTGGTCAACGCCGGAGCGGCCTTGCACGACCGTGCCATCCACGGGAACGCGCTCGCCCGGGCGGACGCGGACCAGATCGCCGACCCCGACCTCATTGAGGGGCAGTTCCACCTCGACGCTGCCCCGCAGGACGCGGGCGGTCTCGGGTTGCAGGTTGAGCAGCTTCTTCACCGCCTGCGAGCTGCGCGTCTTGACGATGAGCGAGAGCCACTCCGAGAAGATGTGGTAGGTCGCCACCATCACCGAGACGGCGAAGAATGCCGCCGTTGGATAGCCGGGGCGGTCCAGAACGAGGCCGATGACGCCCCCGGCCATGCCCGCGAAGGCGCCGATTTCCAGCAGCACGTGCTGGTTTAGGATGCCGCGGCGCAGCGCCTGGAAAGCCATGTGGAGGATGTGCCGGGCAACCCCGAAGACGAGGACCACGGCGAGCGTCGCGACGAGCCATGGCCCAATCCGCCCCAGGTAGCCCTCCAGGTTAAGGGCGAGCAGGCTCAAGGCCATGACGGCAAGGCCGCCCGTCGCCAGGCCAGCGGTCCAGAGGCTGGTCTTTCTTAGGACCAGGAACACCATCGCACCGAGACTGAGGCAAACCAGGGCGGGGAGGAAACCGATCCAGCCCACGGTCGGGTCCGCGATGATGGGGATCGAGGCGACGCTGAGGGCGACGGCGACCACGAAGCGCCGGCTCTCGCGGACGAGGTCCTGCTCCTCCTCCTCGAAGGGGCGCAGCTTGCGCGGGTCGGAGACGGTATAGCCGATCTCGCGCAGGATCTGGAGCAGCTGCTCGGGGCGCGCGATCTTAGGGTCATACTCGACGAGCGCCTGCTCGTGGGTGAGGCTGACCGAGACCTTGTCGACGCCGGCCTGGCGCCCGAGCGCTTTCTCGACGGTGCCGGTGCAGAGCGAGCAGTGCAGGCCGCCGATGCGGGCGCGGATGCGCGCCCGATCGGGCCGGGCCGCAGGCTCCTCCGTCCACGGCCGAAAGTCGGGTTCCGCCGTTACTGCGGTTGTCATGGTGATCTCTTTCATGATGCGATCCGGCCTAGAGCCTCGCCGGGGTGAGCAGGCCGAGCCGGATCGACCAGGCGCCGAGGACGACGAGCAGCAGGCCGGTCCAGAACGGCAGCCGCCGGGACAGTCCGGCGAGCCAGTCGAGCGCGCGGCGGGCGGGCTCGAAGAGCACGGCCAGGACGAGCGGCAGCGACATAGCGAGGCCGAACAGGGCGAGGGAGACGAAGCCGCCCGCGAGCGTCTCCCCGGAAGCCCCACCCGCAGCCGCGGCGCCGAGTAGCGCGACGAGCAACGGCCCGGCACAGGCGGGGATGTTGAGGCCGAACAGGACGCCGAGCGCCGCCGACCCTTGCACGTCAGATAGCCGCGCGATTCCAGGCCCGAGCGAAACCATCAGCGGCCCCGTCCTGCCCGCAAGGTAGAGAACGCCGATCACGGCGTAGGCAACCCCGAGAACGACCCACGCGGCCCGCTGGAAGCCCAAGAAGGCGGTGCCCAGCATAACCGCGAGCACGCCCAGCAGACCGATGAACACGGCGCGCGTCCCCGCGAAAACGCCGACCTGGGCGAGCTTTCTGGCCGCGCCCTTGCCTTCTAGGTGCTTGATGACCAGGAGCGTCGAGCCGATCGAGCACGGCTCGACGAAGCCCAGTAGCCCGAAGCCGACCGGGAGCAGCACCAGGCTCGTCAGGGTGAACCCTGTGGTCACCGGCGCTCCACGACCCGATAACCGGGCTTCTGGATCGTCGCCGCGAGCCGATCTTCCGTCACGGCCTCCGGGTCGTAAAGGACGCGTGCTTCGCCGTCCTTGAAGGAGACCGAAACGCCCTTTACGCCCGGCTCCTTCTCCACGAGTGCTTTGACGTTGGCAGCGCACCCGTCGCAGTGCATGCCCTCGACCTTGAATGTCGTGTTCTTCATCGGTGTCATCCTTTCGCTGGCTTCGAATCAAGATGGGCCGGGGTCTTGCTGGCCTCGGAGTGCCCGCCTGACCGGAGCGTCAGCGCATCCATGATCGAGCACGCCTGCAAGCCGCCGCGCCCTGGGCAGGTCGCGATCAGGCGCTCCAGCGCGGTGCCGATTTCCTGAAGCCGACTGATCTTGCGGTGCACCTCATCGAGCTTGGCCGTGGCCTGCTCGCGGACCTCGGCGCAGTCGGCGGCGGGGTCGGCGCGCAGCGCCAGCAGCTCCTTGATCTCGCGTAGCGAGAAGCCGAGCTCCTGCGCCTCTCGGACGAAACGGATGCGCTCGACCGCAATCGCGGGATACCGCCGCACGCCCGCGCCATCCGGCTTCGGCGGCTGCTGGACGAGGCTCTGCCGCTCGTAAAACCGGATCGTCTCCACGCCGACACCCGCCTCGCGGGCCGCTCTTCCGATGCTCAGACCTGCTCTCATTTCGCCACCTCGCCTCTAATATGGGTCCGTACTATAGTACGGAATCAAGAGGTCAGAGGGCAGCGCTGTCAAATTGAAGAGTAAGCGAAATCCATGTGTTAGCTTGGTGGTCACGGATATCTAACCCGAATTATGCGCCACCGGATGCGACTAATTGGAAAGCCTAGGCGCAGCTTGGACGGCTATCCTTCATTACGAATCCCGTTCTAAAAATAGTGGAATTACAGAATATCGTTTCTAATCAATAGGCTGGACTATTTCGGCGACTCCTCATGAATTATCCAGGCTAAATGGATGCCGTGAATTGGCGATCCGTCGCAGGGCGTCAAATCATGTAACTCACGTCCGATGTGGCTGTCGGATAGGCAAACATCGTTGCCTTCAAATTTTCAGCCGTTAAGCCGTGGCGGATCGCCAGCGCGAAAATGTTAATCACCTCGTCCGCGCTTGGGCCGACAAGATGAGCGCCCAAAACTTGCCCGGAGTCCTCTTCGACCAGGGTTTTGAAGGCATAAACTGGCTCCGCCAGACGACGGGCGGTAAACCACTCCGGCACGTTCGCAGATTTCACGCGCACCCGCAGCCCTTGCGCGCGCGCTTCCGCCTCGCTCAGTCCAACGGTCGCGATCGGCGGCACGGTGAACGCCACGCTGGGCACACCCCGGTAGTCGGGTCGATGCTGGTTGCCGTCCAGCAGGTTGCCCGCGACTACCTTGGCATCGTGGCTGGAAACTGGCGTTAGCGGTGGCCCACTGCCAGCGGCGTCACCCGCCGCATAGATGCGTGGGTTGGACGTGCTTTGCAGGAAGTCATTGAGGGCGATCCACCCGTGATCAAGCTGGACCCCGGCGGCCGATAGGTCGAGTGCCTTCAGGTTTGGCGCACGGCCGGCCGCATGCACCACCAGATCGGCCGCAATCGCCTGCTGCTCACTCCCGGTATGGACCAAAAAGCCGTCCGCCGTCTTCTCAACCCGTGTCACTGCGGCATCAACGCGTACGTCGATGCCGAGCCGGTCGAAGGACGGCATGAGCCAGCCAACCAGGTCCGGATCAAAGTTCGGCAGCATCCGAGATCCCCGCTGTAATACAGTCACCTTTGCCCCGGCCCGTGCGGCGAGGTGCGAGAACTCAGCTGCAATGTAGCCACCCCCGATTAAGACGACGCAGGCGGGCAGACCTTCAAGCTCCAGAAAGTCATCACTGGTGATAACGTGTTCTTCCCCAGGGATGCCGAGCGGCACGGGGCTGGCACCCGTGGCGATCAGCACATGGCGCCCCCGAAGCTCCCGGCCATCCACGGCCACGGCATCCGGACCGGTGAATCGAGCAATGCCGTGGAAGGCGTCTATGCCCTGCTCCGCATAGCGTCGCTCCTGCTTCGCCGGCACCGGGTCCGTGAAGGAACGTTTGAACGCCATCAACGCGGGCCAGTCGATACGAAGGTCTCCATCGACGCCATGGCCGCGCATGCGTCGGCCGGCTTCCACGGCTTCCTCACCGCTGACCAGCATCTTCTTGGGGTCGCATCCACGCAGCGCACAGGTGCCGCCGAATGGCCGATGATCAATTATAGCCACCCGCCACCCAGCCGCTTTCAGGCGAGAGCTGGCGAGCTGCGCCGCAGTTCCAGAACCAATGACGATGAGATCATAGTTGTCGGCCATATTGAACGCTCCAAACTAAGACAACACCGTAAGCTGTGGTCCAGGGTCGAGATTTGGCTTGTTCGGACGATCACCGATTGAGCCCCCGCTATCCCGCGCAGCAGGACAACAGGGCCACGTCCTTGCCGAAACTGAGTGCCGCGAGCTTCATCCCCTCCACCGTGGTGAGATAGGGGAACAGCGTCTCAGCAAGGTCTTTGACCGTGAGGCGATGCTTGATTGCCAGCACCGCCGTCTGAATGCTGTCGCCTCCTTCCGGCGCGAGGATATGCGCTCCGAGAAGCAAGCCGGTCTCTGCCTCGGCTACCAGCTTGATCAATCCGCGGGTGTCACGCGCTGCCAAAGCCCGCGGCACTTGGTCGAGTGCTACCGTCATCGCTTTGGCATCATAGCCTGCATGTCGCGCTTTGGCCTCGGTCAAGCCGACACTCGCCACCTGGGGATCGGTGAACACTACCTCCGGCATGGTTCGCGAATCATAGCGCCGGCCGTTGCCTTCAAGCGCATTCTCGGCCGCCAGTTTGGCACCGTAGGCTGCCATGTAGACGTATTCATCCCGGCCCGTGACATCGCCGGCGGCATAGATCCCGGCGCGCGTTGTCCCCAGATGCTCATCGACCACGATGGACCCGCGCTCATCCATGGCAATTTTGGCCACTTCCAGATCAAGACCGGCTGTGTTGGGGGTGCGGCCCGTTGCGACCAGAACCTGTTCGGCATTCAGTTCGTGTGACTGGCCATCGGCAAAGATGCGCAGGGCAACACCCTGCTCGGTTTGCCGGATGCTGGCGTATGCCAAACTGCATCGGACCTCGATTCCTTCCTCACGCAGATATCCCGCCAGCGCCGCACTGATGTCGGGGTCGAAGCCAGGCAGCAGCCGGGAGCGGCAGACGATCGTGACCTGCACGCCAAAGCGGGCGAACATCTGGCCCAGCTCACAGCCGATCACGCCTCCACCGATCACCAGCAGCGATTTAGGGAGCTTTTCGAGCGAGAGCGCCGTCGTGCTGGTCAACCACGGCACCGCCGCCAACCCTGAAATGGCTGGCATTGCAGGCGCCGCGCCGGTCGCGATCACCACGCGCTCAGACGAGAAAACCTCGTCAGCGACCTGGAGACCGCCCTTGGTGAAACGGGCTGCTCCCGCGACGTAGCGGATGTGATCGTATCGCGGCAGCAGCTCCTCATACTTCGCGGTCCGCATCGCGGAGACGAGGCTATCCTTTTGCGCCACGAGCGCGTGCCAGTCTGTCAGCTCCGCCGTCCCTGTAATGCCGGCAAACCGGCTAGCCGATCGGGCATGGTGCAGCGCCTCGGCCGCTCGGATCAGGGTCTTCGACGGCACGCAGCCGATGTTCACGCAGGTGCCCCCGATCGTGCCGTGCCCGATCAGGACTACCTTCGCCCCTAGCTCGCCGGCCCGGATAGCCGCCGAGAACCCGGCGGAGCCAGCGCCGACGACCACCAGGTCTGGAGTGCCCCCGGCTGCTGAAACGCTGCCGCAGCCATGATCCTTCAGCTCAAGCGTGCGGTTATGCGTGGGCGCGCAGCAATCGTGAACTATGTTGGCGTCCATCAACTTAAGCTCTCTGAGGACGCACCCATCCTGCCATCGCAACGTCCTGACACTGTGTGCGTCCGGCGAAACCGGCGATAGAAGACGAGCGCCATCACACCGGCCATCAGGGCGACAGCTGGCCAGGCCAGATATGTGGCCCAGCCCAGCAGAGCCGATGCGCTGAGGACACCGATCGCACCAACCAGCAGCGGTCCGCCGCAGCAAACTGTGACCAGGCCAATGCCAGCAAGGGCAGCCCAAAATGGGGGGCGCTCGTTCATCAGGAGTTGCTGGCCGTCTTCGTCAACTCGGCCGGGTAGCCGTGATCGGTCGTGGCCTTGATAAGCGCCTCAGTCGTGGTTTGCGTGTTATCGAAAGTCACCGTGGCCGCAACGTCTGCCATCCCATCGGCCTGCGTGACCTGCACAGCCTTGACGCCCTTCACGTGCTCAAGCGTGCTTTTGACGATCGGGCCGCACAGCACGCACCCGGCATGATGCACCTTGAGCACGGCTGTGCTCTCAGCCGCTTGTGCGGCCATCGGGGCGATGAGCAAGGCGAGTGTCAAAACGGTAGCAGTATTGCGAATCATGATTTTCTCCATGTTTTCAGGACCCAAGGAAGGCGCGAACGGCGTAAGGGAAGCCGACCGCGATCACGACCAGACCCCCTGCGGTCCAAAGGCCGATTTTCGCGATGCGGGTTGAAGCAGGCCGGGCGCAGTAAGAACCGGCGGCGCAAGCCAGTTTCGGCTTCCAATAGACGAGGTATGCGCCATAGCCGATGAAGCCGAGAGAGACGGCGGCGAAGAGGGGTTGGTAGGGCTCAAGTGCAGTCAGATTGCCAATCCAGGCGCCGCTGACCCCGACCAGGAACAATGCGAACGGGATCACACAGCACGACGCGGCTCCCAGGGCGGCCAGGATTCCGCCCATCGACAGGAGGGTCGCTCGGCGCTGCCCATCCCGCTCAGCGATGTCGGCTAGGCGCTCTACATCCTGTCTTACATGCACGCCCATCGACCCTTGCTCTCTCTCGAACGCAACTCCATCTGCGCACCGTGCAGCCTGTAGTGACTCCAGGGTCAAGAGGAAAAATGGATCGGCATTCAAGGGGCTCCCGAGGCACTGACGTGCGATTGCAAATCGGCGAGTTGGCGCGGCGAACCGGCTGCAACATCGATACAGTCCGCTACTACGAGAAGGTGGGCATGATCGCTCCGCCGATGCGGACGGAGGCAGGATACCGGCTTTATGGGGCCGACGATGTACGGCGGCTGTCGTTCATCCGCAGAGCCCGCGAGCTTGGTTTCCAGCCCGAGGAGGTGCGGGCGATGCTGCGTCTGTCCGACGAACGGTCGCAGCCCTGCGCGGAAGTCATGGGCGTTGCAAGGAGCCACTTAGCCGACGTGCGGTCCAAGGTTGCTGACCTGCAGGCCATGGAGGCGGCATTAGAAATCCTGGTTGTCAAA
This sequence comes from Rhodospirillales bacterium 69-11, assembly GCA_001898425.1. Classification (GTDB taxonomy): domain Bacteria; phylum Pseudomonadota; class Alphaproteobacteria; order Acetobacterales; family Acetobacteraceae; genus Rhodopila. The sequence goes on from MKTV01000012.1 coordinate 17,205, forward strand.
TGTGAGAAGGGGGTATCGACGCTCTGCCCCCTTATCGAGACTTTGTCGAACATCTAGGTGTATCACTCTGTCAAACGTCCGTTTGACAGAGTGATACATGGCGATTGACATCAATGCAATCAATGATTACAAACAGGGTATGCACGCTAGCAGACACCCTGTCCCAGCCTCGATCACCATCCGGAACCTAGACCCGGCCATCAAGGAACGGCTGCGCGTCCGCGCTGCCCAGCATGGGCAGTCAATGGAGGCGGAGGCGCGCCGTATCCTGCAAACCGTGCTCGCGCCGCAGGAAGCGCCGCCTGTGCGCCACCTCTACGACCGGGTTCGCGCCCGCTTCGCACCGCTGGGCGGGGTTGACCTCGAACTGCCCCCGCGCGAGCCGGTCCGCGATCCGCCCCGGTTCGATTAATGCTGGTGCTCGACACCAACATGCTCTCCGAGATCATGCGTCCCGAGCCTGAGCGCAAAGTCGCGGACTGGATCGTGCGCCAGCAATCGGAAGAGCTGTTCACGGCTGCCGTGTGCCAGGCAGAAATCCTTTCCGGCCTCGCCGTTATGCCAAGCGGCCGGCGGCGCACCGAGTTGGAGGAGGCCGCGCGCGCCATGTTCACCGACGACTTCGACGGGCGCGTCCTCCCTTTCGACATCGAGGCGGCTTCTGCCTATGCCAAGGTATTCGCGGCGCGCCGGAATGCCGGGCGGCCGAGCGGGACCATTGATCTGATGCTGGCTGCAATCGCGCGCGCGCGTGGGGCGAGCGTGGTCACCCGCAACGTGGCTGACTTCGAGGGCGTGGGCGTGGCGATCTTCAATCCTTGGGATGAATGATCGCCCTACACTTCGGGTAGCAAAGACCCCCGCATGACCGTGCGGCAGCCCGGGCGGTTCGTCGCCTACCTTCGCGTCAGCACCGATGGCCAGGGCCGATCCGGGCTTGGCCTTGAGGCGCAGCGCCAGGCCGTCGCAGCTTACGTCGCCCAGGCCGGCGGCGAGGTGGTTGCGGAGTTCCAGGAGGTGGAGAGCGGCAAGCGCGTCGATCGGCCGCAGCTCGCCGCCGCGTTGGCTTCCTGCCGCACCCGTCGCGCCGTGCTCGTCATCGCCAAGCTGGACCGGCTGGCGCGTAACGCCCGCTTCTTGCTGTCCGTGGTGGAGGGCAGCGGGGAGGCCGGCGTCGTCTTCTGTGACCTGCCCAGGGTGCCGGCCGGGCCAGTCGGGAAGTTCCTCGTCACGCAGATGGCGGCGGTTGCCGAGCTGGAAGCCGGGCTGATCAGCCAGCGCACGCGCGCGGCCTTGGCAGTCGCGAAGGCACGCGGGGTCCGCCTCGGCAATCCCTCCCCTACCCCGGCGACGGCAGCGATGGCAGCAGCAGCCCGGCAGGCGCGCAGCCGCCAAGTGAAGGCGCGAGCAGCGGACGTGCTGGCCGTGGTGCGCCAGGTGCAGGCGGAAGGTGCGAGCAGCCTAAGGGCAATCGCGACGGCGCTGCATGAGCAGGGCGTACGAACCCCAACCGGTAAGGAGGAGTGGTCAGCAGCGCAGGTGCGGCGATTGCTGGCACATGCTGGGCCGGTTCATAGTCCGGGCAGCCCTGCTTTGCCGCCGCCGCTATAGCCAAGGCTATTGCAACGCTCGACCCCGTTCCCTAGCGTGCTAGCACGCAACCGAGGTTACGAGGTAACGTGCTAACCGTCGCAGTCATTAGTCAAAAAGGCGGAGCTGGAAAGACCACGCTCGCCATACACCTGGGTACCGCGGCGCATGCAGCCGGATTGCCCACTGTCATTGTTGATACCGACCCGCAGGCGACAGCTTCGCGTTGGGGCAAGTGGCGGGCG
>MKTV01000012.1:19056-22979 GCA_001898425.1 Rhodospirillales bacterium 69-11
AATCGACTGCGCCTCTCACAGCCTCCTTCCTGACAAGCTTGCGGCTTTGGCGCGTGCAGGCGCTGCGTTTGCCGTGATCGACACGCCGCCGGCAGCCGACATTATGGCGCGCGAGGCTTGCCGGGCCGCGAGTCTATTGCTCATTCCTTGCCGCCCCCGCGCCTTCGATCTTGATGCCGTACGGACCACGGCAGAACTCGCGAAAGCAAGCGGCAAGCCAGCTTTCGTGGTGTTCATGGCAGGTCCTCCGCGTGGTGCGGTCCTCTACCCCGAAGCAAGCGAGCTGGTTCAGCGCATCGGCTTGCAGGTTGCACCGGTCATGCTGCCAGAACGGGCGGCGTTCCATCACAGCGTGGCACAGGGAAAAGCGGCGGCCGAAATTGAGCCGGGTGGAAAGGCTGCTGAAGACGCGGCCCGGCTTTGGAAATGGGTCAGTAAGTATGCAACCGTGCTAGCAGGTAAACCAGCTAGCACGGTTGCAGTATGACGAGATTTGCCGGACTCAAAGATGATTTGCCAGAAGCACGGCCAGCTACGCCGAAAGCCATCGAGCCATCGCCTGTTGCTTCAATCGGTGCGCCGGAAACCGGCAGCAAGCGCCGACCAGCCCGCGAGGGGAAGAAGGGCGTCCTTGGCCACTTCAGCCCAGAACTGAGCCGGGCGTTGAACATCCTAGCAATCGAGGAGAGCACCACGGTGCAGGCGCTTATGGGTGAAGCCTTTGATTTGCTTATGCGCGCTCGCGGTAAACATCCTTTTGGTGAGCGCTAGCCTGCTAGCACGCTTGCGGGTTAACCGATAGAAACGTCTTCGACTTGACCCCTAAGCCTAGCCATCCGCCCCGCTTTTGATCGTTGGCGTTCGGCGTAGGCCGCCCGGAAGTCGTCACCTTCCTTCCGCCACCAGGCAAGGGTCACGCCTGTTATCGGCGCGCGAGCATGCAGGCGCGTCAGCTCGATTTGGACACTCATTTCCGATAGGCCATTCACTTCCAGCAAGGCCGGTTCGATCACCCTCCGCTCGAAATCTGGTCCCCGAACCAGCTTTCCCGGCGGTACCCCGAGCAGATCGCGGAAGCGATCAATGGGAATTTGCTCGACGCATCGCTCCAACCCTGACCGAAGCTGCACCAGCTCGTAGAGCGCCATGGCGTATATGCTCGTCATCGCGCAGACGACTTCGGCCTTGATGCGGCCCCAACGATTGGACCGGGCCAGGATGGGACGGAGCTTCTTGGGAAGCCCGAACCGGACCGTTGCTCCCGGCCGGCCTTCATCCGCTGACAGGTCGAAGAACTCGAACAGGTTCGTCAGGACGAGGCGCGGCTCGCCTGTTTTGGCATCGGGCAGAGGCACCGTCACAACAATCCGCATAAGCCTATCCAGGCTGTCCCGGACGCGCTCGTTTCCCTTGTGCTGCCGAGAGGGGCGGAGAGCCGACATGGGCAACTCCCACTCGGCATCTGTCTCAGTCAGCCGGCCACTATCGTGAGCGTGCTGATACAGGAGATTCAGGATGGCCCTGTCGGAGGCCTCCAACGCGTGGGCACCCGTGATCTCAATCAACTCGCCAGCTTTGGGGAAACCGGTGTGATTGGTTTTCTGGGCCACGGTCTGCGACATAGAGCCACAGTGAATATGACGTGCTACCAGGTCAAGTCACGTCACAACCTTGTCTAGAACCCCCGTTGAGTCACAACTGCGCCCCTTCATGTCGGAGCGGTAGGGACAAGAGAGCCAGCCAGCACCCAAACCGAGTCGCCCGCAGTCTTTTCCCTGCCCGATTCGATCAGGTTCAAAGACGAATCGACAACCCCCGTTGAGTCACATCGAAGCCCCCGTTTAGTCACAACCGACCCCCCGTTGAGTCACATCGAAGCCCCCGTTTAGTCACAACCGACCCCCCGTTGAGTCACATCGAAGCCCCCGTTTAGTCACATTTAAGGCCGTAACCCATTGTTTTTGAAGGGGGATTCTCGCCCTGAAATTAGAATCTAAGAGAATTTGAAGTTTAGGCGGTGGATAATCTCGATCTGTGGATAAGTGCCACGGTGCTCGGGACCCTCAAGGACGGTCGCCTACGGCTCCCGCCGCTTCGCGGTGCCTTCGGCATCCTTGACCGTCCCTGCGCGCCGTCGCCGCCGGGTGGCGTCGGGACGGGAAGCGTCCCGACAATCGACCAGCCTTTGGCGGGTCGAACAGGAAGCGGGCTTAAGAAGCGGTGCGGTTAGAACAGCTCGCCTCACTCGGCCGCATAAGGAAGTGGCCAACAAGAAAGAGGCTCAAAGCGCTGGCAGGACAAAGGCGGATTTACGCTCACTGTAGCGACCCACGAGGTAATCCGCTCGATCGCGCAGCAACCAAGTGAAGCGCAGCAGCTCCTCCATCACGTCCACCACGCGATCATAGTTGGCCGATGGCTTCATGCGGCCCGCGTCATCGAATTGCTCGTAGGCACGCGGCACGCTCGACTGGTTCGGGATGGTGACCATCCGCATCCACCGGCCCAGCAGGCGTAGGGTGTTGACCGCGTTGAAGCTCTGCGAGCCGCCGGACACCTGCATCACGGCCAGGGTTCGCCCTTGCGTCGGCCGCACCGAACCGATTTCCAGCGGCAGCCAGTCAATCTGGTTCTTGAACACGCCGGTCACCGCGCCGTGCATCTCCGGGCTGCACCAGACCTGGCCTTCCGACCACAACGACAGCGCGCGCAGCTCTTGCACCTTGGGATGGTCCGGACCCGTGCTATTGACGATCGGCAGCTCGCGCGGATCGAAGATGCGGGTTTCCGCGCCTATCAGGCGGAGCAGCCGGTCCGCTTCCTCGACCAACAAGCGCGAGTACGACCGCTCCCGCAGGCTGCCATACAGCAGCAGAATGCGGGGCGGGTGCTCGGCACGGACGGGCGGTTCCAGGCGTGCCAGGTCAGGCGGCTGCAACAACTCACGGCGCAGCGCCGGCATCGGCTCCACGCCGCCGTCCAATGGTCCATCTCGCATCAGATCGGCCGCGCGGCCACGTGCTCACCGTCCTCCTTGAGAAAATCGGACGGCAGCGGCGCATCCAACAAGTCCAGCACGGTTTCGGACGGCCGGCACAGTCGCACGCCCTTGGGCGTGACGACGATCGGCCGGTTGATGAGGATCGGGTGTTGCTCGATGGCGTCCCGCAGCGCGTCATCGGACAAGGTAGGGTCATCCAGTCCCAGCTCGGCGAACGGCGTGCCCTTCTGGCGAAGGACGGCGCGGAGAGGGATGCCCATGCGTCGCACCAAGTCCTGCAGCTCGGCGCGGCTGGGCGGCGTCTTGAGGTATTCGATCACGACCGGCTCGGTGCCGGTCGCGCGGATCATCGCCAGCGTGTTGCGTGAGGTGCCGCAGGCCGGGTTGTGGTAGATCGTGACGTTGCCGGCCATCACGCGGCGCCTCGCTCGTACCAGCCGCGGCTTCGCCGCACGATGGCGACCACGGAGAGCATCACCGGCACCTCGATCAGCACGCCCACCACGGTTGCGAGCGCTGCGCCGGACTGGAAGCCGAACAGCGCAATGGCTGTGGCGACCGCCAGCTCGAAGAAGTTGCTGGCGCCGATCAGGGCGGACGGCCCCGCGACGCACCAGGCCACCTTTGCGCGGCGGTTGAGCAGGTAGGCCAGGCCGGCGTTGAAATAGACCTGGATCAGGATTGGCACCGCCAGCAGCAGGATCACCAGGGGCTGGGCGATGATCTGCTCGCCCTGCAAGCCAAACAGCAGCACCAGCGTCGCCAGCAGCGCCACCAGCGACACTGGACCGAGCACGGCGAGCGTCCGCGCCAGGGCGGCCGGCCCGCGCCCGAGCAGCGTCCGGCGCCAGAGCTGCGCCACGATGACCGGCACGACGATGTAGAGCACCACGGACAGGATCAGCGTGCCCCAAGGCACGGT
>MKTV01000013.1 GCA_001898425.1 Rhodospirillales bacterium 69-11
GCACCAGCCCACCATCACGAGCCGCAAAGCCCACCAGCACGAGCCGCAAAGCCCACCCGTCCGACCACAGCGGCCCGGCCGTCCAACGCCTCACCGCAGCGGCAGCACCACGTGCGACGGGTGCGCCGCCCCCACATGCACGATGTTCCGCGCCACCACGGGCGGCAGGCGGCGCGCGGCAAACGGCTCTCCGGTGTTCGGATTGACGTCGAACCTCGGGAAGTTGCTGCTGGAGACGTCGAGCCGGATCCGATGCCCCGCGCGCACCAGCACGCTCGTCGCCCAGAGATCGATCGTCACCTCCACGATCTCCTCCGGCCGCAGCGTCTCCTCCCGCTGCGCGTAGATCCGCCGGTAGCCCGGGCCGGCCTGGGTGAAGGCACGCAGCCGTGCTCGCACGATCCCGTCCTGCAGGTTCATCGCATACCCGTCCGGATAATCGGCGCTCGGCGGATACGCGTCGATCAGCTTGGCCGTGAAGTCCGTGTCGACCGCCGAGGAAGACACGTGCAGCACGACGCTGATCATCCCGGAGATCTCGGTGTCCGCGGCAAGCGGCGGCGTCTGGAACACCAGCACGTCCGGCCGCTCCGCCAGCGGGCGCGTGTCCGCACATTGCAGCAGCTTCGTGTCGCCGCGCTGGTCGTACGGCCCGGCCGGCACGATCTCGAGCCCTGAGCTGACATTGCCGCCTACCGTCGGCACCGGGTTCCGTGGGTCGTAGTCGAACGACAACGCCCCGTCGTCCGGAATCTCCCGGGACAGGCTGAGATCGGCGCCGAGATAGAACGGAGTCGGCACCGCATCCGGCGGCGGCCAGGCGGGGAAGCGCTGCCAGGACCCGCCTGCCTGCAAGTTGCCGGCGGCCGTCCTGCGTCCGTCGCCGCCTTCGATGCGGAAGGCATGCACCACGCGGCCGCCGTCCAGCCCGCGGTCGAGCCCTTTCACATGCTGGTCGAACCACTGCAGGATCGCGGCGGGCACGTCGATCGGGAAGGCCGGCCCGAACGCCACGTCGCCCGCGACCTCGGACATCGTGTAGACCGAGGAGTGGTAGCCGGCGCCCGCGATCATGTGCACGGGGGCGCTCTTGCCCGCCGCATAGCCCTGGAACGCATCCAGCATCCCGCCCAGGAACGCGTCGTACCAGGTCGCGACCAGCAGCACCGGCACGTCGGCGGCGGCGGCGTAGTCGAACCGATACCCGTCCTGCCGCCAGAACGCGTCGTAGCGCTCATGACACTGCCATTCCTGATACCAGCCCTCGTAGCTGGGTGTCAGCGCGAGCACCGACCCACCCTCCGCCAGCGGCCCGCGCTGCATCAGCGCGAACGCGGCGCGCGGCGCGAGCGCCTCGGTCAGCGCCCGCGCGACGCGGGGATCGGCCATCGCCTCCTTGCCGTTGGCGGCCAGTCCCAGCGTGTAGTTGACGTTGTGCGTGAGCTGGAACGCGCCCCCCGACCAGGCCCCGTCCTCATGGTAGTCGCCGGCGCCGACGCGGATCACCGCGGCAACGAGGCCGGGCGGGTTGCGGCACAGGATCGCCTGCGCGGTCGAGGCGTAGTAGCTCGACCCGGTGACTGCGATGCGCCCGTCGCACCAGTCCTGCGTGCGGATCCATTCCACCGTGTCCACGCCGTCGTCGCCCTCGGACGGGTAGGAGATGAACGCGCCCTCGGACCCGAAGCGCCCGCGACAATCCTGCCGCACGGCGGCGTAGCCGCGCTTCGCCCAGAACGCGCCGTCGGGCGTGTTCGTCTGGGTGCGGAGCTTGTCGTAGGGCGTGCGTTCCAGCACCACCGGCCAGGATCCCGGCAGGATCGCGCCATCGGCCGCCGGCAGGTAGATGTCGGTGGCGAGCCGCGTGCCGTCCCGCATCGGCACCATCACGTCGTACAGCACCGCATGGTCGTAATCGGGCGCGCGCAGCACCGGGCGCGCAGCCGTTGGTCGAGCCGTCTCGGTCACGCGCGTTCCTTCCCCATGCGTCTCGTTGGCATCGAGTGTAGGGCAGGGGAGGTCGGGAGCAACCCGCGCGGGGGTCGCGGCCGCGCAGGCCGCAGCAACGTTGTCAAATGAAGTGCATGCCGCCGTTCACCTGGACCGTCTGCCCCGTCATGTAGGCGTTGCCGATCACCATCAGCGTGGCCTGCGCGCATTCCTCGGGCGTACCGAGCCGCCGCATGGGGATGCGGGCGGCGCTGTCCTCGGTGCGGGCGCTGATCATGTCCGTGTCGATCAGCGTGGGCGCGACGGCGTTCACGGTGACGCCCTCACGTGCGAGGCGCGCCGCGTAGCCGCGGGTAAGGCCCTCCATCCCGGCCTTGGACGCGTTGTAGTGCACGCCGACGATTCCGCTGCCGCGCGCCGCGCCGGAGCTGACGTTGACGATGCGGCCCCAGCCTTGCGCCCGCATGTGCGGCAGCACCGCCTGGGTGCACAGGAAGGCGGATTTCAGGTTGACCGCCAGCGTGTGGTCGAAATCCGCCTCGGTCAGGTCCTCGAGCCCGCGCATCAGCGCGATGCCGGCGTTGTTCACCAGCACATCGATCGGGCCGAGTTGCGCGACCGCGGTCGCGGCGAGCCGCGCGACCTCGTCGCCGCGCGAGACGTCGGCGCCGACCGCGATCGCGCGGCCGCCCGCGGCGCCGATGGCGTCCACGACCGACTGCGCGGCGGCCTCCTCCGTTCGGTAGTTCACGGCGACCGCTGCGCCGGCCTGTGCCAGGGCCAGCGCGATGGCGCGTCCGATCCCGCGGGAGCCGCCCGTCACCAGCGCCACGCGGTTGGCGAGATCGGGGGAGAGATCCATGGCGAACTCCATTGGACGGGGTGAAGCGGAAAGCCCGAAGCAGGTCGGGGCGCGTGCGGATCACCGCCGCCCGTAGGTCCTGAACCGCTCCTTCGCGGCCGCCATCTCGGCCTCGCTCAGCAGCCGCGGCGTCCCGGCGGAGCGTGCCAGCAGGTATTGGCGGCACAATTGTTCCAGCAGCAACGACCGGCTCAACGCCTGCGCGGCGGTCGCACCCAGCACGATCATGCCGTGATTGGCGAGCAGGCACGCCGTGCGGTCGCGCATCGCCTCCACCGCCAATGCGGCCAAGGCCGGCGTGCCGAACGTGACGTAGGGCGCGCACCGCACGTCGGTGCCGCCGAACTGCAGGACCATGTAGTGGAACGCGGGCAGGGGTTCGGCCAGGCAGGCGAGGGCGGTGCAGGCATCGGCATGCGAGTGGACGATGAACCGGGTCTCCGGCGCCGCCTGGTAGATCCCGGCATGCATCGCCCACTCGCTCGACGGCGTGGCGTCGTTCGTGACCGTCCCGTCCAGCGTCATGCGGGCGAGGTCGGGCTCGCCCAGTGCCTCCTCCGGCGTGCCGCCGGAGGGCGTGATGACCATCCCCTGCGGCACGCGCGCGCTGACATTGCCCGAACTGCCCTGTATCAGCCCCGCGCGGCCGAGAGCCGCATAGAGCGAGAGGATCTCGGCCGCGGCGCTCACATCAGGAAGACGCCCTTCCCGTCGGCCTGCTTGTCGAACAGCTCGTAGGCCTCCTTGGCCTGCGGCAGCGACCAGCGATGCGTGAACAGCTTGTCCACGTCGATCTTCCGCTCCACGCAGTAGCGCGCGCATTCCGCCTGGATGACGTTGGAGAAGGTCCAGGACGCGACCAGCGTGAGCTGCCGGCGCAGCAGATGCGGGCTGACGTCGATATGCACGTCGCCGCCTTCGCCCACGAAGCACATCGTGCCCCACACCTTGGTGGAGCGGATCGCGTTCAGCCGCGCGCCGGGGTTGGAGGAGGTGTCGAGCGTCAGGTCGGCATAGCGCCCGTGAGTCAGCTCCTTGATCGCGCCGACCGGATCGTTGGAGCCGGGATCCACCACCGCGTCCGCGCCGAATTCCTTCGCGCGTTCCAGCCGCTGCGGGTTCACGTCGAGCGCGATCACCCGCGCGCCCATCGCCGTCGCGAACTGCGTCGCCGCAAGTCCGACCGGCCCCTGGCCGAAGATCGCGATCGTGTCGCGGCCCGAGATGTTCATCCGCCGCAGCGCGCCATAGGCGGTGCCCGACCCGCAGGCGATCGCGGCGCCGGCGGCGAAGCTGAGCTCCTCCGGCAGCGGCACGAGCGTGTCCGCCGGGACCGCCATGTATTTCGCATGCCCGCCATGGGCGTTGTTGCCGTACACCTTCACCGGCACTTCCTGGCAGAGCTGCTGCCAGCCCGACCGGCAATGCTCGCACTGGGTGCAGCCGGTGTAGTGGTGCACCATCACCCGTTCGCCGATCTTCGCCTGGGCCGGCAACACGCCGGGGCCGATCGCCACCACGACGCCGCAGGGCTCATGGCCGACGATCGTGGGGTTCGGATTGGGCGGCAGGCCGGTGCTCTGGGTCGTCGCGGTCGTCGACCGGCGATACTGGTGCAGGTCGGACCCGCACATGCCGGAGGCCTTCATCTCCAGGACCACTTCACCCTGGCCGGGTGTCGGGTCGGGGAAGGTCATCAGCTCCAGGCCGCGATCGCCGGTGAACACCACGCCTTGCATCGTCCGTTCCCTCCTGTGGTGATGGTGCTTGTGCACGCATGCTGCCGGCGATCGTGCGCGGCGCCGGGGCTGCCCGCAAGACGCCATGCGCGGGTAGCGTCGCGGACCCGTCAGCCGGGGGCGGCGAACTGCTCGTCCAGCCAGTCCAGCGCGCGCCGATTGAGCAGCGAGCGGTTCTGCATCTCGCAATGATCGCCCGCGCCTTCCGCGGCGGTGAAGCGCAGCAGCGTCTTGGGGCAGCGCAGCGCCGCGAACAGCGACCCGGCCCCGGCGGCGAGCGCATCCTCCTCCGCCTGCGTGATCAGCGTGGGGCAGGTGATCCGCTCGGCGCGGCCTTCCATCGTGTAGCGTTCGACATCGGCCAGGTAGGCGCCCAGCGTCTCCACCCCGTGCACCCAGAAGCCGCGCTGCACCACCTTCCAGTTCATCTCACGGTCCGCCCTGATCGCCGCCTCCGCGCGCGCCAGCAGCGCCGGGTCGAGCGTGCCGAGGTCGCGCACCGCCTCGGGCGGCAGGTCGAACATGCGGCGCACGACGGCGCGGAACCCCGCGGCGATCCCCCAGCTTCCCGGATCGGCGATCACCGCGGCGAGGCGATGCTCGCCCGATGCGGCGCGCGGCGCGAGATATCCGCCGAGGCTCCAGCCGCTCAGCGCCACCCGGCCGGCGTCGACCAACGGATGGGCGAGCGCGAAATCCATCACCGCCGCGACCACAGTCTCCCAGTCCGGCCGCAGCGTCACGTTCTGCGCGTACAGCATCATCCCCTGGCCCGGCCCGTCGAACAGCAGGCTGTGGTAGCCGCGTCGCGACGCTGCCACGGCCGAGGCGAAATACATGTCGGGGATGGTGCCGTCGTAGCCGTTGGTGAAGATGATCAGCGGGCGGGTCTCGGTCTCGCGCCCGGCGGCCGGGATCAGGTAGGCCGGCATCGCGTGCCCGTCGAACGGGATGGACTGCGGCCGGACCGGATGCGGGCCGAGGCCGAGGGCGCGGTCGAACGCGGCCATCTGCCGCGCCGCCGCCGCGCGCAGGCGCGGGTCGACCGGCGCGCCATAGAGCGGGTGCATCGACGCGCCGTAGAAGGCGCTCGCGCGCAGGAACAGATCGCGCGCGCTGCCCGCGTGGCCCCTGGCGAGCGTCGTCTCGGCCTCCTCTTCCAGCCGCGTCGCCGCGGCGATCCAGGCGGCATGGAAGCGATCGTCGTCACCGGTCCCGACCGCCTCCGCGACGGCGCGGACCTCGCCGAAATCGGCGCCTCCGGTCGGGATGTAGGCGAGCGGCCAGGTGCCGAAGGCGTCGTGCAGCGGGTCGGCGAACAGGACCATGGCTATCGCTCCGGCTTCGGGTCAGTGGCCGCGCGCCTGCGCACGCAATTCGCCGCGTGCCTTCGCACGCAATTTGCCGCGCGCCTTCGCACGCAATCCACCGCGTGCCTCCGCACGCATCCACCGCGCGCCTTCGCACGACCGTACCGCAGTCACGCGCGGGGCGGCACCCCGACATTGTCGAGCAGCCGCACCGATCCCAGGCGCGCGGCGGCGATGAGCCGCGCGCCTGGCGCGGCCGCGGAGATCGGCGCCAGCGACGGACCGTCGACCAAAGCGAGGTAGTCGGGCGCGAACCCCTCCGCCCGCAATTGCGCCTCGCCGCGCGCGAGCACCGGCGCGGCCGCACCGCCGCCGGCGAGATCGCCCGCGCAGGCCTGCAGCACGGCGAACAGCCGCGGTGCGCGACGACGCTCCTCCTCCGACAGGAAGCGGTTGCGCGAGGACATCGCGAGCCCGTCCGCCTCCCGCACCGTCTCGACCGGTACGATCTCGAGCGGCAGCAGCAGGTCGGCCACCATGCGCCGGATCACCTGCAACTGTTGCCAGTCCTTCTCCCCGAAATAGGCGCGGTCCGCCCGCACCTGGCCGAACAGCTTGGCGCAGACGGTCGCGACACCGCGGAAATGCCCCGGCCGCGCATCGCCCTCCCAGCGCAGCGCCGGCCCCTCCAGGCTGATCGTCGTCGTCGCGTCGGGCGGATACATCGTGGCGACGTCGGGCAGCCAGGCGACGGCGCAGCCCTCGTCCTCCAGCGCCGCGAGGTCGCCGGCCTCGTCGCGCGGATAGCGGCCGAGATCCTCGTTCGCCGCGAACTGCAGCGGGTTGACGAAGATCGAGGCGACCGTGGCAGCACCCGAGGCGACCGCGTGGCGCACCAGGCTGCGATGGCCCTCGTGCAGGGCGCCCATGGTCGGCACCAGGCCGATCGCGTCATGGGTGCGGCGGAGCGCGGCGCAGGCGGCGCGCAGGTCCGGCAGGGTGCGGGCGACGATCATGCGGCGAACTTGGTGCAGCGCCACGAAACCGGCAACATGGTGCGATCACGCGCGAGGCGGAGAGATCGAAGAATGAAACTGGACGGACAGGTGGCGCTGGTCACCGGCGGATCGCGCGGTATCGGCCGCGCGACGGCGTTGCTGTTCGCGCAGGAGGGCGCCGACATCGCCTTCTGCCATCTCGACGACGAGGCGGAGGCGGCGCGCACGGCGGCCGCCATCGCTGCGCTGGGCCGCCGCGTGATGCACCGGTCGGTGGACGTGGCGGACACCGCCGCCACCCGCGCCTTCGCCGAGGAGGTCGCCGCAACCCTGGGTCCGGTCGACATCCTGTTCAACAACGCCGGGATGAACATCCGCAAGCCCTTCGAGGGCTACACGGAGGCCGAGTTCCAGCGGATCTTCGACGTGCACGTGAAGGGCATGTTCTTCATGGCCCAGGCCGTCTACCCGGCCATGGTGGCGCGCGGACGCGGCTGCATCATCAACGTCGCCTCCCAGCGCGGGCTGAAGGGCGCGGTCAATTCCGCCCCGTACTCCGCGGCCAAGGCGGCGATCATGGGGTTCACGCGCTCCCTCGCCTGGGAGGCGACGCCCAAGGGCGTGCGGGTCAACGCGATCGCGCCCGGCCCGATCGAGACCGACCTGATCGCCACGATGGACCCGGCCGACCGCCAGGCCTTCATCGACGCGCTGCCGATCGGCCGATTCGGCCGGCCGGAGGAGATCGCGGCCACCGCCCTGCTGCTGGCCGGGCCCGAGGGCGGATTCTACGTGGGCGCGACGCTGTCCCCGAACGGCGGTGACGTGATGTATTGAGGCAACGCCGCGCGGACGTGGCCGAGAATTCACGCGGCTCACGCGTGGGCGGCCTGTGCATTCCGGAATTGCTGGAGTAAGTGCGGCTCCGCATGGCGGAACGGGATCACGGCAGGGCAGCCGCACGCGCCTGGATGCGGCGGGAACAGGCCCAGGGCAGACGGGCAGCGCGGCCGGTGGTCGCCTTTGCCGTCCTCGGCACGCTTCTCGCGGTTGGCCAGGCGGGCTGCGCCGCCCTCGTGCTCGCCGACGCGCTGCATGGCGCCGGCTCCGAACTCTGGCCGCTGCTCGCGGGCTTCGCCATCTTCGCCCTGCTCCGCGCCGGCCTGGTCTATGCCAGCGAGCGCGCGGCCTTCGCGGCCGGGGCCGCGGCCCGGCGCCGCCTGCGCACCGACGCGCTGAGCCGCCTGCTCGCCGCCGGCCCCGCCCTGCTGCGCCGCCATCACTCGGCCGACCTCACCGCCGTGGTCGTCGACCGGATCGAGGCGGTGGACGGGCTGTTCGCCCGCTGGATGCCCGCGGCCACCGTCGCGGTGATCGGGCCGATCCCGGTGCTGATCGCCGCCGGCTGGGCCGATCCCGTCGCCGGCCTCGTGCTGCTGCTGTGCGGCCTCGCGGTGCCCGTGATAATGGCCGCGGCCGGGATCGGCGCCGCCGTCGCATCCCGCCGGCAGTTCCTGGCGCTCAGCCGCCTGCAGGCCCGCTTCGTCGACCGCATCCGCGGCATCGCCACCATCGTCCTCTACCGGCGCGCCGAGGCCGAAGCCGCCGCCCTCTCCCAGGCGGCCGACGAGCTGGGCCGCCGCACCATGCGCGTGCTGCGCGTGGCGTTCCTCTCCTCCGCCGGGCTCGACGTCGCCACCGCCGTCGCCCTGGTCGTGCTGGCGGTGCGCTACGGCATGGCGCTGCTCGCCGGCCAGCTCGCCAGCCCTGCCATCGCCCTTTTCGTGCTGCTGCTGGTGCCCGAGTTCTTCGCCCCGCTGCGCAGCTTCGCCGCGGCCTATCAGGACCGGCTGCATGCGACCGGTGCGGCGGAGGCGCTGATCGACCTGCCCCCGCTGCCGGAACCCGCGCCCGCACGCGAAATCCGCACCGTCGCCGCCCAGGGCGTGACCGTCGCGTTCGAGGATGTCCGCCTGGTCTGGGACCCCGCCCGCGGCCCGGCGCTGGACGGGCTGACCTTCCGGGTCCCCGCCGGGGAGACGCTGATCCTCGCCGGCCCGTCCGGGGCGGGGAAATCGACCGTGATCGAGATCCTGCTGGGCTTCGTCCGCCCCGATTCCGGCCGCGTGACGATCAACGGCGCCGACATCACCGACCTCGTGCCGCAGGCGCTGTCGCGGCTGACCGCCTGGATCGGTCAGCGTCCCGTGCTGTTCGCCGGCTCCATCCGCGACAACATCCGCTTCGCCCGCCCCGAGGCGAGCGATGCCGAGGTCGAGGAAGCCGCCGGCGCCGCCCGTGTCGACCGCTTCTCCGACAAACTGCCCGAGGGGCTGGACACGCGGATCGGGGAGGGCGGCTACGGGCTCTCGGGCGGCCAGGCGCAGCGTGTCGCGATCGCACGCGCCTACCTGAAGAACGCACCGCTGCTGCTGCTGGACGAGCCGACCGCCCATCTCGATCCCGCCACCGAGGCCGAAGTCCTCGACTCCCTCCGCCGCCTTGCGCTCGGCCGCACCGTGATCCTGGCGAGCCATGCCGCCGCGGCGCACGCCTTCGGCGGACGGCGGCTCGACCTCCGCGCCGGCCGCGCCGCCGCCGCGGCGAGGGGGGCCGCATGAGCGGTGTTCAAGGAGTTCCCTCTCCCCATGCGGGAGGGTGCCAGGGGGAGGGCGCCATCATGGGGTCGCACCCGGCGTGCCTGCGCCCCGGTCACCCCCTCACCCCTTCCCTCTCCCGCAAGGGGAGAGGGGGCGTCGGCATGCGCGGCCGGCGACTCCGATCCAATACCGGTCTGCGTTGCCTGCCGCTCCTATTCGGCGCCCGCGCGGCGTCACTGAACTCGCCATGATCCGCGACCTGCTCCGCATCCTCAAGCTGTGGCGCAGCCGCACGGGCTGGCTCGTCGCGGGGCTCGTCCTGTCGATCGCGGCGCTGGCCGCCGGGGTCGGGCTGATGGCCGATTCGGGCGTGACCATCGCGACCGCGGTGGCGAGCGGCGTGCTGTTCGCCCCTGCCGCGCTGCGCGGCCTCGGCACCGCCCGCGTGGTGCTGCGCTACGCCGAACGGCTCGCCACCCACGCCGCCACCTTCCGTGCCCTGGCCGATCTGCGGGTCTGGTTCTTCCGCCGGCTCGCCCATGGCTCCGCCGGCGGCCTCGGCTTCCGCCAAGCGGGCGACGTGCTGGCCCGCATGGTGGGCGATATCGAGGCGTTGGACGGGCTCTACATCCGCATCATCGTGCCGCTGGCCGGCGCGGTGCTGCTGCTGCCCGCGCTGCTGATCCTGATCGGCTGGCGCACGCCGTGGCTCGCGATCGCCATCGGCGTGCTGTTCGTGCTCGGCGCCTTCCTGCTGCCCTGGCGCGCCGCGCGTGCCGCCGCCGGATCCGGGGCACGCCTCGCCACCGCCTCGGGGGCGCTTCGCGTCGCCGTGCTGGACGGGCTGACCGGGCTGCGCGAGGTCCGCGCTTTCGCCGCCGAGGGACGCACCCTGGCGGCCGTGCAGGCCCGTGAGGCCGCGCTGCTGGCCGCGCAGCACGATCTCGCCCGCCGCACCGCGCTGGCGGGCGCGGGAGCGTTCCTCTGTGCCCAGGGCGCCGTGCTCGCCGTGCTGATCGCCGCCGGGGCCAACCCGGCGGGCGCGGTCGCCGCCGCGTTCCTGGTGGTCGCGGCGTTCGAGGCGGTGGGCGGCCTGCCGCGCGCGGGAGCCCTCGCAGGCCATGCCGCCGCCGCGGCGCGCCGGGTGCTCGCGATCACCGATGCCCCGGACCCGGTGCCCGATCCCGCGACGCCGGCGCCGATGCCCGCCGGGGCGGCGATCCGGTTCGAGGCGGTGCATTTCCGCTGGCTCCCCGACCGGCCGCCGGTCTTCGATGGCCTGGCCCTCGACATCCCCCAGGGAAGCCGCGTGGCGCTGCTGGGGCCCTCCGGGGCGGGCAAGTCCACGCTGGCGGCCCTGCTGCTGAAGGTGGCCGCGCCGCAGCAGGGGCGCGTGGTGCTGGGTGGCACCGATCTGGCCGACCTCGCGGCGGACGAGGTCCGCGCGCGCATCGCGTGGCTGAGCCAGTCGACGCACCTGTTCGACGATACGATCCGCCGCAACCTGCTGCTGGCGCGGCCGGACGCGGACGAGGACGCGCTCTGGGCCGCGCTGGACGCCGCCCAGATCGGCGAGACGGTGCGCGCCTTGCCCGACCAGCTGGACACCTGGGTGGGCGAGGGGGGGCACCGCTTCTCCGGCGGCCAGGGGCGGCGCCTGGCGCTCGCCCGCGCCCTGCTGGCCGAGGCACCGATCCTGATCCTGGACGAGCCTGCGGCGGGGCTCGACGCCGACACGGAACGCGACTTCCTGACGACGCTCAACGGGGTGGCGGAGGGGCGGACGGTCATCCTGATCGCCCACCGGCTGACCGGCGTGGAGCGGCTGGACCGGATCTGGCGGCTGTCCGGCGGCAAGGCGGTTGCCGCCGCGGCCTGACACGCGCGATGACGCCCGCATGGCGGGCAGCGCGACTCGACGGCCTGCGGGTTACGCTGCGGTGCCCGACCGAGGAGGCAGCGCCATGGCCTATGACCGCGACCTGATCGGCTATGCGGACACGCCGCCCGACCCGCGCTGGCCCGGCGGCGCCCGTGTCGCGCTGAACTTCGTGATGAACTACGAGGAGGGCTCCGAGGCCTCCGTGCAGGACGGGGAGGGGTTCTCCGAGGTCGCGCTGACCGAGAGCCCGACGCCCGATCCGGAGATGCGCGGGCGGGACCTCGCCGCCGAGGGCATGTTCGCCTATGGCAGCCGGGTCGGGTTCTGGCGCCTGATGCGGCTGTTCGCAGACCGCGCTCTGCCACTGACCGTGTTCGGCTGCGCCCTGGCGCTGGAGCGGAACCCGCGCGCCGCCGCCGCGATCGCCGCGGCCGGCCACGACGTGTGCTGCCATGGCTGGCGCTGGGTGAAGCACTACACGCTCGACGAGGCGACCGAACGCGACCAGATCGCCCGCGCGGTGGCCAGCCTGCGGCAGAGCGTCGGCACGCGGCCACTGGGCTGGTACTGCCGCTACGGACCCAGCGTGAACACGCGCCGGCTGCTGATGGAGGAAGGTGGTTTTCTCTACGACAGCGATGCTTACGACGACGAGCTGCCATATTGGGTGAAGCCGAACGGCACGCCCCATCTGGTGATCCCGTACACGCTGACCAACAACGACACGAAGTTCGTCCGCGCTGCGATCGGTACCGGGGACGACTTCTTCGCCTGGCTGCGCGACGGGTTCGACATGCTCTACGCCGAGGGCACGAGGCAGCCGAAGATGATGTCGGTGGGCATGCACCTGCGGATACTCGGCCATCCCGCCCGCGCGGCCGGGCTGCAGCGGTTCCTGGACTACGTGACCGCAAAGCCGGGGGTGTGGATCACCCGGCGGGAGGACATCGCGCGGCACTGGATCGCGACCCATCCCGCACCGGGCTGACCCGTCAGGGGAGCGCCGACCCATGGGTGGCCGTGCCGGTTCGGCACGGGCGCGGCCGAACCGGCAAGGCGGAGCGGCACCGGACCAGGTGGCAGTTTTCCTTGACGCGGCGGCCGCGGAGTCGTCGCCGGCACCAGGCTGACTGGCCCGAGGGTCGGCGGTTCGACGAGCGAGCGCGACCCGGGCGGTCCAGCGCGGGGGCGGCGAGGGGCGGCCATCGCGGATCGCGGGCGTGCGGCCCGCCCTACGATCGTAGTGCATTCCGCACGACGATCGTGCTTTCCGGTCGGAGAGCGGGCGTTTTGGGCGGCTCGACCGGGCGTGTTGCGGCGGTGAGCGGGGCGGACGGCGCGCGCCGCGGGGGCGCCAATCTCCGGGGCGGTGAAGATTTTTGAAAAAACCCTGTTGACCGTCCCCGCTGGGAGGCCTAAATCCCCGCCACCCCGACGGACGGCGGACTTGAACTTCCTCCGGCGGCTGGTTATCTTCTTCGGTCTGGCGCCTTTTTGGGGGCTGGACATACACCGGGGAAGGTGTTCTTTTCTGGACCTGACGGTCTGCCTGGCCTGCTTGAGTGTGGGTTGGCTGTCCGTTTGGTTTGGGTGTGATCTTTGACAGTTGCATAGGCTAGGAAGGGATACGTTGGCGGCGCCCTGTGTGTCCGGCCTTTCGGGGTTGGATGGATTGGTGCCTG
>MKTV01000014.1:0-5281 GCA_001898425.1 Rhodospirillales bacterium 69-11
GCGTCGCGGTGACGATGCGGGAATTAACCAGTTCGCGGAACAACGAGTTGCCGCGGTCAAAGCTCGCCAGCTCACGGTACTCGCTTGTGAATTCGACCATTGTGCCGAGCAGTTCCGGCCCATGAGTGCTGATCGCACCCACCTCACGTAGCGCCTCCTGTGTGGCCTTCACGTTCGTGCTTCCGCTGGCGAGCGAGTCCGCCAGGCGCAGGGGGCGCGGTGTAAGGAGGCGCAGCAAGGTCGTCTTGCCTCCACCGGGCGCGCTCCGCAGGAACACAAGACTGCCCCACGGGTCGCCGACGTTCTGTATCAGGTCGAACGCCCCCGCGCCGAACAGTCGCACGAACTCCTCGTCGGTGGTTGCGCGTTGCGACGCGCGTATGCGGAACGGGTTCCTCACGGCTGCTGGAGTTTTCGATGGCGGCTGACACGCGGGAACAGTCCGCGCACGGCGTGCACGTCCTCGGCCCAAAGCAGATAGACCGAGTTGTTCGGGGTGTTGTGGGCGAGCACCACCGGCAGGCGCCCGTTGGCGTAGCCATAGCGCTTCGTCGTGCCCCCTACCGCGCCGTGCTCGTCGTCCGCCTCCTGGTCGAAGTACCGATCTTCGGCCATGATCGCGAAAAATGCTGCATCGCGTGTCTCGTCGAGCGGCACGTTTGGTCCGAGCTTGCACACCACCTGGAACTCGATTGTGCCCTTCGCGAAGGGCAGCTTCGGCAGGAGCGCCTGGATATGGTCGACCGCCTGGTCGCTCGCGATATAGGCGATGATGGTAACGCTCACGCCGTTCACCACGCAGCCGCCAAGGTGGTCGGGATTGCAGAGATTATCGATGATGGTGGGAATCTTGCCTTCCCACTCTCTCGTCTCTCCGTTGAGCCGGATTGCGCTCGTGCCGCTCGCAGTGAAGTCGTCGAGCAGGACCACGTTCTCGAACAAGGCGGCGTCACCCTCGGGCGGCGCGCTGGTCATCTTCGTCAGATCCTTCCTTAGCTTTCCGAGCATGTTCGCGGTCTTTCCGTCCGAGACGTCGTAGGCGTGAAACACCTGCTCATTCGAGATCGCCGGATTGGCGCGCCGGAACCAGTCGGTATGTGCGCCGTCGCTCATCCCCAGGTAGAGGGTGCGGCGGTGGAGCGTGCGGTACTCGATCGTGGCGACTGCGGCCTTGATCCGCTCGGTCGAGACACCGCTGCGCTTGCACGCCTTTGCGATTAGCTTGGGCCGGATGATGGTGGGGAAGGTCAGTTCTACTAGATGGTTGATTTCGCTCGCGCTGAAGAAGATGAGCCGCCTGCTGACGAAGTCGTACGCCGCGCGGCGTTCGTCGCCGGGCTGAAACTGGCCGAGCCATAGGGCGAGGCTCTCAATGAAGCGACGACCCGGCGAGAATTGCAGATATTCGTCGTACTTGTAGCTCGCAAATGTCTCGAGCCGCGCACGCTCCTGAGCCTTCTCCCGGTCGGACCAGTCCATGATCTTGGCCAGGAGCGCCTCGGCTAACTCCTTTTTCACGCAATCCCTCCCGAGCTCGCCTGGTCGCCGTTGGACGAGCTGACTCCTGCTAGCCCAGCAATACACGACGGCGAGAGGATTGTACCCGGAATCGTCGCTCGCGCCCCAGGCACAACCAGGGGAAAGAATCCGCTCCGGTTTCATCGGCGCTACCGGCCGCTGACCTCGGCGACGGCATCAATCACGCGCGCCAACCGCTCGGCGCCCTGTGGGGTCCCGTCCCACGCGCGCCGGACCGACGCCTCGAGCTTGGCCCAGGCGGCGCTCGTGCTCGCCTGCGCGGACGGGGGGGGATTATCGCCGTCAGCGCCGTCCGGATCAACCCCGAGGACGTTGCAGATTTGCACGACGTTGCCGCTCACGGTCCTGAACTTGCCGTCGAGGATGCGCGACGTCTGGCCCGGATCGACCCTGGCGAGGGATGCTATCTCGATGTTGGAAAGGGTGGATTTCTCCCGTGCCTGCCGGATACGGCCAGCCAAATTTTCCCTTTCTCTCTGACTCGGCTTCATGCTAATTAGCAAGCATAAATCGTGTGAATTAGCAAGAGAGGCAGCACGTGGCTGACGCCGAGATCCGTTTCTACCGAGCCAGCGAGAAGCCCTATGGTGCCTTCAGCAACCTCTATCGCCGTCCGATCGAGTTCGAGGGCGAGACGTTCGCAACGAGTGAGCACGCCTACCAAGCGGGCAAGGCACGCAAGCCAGAGGTCAGGGAGTGGGTGCTGTCCGCGCCGTCACCGGCGCTGGTCGCGATGGCGGCACACGGTCTCTACTATTGGGACATCATGCCAGGATGGTCGCGGACGAAGTTCGACCGGATGCGCGGGGTGCTCCGCGCGAAGTTCACTCAGCATGAGGATCTGAAGGAACTCCTTCTCTCGACGGGGAACGCGAGGCTCGTCGAAAGTGCGACAGTCGACAACGAGGTCAACCGCCTCTGGGGCGAGGTTAACGGTGAGGGCCGCAACATGCTGGGTGAGCTGCTGATGGAGCTCCGAGCCGAGCTTCGTCAGCAGGGCAAGGGCGTCAGAAGGCGTGCTGCCTGACCCTCGTCGCCGCCTCGGCGAGGATCGAGCGCGCATAGGCAGCACCCTCTTCGCGGAACAGCCCTCTGGCGCCGACGTACGCACAGTTCGCGGCCGCCAGTTTCTGACCAGCCACGATCCCGGTGAGCACCGTCTCAACTGAGAGCGAGGAGAGGCCGCACGCCCTGGACTGCAGGATCGTGTCAATCAGACCGAGAGTGACCATGTCCCCGGAGCCGCACGTATCCCTGACAACGTCCGCGGCCGAGGCCGGGCATCCGTGGACTTTGTCGCCGTGACGCAGCTCCAGGCCCGCGCTGCCCGCCGTCACGATGCTAAAGGCGTCCGGGCGGAGCCACATAGCGACCTCGGGCGACAGCCGGTCGACCGAATACTTGAAGATATGGGCGGTTGAAAGGGCGCGGCTGAATAGCGCGGGGTCGCCGATCTTCGACGGCTCGAAGTAGACGATCGCACCGCCTGCGGCGGCCGCCTCCATCGCCTCGCAGATCGTCTCGGAAAGGCGGTCGGCGTAGAAGATCGTGCACGCGGCCACGACCGATCTGGCCGGATCGAGCTCGCTGAATGTGATCGGCTGAAAGGTCCCGAACGTCTCTGACGACTGCGGGCAGGTGAAGGAGAAGCTGTGGTCGTTCGAGGTGGGGTCGAGCAACTCGACAATAACGGGCGAGCGCACGTCCCGCCGCCGGGAAACGAGGGACGTGTCGGCGCCGGCTAGGCGCAGTTCCTGCTCCAGCCTCGCGCCGACCGGATCGGTGCCGAGCCGCAGCAGTGGCGCGACCGGTCGGCCGAGCATCGCGAGCGAGATGAGGACGTTGCCGCAGGAGCCGCCCAGCTCCTCGAAGAGCGGCTGGGGCGTCCCGACATGGATGCGGTCGAGCGCGACGAGGCCGGTCCCTACCACCTGCCCTGGGCGGCATGCTGTTGGTTGCACAGGCTTCATCACGCGGGCCTAGCATCGAGAGTATCGAGATCGAGGCGACCATGCCCGTTTTCGACGCGCAGTGCGCGCAGAATCCGCAGCAGGGCGGCTGGCCCTGATGGCGACCGACCGAAGAAGGACCATGAGCCGCCGAGATGGCCGCAGACCCCGTCGACGCTGACGCTCGGAGGGGCGGCCAGGAGCTCGTTGTCGTTCCCTCCGGGTTCCCCGCTGTCGCCTATGGCCAGCACCTGCGCGTCCTCGGATATCATGCTACGCAGCCGCTTCGTGACGGACGTCTTGCTCGTCTCCGCGGGAAGCAGGTCGAAGCTGTGGTGAGAGCGCAGCGACTTGATTCTGCCAGCCGAAATCGCGGGAAACGAAGCGAGCGCTGTGCAGAACTCGGCGGGTGCCAGCACGTCGGCATGGTTGATAGTGATCTGGGCCCTGCCGCGCTTGAGCGACACTCCCGGCCTGAGCAATGCCTGATCCTCGATCCAGTCCGCGAGCGCGGCGAGGTCGGGGTTGGCAGCCGGCGGATCGCGGTCGATGTCGACGTTTAGCGGCCTGATGTGGCCGCCATTATAGTAGCCGACGGTGACCAGGGGATGTAGGCGTTCTGGCAGCGCGTCGCGTAGCGCGTCGCCGACGGAGCCGCCCCGCCCCGTCGCGAACGCAATCGCGATGCCAGAATCCACCAGCCGCGTCAGCTCCTCGACCAAGCCGGGAGCGGGGGGATCGAGCCGGGCCGCGGTCGCGACGACCGTCCCGTCGTAGTCGAGCACGATTGCTCCGATGCGGGCGCCGGAGACGGCCCCGAGCCAATCGTCGCGCGCCACGTCGGCGGCGGTGACCGGGCAGGAGGGATCATCATGGAGCTGGACGGCCTCGAGCTTGTGGCGGACAGCCGGCTCGAGCTTTCTGGCAAGTTCCGCGAGGCTGGCGTCGCCATAGATGGCCTCGGCGAAGTCACCGCGTCCCGGCTTGCCCGGGTCGATGCCCGTCGCCTGGCCTAGGAAAAGGATCGTCATCAGGCCTTCAACCACCGACACGGCAGTCCTAAAGCGTCCGGCTTGGCCGAGGTCTAGCTCCGCCGTGCGGATTGCCTGCGGAAGAGCGTTCTTGATCCGCTCCCATATGCCCCGCGAGACGGCGGTCGTGACGGCGAGGACGAACATGCTGTCCGGATGACGCGCGGCCCAGACGTGCCGTCCGTGAGCGAAGTTGCGGAAGTCGGCGCGCTGGATTGGCGCGATGCCGGTCTCCCAGAGTGACGTCTCGATCAGCGTCGCGAGCGTGCGACACTGCGGATCATGGAGGACCACGACCGTGTCGCCTGGCTGGAAGCCCGGAACAGCCGGGGCAGTCGCGGCGACGATGCGCTCGACTTCCCGAGCGTATCGGTCGATCTCCTCTACGAGTGGAGACTGCCTTGCCAGCAGGTCTGAAGCCGCAAGCATGCAGGTCACCATGCCGACCAGAGAGTGGGTCGAGAGGAAGCCGTCCCTCCGTTCGGCGACCGGCGCGATCAAAGCCTGGGCACGTTGGTGCCGCCCTGCGGCAATGGCCGTCGGTCCCTCCGCGTTGACAGTGAGAAGCCGCACCTTCGCGGCGTCGGACCCGACCGCCGTCGTGAGGGCGCCGGCCACGTCGGGGTTGTCGGCGCCCGCGCTGAACAACCACACATCGAAGTCCGCCCAGTTGTCTTGGGCGAGGACGAACTCCATGGGGGTCTGGACCAAAGTCAGGCCCAGTCCCAGCGTGGAGCGGCATCGTGCAAAGTACTCGGCCAT
>MKTV01000014.1:5309-6382 GCA_001898425.1 Rhodospirillales bacterium 69-11
ATTGCGGGCCGGGCCGCTCCCTCGCGCAGTGCCGAGGCGACCGCCTCGACCGGTCCGGCCGCGCCCATGCGCACGGTCGAGGCGAGGGTCGCCAGCTTGTCAGCGAAGATTGTCATTCCTTCCCTCCTAGCAGGTAATTCCGATCGATCGATCTTCCGATTGAAGCGATTGCCTGGTCGAGACGGCGCGGCGGTGCGGCCGGGCCCGACCTTATGAAGTTCCCTATATGTTCTATTCGCCGATGTCGAGGTTGGCACGGGTAGCCCCGCTCTGCCCACCATAGATTGGCGGCCTGATGTCGAGTTCCCGTCGCGGGGCAGCTCAAGCGCGTGAACGTCGAGAGTCGAGAGAAGAGGTGAGGACGAGCGGATGCATCACGATGGAGGTGGCGGCTCGGGTGAAGCGACGGCGAAGCCGATCTTCCGTAAACGAGAATGCCCGCTTTCGTCATAGAATGCCCGATAGCGGACATTCACGAGTTGCGGGCCTCTGACGGCCAACTTCTGGCCATCGCCGATGCCGTTCCTGGACGCCTGCATTCGGTCAAGTCACGTCGTCGGGGCGAACGTCCGCTTCGCGTGGTCCGCCGCCCGAAAGCCGCATCGAGGCTTTGTGCTCCACCGGTCGGAGGTCGATCGGTCGGAGCCGACATATCGAGCAAGAAGCAGTGATATATCAGCGATCATACTGACGCCCCAGCTGACGGCCGTCGCCGCTCGGCAGCAGCCGCTGACGCTTCAATCTGCTGGGCGGCTACTCGTGCTCGGGCGCGCAGTTCAGCCAAATGCGCGGCAGCCTCGGCGCTTTTGGCCGCATCCCGTGCCATCGTCGTGTTGGTCGCGATCGCGCTATCGAGCGCCGTCAGGTGGCGTCCGAGTGTCTCGTTGACCGCGGCCGCACGAAGACGACGAAAGGCCTTCGGACCCGCCTCCGGGTCCGCCAAAACCGCTGACTCCATCGCCTGATGGCATTCGATGAAGGTATCGATCGCCGCCTCGCGGTCCCGTACTGCCTGGCCAAGAAGATCGATGCCGAGGGCCTTGTAGGGTTTCTCGGACATATCCTCGGCAGCG
>MKTV01000014.1:6552-10035 GCA_001898425.1 Rhodospirillales bacterium 69-11
ACCGGCTCGTCTTCTGGTCTCGCAACCGCCTCCACTCGATCTCGGCGACGTCGCCATTCTTCGTCCGGATGCGGAGCGTCTCGGCACTTTGCCTGAGAACCTCGACCACATCGCCGTTGTTGCCGACCTGCTGACCCCGCCCGTCAACCGTGCCCCAGGTTCGACGAAACAGCCGAACGCGATCGCCCACGGCAAGCGCCAGGTCATAGACCTGGCCGCGCTGATCGATGGCTTGGTGAAGGGTCTCGGCTTCCGCGATCTCGCCGCGCGCCTTGAGGCGCTCCCGGATTGCGCGGCTAATGTCCGCAACATCGTCATTCGTGGGCGCGCTGACCGTAACCCCGCGCTTGGCGCCGGATGCCATCAGGATGTCCCGGCGGGCGATGTAGAGGTCGGCGATTCGCGCTACCACCTGATCCCGATCGCCACCCACCATCATCGCGTGGCCGTCCGCGCGCTTCATGGTGAGCGCCTGGCCTGCCTCGCCATCGCGGAACAGGCCTGCGACTTCCCGGCCACGCCGCGTCGTCTGGCGCATCGTGGTGAGCAGTTCCGGCAGGGCCTCCGGCGGCAAGACGCGGCGGAGAATCTCGATGCTGTCACCCGCCTCGATCGCCTGCGCCTGCTCCCGGTCGCCCAGCATTTTGATCGTCATGCCGCTGCGGGTCTGCAGCTCCAGGAGCTTGAGCAGGGAGCGCGGGCCGATCTGGCTCGCTTCATCCAGGACAAGAACCGTGTTCCGTGTCGGCCGAACCTCTCCGCTCTCGACCTGCGCGAGAAGATTGGACAGCGCGAACGTCCGCTCGATCCCTGCGTCCTGCAGCGCATCCGCCTGGCGCCAGGCCATCGCGGCGCCGATCACCTCACGGCCGTTTACGCCGAATCGCCGGTCGGCCTTCCACGCGGCCACCAGAGGCTCCAGCAGCGTCGTCTTGCCGGCGCCGGCGACGCCGGTGAGCATCGTCAGCGCCCCGCCCTCCGCGAGGACGTGGATGGCGGCGCGCTGCTCGTGCGTGAAGGTGTAGCCGCAGCGCGCGATCGCCGCCTTGATGGCCTTCGTCGACAAGGCAGCCGATTTGTCGCGAGGACTCGCCCGCGCGAGGTTCGCCAGCTTCTCTTCGATCCTCACCTGCACCGTGTTGGTGACGCGCACCTTGCTGTCGGTCATGCCGACGATCAGGGCGACATGCTCGCCCTTCATCTGTATGCCGCGCTCCTCGATCAGTTCCACGACGTGCTTGATGTCGCGTGGCCCGCCGGCGATGCCGACCCCAATCAACCCGCGCGCTGCATACATGCCAAGCTTGTCATGGTCGATCACCGCCGCGGTCTCGAACTCCTCAACCAGCCGCGCTGCCGCGAAGCGATAGGCCCGGTCGAAGCGCGTCCCGTCCGAAAGCGCCTCATACTCCACGTCCTTCAGGACCGAGCTATGCTGCCAGCCCAGTGCTTGCGCCTGCTCCCGCCAGATGCGCTTCTCGTCCGCCTTCATCTTGCCAAGCCGGCCCTCGGCACTGGCCTCTTCCATGATGTCGAGCTTCTTCTCGGCCGAGAGGTCTTCCCACGCCAGGCCCTGACTGTCCGCAAAAGCCTTGGCCTTGTGCAGGATCTGGCGATCGCGCTTGCTGAACGCCGTCTTGGCGTGCTCGGGGATCCGCTCGATCACCACCGCCTGCTTGTTGGCGTCATATCCGACCTTGACGCCCAGCCGCCGCAGCTCATCGGCCAGCACGGCCTGGAAATAGGCGCCGAACTCCTTCACCTTGGCGTCGGTCAAGGCGCGCGTATCAAGGGAGCCGACTCGCCCCTCCGCCGTGACGACGAGGTTCATCAGAAAATTGTGGATATGGATATGCGGGTCGCCGGCGACGGGCGCCTCGAAAAGATAGGTCTCGCCGTTCGGCCCATCCTGCACCTGCAGCGTCGGCCGCGCCGTGTGGTGCCTAAAGCTGATCCAGCCGACCGCGCCCGGATCAGCGCCATCTTCGCCGCCCGCCCCCTTGCGTGCCCAGCCGACCTCCTGGGCGAGGTAGCGCATGGCGCGATCGACGGCGCGGTCAACGCCATTCCAGATGAGCGCGGTCTCGGCGGGTGTCGGCGCGAACTCCGCAGCAAGGCTTACCGACTTGTCAGGGCTGAAGACGATATCGAAACCGGAGAGCTTCCGCTTGTGCTGCGACCACGCCTCGCCATTGTCCGCGCGCCTGCCCTCGAAGAGCCGGGACATTTCCTGGTCACGCGGCATGAGGCGTGGATCGATGCCGATCGTCCGCGCGACAAGCGCCGGCATATCCGGGCGCCAGGTCGCGCGACTGTCCCTCCCGGTATAGTAGGAGGTCATCCGGTCGCCGTCTTCGAGCTGCCGTCCGGCCGCATCGACCGGTGCATCGTGGATCGGCTCCGGCGTATTTTCGGTGAAGTACCGCAGGATCAGCGCGCCTTTCGAAGCCGCCGCGATCTTGCGAAAATTCATCATCCCGTAGCACGTCCATTCGAAGGCCCGGGCACGCCCGCCGGCTTCGAGCTGCCGCCACCCGAGCGCTCGAGCAGCACGCGCATATCGGCCTGGATTTGGCGGGTCGCCACCAGAATGTCGCGCTGCTGCGCGACCAGCGCCGCGATCAGGTCCTCAAGTTTCGGCCCATCGTCAGAGCCTTTCGGCAGCAGCAGCGCCACGAGGCTCCGTACCAACTCCAGGATCTCGTGGGTCTCGGCCCGCAGCGCCGTCAGCTGCTCTGCGACCTCCCCGTCGTCCCCGGTGACGGGCGGGACCGCGCTCCTCCCGTTGTCCGAGCCAAGCCCGTTGCCTTCCGTTCGCCCGGCCATCAGTCGCCACCATAATGGCCGGCATCCCACGCCCACGCCCCATCGCGCCAGACGTAATGCCCCGGCACGAAGGCGCGCGTGTTCACCGGACGCAACCGCGTCTCGGGCGGCACCCAGTGGTATTGCCAGCCGGTCAATCGCCAGTGCCCTGGAAGCAGCGCCTTCGTGATCATCGGCATCGGAGGCTGGGCCGTGGTTGCCGGGGAGGGTGGCGGCCGAGCTGGTTCCTTGGCCGCTGCCACCGCGGCGCTCTGCCTCTCGTTATCGGCGGCTTGGATCGCCGCCAGTGCCCGCCCGGTCGCGTCGAGCGCTCCGGCCCGATCGCGCTCGGCCACAGCCTGCCGGGCCAGACGCACCTGCAGAAGGGCCTGAGCAGCGGCCTGACCGCTCTCTTGGCCGGTCCCTGCGCCGTCATTCAGGAAGCGCGTCTCAGCCCGCTCCAGCGCCTCCCCAGCGGCCGTATAGCGGTGGCGCGAGAGCGAGGCCTGCGCCGTCTCCAGATAGGGCGTCGCGGCGCCGTAGCTTGGCGTGCGCGCCGCCGGCAACATCGGCAGGGTCGTGACGGCAGGCTCCGGCGGCAGCGGCGCCGCGGCAAGCGGTGCCGGCGCCATCAGATTGATCGGCTGTTGCGCCAGGGCCGCGCCGCCCCACACCAGG
>MKTV01000014.1:10041-24950 GCA_001898425.1 Rhodospirillales bacterium 69-11
GCAATCCCGGTCGCAGCCAAGATGCGCCTCATTCCCATCGTCCGTCCTCCTCTCCGGATGCCCAGCCCCGCCTCATGGCTTGTGCGGCCGTTTTGGCCGATGAAGCGCCAGTCCAAGCCTGGGCTGGTGTGCCAGCAGCCAGTCCTGGGCATCTCCGCGTGTCGCGAAGGCGTGCTCCGGCAGATCAAGACCGAGGGTGCGGCAGACGGCATGGATCTGCAGGATCTGGTCTGCCGAGGGCAGATCGATCTCCAGCAACAGCTTCGCCTCCTGACGCCATTGCAGGGTCAACGCCTTCAGATGCGGAATCTTGTCCGTCGGCACCATCACCGTGATCCGGACAATCCCGGCGGCGGCCTGCCTGCCACGGTAACGTTCGTTCTCCGCCAGCCGCTGTTCCGGCGGTTTCGCCTTGACGCTCCGCCGCCTCATGCGGCGCGATCCACGATGGCGCCGCCACCCGGCCTGCGCAGCCTCGCCAGAGCAGAACGGAGCCGGTCAAGGAACTCGGCCTCGGACATTGGCGGCGGTTCCACCCGCCTCAGCTGGGACAGGCCCTGGTCGCGTTCCGTGACGATGCGCATGGCCGCGCCACGCGCTTCCGCCGGCGTCAGACCTGCCACCTCCTCGATTCCCGCCAGGCGGCGGATCAGAGCCGCATCGACCGGATCGTCCGGGCGGCCGCCGGTGAACATACCCGCGATGGGCATTGCACTCGCCGCCTGCAGCATCGGTGTGACGGCCGTGACCGGCAATCCGTCGGCCGGGACGGGCCGCCCTCTCATCAGCAAGTCCTCCGGGACGGCAGCAAGCGCGCGCAGCGCCTGTTCCGCGCATTCCGCCGACGAACCCCCGCCCGCGGCTGCCTGCATCATGCCGCGGACCAGCGCATCGATGCCTGGGGACGGCTCCATGGTCCGATCTTCGACAAGCAGGCCGCGATCCTCGATCAGCTTCGCGAGCGCATCGGCGCGTGTCAGTCGGAGACCCAGCTTCGCGGGGTCGGGTTCCCGCAACATGATCGTGCGGCCCAGCCGCTTCGGGCCGCTGTCGTCGATCTGCGCGTGGAACACACGCGCATAAATCCGGCGGCCACCGAAAAGCACGATGGCCTCCCCCTCGATCAACGAGGTGAGGTCCTGCCAATCTACCCGCGACACGGGGCGCACTTCCGCATGACGCGCCTCCCGATAGGAGCCGTCATCCGTGCCCTGATAGGATGCAACCTGAGTCACATAAGTCTGCCCGGCGGTCTTCTCGATCCACTCGCGCGTGCGGCCGGACTCCTGCTGGCGCATCGCGATGGTCAGGTTCGCGTTGCCCAGCAGCGAAGCGGTCTTCTCGCCGAGACGCGCCCAGATGCCGGCGATCTCCTGAAAGCCCAACAGAAAGCTGATGTTGAGGCTGCGGCCCTGGGCGAGCATCCGATCCAGACCGCTCGTCGCATAATAGGCCAGCTCGTCCAGGACGACCGGGAAGGGGGAGGGGCCCATGCCGGGCTTGTCCGCATCCGAATACTCGCCTTCGAGCGATACGCCGAGCAGCTGCGCCATCATGCCGCGCAACGCGGCAACCACGAGCTTGCCGAGCGCGGCCAGCGTCGCGTCGGAGTTCTCCAGCGCAGGCAGAATCACCACGAGAATGCGCCGGTTTAAGACGATGTCGCGCATGTCGATATCGGCGCACTCGACACGAAAGATATGGCCGAGGCTGACGGCAAGCTGGGTAAACGTCGCGGTGAAATAGAACTGCGCGAACCCATGCTGCTTGCTCGGCTCGTCGCCCTTTTGTTTGTCCAGGGGTAGCGCCGGATCGTAACCCGGCAGTTCGCCAAGATAGGACTTGAGCGGCCAGACGATATCTTCTGGGATCTCGCCATCAAGATCGAGCTCGTCGATGACACCCGTCTCCGCGTTCCGCAGCAGTGCGATCCGCTCCATCGCCAGTTTCCAGATCCAGCGAAGCTCGATCGAGAAGCGGATGATCTCGATGTTGAGCGGAACCCCCTTGACGTCGCGCAGCCAGACCAGAACCGGGGCGATCGTTCCGATCAGGGCGACCGCACGCTCGCGGAAGACGCCGTTCGGATCGTTCGAGTTCTGCTCCCCGAGTTGGCTTGCCAGCAATTCGCGGATCGCATCGGCATTGCCGATGGAGAACGGGTTGAAGCTGTGGCTGTCCTTGACGCCGCTCGCGACCGTGAAATTCAGGCAGCGGACATCATCGTCGCGCCCGTGGCGCCGCGCCGCGGCGAGGACCTTTCCGAACAGTTCCCGATCACCCTTGCCGTCCACCAACACAAACCCGGACCCTTGCCCCAGCGCATTCATGAGCAGGCTGAGAATGGCCGTCGTCTTGCCGGCGCCCGTGGTGCCGGGAAGGGTGATATGCTGCCGCGCATCCTCTGGCGTGATCCACAGTTCGTCCCCGGTGACGCTCCAGCCGATGAAGAACGTGCCGCTCGCACGGCGGGGCTTACGACTTCCCGGAACCGGATTGCCGTGGTCCCGGCATGCGGCCGAACGGGGGAGGCGCAGCGGCAGCCTTGGCGATCGAGTGAACACCCAGAGCGCGTAGAGCACGGAGAGGGGTACCGTCAGATTGACCAGCGCCGGCTCGTACCAGGTGGCCCCCGCCACGATCGCCAGGACGATGCCGGAAGCGGAGCTGCGAAGACCCTCGGACAGTCGCGTGGTGAGCGGCCGAATATCCCGCAGGCTGCGCGCCCCACTGCGCTCGAAACGCTCCTGCGGCCCGAAGATCTCGCGCTGAACCGCCATATCAGTCGCCGAGACCGAAGGGATTTTTCGCGGGTTTCGCGGCGGCTTGCGGCTGCCCAGGCGCCGGCACCACCTTTGGCGGCTTCGCGAGCTGCTGCGTCAGTGCCGCCGGGACCTTACCGACCGGCGGCGGCGACGACGCCGCCCGGTTCGGCGAGGGAAGAGCATGGTCCGGAAACGCCTGCTCGACCGGTGGCGGTGCCGCGTTCACGGCCGTTGCCGCTTTCGCCTCTGCCTCCGCATGGGATGTGAGGGTGTGCTGGCCCAGCACGAAGCCAAATGCCAGCACGGCGGCCCCTCCCAGCGCCGTCAGCCACGCCCGCCGCCGCCGCGGCAGCGCCATCGGTTCACCCGGAAGCCGTGCCCGATCGGCAGCAAAACCCAGCGAACCGTCGCCAATAAGGATTTGAACCGGCCGGTCATCCGGAACATCGAATATCACTGTGCCCATCGCGTCGAAATCCTTTCCCGTTCACACGCGGACGCTCGCAGCATTGACTGCGAATCGCATCACGCGTTCGGCGCTTTGACTTTCCTGGCAGCGTGAGCCTGCCTCAGCGCGCTTAATGCCCGCTCTACGCAGGGCCAGGTCACCGGCCGACCCGCCGCCCGCTCTGCCGCCCAGTGATCGCGTGCCCCGGCCGCCTCGGCGCGCGGGTTCGGATGCAAATACCGCCCGATCCCCTCGCTCTCGAAACCAAGCGAATGCAGCGCATACCAGAGCAACCGATCAACGAGCTTCAGCCAGGCAAACTGCGCCGGGGCGAGAACGCCGGCACGAAGGCGGGCCGTGCTGAGCACCGTCATCAGGGCGGGCGTCGTGTAGGCATGCTGCCCGGCCGCCGCCGCGGCATCAGCAAACCATCGCTCGTCCTCAAGAAGCGCATCCGCTTCCGCGACAAGCGCCGGCGGCAGTGTCAGATACGCCTCCGGACCTGTCTTCGCCTTACCATCCGACCCGCTCAGCGCAGTCGACATGGCGCCGAGCAACCCAATCGCGTCCTCGCGACGCTCGACCATGTGCAGGGCGAAGGCAACAAAGAGAAGACGAACAACGGGCGCCGCCGCCTTCGCTCCCTGCCACCGCGGACCCAACTGCTGCGTCAGCGCCGCGGTCGCGCGCGCTTCGTTGAACCCGCCGTCGCGACTGCTGCCGAAACGGTCGATCCACTCCTCGCCGGTCAGCGCGTAGTCCGCGGGCCGCGGCGCCCCGTCAGACAGCCGTGACAACGCCAGCCGGCGGCGCCGGAACGCGCGCGCGGCTGGAAAGTGTTTGACCTGCTCTCGCAGCAGCCCTTCGAGATCAAAGTCCCGCCGGAACCGGGAAGGCGCCGCGCCGAGAAAGCAGAGGACTGCGAGGAGCCCTATGAACCCCGCTGCCGGCCACCGCACATAGAGCCCGACGTCATGCAGAATGCCGTACAGATCCCGCAGCGTGACACCTGCCGGGTCGGACGCGGCCATCTGGCGGTCGGCCAAAGCAAACCGATGCGTGAAATGCCCCAACAACCCAATCTCGGCGTGCATTACCTGCATCGCCATGGCGGCGATCGTCGCGTGGAAGTTCGTCCACAGGAGATAACCTCCGACGCCCACACCGATCGCAATCACGATCAGATTGAAGGCCATCGTGTCGTCGCTCGACGGCCAGGACGGACGAGCATTCGCGTGACGAGGCTGCATGCTCATCCCCCTGATCCGTTGGATGTCGTGTCGGCAGTGATAGAAGATTCCCGCGCACCTGCCGCTGGCTGCCTGGCAGACTGTTCAAGCCGCAACGCTTGCTTGAGGACAGCCAGCAGATACCGCCGCTGATATTCAGGCGTATGCGAATGATAGAAGGCGACACCGCCCCACAGATCGCCATTGGCCTCGTCGAGACCCTGACGCAGAATCCAGGCGCCAGCCTCGACATTCGCGCAGAAATTGTCCCGCAGCGCGAGGAAGGTCGCCTGCCGGCTCGCGTGCCAGTGCGCCGCGACCGCCGGAATCCAGATCTGATTGACCTGCATCGGACCGATATCCACGGTCGCGTTGCTGTTCTCGCTCACCGCGCCGAGCGTGCCGCCTTCGACATTCAACAGGATCAGCAGCACCGCCGGCGGCTCCCGGTACACCTTCGCCGCGGCGAGGATGCAATCGCGAATCGTCGTAGGTGTGATGCCGGGGATCTTCGCCTGGGCAGTGGCAGTGAGGAAGAGGCTCGCAAGGCCGGCAACTGCTGACAGGACCGCGCGCTTCATGGCCGCATGCCCTGATTTGTGATGGGGTTCGCCTCTTCATGGCGCAAGCCGGCCACCGCCGAACTCCACAGCCGATTGAAGTCGCTGACCACAATGGCTTCCGGCCGCATCACCTGGTGCATGGCCTCCATCGAGGCGAGCATCACGCTGGCAAAGGTTCCCGCCCCGATGCGGCGGAGCCGATAGCCGAGAAGCGCCGAGCTGTCGCCGACGATATCAAGGGCGAAGCCCTTCCCCGCTGCCTCGCGCCATACCGCTTCGCCGGCGACGACGAAGGCCGGCAGGAATCCCTCCGGCGCGCCGGCCGTCCGCGCGTCGAGCTCCAGCCGCGCGCCGCTGGCAGGGTCATGGTACACGACAGGCCGAGCGGCACGCTCCAGCAGGACCTGCATGGTGCGGCTGACGGAGTCCACGCTCACCCCGTTCATGCGAGCCGCCTGCGGTTCCAAACCGGAACCGCCGTCCGAACCCGCCCCGCCAGCCAGCGCCGTACCAGCCGGATCAGGGCCGGCAGCGTCAAGCCGAAGAACGAAATCAGCGAGAAGAAGATAAATCCAGCAACGGCGATATAGAGCGTGGTCCAGCTCCAATAGACCGCCGCTAGCAAAATCGGCAGGCACGCACGCGCATCCAACATCAGCACGCGCACCGGTTGACCAGTGTTGCGCCACATCTATCCGGCCTCCCAATTCCATGAAGCATCGGCCAGGGAACAATGGCCATTCATCCGAGCTGCCTTCTCTCGAAGGCGGCGACCTCCTCGCTGATGCGTCCCTGCGCCAGCGCGCTGTCGATGGCCACGCGATAGGACTGGCCCTGCGCTTCGATGGCGTCGCGCGTCAGCGCCGGCCATTCGCTTGGGGCTGTGCGGAGGAACTTGCTGCGCATTGCGCTATCGAAGACGAGATACTCGCGCAGCGCGGTGCGCTTGCCATCGACGGAGCGCGCCAAGCGCTGGTTGATAACAAGCCGCAGCGACTGCGCGATGGCGCAGATCAGGTTCTCGCGCTCGGCCGGCGGACAAAGACTTGCGATGCGCTGCATCGTCAACGCGACATCATTCGCATGGATGGTCGTGGTCAGAACGTGCCCGCTAATTGCTGCCTGGATGGCGGCATCCATCGTCTCGCTGTCGCGGCATTCCCCGACGATGATATCCGTCGGCTCGCGGCGCATCGCGCCACGCACGAACGCCGCGAAGCTCGCCAGATCGCGAGGAATCTCAGTCTGATTCATCGTCGAACACGGGCCGCGAAGGCGCTCCAACAGAAATTCGATGGGTGCGGCGCCCTCGATGATGTTGAAGTGGCCCATGGGGTCCATCAACTTGGCGACCGTCATCCCGGCGATGAGCGTCGATTTGCCCGAACCCGTCGCGCCGCTGACGACCACAATTCCCTGGCTCGGACGATATCCGGCCAGTATCTCGTCCTCGACGAGCTGCTCCTCCAATGATGGGGGCATGTCGGCGATCGGGCGCAGCACGACATTGCCGCCGTCGCGCCGCGCGGTTCGGGTGGAGGTCCCGTTCAGCCGGAATCGCAGCCGGGTGGATCGGTCGATCTGAATGGCGTAGGCGGTGTCGAAATCATTACCGCCCTGCAGACGCGCCATTCCATCCGCACCGTAGAGATGGTTCACGATATGGCTAAGCTCGATCTCGTCGACCTCGCGCTGCGTGACCCGGTGGTTCTGGCCATGAACCCTCACCCAGACCGGATGCCCGGTTTGGAAGGCAACCCGCGACGCGCCCTCCCGGGAGGCCCATGTCAGAAGAGAGTCCAGGCCGGGTGCCCGTTTGCGCGGCTCCTCGACCCACCGCAGGTCCTTCCTGTCCGCGTCGGGCCACACGATCCGAGGCTCGGCCGCATCAAACATCGCCCGCCCCCGGCGTGGGGCGATGCAACTGGACAGCACGCCCGCGCCCAGGTTCAGCGAACGCGAGGCACGTCACGGGGGTCAGTCCGCGCCAAGGGCTTTCGGGGTGCTTGGGATCAAAGTGCGGGTCTAGCAACGGGCTACCATCCGTAGACCGTGCCGTAGCCGGTACGCTGGCCATCGGGGTCATTGCGCGCACCCCGCACCGGGCGCCCATTGTCTTGGATTGCCCTGCAAGCCCGGCTGATCGGTGATGCGGATGACCTGATCCCCGATATGCAGGCTGTCACGCCCGCCATCGGCCCGCTGCGTCTTGAAGGCGACCTTCGGCGACTCGACCAGGTGTGCGCGCAGCAGCACGCGGTAGCGTGCCATCCCCACCATATCCCGCTGCAATCGGCCGAGGTCGGACAGGAATATTTCTACGGCCTGCCGCTCGCCGTCCGCCCACCCCTCGGCGACCCATTTGTTCCAGTAAGCAACCTCTTGCCTGGTGCGGGGCAAGGCTGCATCGGTCGGCCGGGCCGGATCGGCCCAGGTCCGCACCAGATAGCTCCGCCAGTTCGGCGGCGTCGAAGCCAGTTGCGCCTCCCGCGTGATCTCATAGATGCAGGAGGTTTCACGGGCGACCTGACCGTTATCGCCCAGAGCGAAGGCCATCTGTGCCGCACTCACGATCGGCGGACGCATCAGCGTCTGCCCGGCATTGACCGGCAGCACGAGCGCGCCAAAGTCGAACGTGCTGTCCAACTGCGCCTGGTATCGGCGCAGCATCTGGTTGATCGCGAAGCTCCGCGCGGCCAGCCCGCCTTGGGCACCGTAGGTCAGTGCCGCCGTCCGCAGCATGTCCATCCGGCCGGGGGCCAGGCCCTTCTTCGACTGTTGACCGGGGCGCGCGTCCTGCAGCGCCTCAAGCGATGGCGGGGGCGGCGTGCCCACCACGAGCGGCTGCTCGGACGAACCCGTAATTGGCGAATTGGTCGGGTTGGCGAGCGCCGGCACGTTCCGCTCGACCTGGGCCGGGGTTGGCGCCGGCGGAACACCTGGCGACGTCAGAGAATTCTGCGCCCGTGCCGGTCCCGCCGCCAGCACCGCCGTCATGATCGTCCCTGCGAGGACGAGCCCGCGAAACCTAAACATGGTGGATGACCTCGACCTGGTGGTGGAGCGGGTCGACCTCGACGGTCGCCTTCGTCCCCGCCTCTTCGCCGAGTGCCTGGAAAACCTGATAGGCCGGCACCGAGGAGATCGTCACCGACACATCGACCGGCTTCGCGTTCGGCGGAGCCGTCACGTAGAACGTGTAGCCGACGCTCTGCGCGAGCTCTGCCACGCCCTTGTCGAGCGGGCCGCTGTAGGAGAACGACACGATGCGCCGCAAGGGCGCTGGCAGAACGGGTTGTGCTGCCGGCGCCGTCGACGCCATCGTCAGCTGGCCGAGTTCTGCCATCTCCGCATTCACGTCGTTCATGCTTTGCTGAAGCGCCCGCTCGGGATTGGGCATTCCGGGTGCTGCCACCGTTGTCGGCACCGGCTGCACCGGCGCCGCGCACCCCGCGAGAAGCGCGGTGCCGACCACCGCCACGAAACTCCATCTCATTCGAGAACTCCCTGGCAGGGGTCCGGCGCGGCCTGGATCAAGAGGGGATGCTGGGCCTTTGGATGCGCAATCCGAACGGCGCAGAAAACCGCCTCGGCGCTCTCCGCCACCGCCGCCGCCTCTGACAAGGCTTTCCAGCGCAACCTCCGGACACTGACCCGCTCTCGGCGCGCCTCGGTCACGCCCCAAGGTGCCCCGAACGGGACGACGACCGAACCTCCAAGCTGCAACGTCAAATGAGCCATGGCTGCCTCCATCGATCCCGGAGGCTACGCGCGGAGTTTGCGAACGGCG
Source organism: Rhodospirillales bacterium 69-11 (assembly GCA_001898425.1). Taxonomy (GTDB): domain Bacteria; phylum Pseudomonadota; class Alphaproteobacteria; order Acetobacterales; family Acetobacteraceae; genus Rhodopila. The sequence continues at coordinate 18,837 of MKTV01000014.1, forward strand.
CCGGTACTCGCGCCAACCGAAACTCATTTCTGGTGTTGCCACCGAGCCAATGTGTAGCCCGTGTCGTCACCGCCCTCGACGAGGCCGGAGAACCACAAATCACAACGCGACCCGGATGGCCGCTTCGGCCTCGCCTGTTCGGAGCCGCAGGCCTTGCACACTGCAACGCTCGTGCAGCAACTCCCGCAGCCGGCCCCGAAGGTCGCTCGACGAACGAGACCGGCGCGTTGGAAGCCTGACCTTCGGCCCGCTATAGGCCGCGTGCGCGTAAGTTCCGAAGGCCAGCCGCTGCACCAGGCCAAGACGAATCATGGCCCCGAGATGTCCGGTCGCCGTCGGCACGGGCCGATCGATATGCTCGGCGATCTCGCCCGCCGATCGCGGCTCCGTCAGAAAGTGCATGATCGCGTCCCGGATCGGTTGCGGGCGCGGCGGGCGGGTTGTCTTCTGCCGCGCAGCCACGAGCAGCGCCCTTTCCGTCGTCACCACGCCCGCCATTGGCTACTCCGCCGCGACCGGCAGACGGTCATTCGCCGGCTCCTCGTGCGGCCGGAGGACCAGGCCCAACCCGCGCCCCTCGATCAGCTCCGCCGCGAGCGTCTCGACCACGCCCGCCTCGATCTGATCGATCGCGTCGCCCTTGCGAAGCACCGCCTTGGTCCGCCGCTCGATCTCGTCCATCGCCGAGCCGCTGGGAAACACCCTGGACAGGCGCCGCAGCCCCTCAGTGAAGCCGACACGCTCGTAGAGGCGATTGCGCAGGCTGGTATCGCTCGGCGTCGTGGAAAGCGCCCAGAGTTCGACAGGGCCGAGCGAGTTGATCAGAAACTGCTCATAATGCGCCTGTTCGGCCCGCAGCACCGCCAGAAATGGCGCGCCGTCGCGGCGCGGCCCAGTGAGGCGATGCCGCACGATCTTGCCGCTCGCCGGCGTCAACCCGAAACGCTCGATGATCTCCTCGCGCTCGCGTTGATCGTCAGCTCCGAGGATGAAGCGGCCGGTCGACTGGGCGATGATTCCGTCGCCCATGTCCGACAGACGCTGCGAGGCAAAGCCGAGCTGCACGTTGTGCTTCCGCCCCTCGCGTACGTCGAGCTCGGCCTGCGCGCGCACGAGCGCGCTTCCTTGCGTCCGATGCCATTCGTCGTAGTCGATGCGCTTGACGGTTTCCTTGATCTCGGTGAACCGCTTGAGGTGATAGGCCCGCACGGGGTCCGGAACGAATTTGATGTATTCCGGATGAAGATAGAAATTCCGCGCCAGGATATGGCGTGCCAGCAGATACATCATTTCCGTCTGGCGATTGGCCGCCGCAGACCCCTTGGGCGCCACGTATTGCAGGTCGATCACGATGATCCGTGCCGGCCCGAAGTCCAACTGCGTCGGCGCGTTCAGCGTCGGAAACCGCCGGATCAGATCAGTGATGTAGCGCTCGAAGATCTTTGTCGCCTTCTCGCTGGTCTCCGCCAGCGTCAGCGAATCGAACATGTCGCGCACCTGGTCGGAGCGGACGGCGCCGATCAGATCCTCCAGGATCGGCACCGCATGGCGTTGCGCGCGTTCGGCCAGGCGGTACTCGCCTACGCCACAGAGCGCGTTGACCACATCACGCCAGAACGGGTCCCGCTCGTGCAGCGTGATGCCAAATTGCTCGATGGCTTGGTCGACTTCGGGCTCGATGCCGCGGTGATAATGTTTTGCACCGCCGCCTGTCTCCGTGCAGGTCCGGTACACCTCGTCGATCACGAGCGCGATCAGCTGCGTCATGCCCTCAAAGGGCGTGGTCTGGTCCGGCGGCAAGGTCGCGAGTGCCAGGAAGTTCTCGATGAACGCCTTTTCCAGCGGCAGCGGGTATTCGCATCCGACCTGCAGATCGAAGATGTTGAACTCGTTCCCAGGCGCGAACTGCAGGGCCGTGAAAATCGCCTCGTAGCGCCGCTGCGGCCCCAGGGCCTCACGAATGAGGCGGACAAAGCCCTCCGCAGAGTTTCCAATGTCGGCCTTGCCGATCAGGGGCAGCTTGACGCCGTTCGTCCCCATCACGGCCGGGCTCAGGCAGAGTCCGATGTTGATCGTGTTCGCCAGTACCGATTTGCCCGATCCCGGCGGGGCCACGAAGATGTCGCAGACCAGCGGACGCTTGCGGCCACCGGACGGATCATAGGGCCAGATTCCCCCGTCCGGCCGGCGGAACAGCACACTGCCGCTCTCCCAGGGAGAAGCCGTGTGGCTCCACGGCAGCATGCTCAGCGCATCGCTCAGCGGCGCCAGCGCCGGGTTCGCGGTGGAAGCCAACGCCAACCCCGGCACGCTGCTCATGGCCGCCTCCAGGGGGTCTCCGACCACGGTCGTTGTCTTGGCGTTGCCCCACCCCTCGATCCGCTGTGCAAGCGTGGAGACGCGACGGCGGAGTTTCGCGGCCTGGTCCACCGGCGCCCAGGTCGCGAAGCTTGCCCGCATCTTGACGCTGATGTGATTGTCCTTCTGCCGCGTCTCACGAATGAACTCGAGCGCGCGCCGCAAGTCGGCATTGCCGGGGAACATCGACAGAAAACTCGCGCCGATATCCTTCATCTGCATCGCTGACGAACCGCAGCCCTCGAGGACAAAGGCCGCCCGCCACGGAATCCGGTCCTGTCCCAAGGTCGCGGCGAGCTCGACGAAGGGACGCGGATCCTCCGGCCCGATGTCCATATCGACGGCCCCATACGCGTTCTCGCCAAAGTCTACGCGCTGTCCGCCATGCCTCACCGCATCCGCGTAGAACAGCTGATCGCGGATCGGAGGCCAGAGCAGGTACTCCGGCTTCGGGTTCCTGACATCCTCTTCCGGGCAGCGCGCCATCGCCGAATCCCCGGGCAGGCTGGGCCGCCATTCCGAACCCGACATCTCGCGATACATCGCCTGCCGCGACATGCGCAGCGCCTCGTGAGGATCGAGCACCGAGGCGCTCACGTCATGAGCCCGCAATGCCGAGACGACCCGCGAGACGAAGGCGGCGTGACGGGCCGACATCACCTCGCTGCGGAGATAGAGCCGCTGCGTATTGCCGAGCGCCCCGGTTTGCCGTGCGTTCTCGGCATACTCCAGTTTGAGCTGGCGACGCTCTTCCTTGGTCAGCGCCGATGTGCGCGTCCATAGAATGAAATGCGCCGCCTCCCATCGCATCACCTTCGGCCACAATGCCGCCCGCTCACCGAGGATGCCGCGCAGGTCGAGGCCCAGGGCCGATGCGATGTTCCGGCACGAGGTCAGATTAACACGCTCGATCTCCACCTGGGCCGCATCGGGGTCGGAAATGTACCACCCAACGATGGCATGGCCGCGATCCTCGAGCGCGCCGGACAAGTCCAGCCGCATGGCCTCGGTCATTCCGTTATAGTCCTGCCGTTCGGCCATCCGCTGCATGCCGCCGACCTGCACCCAGGTCAGATAGTCGCCACCCTTCGTCACCAGAGCGTCGCCGTGCGACGTCTCCAGGTCACAGAAAGAGGGGAGGGGCTGTTTCAGCGCCAGTGACAGGCTGGCCAAGCCATTTGCAACTGCGGAGAACATCACACCGTTCCCCCTGGAGGATGCCCGGCGGTCTGCCGCCAGCTATCAACGATCGCCGGGTAGATATCCTCGCTGCCCTCGAACAATCGCCCCATCGGCAGTATTCGAACGCCGCCCAACAGCGCGTCACGCCGCGCGACCGCGGCGCCGGAGAGGCGCAGCAGGGCGTCGGCCAGCTCCGCCGGGTCGGAGGTTCCCAACCGAACCTCGGCTTCCCTCCCACGGACCAGCAGGGCCTGCTGCCCGTGATAGAGCAAAGTGCGCTCCCCGACGGCGAGAGACGGCCGGACGTCTGTCTCCAGCCTTTCGCCCAACCCACGCAGCCCACTGTGAATACGGCGCACGAGAACGTTCAGGGCCGCCTGGCTCATCTCCGGCAGCCAGATCAGGCGCGCCTCCTCGTTGATCCGCGGACGTTCCAGATGCTGCGCCAATCCACACAGGGAACAGGCAGTGGCTGCCACGTCCCCGAGGCTCGATGGCGCCCGGCCCGCTGGAGCGCCGCAATAGCTGCACTGCAAGCCGGGTTGATCCACCACACTTCCGGCGCAAGAGTCCGCAGATGCAGACGCCATGCTCACGGACAGAATGAGGGGCAGCAGCTTCACCATGGCGCCCCGCTCATCGCGACGAGACCGGCGTAACCGCACAGCACCAGCACCAGAATGCGCGTCAGCCGCCGACGCCCTACGCCGCTGATCGCGCGATCGGTCCAGAGGAACGCCATCCCGGCGATCGTTGGCGCGACCGCGATCAAAAACAGCCGCATCGGAAACAGAAGCCCTCGCGCCATGCCGGCTATGTGCGGGGCCGTCGCCACCGCTGTCCCCGCATACGCAATCGCCACGAGGAAAGCCGCGACCGCCAGGCGCCGGGCCAGACCATCACGCGACCCGTGCAGCAGCGAATTGGGCAGATCGGACGCATTCATGTTGAGCGCTCCCCACGACAGATAGGATACGGCCTGCCACCGCTCGCCATACGGCTCGCGGCGACAGGCCGCGGCCAGGCTTCAGCCGCCCGTGCCGAACTGGACCATCTGCGGCGTCGTGTTGATCGTGGCATTGCCGCCGGACGCCGAGACCGACGCCTTGTTGATCCACACGCCCGCCGTCGCGAACAGACCGCACAGCACCAGGCCCGCGATACCGCGCGCGATATGCCCGCTCTCGCGGTTCTGCGGCTGCCGGCTCTGCCACAGCGCCCACACGCCGAAGCCGAAGCACAGCGTCGCGCCGATGTAGCAGGCCATGGCGAAGGCGAGGCTGCCCGAGTTGGTGGCCTCGCTCGACATCGTGTTGAGCTGGGCGCCCAAGCCGCCGGTCGGCGACGTGGCCTGGGCCATGGCATGACCGGCAAAAGCCAGACCGGACGCCATGGCAAGGGTGAAAACCGGAAGGACCCGCCCCCATAGCGCGCCGGCGGCGCGCCTGAGGGAAACCCGTCCGGCCTGGGTTTGCAGCGCGCGGCCACGCTTGAACGTGGCATCCCGCGCCTGGATATGGTCGAGTTTCACGCAATTTGCTCCTGTTTCGCTGAGTGAGGGAACTGCCCCTCGCCACGAAGCCTGATCCAGGAGTCTGCGAACGGCATCCTTGGAGATTCGGAAATCAGCCGCCCGTGTCGAAGAACGACTGGATCCCGCTGGCGATTGTCACGACGTTGATCAGGCACACACCGAACACGAACTGCACGCCGCACGCGGTCGGCGATCCGTTCAGGCGGCCATTGACGATTCCACGCCAGCGCAGGATCGCCCAGAACACGCAGGCGGCACCGAAAGCCTGGAAAAAATACTGAAAGAGCTGGACCACATTGATCACGCTTGCATCCGGCGTCGCTCCCAGCACGCCCGTCGCACTCGGCGGCGTTGTCGGCGCATAGCTCGTCAGGCCGACCACCAGATTCGTCCCGGCGCTGACATTCGCCATCGACAGGAACGTCGGGAAAGACGCGAACACCCCGCTCAGCACCAGCGAAATGAACGGCGCCCACGGACGCTCGACCCGATGATGATGATAACGCGAGTGCGGTTCGGACCACTTCCAGAGTGTCCACGCGAAATATGTGAAACACATGCACGCCGCGAGGTAGCAGAACGTGGGGAGAAGGACAGCGATGCCGTCGGCAAGCGCGGTCGTAAAGTTTACCAGACCCTGCACAGCACGCTCCGATCGACGCTGTTAGCGGATGGTCCCGTGCTCGGTTCGCACCGCCCAGTTCGTGCCCTGCTGTTCCACCGATAGCACACGCCCGTAACCCGGGATGGTGTCGCCCACCTGCACTTGCAGCTGTGCGCCGTCACCGCCGCCACGATCGACCTGCGCGAGCATCGCAAGTCCCGGCGAGGCCGCCTGCACGTGATACTGCAACGGCCCGGCGGACGAACCCTGTCCTCCGACGGACGGTGTGGAAGCGCCCGCGGGACGCGCCGAAGGCCGCGCTTTGCTGGCGCCAGCCAGCGCCATCTTGGCTGATGCCAGCGCCGCCGGAACTTCTGATGCCTGACCTGGCCCGGCCGGCTTCGCTGCCGCAGCGCCGGCCCCGGAGGGCGTCGGC
>MKTV01000014.1:25004-28925 GCA_001898425.1 Rhodospirillales bacterium 69-11
TCGAAATCGGCGAGCTTCGCCGATGTCGATCCCTCGCTCTTCCGCACATTGACCTGCAGATCGCCGATCTCTGTGCGTTCGTCGCGGATCAGCGTCGCCAGTTGCGTCACAAGCTCCAGCACCTGCACCTGCTGATCCGAGGACATCGGCGCCGCGTGCAGCTCCGTGGCGGCCCGGAGCGCATTGGAAGGCGTGACCATCGCAAGATGAACCAACGGAGCCGGGCTCGCGACAGTGGTCGCCTTGGGGGGCGTCGCCGGCGCCGGGCTGCTCTTCACCGTCGGGTCTGGCGTGGTGGCCGGCGTCGGCGTCACGCCCTTGTCGACAGCCGCCCCAGCTGGGGTGCTGGAGACGGTCGCGATCTTAACCCCTGGCGCGCCAGCATGAGGGCCGGTCGCCGTGCCGTCGGCTACCTTGTTTGCGGGTGGGGCGGCCGGGGCCAAGGCCGTGCTCGGAGCCGTTCCAGAGGGGTGCGGCGGATGTCCGGCCGGCGTCCCCGAGGCGGCAACAGGCGCGGCGGTCGTCGCCGGTGCCGCCGGGTGGCCAACCGGCGGCGGGTGAAGCGGCGCGGCCTTGGCCGCAGGTGGGATAGTCGATCCCGCCGCCACACCCTTGCCCAGCTCGAGCACTTCCGCCAGCTCCTGGCCCTGCGGTGGCGGCTTGTAGGGAGGCCGCACAACCGCCGCCGGCGGCGCCGCCGGGTGGACGGCCGCGAGTGCCGCCGAAGGCGCCAGCGGCTCTGAGAGAGCCGCTGCGGGCGCTGCCGGCATGGCTCGGTGCACCACAGGCGCGGGAGTGGCGGCAGAGGTCCTCCCACCGCCGCCATCAGCACGCTGCGGGTTTCCGGATTGATGCCACAGCAGCGCAACCCGGGTTTCCGCGTGCAACGCCGCCAGCCTGACTCCGCGCGGGATCGGAACAACCTTGTTGTACGGCGACACCAGGAAGGCGCCGCCCACCATCACCACCACGCCCAGCAACGCGACACCGGAGAGAAGCGCGCCACGGTGCCTGGAGCGCGGCGCGGATTGCGTCGGTGACACCGTGCGCCCGCCCGCCCGCAGCGGCGGGTCCGGCAACGCCTCCTCGAAACCCGGCTCCGGCTCTCCCGGCAGCCGCGGCCGCAGCGTGGATGCGTTGTCCAGTGTCGGGTCCCCCGCGATGTGCGTATCCATGGCTGATCCTTGTGCAATAAAGTCGATGCCGAAGCATCGGCCGCTTGCCTGCGAATGGAGAGAATTCCGTGCCCGGGTCCGCAAGGTTCATTGAGCGGGCGGCAACTTTACGTTCGAAAGAAACATCACGCCCACGCCGACATTCGCGGCGAGCGTCACCGTTGGACCCTTGGGCGCCTCCTGGTTCAGCACACTGCCAACCTGTCCCGCCGCAACGCCGGCCGCGACACCGAGCTGCTGATGGAAATTCAGATTTGTCGCCGTCGTGGCGCCGCCGAGCGGACTCAGCACGGACACCGTGTTGGATGTCGTCGCAAGGGCCTGACCGAGGCCTTGAATGAAAGCTGCTGCCGGCAGGATGATCCGCGAGACGATATGCTGATCGACGCCCGTCGCGACAGCAGCCTCCATTGTGTCCGGTGCGACCACGACGCCATCACAGCCGATGGTCCGGCCCTGATGGATGATGCTGCTGATGTGAATCACCAGGCGATCATGCTGCCGCTCAAAACTGCCGATCATCCTGTCGCCCGCGATCGGACCGCTGTCGGCCTGCAGCACCACCGGGCTGGTCTGGTCCGAGCTCAGCGCCAGGATCGGATGCGCATAAACACCTCGCCCGGCCGGGATCAGAACCGTCTCCGGATCCTGGGCTTGTGTCACCGCGGACACCGGCGTCGCCGCCGGCGCCTTTGATGCCTGCACTGCCGCGCCCGACGCCCGCGTCTGGCCGCCGGACGAAGTGCCGGCCGGCGCCGAGGGCGCAAGCACAACATCCGTCTGTGGCGCCCGCCCGCCCCACTGGCTGAACAGGTTCCCGATCTGCTTGGAATAGTCCGCCACGGCCTTCGGATTTGCCGTTCCCGATACGGGTTGGGTCGTGGCCGCGGCGGGTGTCGCCGGCGCAGCCGCCGCCGGTTCCATCACCTGCGGTGGAAAGACAGGCTGCGCCACCCGCACGATTGGCGGTGCCGGATGCGGCACGAAATGCGGCGCAGGGGGCGCCGCCGGAGGTGCGGCCTTCGCCACCGTGGGTGGCGCGGGCACGACTGTGGCACTCGGCGCCAGGGGAGGCGTGTACGAGGTGCCCCGGGAGAGCGCCTGCTGGGCATGCGCCGTGTCCGCCTCCTGTGCCAGGGCATCCTGCTCGGGCGTGCTGTGCAGGCCCCCGGGCAGCGCATCGACCGCCGCCATCCGCGCGTCGCTCGAGAACGGCTGCACCTTGTGGCCCCCCATCACCACCGCCGCGACCAGCACGAGGAGGGCGATCCCACCGACCCCGATGATGACCAGCCGGCGCGGTCCCGCACGGCCCGCCCCGCTCAGGAAAGAACCAGCCTCGAAACTTGGGCGCCATCTCGCGGCGCGGGCAGCGTCGGACATTTCAGGGGGAATCCTTGAGTTCGGCCGACACTGTGCGGCCATCGTCGGAGAGAAGAACTACCGGCGTGTTCGGGACCGCATAGACGGTCGTGCCGGCCTCGGCCTCGGAGGCGGTCCACTCCGGCGACAACAGCGTGTACTGCGTCCGCAGATAGACGTTCGGCCCAAGGCGCCATGCTTGGAGCTCATCCGGCGAGACCCCTTCGACGGCGAGCGGCGTCGCATCCGCCGGCGGCACATCGTTGAGCATGCTCGTGAGATAGGGGGCGCCCGTGTCGGGAGCGCCGGGCTCCGTCATGATCTGGACCTGCGCCTTCGGACCGCGCTCTCCGACATGCACCGAGAGGTCGGCGTCGTAGCGCCCGCCGCCCGACAGCAGCAGGAACGTCAACGGCGAAGGCGAATTCTGCAGCGACACGACCAATCCGCCACGAGGCGCCAGCGACAGCGGTGTTATCTCCAGCACGTTCGATCCCTTCGTCGGCGTGCAGACGAAAAACCCGATCGCCACCACCGAAGGCCCGCCCTTGCTCTGCGGCGCATTGCAGCTCTGCCCGCCCGAAATCGCCGCTGGGTCGGAGTTGGTGTCCCACTGGATCGGCCAGGGCTGGCCGGTGCTGTCGAAGAAGCTGACCGCGGTCGGATAGCCCTTCACCGTGTTGATGATGCTGACCGCCGCACCGGGGGCAAAGGAAACGTTCACCTGCCGGCTCAACGGCACCGCCATCGGCGTGACCGCCTGTTCCTCGGCCTGCTTGGTGGCGTTGTAGCGCTTGGCGAGCTCCTGGATTTCCTGCGGCGTCAGCGGAATCGCGCTCTGTACCGCTTGCTGCTCAGCACCGGGGTTGCCATTCGCAGATTGTGCGTATGCCGCCCAGGCGTTCAGGGCGAGACCGAGACACAACCCCGCGCCGCACACCCACCTCAGACCCGGAACCTTCCGCCCGCCCACCATCGGTCTACCCTCCACCACCGCTCACTGTGGCCTCGCGACGAGTTGGTCGATCGCCAGCCCATCGGGATGGTCGTCGGCATTTGTGCGAATGACGAGCGCGGTGATCAGCAGCTTGTTGCTGCTGGTCTGGTTGACGTTCTCGCAGGTCTGCACGATGGGAACCTGGATTTCGTAAGCCAGCGCGCCGCGAACATAACTCGTCTGGTGAATGAGCGCGGCCCGCTCGGTCTGAGCATGACACAGCAGCCGCGCACGTTTGAGTTCATCAAAATTGCCCTGGGAGATGAAGGAATGCGCAAAGCTGTTCCAGCCGCCCACTGTGAATTTGCGGCTCGCCGTGTTCAGCTCGACGGGATAGTTGTAATAGTCGATGTTATACGGTGCGAGGATTGCCTGGACCGTCCATTG
>MKTV01000015.1 GCA_001898425.1 Rhodospirillales bacterium 69-11
TTGCGCACACCAAGCTCCAGGTCGATGCGATCGCCAAGCTCTATCATGCGGCCAAGCCTGCGACCTATGAAGAATTCGATCTTGCCGTGGTGATCCGCAATTGCCTGCCAAACGATCTGGAGCACCAGCGCTGCCTGATCAGTTTCGCGGGGCCCACCCCTTTGATGGTCCATGGCGATCCGGCCTTGATCGCCATCGCGGTCAGCAATGGCTTGCGCAACGCGATCGAAGCTTGTCTGCCGGTCGCGACCGAGGAGCGCAAGCCACCCATCGTCGTGAACTGGAACGCAACCGACCGTGACTATTGGATCTCCATTCTTGACGAAGGCATCGGTTATCCGGGCAGCATCCCGGGTGCCTTCGAGATCAGCGCCAGCACCAAAGAAGGCCATAGCGGTAACGGATTGCCCGGCGTGAAGGCCGCGATGCTGTCGTTGTCCGGCAGCGTCGAATTGGTCTCGCAGAAGGATAAGGGCTGCGCTCTCAATTTGAGCTGGCCGATCATTGCGGCCAGGAAGTGAGTGACCGATGCGCTGCCTTCTAGTCGAAGATGAAAGTGATCGTATCGCCCGAATCTTGCCCGAGCTGAACAAAATCTTCGGCGACGGCCGTGTCGATGTCGCCAAGGACCGGGACAGCGCCATGACGGTCGTGCAGGAAAGAGCCTTCGATCTCGTGGTCTTGGACCAGCGCATCCCAAGCGCGCCCAATCAGCTCGACGGCGACGTTATCTTTGGCCGTGCCGTTTTGGACTATGTGCGCGATATCTCGCCGGACACCCCGGTCTATTTCCTCACCGGCCTTCCCATGGAAGAAGAATATGTCGACCGCCTCATCGAAGAAGGTGCAAGGAGCGATGTTTGGGGCGACCGCAAACCCGTCGCGCTGATCCGCCGGTTCCAGAAAGTCACGATGACGCCCTTCTACGAGGCCGCCGCGCAGATCGCGGCCACCGCGCGCATTACCGACGATATCGAGATCAACTTGAAGGGCGCCGACCTCGCTCTCAGCGACGAACAAATCCGGCTGTTGCGCGTCTTCACCCGTCTTCATGACGGGGTGTGCGCCGATATCGTGGGGCTCACGCCTGGATTCTCTGGCGCGCGGGTTCTGCGTGCGGATATCAAGGACGCCGATGGCGGCATCCGGCTTTCTGTCGTGAGCAAGCTCGGCCGTTTCGATGCGATCGCAAGCGAAATCCAACGCTATGAAAAGGAAGTCGTGCGGTTGCCGGCGGACACCTATGCGACGCTCATTCCGGGACAAGTGCCGCGCGTTCTGACAAGCCGCGGCGCATTTTATCGGCTTCTCGAGGGGTACAATCACAGCTATTTCGCCGTTTTGAAGGCGTCCGATGCCAATGCTGCGATATGCGTCCAGGCTATTCGCGAGGGACAGGCACCATGGGCAAATAGCGCCAAGGCGACCAAGCTGCCTATCGCTGAGGTCGTAAAGATGTTGATCTGGGAAAAGAACCTGCCCCCCATTCGCGACATGCTGGGCGGGATCGACTGGAAAAGCTTCGAAGACCGCGAGATCACGATCAACTTGTGCACACGGCACGGCGACCTCCATGGCGAGAACGCGCTCGTCAATGGACAGCACCGCGTCATGATGATCGACTACGGGGCGGTCGATCCGCTTCCAAGCGCCATTGATGCCGTGACACTGGAGTTCAGCCCTTTCTTCCATCCCCACGGCGTTCGCGGGGCGCTAAACTGGAAGCCCGGCGATGGCGCCATCGACTGGTTCGATCGGACCGTCTTTGCTGCACTGACGTCCATTCCCACACATGTCGGCGCTTGCCGGGACTGGGCGCATGGAGAGGGGTTCGGCGAGCGTGAAGTATTGGCCTGCGCCTATACGTATATCCTGCGTCAATTGCAGTTTCCGGGTGCCGACAAGGATCTAGCGTTGGCGTTGCTTCCGGGAATTGTTGCGCGCGGCTTAAAGGCCTGAGCGCAAACTGTTTGCGCGCCGCCGCGTAAGCGCGGCGCGGGTTCTCGTAAACCGAACCGCGCGAAAAGCGCGTTTCGGCCCTTCGGGCTTCGATCCCTGGCGCAAGAGGTTCGGCCATCGGCCTGTCGGCCGATGACGTTGATCGTTTGCAATTCCTCCTCGCGGTGTATGGGCGGCGCTCCCTTCTAGGCCCGCCGCGGCGTGCCGCAATGCGTTTCGCATCCTCCACTCCGCTGCGCTCCGTTCCGGCCCTTCGGGTGCAGCCCGCCTCTGACGGCGGGCCCCTCCGGTCGAAGACGCCGCTCACCCCCCGCTCCGGGGGAATTGCGGGCGGGAGGTCTGAGCCGGAGGCAACAGATGCACCCAACTTGCGAACAGCAGGGCAGCGGCACGAGCCGCGCCACGCTCTATCAGGACGTCACAGACGAAATCATCCGCCAGCTTGAGCAAGGTTGTGTCCCATGGGTGCAGCCTTGGACGAGTGCAAGCGCGCCGCTTGGCATGCCGCGCAGCGCGGCGAGCCGGAAGTTTTATAGTGGCGTGAATGTCCTCATTCTCTGGCGGGCCGTCATCAAGCATGGCTACGTCGCGCAGGAGTGGCTGACCTTTCGCCAAGCCCTGACCCTTGGGGGCCATGTGAAGAAAGGCGAGAAGGGCACCGCCATCTGTCACGCCGACACCTTCATTCCCAAAAACGAGTGCGAACGCGCGAGAGAGAAGGGCGAAGAACCCTCGAAAGTCGCGTTCCTCAAACGCTTTGTCGTGTTCAACATCGAACAATGTGAAGGACTGCCTGCGCACATCACACCGCCGCGTCCCGCACCGCTTCCCGATCACGAAAAACAGCCCGCCGCCGAAGCGTTGATCGCCGCGACGGGTGCGAAGATCGTGGAAGGCGGCGGCGAAGCCTTCTATTGCCAAGACGGCGATTACATTCGCTTGCCTTATCGCGAGACGTTTGTTTCGCAACCGGACTTCTATTGTACGGCCACCCATGAGCTAGGTCATTGGAGTGCGCACCCGTCGCGATTGAACCGTGATCTTCGCCATCGCTACGGCTCATCCGCTTATGCCCGCGAAGAAATGATCGCGGAACTGACCAGCGCCTTCCTCTGCGCGCATCTGAACGTCGCGCCGCAAATCCGCCATGCGGACTATCTCGGCCACTGGCTGCAAATCCTCAAAGAAGATCGCTGCGCGATCTTTCATGCCGCCAGCCAGGCCAGCAAGGCGAGCGAATTCATTCTCGCTTTCGGCTATGCCGCCGACCCTGCAGAGGCCGTGTGATGGGCCAATATTACTACATCATCGATCTTGATGCGCGGGGATTCCCCGATCCACGCAAGCTCGGCAGTGGCCGCAAGGCGTGGGAGCAGATCGCCAATGCGGCCAGCACACCACAAGCCCTGTTCGTCCTTTTGACCTGTTCCAACGGACGCGGCGGCGGCGACTTCATCCCGCGTCTCGGCAAAGGGGACGAACGCATCATCGGATGCTGGGCCGGACACCGGATCGCGGTGGTGGGCGATTATGCCGAAGACGGCGATTTCGCGGCCAAGCCGGATGAAAAGATTTCCGAACTCTATCAGCGGTGTCGCGACGGTGTTTATCGCGACATCACCGTCTTGGTGCGGCCCATTCTCGCGCGCGAGCTTGGCGTTTGTTACGCCGCGCATCGCTGGTGGCTGCAAGAACTGGACGGCACGCGCACCCAACAAGGGTCGTGGCAACTGGAATGCGACGCCAAAGCCCCGTTCTCCATTCTCCCGACTGAGCCCGAAAAGGGGGATGCGCCATGACCACTCACACTGTGCAATGCAGTTACGCCGCCTATTACGACAACAAGGACGATCCGAACGCCAAGACCGATGCGGAGGGGCGGCACTACGCTCTCACCGATTGGTCGAACGTTATCCCGTCGCCGCAACGCGGCGGATAGGTGCATCCCGCACCGCCCGGCTTCGCCCGCCCGATCTCGAAAACTGACGAGCGAAGCCGGTCCCACCCTCCGGAAAGGGACTATACCATGCAACTCGAACATATTGCTTTCAGCAAGCTCAAAATCTCCAAGACCAATATGCGTTACCGCGATCCGCCCCCGGACGTGTCCGATATCCTGCCGTCCATCATGACCAAGGGCGTCCGCGTCCCGTTGATTGTGCGGGCCGAGGACAACAAGTTCGGCATCGTCGCGGGACGGCGGCGCTGGTTCGCGCTCAAGGCCAAGAAGGACAAGCTGGGTGAGGTGGACGACCCGCCTTGCGTCATCATGGAAGGCGGCGACGACGCCGACGCCATCGAAGACTCCCTGTTGGAGAACGTCGCCCGCCGCGATCCATCCCCGGTTCGCGAGTGGGAGAACTTCGTCCGTCTTATCACCGAAGGCCGCACGGTGGACGGCATCGCCGCCACCTTCGGCCTCACCAAGACACAGGTGAACCAGCGCCTCGCATTGGGAAATCTCTTGCCGAAAATCCGCGACCTCTACCGCACGGAAGAGATTGATGACGAGACCGTGCGCCATCTGACGCTAGCTTCGCCATCGCAGCAGCGCAATTGGCTTCGGTTGTTCAACGATCCGCACCAATATGCACCGCGCGGCTATCAGTTGAAGCAATGGCTCTTGGGCGGGCAGCAGATCGCCACCGGCCATGCGCTGTTCAAGCTGTCCGATTACACCGGCCAGATTATCGAAGATTTGTTCGGGGAGGACAGCTACTTCGCGGATGCGGACTTGTTCTGGGCCCTGCAGAGCCGCGCCATCGCGAGCAAGCGGGACGCGCTTTTGAAATCCGGCTGGAGCGAGGTTGTCATCCTCGAAGTGGGCGGCCGCTTCCAGCAATACGAGCATGTGCGGGCGTCCAAGAAGAACGGCGGCAAGGTGTTCATCGCCACTGCCCATGACGGCCATGTCGAAATCTTCGACGGCTGGCTGTCGCAGAAGGAGGCCAAGAAACTCGCCAAACAGTCTGAACGCGAAGCGGGCAAGGTTGGGAAAAAGCTCACCACCGCCAGCGGCCCGGTGATGACGAAGGCGTTGGAGAATTATATCGACCTTCATCGCCATGCGGTGGTGCGGCTGGGGCTTATCGCCAATCCGCAGGTGGCATGGCGGCTCGCCGTCGCCCACATGGCGGCGTATTCAGGCAACTGGCGGGTGTCGTCCGATCCGCAAACCACCCGGAATGCCGCCATTCGCGCCAGCGTCGAGAACTGCGCGGCAGAGGCAGCCTTCGCGGACGAGGAACGCGCCGTCTATGCGTTGCTCGGTTGGCAGACGGGCGATGCGGAGGACGATGAAGAAACTTTTGTCCGGCGCGAAACGTGCGATGTGTTCGCGCGGCTTCTGGACCTCTCCGATGCAGATGTAATGCGCATCGCCGCCTGCTTCATGGCGCGGTCACTGGCCTGTGGCAGCGATGTGGTGGAGGATGTCGGCGCGCGCCTGAACGTAGACGCACGGCTGCATTGGCAACCGGATGATACGTTCTTCAATATCATTCGGGACCGCGTCACGGTCAATGCGCTGGTGGCCGAAGTGGCAGGCGAAGCCATTGCCAAGGCCAACATCGCGGAGAAGGCCAAGACCCAGAAGCAGATCGTTCGCGATTGCCTGGCGGGTGAGAACGGTCGCGTGAAGGTCGAAGGTTGGTTGCCCGGCTGGATGGCATTTCCGGCACACGGCATCGGCCACGCCGCGCAGGCGGTAGCCGATGCGCCCATGCCGATGGCCGCTGAATAAGCAGCCGATGATGGCAAAGGACGGCGGAGCAATCCGCCGTCCTTTTGTCATGCGTCCGACAAACGAAAACACCCCCGGTGCGGGATGCGCGAAGGCGCTCGCTTCTGTCAGTCCGCCGGATTCCAGATCACGGCGAACCCATCCATCATCGCCGTGCCAAACCGGCGGCACGGCCCAGATTGGCATAGAGCTTCATGGGACGGCCGGATCGTAGCAACTCATTCTCACAGCGGCCTTGCCAGAACTTTCTCCGGTTCGAGTCCATCCGGCACCCACTTCGACGCCATTGCTTTCGACCTTCGGCAAGCCGCGCAGCGATCGCCACGATTCTTCTGGTGTTGCGCAAGATGTCGATGGGCGCTTGAACGCGCGTCCGAGCGTCCCTTGTAACTCTTGCGATCCGTCCTTGGGCGGTCACACGCCCGCTTATGCGGCATTGTCGTCTCCATCGCGGGAGAGCATCCATTCTCCCTTGCGCTTGTGGCGAACCTATGGGCGGGTCCACGCCGTCCGAAACCATCGCCGCCAAGATTTTTCCCCGCCGTGCTCGCCCCTTCGGTGCTTGCGCGCGGCTCCTCGCGGACGCTGCGCTCCAAAAATCCTGTCGGCTCCGGTCCTCCGCGGACGCTGCGGCCCTGACGGGTTCGGGTCGTGTCCGCCGCCCACGTCGGTCCGCCATCGCAAGGGAGAATGGTCTCCTGCGATTGAAATGGAGACGACAATGCCTGCAATCGGTCATGTGACACGGTCCAAGGACGGCAAGAGCTACAAGGGTCAGCTCAAGACGCTTTCGTTCAAGGCGCCCATCGACATCTTGCCCAACACCGCGAAGAACGGCGACACACAGCCCGACTTCCGGGTCTACAGCAACGCCGTCGAAGTCGGCGCGGGCTGGATCAAAACCGCCGAAAGCTCCGGCAAGGAGTATGTGAGCCTGAGCCTTTCCGATCCAGCGTTCGGCCCCAAGAAGCTCTACGCCAATTTGGGCCGCGCCGCCGGTCAGGACGACGAAGATGTCTTCGCTCTGATCTGGAACACCGTGGACTGACGGAAGCAGCGTCCCCGTGCCATCCGCACGGGGACGCTTTCCTTTTTCGCGAACCGACATTTATCACCGGCATGCAAGGTCCACAATCCGGCGAAATGCATGTCGCTGTTGTTCGCCGGTGCACAAGCCATGTTTGAGCACTTACCGTCTTGTTCGGGGGATGGCGGTCCCCTGTCGTCCACCCGCTTTTTTGCGAGGTGCAAATGGACAATGCAGACGCCGCCGCGCGCGCGGACAGCGCGAGAAAGAATTCGCCGTTTCTGTCCACGAAGGAAGCGGCACACTATCTCGGTTTGAAGCCGCACACCTTGGTCAAGATGCGCATGCAGAAGCGCGGACCGGCGTGTCGGTATCATGGCCGTTACGTCTTCTATCACATTGACGATCTGGATGCCTGGTCGAAGGCCCATTCCAAATGAGTGCCGACAAATTCGCTGTCGGCATCGCAGTGGGTTGCGCGCTCCTAGCGTTGAGTGTGGCGACGACGCCCCGTCTGATTTGGAACCTGACGGCCAGTGCGCCAACTGGACTCTATCTTGTCGAAGACGCTAGCGCATTGCGGCGTGGCGATATGGTCCTCGCTTTCGCGCCTGCCGACGCGCAGCATTTGGCAGCGGAACGCGGCTATCTCCCAAGCGGTGTGCCGCTCGTCAAATATGTCGCGGCACTGCAAGGCGACCGCATTTGCGCGGACGGATTGCGCGTCACCATCAATGGCGGCGAAGCCGCGATCCGTCCGCCGCGGGACAGTGAAGATCGTCGGTTGCCGGTCTGGCGCGGCTGCAAAACGCTTGGGCGCTATGACGTGTTTCTACTCAATGGTAGTGTGCGGCACTCCTTCGACGGGCGGTATTTCGGGACGATCCAACGCCAAAACATCGTCGGAAAGTTGAGGCCGTTATGGGTGCGTTGACGGCAACCGCGTTCTGCATCTTGTGTGCGGCGCAGCCGATTGCAGCGCCGCAAGCTGTTGCGCACTGGCAGCCGATGATTGCGGAAGCGGCAACACGTTTTGCACTGCCCGCAAGCTGGATTGCACATGTCATGGACGCGGAAAGCGGCGGACAAACCGTGTTGAACGGCCGGCAGATCACCTCGCCGGCCGGCGCGATGGGCCTCATGCAAGTGATGCCGGAGACCTACGCCGCGATGCGCCAGAGCTACCACCTCGGACCCGATCCTTACGATCCACACGACAACATTCTGGCAGGCACGGCGTTCTTGCGCGCCATGTATGACCGCTACGGCTACCCTGCTCTCTTCGCCGCCTACAATGCCGGACCGGCGCGATTTGAGGACTTTCTCTATCGGCACCGCCCGCTTCCAGCGGAGACGCGGGCTTATGTCACTCGCGTTCTTGGCAACGCCTCCGCGCCGTTGGCCGCATGGGATTCGGTGAAGAATCCTGCCGCATCCGATGCGCCACCGGCATCGCGTAACGCGCTTTTCTTTGTTCGCGACGGCCAGAATGTCGCCGCAAATCCCCCACCCAACGGCGGCGCGCTGTTCGTGCCCTTGTCGTCCGCCACGCGGTAGCAATTCTTCCGGAGCAATCGGCGTCCATGAAGACGACGAAGCAAGGTCGGCCATGAAGACCAGTGCAAGATTAAGGACGCGGCCCACGGGGCCGCGTCTTGGCGGTCTGCACATCGGGTTTTTCGTGGGCCGGTCGGCAGAAGCGTGTGCCGTTTGCGGCCCACGACAAATTTTGCGGCGGCTGTTGTGCGCGTTCGCCGCGAACCCATGTCGAGGATTGCAGCATTGCAGCACAGGCATCCGGCATGGCGCGCGACGACGATTTCGAGCCCAAGTTGGGACGCATCCGCTCATCGCCTCTGGAGCGGGCCTATCACAAGGCGGTGCTCAGGGGCATCGCGCGCGCCGGTGGCCGTCCGGGCAAATCGAAGGGGCGCTTCAACGGCAAGCACAGCGGCAAAGGCTCTGGCGCTGCGCGTGTTCTATCTCCGCGCGATCGCTTCGCCGGCTTTCGGACGCGGCGGGTAATCGTCAAAAGCCTGATCGTCCAGCTCAAGGACTCGCTCGATGCGGCGCGGGAGCATCTGCGCTACATTCAGCGCGACGGCGTGACCCGCGAAGGCAACCCCGGCGAACTCTACGACGCCAATACGGATCGAGCCGATGGCCGAGCGTTCCTGGAGCGCTGCGATGGCAACCGGCATCAATTCCGGTTCATCGTATCCGCCGACGATGGCGCCGACTATGACGAACTGAAAAGTTTGACTCGTCGCTTGATGCAGCAGGTGGAAGCCGACCTCAACACCAAGCTCGATTGGGTCGCGGTCGATCACTACAATACCGCCCACCCCCACACCCATATCGTGGTCCGCAGCAAGGACGACCGCGGCGAGAACCTGCGCATCGCCCGCGAATATCTCACCCAGGGCCTGCGCGAACGCGCCGAAGAAATCGTCACCCTGGATCTGGGGCCGCGCACCGATCTTGAGATCATCAACGCCATGCGCGCCGAGGCCGAGCAGGAGCGGTTCACGGGGCTGGATCGTTCGCTCCTGAAAGAGATGGACGGGCAGGGAATAGCCGCTCCACCGTTCAGCGGCGGCGCCTTTCGCCAAACCTTGCTGGCCGGACGTCTTCAAAAACTCCGCAGGCTTGGCTTGGCCGAAGAGATCGAGCCGAGCCGTTGGCAGCTTGCCCCCGACATGGAAGCGCGGCTGCGGGCCTTGGGCGAGCGGCACGACATCATCAAGACGATGCAGCATGCCATGCGGGACCGGAAACGCGGTCCGCAGCTCGCCGACTACGCGATCTATGACCCCGCCGAAGGACGTTCGCTGTTTGGCCGGGTTGTCGCGCGCGGGCTCTCCGAGGAGCTTCGCGATCACCGATACCTGATTGTCGATGGCACCGATGGCCGGTGCCACTATGTCGATATTGGCAGCCTGCGCGAATCCTATCCCAGAGGCAGTATCGTGGCGATCACGTCGCGCCGGGGCGAAATCCGTCAGGCCGATCGCACGGTTGCCGAGATCGCCGCGGCACACGGTGGACGCTACAGCGTGGATATTCATCTGCGGCACGACCAGACGGCCACGCAAACCTTCGCCGAAACCCATATGCGGCGGCTGGAAGCCATGCGCCGCCGCAGCGATCTGGTCGAACGCGAGCCGGACGGCACCTGGATCATCGCGCCCGACCATCTGGTGCGCGCCGCGCGCTATGAGCAGATGCAAAACAAGCTGACGCCTGTGGTGATCGAAACGCTTTCAAACATTTCGCTGGAGCGGCAGACGCGGCGGATCGGCGCAACTTGGCTGGACCGGGAATTGATTTCGAGCGAGCCATTGCCGTTGCGCGACGCCGGCTTCGGCAAGGACGCCCGCGACGCGCTGATCCGGCGCCAACAATGGCTGATCGAACAGGGACTGGCGGAGCAGGAGCAGGACCAGATCGTCTATCAGGCAAACATGCTGGCGACACTCAAGCGGCGCGAACTGGCGCGGGCAGGCGGGCAACTCTCCAGCGAGTTGGGTCTTGCCTATGTGGAGACCAAGCCTGGTCAACGGGTAGAAGGCACTTATCGGCGGCATGTCGATCTTGCCAGCGGCCGTTATGCGCTGGTCGAGCGCAGCCGTGATTTCACTTTGGTTCCTTGGCGGGAGGTGTTGGAGCGTCAGATCGGACGGACGGTTTCCGGCATTGTTCGGGATGATACGATTTCCTGGACGTTCGGGCGGCAACGCCGCGGGCCGGAGATTTCGTAGAGATCGTTCGGTCATTTGCTGGCCTCGAAATTGAACAAGAGACCCGTGAGAATTCCGGTTTAGGTTCAACAACAATTTGCTGTATTCTGTTGACGCGACGTTGCCTCGCCATGAAGCAACGATATTTGAGGCTGAAAATTGTTGAATCCTATGTCTGACGACGACACGGAATACTTGGCAAACTACAAACCGGACCAGCTCTACACCCATCCGGGTTCGAAAGGCGCATATGCGACCATCGTGGGAGAGAACGAGCAAGTTATCGGAGAGATAGACGTTACGAGTCGTTCGAAATTGGCAGTGTCAGCGTTCTACGTCCACGACAAATCAGACTTTGGAACGCTCAAGATTACGAAATTGAAGTTTCACAAGAGATATGGCTGGCAGCAGGACGGATGCGTGCATATAAACCACTTTCAAGCTGCGCAAATGAAAGCGTTTCTGTCGATCATTTCCAACCTGAATCTCAGCGATGCAAGGAAAGCCCGTCTGTCGCTCGAGAATTTGAACGTCGGTGCTTTAGGCGCGCTCCTCGGTAGCTCGAAGGGGGCGGAGCTGATCAGAGAGCTGGCAAGCACGCCCGAACTACAGCAGGACATCTATGCGGTCGCGACCAAGCGCCAAGCTCTGGTTGATTTTGAACGCAAGATGGCCGCCAACACCTCGGAGAAGGAATGGCAGGAATTTTTTGAAGCCAACCATTGGATCTTTGGGCATGGGCTAAATTATGTCGCCCTCGATAAAGTCGCCACAAAGTTGGAGACCGTCACAACGGGAGCGGCATTCGATCAGGCTGGGAAGAGAACGGATGCATTGGTTCGCACGCGAGCGGAAGTGAGCCAGTATGTGCTTGTGGAAATTAAGAAGCACTCGACAAATCTTCTCCGCTCCGGTGAGCCGTATCGTGCCGGATGTTGGGGTGTCTCCGATGAAGTGTCCAATGCCGTTACACAAATTCAAAAGACCGCATTCGATTTCGCTCAAAACCGGTTCAGGGATGCGCTTAAGGACCGGGCAGGAAACGACACCAGCGAAATCGTCTATTCGGTCGAACCTCGCAGCTATCTTGTCGTCGGAAATATGAACGAAATACAAGGAAACGATGATAAGATCGCGTGTTTTGAACTCTATCGCAAGAACATCAGATCACCTGAGATACTCACATTCGACGAGCTTTTCTATCGTGCCAAATTCATAGTCGAAAATATTAGCCGCGCTCCTGTCGAATGATGACTTGAAGCGCGGCGCTGATCATCATTCAAGTCCTTGATTGGGGAACCACACCAAATTCGTTCGGCGCACCTAGCCGCGCAAAGGTGGTCCCGCCAACGGCTGTGGCTCCGAATATTGCGAACACATGCTGCCAGAAGCTCGATGTCACTCCCATTGCGAATAGATCGAGTGCCGCGCCATAGCCGGCGAGGGTCGTCGGCACAACGAACGCGGCAACGACGGCGACCCGCACCGGCCCGTGGCTCGAAGCAAGGACGGTATGGCCGATGCCGAAGACGATGCCGCCCACCGCAAATCCGCAGACGACCGCGGCAACGGGGCCGGCGCCCCATTGCATCAGCTCATAACAGGCCCAAATCCCAAGGCCGACAGGGAGCGCATAGACGGCGGCATTGTAGAGCAGCACGCAGAGAGCGCTGATTCCCAATACCGACATCAACAATCCGAATACCATCGCGGGCCTCCGTCAGCGAATCCTCGGCCGTGCGCTGTAAGCGCTTTCCCCGGGTTCGCTGTGTTTGAAGTCGTCGACGATTCTACGCCTGCTGCGATCGGATTCCAGAAAATTCGTTCGCGGAACCGTGTAAAGCGAAGAGTGACGAAGCCGTCAGCCATCACAATCAACTTTGATCCAACATAATGGTCATTTCGATTCCGCGCGCCCGCGCTGAAGCTCTCGTCACTTCAGCAACGCGAGCGGCAAGCCATGACCCCCACCAAGTTCTTGTTCGGACAGATCGCGGTCGTGTTCGCGATCGTGGTCTTCGGCGTCTGGTTCGCGACGGAGTGGACGGCGGCGGCCCTCTACTTCCAGCCGCAGCTTGGTGCGCCGTGGTTCGTCTTCCTGGGCATGCCGGTTTACCTGCCGTGGCGCCTGTTCGAGTGGTGGTATGTCTATGACGCTTACGCGCCGCACATCTTCAACACGGGCGGCATCATTGCGGCTTCCAGCGGTTTTGCCGGGATAGCCGTCGCCATCGCCGGCTCGTTGTGGCGGGCGCGGCAGAGCAATCTCGTCACAA
Organism: Rhodospirillales bacterium 69-11; assembly: GCA_001898425.1. Taxonomy (GTDB): domain Bacteria; phylum Pseudomonadota; class Alphaproteobacteria; order Acetobacterales; family Acetobacteraceae; genus Rhodopila. The sequence goes on from MKTV01000015.1 coordinate 12,745, forward strand.
CTTATGGCTCCTCGCGGTGGGCGATCGGCCGTGAGATTGAGCACGCGGGCCTGTTTAAGTCCGATGGCGTGTTTCTGGGCGAGTTCGACAGCCGCTATCTGCGGCATGACGGCCCCGAGCACGTCATGGCGTTCGCTCCGACGAGATCGGGCAAGGGTGTGGGCCTCGTCATTCCCACTCTGTTGTCCTGGATGCAGAGCGTCGTCGTCCATGACATCAAGGGCGAGAACTGGCAG
>MKTV01000016.1 GCA_001898425.1 Rhodospirillales bacterium 69-11
ACGACTTACGCGCTAATTACTTTCGATCCGTGTCCATGTAGGGATTCCCATCCCGTTCGGGGCGTGCGAATCTCCCACCGCCATGTTCATCGAGACCGTGCCGAACCGCACCTCGCCCCCTGCCGTGCTGCTGCGCGAGAGCTTTCGCGACGAGCAGGGCCGGTCGCAGAAGCGCACCCTGGCGAACCTGAGCAAGCTGCCGGCCTCGCTGATCGAGGGGCTCCGGACGCTGCTGAAGGGCGGCGTCGCCATCGCCACGGACCCGAAGTCACTCCGCATCGAGCGGTCGCTGCCGCATGGCCACGTCGCTGCGGCACTGGGCACATTGCGCAGGATCGCGCTCGACCGGCTCATCCTCAGCACCACCAAGGACGCCGCCTCGCAACGGTCCTGCGACCTCGTGGTGGCGATGATCGTGGACCGGTTGATCGCGCCGCGCTCCAAGCTGGGCTTCGTGCGCGCCGTGGACGAAGCCACTGCAACCAGCAGTCTCGGCGCCACGCTCGGACTGGGAACCGTGCGTGAGCACGAGGCGTATGCGGCGCTGGACTGGCTGTTGGAGCGCCAGCAGCGGATTGAGAACGGCCTGGCACGTCGCCATCTCAAGGATGGCGTGCTGGTGCTCTACGACATCAGTTCGTCGTATTTCGAGGGCCGCTGCTGTCCGCTGGCGTTCCATGGCCACTCCCGTGACCACCGCGGTGACCGCCTGCAGATCGTCTACGGCCTGCTGTGCACCCGTGACGGACTGCCGGTGGCCATCGAGGTGTTTGACGGCAACACCGCCGATCCGATGACGTTGGCGGCCCAGGTGAGCAAGCTCAAGAGCCGCTTCGGCCTCGCGCGAGTGGTGCTGGTGGGTGACCGCGGCATGCTCACCTCGGCACGCATCGAGCAGGACCTCAAGCCGGCAGGCCTGGACTGGATCTCCTGTCTGCGGGCACCGGCGATCCAGCAACTGGCGGCGGAGAACGGGCCGCTGCAACTGTCCCTGTTCGACGACCGCGACCTGGCCGAGATCACCGCGCCCGACCAGTTCCCGGGCGAGCGGCTGATCGTCTGCCGCAACCGTGACCTCGCCGCCGAACGGGCGCGCAAGCGCGAGGACCTGCTGGTGGCGACGGAGCGTGACCTGGCGCGCATCCAGGCGCGGGTTGGCCGCACGAGATGCACGCTGCACACAGCGGCCGAGATTGGCCTGGCGGTGGGCGCGGTGCTGAACCGGCGCAAGGTGGCCAAGCACTTCGTCCTTGATATCGCCGACCGTCACTTCGGCTTCCGCCGTGATGCTGAGAAGATTGCCGCAGAAGCGCGACTGGATGGGCTCTACGTAATCCGCACCTCGGTGCCGGCCGATCAGCTCGCGGCCGAAGAGACCGTGCAGGCCTACAAGGACCTCGCCCGGGTCGAGCGCGCCTTCCGCTGCCTGAAGACGGTGGATCTGGAGATCCGGCCGATCCGCCACTGGACCCCTGACCGGGTGCGGGCGCATGTGTTCCTGTGCATGCTGGCCTATCACGTCGAGTGGCATCTGCGCCAGGCGCTGGCGCCGCTGCTGTTCCACGATACGGAGATCGAGGCGGCGCGGGCGCGACGTCCCTCACCGGTGGTGTCAACCGAACCGTCGAAGGTGGCCAAGACCAAGAAGGCCACCAAGCGGAACGCCGAGGGGCTGGCGGTCATGCGATTTGCCGATCTGATGGAGCATCTCGGCACGCTGACCCGCAACACCATGCGGGTGTCGCTGCACGGCGTGCACCGGTTCACCCAGTTCGCTTCACCCACACCAATCCAGGAGGCTGCCTACAGGCTGCTCGGTCTCGAACCAACGCGTGTCCAGTAGAGGAAAAGCCGTTCAGCGCGTTTCGCGTGCGATGTCAGTGACTTGTCGGTCTACGAAGTAAAAACTTCGGACTAAAGGGAACGATATCGGAGCTCGAACTACATACCATCCGCAGTCGCCTGACCGCCGGCCTACTCGCCAAGGCCGAACGCGGGGACTTGGCGCTTTCCTTACCGATTGGCCTTGTACGTGATCCGAGTGGTGTGGTCGTCAAGGACCCTGACATGGCAGTCCAAGAGCGGTTGGAGCTCGTATTCGAGATGTTCCTGAAGTTCCGCACCATTGCCAAGGTCATGCGCCTGCTCAACGATCGTGGTCTCGACCTTCCGCGCCGCAACCGGCACGGCGATTTGTGTTGGGCGCGAGCGAAGATCTGTTCGGTGGCCGCGATCCTGAAAAATCCGGCTTATGCCGGCGCCTTTGTCTATGGCCGCACGCGTATGCGCGAGCTCGCACGCGAAGGGGCGTCGCGGGCGAAAGTGCCGCGACCGATCGAGGAATGGCGGATTGTCGTGAAGGGCCGGTATCCAGCCTACATCGACTGGCCGACTTATGAAATGATCCGCGGCATTATAAAGGACAATCGGGCCGAATACATGCGTACCATGACAAGAGGCGCTCCGCGCGACGGCGATCTTCTGTTACATGGCATTGCTTGGTGCGCGCGATGTGGCCACAAGATGTACGTCCGCTACAAAGGCGGCGGACAGTATGTGTGCAATCACCTGCGCTCCAACGAGGGTTTGCCAGTCTGTCAGTATATC
>MKTV01000017.1:0-961 GCA_001898425.1 Rhodospirillales bacterium 69-11
TATCGGCCTTGCTGTTCATGGATGGAATGCGTTGCGATACGCCCGGTCTTCTATCTACAGCGGCACGGTATCACAAAGTCATGGCACCGGGCACGAAGCGGGTGCCGGAGGAGGAAATTCTAAAGAGGGGCGCGGAAAGGTACGAATTTTTACCCATGGCTGGCGCAAATGCCCAGAAGCTACCGGGATCGGTGGCCGCATAAGGCAGATACGCAGGTCAGGCTGGCCGGAAATGCGCGCGGTGCCCGCGGGGCGCGATGCCGCGTTCCGCGGCTGGGCCGTGCGGTCAAGCGATAACCGCACTGGCGGTTCGTATGTGGTGGTCAATGCGTTTGGGTGGAGGCCCGCCCACCACTTTAGGCGGAATAGAATGCACCGCTTCACGCACGCAGGCGCCATCCCAATCCAGTGCGGGCCCAATCCAATGCGGACCCAATCCAGCGGATAAGTGATTGGTTGTCAGAGGGCAATGCGATAGGTCTTTTTCGCCGTGTCATGGAACATGGCCTGCCGCTCGCCGCTGCTGAAACGGCGGCCGATCTTCTTGTGTGCATTCCAAAGCGTTCGGTACGAGCAGGAGATTTTGTCGACCGGAAAATTGGCTTCGAACATGCACCGTTCAGGGCCAAAAAGGTCGATGGCCTGAAGATAGTAATCACCACAGGCCGCCACGAGTTCGTCTGACGTGGGAGGGCGTTTGCGATCGTGCCAGTGGAAGCCGGCGTGCTCCATCGCCAGGCCGCCGAGCTTGACACGAACATTCGGGTTTTGCGCCACCACAGCAATGTCTTTCTTCCATTGCTGAAATATCTCTGCGCGTTTGCCGGCATACGGCCCTACGCCCAGTGGGCCACCGAAATGGTCCAGAATAATGGTGGTATCGGGAAAGTGCCTCGCCAGGTCCGCGATCTCCGGAATCTGGGGGTGGAACAGCCACGCGTCGAAGGAAAGGTTGAATTTC
>MKTV01000017.1:979-1282 GCA_001898425.1 Rhodospirillales bacterium 69-11
TCCCGGAACTGTTCGGACAGCAGCAGTTCGGGCGCGATGCTGAAGCCCGGATATCGCACATCGGCCGATTGGTCCCATGGTGTGATCTGCCGGATGCCGCGAAAACGTGATGGCGCCGCTTTCAAATGGGCTTCGAGCACTGCTTCGACCGCGGCGCCCAGGGTAAGGTCGGCGAAACCCACAATGGCTGCCGCGGCTTTGCATGCCGATCCGGTGGCTTCGGAAAAAGATGCCGCATACGCATCAATCGTTCGTGTTTCACCGATGGGGCCGAATCCGGCGGGTGCGCCCGTGTCGTAATTG
>MKTV01000017.1:1330-3432 GCA_001898425.1 Rhodospirillales bacterium 69-11
ATGTCCTTGCCGTGTTCGGCGTGCCAGTAGTCGGGCTGCCACGGCACCGGTTTTCCGAAACCGTGCCAGAGATGATGATGCGCATCGATAATGGGCTGGTCCGGATCGAGAACCGGTTCGCTGGATTGCGCCAGCCAATTGCTGTGTGCCGCTTCGGTGATCATCTGGTTTCCGGCCCCTCGGATGGCGCGAATGCGCGTTCTTCGGCATTCGCTCGCTGACACAGCGAGCGTCATCAAGCTTACCGGACACAGGACCCCGTTGCGCCTACCTGTTTGGGTAGTTCTATGCCAAAGCCCCGCCCGACGGTGCGGATCTGCCGGCCTGACACGAAAACGGCGAGAGGCTACCCGGTTGGGTAGTCTCATCCCTGTCGGCCTCGGGTAGCGTTCCGATCAATGACGGCAAGGTGGTTGGTAGGCCCGTTCAAGGGCCTGGCGGTACTGCCGCGCATGGTATCGGCCGGGGCTGCATGGGCGGCTGGCGGATCATGGTCGGCTGCCGTCTCAACGATGAAGGGGAAAGTTCGGAATATGTATAAAAAGCGCAGCAGAGCGGGTTCGACCAATCGCACAAGCGGCCGGCTTCTGGCGATTTTGCTTGGTTCGACGGTTATCGCCGGCCATGCTCTGGCACAGGGCGCGGCAGAGCAGGCCGCGCCAACTGATGAAGCGATGTTTGCCGGGCTTGAGGTTGTAACCGTTACGGCCCAGAAACAGACCGAAAACCTGCAGGACGTTCCGTTCTCGGTTTCAGCGGTCACCGGCAAATCGCTTGAAGCCTTCCAGTACAAGGATCTCAAGAACCTCAACGGGGTGATGCCGAACGTCCTCTTTACGCAGATGTCCAATGTTTCGCTGACACTTGCGCCCTCCATTCGCGGCATCGGTCTGACGAACAATCCCGATCCCTATACCGGTACCGAAGTCGCTGTCGTGGTCGATGGCGTTGTGCAGGGAACGCGCCTTTTGGGTCTGTCCGATCAGTTCGATATTGAGCGGATCGAGGTTCTGCGTGGCCCGCAAGGCACGCTTTTCGGCGCTGACACGCTTGGTGGTGTGGTCAACATCGTTTCGCGGCAGCCCACCGGCCAGTTTGGCGTGTATGGTGAGGTCACCAAAGGCAATTACGACGAAACCAATGCTGCGGTCGCCGTCAATTTCCCGATCGTCAGCGATGTGCTGGCCGGGAAAATTTCCGTATCGCAGCGGACCCGCGATGGCTTTTTCACCAATGATGCCGACAACCAGGACCTGATGTGGGTCAATTCCACCAAGCTGCGCGGTTATCTGCTGTTCACCCCCACCAGCAATCTGACTGCAACCTTCACGGCAGGGCATGATCGCATCCGCAATGGCGCCGACGTGGCACAAAACGTCTCCCTGCCGGACGAACTGTTCTGGCGCCCCAGCGTTTCCGCAACGCCTTCGTTCCGGCTCTACAGTGATTCCGTTCAGCCGAATAATGCGGATCTGGGCACTTATACCTTGAATGTGGATTGGCAGACGCCAATCGGTGACGTGACGTCCATAACGAACTTTACCAATTTCTCGGCTTACAACATTCAGGATGTCGACGCGTTGCCGGAGTTCCTGATGAACGCCGGCCGCAATATTGAAAGCGATCAGCGTTCGCAGGAATTGCGTCTGTCGACCCACCCAACCGAGAGCACCAGCCTGCTGGCCGGCTTGTTCTATATGGATACCCATTCAGATATCGATACGATTTCGATGCTGCCGACTTTGGCGCCGGGTATCATAACATCACAGCGCGTGATCACGGATCAACGTAGCCTGGCGCTGTTCGCGCAGGGCTATTGGAATGTTACTGACGCTATCCGGTTGGGTGGCGGCTTCCGCATCACCAATGTGAGCACCGAGCTCGCCTCTATCAACCCGACGAACTTCAATCCCGTTCTGTCGCCCGTCAACTATAGCGAGAACCTCGCCAATTCGACGCTGATTTCGGAATGGGTTGCAAAAGGAAAGCATTCGTGGACCGAGCCAAGCGGCAAGGTCAGCGTCGATTACAAGATCGACGAAGGCGTGATGCTGTACGGCTATTATGCGCGTGGATTCAAATCCGGCGGATTTAACGGGCGT
>MKTV01000017.1:3512-9505 GCA_001898425.1 Rhodospirillales bacterium 69-11
CGGAAACCGGTTGCGGGCGAACGTCTCCCTGTTCCACAACAAGTGGGACGACATGCAGGTGCCGCAGTCGGTCTTCCGCGGCAGTGTCGCATCGTCGACCATTCTGAACGCGGCATCTGCAACGACAAAGGGTATCGAGGTCGAACTGGACGCGATGCCGACCGATGAATTGCTGGTGAGCGCATCGCTCGGCTATCTGAGCGCCGCATATGACAACTTCACCGACTCCGGCGTCGATTACTCAGGCCGGGCAACGCCCTACGCACCGCAATGGACCGGATCGCTGACCGCCAGCTACACCATCCACACGGATCACTTCGATCTCACGCCTTCGGTACAATACTCGTATATCGGGGCGCGCTGGGCGGCGTTCACACAATATTCCGTGGAGCATCTGGATAGCTATAATATGGTCAACGCCAATGTTGACTTTGCGTTGGCTGATGCGCAGTGGAAACTGTCTCTCTGGGCGACGAACCTTTTCGATAAGGCGTACTTCACAAGCTCGCTCAACGTGCCACCGCTCTTTTCTTTTGCGTCGGTGGGCGCTCCGCGGCAATTCGGTGTCACCCTTCGTTTTGACTTTGAATGATGGGTGGTTCTTGTGGCAGGCGATTCTTTTGAAAGCTTACGGGCACGGCGCAGCGATCTGATTGCCGATGTGCTCGAAAAGGCGGAAGGGAAGAGGCCTGACATCATTGCGATGACACTGGCCGCCGGTGGGAATTCCCGCGAAACGTGGATTTTCACGGTCGCGGAAAGCGGCGGCCAGCGCGCGATGGTATTTCGCTGTGATCCGGATCACTGGATCCGCGAGGAGGAGATGAAAACCGAAATTGCCGGATTGACGCTTGCCAATCGTGCGGGTGTTCCGGCGCCTCAACTGCTCTATTCGTCTGCAATGATTAATGTTGGGCGGCCATTCGTCATTACCTCCGTCGTTGGCGGAACCACAATCCCGAAACGTGTGATCCGGGAGGATGCTTTTGCCCCGGCACGTCAGTCTTTCGCGGCGGATTGCGGCCGCATTCTCGCCGCGTTGCATACTGCGGTGGAGTTTTCGGCTGGCTGGCAGACCATTGATCCGGTCGCCGATCTGGAGGGCCATCGTGCCAAGGTGGGCTTTCGGAGCCCGGTGCTCGAAGGGGCGTTGAGTTGGCTGGTGCGCAACAGGCCGTCCCCCATCCCGCTGCGGCCGGCGCATCGCGATTTCCGTCTTGGCAATCTCATGATCAGCGAGACGGGGATTGTGGCGGTTCTCGATTGGGAGACTTGCGGTTTGTCCGATCCCCATGAGGATCTGGCTTGGCTCTGTTCGCGGGCATGGCGCTATGGCGGCGGCAATCCGGTGGGCGGGATCGGGACTTTGCACGATCTGATCGAATCTTATGAGTACCATTCGGGGCAGAAGATCGACCCCGTTCGTCTGCATTGGTGGCGGGTTCTGGCGGCGACGCGGTGGGGTTTTGCCAGCGCGGCCCGGCCGCGTGGTAGCGCGGGCGGGGCCGCAATTGAAGAAGCCGCCATCGCCCGCCAGGTGTGCCGGCAGGAATACAACGTCCTTCTCGAACTGAAAGATAGCGGGGGCGCCACGGCATGACCAGGGATCGCGGCATTGCGGAGCCGCCACCGGCGGCGGAATTGGTCGCGCTGGTCGCGGCTTTTCTGCTGCGCGATGTGGTGCCGGTTATTTCCGACGCCAAGCTTCGCTATCGGGTGCGGGCGGCGGAAAATCTTTTGCGGCTGGCGCAACGCGAAATGACCTGCGATGGCGATCTGGTGCGGGATGAGAACGGCTATCTGATTACCGGTCAGATGCAGCAGGCGTTTGGAACGCTGGACCGGCTGAGCGATCAGCTTGGCGATGGTACGCTGGATATTGCGAGCGCGGATGTCCTCCCGCTGCTGGAAAGATATGTCATCGAAAAGCTTCGCATCGCTGCGCCGGATGCTGCGCCACCTGACGTTCCAGAAAATCGCAAAGGATAACGGAAATGGCAGAAATCGATTTTCGCGCAATCGGGAAAAGACTGTCGAATTGGGGCCGATGGGGCAAAGACGATGAGCGCGGAACGACGAATTTCATCACGCCGGAATGCCTGGTTCATGCCGGAAGCCTGATCAAGCAGGGAAAGATTTTCGATCTTGGCGTTCCCTTTGGATCGGATGGTCCCCAACCGGGAACGGGCGGGCGCATCAATCCTATCCTTCTGGTGTCCGAGACGGGGGAGGATCAGGAACAGTTTCCGGGCGGCTTCCACTATGCGGATGATTACGTGTTCATGCCGCTGCAATCCGCTTCGCAATGGGATGCGATTGCGCATGTCCATTATGACGGCTTTCTCTATAACGGCTTCCCCGCCAAATCCATTTCGCCGCACGGCGCGAAGCACTGTTCCATCGAAAAACAGGCGAAAGGCATTGCCGGGCGCGGCGTGTTGCTGGATGTGGCGCGCTGGAAGGGCGTCGACTGGATGCAGATGGGCGAGGTTATCACGCCCGACGATCTGGACGCTGTGGCAGCGGCACAAGGCGTCGCGTTGCGGTCGGGCGATATTCTGCTGATCCGGACCGGCTGGTGGCGCAAATTTCAGGAGGAGCGCAACGCTGCGGAATGGATGAAGGGAGAGCCCGGCATCGGGGTCGCCTGCTGCGAATGGCTGAGCAAGCACGAGATTGCCACGGTCTGCTGTGACAATATCGCGGTTGAGGCTTTGCCGGGCGAGATCGAGGGAGAGCTTCTGCCGGTTCATATGATTCTGCTGCGCGACATGGGCATGACGCTGGGCGAGATTCTGAACTTTGAGGATCTGGCGGCAGATTGTGCCGAGGATCGCCGGTATGAGTTCTTCTTCTGTGGGCCGCCGATAAAATTTCAACGTGCGCTGGGCTCGCCGATCAATCCGCTTGCAATCAAATGATGCTGTGACCGGGTGCTATGCGCATCCGGCTGCCGGGACTGTTGATACAGGAAAGAAGGTTTCCGATGAGTGCGAATGCCGAACAGATGACAGTGGGCAGCCGGTTGCGGCAATGCGCCGGGATACATGGCAACAACATCGTTTTTCGCAGCATCCGCGCGATTGATGATTATCGCGAGATTGGCTGGACCGATTTGGACCGGCGATCGGACGCGGTGGCGGCGGCCTTGCTGGCTATGGGGGTCACGGAAAAACCGGCGACCGTCCTGCTTCTGACGCGGGACGCGGTTGATCATGCCACGTTGGCTTATGGCGCCTGGAAAGCGGGGCAAACCATTCTCTGCCTGCCGCCGGGTATCGGTTCGGTGGAAGGAAAGGCGATCATCGCGCGCATCGGGCGCACCATCGCGGCCGGCGCCAAAGTGGATTGGTATGATGGTGAAACGCTTTCGCTGAGTGAGCTTCCGGAAGCAGACGCACCGGCAAACGATCCGGTCGCCGATCCGCTGATGCTGGTCGCGACCGGTGGATCGACGGGTGTGCCGAAGCTGGTGGATGTTCTGGGCGCGGGCCTCTTCACGCCGGGGGCATTTCTTGGCGGACTGAATGCGGCCCTGAAGCGTTTGCCGCGGGCGAGGGCCTTCGTGATGACACCGCTCAGCCATGGTGCGGGTGCGGCAACCGCTTATATGGCGGCGTTTGAAGAGACACAGGTGACCGCGCTGGAAAAATTCGACCCCGATGTAGCGTTGTGGGCCATTGAAAAATTCAAGCTGGAGCAGATCACCACCGTACCCACGATGATGCATCGCATGCTCCGCAATCCGCGGTTTGCCACGGCCGATCTCAGCAGCGTGCGCTCGATCGTGCACACCGGCGGTCATGCCGATCCGGCAGACAAGGAAGCGTGGATCAAGCGCATCGGGGCAGAGAAGGTGCTGGAGGTTTGGGGCTCCTCGGAGAGTGTTGGGCACGCTGTTATCACGGGTGAGGAGTGGCTCACGCATCGCGGCAGCGTCGGAAAGCCGGTGAATTGCAAGGTGATGATCGTTGACCCTGACGGTCAGGCGCTTCCCGTGGGGGAAACGGGTGAGATTTATGTTCAGCCTTTGATTCCGAAGGTCAATCTCGACCGCAAATATTACAAGTCTGATCTGCGGATGAAGTCGCTCAATGGCTATGTCAGCTTCGGCGATCTGGGGTATCTGGATCGGGACGGCTATCTTTACATTGCCGGGCGGGCCGACGATCTCATCATTACCGGCGGCGCAAACGTCTATCCTGACGAAGTGGAAATACCGATCCGCCGGTTGAAGGATGTTGAGGATTGCGTCGTGGTCGGCAAACCCGATCGCGATCTGGATCTCGCCGTGCATGCCGTCATCAGCCTGAAGCCGGGCGCGAAGGAAATGACGATAGATGCACTTCGGGCGGCGTTGGCGGGTCAGCTGAGCGCCTACAAGCTGCCGCGCAGCGTGGAATACCGCAGCGAGTTGCCAAGAACAGATGCCGGCAAGATTCGCCGGAAAAGTTACCGCTAGGCGTGCGGGAGGCCCGCTCTTTCAATCATCTGGAGGGAACGATCATGGAAGCTCTGACCTTTGGCAATCTTCGCCCCGAAGACGATCTGATGCATGCCGTGGGCGGCGATCCGTCCCACAATGAAAGCATGTTTTTCAATTTCTTCGACACCGGCAAAAAGACCGGCGGCTTTGTCAGAATTGGCAACCGGGCCAATGAAGGCCATGCCGAAATGACCTTCTGCGTGTTTCTCGAAGATGGGTCCGTGCTGATGCAGTGGGGCCGCATTCCGCTGGAAGACAAGAACGCCTTTCGGGCCGCGGGGCTATCCTTCACGGTCGTGGAACCGGCGCGGAAGATCGCGGTAGCATTTCGTGGGCAGGCGGTACGGATTGCCGATCCGCTTGAGCTTGTGAATCCAGGCCAGGCGATGCGCGGCAACCCGAAGGTGGATGTCGATCTGCAACTGGATGTGTCCGGTGTTGGACCGATGATCGGGGATCGCGATGGCAGCAGCAAGGATTCGGTGATTTTTCTCGATGGCGTCGGGCATTATCAGCAGGCGATTCGGGCGGATGGCTGGTTGCAGGTCGGCGAGGAACGCACGCCGCTTTCTGCGCGTGGTGTGCGGGATCATTCCTGGGGGCCGCGCATCTGGCATAGCATCGCCAGAGACCGTTCGCTGTGGGTCTCTTTTGGGCCTCAGATGACTGTTATTGCCTGCAAGACATGGCTGACCGGGGCAGAGCATGCGGATCAGATGGGGTGCCTGATCGAGAACGGAAACGTCACACCGCTGAAAGACATTGTGATCAGGACACGGTTCAGGTCCGGCACCTATTATCATAACCATGTGCTGCTGGAATTGACCGATGTGAACGGCCGTCGGCTCGATCTCACGGGAGACGTTTTGCGCTACGCGCCGCTTCGCCATCGCAAAGAGGGCGAGGAAACGGTGTATCTGGGGCAGGCAATGACGCATTTCACCTGTGGCAGTATGCAGGGGCTTGGTCTTTCGGAATATTTCGATGCCGAATCGCGTACTGCCGGCCTGATCGAATATTCCCGGCGCGGAGAGGCGTGCGTTGAGTAACGCGGTGCGGGGGGCCGGTTATGGAGGACGATCACAGCATCGTTCGTGAGCTTCAGATCAAAGAAGCGCTTCGCGATCTCATCAACAGCTATAGCCGCGCTGCTGATCGTGGTGATTGCGATCTGCTGGAAAGTCTGTTTCACCCCGAAGCCATCATCGATTCCGGCGTGATCCGGGCGACTCCGAAAGTATTTGCGGCCCGGTTTGGCGACTGGTTGCGGCAGAATGCAGATCGCGTCTTCCATATGGCTTGCACCGCGCGATTTGAAATTGACGGCGCGCAGGCGCGGGGCGATGTGCAGGTTATTGCCCTGTGCCAGATGAATCATCTGCATGACAACAAGCGGTTGATCACGGCCGGCCGCTATGCAGACAGCTATGTTTTGTATGGCGGGAAATGGGTTTTTGGCGAGCGCGTTTTCACGCCGGAGATGGCGTGGGAGTGTCCGTGAGCCGCG
>MKTV01000017.1:9623-12512 GCA_001898425.1 Rhodospirillales bacterium 69-11
GCTGCGTGGGTGCGGTTGCTCGCACCCAGCTTCTGGACTGCATTGTCGATATGATACCGCACGGTTGTGAGGGCGATTTTCATCAGCCGCGCGATATCGGCGTCACGAAAACCTTGTGCCATGAAGCGCAGACAATCCCATTCCCGCGGCGTCAGGCGTACGGCTTGCTCCGCGTCCTCTGTGTCCGGGGTAGAAAAGTAGAATATGCTGGCGACGAAATGCGCGATCGCCAGAAGTTCAATACTGGCCTCAGCGACCAAGGTGTTTGCCTGATGGACAGGTTGTTCCCCAGCCCATGTCAAAATGGAAACCTGGCCTTTCGGAAGGTGAACGGGAATGCTCACAAGACTTCTCAATTCGAAGCGCTGTGAAACGACACCGAGACTACGATCACGGCGCATGCCTGTCTGTCCTCTCCTGTGATTGCGCGCCCGGGCGGGATCCGTCACGAAGGGAAGTGTTGTAAGCCGGCTGCGGGTCTGAACGGAAACGGGTAGCAGTGTTTGTAAAATTGTATTTGCCTCGGCAGTATCTTCCGGAAAACGGCCGCCGCATACCAGCCGGTCGGCATTTGTGCAGCCAAATGGCTGAGCGATATCGCACACCCATACGACCAGCGGCATGTCAATGAAATCAGCCAGCCGGTCCAGCGTTTCAAAAGCCGAGCCCCGGTTGCGGCAGTAACGCAATTCTTCCCCGGCTTGCCGTAATGTGGCTCGTATCAAGGCTGAGCTATGCCAGCTTGTGGATGTGTCTGGCCGCGTTGCTGTGCGCATAAGTTTCGTACAGGGCGCCAGTGAGCCGAACATCGCTTGCTGCGAATCGGACTCATTGCTGTGCAGTGCTTTCGCAATGACCATCACTTTATTTCAGTAGATGGTACACAAAATCGGTGTTCCCACCGGTGTGGACACCTTGCTCGAACGCCTCGACCGAAGGCCACAACTCGGTGACCCGATCCAGCCGGTTCCAGTCGTGCACAACCATGCGCTTGGCAATCAGCCATGGTCCGCGATTGCGGCTTTCATGAACGCCGAGATAGCGGCCGCCAAACAGCACGTCCTTCTCCGTTCCGTCCGCTTCGGGATGCAGGCGATGGTAGCCAACGAAATATGTTTCGCACGCAGCCCGATTTCCTTCGATTTCGATCAGTGAATTGCCAAGGAAGTGGAAGGTGAATTGAAAGCCTTTGCGCAAACCATCCGGCAAGTTGGTAGCGAATTCCTGGGCAGCGCCACGAAAGGCGCCGTGATTCTCTGTTGCATCCGGGTGAAAACAGGATTTGACCAACTCGCCGTCAAGACGATTCACCCCGCGCGCGTAGCGCGCCATGACGTCCCGGATTTCCTGCTTGATGAGAAGCTCAGTAATTGCCGCTTCGCGGTCTCTGGCTGCCATGGGTTCCTCCTAGGTATCGTAAACGTAAGTTCACTAGTTAATTAATTGTCAAGGCGAGATTTCGCACTGATCCCGGAAAGAACTTGACTATTCTGTGGTATTTAGTCAATTGATTATTTGAATACAGTAATTTGGTAGCTGAGTGGTGACGCCACCTTAAAGCACTGAAACAAAAAGATTTCTGGCCAGAAGGAGCAGAAAGCTCCGACGGCGCGGCGTCTGAACGCCTAAAAACAGTGGGAGGGACTGGGCGATGTGTAAATTAAACAAGATAATTTGCGTAAAATGTCGGGATGCTGTTGTCCGAAGTGTCCTTCTGACAGGTTGTGCGTTTCTGTTTCCGGTGGCGGCCTTGGCGCAAAGCCAGATCGAAACCGTGGTAGTGACGGCCGAAAAGCGGGCGGAAGACGTAACCAAGGTGCCGCTCACGGTGCACGCGCTTGGCGGCGAGGATCTTCAGAGACAGGGCATCAACAATCTGAAGGACTTGGTTGCTATGGTACCGGGTGCCTCGCTAATTGGCGAAAGTTCACAGGGCACCGAAGTTTATCAGATGCGCGGCGTGGCGGTGGGCGATACTACCGGCGATGCAACGGTCGCTTCCTATCTGGACGATTTCGCCTACAGCATTCCCGGTGTGCCTTACGCCCCCCCGACAGACCTCTACGACATCAACCGTGTTGAAGCGTTGGAAGGTCCGCAAGGTACGCTTTACGGCAGTAGCTCCCTCGGCGGCGTGATCAAGGTCGTGACCAACGATCCCAATCTCGAATCGTTCGATACTTCGGCCGAACTTTCTTACGGAAAGATCTGGAATCATTCCTCGGATTATTCGGCCAATCTGATGGTCAATATTCCGGTGATCGACGACACGCTTGCCGTCAGGGTGGTGGCATCGGGTAAGCATCTGGGCGGGTTTTCAGAAGTGCCGCCACTCGGGCTTCACAATGCGAACAACGCCGATATTTTCCTCGGTCGCGTGAAGGTCCTCTACAAGCCGACCGAGAAACTCTCGTTTCTGGCATCCTACTGGCATTATACCGTGGGGCAGGCGTTCACCAACCGGCTGGACGATAACGACCCGCCGACGGATATCAGCTTTGGCCGCGACGGTCGCGCCCCAACCGGATACACGCTTGGAACCTTCCGCGTGAATTACGATCTTGGTTGGGCCGATCTGACAAGCGCAAGCGGTTATATGCATCGCAATTATGAGATTATCCTCAGGGGCTGCCAGATCGAACTTTGCTACGATCTCAACACCGCAACACCAACCCACGAATTCAATGAAGAACTGCGGCTGAGTTCCAAGGGCACCGGTCCGCTGCGTTGGGTCGCTGGTTTCTTCTATCTTGACGCGACCAATTATGGCACGACGGATTTCGATATTTCCGCCCCGCTGGTGCCCAGCCCGACGCAGGCGCCAGCCGTTTACACCAATTCCAAATCCACGATCGGATCTCGCGAATATGCGGGTTTTGGTGAGATTTC
>MKTV01000018.1:0-4710 GCA_001898425.1 Rhodospirillales bacterium 69-11
AAACAGTATGCGTAGAGGACAGAAATATGGGACGGCGCTGGTATGTTGTGCAGACGCGGGCAAGAGCCGAGATCAGCGCCGCCACGCGCATTGCAGCGATTGGCTTTCCGACATTTCTGCCCTTCGAACAGCGGATGCAACGTCAGGGCAAATGGTGGGTGCCCGTCAATGCCGGCCCGTTGTTCCCGCGCTACATCTTCGCCGCATTCAACCGGCAGAAGGACGATTGGGGTCAAATCCTGCGGGACCCGCTGATCCCGGCTTACCAGATTCTTTGCGATTGTCGCGGCCAGCCATGCCCGGTTCCATATCCCGTCATCCGCGCGATCCGGCGCATGAACAGGCCGCAGGTACGGGAAAAGCACGGAGCAAAGTTCAGCGAGGGTCAGGAAGTGCGGATCAAAGAAGGTCCATTCAGCAGCTTCTGCGGTTTGGTCGAGGGATCGTCATCAGAACGTGTGCGCGTGTTGCTCTCGTTATTCGGCCGCGAGACGCCGGTAGAGATGTCGGAAAGCGATCTGGAAGCGGTGTCGGCGTGACGCACAAACTTGACATCGAATTCACAAAGCGGCATTTCTCATGCGTTAACTGTGATTTGTCCGCCCAGCGCGGACGGCGGAGCGTGGAAAAACGCCGCCACAAAATTCCTGAAAAATCAAGCACTTACGGAAATTGTCGCGACCGGAAATTGACGGTGAGATCATGGGATTGAAATTGTCCCATCGTCTTCTGTGAGTTCATCTGGCGCAAATTTCCCCTGTCTCAATTCGTTCTCTTCAAACCAATGGCATTCCACTACATTTCTGTCGCTTTCCCAATGCTTTTTAACCGTCATGCGCGGACCACCCGACTTAAGCCGAACAGTGTCGCCGACTTGCCAGTTCGTCATTTGATTTTTCCTTCCCCAGTGAAAAACAATCAAAGGTAATCAAACATGGCGCGTGGCGGCAAGCGTGACGGTGCCGGCAGAAAGTCTGGCGTGCCGAATAAGGCGACGGCGGAACGGCAGAAGGAGATTGCCGCGAGCGGCGAAACCCCGCTGGATTATATGCTTAGGGTCATGCGGGACCCGGAAGCGGACCCTTCGCGTCGCGATGATATGGCGAAGGCCGCTGCCGCATACGTTCATCCCAAACTCGCCGCTGTCCAGCATAGTGGCAAGGATGGTGGGCCTATCGAAGTGAACATCGTTCGCTTCACCGACTCCACCACAACCCCGAAAGGATCGTAATCATGTCGTCACCCGGCCAGCCGATGCCTCCTGGAAATGGTGGGCCGCCGCCGCAGTTGATCGCGCTTGCGGTCCAATTGCTCCAGATCGAATTGCAGCGGGCACAAATCCTCGGCGCTGCGGCCCAAATGGTGCAGCAGATGGGGAGCCAAGGCGCTCCGGCTGACGCAGCTTCCGGCCCTGTTCCGCCTCCCGCTGGGCCGCCGCGCCCGACAGGCCCTGTGCCGGTACCGACCGGCCCGCGCGGTGCAGTCTCGCCAGTTGGCATGCGGCCGACACAGTAGGAGGCTCAAATGCCCAGCCGCTCGCCCGCCCAGCACCGCCTCATGGAGGCCGTCGCGCACGATCCGGCCTTTGCGGCCAAGGTCGGTATTCCGCAAGACGTGGGGCAGGAGTTCTCGCGCGCGGATGAAGTGAAACGCCACGATCTGCGCCATCCGAAGACGGGCCGCTTTGTTCCGGCCAAGACGGTGCCAGCGCATTCCAAGGGCCGGGTCGGCTATGGGCTCCACAAAGGGGCGGTGGTGACGCAATAGCGAGGCATCCATGCCTGTCGCTCATAGCCAAATCCGCGAGACCATCGCAGACGCAGGCCTCAACCTTCGAAGCCACCATGTGCGCGAGGAAGGTGAGGTCTACATCGTGGAAGACGCGCACAATGGTCACGCCGCTTCGATTGCGCTACGGGCCGAAGAAATGGTGAATCCGTTCGTCGTCCTCGGCCGCATTCGACACGTCGCCCGGTCACTGGCCGAAGACTGAATGTCTGCCATAACCTTGCCTCACGGCGGCTGGCGACCGCGTGACGATCAATTGCCGCTATGGTCATACCTTGAACATGGAGGATTACGGGCGATCGAGGTCGCTCATAGGCGATGGGGCAAGGACGACGTTGCCCTCCATCGCGCCGCCTGTGCCGCCTATGAGCGCGTCGGAACTTATTGGCACATGCTGCCAAAGGCCAACCAGTCGCGGAAGGCAATCTGGGAAGCCGTCAACCCGCGCACCGGCAAGCGTCGCGTTGATGAAGCCTTTCCGCCGGAAATTCGCGAGGACTTTCGCGAGTCCGACATGTTCTGCCGCTTCAAAAACGGCTCAACGTGGCAGGTAGTGGGTTCCGACAATTTCAACAGCCTCGTCGGTTCGCCGCCGGTCGGGATCACATTTTCAGAATGGGCGCTGGCCGATCCCCATGCATGGGCCATCCTTCGACCTATCCTCGACGAAAATGGCGGCTGGGCATTGTTCATCACCACACCGCGCGGCCGCAACCATGCACACCGCACACTCGAACTGGCGCGATCCGAGCCGGACTGGTTCGCGGACGTAAAGACGGCCTACGACACGGCGGTATTCAGGCCGGATCAATTGGCCCGCATCAAGCGGGAACTGATCAAGGAGTGGGGCGAAGAAGACGGCGAGGCCCTGTTCGATCAGGAATATGGCTGCAGCTTCGATGCGCCGCTGGTCGGCGCCTATTATGCCAAGCAGATCGCACAGCTTGAGGCCGCGGGGCGCATCGTTGATGGGATCGAGCACGACCCCAACCATCTGGTCGAAACGGCGTGGGACCTTGGCTATAGCGATGACACCACAATCTGGTTCTTCCAGACGGTTCTGAATGAGCCGCGGGTTCTGGGCTATTACTCGGCGCATGGGCAGGACATCACCCACTACGCCGACAAGTTGACCGAATATGCGGAGCGCAAGGGATGGCGCTACTGGAAGACGGACCCGCGCGAAGCCCTGCATTGGGTGCCATGGGATGCCAGACCGAAGACTCTGGCAAGTAGGGGCAAGTCCCTCCTCGAAATCGCGTGGGAAGAACGGCAGCTTTCGCTGCGCGTGGCACCCAATCTTTCCGTGCAGGACGGCATCCAGGCGACCCGGAAGTTTCTCGCCAAGGCATGGTTCGACAAAAGCGAGTGTGCCGACGGCATCGAATGTCTACGGAACTATCAGCGCGAATGGGACGATGATCGCAAGGTCTTCAAGTCCACGCCGCTGCACAATTGGGCCAGCCACGGCGCGGACGGTGCTCGCATCATGGCGATTGCACAGGCCCAGCGCGAACCCATTGAGCGCCAGAAGCCCAAGAGCATCAAGCGCATCGAAGACATGACTTTTGACGAACTTGCCGAGATCGGATCGCGGATGCGGCAGCAGGAGTATCGGGTGTGAATGACGATCAGACCCCGCCCGATGTGCTGGCCGAGGCCAAACTGGTCAAGGAATGGCTCAACCGCATCACCATCACGATGGAGTATTTCAAGCCGTACTTCGAGCGCGGCGACAAGATCGTCAAACGCTATCGGGATGAAAGGTCCGACAGTCTCGCCGTGGCGCGGGACAGGCGCTTCAATCTCTTGTGGTCGAACGTGCAGACCTTGGGGCCTGCCGTCTATGCCAAACCGCCGAAGATGAACGTGACGCGGCGGTATCACGACAAGGACGCCATCGCCCGCATCGCCAGCATGGTCTTGGAACGCGCAGTCACCTACGAGATGGACTGCAGCGACTTCGATGAGGTGATGACCCAGGGGCGGGACGATTACTTGCTGGTCGCGCGCGGCACGGCTTGGCAGCGGTATGAGCCAATCATCATCAAGGTTCCTCTCACCGCGCCTGATGCGCCCCAGGCGCCCGAGGACGGCAGCGGACCGGCGCCGAATGCGCCGACTGGACTTCTTGCCCCCGCGCCGCCGGGCACGGAGGGCACCGAACAGCAACCCCCGCAGCCGTCCTATCAGGAATCGCTCGCTGGTGAACACGCACCACTCGATTACGTCCACTGGAAGGATTTCATCCACGATCCGGCGCCGACGTGGAAGAAGGTGCGCTGGGTCGCGGCGCGCACATTGCTCGACAAGGACACGGCGACGAAACGGTTCGGCGCGGAACTGGCAGGACAACTGAAATACAATCGCCGCTACCAGAAGGATGATCCCCAGTCCGGTTCCAAAGCGAATATGCCGGCGACGGTAGATGACCTGACCTTGGTGTGGGAAATCTGGGACAAGAGCACGCAACAGGCGCTCTGGCTCAGCCCCGACATTCCGACGCAATTCCTCGACCGGCGCGATGATCCGTTGCACCTGCGCGATTTCTTCCCGTGTCCAAAGCCGCTTTATGCCACGCTGACCAATGACCGCCTGATACCGGTGCCCGATTATGCGCTCTATCAGGATCAGGCGCATCAGATCGACGAACTGACCGAACGCATTGCATTGCTAACCAAAGCAATCGCGGTGCGCGGCGCCTATGACAAGTCGAACAAGGAACTTGCCAATCTTCTGAATGAGCGGCCGGAAAACTTCCTTGTCCCGGTCGATAACTGGGCGGCATTCGCGGAGAAGGGCGGCCTCAAGGGCCAGATCAGTTTCGTCCCGCTCGACCAGATTGTGGGCGTCCTCGACAAGCTGACTGCGATGCGGAACCTGCTCAAGCAGGACGTGTACGAGATCACCGGGATTTCCGAC
>MKTV01000018.1:4804-5215 GCA_001898425.1 Rhodospirillales bacterium 69-11
CCGTATCCCGTTTCGCCCGCGATGGGCTCCGTCTCACCGCCGAAGTGATTGCCGAGCATTTCGAACCCGCCACGATCCGCCAGATTTCAGGCTTCGATCAGATGACGGAGATTCTGGAACGGGTCGCGCAGGGAGAAAATGCCGACGAGATATTCGACCAGGTCATGGAGATGCTGCGCAACGACCCGATGCGGCTCACCCACCTCGATATCGAGACAGATTCGATGGTGGAGGCCGATCAGGCCCAGGAACAGCAGGACCGGGTACAGTTCCTGAGCGCGGCGGGATCGTTTCTTCAGCAGGCGGTCACGGCAGGCCAGCAATTGCCGGCGCTCGTTCCGCTTCTCGGCCAGATGCTCATGTTCGGCGTGCGAGGCTTTAAGGCGGGGCGCGAACTCGAAGACGTGTTCG
>MKTV01000018.1:5239-11875 GCA_001898425.1 Rhodospirillales bacterium 69-11
GCGCCGCGGCCCAGCCCCCACCACAGGCCGCAGAATCGGCGCCGGAACCGGACACCAGCATGGCACAAATTCAAGCAGATACGCAGCGCGCGCAGGATGAACTCGCCGTGAAGCAGGCCGGGATTCAGCAGGACGGCGAGATCGAACAGAACAAGCTGCAGCAGAAGGACGCGATTGAGAAAGCGGAACTTGCGCTGCGAGAACGCGAACTGGAAAGCAAACTCCAACTCGCCCGCGATGAACTGGCGATGAAGTTCGGGCTCAATCCTTTTGACGGCTACCGCCCCTTCGCTCAACCGGCTGCGCCGGTGCCAGCGCCCACCGCTTAAACGCTACCCAAAACGAAATGGCTGTCATGTCCGACGCTCTGATCGAGCGGGGCGCGTGGGTGCTCGACCCCGACACGCTCCGCTGGGTTCCTAAGGATCAATATCGCCGTGCCGTCCAGCGCAGCCGCGAGGCGCGCCGGATGCGCTCCGATCTGCCGTCTCCGCAGGTCATGCGGGACATCCGGCCATTTGTGAATGTGGCCGTGGACGGCGCCGAAATCTCGTCGCGTAGCGCCAAGCGCGAAATGATGAAGCGGCACGACCTGATCGAAATCGGCAACGAAAAACGCATCACGAAACGGCAGGGCCTCAAGCGTCTGCCGAGCGTGAAGAACAGCATCAAGCGCGCGGTGCAGGAGTTGAGCTGATGGCACGAAACATCCCCGTTTCCGGCGCGTCCAAGGATTTCCAAGCCGAATGTGATCTTCGCACGCTGATCGAAGCCGAGAAGATCAAAAGGGACAAATCCCGTTTTCGCGCGGCCCTGTCCCTCCGCGACAAAATGAAAACGGACATGGAGAAGATCGATGGACGATGAGACGCAAGACCCAGCGCTGACGACTGACGACCTTGGCGCGGTCTCTGATCTCAAAGCTGAGCCGCGCACCGTGCGCGAAAGCCTTGAGGAAGCCCAGACCGCGTTGAATGCCGGTGGTGACCAGCCAGCCGCTACGCAAGCGCCTGAAGGTGGAAAGCCTGACAAGGCCGCCGCGGTTATGAAGGAAGCGCCCGAGGCGACGATGGGTGCCGGGACGCAGGCACCTCAGCACTGGTCGGCCGAAGACAAGGCGATGTTCGCCAAGCAGTCGCCCGAAGCCCAGCAGTGGCTGCTGGCCCGGCACAAGGCCATGGAAGGCGACAACACCCGCAATTCGCAGGCGCTGGCCGAAATGAAGCGCCGGTTCGAACCGATCGATCAGATCTTTGCGCCGCATCGCGAACGACTGACCCAAACCGGCCAATCCGAGTCCGACGTGGTGCGCAACCTGCTTGCCGCACAATTGTTCCTCGAACAGAAGCCGGAAGAAGGCCTGATCTGGCTGGCGCAGAACCTCAACGTCGATCTGCGCAAGGTGGCCGGGAAGCTCGGTGGCACCGCGAACCCCGATGCCGATGACGATCCGTTCGGTACGCTTCATCCCAAGGTGGCCGAAGCCTTCAAGATGCTCACCTCGAAGGTCGAGCATTTCGAAACCCAGGCGCAGCGCGCCGAGCGCGAAGCTGCTGAACAGGCCCAGCACCAATTGCATCAATCCATTACCGAGTTTCGCGAGGCGAAGAATGCTTCCGGCGAACTCCTCTATCCTCATATTGCCGATCAAGAGGTGACCGCGACGATGGCGGCACTCATCAAGTCTGGCAATGTGAACATCGAACAGTGCGGGGGGCTCATTCCCGCTCTGAAGACCGCCTATGAAAAGGCCATTTATGCCGTACCGGGCACCCGTGACGCCCTTCTGAAGGCCGAAAAGGCCGCGAGCGAAAAGAAGGCAGCAGACGAACGGGCCCGGCAGGTGGACAAGGCCAGGAAAGCGGGCGTGAGCGTGTCCGGGGCATCCACCTCGGCGGCTTCACCGGTTTCGAGAGGTTCGGTCGGCGCCACCCTGCGCGAAACAGCGCGCGAGATGGGGTGGAACGTTTAACCAACCCAACCAAAGGAGATTTCAGCCATGGCTTCACCAGGCCTGTCCGAAATCGTCACGTCCACGCTCGAAAACCGCAGCAAGGACATTTCGGACGCTTTCACCAACAACACCGCATTGATGTTTCGGCTCAACGACAAAGGCAACAAAAAGCTGCTGTCGGGCGGCCGTACCATCGTGCGGGAAATCGCATATGCCGAGAATGGCACCTTCGGGTTCTATTCGGGCTACGACACGCTCAATGTCTCGCCGTCTGATGTATTCACGGCGGCGGAATATAACTGGAAACAGGCTGCCGTCGCGGTGTCCTGGTCCGGTCTTGAGCAATTGCAGAACTCGGGCCCGGAACAGGTGTTCGATCTGATCGAGGAACGCATTACCAATGCGGAATCGACCATGGTCAACAATCTGTCCGATGGTCTTTATTCGGACGGCACCGGATTTTCCGGCAAACAGGTCGGCGGCCTTCAATTGCTGGTCAGTGATGCGGGAACCGGTACGGTCGGCGGCATCAATGCCGGCACGTGGGACTTCTGGCAGAACTACGTGTACTCGTTCGCGGCGCAGTCGGGTGCACCGACGCCGGGACCGACCACGATCCAGCGCGCCATGAACACCACGTGGTTGTCCACCAAGCGCAATCGCGATCAGGTCGATCTGATCGTCGCGGACAACATCTTCTACAGCTATTATTGGGAATCCCTGCAGGCGCAGCAGCGCTTCATGGATGCCAAAATGGCTTCGGCGGGCTTCGACAATCTGAAGTTCAAGAACGCCGACGTGGTGGCGGATGGCGGCCTCGACGGCGATGCACCGGCAAGCCGGATGTACTTCCTCAACACGAAGTATCTGCGG
This sequence comes from Rhodospirillales bacterium 69-11, assembly GCA_001898425.1. Lineage (GTDB taxonomy): Bacteria > Pseudomonadota > Alphaproteobacteria > Acetobacterales > Acetobacteraceae > Rhodopila. The sequence goes on from MKTV01000018.1 coordinate 8,067, forward strand.
CTCGAAGTTCACAAACAGCGCGACATGGTTCCACTCGGCCCCGGCGAACGGTCGTCCGTCAATCAGGACGCAACCGTCAAGCTGCTCGGCTGGGCAGGCAACATGACGACCTCTAACCGGCGCCTGCAAGGCGTCATCCGGCCGTAAGGAGGTGCGAGATGTCTTTTCAGACTGAACAACTGCTCGGCGCGGATTTCTCCCGCGTCGATGATACGGCAGCCTTTGCGGTCGGGACCGTGGCGCACGGGACGGACGGCGGGGAATGGACTTACGGCAAGGCAGGTGGTGCGATCACCGGTGCTGACTATGTCGCGGTTCTCGATGCGGCGTGGTCGGCCACTCTGGCTTCCACCACCAATTCGCCGTTTGGTCTGCGCATCGGCGTTGCACCCGGTGCCATGGCCCAGAACCAGTATGGCTGGTTTCAGACCGGCGGCGTGCGTCCCGGCATCCGTGTCAATGCGTCGTGCGCGGCCAACGTCAAACTGAATACCACCGCCACCGGCGGCCAGCTTGACGATGACGGCACCGGCGGCGCGAAGACGGCTTCAGGTATCGTGCTCACCACGGCCAATGGTGTCGCGGCGGGCAGTGCGCCGGGCGTCATCTTCAACCCGGTGGTCGGCGCCACCCTCTAACCAATCTCATGAGCAAGTAGCGGGTGCGGCAGCGATGACCGCACCTGCTTTTGCCGGAAAGGACAATCATGTCTATCCAGAACGGCGCATTTCTCGCGGGCTCCGGCCTTGACGCCGACAGTCTGATGAGCGCCGACGATCTCACCCGCTCGCAAGGTGCGGCCAACATCATCCCGAAGTTTTTCAACCGCACCGTTTCCCTTGGCGATGGCCAGTTCGCGGATGAGGAACTGGTCGAATTGCTGGTGCCGGGCGATGCCAAATCAGGCCCGGTCCATGTCGTGACCGAAACCATCAAGAAGAAATTCCCCGGCGCTTATCGGGCCTGGAAAGAGGGCCGCGACACGGCCCGCGAAGGCACTCCGCTGGAACTGATGGTGGGCGATGGGGCGCTTCTCCATACCCTGAAGGCCGCCAATGTCCACACGGTCGAACAACTGGCCGGTCTCACCGATGGACAACTCGATATCGTGCCGATCGATGGCCGGGGCTTGCGCGAGCGCGCACGCAAGCGGCTGGAAATGCTGAAGTCGGCCAAAGACGCTGCGGCTGAAGAAGCCAAGGATGCCGAGATCAAGGAATTGAAGGCCAAGGTCGCCGAACTGTCCAACCTTCTGAAGCCTTCGGCCACGGCCAAAACTGAAGATGACGATGGCGCAGCCGCCATGGGCCGTCCGCCCGAAGGTGCCGTGCCCGCGCCGCAGCAGCGTCCGCCACGCCCAGTCCCGCGTCCGCAAGCGCAGCAGCGGTAAGCCGTCATGGACAAGGCCTTTCTGGAAGCCCGCGCCCAGCAATATCAGCAGGCGCGGGCCAATGCTGCACAACTCATGGACCAGTCCATGCGCACCATCATCGAATGCGATGCGATTTTGCGTGAACTGGCTGAATTGACGGCGGCAATCGATCAGCCTCCCGAAAAACCCAAGAAGCCGTCCAAAGCCCATGCCTGATAGCGTGCTCCAGATCATTCAGGACGCCATGGACGAACTCTCCCTGCCGCGGCTCGCGTCTGTGGTGGGGAGTTCCGATCCAATGGCCCGGCAGATGCTTTCCCTGTTCAATGCCCATGGCAAGGAACTGGCGAGTGATACCGACTGGACGATTCTGGATCGCGTCAACGTCTTTCCGACCGTTGTTGATCAGGCCGAATACGATCTGCCCGGCGATTTCGATCATCTGGTGATCAACACGGTGTGGGACCGGTCGCAACTGACACCGGTGCGCGGGCCCATCAGCCCGGCCATGTGGCAGACGATCAAATCCGGGCTGATCGGTAACGGCATCTACTTCCGTCGCTATCGCATCGTCCGCGGCGTCAATATGGCGGTGCGGAAATTCGTGATCGACCCGACGCCGGGAACAAGCGGCGCCGATCTGGTCTTTGAGTACATCTCCAACGCATGGGTAAGCCTGAATGACGGTTCATCCATTTGCACGCGCGTCACGAACGACACTGATTTCCCGCTGCTCGACGCCACGCTGATGCGGCTTGGCCTCAAATGGCGGTTTCTGCGCGCCAAGGGTCTGCCGTTCACGACCGAACTGAACGAGCACAATGAAATGCTCGACAAGATTTCTGGTCGCGACCGGCCGGAGCCCGGCGCTTCGCTGGTCGGGCCCGGTCTGGTCCAGCGTTTTCTCGGCTATCTCAATATTCCCGAAACTGGGTATGGCAATTGAGACTTTCTGCCGCCCTCAAGCGCACGCCGCGCAACTCCGTCATGCTCGCGCCGACCGGCCAGATCACATCCCAGCCGGCGCCGACGCGCGGCTGGAATGCGCGCGACCCGCTGCCAGCGATGAAACCTGCCGATGCCGTGGTGCTCGACAATTATTTCCCGGATACCGCCGATGTCACGCTTCGCGGCGGATGTGTCTCCCATGTCACGGGCCTTCCCAGTCCGGCCGAAACCCTCTCCGTCTATGGCGCGGCTTCGGCGGAAGAGATGTGGGCTTGGGCGGCGGGTGGCATCTACAATGTCTCGTCGGGCGGGGCGGCCGGAGCCGCGGCCGTTACGGGGCTCACCAATTCCCGCTGGGAAGCGGTGAATTACAGCACCTCGGGGAATCATTTCATCGAAGCGGTCAATGGCGTCGATGAACTTCTGATCTATGACGGCACGACGTGGCAGAGCGTCAACGGTTCCAGCACGCCTTATGCCATCACCGGCGTCGATACGACTGATCTTGCCTTTCTGTTCGTATTCAAGAAGCGGCTGTTCTTCCTGGAGAACGCCAGCCTGAAATTCTGGTTTCTGGCGGTCGATTCCGTTGCGGGGACGGCTACCGGTTTTGATCTCGGCCCAGTCTTCAAGAGTGGGGGGCATCTCGTTGCCGGTGGTTCATGGACCCGCGACGGCGGCGACGGCATGGACGATCTCGCTGCCTTCATCACCAGCATGGGCGAGGTCGCGATCTATTCCGGCACGGACCCTGCTGACGCCACGAACTGGTCCCTGATCGGTCGCTACGACATTCCGCCGCCGATTGGACGGCGCTGCCTGATCAAGACGGGCGCCGATCTGGCGGTAATCACCATTGACGGTGTAATTCCGCTGGGACGCATTCTGAGCCTCGACCGCGCTGAAACCAACAAGGTGGCGCTGAGCGATCGCATTCGCAAAGCCTTCAGCAGCGCCGCCAGTCTCTATCGGAACTCGTTCGGGTGGGAAGCGATCTCCTATCCGGGTGGGTCGCAGGTCCTGTTCAATGTTCCTGTGCAAGAAGGTGTCGAGCAGCATCAATACGTATTGAACGCGACGACCGGCGCATGGTGCCGCTATCTCGGCTGGAACGCGCGGACCTGGGCCGTCTTCAAGGAAAAGCTCTATTTCGCTGACAACGGCGGCAACATCATTCGTGCCGATGAAGGCAATGACGACAATGGCGAGCCCATCGTCGGCTCTATTCAGGCAGCATATGCCTATCACGGCGGCAAGGGACGGCAGGCCAGTTATCAGATGGTCAAGCCGATCATCGTCAGCGGACCATCGCTGAAATATGGACTGGGCATCGCGGTCGATTTCGATACGGATGTGCAGATCGGGGTTATCGACACGTCCGGCGATGATGCCGCGCCGGTATGGGACGAAGCGACGTGGGATGTGAGCGCGTGGTCCACGGTGACCACGTTGAAAGACTGGCGCAATACCCCAGCCATCGGAACCTGCG
>MKTV01000018.1:11886-12195 GCA_001898425.1 Rhodospirillales bacterium 69-11
TTTCGCACTTCGACCATCGGATTGCCGGTTTCGGTCACCGCCTTTGATCTTCTTCTCATCGCCGGGGGGCCGCTCTGATGTTGAGCCTCGTCTTCTCCAAGAGTGCGGAAGACCCGTTCAACGAGGCCATTGCCCGTTGGGTGATGGAGCGGACTCATATGCACCGCGTGCTGATCCCGCGCACCTATACCGCAATCGGTGTGATCCGCGTCGGCTCGCAGCAAGAACCAAAGGTGATCGCGGGCGTTTTGTTTCACGATTTTTCGCATGTTGGGAGTGGCGCGCGCATCGAAGTGAGCATGGCGGCTG
>MKTV01000018.1:12259-20571 GCA_001898425.1 Rhodospirillales bacterium 69-11
CTTGGGCTTCAAGGAACGCGGCATCATTCCGAACCGACCTTACGCCGACGACACCGTGATCTATGCGCTGCGCCGGGAAGATGCGGCGCGCTGGGTGCATTTTCCAACTGAACAGGTGGCGGCATGAAATCAGCAGGCTCACCCCCGGCCGCGCCCGATCCCGTTCAGACAGCGGCGGCGCAAGGCAAGGAGAACCGGCAGACGGCGGCCTACGAACAGGCGATGAACTTCGTCAATCAGACGACGCCTCTCGGCAGCCTGACCTATACGCAGTTGAGCCCCGGCAATGCCAACACACCGCCGCAATGGCAATCGACTGTCACGCTTTCGCCGGAGGGGCAGAAATCCTTCGATCTGCAACAACAGGTCGGGACCGCGCTGAACAACCTGGCCCTGAAGGGGACAGGGCAGGTCACCTCTGCTCTCGACAAGCCGCAGGACTATTCCGGGTTGCCTTCGGTCCCGTCGAGCCTAGACCTTTCGGGCCTGCCGCAGATTCCGGCCTTCGACACCAGCAAATTGCCGTCCGCGCAGCAATCGCTCGACTTCTCGAACCTGCCCGCGATGACCGGCATCGATCTCTCCAAGTTGGGGGATATGCCGGCCGGGCTCGACCTTTCGTCTCTTGGCGCGCGCCCCACGGCCAATGCCGATGTTCTCAAGGGCGCACAGGATGCCGCCTATTCCAATGCGACGGCGATCCTCGATCCGCAATGGGAAAAGAGCCAGCGCAATCTCGAAACACAACTGGTCAACAGCGGTATCGCGCGCGGCACTCCGGCGTGGGATCAGGCCATGTCCGAGTTCAACCAGTCGAAATCGTCTGCATACGGCGCGGCCCGCAACGATGCCTTCAATCAAGGCTTGGCAGCGGAATCGAACCAGTTCGGCATCGAAAACACGGCCTACAATACCGGCCTCAACGCGCTGCAACAGCAATTGGCGGACGCTCTCGGCATCCGGTCGCAAGGATTGAACGAACAGGAGACAGCACTCGACGCCGCGATCAAGGGTCGCCAGCAGGGCATGTCGGAACAGCAGTCGCAGTTCAATGCAACCAATCAGGCCCGCCAGAATGCATTGGCCGAAATGCTCACTGGCATCGATGTGGCGAGCGGGACGCGTCAGCAGGGACTTTCCGAGGCTGAGGCGCAGGCGGCGCAGGCGGCAGCCGCCCGCCAACAGGGCATCACCGAATCCAATTATCTGCGCGAACTGCCGATCAATGAAATCTCGGCGCTGCTCAATGGCGGACAGGTCCAGTTCCCGCAATTTGGATCGACCGGAAACACGCAAGTGCAGCCCGTCGATATCGCTGGCCTGATCAACCAGAACTACAACCAGCGCTACCAGCAATATCAGCAGCGGTTGCAGCAGCAGAACGCGATGTGGGGCGGTCTTGCCAGCCTTGGCGGCACGCTCGGCAGCGCCCTCATTCTTGCCTAGGAACGCGCCTATGCCCATCAACTACGCCCCGCCTCAGCATCAACCGAACTTCATCCAGTTCCTGCAACAGCCGCAGTTGCCGAATGTCCCGATGCCGTTTCAGGACACGCGACGGATTGATCATCAGGAAGCATTGGCTAAAGCCATCATGGGGCATGGCCTCGATGCCTCACCGGCAGTCGGCGGTCCCGGTGAAGCGCTCGCGCGCGTCGGACAAGCCCTTCTCGGCAGCTACATGGCGAAGCGCGCCGGTGACAGGCGCGACGAAGCCAATGCGGAAAATGCGGATGCGCTGCGGTCAGCGCTTCAAAGCGGGGATATATCTGGGCTCATTTCGAGCGGCAATGACACAGCCGAGAAGGTTGGCGCGGCCATCCTCGAAAGCCAGATGAAGCCGCGCACCGAATACCGCGATCTGACGCCCGAAGAGATTGCCGCAACCGGATACCGCCAGCGCGATTCCAACGGGCAACTCGTTTCTCCAGTCAAGCCGCCTAACACCGGTTTACCGCCTGGCTACCAATGGAATGCCGATCATACAGGGTGGGAACCCATCCCCGGCGGACCGGCCGATCCGAATAGCCCAAAGAACAAGCAGGCTGCGGATATGCGCCTTCGCGCGCTTGCGCTTCAGGAAAAGGCGGTCAAGGCCGGGATAGCCGACAAGACCTCAAACCTGAACCCGTGGGCAATGGACTGGGGTAACTGACATGCCAATGCCGGATGTTGGCCAGGTCGTAAACGGCTTTGTCTTTCAGGGCGGAAACCCGAACTCGCAGGCATCATGGAAACCGGCGACAGGAAATGATTTGTTGCCGTCGCTGAAGCCGAAGGAGCGGGTTGAATACCAGCAGTCGCAAAACAAGGCGCGTGCCGCCTACATGGCGCTCACTGCGGAGCGTCAGACTGTTTATGACGCCATCGACAAAGCGCTAAAAAATACCGACTGGTATACCGCAGGCCCTGCCGGATGGTTGAATTGGGTGCCTGGTTCGCCCCCAAAAACGCTCGCCTCTGATCTGAAAACAATCAAGTCCAATATCGGATTCGATAAGCTGCAGCAGATGCGTGAAAACTCGCCGACCGGTGGCGCTCTTGGGCAAGTCTCAGATCGCGAAAATGAGCTTCTGCAATCTGTGATGGGAAACCTCGATCAGGATTTGGCGCCATCACAGTTGCGTGACAATCTGATCGCCATCCGCGACAGGTTACGGGCAGGGGACAAATTGCGGGCGGAAGCCTATGAGCGTGACTTCGGCGCTCCGCCGCCAAACATGGCATCAGTTTCGGGCGCAACCCCGCCATCCACTTTCGGCATGCAACGGCCGGCAGCGCCGAACTCTGCGTCCCCAGTGCCGAACGACATCAATGCGTTGCTCAAGAAGTATGGCGGTTAGCAATGGCGGATCTGGACCGGCTATATGACGCGTTGCGCAAGGCAGATGCGGCCGGAAACGCAGATGATGCGCGTGCGATCGCGCAAGCGATCAGAGCGCAAACGGCTTCTGATAAAGACGAATCGGCAAAGCAAGTCATGCAGGTGGCTGCTGGAGCGCCGACGCCTGCGGCATCTGGCGTTGAGCGTGCTGCGACCGCGGCTGGTATGGGTGCCAAGGGTTTTGCCGATAGCGCGCTCGAAGCCATCGGCCTTGTGCCAGATTTCGTTGCATCGGGCTTCAAAGCTGTTGGCTTACCTGCGCCCGAGGACCCACATTTCTACACCAAAGGTTTGAAGAAGGCTTATCAGACAGCCGGAGAGACCTTAGCTGCGCCTTTGAAGGCGCTTGGCGTTCCCGATGTGACGCTTCCCGATAAGCCGCAGAACACGGAACAGCGACTTGCCTATGGTGCGGGGCGCGGTGCGGCCGATGCGCTGTCTTTCATGGTCCCGGCCGCTGCTGTTGCCAAGACGGCAAAGGCCGGTTCGACAGCCGAACATGTCGCCAATGCACTGATGGCAGCGCCCGCTGCGCAGATTGGGGCCGGCAGCGTCGGCGGCGCGGTCGGACAGGAAACCGATAGTCCCGCCCTCGGCATTCTCGCAGCGTTGGGAACGGCCGGGTCGGCAGAAGGTCTTCGCAACCTCTCCACGCGTGCGTTTCGGCCAGACCTGTCGGCTTTGACCTCGGCTGAGCCGGGCGCGGCGCGGGCTGCTGCCCAATACGTCTCAAAAATCGCTGATACGGCCGGGAAGGGAACAAATGCAATTTCTCGCGCCGCGGCGGACTTCGAAGGCAAGCCGGTCACCGCGGCGGAAGCGATCGGACGGCCAGGTGTTGGAGCATTGGCAGCGCTCGGACGGCGGGCAGGCACAACACCGGATGCATTGGAAGGGGTGCTGGGTGCGCGCGCCGCGGCTGCGCCTGACCGGATGCTCGCGGATTTTGCCGACACGCTGGGCGTATCGCCCCAGGCCGCTGAAGGGAATTTCGAGGCCCTGATTCAGGCTGGTCGTGAGAAGGCCAAACCGCTCTATGCCGAAGCCTATAAGGCCAATCCAAACATTGCGTCGAAAGAGATCGATCGCATCCTTGAAACACCGGCTGGAAAGCGCGCGCTGACCGATGCACGCAAGATGATGCAGAACGATATGACGCTGATGGGTGTCACCGATCCTGAACTGCTGGCGCAGGCCAAGGAAGCAGGCCAGAAGCTTCCATTCAAAGGCGGTGTCGCATCGGGCCTGAAGATGGAAACGCTGGATTATGTTAAGCGCGCGCTCGACGATCAGATCAATGCTGCTTTCCGTGCCGGGAACAGACAGGAAGGCGGCGTCATCGTTGGTCTCAAGAACCGTATGGTGAAGGAACTGGAGAACGCCGATATCACGGCCCAAGCCGGTCCGAATTCTCTGAAGCCAGAAGGTGGCAAATACGCTCAGGCTCGAAAAGCGGCCGGCGAATATCTCGGCGCGCAAAACCAGTATGCCGTAGGTCAGAAAGTCCTATTCGACCCGAATACCAGTGTTCGGAAAATGACCGCCATGTTGGCGGACATGGACGGCCCCAGCCTCGAAGCCTTCAAGGGTGGTGTTGCCCAGCGCATCTTCACGATGCAGCAGAATGGACGGCTTCGACCTGCCGTGCTCGATGTACCGGCTGTGCGTGGCAAGCTGGCCGCGTTGTTCGGACCAGAGAATGCGGATGCGTTCATCGGGCGTGTGAAGGCCGAAGCGAAATTGGCCGTCACAGGAAATCGCATGATGCCTGGCAAAGGATCAGCCACACAGGAACTGAACGACGCGATGGCCGATCAGGACAACGGAAAGCGGTTGAGGCAAGCCGCAGACATTGCCTCCATAGGCGTTCATCTCGGGAAAGGAAATGTTCTGCCCGCGTTGATGCGAATGGGGCAGGTGGCTTTCGACACGGCTGCACATCCCCGGCGCGCCGTGATGCCGGTGGCGACCCGCGACGAGGCAGGACGGCTTTTGATGCTGAGCCCGGATGATCTCGCCAACTATTTGACCCAGGTCGATGCGACGAAGACCGCGGCTGTGCCGCAGATATTGCGCGATCCCGCACTGTCGAGAGATGTGGTGGCGGCGCTATTGATGGGCAGAAACAAGGATATCGCGCTCAACCCGCGTTAGGGGTCAAGGCTCATGGAGCGTGCCGCGGCGCGGCCAAATCGAAGCCAGACATAGAGCTTCGTCAGGAAATAGGTCGCGGCGAATCCACAGAATGCCGAACCGAAAAGCTGGGCCTTTGGCGTGAGATCGGCGGTATGGGCAAAGACCCAAACCCCGACCGCACACGAGATCAGGAACTGAATCATCATTCCCAGATATTCGGAACGTTTGCTCTGCATTTCGAAGCCCGCCGATATCTCACGATTATAGTCCTCTATGAGGGAACTTAAAGATGCCCTTTAACGGCTCTGGAACTTTCAACCGCCTCTATTCGTGGACATCGGATGCCGCGAATGGGATCAAAATCCGTGCCGACCGCATGGATGGCGAGATGAATGGGTTTGCAGCCGGTCTCAGCGACTGTGTGACCCGCGACGGCCAGAGTCCGGCGACGGCAAATCTGCCGATGGGCGGTTTCAAGCACACCAACGTGGGGGCGGCGGCCAATCCGTCTGACTACGCCGCGGCCGGGCAGGTGGTTAACGGGGCCATGCTGTATGCCACGGCGGTTTCGGGCACGGCCAACGACATCATGGTTTCGACGCTGGTCCATCCCACAGCGCTGGCCGCCGGGCAGACCATCATGTTCAAGGCGGCGGCTGACAATACCGGGGCCGTGACGGTCAATCGGGATGTGCTGGGCGCAAAGGCGGTGAAACTGCTCGGCGCCGATCTACCGTCCGGCGCGATCAAGACCGGCGATATCGTCGTCATCCAATATGACGGCACGCAATATCAATTACTGTTTCCGCACCGGGTGATCAATGCCAACAGTTTGACCGGTACGCTGCCTGATGCGGTATTTCCTGCAACATTGCCTGCCGCTTCCGGCGCAAACCTGACCAACCTTCCGGCAGCCAATCTGACCGGCACGCTGCCTGCGATCTCCGGCGCGAATCTCACATCGCTGAACGCTTCCGCGATGAGTGGGACGTTAGATGATGCGCGTCTGTCTTCGAACATCCCGCGTCTTAACGCAGCGGCAAATTTCAGTGGCGGCACTATAAATATAAGCGGACCCAGCACTCTTACGCTCGGTTTCTACCCAGCAGGTTCGCCCGTCAATTACCTTTTGAGGGCGGACGTACTCGGCAACATCTTTTTCGATAACGGAACCTTCGCGCCATTGTCGATAAGCGCGGCGGGCGCAGTCGGCATCGTCAATCTCTCCCTGAGCACGCCGCTGCCGGTTGCATCTGGCGGCCTTGGCTCAAACACGGCCGCTGGAGGCCGCGACAATCTCGGCCTTGGTTCTCTCGCAACGCTTTCCACGATCAACAACAGCAATTGGTCTGGCACTGATCTGGCGGTTGCCAATGGCGGCACCGGCGCAAGCGATGCACCCACTGCCAGAACAAACCTAGGCATCAAGTCTGGCGGTACGATCAACATCACCGTCTCCAGTGCCGCCCCGTCGGGCGGCAGTGACGGTGACTTCTGGTTACAGGTGTAGAGCATGGCTGGACCCTACGGTAAATCAGGAGGCGTTTGGAGCGCAGCCAATCCCTATGGTAGATTAGCGGGCGCTTGGCAACCAATTCAGAAGATATTCGAGAATGTGTCTGGCTCATGGGTGCAAAGATGGATTCGCTTCACGCCGGTCACGCACACCTATACGGCAGGTAGCGGCACTGAGGTCGTTCCGACCAATGCTTCGCAGGTTGTCATTTCAGTGTCCGGCGGCGGCGGTGGGGCGATGTCAGCTTCCATCAATGGGCCCGGTGCTCCCGGTGGTAACGCGACGCGAACCGTGGCTCTTTCCGCGAGCGATTGGGGGGCAGGCATCGCCTATCACGTCGGTACCGGTGGAGCAGGCACAACCACAACTCCAGCCGGGGCAGGCGGGGCCAGTACTGTCACAGGGACGCTTTCGGCCATCACACTCAACATGACCGGCGGTGGTGGTAGTGGCGCTGGTGGCACATTCACTCCGGGTACTGCATCTGGCGGCACAACGAACACGACGGGCGGCGGTGGCGCAGGCGGCCAACCAAGCGGGGAGCCCGGCGTTCCCGGCGGTTACGGCACGAACGGCGCCGTGAGCTTTTCCTACACCTGACTCTCAAAAGTTCATTCAGACAGGAGCAAATCATGCGTCCGATCTTCGGCGGCGCGCTCCGCGCTGCTGCAATCATCTTTGCGCTCTGCGCATCGTCACATGCTTATGCCGACGGCTTTGTTGGTGTCTGCGATCCGGCGACTCCGGGACATTGCATCCAGCCGAACGCAGATGGGAGCGTGAACGTCAGTGGTTCGTTTGCCGCCACGCTTTCGGGCTTCACGCCGAACGGGAATGTCGGCACGCCGGTCAGCGTGACCACGACCAGTTCATCACAGCAGTTGCCTGCGACAAGCGCGGTGGTCCTGATCGGCAACAAAGGTTCTTCACCGGCCTATGTGCGGCTGGGGGATTCGTCGGTTGCGGCCACTGTCAACGACATCATGGTCCCGGCCGGTGGTGGATGCGCGCTGACGGTTGGTGCGAATACCTACATTGCTGCGATCACAGCTTCGGCCTCCACCACGCTCAATACGGCCGGTGGCACTGGGTTGGGACAGACCTGTTTTGGCGGGGGTAGTGGAAGTGGTGGAGGCGGCGGTGATGTGAACATCACGGCGGTCGGAGGGAATTCCGTCTCCACTACTCTACCTGTTTCCGGCACTGTGACTGCCAATCTCGGCACGCTCAATGGCGCGGCCACGGCTGCCAATCAGACCACCGGCAATTCCTCCCTCTCGAATATCGATGCGAGCACGGCGGCGACGGCTTCCGCTGTTTCGGGCGTTGCGCAGGATACGAGCCTGACCCAGGTCCAAGGCACCTATTCGACGGTGACGGGCAACAAGGTCTATGTGATGGACCCGTCCACCGGGAATCCGCTCACATATACCGGCGCGACCGATACCAATCTGACGCAGATCGGCGGCACATCCGCTTCGGTGAATAGTGGGTCTGCGGATGGTGGCACGCTGCGTGTGGTGCCTGCCACGGGATCGAGCGTGTCTCTGGTTCCGGCCACGAGCGGTGGTCTTTCGACAGCCACGGCTGCGCTTTCGACAACCGTGACATCGGTCAAGGCGTCCGCCGGGCAGGTCTATGGCTGGTACGTCTATAATGCGAATTCTACGGCGTGCTATTTGCAGGTATTTAATACCGCTTCCGGCTCGGTCACGCTTGGAACGACCACACCTACCATGTCGCTCGGCATTCCCGCTGGCGGGGGCGCCAATGTCG
>MKTV01000018.1:20587-21727 GCA_001898425.1 Rhodospirillales bacterium 69-11
TGCATTTTCTACAGCAATCTCCATGGCCGCTACCACGACGCGCGCAGGCTCTACAGCCTGCACCAGCGCGATCGATGTGAACATCCAATACAAGTGAGAGGCGACATGCGCTTTCGTCTTGCATGCCTTGTCGCGGCTTGCCTGTTTCTGGCGAGCCCTTCACAGGCCGCTTTTTCCATCACATCGTTGGGCGCCGATGGCTCTCAGACTGGGGCGACGGCTACGCTGGCGACGGTTGCTTCCTGTGCAGCGGGTAGCACTATTGTTGTTGGCGTATCGGATCGCAATACCAGCATAGGTTCTCAAGCTGTCGCGGACAGTGCGGGGAATACATACACCCGCATCAGTTTCACGATAGGCAACAACGTCATTGCTGCCTTCTATTACGCATACAACATTACGTCCTTGGTATCAGGCGCGAATATCCAGCTAACCAAGGCCAGTTCTGATCAAGGTTCACTTTCGGCGGTGTGTATCACCGGTATGGCTTCCGGCGATCCGTTGGATACAGCAGTGACGAACTTCGCAGGATCGGCGGCCATCGGTCAGCCAACAGTCACTTCCGGGATTCCTTCGGTAAGTGGCGAGATGTTTATCGGTCTCGCGGCAACGCCGGGTGGCCTCGGCGCAGGCACTGAACCATCTGGCTTTTCTGCGCCGCCTGATACCTATGAGACGCAAGCCGCCGGCGCCGGTCGCCGCGTCTTTGGCGGCAATATGGTTGAGGTAGGAACGTCTGCTCATGTCTATAATCCCACGTTTGCCACCGTGCCGAATGCGTGGGCGGCTGGAATTATCGGCATCAAACCTGCGGGCGCGGCGCCCCCGCCATCAACATTGCATGGCTTCGGTCTTCTTGGCGTGGGAGGTTGACGATGCCAAAGCCTCTCTGGATGACAACGCAAAAGGGTTCTGCGCCCGCGCCGACTGGCGTCAGCACGACGCCAGGCACTCTCTCAGTCCTTGCTAATGCGTCAGCGGGTACGATTGTCGCTTCATTGGCGATGATCGGCGGTACCGGTGGCGTGAACCATTTCACCGTTTCCGGCAATGCGAACTTCGCGATTTCCGGCAGCAATCTCGTTGTGGCGTCTGGAGCCAGTTTTACGCCGGGCGTGGATCAGGCGGTTACCATCGGCG
>MKTV01000019.1:0-7480 GCA_001898425.1 Rhodospirillales bacterium 69-11
CACCAGGATCGAGGCGAACATCAGGCAGACGCCGAGCAGCTTGTTCGGCACGGAGCGGAGGATGGCGTAGTAGGGCAGGAAGTACCATTCCGGCACGATGTCGGCGGGTGTCTGCAGCGGGTTGGCCGGGATGAAGTTGTTCGGGTCGCCCAGCATGTTCGGGAAGAAGATCACGAAGATGGCGAAGACGATCAGGTAGACGCAGATCCCGACGCTGTCCTTGATCGTGTAGTACGGGTGGAAGGGCAGGGTGTCCTGCGGGGTCTTCACGTCGATGCCCAGCGGGTTGTTCGACCCGGTGATGTGCAGCGCCGCGATGTGCAGGAAGATCACGCGCACCAGCACGAACGGCAGCAGGTAGTGCAGCGAGAAGAACCGGTTCAGGGTCGGCTGGTCGACCGCGAAGCCGCCCCAGAGCAGGGTGACGATCTTGGGTCCGATCCAGGGGAAGGCCGAGAACAGGTTGGTGATGACGGTGGCGCCCCAGTAGGACATCTGGCCCCAGGGCAGCACGTAGCCCATGAACGCGGTCGCCATCATGATCAGCAGGATCACGACGCCCAGCATCCACAGCAGTTCGCGCGGCGCCTTGTAGGAGCCGTAGTACATCCCGCGGAAGATGTGGATGTAGGTGACGATGAAGAACATCGATGCACCGTTCTGGTGCACGTAGCGGATCAGCCAGCCGAAGTTCACGTCGCGCATGATGCGCTGCACGCTGTCGAACGCCAGCAGCGTGTTCGGCTGGTAGTTCATCGCCAGGAAGATGCCCGTGGCGATCATGATCACCAGGTTGACCATGGCCAGGGCGCCGAAGTTCCACAGGTAGTTGAAGTTCCGCGGCGTCGGAAAGACCCCGTATTCCTTCTGCAGCATCGTGAAGACGGGCAGACGGGTGTCGATCCAGTTCACCACCGGATTCTTGAAGTCGCTCTTGGTCAGGCCGGCCATGGGGGGTTCCCTATCCGGGCGAGACTGCGGAAGACCGCGTCTCAGCCGATCTTGATCTTGGTGTCGCTCTCGAAGGCGTAGGGCGGCAGCGCCAGGTTGAGCGGCGCGGGACCGTGCCGGACGCGGCCCGAGACGTCGTACTGGCTGCCGTGGCAGGGGCAGAACCAGCCGCCGTATTCGCCGCGCGGGTCGGACGGCTTGTTGCCCAGCGGCACGCAGCCGAGATGGGTGCAGATCCCCACCACCACGATCCAGATCGCATGCCCGGCCTTGACGCGGGCCTGGTCGGTCTGCGGATCGATCAGCGCCGACAGCGGCGTGTCTTCCGCCTGCTTCACCTCGGCCGGGGTGCGGTGACGGACGAAGATGGGCTTGCCCTGCCAGACCACGGTGATGCCCTGGCCCTCGGGGATCGGCGTCAGGTCGACCTCGACCGAGGAGAGCGCGAGCACGTCCCGCGACGGGTTCATCGAATCGACCAGCGACCAGGCGATGGCGCCCGCCCCGATCGCGGCCCCGGCCCCTGCAACCAGTTGCAGGAAGTCGCGTTTGCTGGGGTCGGCCGGGTGGCCAGGCTGAGCGTGTGCGGCGGACGGATCGGCCATCTTCCCCTCAATTCCCCGCGCGAGGACGCGGACGTCGTTGCCTAGAAACGGTTCGGAGCGGCGCGCGCCGAACCGCGGACGGATCGCCCGATCCGCCCGAAGTGAATGCCATGTCGTACCCGGACGTGCCGGGTCCAAGCGAGGCGCAGTCTAAGGGCCGCACCGGCCCCAAGCAACACGCCCTCTCCAACAGGCTTGGTTCTCCGGCTACCCTCTCTGTGCCCCAGGAACAAGCCCCGATGACCCTGATTACCCACGATTCCTCCGCTTCCTCCCCGCATGGTGCCCTGAAGCCCACGGCCCGCGCCTGGTTCGAGGGGCTGCGTGACCGGCTCTGCGCGGCGTTCGAGGCGATCGAGGAGGAGGCCACGCATCTGACCGACCGCCCCGCCGGCCGGTTCGAACGCACCGCCTGGTCGCGCCCGACCCCGGACGGCAGCCCGGGCGGCGGCGGCGTCATGAGCGTCATGCGCGGCCGGGTGTTCGAGAAGGTGGGGGTGAACGTCTCCACCGTCTGGGGCGAGTTCAGCCCGGATTTCCGCGCCCAGATCCCCGGGGCCGCCGAAGACCCGCGCTTCTGGGCGTCCGGCATCTCCCTGGTCGCCCACATGCAGAGCCCGCGCGTGCCGGCGGCCCACTTCAACACCCGCATGCTGGTCACGACCAAGGGCTGGTTCGGCGGGGGGGGCGACCTGACGCCGATGCGACTCGACGCGCCGGAGGCGGTGGAGGACGCCGCCGCCTTCCACGCCGCCTTCCGCGCCGCCTGCGACCGGCACGACCCGGAGTACTATCCGAAGTTCAAGGAGTGGTGTGACCGGTACTTCTTCCTGCCGCACCGGGGCGAGCCGCGCGGCGCGGGCGGGATCTTCTTCGACCACCTCGAATCGGGCGACGTCGGCGCCGATTTCGCCTTCGTCCGCGACGTGGGGGAGGCGTTCCTGTCCGCCTATACCGGTATCGTCCGCCGCCGGTTCGCGGAGCCGTGGACCGCCGCCGAGCGGGAGCACCAGCTGGTGCGGCGCGGACGCTACGTGGAGTTCAACCTGATCCACGACCGGGGGACGCTGTTCGGGCTGAAGACCGGGGGGAACGTGGAGGCGATCCTGATGAGCCTGCCGCCCGAGGTGAAGTGGCCCTGAGCGAGAGCGGTTGCTGCGAGATGGCGCGTTGGCTCCGCTTGGGAGAGCGCCCATTCCCCGCGTCCGTGCGGACGGTAGGAGCCATGATTCAACACAGAGTTGAGGCGAGTAGAGACGAGCCACAGAGAAGGTTTAAGTCATCCTCTGTGGCTCGCCTGAACTCGCCTCAACTCTGTGTTGAAATGCGACTGCCGCGAACCGCTCGGACGCATCGTCGCTGGCTAGATGGGGCCGAACCTCCCGCCGGACGCAGCGTCGATGGTAAGACGGTGCCTGAGACCTCCCGTTCGCTCATCCTTCTCCGGGAGCCGGCTTCAGGTCCACCAGCGGCGTGCCATCCAGGCAATCGAGGCCCCGGACCCGCAACTTCACCCCCTCCCGCGCCTCCAATACGACCACGGAGGAGGCAATCGGGTTCGGCCGCACCGGGGAGCGGAGGGCGAAGGTGCCGACCAGCGTCCCCGCATGGCCGGGGTTCTGCAGCACGAGGTCGCGGCGGGCCTCGTGCATCCAGTAGAGCACCTGCAGCTTCGCATGCGCCTCGATGCCGGTGAGCGCGGCTTCCCAGCGCGGGTCGATTTCGAGCGTGCAGACCGGCCCGTCGAGGCTGCCGCGCTTCGGACAGGCGCTCCTAGTCGCCCAGGGCGTGCGGATGCGGCCGATGAAGACCAGGCCGGCATCCGTGGGCGGCGGCGGATCGATCGCCCGCTCCCCGGCACGCAGGCCGAAGCGTTCGTGCGAGACCCCGTCATCGACCGAGTGGCTACTCATCGCGCGACCATGACAGGGCATCCGGCGCGGCGTCCAGAGGGAGGTCCTCCGCGCCAGGGCTTCACGACGGGGCCCATAGCGGGGTTCTCGGCGGGGTTCCGTAGCGTCCTCTCGCGCGGCGTATCAAGCGGCTCCCGGGGACGAGGCGTTCCAGCCGACGGAGCCGGACCGTGGCGGTTCAGAAATAGGCGTAGAGCACCGGTGGGATCGACCCGCCCAGCGCCAGCCACGCCGCCCCCGCCGCCACCTGGATCCCCGCAATCACCGCCACCGCGCGAGCACTCGGGATCTTCTCCGGCACGCGACGGTCGAGGATCGCGATCAGCAGCATCAGCGCGAACACCGCGACGGCGGCGGCCGCGGCCGGGGCGGGCGCGGGCCAGGCCGGCAGCCACAAGAACCCCAGCGCCAGGATGAAGAACGCGCCCGCCGCCGCACGGGCGGCCACCGCATAGGCGGGGCCGCGCGCAAGGGCCGCGTACTCCCGTCGCCCCAGCCGGCGCTGGAGTGCCACCTGCCAGAGCTTGTTGAGGCTGACGCCGCCGCCCAGGCACAGCCCGTACAGGGCGAAGCGCACGCCGATCCCGTGCCACAGCCCCATCAGGAAGAAGGTCAGGAAATACCCGGCGGCACCCAGATAGGGGGTCCAGCGCGGATCCGGCGACCGCGCGATCATCGCCTTCACCGCCGGATTGAACACGTACAGCTTGAACCAGTCGGACAGGCTGATGTGCCAGCGGCCCCAGAACTCGAGGAAATTGGGCGCGGCGAAGGGCCGGTCGAAATTCTCTGGCAGCCCGAAGGCGCCGAGACCCGCGATGCCGCGCACCAGATCGGTGTAGCCGGCGAACCCGGCATACAGATAGGCCGCGAAGGCGAGCGCGCCCAAGGTCAACGCCGCGGCCGGCGGCAGGGCGGCGGTCTGGCTCTGGCTCCAGGCCAGCAGCGCATTGGCGGCGCCGGCGAGCAGCGTGATCCGCGCGAAGCCACGCCCGAGCAGGGGACCGTGTGTCGCCAGCGCCTCGGGCAGCGTGTCGGACACTCGCCGCTGGCTCTCTTCCACGAAATCCTGCACGCGCTGGATGGGACCCGCGAGGAAGGTCGGGAAGGAGACCAGGTAGGCGAGCAGGTCGCGCTTGCGGAGCGGCGGCACCTCGCCGCCGGCCGCGTCGACCATCAGGTGCAACACGCGGAACATCACGTAGGACAGGCCGAAGACGTGCCCGATGGCCGGCAGGGAGGCCAGGCGCCCGCCACCCGGACCGATCGGTGGGAACGCGAGCGGGGGGAGATCGAGCCGCGGCAGGACCTGCCGCGACAGCACGAACACCGCGAGCGCGGCGACGATGCCGGCCGGCAGCCACAACCAGTGCGGGCGCCACGCCATGCCCCGCAGGACGAGCCAGCCGATCCCGCCCATGGCCGCGAGGCAGATGGCATCCGCCGCGCCGTCCAGCGTGGCGGCGGCGAAGGCGAGCCCGACCAGCGCCAGCACCTCGACCCGCCACGCCTGCAGCCGGCGCGCCCTCAGCAGCAGGACGGTGGCGAGCCCCGCCAGCACGAACGGCCAGCCGATCATGGAAGGTGCCTATTCCGCCGCGCGCAGGGTGGGGAGCGCGGACGGCCAGGCGGGCGCGTCGGCCAGCGTCGCGAGCTGGCGCTTCATCACGCCGTTGATCTCCGCCTGCACCCGCTCGATCGCGCCGAAATCGTAGCCCTGGTCGTAGAGATAGGCCATGTACCAGAGGCTCGTGTCCGGATCGATATGCGTGCTTTCGGACACCGACTGGAAGATGTCGAGCTTGATGCGCGCCGCATCCTCATGCGTCATGGTCGCGTGCGCCCATTTGCTGCCCATGCCGGTCAGCCCGTACTCCGCGCGCTTCTCATGCACCTGGGTGTGCGCCATGTAGAAGAACTCCTTCAGGGAGTAGAAGCGCACGCCGTTGTTGCGGATGAAATCGATGTTCTCCTGGATCGTGCGATCCGTCTCCCCCGGGAACCCCAGCACGAAGGCGGCGAGGTAGGGGATGTCGTACTTGTTCAGCAGGCGCACACCCTCGGCGAACTGCTTGCCGGTCGCCCGCTTGTTCATGTTCTTGAGCACGGTGTCGGAGGCCGATTCGATGCCCAGGTAGACCCCGGCACATCCCGAGTCCTTCATCATCTTCACGTCCTCCTCGTTCACGTACTGGACGCGGAGGAAGGAGAACCATTCGAACCGGTACTCGGCGAAGATGCGGATCAGCTCGCGGAACCGGTGCGGCGGAACGTTGAAGGTGTCGTCGATGAAGATGATGCGGTCGACGTTCGGGATGCGCATCACCGAATCGAGATGCGCGCGCACGTGGTCCGCCTCCACCGTGCTCCAGCCGCCCGCGGTCGTGGGGTAGGAACAGAAGGCGCAGGAGAACGGGCAGCCGGAAGCGGTGCGGATCTGGATCGTGCGGTTGAGGAAGGGCAGGTGCAGCCGGTCCCAGGTGGGCGGGCACTCGTCGAGCGAGAGCAGCGCCTTGTGCCAGTGCTTCGTGCCCGGCTCGAACGTGCCGTCCTTCAGGCGCCCGTCGATGCGCGCTATGTTGCGGACGCTCTCCATCCCGGTGCCGTTGCGGCGCGCGAGCAGCAGGTCGCGCAGGTCGGGTTCGGAGTTGAACGCATGGAGCACGTAGCGCAGGCCGAGCCGGCGCATGCGGGCGCCGAACGCAGCGGGATCCGCATGGATCGTCTCCGCATTGGCGAAGGCGCCGCCAAGCACGATCTCCATGTCCGGATCGAGCGCGCGGAGGCGGCGGGCGACGGCGCCCACTTCCTTCCAGGACAGGTAGAAGGTGGAGGAGATGCCGACGAGCGGCGGCCGCTTGCAGGCGGCATAGGCCTGCTCGAACCAGTCCCACTCGGAGTCGAGGTTGTTGATGACGTGCACGCGCAGGCCGAATTGCATCAGGTAGTTCGCGAGGTGCACGCCCGCCATCGAGGGCAGGTTCCAGATGTTCAGCATCCGGCGGCGTTCCGGATAGCTCGCGTCCTCGAAGATCTTCCCGGTGGTCTGGTGGTTGATGTAGTCGAGATGCGAGCGGAACCCGCCCGCATGGTGCACCATCCGCGGGTAGACCAGCGACTTGTACAGATCGAGCCGGTCGAGCGGCAGCTTCCCGTAGCCCTCGTAGTCGACGACGTTCGACTGCGTGACCAGGATCAGGTCGGGATCATCCATAGCCGGGAGTCCCCGCGCGCCCGCGATCGGTGAAGCCGACGGTGAGCTTGCCGCGTGCGAGCAGCCGCCCCGTCCCGGTCTCGGTCACGCGCAGCTTCAGGATGGCCGATCGCACCCCGTCGGAGAGCTGGTCGACGGTGCCGGTGACGGTCAGGCGCGTGCCGGGATGGACCGGGGCGGTGAAGGATGCCTGCACCGCGAGGAGCAAGGCGTCGCGGCCGGGCAGGTGCATGCCGACCAGCCGGCTGGCCAGCGCGACCAGGTGCGCGCCATGGGCGACGCGATCGGGGAACCCCCGGTCGCGCGCGAAGGCGGGCTCGACATGCAGCGGGTTCGCATCGCCGGACAGCGCGGCGAAGGCGTCGATGTCACGGTCGGTCAGTTCGGTCTCGAACGCCGCCTCCTGGCCTACGGCGAGCTGCTCGAAGCCGCAGGACGCGGCCGGCGTTGGCATGTCTGACTCTTCCCCCGGGTGCGCAAGACCCGGCCGGACGGTGCCATGCCGAGACGGCCGCGGGCAAGCGCGGAGAGCGCGACGGGGTGACGCGGAGGCGGGAGGGCAGGGAGGGGTGAGGCGGAGGCGGGGCGCGGCGGCGCGGGGCGGAGGCGGAAAGGGCGGCGCGGTGGTGCGGGGCGGCGGTGCGGGGCGCGCCGGAAGCGCGAGCGGACGCGCGCCCCCCGTGTCATGGCCGCGCTTGTCGCGGCCATCCACGACTTCTCGTGTCACTCGGACAGTCGTGGATGGCCGGCCTGCGCCGGCCATGACACGGGGCGTGCACGACACGGGCGCGTGCACG
>MKTV01000019.1:7564-12920 GCA_001898425.1 Rhodospirillales bacterium 69-11
GCTCCTTCGCGACACCCATCGCGCCGAAGGCCTGCATCGCGTGGTCGATGACCTCGGTCGCCATCTCGGTCGCGTACAGCTTCACCATCGACGCTTCCGTGCGCACGTCGCGGCCCGCATCCGCCTTGGTCGCCGCGTCATAGACCATCAGGCGGCAGGCATGGATCTTGGTCGCGGCGTCGGCGATCCACCACTGGATCGCCTGGCGGTCGGCCAGCCGCTGGCCGAAGGTGACGCGCTGCTTGGTGTGCTCGACCATCATCTCCAGCGCGCGCCGCGCCATGCCGATGCACCAGCCGCCCATCTGCAGGCGGCGCACCGTCAGGCGAAGCTGCATCGGCGCGTAGCCCTTGCCCTCCACGCCCAGCACCTGGGACGCGGGGATGCGGCAATCCTCGAACACCAGCTCGTAGGTGCGCTGGCCGCCCAGCATCGGGATCTCGCGCTCGATGATGAAGCCCTTGGTGCCGCGCTCGACGATGAAGGCGGTGACACCCTCGTGCCGCTTCCCTTCGCCGGTCCGCGCCATCAGGATGATGAAGTCCGCCTGCGGCACGCGGCTGACCCAGATCTTCCGGCCGTTGATGACCCACTCGTCGCCCTGGCGCACCGCCCGCGTGGTCATGCCGGCCGGGTCGCCGCCCGCGCCGGGTTCCGAGATCGCCATCGCGGAGTGCATCTCGCCCCGCGCATAGGGGTCGAGGTACTTCTTCTTCTGCTCCTCGTTCGCGACCGCGATCAGCATGTGCAGGTTGGGGCTGTCGGGCGGGAAGGTGAACGGGGTGCAGGTGCGGCCCTGCTCCTCATAGACGCCGACCAGCGCGGCATAGGGCAGGTTGGCGCCGCCATACGCCTCCGGCACGTCGAGGCCCCACAGGCCGAGTTCCTTGCAGACGCCGAGGACCTTGGCCTCCTCCTCGGCGGTGAGGCCGGATTTCTGGCCGGACATCTCGCGCGCGAGGACGTTCTTCTCGAGCGGGATCAGCTCCCGGTCGACGAACTTGGCGACCAGGTCCTTCAGCATCTGGTGTTCTTCGGGGAGCTCGAACATCGGCGTTTCCTCTGCGGGTTGCCCCGTCAATTGCGCCTTGTCCCGAGCCCGTCAAGGCGGACGGGTTGCCCGTGCCGGTGTCATGGGCGCCGTGCGCGCCGTGTCATGGCCACGCTCGTGCCCCCCGTGTCATGGCCGTGCTTGTCGCGGCCATCCACGACGTCGGGGGGCCCGTGAAGTCGTGGATGGCCGCCCTGCGGCGGCCATGACACCGGAGCTGCGGCCACGACACCGCATTGCAGCCGCCGTCACACCACCCAGCGTCAGTCCTTCAGCCGGACCAGCGCGTCCGCGACCGTCAGCCCCGATCCGTCGGCGTGCAAAATCACCGGGTTCAGCTCCAGCTCGGCGATCCGGTCCGCATGCGCAAGCGCCGCTTCCGACAGTTGCGCGACCAGCAGCGCCACCGGGGCGAGGTCCACGGGCGCGGACCCGCGGAACCCCGTCAGCAGCCGCGCCGATTTCAGCCCGCGCAACAGCCGCTGCGCCTCGGCCGCGTCGAGCGGGGCAGGGGCGTGCACGACGTCGCCGAACAGCTCCACCGTGGTGCCGCCGAAACCCAGCATCATGATCGGCCCGAAGGTGGGATCGTTCACGATGCCGATCACCAGCTCATGGCCCTTCGGCGCCATCTTCTGCACCAGCACGCCTTCGATCCGCGCGTCGGGTGCGTGACCCAGCACGTCCCGCAGCATGGCGTCATAGGCGGTGCGCAGCGCCTCCGGATCATGGAGGCCGAGCCGCACGCCGCCGACTTCGGTCTTGTGGGGAAGGTCGGGGGATTGGATCTTCAGGGCGACCGGGAAGCCGATGCCGGCGGCCGCGTCCACCGCCTCCGCCGCCGTGGTCGCGAGACGTTCGGCGCCGGGCGGCAGGAATTCGCGCAGGATCTGCTTCGCCGTCCATTCCGGCAGGACGCCGCTGCGATCGGGCGGGATCGGCGCGACGTCGGGCATCAGCAGCGGTTCGGGCAGGGGCCGCGCCACCGCCTCCGCATAGGCGGCGAGCTTGCCGAAGGCCACGCCCGCGTCGCGCAGGTCGGTGTGCACGAACAGCCCGCACCCGGCCGCGGAAGCGCGCCCGAACGCAGAGGGCAGCGTGTAGGTCCAGACCGTCATGGGCTTGCCGCACCGCGCCGCGACCGCGCGGACGCGCGCACCGTCGAGCGACACGCGCGTCTCGCTCGCGAGCGAGGTGATCAGCACGATCATGTCGAGCTCGTCGGTGTCCGCGAGCTCCTCCATCACCGTCATCATCGCAGGGCCCGTGTTGGATCCCTGCGCGGTGACGTCGACCGGATTCGCGGCCGCGCCATAGGACGGCATCAGCGTGCGCATCCTGGCCTGGGTGGCGGCCGACAGGGTGGGGACCGTGAGGCCGGCCTCCGTCAGCGTGTCCGCCATCCACGCGCCGCCGCCGCCCGAGACGGTGATGATGCCGGCGCGCCTGCCCGCCGGCAGCGGACAGGTCACGACCACGCCGGCGATGGCGATCGCCTCGTCCATGTCCTCCGCCTCGATCACGCCGTAGCGCGCGAACACCGCGCGATAGGCGGTGTGCGAGCCGGAAAGCGACGCCGTGTGCGACGCGCTGGCCCGCGCACCCGCATCGCTCCGGCCGATCTTGATGGCGATGACCGGCTTGCGCTTGGCCCGCGCCTTCTCGAGCGCGGCGACGAAGCCGGGACCGTTCCGCACCGCCTCGCAGAACAGCAGCACGGCGTCGGTGTGCGGATCCTCGACCATGTAGTCGAGGAAGTCGGCCATCGTGAGATCGGCCTCGTTGCCCGTCGAGATCACGTAGGAGAAGCCGATCCCCGCCGCCTTCCCGCGATTGAACAGCGCGAATCCCATGCCGCCCGACTGCGCGATGACGCCGACCCGCCGGTCGGAGATCAGCGTGCGGGCATCGTCGTCCTTGGTCTCGACGGTCGGGCTGAAGGTCGTGGCGATGCGACCCAGCGCGTTGTAGTAGCCTTCGCAGTTGGGGCCGCAGGCGCGCAGGCCGGTGCGCTGCGTCAGCTCCACGAGGGAGGCCTGCATGTCGCTCGCGGCGCCGCCTTCCTCGGCGAAGCCCGAACTGACGATCAGCGCGTTCCTGACGCCCGCCGCCGCGCAGTCCTCGAGCGCCGCCGCGACACCCGCCGCGGGGATCGCGACCAGCGCGAGGTCCACCGGCTGCCCCACCGCCCCGATCGCGGGATAGCACCGCAGCCCCTCGATCTCCTGATAGCTCGGATTGATCGGCAGGATCGTGCCCGGATACCCGTTCTCGCGCAGCTGGTGCAGCAGGCGGCCGCGGATGCGGTGCGTGTCGGGGGAGGCGCCGAGGACGGCGATCGATTCCGGCCAGAAGAATCGATGCAGGGGATGGGTGGTCATGCGCGTCCTCCGGGTCCGGCCCGCCGCGTTGTGGTTGCGGCGTTCTGCCCATAAGCTGGCAGAGAGCGGGCGACCGCGGAAGATCAACCAGGGTGGAACAGCCATGCCGCATGCGAGCTACGAACACATTGCCGTCGACGTCGCCGGCTTCGTTGCGACGATCGAGGTCCGTCGTGGCCCGAACAACTTCATCGACACCGACATGGTGGGCGAGATCGCGGATGCGCTCGAGGAGTTCGACCGCACGCCCGAGGTGCGCACCATCGTTCTTTGTTCCGAAGGAAAGCATTTCTGCGCCGGCGCCGATTTCGGCAGCCGCGGGCCGGACGGGGTGGCAAAGACGGCGAAGCGCGGGCGGCATCTCTACAAGGAGGCACAGCGGCTGTGGCGCGCCGGCAAGCCGATCGTGGCCGCGGTGCATGGATCGGCCATCGGCGCGGGCGTCGGGCTGGCGGTGATGGCGGATTTCCGCGTGACCTGCCCGGAGGCCCGGTTCTCCACCAACTTCACGCGGCTGGGCTTCCATCCGGGCTTCGGCCTGACCGCCAGCCTGCCGCGGCTGATCGGGGAGCAGCAGGCGGCGCTGATGTTCTACACCGGCCGCCGGCTGACCGGGGAAGAGGCGCTGCAGATCGGGCTTGCCGATTACTGCGTCCCGCAGGAGCAGGTGCGCGCGAAGGCGACGGAGCTCGCGACCGAGATCGGCCAGTCGGCCCCGCTCGCGATCGTGTCGACGCGCGAGACGCTGCGGCGCGGCCTGGCCGAGGCGGTCGCGCGGGCGACGGAGCGCGAGTTCGAGGAGCAGGACTGGCTGCGCGGCACCGCGGACTTCAAGGAAGGCACGAAGGCGATGGGCGAGCGCCGCCTGCCCAACTTCCAGGCGCGGTAAGGGACTGTTCGGATGGCGCGCCGCCACGGTCGGGAGGCGGCGCGTGGGGCGCGTGAGGCGCACGGCCTCTCCTCCCTCCGTCATGGCCGGGCTTGACCCGGCCACCCCCATCGGCACGGTGCCGCGAGGGTGGCCGGGTCGAGCCCGGCCACGACGCGAGGGGGCGGAGGCCGCCGCCTTCCGCCCCGCCGCCCTCGGCCTCCCGCCCCACCGCCCTCGGCCCCAGCGCCCTCGGCCCCAGCGCCCTCGGCCCCAGCGCCCTTGCACCATCCCACCCTCTGCCCGATCATCCCGGCAACACGAAGCGAGAGGATGCCAAGGGTGGCCGGGTTCAAGAGTACGGAGCACTACATCGCCTCCCGCGACCTCGAGGTCGCGGTCAACGCCGCCGTCACGCTGCAGCGGCCGCTGCTCGTGAAGGGGGAGCCCGGCACCGGAAAGACCGTCCTCGCCCACGAGGTCGCCCAGGCGCTCGGCAAGCCCCTGATCGAATGGCACATCAAGTCCACCACCAAGGCGCAGCAGGGCCTCTACGAATACGACGCCGTCTCCCGCCTGCGCGACGGGCAGCTCGGCGACGAGCGGGTGCACGACATCCGCAACTACATCATCCGCGGCAAGCTGTGGGAAGCGTTCACCGCCGACCAGCAGGCCGTCGTGCTGATCGACGAGATCGACAAGGCCGATATCGAATTCCCGAACGACCTGCTGCTCGAACTCGATCGGATGCAGTTCTTCGTCTACGAGACGCGGGAGACCGTGGTCGCGAAGCAGCGCCCGATCATCCTCATCACCTCGAACAACGAGAAGGAACTGCCGGACGCGTTCCTGCGCCGCTGCTTCTTCCACTACATCCGCTTCCCCGACCGCGAGACGATGGAGAAGATCGTCCAGGCGCACTACCCCGACATCCGCAAGGATCTCGCGCGGGAGGCACTGAACGTGTTCTTCCAGATCCGCGACGTGCCGGGGCTCAAGAAGAAGCCCGCGACCTCGGAACTGCTCGACTGGCTCAAGCTGCTGATGGTGGAGGAC
>MKTV01000019.1:12946-14214 GCA_001898425.1 Rhodospirillales bacterium 69-11
CGAGAAGCAGCTCGTCATCCCGCCGCTGCACGGCGCGCTGCTGAAGAACGAGCAGGACGTGCACCTGTTCGAACGCCTCGCCTTCCTGGCGCGCCGCGGCGGCTGATGTTCGCGCACCTGATCCTGGGCCTGCGCGCCGCCGGGCTGCCGACCTCCATCACCGAATGGCTCACCCTAATGGGCGCCATGAAGGAGGGCGTGGCCGAGTACAGCGTCGACGATTTCTACTTCCTCGCGCGCGCGACCCTGGTGAAGGACGAACGCCACCTCGACAAGTTCGACCGCGTCTTCGCCGCCTGCTTCAAGGGGCTCGAGCCGCCCGAGGGCATCCCGGTCCAGGACCTGCCCGAGGAGTGGCTGCGCAAGCTCGCCGAGAAAATGCTGACGCCCGAGGAGATGGCGAAGATCGAGGCGCTGGGCGGCCTCGATGCGCTGATGAAGCGCCTGCAGGAACTGCTGGACGAGCAGAAGGGCCGGCACCAGGGCGGGTCGAAGTGGATCGGCACGGCCGGCACCTCGCCCTTCGGCGCCTATGGCTACAACCCCGAAGGCGTGCGCATCGGCCAGGACCGCTCCCGCCACCGGCGGGCGGTGAAAGTCTGGGACAAGCGCGAGTTCAAGGACCTCGACGACACGGTCGAACTCGGCACGCGCGGCATGAAGCTCGCGCTCCGGCGCCTGCGCCGCTTCGCGCGCCAGGGCGCGGCGACCGAACTCGACATGCCCGACACCATCAAGTCGACGGCGAACAACGCGGGCATGCTCGACCTGAAGATGGTGCCGGAGCGGCACAACACGGTGAAGGTGCTGCTGTTCCTCGATATCGGCGGCTCGATGGACGACCACATCCGCCTCACCGAGGAGCTGTTCTCCGCCTGCCGCACCGAGTTCAAGCACCTCGAGCACTACTACTTCCACAACTGCCCGTACGAGCGGGTGTGGAAGAACAACCGCCGCCGGCACGAGGAGGTCATCCCGACCTGGCAGGTGCTGCGCACCTACAGCCCCGACTACAAGCTGATCTTCGTGGGCGACGCAGCCATGAGCCCGTACGAGATCACCATGCAGGGCGGCTCCGTCGAGCACTGGAACGAGGAAGCCGGGTCGGTCTGGATGGAGCGGCTCACCGGTCACTATCGCCGCAGCGCCTGGCTCAATCCGACGCCGAAGCAGAGCTGGGGCCACGTGCGCTCCATCACCATGCTGAACGACCTGATGGAAGGCCGGATGTTCCCGCTCACGGTGAACGGCATCGACGAGATGACCCG
>MKTV01000019.1:14233-16693 GCA_001898425.1 Rhodospirillales bacterium 69-11
AAGGGCAGGGGCGGTACGTGCACGCCCCCTCTCCCCTCGCGGGAGGGGGGGTGAGGGGGGCCGGGGAGTACGTGCGAACGCACGCGCCACCCCCTCCGCCGACCCCTCCCGCAAGGGGAGGGGACACCATCAAAGGGGGAATGCGATGGGACGTCTCGACGGCAAGGTTGCGCTGATCACCGGCGGGGGCACGGGCATCGGCCGCGCGACCGCACAGCTCTTCGCGCAGGAGGGCGCGCGCGTCGTCATCGCCGAGATCGACACGGCCTCGGGCGAGCAGACCGCGCAACTCGTCACCCAGGCGGGCGGCGTCGCGCTCGCGGTCCGCACCGACGTCACCGACCCCGACAGCGTGCAGGCCGCGATCGCCACCGCGGAACGCGAGTTCGGCGCGCTGCACGTGCTGCACAACAACGCGGGCGGCTCGACCATGGTCGACAGCACCGTCGTCGACGCGCCGATCGAGGAGTTCTGGCGCGCCATCAAGCTCGACCTGTTCGGCACCTTCCTCGGCTGCCGCTTCGGCATCCCCGCCCTGCAACGCGCCGGCGGCGGGTCGGTGATCAACATGTCCTCCAACGTCGCGCTGATGGGCGTCCCCGGCCGCGACTGCTACACCGCGGCCAAGGGCGGGGTCGCCTCAATGACCCGCTCCATGGCGGTCGAGTTCGCCCCCAAGGTCCGCGTCAACGCGATCGCGCCCTCGGCCACCATGACCGACCGCGTGCGCAAGCTCGTCGCCGGCAACGCCGCCCTCGACAAGCTCGCGAACTCCCACCTCCTCGGCCTGATCGAGGCGCCTGACATCGCCGCCATGGCGCTGTTCCTCGCCTCCGACGAAAGCCGGATGGTCACCGGCCAGGTCTACCCGGTCGACAGCGGCGCCACGATTTCCTGATCACCACGCGCCTGCCCCCAAGGCGCCAAACCACCCAGCTTTCGACCACCCGGCATCGACCATCCGGCGTGTGACCCGCGGACCCACGCCGCCCCACCCACTCACGCCACGGAGAACGGCCATGACGAGCGGCTTCGTGCATCCCGAATACATCGTCGAGACGGAGTGGCTCGCCGCCCATCTCGAGGATCCCGGGATCGTGGTGCTGGACTGCACCACGCACCTGATCCCCAATCCCGCCACCACCTACGACGTCGTGCCCGGACGTGCCGATTTCGAGAAGGGCCACATCCCCGGCGCGCAGTTCTGCGACGTCTCGCGCGACGTGTCCGACACGTCGCAGGCGCTGCGCTTCATGCGCCAGTCGCCGGACGAGTTCGCCGCCGCGATGCGCCGCTTCGGCATCTCCAACGAGACTCGGGTGATCACCTACAGCACGGCCAACATGTGGTGGGCGTCGCGCGTGTGGTTCCTGTTGCGCAGCTTCGGGCACGACAATGCCGCGGTGCTGAACGGCGGCTGGCAGAAATGGTCCCGCGAATCACGCCCGGTCGAGACCGGCCCCGGCACGCAACGCGCCCCCGGCAGCTTCACCGTGAGCGAGGATCGCGGCCTGATGGTCGACAAGGCGCAGGTCCAGGCCGCCATCGGCGACGGCGCCATCTGCACGGTGAACGCGCTGCTGCCGGCCCAGCATGATGGCACCGGTGGCAACAGCTACGGGCGGCCGGGGCATATCGCCGGCAGCGTCAACCTCCCGGCCGCCCATCTGGTGGATCCGGATACCAACACGCTGCTCCCGCCCGAGGAGCTGCGGCGCCGCTTCGCCGCGATCGGCGCGCTCGACCGGCCGGTCATCGCCTATTGCGGCGGCGGCATCGCCGCCACGGCCGATGCCCTGGCCCTGATCATGCTCGGACATCGGAACGTGACGGTATACGATGCGTCTCTCTCCGAATGGGCGAAGGATCCGACCTTGCCTATGCGGACCGGATAAAGAAGGATTTGAGACAATGCTGCTTCCGCTCGATGGGCGCGTCATCGCCTACGATCTGTTGGGGCCGGATACCGGCACGACCGTATGCATGACCCATTCGCTCGCCTCGGATTCCGGCATGTGGCAGGAACAGGTGCCGCCGCTTCTGTCCGCCGGCTTCCGCGTCCTGCGCATCGATATGCGGGGGCATGGCGGCAGCACCCCAGCCGCCGGTGATTACACCATGAGCGCGCTGGCCGCCGACGTCGTCGCGGTGCTGGACCGGCTGCGGATCGCGCGCGTGCACTACATCGGGCTGTCGATCGGCGGCATGATCGGCCAGGCTTTCGCGATCGAGCATGCGGACCGGGTGCTCTCCGCCATGTGGTGCGACACCATGCCCGCCACGCCGCCGAACGCCGCTGCGTCCTGGGGCCCGCGCATGCAGACGGTGCGGGAGGCGAACTCGCTCGAGCCCCTGGCCGACGCGACCGTGGAGCGCTGGCTGACCGACGCGGCGAAGGCGCGGAACCCCGGCCGCTGGCGGCAGATCCGCGACACCGTGGCGGGCACGACCCCGGCCGGC
>MKTV01000019.1:16732-19526 GCA_001898425.1 Rhodospirillales bacterium 69-11
ACCGGCCAGCTTCCGGCGCTCCGTCTGCCGGTGCTCACCATCTGCGGGTCGGAGGACACCGGCACGCCGCCCGCCGCCAATCGCCAGATCGCGGAGCTCGTGCCCGGCGGCCGCTACGAGGAAATCGCCAACGCACGGCACTTCCCAAACGTCGAGCACCCCAACGCCTTCAACCGCCTCATGCTCGGCTGGCTGGGATCGCGCAGCAACTGACGCGGGCACGCACACTGCGCAGCCCGACGCATCGGAAGGGAAGGAAACGAGAATGAGGCTGCAGAACAAGGTCGGCATCGTGACCGCGGCAGGGTCGGGGATGGGGCGCGCCGGGGCGCTGCGTTTCGCCCGTGAGGGCGCATCCGTCGCGGTGGTCGACCTCGATGCCGACGCGGCCAAGGCGGTGGTCGACGAAATCACCGGCGCAGGCGGCAAGGCCATCGCACTCGCCGGCGACCTGCGCACCGACGACTTCGCCCGCGGCATCGTGCGCGAGACCACGCGCGCCTTCGGGGCGCTCGATTTCGTCTGGAACCATGTGGGCCATCCCGGTCCCGCCGCGATCGAAGGCCTGGACTGGAAGGATTTCGAGCTGGCGATGGACCTCAACGTCCGAACCGTGCTCGTCACGACGGAGGCCGCGCTGCCCGAACTCCGCGCCCGCGGCGGCGGGGCGCTGCTCTACACCGCCTCCACCTCCGGCCTCACCGGGTCGCAGTTCAGCCCGGTCTACAACATCGCCAAGTTCGGCATCGTCGGCCTGGTGCACGGGCTGTCGAAGCGCTACGCGCGGGAGAACATCCGGGTCAACGCGGTCTGCCCCGGCCCGGTCGACACGCCCATGCTGCGCGTCTTCGTCGCCCGTCCCGACAGCCAGTTGCCGCCGGGCGAAACCGCCGAGACGCTGGTGCAGAAACGCGGCGGACAGGTGCCGATGGGCCGGCCCGCGCGGCCGGAGGAGGTCGCCAACGCCGCGCTGTTCCTGATCTCGGACGAGGCGTCCTACGTCACCGGCGTCGCCCTGCCGGTGGATGGCGGCGCCACGGCGTAGCCGAAGACGGGGCGCTGCCGCCAGGACCTGGCTCAGCGCCCCGGTTCACCGCCCCGGTTCAGCGTCGTTCCACCAGGCCGTCCGGGCTGGCGCAGAGATGCGTCAGCGTCCGGTCGGCGTGGCGCAACCGCCAGGACAAGGTGCGCTGCGCCGCTTCCGCAAGCAGCGGCGCATGGGCCGGGTCGCCCGCGACGTTGTGCATCTCCGCGGGATCGCGCCGCCGGTCGTACAGCACGGGCGGCAGCCCGGCGAAGTGGACGTATTTCCAATCGGCCGTGCGAGTGACGCACAACGCGCCATCGTCGAGCCCGAGGCCCAGCGGCGGCGTCCCGGGATCGGGCCAGCCGCCGCGCAGGTCGTATTCGAAATGCACGGCATCGCGCCACGCGTGGGGCGTTTCGCCGGCGAGCCACGGGCGCAGCGAGACGCCGTCGCAGGCGCGCGGCACCGGCAGGTCCAGCCAGTCGAGCAGGGTCGGCATCAGGTCCACGGATTCCGTCGGTGCGTCGACCCGGCGGCCCGCCACCGGCCGCGCGTCGGGATCCCGGACGATCAGGGGCAAATGGTAGCTCTGGTCGAACCACCCGAGTTTGCCGAGGAGATTGTGGTCGCCGAGTTGCTCGCCGTGGTCGGAGGTGAAGACGATCAGCGTGTCGTCCCACTGGCCGGACTGGCGCAGCGCCTGGAACACGCGGCCCAAATGGTGGTCGATCTCCGCGATCAGCCCGTAATAGGCGCGCCGGGTCTGCCGGATCTCGGTGTCCGACAGCGGCGTGACCGGCCCGTCGCCGCCCTCGTAGTAGGAGCTGCGTTTCTGGGTCGCGAGGAAATGCGCCATCAGCGGATGCTGGGCGCCCTCATCCGCCGGGTCGCGCCGGAGGGCGCGCGGGATCCGGTCGGCCGGCACCGCCTCATGCCAGGGTGCCGGCGCGGCGAAGGGCGGGTGCGGGCGGTAGAAGCCGAGATGCAGCAGCCAGGGGCGGTTGGGCCGCGTGCCGTGCAGGAACTCGATCGCGTGGTCGGCCGACCAGGCCGTGTCGGACAGATGCGCCGGAATGCGGTTCGGCGCATCGCTCGGCCCGGCGGGTCCCTCGGCCGGACGCCAGATGTCGTCGGGCGGCGAGGGGAGGGTGAAGCCGTGCGCCGCGATCCAGGCGAAGTAGTTCCTGTACTGGACTTCGTCGAAATGCGCGACCGGCCGCCAGCCATGCATGACGTCGCCGATCTCGGAGAACGCGGCATCCTGCGCGCCGACGAGGCGGGGG
The DNA here is from genome assembly GCA_001898425.1 of Rhodospirillales bacterium 69-11. Classification (GTDB taxonomy): domain Bacteria; phylum Pseudomonadota; class Alphaproteobacteria; order Acetobacterales; family Acetobacteraceae; genus Rhodopila. The sequence continues at coordinate 19,043 of MKTV01000019.1, forward strand.
TCGGGCGTCGTGGTGGTGTAGCCGATCAGCGCCGGATCCATGCCGGCCCGCTTCACCTCCCGCGCGAGCGTCGCGTGGCGCTCATCCAGCGGCACGCCATTCGCGACGACGCGGTGGTTCATCACGTAGAGGCCGGTGAGCAGGGAGGCGCGCGCAGGGCCGCACGGCGCGCTCTGGCCGAAATGCTGGGTGAAGGTCACGCCCTCGGCCGCGAGCGCATCGAGGTTGGGCGTGAGCGCGGCGGGATGGCCGAGGCTGCCAAGGCTGTCGCCGCGCCATTGGTCGGCGACGATCAGCAGGACGTTGCGAGGTCTGCGCATACCGGCACCGTGCCGCCGATGGGCCGGCGCCGCAAATGAATCGGTGATGACGCTGGGCGTGATCGGGTCGGGAGCGACGCGGGGGGACGACGCGGGCCGGCAGGGGGACGAGCGGGCGGGCAGGGGGCGACGCGGGCCGGCAGGGGAACGAGCGGGCGGGCGGG
>MKTV01000020.1:0-11913 GCA_001898425.1 Rhodospirillales bacterium 69-11
GTTTGGCGGCGATTTCCTGCTCAGATGCGGGTTCGATGTTATCGCTGTCAAGGCAACCACCGACGACTGGTTCCACTCCCTGCCAGAGGAGGCTTTCGTCAGCATCGATGCCTTCATGGCGACCGCCGGGCATCGATACCGGCATCTGAGTGGATACGGCAGCAGCATGGGCGGCTACGGCGCAATCCGCCTCTCACAGCGCCTGGGGCTCCGGCATGTTCTGGCACTATCGCCGCAGTTCGATATCAGCATCCCCGAGGATCCGCGATGGCACGGCTACCTCGGCAACACCGGAGAGTTTTCGCGGTTGACGCCCGACCTGGTCGCGCCTGGGTGTACCTACACCGTCGTATATGACGACACGCTAAACGATCGCTTCCACGCCGAGGGCTATAAGGCCATCATCCAGCCTGATGCGCTGCGGCTGGTTCCCGTCCGGTATGCTGGCCACCCCGTCGGTTTTCTCCTCGAGGAAATTGGTGAGCTTCAGCCGCTTGCTCAGCACGTCCTAGCCGGCGAGGAATATAGGCCGTCACTCGCTGCCCGAAAGCGCTCGGCACATTATCTCTTCGGCTTGGCGCGACATTGCGCGGCCAACAGCAAGGATGCTTGGGCACTGGCGATCTCGGAGCGGCACCTCGCGCGCGTGCCGCGGCACCAGGAGGGGCAGATGCTCCGGGCGCGACTGCTCCAACACCGCGGCGACCTGAGCGGAGCCTTGGCATGTGCGCGAGCCGCGATCACCATCGATGACCGGGTTGACCATTACAAGCTGGTCGCTGTGAATCTGCTAGAGGCACTCGGGCGCCGCGATGAAGCGATCGCATTTCTTGAAGCGAGCTTGATCCACGCACCAACCTCCGTCTCACTGGTGCGCAGGCTTCATCGTTTGCGCACCAGCAGCCTTTGATGCCGATACTAAGCGCGCATCCTGAGCTTCAGGTACGGTGGGGCTAGGAACTAGCCCGGCCACTCGCCCAGGGCGATCTGTGAGACAGTTACCGGCCGGCTTCCGGAATCTCGATCGGTGTGGGACCCTCTGGTATTCATGTGCATTCTCCGGTGCTGGCGGGAGCGGCCAGGCGGCGACTCTTCCGCCCACAGGAGTTCCGATGGTTCCACGAAATTATGTGCTGGTGCATGACGCCTTCCTCGGAGGTTGGTGCTGGCATTCAGTCGCAACAATCCTTCGACAGAGTGGTCATCATGTCACCACTCCGACGCTTACCGGCCTAGGTGAACGGCGGCATCTGCTTTCAGGGAGCATCTCTTTAGATACGTTTGTCCAGGATGTGGTCGAACACATCCGATATGGTAGAATTTCGGATGCAGTATTGGTCGGGCACGGGTTCGGTGGTCTAGTCATAGCGGGTGTGGCAGATCGGATTCGAACTAGGGTGCGAGAGTTGGTCTTCCTCGACGCGGTCATTTCTACTACGGGGAAATCTTACTTCGAATCCGTGCCACCGGAAATCCGCGCCATTTTTGGCACAGCATCGCTCAAAGCTGGGGGCCTCATAGTGCCTCCGCCGGCAGTAGCACATTTTGGGCTCTCGCAAGATTTGCCCGCGGCCACCGCAGCAGCGCTGCTAACTCCGCACCCGATCGCGACCATGCATGATCCCTTGGCATTGGCCAATCCGATCGGAAATGGACTGCCATGCACCTACATCGCTTGCACAGCGCAACCTTCCCCGTCTGTTGCGCCCAGCCGAGAGTGGGCACTTTCGCAGCCCGACTGGAGCTTTCACGAGTTGAAGGGCCCACATTCCCCGATGATAACTCATCCTCAATTGACGGCCACGGCAATTGAGGAAACTAGCTCTAAAACAGAGCAACCGCATCCCCTGATCGAAAGAGAGGATCAGCGGGCGGCGCGTCGTTTTGAGAGTCTGGGAGACAATTGTGAGTTTGGATTTTACTTGCGCGAAATTGGAATCGAGGATGGTGGTTTACTTCGATGGGCTATTTCATCTCCCACCTCGGTTCTGGCGGGTCTACGCGGGGAGTTCGCTGGCCTGTTCCAGCATGAAAACCTCGTTCCGCATGGGCGAGGGATGGTTATCGACAAACAATATGGCTTTAAATTCCACACGGAGATCCGCTTATCGGCCTCGAATTTAATTGAAATGACCGAATACAACAAGAAAACCTACGAGAAAGAAAAGTCGAAGTTTGACCATCTACGTTCCAAATTTCTGGAGCGGCTCAAAGGGGGGCAGACAATTTTTGTTTATAAGGTCAATTCTGGTATATCAGAACTAGAATGCATGCCCATCGCACAAGAACTCCGGCGACTAGGGGACGGAATATTACTCATCGTTCGGCTTACTGAAGATCATCGTCTATATGGAAAAGTCGAACGGCAAGGACCATATTACGTCGGCTACATCGACCAATTCGCACCCTATGGCGCGGCTAAGGAGATATCAACCACGGTTTGGCACGACATAGTCCGAAATGCCGTCGCTGCCATAGGCTGTCAATCGTTGAGCGGCCCCGATGCCGATCGGCGCGACAACCTACTGAGTTCGGGGCATTTGGTAGGATCTCTCTCCGGCGCCTGTTCGCAGGCGCACGGGCCAGGGGAGTTGGGTGCAACGGCCCGCCCACTTGAAGATCATCCCGGCCAGTGATCCTCCAGCCAATCGCGTGCTGTGTGGATGACATGAAGGATGACAACGGCCTCGCCGCCGGCTGCCAGCGGGAGGAAGGCATAGGCGATGATATAGGGTCGGCCAGTGATGACTTTCTCGTAGGTGCCAGTCACGCGCCCCCGCCGGCCGGTCGCCGCAACACCGAGATCGTCGCCGGCTTTGTGGATCTCGCCATAGACCTTCCGAGCAGCCATCGGATTGCGAGCGGCAATGTAGGCGATGGTTTTGTCGAGCTCCTCGATCGCGCTTTCAGCCCAAAGTACGGAGCGCTTCAACGCTTTCCTCGTTCGGCCGCGGCAATCGTTGCCTCCAGCCTGGCCATCGCTTCATTGTGCGGCACAAGGCGTCCGGCCTTCATATCGGCGAGGCCACGCTCGATGCCGCCGATGATCTCCGCTTCGCGCGTCACGTAGGCGGTGATTGCTTCTGCGGCGAGGAAGGACTTGGTACGGTGGGTGGTGTCGGCAAGGCGGCCAAGCCGCTCCTTCACTTCCGGGGTCAGCCGGACCGTCAGGGTCGTGCTCGCGGGCATTTCAGGTTCCGTACAAGGTGTGCGCATGTGCACAAAATAGCACATTGGGTTCATATCGTCCAGTGATTGTATCAATTTTTGGATTTGCCGAATGCCTCAGCGGGCAGGCTGCCCCTGGCGCCTACTGAGGTAAAGTCCGCCGGCGGCGGATCGGGCTGCAGGGCGTGATCTACCAATGACCCGGAGGGATACCCTTGCGGTGGGGGCGTCCCCCGAAGAGCAGAGTACCGCACAGACCAGGAGATGGGACTGAAATGTGGTCCTTTGCAGGTTAATGGTTCCTTCAACTGGGCGTAGGGAGTAATTGTGAGGTCACGAAGCGGGTCTCTATACAGACCCACGAGCAATCAGGTGGAATGCAATGAACGACAATGCTGGCGAGAGACGACTCCTCGAACTGACCGCGACGATCGTATCGGCGCATGTCTCCAGGAACGCCTTGCCCGCGGCGGAATTGCCGGCACTGATCCAGTCGGTGTTCACAACGTTGGCGGGAACGGGCAAGGAGACCGTGGTTCCCGACCGGCCGCAGCCGGCGGTGCCGATCAAGCGCTCGGTATTCCCAGATCACATCATCTGCCTGGAAGACGGCAAGAAGCTCAAGATGCTGAAGCGACATCTGGCGAATTCCTACCAGATGACGCCGGCGCAGTATCGCGAACGCTGGGGCCTGTCGGCGGATTATCCGATGGTGGCGCCGAACTATGCGGCGCGGCGATCCACGCTCGCCAAGGAGGCTGGCCTTGGCCGCAAGCCTGCTGCTCCGGCTCCTATGCCAGCGGCAGCTATGCCGACACGGAAGGGGCGGAAAAAGGCCGCCGCCTAAGCGGCGGCCTCGATGCGCGCGAGGAGGGTGAGGGCAGGGGGCATGGAAGCGGTCGAAGACCAGCTTCATGAGCACGATGCCGAGCAGCGTGCTGCCCACCCCGGTCACCAGCCGACCGGACAGCGCTCCGCCGAGATCGCTGGCGACGGCCATGCCGACGCCGCCGAGGGTCATGGACGCAAGCCCGGTCAGGGCGAGGACCCTATCGCCCAGCCGCGCGTTCAGCCAGCCGGGAAGGACATCAGGATGCCCGGGAACTGAAACAGGCCGAGAAGCAGTCCGAGCTCGATGAAGTCGATCCCCAGCGCGTCCACGTTGAACGGCCCCAGAGCCCGCCGACGCTCTGGTATTGCAGTCGTAGCACCAGCCTGATGGCGACGATGATGGCTAGGAACAGCCAAGGTTGGGATGTCATCTGTCGCTGCCTACCGTTTGCTGCGGGTCGCGGACCAGCCCGGTCACCCGCTCGACCAGGTCAGCGAGGATCTCGCGTTGCGATGATGACCCAGGATCGTTCACCGGCTTCTTTCAACCGCCATCCGCGATATGCGGCTGAACCCATACGACTTCATGGTGGTGCTTTCGGTTCAAGTCGGACAGTCCGCACACTCCGCAGCATCCGCCGTCGCGCACGGTCGCCAGTCCCGGGGCCGCAAGTGACTCAAGAGGTTCCCAGCTGGGTCGCGGTCAGAAGTTCCTTTATGATCGCAAATTGATGAGATCGCTCGGCGACAGCAGCGGGGTCCTCGGCCACAATGTCATCGGCATCGGGATCGTCGGCCTCTCGTTCGCTACGTTCGCGCTCGATCCGTTCGAGATGTGCCAGAATTTCGTCTGCAGTGAACAGCCGTCTGACCTGCGCGACAAATCGCGGCAGTTCCCGGGCGAATGCGGGATGCTGAGACGCCGCTGACGCGAAATTCAGCAACTTCTCCGCAACGGCGTAGTCGAATGCCGCCTTGAGTCCGTACCGTTGCCGGATCACCTCCGTCGCATCGCATTGTTCGATCCAAATTTCGTGCGGTCGGCGTGTGCTCATTGGGTGCGCCCTCCTGCGACTACAATGCCTCACAACCGCTTCGCGGCACAGATCACCCGACTGATGATCCGAACTCCATCGCCGCTACGTTCGTAGGTCTGCTACGCAGGCTGTAAATCCGCGTGGGGTCCGCGCGCTGATCGGCCCGCCTCGCCGCCGGGATCCTTGGCAGGACGCTGCGAATGCCCAATTATGCTTGGTGACAGAGGCAAGATCGGATAGCGACATGGCCAGCGGTTGGGCCCGGGACGGGGCGGTTCAGGATCAGATCGACGATACGATAAAAGACGCCGTGCTGGCCGCACGGGGGCGCATGCCAACGGGTGAAGGCGAGACCCACTGCCGGGAATGCGGTGACGAAATTCCGCAAGCGCGCCGCCGCGCAGTGGCCGGCGTCCGGACGTGCATCGCGTGCCAGGCGGTGCTTGATGGCCGTCCGGTGAACACCGGGTTCAACCGCAGGGGCAATAAGGACAGTCAGCTCAAATAGCAGTCGTGCCGCCGCGCTTCAGACCGCTGGGCCCGCCGCATGAGGTGTCGCTCCTGTAAACACCATCCGCTGCTCCCCCCACTCCACAGGAAATGGCTTCCGCAGCACATTGACATCGAGGCCCGCGGGCAGCCTCCCGTCCAGGATCGCCTCGACGATGTCCGGCGCCAATAGCGCCAGCATCATGATTCGGCCCAGATAGCCACGGTCCTGGCCTTCTCGCAGTATGTGTTGAATGTCATGCTGATGATGCGCCATCGGCCCACACCGCCAGTGCAGGAGTCAGTTATGCTGCCGTCCCAACGCGATGCCTTCGACATACCGCGCGACATCAGCTACCTCAACGCGGCCGCCTGGTCGCCGCTGCCTCGCGCCAGCCAGGAGGCCGGGCATATCGGCGTCGCCCGCAAGGGCCAGCCCTGGACGCTCGCGCCAGAGTTCGCCGCCGGCATCCATGAGCGCACCCGCCGTGCCGCCGCAGCCCTGATCAACGCCGATCCGGCCGATGTCGCCCTCATCTCCTCGGTCAGCTACGGCGTCGCCACCGCAGCCAAATCGCTCAAAATTCCCCATGGCAGCCGCGTTCTGGTGCTGGCGGAAGACCATTCCTCGCCGGTCCTGGAATGGATGGTCCGCGCGCCCGAGCAGGGCTTCACCGTTGAGACCATCCCCGCCCCGGCCGATGGCGACTGGACCAGCGCGCTGCTGGCCGCCATCGTCCGGCCCGGCGCCCCGGTCGGCCTGGCCTCCATCGCCTCGGTGCACTGGTCCGACGGCGGCGTCATCGACCTGCTGCAAGTCGCCGCCGCCCTGCGCGCCCAGGGCGCGACCCTGCTGGTGGATGCCACCCACGGTGCCGGGGTGATGGCCCTGGACGTGGCGGCGCTTGACCCCGATTTCCTGATCTTCCCTACCTATAAATGGGTTCTGGGGCCGTACGGCCGCGCTTTCCTCTACATCGCCAAACGCCACCAGGACGGCATTCCGCTGGAGCAGACCAGCTTCGGCCGCCGCGGCGTCAGCGCCGAGCACACGCCGTATATGCGCGACACCGCCTATGTTACCGGCGCCAGGCGCTTCGACATGGGCGAGCGCGACCACTTCATCTCCATGGAAATGGCCGCCGTCGGCATGGAGATGGTGGCGCAATGGGGAACGCAGGCGATCACCGAGCGGCTGCGCATGTTGACCGACCGCCTCGCCGAGGGCCTCGGCAACACCGGTGCGCTGATCCCCGAGTCCAGCCTGCGCGCCCCGCACATCCTCTCCCTCGGCTTTCCCAGGGGCATGCCAGACCGGCTGCTCGAACGGCTGGAGGCGCTGGGCGCCTATGCCGCGCCCCGGCTCGGCCGCCTGCGCATCAGCCCGCACGTCTACAACGACGAGCAGGATGTCGATCGCTTCATCGCGGCGTTTCGCACGGTCATGGCGCAGGGCGCTGCCGACTGAGCGACAGGGTACGCAGTCAGGGGCGCGAGACGCGCCGGAGAGGAGGACCCGTCATGCCAAAATCGTACTTCATGGTGCGTGCCAAATTGATTGATGCAGCCGATCGGCCTCGATTCGATCACTGGTATAAGACCGCGCACCTCCCCGACGCGGTGGCGGCCTTCCAGGCGCGGCGCGGCTGGCGGTGCTGGAGCCGGACAGATCCGACGGTCCATTTCGCCTTCTACGAGTTCGCCACCGCTGCTGGCGCGGAGGCGGTTGTCGGCTCGCCCGCGCTTCAAGCGATGGCCGCCGAGTTCGACCGTGTCTGGGACGACAGGGTGAGCCGAACACGGGAGATCTTGGAACTGGCCGGGGAGGTTGGCCCGGCGCCGGGGACGGCTGGCGCATGATGGGCATTCCACCCGCCCACGCGCTGCGGAATGGTTAGTGCGGCGTCGGCTTCATCACCGGCAGCGAGGCGAGGATTTGTCGGCGCGCACGTGTGCAGGACAGAACGATGGCGTGAATTTCGTGCTCGGCGTTTTTGGTCATCTCGCGCATGAGCCGCAGCGTGGTTTGCATGTCAGTTCCGGTCCCCGGCACCGTCTCATCGGCGACGGCGGCGTGCGTCGCCGCAAATAACGCCCGCATGTCGGACAGCGCCCCAAGGCCGCGATGGGCGCGCTCTGGGAAATCGAGTGCCTGCTCTGGGCCGAACAACCCTTCGATGAAGCCGTCGAGCTCCTGGCGCCGCATCAACGCCAAGGCCGCGAGCCCCTCGCGTGTTGCCCGAGGTTCGCTACGGGTCAGGCGGAAAGGCGCACTCCGTTCCTGATGGCTCGAGAGACGATTCCAAAGCCCCATGATGAGCGCGCCGATCAACTCGTTGGCTCCGTCGAGCGCCTCGAACTCCGGCAATTTGCCACCCCAAAGGCTCTCAACAATCTTGATGGGCGACACGCCCATGGCAGGCGTTGCGATATTGCCGAGAAACCGTGTGCGCACCTCGTGGAACGGCACCGGGCACTTGTAGCGTTCCAGAAGAACACGGACCTCTTCATCGGTTGCGGTTGGAGGCGCGGGACGTTGGGCCATCGGCTCCTGGGCTTGGTGGTGATCGATTGTGCGACGATGCCTCCCGCGGCCCATCGAGTCCAGCACGGTTCGGGGGTGAGCGCCGCCCGTTGCTCCCCCCGCCCGCTCGAACGCAAACCCTTCACGCAGTCCCGCCACGCTCAAGGTCCACCGGCCGTCGTGCCCCCGATCGCATCCCGGCGTCAGAACTCGGATTCTGGTCCGACCGTTGGGCCGGGTAGCTGTCGGGACGGTCAGATCTTCAAGCTCATGCGGTGCTGCTGGAGATCGACCCCTGCTATGTCGACGTGATCGTGCGGCGGTGGCAGGAGACGATCGGACAGATTGCCGTGCTGGACGGCGAGGACCGGACCTTCGACGACCTCGCCATTGCGCGCGACAGGCTGGCGGCGTGACGATGAGCGACGGGATGCTATTCGACCGCCAAAGTCTGCTGCTGGAAGGACGGCCGCTTGCAAGCAAGTCTCCCCGGTTGCGGCAGGGGTTCCTGCAGTCGGCCGCTCGAAGCCATCGCTATGGCGGCTGCTGACCCGTGGGAGGCAGAGCGGCGCGAGCCTTACGGCCAGTGCGGAACAGATAGACACCGGCCGCGACGATGATCGCCATGCCAATCGTGGCGAGGGCATCGGGCAGCTGGCCCCAGACGATCCAGCCGATCATGGCCCCGGCGGGCAGCGACGCGTAACGGAACCCGCCCACAAAGGAAACTTCGCCCCGGCGCATCGCCAGGATCATGAAGTGGTAGCCGCCGGCAAGGAAGACTGAGGCGCCAAAAAGCAGACCCCATTGCTCGACGGTCATGGGCTGCCAACCCGCGACGGCCGTCAGCCCCATGCCCGTCAGCGTGACTGCAACCGCAGTGGACAGGGCGATGATCAGCGAGGGCACGTGCTGGGGAACGACGCGCGTGTAGATATCGCGGACTGCACTGCACAGAGTGGCAAGAAGGCTGAGGATGGCCCACCAACTGAAGCCATCGGAACCTGGGCGCGCCACGAGCAGAACCGCCGTGAAACCGACCAGCATGGCGGTCCAGCGCCTCCAAGGGACATGCTCGCGCAGGAACAGGACCGACAGCATCAGCATCATCAGCGGTGCTGTTTGGCCGATCGCGATGGCCAATGCCATCGGCATGTTGAACAGGGCGATCAGGTAGGTGAACGTGCTGGCGACGTCGAGGATGGCGCGGCCGACAGTGCGGCGTTCAAGCGCATGATAAGCCTGGCTTCGCAGGCCGGTCGCGAAGACGGCAAGGATAATCCAGCTCGTCGCGAAGACGCCACGCACGCCGATCGCCTGGGCTGCGGGCAAACCCTCGCTCGCCAGCTTGATCATGGCATCGTTGACGATGAACAGACCGATGGCGCCCAGCATTGCCGTGGCGCCGCGTGCATTTTCGCGTGCCCTCGAGTCGCACGTTTTCTCCATCTGGTCTGGATAGACTGGCGCGCCTTGGTGCGAAAGGTAGCGCCGCACCCAGAAATTGTAATCTCTGGGCGCGAGTGGTCATCTTTGAAGGCTACCGAGGACTATCAGTCCGCAATCGCATAAATCGTGTAGGATCCCTTCGCCCCCTCCTTGTTCGGCCCGACCATGCGGACCCGGTCGAGCCAGCAACGCTTCGGCGGCCTGGCACAGCGTGGCGCGGGCCGGGGTCCCCGCCGTGGGCGCCACGGTGGCGGCGTCGAGGGCGTCGGCGACGGCGGCGGCTTCCTGTGCCACCGCGGCGTCGGTGGCCGCGTGCGGCGCCGTGTCGAAGTCCGGCGCGGCGGTCTCGGTTGTAGGGGATGCCGTTGTGCCGTAACGGGCGAGTGATCCGGCCGGCGGCATGATCGGCATTCCAGGGGCGCATCCGCGACCTGCTCGACCGTCTGAAGCTGGTCCGGGGCATCGGCGTGCCGGCCGAGAGCCGCGGTCACGTCCATGAGGGTCGGTTGCAGTAGTTCGTGCGCGAGGGCCACGCCTCCGACGCCCATCAACTCGGCCGTTATTCCGAACACCGCCGGCGCGCAATCCTGGTGGCCACCGTGCTCGATCTCGAAGCGCGGCTCACGGACGCGGTGCTGGATATGGCTGATAAGCTGATCGGCGGCCTGTTCGCCAACGCGCGCAACGCCGCCCGGCGCCGTTACACCGCCAGTGCCAGCGACGTGGGACGCCTCATGCGGTTGTTCCACGGCACCATCGAGGCGCTCGCCGCGGCGCAGGTAGGCGACGCCGACGCGTTCGAAGCCGTCGACGATGCAGTGGGCTGGCCCAGCCAGCCACGGCGTCACCCGCGAAGCTGATCTGGACCGCCGACGCCTACAGGGCAGCCTTCTCCTGCGCGCTCCACACGCGCCGCCGATCCGTTGGCCCCAGGATGTCTATGTCGGACGAAATCGCCTCCTTCTGGAGACCAGAAAGAGGCGCCAGAGATCAGCAATGTCGCTACGTGCCACAGGCGCCGCTACACGGCCCAGACCGGGCGCTTACCTTCGGTACGCGCCCGTGCCGCCTTGCAGGCAGTGGCACTAAGTGCTACATAGCGACATGACCGATGCTGCGGAAACCGCGCGGGCCTTCAAGACCGCCTGGTTCGCCAAAGCGGCGCGCAAGGCGCTCATCGACGACGCGGAGCTTTGCGAGGCCATCGCGGAAGTGAGGAAAGGCCAAGCCGACGACCTCGGCGGAGGCGTGTTCAAGAAACGCCTGGATAAGAACCGGCAGCGAAGCATCATCGTTGCTGCGGGGCGGCGCTACTGGGTTTACGCCTACCTCTTTGCGAAGAAGGATCGGGCGAACATTGAGGATGACGAGCTGAAGGCGTTTCGCAAACTGGCTGATCTCTACGCCGCAAAGACGGATGTCGAGCGGGAAGGAACTGAAAACCAAAGAACTGATGGGGATTTGCAATGACCGCGACGCGTAAGTTCAAGAGCGACGCCTTTGAGGCGGTCCACAGCGCCGCCGCCGGCATGTATCGCGCCGGCACAATCAATAAGGCCACCATGCGTGACTTTGATGAAACCTGCCTGGCCGTCACGCCGGCCATCACACCAGCGGCGATCAAACAGCTCCGCGAGACCAACAAGGTCAGTCAGCCGGTGTTCGCCCGCTACCTCAACACGAGCGAAAGCACGATCGAGAAGTGGGAGACGGGTGCCAAGAAGCCGAGCGGCGCTGCGCTCAAGCTACTCGCCATCGTCCGGAAGCACGGGCTCCAGATTCTGGCTTAGCCCATGTCTCTGCCGCAACGCTGTTGCCTCGGCCCAGGGTCGTCGGCCTTGGTCCGACATCGAAGAGAAGGATGATCTCCACGGTGGCATGACGGCGGACCGAAAGGGGGCAAGCAGAGTTATCGGACGGGTATACCCTACCGAGGCCATCCGACGAGACATCGAACCGCGTCTCATTTGGGTGGATTTTCGATATGCGAGACTATAAAGTCCAATGGTCTAGAGCCTAACGAGACGATTGCGCCACTCATGTCCTCCTACGGCTACGCCCGGGTATCGACCCTCGATCAGGATCTCGCCATTCAGCGCGCCGCGTTGAAGGCGGCGGGCTGTGAGGTGATCCGTGCTGAGAAGGGCAATGGCACGCGCCGCGATGGGCGAACCGAGCTGCAGGTGCTTCTCGACTTCCTTCGGGCCGGCGACATCCTGATGGTGACCCGCATCGACCGCTTGGCGCGGTCGCTCAAGGACCTTCAGGACATCGTGCATGAACTGAAGGCGAGGGGCGTCGCGCTGAAGGCAACCGAGCAGCTGATCGACACGGGCACCGCGGCGGGCAAGGCATTCCTCGATATGCTCGGTGTGTTCGCTGAGTTCGAGACTAACCTGCGACGTTAGCGGCAAT
>MKTV01000020.1:11987-13656 GCA_001898425.1 Rhodospirillales bacterium 69-11
TGCTCGGCAAGCACACCGCCGCCGTCACCACGAACGGGAGCGGCCATGCCAATCAAGCCTGAGTTGCGCTGGTTCTATCCAATCGATTGGCCCGAGATCAGCCGGCGGGTGCGTTTCGAACGTGCCGGCGGTCTGTGCGAGGGTTGCGGTCGACCGCATGGTGAAGGCATCTGCTGCCTGCCTGACGGCCGTTGGTTCGACCCGATGCAGAACACCTGGCGAAACGGGCGTGGCCGGCCGGCGCGATGGCCGGATGTCGAGGACGCAGCGCAGATTCGGTGGACCCATGTCGTTCTGGCCGCCGCGCACCTGGACCATAATCCCGGCAACAACACCCTTCGCAATCTCAGGGCGCTGTGCCAGCGCTGCCATCTACTACATGATCGCTCGTATCACCTGGAGCGCCGGCGGGTCACCTACCTTTTACGGCGGGCCCTCGGGGACCTGTTCCTTGGTCCGTACAACTCCAATTCTGCGCTCCAGGACTGGGGATCGAAGGGGTCAACTGAGAAGGGTCGCCGTTACGGCCTGCGCAGGATGGTCCTGGCTGGACACCGCCCTCAAGCCCGCCGCTACGCGGCCCCCTTCGGGGCTTTGGGGCCTGACCGCGCCGCCCAGCAAGTACTTGAGCTTGGAGTGCCGTAAATGACGGAATGTCGGCGTCCACGGTCGATGCGGTGGCCGCCGGTTCGGCCTCATCATCTCTGCCCAATTTCGCTGGACATTTCCGAGTTGACAGAAAGGACCGCAATCAGAGAAGGACGTTATGTTACTCTAAAGCGATAAAGGACGACGAAACACAAACTGAGCCCGAAACGCCAACCAACGCGGTGACCGTCGCCCGATCGCGCGCCGCCGCCGCCGCCGCCGTGGTGTCGGCCAGCGTCGTCATCCCGGCGATTATCGCCGATGCCGGCGACGCAGCTGCGCGCCGCCTCCTGGAGTTCTTTGGCGTCACCATCCGCAACGGGAACACCCGCGCCGCCTGCCTGCATGCGGCCGGAAGGTTCTTCACTTTGTGTGAGCGCCACCACCTGGACCAGCTCGCCGACATCGAGTCGCTGCACGTGGCCGCCTACATCGAGGTGCTCGGCAAAGACTTCGAAAAGCCGACGGTCAAGCAGCATTTGGCCGCCATCCGCATGCTGTTCGACTGGCTCGTCACCGGCCAGGTCGTCGCCACGAACCCGGCCCATGCGGTTCGCGGGCCGAAGCACGTCGTGAAAGCAGAACCGGGTCAGGCGTTTCCGGTACGATGAATTTTTCCCAAGCCGTCCACAGCGCGGCGAGGCTCGGCGCAAGTAGAATACCCGCCAGCGCCATGCCGACGCGGGCGCGCTTTCGCGCCGTCCAGCCGAGCGCCACAAGAATGAGAACGTTGATCGACGTGTCTTCAAGAAAGTCGATGCTGGCGGCAAATAACGAAGCGGAGCCGATCACCCGCGCGACAGTGAACTCGATGCTGAAATAGGCGAGGTTCAGGATGGCGACGAGCCGAACGACCTGCCTGAGAGCCTGACCGGAAAAGAGGTTGAGTGATTTCAGTGGGTTGTGATTCCGTAGGTTTGCGAGACACGACGGAGCCACAGATGCCCTGGACTGAAATCACTCGCCCGCACTATCAGCGTAAGCGTCCGGCCTTCCCGTAGCGCTACCCTCGGGGCGTGAT
>MKTV01000021.1:0-201 GCA_001898425.1 Rhodospirillales bacterium 69-11
GATCCCCACCGGCACGACTTTGCCGGCCCGCAGAATGGAACGCGAGCGCGTGTTCGTGGGGATCCGCGGATCAAGTCCGCGGATGACGATTGGAGCGCGAGGCGCCCGGTACCGTCAGGAGACGGCGACCCGCCGGCCGAGCGCCTTCCCTCGGAGCTCGGGTGGCCCCTCAGCCCGCCGCCGTGAGAAGAGAGCGGCGGG
>MKTV01000021.1:220-71726 GCA_001898425.1 Rhodospirillales bacterium 69-11
CGCAGCGGCGAGCTTGTCGCACTCGGCGTCGCCGATCGGCAGGCACAGCGTGAACATGCCGCGCCGCGCCAGCCAGATCCCATGCGCCAGCATGTCGAAGAAGAACAGCTCCTTCAGCTTCGCGTCACCGCGCGCCGCATCCGCCGGAGAGCGGATCGGCCCCCGCACCGTGTGGATCGCGAACATGGAGCCGATGCCGGTGAACTGGATCGGCGCGCCTGCGGCCTCGCACAGCCCGTTCAACCGGGTGCGCAGCGCATCGCCGCGGGCGTTCAGCGCCTGGGCGGCCTCGGGCGTGTAGATCTCCGTCAGGCCAGTAAGACCGGCCGCCATGGTCAGCACGTTGTTGTTGAACGTGCCGGCATGCGGCAGCGCGTCGGGGCGGCGCGGGTCGAACAGGTCCATGATGTCGGCCCGCCCGCCGAACGCGCCGAAGGACATGCCGCCGCCGATATACTTCCCGAACGTGGTCAGGTCCGGCTTGATCCCGCGCACCGATTGCAGCCCGCCGGGGGCGAGGCGGGAGGTCATCACCTCGTCGAAGATCAGCAGCGCGCCGACCCGCTGCGTCTCCTCCCGCAGCATCTGCAGGAAGGCGGGTTCCGCGGCGATGCAGCCGCCGCCGCCCATCATCGGCTCCAGGATCACCACCGCCAGGTCGGCCGCATGTTCGGCGATCTTCGCGCGGGTGCCCTCGATGTCGTTGTACGGCGCGAGAACGTAGTAGAACGGCGCATTGATCGGCGACCCGCCGCCGGCGAACCCGAACACCGCGCCGTGGTAGCCGCCGTCGAACACCAGCACCTGGCGGCGCTTGGTGAAGATGCGCGCCAGCGAGATCGCGAGCAGGTTGGCCTCGGTCCCGGAATTGGTGAAGCGGACGCGGTCGAGCCCGAACCGGTCGCACACGGCGCGGGCGAACCGCGCCTCGGTCATGTTCGACGCGCCGAAATTCAGCCCGCGGTCCAGCGCCCCGTCCACGGCCGCGCGGATCTTCGGATGCGAATGCCCGTAGATCCCGGCCGTGTACTCACCCAGGAAGTCGACATACTCGGTGCCGTCGGCATCCCACAGGCGGCAGCCCTCACCCTTGGTCATGGCCAGCGGGAAGGGGGCGTAGTGCAGCACCGTCCGGGTGTTGCCGCCCGGCATGACGGCCGTCGCCTCGACGTAGCGGGCGAGGCTCTTGGGGTTGCGCGCGACATAGGCTTCCTTCGCCTCGTTCAGCGCCGCATCGATGTCCGCATTGCGCAGACCCGTCTCGGTGACCCCCATCGCCCCATCCTCCATGCTGCGGCGCAGTGTGAGCACCGGCGAGGGAGGGCGCAACCGCCGTTGCGGCGAAAAACGCCGCGCTTTACACCCAAGCGGACGGCGGACTGGCCCGCAGCGAAGGAACCGGCACCATGGACCTGAAAGACCACATCCGCGGGATTCCGGATTTTCCGAAGCCGGGCATCCTGTTCTACGACATCTCCACCCTGCTGCGGGACGCCGATGCCTGGCAGGTCGCGATGGGACGCATGGCCCGCGCGGTGCGCGCCTACCAGCCGGACCTGATCGCCGGCGTCGAATCCCGCGGCTTCCTGATCGCCGCGCCGCTCGCGCTCAAGCTGGGCTGCGGCTTCATCATGATCCGCAAGCGCGGCAAGCTGCCGGGCGAGACCGTCGGCCTCAACTACGCGCTCGAGTATGGGGAGGACCGGGTCGAGGTGCAGGCCGATGCCGTGCAGCCCGGCCAGCGCGTGGTCGTGGTGGACGACCTGCTCGCGACCGGCGGCACCATGGCGGCCGGCATCGCGCTGCTGCGCCAGGTGGGCGCGGAGGTGCCGGCGGCGGCGGCCCTGATCGAGCTCAAGTTCCTCAATGGCCGCTCGCGTCTGGACGTACCCTGCGACGCGCTCGTCTCCTACGACGCGTAGACGACGGGCGGCGCCGCGGCCCGTCCCGGGTGCGCGGGTCGTCGCCGCGCCTCCGCCGCCACCCCGCATCCTTCATTGCCTCTGCGGGCCTGCGGTGCGGCCGCCATCCGCGCCTCCCGCCTCCTTCGATCGCCACCGCCGGACGCGCGTGCGGGTGCCGCACGTTTCCTCGCTGCACCAGACGCGACGGCCGGAGCGGGAGGTGTCCAGGAACAGCCAGCCGCAATTCTCCCCGGCACACACCCGCACCCGGCCGACGCGCGGGGAGGTGAGGAGGTCGGCGGCGGCAAGGGCGATGCGATGGGCGACCGTGTCCGGGTCGCCGTCCCGCCAACGCCAGGCATAGCCGTCCGCCACGCGCACCAGCACCCGGCTCTGCTGCGCCGCGCAGGCGGTCCGGCTGAGCAGATCGAGGTCGTCTGCGGCGGGCAGGCCAGGCGTCGCGAAAATCCGATGCAGCGCCTCCCGCAGGGTCTTCGCGCGTTCGAGGACGGATCGGCCCTCCGCCGCCTGCATGCGGGGCACCCCCTCCACCGCCGGGGTGCGGCGCACCCCCTCCGCCACCTGGATGCGGCGCACCCCCTCCACCTCCGTCGCGTCCAGCAGCCCGATCCGCACGCTCCATCGCAGCAGGTCGTCGTCGTCCCGCAGCACGTCGGGGCCGAAGCGGGGGCCGCGCGCATGCACCGTGTTGGTGAAGTCCAGCGCCGGGTGACCCCCGCACAGCTTCAATGTCGCGACCGTGACCTGCTTCATCGCCTCAGGACCGTTCGGGTTCGAACTCTCGCCGTGGTAACGGGTTTTCTGCCCTAAAGGCGTTACGCGTTACAAGGAGAAGTCGATGCGCGTCCTGTTCGTGGCGATGTGCCTGATCTGGGGCGCGACCTGGATCGCCATGAAGGTCGGGGTGGAAAGCGTTCCCCCGATCTTCTTCTGCGGCACGCGATTCGTCGTCGCGGGGCTGGTCCTGCTGCTGTTCGCCGGCGTCCGCGGCGAGATGCGCCGCCTCGACCCGCCCGCCTGGGGCCGGCTCGCGCTGGTGCAGCTCCTGATGGTGGTGCTGACCTATGCCCCGCTGTTCTGGGCCATCCGCCACGTGCCGTCGGGCCTGACCGCGGTGCTCGATCTCGCCCTCACGCCGGTCTGCCTGCTCGGGTTCGGCATCGTGCTTGGCGAGGAACGCTGGAGCCTGACCCGCGCCGCGGCGCTGCTGTTCGGCTTCGCCGGGCTGGCGGTGCTGTTCGGGCCGCAGATCATCGCGCCCACCGACATCCTCGGCCTGCTCGGTGCCGCCGCCATCATCGTGAGCGCCGTGGTCTACAGCCTCGGGTCGGTGCTCGCACGGCCATTGACCAGGACCCTGCCGGCCATGTTCCTGTCCGGGATGACCCTGCTGCCCGGCGGGCTGGTGCTGACGGTGGGGGCGCTGGCGTTCGAACCGGGGGCGGTCGAAGCCGCGCGCCTCCACTGGGGCGGCCCCGCCTGGGCCGGATGGGCCTTCCTCGTGCTGTTCGGGTCGCTTTTCGCCTTCACGGCCTATCTGCGGCTGATCGCCGCCTGGGGGCCGGCGCGGGCCGGCACCTACGCCTATGTCTCGCCGGTGATCGCGGTGCTCCTTGGCGTGCTGATCCTCGGCGAACGGATCGGGGTGCGGGACGCGGCCGGGATGGCGCTGCTGCTGGCCGCGGCCTTCTGCTCCCTGCGGGCCGCCGCGCCGAGCCCCCCGTCGCCGCCCCGGGGTTTGCGTCCCGCCCCGCTTGCGCTACGACGGACCGTGGGAACGGTCAGCCGGCCGGACCCCGCGCGGGAGGAGGCCTGATGACCGACGCCCTGCCGTCTCTGAACCGGCGACGGCTGCTGGGAGTCTGCGCAAGCCTGCCTCTGCTGGGGCGGGCCGGTCCCGCTTTGGCGATGCGCTCCGTCGTGGCCGCCCCGGTGCTTCCCGAGTCGGCCACCATGCTGGTGGCCGGACCCGAAGGCGCGGTGCTGGACCGCTGGAGCCGCCTGCTGGCGCCGGCGCTCGCGCAATCCATGCCGCCCGAACTGGCGATCCGCCGCACGCTGGTCGGCGCGCCGGACGGCGTGACCGGGGCCAACCAGTTCGGTGCCCGCACCGCGCCGGATGGCCAGACGGTGCTCCTCGCCCCGGGCGACGCGGTGCTCGCCTGGCTGGTCGGCGATCCGCGGGCGCAGTACGACGTGGGCCTCTGGCTGGCGGCGATGGCTGGCCTCACCAGCGGCGTGCTGGTGGCGCGCCCCGGCGCGGTGGCGCCCGGCCGTACCGTACGCCTTCCCACGTCCGGCCTCGCCGCGGGCGAACTCCCCGCCATCCTCGGGCTGGACGGGCTGGGCACCCGCGTCGCGCTGATGCCGGCGATGACCGACGAGATGCTGCCCGCCGCCTTCACCCAGGGTGCGATCGACGCCGCCTTCCTGCGCGGCGCCCAGGCCGAACCGCATGTCCGCGCACTGGCCCAGGTCGGGGCGGTCCCCGTCTTCAGCCTGGGGCTGCTGGATCCGGCGGGCAAGCTGCAGCGCTGCCCCGCCTTTCCCGGCGTGCCCACCCTCCCCGAAATGCAGGCGGCCTGGCGCCGGAGCTGGACGCCGGCCATGCGCACCGCGTGGGGCGCCACCGCCGTCGCGACGCAGCTCGACTTCGCGCTCGTGCTCCCGCAGCTCACCCCCGCGGCGATGGTCGCGCTCTGGCGCAGCGCCGCGACCGAGGCGGCAGCCTCGCTCGACGTGCAGGCGGTCGCCCGTGCCGCGACGGTCCGTCTCGTCGCGGGGAACGAGGCGGCGGCCGCGATCAACGCCGCCGGCGCCAATCAACCGGCCCTGCTCGCCCTGCGCGGCTGGCTCACGACGCGCTACAACTGGAAGCCGGCGTGACCCTGACGCTGCGAACCGCCATCGCGCCCTACACGCATGTCGCGGCCCTGCGGAGCGGGGAGGTGCGCTCCCCGCGCCTGGCATTCGACGTCCAGGACGTGACGCCGATCACCCGCGCCTTCCGCCGCATGGTCCGCACCCTCGACTTCGATTGCTGCGAGATCGCGCTGACCACCCATGCCCAGGCGCACGCCTTCGGCAAGCCGATCACCGCCCTGCCGATCGTGCTGATGCGCGGTTTCCATCATGCGGCGCTCGTCTGCCCGGTTGGTTCACCCCTGCGCGGCCCGCGGGACCTGGTCGGCAAGCGGGTGGCGGTGCGGGCCTGGTCGCAGACCACGGGCGTCTGGGTCCGCGGCATCCTGCGCGACCAGTACGGGGTCGACCACCGCGATATCACCTGGGTCACGGAGGAGGACGCGCATGTCCAGGACTACCTGGACCCGCCCAACGTGCAGCGGATCGCGCCGGGGCAGGACCTGCGCACGCTGCTGCTGACGGGGGAGGTGGAGGCGGGGATCGCGCTCGCCGGGCTCGACCCGGCGGCCGTCAGGCCGGTGATCCCCGAGGCCGATGCCGCCGCCGCCGCCTGGTATCGCGAGACCCGCGCCTACCCCGTGAACCACGTGCTCTGCGTGCGCACCGACCTGCTCGACGCCCACCCCTGGATGGCGCGGGAGCTGCTGGACCTGTTCACCCAGGCGCGGGACGCCGCCCGCGCGCGCGGCGCCGCGAGTGCGGAGGAGCGGTTCCGCCCGCTGGTCGGGGAGCCGCTGCCCTACGGGCTCGAGGCCAACCGTACCGGCATCGCGCTCTGCCTGCGCTTCGCCGCGGAGCAGGGGCTGATCCCGACGGAATACCCGCCCGAGGCGCTGTTCGCTCCGGGTTCGTGATCGGGGCGCCGCCGCCATGCCGTCTTGCGTCCGCATCGAGTGCCCTACATCAGGGGGAATGCCCGCGAGCATATCTCCCGACGCCGAACCGACCCGGTTCGAGGCATTGATCGTTCCGCATCGCAGCCTTTCGCGGCGGGGAACCCGGATACTGGCCCTCGCCGTGGCCGGCTTCTCCGCCATCATCGCGCTGCGCTTCTGGCTGCTGGGGGCATGGCCGGTCGCCCTGATCTCGGGCCCCGAGGTCGGCCTGGCACTCTTCCTGCTCCACCTCAACGTGCGGCGTGCGCGGGCGAGCGAGCTCGTGCTGCTGCAGGCGGACGGCGTCCGCATCACCCGCACCAGCCCCTCGGGTCGACGGCAGGAGCGCCGGCTTCCCGCGGCGTGGCTCTCGGTGGAACTCGACGAGGCGGGCGGCGGGGTGCCGCGACTGCTCCTGCGGACCCGCGGACGCGTCGAGGAAATCGGAGCCGCGCTCGGCGAGACGGAGAAGCGCGACCTCGCCGCCGCGTTCACCGAGGCGCTGCACCGGCTGCGGAATCCCGTTTTCGACAATCCGCAGCTCCGCGAGGACGGGTAACCCTCGGGCTTGGGTTGCCAATCCTTCGCTGGCGCTTCTGCCGCACCGCGGCATAGTGCCCAGGGCGGCGACCCCGCCACATCTCGACCCAGGATGGACGCATGCCGAAGATCATTCCCGTGCCGGTGTTCGATTGCGTGGTGTTCGGCGCCACCGGCGACCTGACGCTGCGCAAGCTGCTCCCGGCCCTCTACTACCGGTTCCGCGACGGCCAGGTGCAGGAGGATTCGCGCATCATCGGCGCCGCCCGGTCCGACCTCGACGACCACGTGTTCCGCCAGCGCGCGGAGCAGGCCCTGCAGCATCACGTGCCGGCCAAGGACCTGGATGCCGACCTGCTGCAACGCTTCCTCGGCATGCTGCACTACGTCCGGCTGGATGCGACCGATCCGGACGGCGACTGGCCGGCGCTTTCGGAGCGGCTGGATGCGGAGCGGGTGCGGGTGTTCTACCTGGCGACGTCTCCCGACCTGTACGGGCCGGTCTGCCGCAACCTCGGCAAGGTGGGGCTGGTCACCGACCAGTCGCGGGTCGTGCTGGAAAAGCCGATCGGCCACGACCTCGCCTCCGCGCGGAAGATCCTGCGCGACGTGGGCGAGGTGTTCACCGAGGCGCAGACCTTCCGCATCGACCACTACCTGGGCAAGGAGACGGTCCAGAACCTGATGGTGCTGCGCTTCGCCAACACGATCTTCGAGCGGCTGTGGAACAGCGACGTGATCGACCACGTGCAGATCACGGTCGCCGAGACGGTCGGGCTCGAGGGACGGGCGGGCTACTACGACCATGCCGGCCAGCTGCGCGACATGGTGCAAAACCACATGCTGCAGTTGCTGTGCCTGATCGCGATGGAGCCGCCGGTCTCGCTGGATGCCGACCGGGTGCGCGACGAGAAGCTGAAGGTGCTGCGGGCGCTGAAGCCGATCGCGCCGCACGAGGTCGCGTCGCTGACGGTGCGCGGCCAGTACGCCCCGGGTGCGATCGACGGCAAGCCGGTACCCGGCTACCACGCCGACCTGGGCGACGGCGACGCCTCCACCACCGAGACCTTCGTCGCCCTCAAGGCGGAGGTGAACACCTGGCGCTGGGCGAACGTGCCGTTCTACCTGCGCACCGGCAAGCGCCTGCCGCAGAAGGTGTCGGAGATCGTGGTGCAGTTCCGCCCGGCCCCGTTCGCGGTCTTCCCGCCGGAATCGGCCGACTGGCAACCGAACCGGCTGATCATCCGCCTGCAGCCCGAGGAAGGCATGCGGGTCGGCATGATGACCAAGGATCCCGGTCCCGGCGGGCTGCGGCTGTCGCCCACCGGCCTCGACATCCGCTTCGAGAAGACGTTCGGAACGCGGTTCCCGGACGCCTACGAGCGGCTGCTGATGGACACGGTCCGCGGCAACCCCACGCTGTTCATGCGCCATGACGAGGTGGAGGCGGCCTGGTGCTGGGTGGAGCCGATCCTCGACGCCTGGGCGGCGCGCCCCGATCATCCGCGGCCCTACCCGGCGGGCAGCTGGGGACCCACCGCCGCGATCGCCCTGATCGAGCGCGACGGCCGCACCTGGCACGAGGAGCTGGGCTGACCGGCGCGCCGGGACCCCTGCCCACCGCGTCGGGCTGAGCGGCGGACCGCACGCGTCGACCCTCGGGCCGACCGCCGCGCGGGGGCAGGACTGGCGTCCGCCTCCAACCGGCGCTTGCACCGCGACGCGCGTTGCCCGCATGGTCCGCGCCGATGCGATCGCTCCTCCGAACCTGCGCGCGGGTGCTGACCTGGGTCGGCATCCTGCTCATCCTGCTCGTCTGCATCGCCGGAGGGGCGCTCTGGCTCACCCTGCCGCCCCGCATGCAGGAGGCCGAGATCGAGGGCCTGTCCGCACCGGTCGAGATCGGCTTCGACCAGGACGGCATTCCCCGGATCCGCGCCGCCAGCGCGCTCGACGCCGCCACCGCCCTCGGCTTCGTGCATGCGCGCGACCGCATGTTCCAGATGGAGCTGATGCGGCGCAACGCGTCCGGCCGCCTGTCGGAGCTCGCCGGTCCGGCGACCCTGCCGCTCGACCGGATGGCTCGGACACTCGGCCTGCGGCGCCGCGCCGTGGCCGATCTCGCGGTGCAGCCGGCCGACACGCGCGCGATGCTGGACGCCTATGCGCGGGGCGTGAACGCCTGGATCGAGGAACGCGGCCGCTTCGCCGCCCCCGAATTCCTGCTCCTGGGTGCGCCCGATCCCTGGACGGCGGTGGACAGCCTGCTCTGGGGCAAGACGATGGGCCTGTGGCTATCGGAGAACTGGCACACCGAGATGATCCGCCATGCGCTCGCGGGCCGGGTCGACCAGAGCCTGATCGACACGCTCTGGCCCACGCGGACCGAAACGATCCCGCCTGCCACCGCCGCGCTGCCCGTCCGCTTCGCCGCCCTCGGCGTTCCGGATGACCTGGCCCGCTGGCTTCCCCGCTTTCCCGCGCCGTTCACCCTGCCCTCGACCGCGTCCAACGAATGGGTCGTGGACGGGCGGCATACGGCCACGGGTGCACCGCTGCTGGCGGGCGACCCGCATTTGGCGCTGAACTTCCCCGGAATCTGGTACCTGGCGCGCATCGAGTTGCCCGACCAGGTGCTGGCGGGCGCGACGGCCCCCGGGGTGCCCTTCCTCGTGCTGGGGCGCAACCGCCGGATCGCCTGGACCTTCACCAACACCGGCGCCGACGTGCAGGACGTGTTCGTCGAGACGCCGGCCGGCCCCGGCAGCTACCAGACCCCGGACGGGCCGCAGCCCTTCAAGGTGTATGAGGAGCGGATCAAGGTCCGCGGCGAGCCCGACGAGGTGCTGACCGTGCGCGAAACCCGGCACGGCCCGGTGATCAGCGATCTCCGGGACCCCGAGGGACCGATCCTCGCCGTGGCGATGGCCAACCTGCAGCCCGACGACACGGCCGCCGCCGGCCTGCTCGCGCTCAACCGCGCCGGCAGCGTGGAGGAGGCGGGCCGCGCCGCCGCCCTGATCACCGCGCCGGTGCAGAACCTCGCGGTCGCCGACCACGAGCGGATCGGCCTGTTCCTGACCGGGCGGGTGCCGGTGCGCAAGGCCGGGGATGGATCGGCGCCCGTGCCGGGCGACGGCTCGCATGACTGGATCGGCTGGCTCTCCGGCGACGGGCTGCCGCACGTGGTGGCGCCCGAGAGCGGCCGGATCGTCAATGCGAACGAGCCGGTCCGCATTCCCGGCAACGATGCGTTCCTGGGCCGCGATGCTTTCGCCCCCTGGCGGGCGCGACGCATCCGTACGCTGCTCGACGCGTCCGACCGCCATACGGCCTCGGACTTCGCCCGCATGCAGGCCGACGTCACCAGCAGCTTCGCGCAGCAGATCCTGCCCGCCCTGCTCGCCGTCCCGGCGGAGGAGGCGGTGGAGGCCCGCGCCCAGCGCCTGCTGCAGGACTGGGACGCCACGATGCGGATCGATCAGCCGCAGCCGCTGATCTTCAACACCTGGGTCGGGCAGTTCTACCGCCTCGTCCTCGCCGCCAAGGGGATCCGTCCGGACGAGGGCGGGCCGCAGCCCGACTTCGTGGCCTACGTGCTGACGGACGGGCGGGACCTGTGGTGCGGCGGCGACTGCACCCGTCTTCTGCAAGCCGCGCGCGCCGAGGCGGTCCGTCGCCTGCGCGACCGATACGGCGATGATCCGGCGGCCTGGCGCTGGGGGACGGTGCACCAGGCGATCTTCGCGCACCCGATCCTCCGCCACCTGCCCATCGTCGGGCCGCTGACCACGGCCGCGATCGCCGCGCCCGGGGACGACACCACGATCGATCGCGGAGAAACAAATGCCGCGCTGCAGGATGTCCACGGACCGGCCTACCGCGGCGTGTACGACCTGGCCGATCTCGATTCGAGCCTGTTCGTCATGGCGGCGGGGCAATCGGGCAATCCGTTGAGCGGGCATGCGCGGGATTTCCTGACCCGCTGGCGCGACGGTGCTACAGTGACCCTCGGACCAACGCCCAAGAGCACGGAAGCGAGCTTGCGCCTCATCCCATGAGCGATTTCCAGCCCGGCCCCGACGAGTCCTTCTTCATCCAGGGCGTCATGTGGCGCCGCTGCGTGGCCTGGGTGGTCGACGCGGTGCTGATTGCGCTGCTCGTCTGGGTCCTGTGGTGGATCCTGGCGATGGTCGGCGTGCTGACCCTGGGGCTTGGCTTCGCCCTGATGCCGATCCTCGCCCTGGTTCCCTTCGCCTACCAGATGCTGTCACTGCTGGGCAGCGGGACGGCGACTCCCGGCCAGGCGATGCTGGGGCTCACCGTGCGGCGCGATGAGGATCTGGGACCGCCGACCGGGCTGCAGGCGCTGATCTCGACCCTCGGCTACTACGTGACGCTCGCGACCAGCGGGCTGCTGCTGCTGGTCGCGCTGTTCACCACCCGCCACCGCACGCTGCACGACCTGGTGAGCGGGCTGGTCGTGGTCCGCACCCGCGGCATGCGAGCGTTGACCGCACCTGCGGGAGGCTGGAACATGCCCGCCGGAACGTCCGCACGATGACCTATAAACCCCCGCGCCGGCCGCAATTCTTCTACACCACCGCGCCGCTGCCGTGCCCCTACGTGGCCGGCCGGACGGAACGGAAGGTGGTGACCGAAATCACCGGCCCGGACGCGGACACGCTGCACGACCGCCTCTCCCGCGCCGGCTTCCGCCGCAGCCACAACATCGCCTACGCGCCGGTCTGCCCGGCCTGCCAGTCCTGCGTGCCGATCCGCATCCCCGTCGCCAACTTCCAGCCCGACCGCACGCTGCGGCGCATCGCCAAGGCG
Organism: Rhodospirillales bacterium 69-11; assembly: GCA_001898425.1. Lineage (GTDB taxonomy): Bacteria > Pseudomonadota > Alphaproteobacteria > Acetobacterales > Acetobacteraceae > Rhodopila. The sequence continues at coordinate 11,322 of MKTV01000021.1, forward strand.
AATCTGGGGATGGAGGGGTTCGAGGTGCCGCCCCGCGCGACGGCCGAACAATTCCAGCTCTTCCAGCGGTACCAGCAGGCCCGCCACGGCGAAGGCGACATGGCCACCATGAGCTTCTACGACTACCGCGCCATGGTGGAGGACACGCCGATCGAGAGCTTCATCGTCGAGTTCCGCGAACCCGACGATCGCATGGTCTCCGCCTGCCTGACCGACCGGCTGGGGGACGGGCTGTCGGCGGTCTACAGCTTCTTCGCCCCCGGCCTGGAGAAGCGGTCCCTGGGCACCTACGCCATCCTCTGGTTGGTCGAGCGCGCCCGCGCGCTCGACCTGCCCTACGTCTATCTCGGCTACTGGGTCCCCGAGAGCCGCAAGATGGCCTACAAGGCGCGCTTCCGCCCCTCCGAGATCCTGGTCGGCGGCACCTGGCGCATGCTCACCGACGCCGATATCGAACCCGTCCCCCTCGGCACCGACACCCTGGTTCCGCAATCGGCGGAATGACGGACGGCCCGACCAGGGAGCCCGACTGGCTGGTCTGGGCCCGCGAGATCCAGGCCACCGCACAGACCGGACTCGCCTTCACCCGCGACCCCTACGACGCCGAACGCTACCACGCGCTGCAGCGGCTCGCCGCGCGCATCATGGCCGCGCATACCGCAGCCGACCTGACCCGCATCGAAGCGCTGTTCGAGTCCGAGAGCGGCTACGCCTCGCCCAAGGTCGGCGTGCGCGCCGCCGTGTTCGACGAGCGTGGCCGCGTGCTGATGGTGCGGGAAACCGCGGATCACGGCCGCTGGACCCTGCCCGGCGGCTGGGCGGAAGTGAACCAGACCCCGGCCGAGTCGGTGGTCCGGGAGGTGTTCGAGGAGTCCGGCTACCACGTGCGCCCGCTGAAGCTCGCCGCGGTCTGGGACCGCGCACGCCAGAAGCACCCGCCGGCGCCGTATTCCGTCGTCCGCCTGTTCTTCGTCTGCGCCCTGGAAGGCGGTGAGGCCACGACCTCCCTCGAGACCAGCGCGATCGGCTGGTTCCCCGAGGAGGCGCTGCCCGCCGACCTGTCCCTGGGTCGCGTTCTTCCCGAACAGGTCGCGCGCATGTTCGCGCACTGGCGCGACCCGGCGCTGCCGACGGATTTCGACTGAGCTCGGACGCCGGCGGCATCACCACGATGCCGCCGGTCCCGGACGGTTCAGCGCGCCCCGCGCCGGCCCGGCCGCGCCCGCGTGGCGGACGGCGGCCGGTTGCCGGCCGTGTCCGCACCCGAGCGGTCGGCGGACCGGCGCGCATGGGCCAGCCGCGCGCGTGCGGCCGCGAGGCGAGGGCCGCTGACCACGAGCGGGGCGCAACCCGTCGCCTCCCACACCCGGCTCGAGAAGTCCGGATGGAGCGTCACCACCACGCCCGCATTGGCGAAGCGCGTGCGGTCGCCCGTGTCGAGGTAGCTCTCCGCCGGCAGGCCCTCGGCCAGCAGCACGTCGTGCCGCGGCAGCTCGACGTGCCAGTACGTCACCTCCCCGGTCATGGCGGGCGGGATCTGCCGGATCGCCGCGCCGTCGATCAGGTATTTCACCGGGATCAGCACGTCCTCGACGAACAGCGCGTGGTTCGGCGACAGCACGAGATCCCGCTCCGGCCGGCCGGGGCCGAACGCGCCGGCGGCGACGCGCACCGGCGCGACCGATTCGGGCTTCGGGTGAGTCGCGGGCGCGATCCGCCGGTGGCCGATCCACACCACCGGCCGCGTCTCGCCGGACGCGGTCGTGACGAGGTCGCCCACCGCGAGATCCTCCACCGCGACCGGCCCGCGCGGGGTCGCGATCCGGGTGCCGGTCGCGAAACACGGCAGCGCGTAGCTGACGTCGGCAAGCTGCGCTCCCGCCATGTCGACGAGGCTGAATCCGGCCTGCTCGTACTGGCCGCTCAGGCGCATGGAGGCGCGATAGCCGCTCCCGTTCGACACCGTCAGCAGCCCCTGCTCGATGCCGGTGCTGACATAGGTCAGGGAGGTGGGAGCGACGTTGCCGAAATAGTTGAACGCGAGCACGTCCCCGGTGCCGAACCCGGTCGCGATGCCGAAGGCCGCATCGCTGGTCGCCTCGCCGCCGGCGGTGTTCAGCAGCAGCGTGCCGTCGCCGGTCGAGAAGTCGATCCGAAGTCCGACCGAGGCCGCGGTGCCCGGCAACCCGACCATCGAGAGCGTGCTGCCGTCGCCGATCTGCGCACGGCCGCTTCCGCTCACGATGCCGAGTTGCAGCAGCCCGTCGGCGCGGATCAGCCCGTCATCATGCACCCTGACCTGGCTGAGATCGCCGCGCCCGGCGAGCAGCCCGTCGCTGGTGACCGTCAGGCCGCCGGGGACGCCGTCCGTGCCGCCCGATCCCACGACCACGCGGGACATCCCGTCGATCGCGAGAAAGCGCAGGGTGGGCGTGTCTACCAGCAGGGTCGGGCTCTGCAGCAGCGCGCCGCCGGCGAGCGCCACGGTGCCGCTGGTGCCGGTCAGCCCCGTGATGGCGATCGTGCCGGCGGCGGTCAGCGTGGTTCCCGCGGTCAGGTCGAGCGTCGCGCCGATCGTGGCGCTCCCCGCCTGCACGCGCCCGCTGCCGATCAGCGCCATGGTCGTCGCCTGGTCGGGTCCGCCCACTGCCAGCGTGCCGGTGTCGAGCGTGCCGGACACGGCGACGGCGCCGGTCACGTTCAGCGCCGCCGCGTTGCCGTTCCCGCTCACGACGTCGAACACCGTCCCGAGCCCGTAGGGACCGAGGAGGTTGACGGTGTCGAGCGTGCCGGGACCGACGGCGGCGGTCGGCGCCTGGCTGACCGCGGCGGTGGTGTCGAACCAGTTGCCGGCCGTGTTCCAGTCCCCGGAGAGGTGCGGGTTCCAGGTGAGCATGCGCGCCTGACCCGACCCGGGCCCTGCCTCCTGCCCGGTCAGGCTGCCGACGGCGGTGTAGAGCACGGACGTGTTGCCGGCCCCCGGCAGCACGAAGAAGACGCGGCCGGTGGGTGTCTCGGCGAGGGTGATCTTCAACGCCTCATTGGTGCGCGGGGTGCCGCCCTCCTCCGTGGCGGAGGTGATGATCGACAGCACGTTGGTCGCCGGATCGAAACTCGGCTGCAGGATCGGATCGCTCAGCCCGGTCATGGCGACAAGGTCGCCAGGGGCGAAGTCGGCGAGCTGCCCGATGGTCGCGGTGCGTGACGGATCAATCTGCAGCCGCAGCGTGCCGGTCGAGTCGAGGAAGCGGGTCGTGCCGCCCAGCGTGCTCAGCGCAGGGTCGATCCGGAGCACGCCATCGGCGGCGATCGCCAGCGTGCCGATGTTGTTCGCGAGATTGACGGCGAGGGTGCCGCCGGTCGCGATCACCGTGCCGGCATTGTCGAGGTAGCCGGCATTGTAGCCGCCGATGACGCCCCAGCCGGCCAGCATCGCGCCGGCATCGACCTGGATGCGCCCCGGCTGGGGCAGGGTGGCGAACGGGTCGACCACGACGGCCGAACTCTGGTCCGCCGTGACCGACCCGCCCTGCAGGATCAGCGTGCCGGCGCGCACGCCGCCGCCGTTGCGCGCGGCCAGCACGGCCGCGGTGCCAGAGCCGTTCCCCACCGTCAGCGTGCCGGCCACGACGAGGCGCCCAAGCGCCTGGACGGCGCCGGCCACGATCGCCGCGGACTCGCCCGCCTGGATCGTGCCGGTGGGCGCGATGACGAGGGTCGCTTCCTCCCCCGCGCCAAGCTGCCCGATCGTGAGGCGGGTCGGGGTCAGGAGGCCGGTGATGCCGGTCAGGCCGGTGAACACCATCTGCGCCGCGGTTCCGTTCCCGGTGACGGTCTGGGTCGTGCCGCCAGGCCCGTCGACCACCACGACGTCGTCGGCGGTCGGCACCGCGTCGCCGCTCCAGCGTCCCGGATCGTCATAGGCCCCGTTGCCGGTGCGCCAGACCAGGGTGCGCTGATCCGACGGGATGTCGGCCACCGCGATCGTCCCGTCGGTGAAGGCGAGCGTTTCCACGTTGGTCAGCGTGTCGATGACCGCCCCGTTGCCGACCGTGACGGTCCCGTCGTGCTGCCCGATGACATACGCGGCCGAGGCGGAGGCGAAGCGCACCGTGTCGCTGCCTCCGCCGCCGTCGATCGTGTCGGACTGGGCGTTGACCGTGAAGTCATCGTTGCCCCACCCGCCCACGGCGTTGTCGATCGCCGTGCCGTAGGCGATGCCGATGTTGTTGATCATGCCGTTCGTGCTGCTGAACCGGCCGGGGTTCAGGTCGACGACCGAGGGCGTGTAGAAGCCCGACAGGTCCAGCGTGTTGTCCTGCCCCGAGTCCCACAGGGTGACCACGGGATTGACGTTCTGGGTGAAGTCGAAGAACGGCCGAGCGGCATCGGTGATGTTGGTGTTGAACCCGAACACCTGCCCGCCCGAGGTGAGCGTCGTACTCGCGGGCGCCCCGTAGAGTTGCTGCGCGGCCAGGATGTCGAGCATCTGCGGGGTCGAGGCCGAGAGCTGGGGCGCATAGGCGGATCCGCGAGCGCCTGGCACCGCGGGATAGCGCAGGTCCGCGGTCGGCTGCAGGTACGACATGATCGACCACGGATAGCTGTCGTAGGGCGTGAGCTGCTGCAGCAGGGCGTTGGCATTGCCGTTGTACGGGCCGGTATGACCGAAGCCGATGACATGGCCGAGTTCATGGACGATGGTGCTCGGGCCGTAGCCGCCGAAATAGGTGAAGGAATCGAGCTGGGCCCAATTGGAGGTCTGCTCGATCGACAAGGCGGCGGACAGCGTGGTCGGGATCGTCGTATCGCCCGCCTTGCCGGCCACGTAGGTCGCAGTGGCATAGGCCCCGTCGTCCAGGGTGACGCCCGGAGTGGTGGAGCCGAACAGAAACAGGCGCAACTGGGCGTCGGCCGGGTCGGTCACCTCGACGAAGGTGACGTTGGCCTCGTCGCTCCAGAGCTGCATGGCAGCGCGGAAGATCGCCTCCTGCCCGGCCGTGAAACCCGAATTCGGATCGAAGCTGTAGCGCACCGACCCTGGCGTCCCGACGGTGCCCCCGTCCCATTTGTGCGCGGACTCGGCCGTGTTCGCCTGGGTCACGGGAATGCCGGTGTCGGAGCCCCAGCCGGAGAAGGCGACCAGTGTTCCACCGGTATCGAGACCGGTGGTGAACGAGATTTCCGTGGCCTGCCCATTGGCGAGCGGGACACCCGCGAGATCGTCGAGAGTCACGGCCGGTCGATTTGCCATTCGTCAGGTCTGCCTTCTACGAAACAGTATTCATCGCTCACCTAAGCGTGACGAAGAAGACATTGCGAGATGTTTCTCATCTCGCCACCCGAACGCATGCTTGCATTGCACTTCACGCAGTGACGTTCCGCTCGGCGGCTACTGCCGAGCGGCGGCGAAGACTGGCGGAAGTTGGTCATTTTCTCGCGGGTCGGAGGACGAGTCGCGGGTGCTGGCAAGCTGTCGCGGGGCTGCGTCAGTCGGACGGGTGCGGGGGTGCGTTCAGCGCGCGCCACGCGGCGACGTTGCGGGTGTGCGCCTCCAGCGTCTTGGCGAAGACGTGGCCGCCGCTTCCGTCCGCGACGAAATACAAATCGTCGCTTGGCGCGGGATGCAGAACCGCCTGCAGGGTCGCGAGGCCGGGGGCGGCGATCGGTCCCGGGGGCAGGCCTGCCACCCGGTAGGTGTTGTACGGGTCGTCGCGCTCGAGGTCGGCGCGGGAGAGCTTGCGGTCCAGCACGCCCAGCCCGTTGCTCGCGGCATAGACCACGGTCGGATCGGCCTGCAGCTTCATTCCGATCCGCAGGCGGTTGATGTAGACGGAAGCGACATGCGCGCGCTCCTCGGGTTTGGCGGTCTCACGCTCGACGATGCTGGCGAGCGTGAGGGCCTCCTCCGGGCTGTAGATCGGCAGGTTGGGCGCGCGGTCGGCCCAGGCCGTGTCGAGCGCGCGTGTCATCGCGGCCTGCGCGCGGGCGAGCAGGGCGGCGCGGCTCGTGCCGTACTCGTAGGCGTAGGTCTGCGGCAGGACGCTGCCTTCCGGCGGCACCGGCGTCGTGCCGGTCAGCGCCTCCGCGCGGTCGACCAGGGCGACGATCTGCTTCGAGGTGAGGCCTTCGGGGATCGTCAGCATGTGCTGCACCGGCTTGCCGGTGCGAAGCACGGCCAGGACGGTGCGGAGCGAGGCATGCGCCGGAAAGGCGAACTCGGCCGCCCGCAGCGGCCCGTCGCGCCAGGTGAGCCAGGCCGCGAGTTCGAAGGGGAGGGGACGCGTGAGGACGCCCGCTTCGGTCAGCGCCGCGCCGAGTTGCGCGGTGCTGCCGCGGGGCACGACGATGTCGCGCGAGTCCGGGAGTGGGCCGGGCCGATCGAGGAGCCACCGCACGCCGAACGGCGCGGCCGCGGCGGCCATGCCCAGCACCAGCACGACCGCCAGCACCGCCCGGAACAGGCGGCGCCGGCGGGGCGGTGGGGTGGGATCAGACCCCGCGGAAGATGACGGAGGCGTTGGTTCCGCCAAAGCCGAAGCTGTTCGACAGGGCCACGTCGATGCGCCGCTCCTGCGCCGTCTTCGCCACGCGATCGATCACGCTGTCACGCGACGGCGCTTCGAGGTTCAGCGTCGGCGGCGCGACGTTGTCGCGGATCGCCAGGATCGAGAAGATCGCCTCGATCGCGCCGGCCGCGCCCAGCAGGTGGCCGGTGGCCGACTTGGTGGACGACATCGCGATGGTCTTCGCGTGGTCGCCGAACAGCCGCTCCACCGCCTCGAGCTCCAGGTCGTCGCCCATCGGCGTGGAGGTGCCGTGCGCGTTGACGTACTGGATCTCCTCGACGGTGATGCCGCCGTTGCGCATCGCCGCCTTCATCGAGCGGAACGCGCCGTCGTGGCCCTCGGCCGGGGCGGTGATGTGGTAGGCGTCGCCGGACATGCCGTAGCCCACCACCTCGGCGTAGATCTTCGCGCCGCGCTTGCGGGCGTGCTCGAGCTCCTCGAGCACCAGGACGCCGGCGCCTTCGCCCATGACGAAGCCGTCGCGGTCCTTGTCCCACGGGCGGGAGGCCTTGGCCGGCTCGTCGTTGAAGCCGGTGGACAGGGCGCGGGAGGCACAGAAGCCGGCGATGCCGAGCTCGTTGACGGCGGCTTCGGCGCCGCCGGCGACCATGACGTCGGCATCGCCCCACATGATCAGCCGCGCCGCGTCACCGATCGCGTGCACGCCGGTCGCGCAGGCCGTGACAACCGCGTGGTTCGGGCCCTTGAAGCCGTAGCGGATCGACAGGTGGCCCGAGGCGAGGTTGATCAGCGCGGACGGGATGAAGAAGGGCGACAGGCGCCGCGCCTTCCCGGAATGGACCTGCAGCGAGGCCTCGAAGATGGTCTCGAGCCCGCCGATGCCGGAGCCGATCATCACGCCGGTGGCGTTCCGATCGTCCTCGGTTTCCGCGGTCCAGCCCGAGTCCTCCACGGCCTGGATGCCGGCGGCCAGGGCGAGATGGATGAAGCGATCCATCTTCTTCTGGTCCTTGACCGGCACCCATTCGGCGATGTCGAGCTTGCCATCCGCCTTGGTGCCGGTGGGGACCTCGCCCGCGACCTTGCAGGGCAGGTCCTTGGTATCGAAGGCCTGGATGGCCCCGATCCCGGACTCGCCGTTGATCAGGCGGCGCCAGACATGCTCGACCCCCAAGCCCAGGGGGCAAGCGATGCCCATGCCGGTCACCACGACACGACGCATCGGCGGCGTTCCTCCCACGGGTCCGCTCAGGCGGCCTTCTGCTTTTCGATGTAGTCGATGGCGTCCTTGACGGTGCTGATCTTCTCAGCCGCGTCCTCGGGGATCTCGACGCCGAACGCTTCCTCGAACGCCATGACCAGCTCGACCGTGTCGAGGCTGTCGGCGCCCAGGTCGTCGATGAAGGACGCCTCGGGGGTCACCTTGTTCTCTTCGACACCCAGGTGCTCCACCACGATCTTCTTGACCTTGTCGGCGATCTCGCTCATCGGCTCCGCAACTCCTGCGCTAGGGTCCTGCGTTCTGGTTCCGTCCGGGCTGCTTGTCCACCGAAGGGCGGTGTCGCCGGACCCGCTCCGGACGAGGCAGCGGGCCGATTAGCATGGTTTCCCACCCCGAGAAAGGCCGCGGCCCCCCGGGGGGATGCCTCACAACATGGCCATTCCGCCATTCACGTGCAGTGTGGCGCCGGTGACCCACCCGGCTTCGTCCGAGGCCAGGTAGACCACGGCGGCCCCGATATCCTGCGGCTGGCCGAGGCGTCCCAGCGGAATCGCCTCGGAAAGCCTGGTCTTCTGGGCATCGGACAGGGCGTCGGTCATCGGGGTGACGATGAAGCCTGGTGCGACCACGTTGACCGTGATCCCGCGTGAGGCGACTTCCTGGGCGAGCGCCTTGCTCATGCCGACCAGCCCGGCCTTGGCGGCCGCGTAATTGGCCTGGCCGGGATTGCCGGTGGCGCCGACGATCGACGAGATGTTGATGATCCGCCCCGCCCGCCGGCGCAGCATGCCGCGCAGGGAGGCGCGGGCCAGGCGGAACGGCGCGCCGAGATCGACGTCGAGCACCGTCGCCCAGTCCTCGTCACGCATGCGCAGCGCGAGCCCGTCGCGCGTCAGTCCCGCGTTGTTCACCAGGATCTGCAGCGGCCCGGCGGCGGCTTCGGCGGCCGCCACCAGCGCGTCGGCCGCGTCGGGCTCGCCGAGATTGGCCGGGCAGACATGGGCGCGCTCTCCCAGCTCCGCCGCGAGCGCATCGAGCGCGTCGCGGCGGGTGCCGGACAGCACGACCGTGGCGCCCTGGGCGTGCAGCGCGCGGGCGATTGCGGCGCCGATGCCGCCGGAGGCGCCGGTGACCAGCGCGGGCTTGCCGTCGAGGCGGAACATCGCTTGGCCTCCGCTCAGAGCGTCTTCAGCACCGCCTCGATCTCGGCCGGGGTCCCGGCGGAGACGGCGGTGGCATCGGGGGCGATCCGCTTCACCAGGCCGGCCAGGACCTTGCCGGCCCCCAGCTCGACGAAGCCGTCGACGCCGAGGTCCGCCATGGCGGCGACGCAGTCGCGCCAGCGGACGGTGGCGGTGACCTGGCGGACCAGCAGGTCGCGGATCGTGTCGGGCGCCGTCTCCTTCTGCGCGGAGACGTTGGGGACCACCGGGACCATCGGGCTGCGGGGCGCAGTCTTCTCCAGCGCCTCGGCCATGGCGTCGGCGGCGGGGGCCATCAGCGCGCAGTGGAACGGGGCGGAGACCGGCAGCTTCATCGCGCGGCGAACGCCCTTCTCCTTGGCGATCTCGATCGCGCGGTCGATCGCCGCGGCGTGGCCGGAAATCACCACCTGGCCGCCGCCATTGTCGTTCGCCGGTTCGACGATTTGGCGCTCCCCGGTTTCGGGATCGGTGGCGGCTTCCTCGCAGATTGCGCGTGCCTGGGCCATGTCGGCGCCCAGCAGCGCGGCCATCGCGCCTTCGCCCGCCGGCACGGCCTTCTGCATCGCCTGGCCGCGCAGCTTCAGCAGGCGAGCGGCCTCGGGGACGGTGAAGGCGCCGGCGGCGGCGAGGGCGGAGTATTCGCCGAGAGAGTGGCCGGCCACCACGATCGCCTTCTGCGGCAGGGTGAAGCCGCCTTCGCGCTCCAGCACCCGCAGCACCGCCAGGGAATGGGCCATCAGCGCGGGCTGGGTGTTCTCGGTCAGCGTCAGTTCTTCACCGGGACCCTCGAACATCAGCTTGGACAGCTTCTGCTTGAGGGTCTCGTCCACTTCCTCGAACACCTCGCGCGCGGCGGCGAAGGCGGCGGCGAGATCGCGGCCCATGCCGACGGCCTGGCTGCCCTGGCCCGGGAAGATGAAGGCGTGCACCGGCATAGGTCACAGTCCCAACAGAATGGCGCGGCGGCGTAACCGCCGGTTACGGGACTGTCAACGTTCGGCCATGTCCGCCGGTTCGCCTGAGGGCGTGCAAGCGATGCGCGCGGGCGCCCCGCCGGTCAGGCGGCGACGAGTTCGGCCACCTCCAGCAGGCTGGAGGGCGCGGGCGCCGGGGTGGCCAGGGCCTCGGTCAGCGGGAGGGGCGCCGCGGCGCTGGCGGCGTCCGCCTGGGTGATCGCGTCGGACTGCGCGGAAACGGCGGCCGGTTCGCTCGCGCCGGCGGCGGGCTCCGTCCCCGCCGCGGCGGTGGACGCTGCTTCGGCTGGGGCGGCCGGGTTCGTGTCGCCGCGGTCCCCGCTGCCGGATGTGGCCGCCGCGAGGGCCGGCGGTTGCGGCGGGTAGGGCAGGACATAGGCCTGGTAGCGCGGCATCTGCAGCGTCATCGCGAGGTCGACCGTGCTGGCATGCGCGGACCAGAACAGCACGCCCTCCTCCGGCGGCTGATCGGTCCCGTCGGCGCAGACCAGTTGCAGCCGGTGGATGTCGGGGGGCAGGGTCACCACCCGAGGCTCCACCTGCTCCCGGAACCCGGCGCGCAGGCAGGCGGTGAGGGCGATCTGGTCGAGGAACCAGTGCGCCCGCCCCTCCTGCAGGTGCCAGTCGATGTAGCGCGCGACCAGGTCGGCGCAGGCCAGGGCGGCGTTCGTCGCGTTGAAGAACAGCACGTCCGCCCAGAACCAGTTCCACGGCTCCTGCTTGTGCGGTTCCGTCGCGACCAGCGCGATGTCGCCCTCCGCCGCCGCGTCCAGCAGCGGGTTCAGGTCGCGCAGCACCAGCAGGTCGGTGTCGAGCATCAGGATCGGCGCGGCATAGCTCTCCATCAGGTGGGGCAGCAGGCGGAACCGTGCGCAGGCGTACCAGGTGCGGCACCGGTCCGCGTCCCAGCCGGCGGTGTCCAGCCGTTCGGTCGAGACCACGATCGACGGGCCGCCCAGCATCGCGCGGTAGGCGGCGATGTGCGCGTCGAGGTCGGCGGGCGGGTTGATGACATGCAGATGAAATTGGCAGTCCACCGCCGCATTGCGCCGCACCGAGGCGAGGAGCGCGCTGCCGAACCGCTCGAAGTAGAGGCCGTCACAGGCCGCGAAGACGATCAGGTCGGACGTGCAGAGCGCCGGGCTGAACCCGTCCGGCGGCGGCGGCAGGGCGCGGCGGCGCAGGCGGCGGAAGAAGTGGCTCCCGAACTGCATGGCCTGCACGCGGCCGTGGTCCACCGCCTCGATCTGGCGGAACACGCGGTCGGCGGCCTCGCACCGGTTCTGCTCGAGCAGCAGGCAGCCGAGGCGCATCGCGGCGAACGGCTGGTCCGGCGCCAGCGCCATGGCGGCGCGGTAGTGCCGTTCAGCCTCCTGCCCGCGGCGGGCGCGGCGCAGCGCGTTGCCCAACGCAATCATGCGGAACGGGTCCTGGGGCGCGGCGGCGAGGTGGGCCTGCGCGCGGTCGAGGTCCTGACCGGCACGATTGGACAGGTCCCACAGCGTGCGGAACGTCGCTTCACCCGGGTCGAGGTGCCAGGCGCGGGCGGCGAGGTCCACCGCCTCCAGCAGATCGTCCTCCAGGCAGAGCGGCAGCAGCGCCTGGATGATCTCCATCCGGTCGGGCGCCTCGTCGAGCGCGCGGCGCAGCATCAGCCGCGCTTCGGTGTTCCGCCGTGCGGCGCGATGGGCGCCGGCGCCTGCGTAGAGCGCGGCGACGAGGCGACGCGGCGTCTCCTCCCCCCCGCCGCCGAGGCGAAGGGCGGCGGCGTAGTTCTCGGCCGCGAGGTCGAAGCGCTGCAGGTCGCTCCAGGCATTGCCGAGGTTGGCGTGGGCATCGGCGAGATCGGGCGCGCGTCGCAGCGCCTGGGTGATCAGCGCCACGGCCAGGTCCGGCCGGCCGCGCTGCCGCTCCAGCACGCCCAGCAAATGGAGGGCGTTCGGCTCGTCGGGACGCAGCGCGAGGACGGCGTGGTAGAGGCGTTCGGCCTGGTCGAGGTCGCCGCTGCGATGAACGGCGACGGCAGCTTGCAGGCCGGCGATCGGATCGGCAGGGTCCGGGCTCATGCGGCGATGATCGCGGGTCAGGGTAAACGGACCGATAACGGCCGACAGACCGACCCTGTCCGGCAGGATGATGCCGCGGGGCAGGCACTGACGAGTGCCCGCGAGGCGACGCAGAAAGCGAGCCGGCGGGAGCCGGCCGAGGGGGCAAAAAAGCGGGCCGGCGGGAGCCGGCCGAGGGGACAAAAAAGCGGGCCGGCGGGAGCCGGCCGAGGGGACAAAAAAGCGGGCCGGCGGGAGCCGGCCAAGGGGACAAAAAAGCGGGCCGGCGGGAGCCGGCCAAGGGGACAGAAAAGCGGGCCGGCGGGAGCCGGCCCGAAGGTGGATGGAGACCTTGCCGACGTCCCCCGCGAGGCGGGGCGGCGTCGCCCTCAGAGATGGGCGGCGCACGACCCCGCGATTATGCGGGTTCGGGACAGAGGACCGATGCGCACGCCGATGAAGTGCCGCGGCGTCTTGACTCCGACCCATGGCGGACGGCCCATCCGTGCATGATCCCGGCCACCACCCCCCTCATGCGCGCCATCGCCCAGCTCGACGACCGGGTTCTGCTCGGCGTCGTGCTGCAAAGCGTGCTCTGGTCCGTTCTGTGCTTCGCCCTGCTGCACGTCGCGGCGATCTGGGCCGTGCACGGGCTGCTCGACCTCCATGGCTGGATCGCCTGGGTGGTGGACGCGCTGGGCAGCGTCGCCGCCTCCCTGCTCGCGCTGTGGCTCTTCGTGCCGGTCGCCGCCGCCATCGGCACGCTGTACATCGAGCGTGTCGCCCTGGCAGTGGAGCGGCGCTGGTATCCCGGCCTGCCGCCGGCCGAGGGAGCGCCCCTCTCGGTGCAGGTGTGGGACGGCGTGGTCATCGGCCTGCGCATCCTGGTGCTGAACGTGGTGGCGCTGGTCCTCGCACTCGCCATCCCCGGAGTCGGCCTCCTGCTCGCCTGGGCCATCGCCGCCTACGCGCTCGGGCGCGGACTGTTCGTGGCGGTCGCGATGCGGCGCATGTCCCGGCCCGCGGCGGAGGCGCTGTATGCCGCGTGCCGCTGGACGGTGCTGGCCCAGGGTGGCGCCATGGCCGTCGCCGCCTACGTGCCGCTGCTCAACCTGCTGTTGCCCGTGGTGGGAACGGCGGCCATGGTGCACGTTCTGGATTTGGCGCTGGCCCGCTTCGGTCCGCCGCCGACGCCAGCGCGGATCTGAGCGACGGCGTATCGATGTGGATAACTGGCGGCCGGCCGTTGTTTGGCGGAGCGCCGTCATGTTAGGCGGCGTTCGTCACAGCTTCGTCAGCAGATGGGGTCATCTTGTTCAAACGCCGCAAGCCCGACGAGTTGCCGGCCGCGCTCGGGGCGACGCTGCCCGCCGGCCTGCCGTCCGGCCCCGAGGGGCCGGAAAATGCCGACCCGGACCTGATGCGGGCACAGCCTGGCCCTGCTGCCATCCCCGGCGACACCGGCCTCGGCGTCCCGCCCTACCGTCCCGCTGTCCCCAAGGAGGCGCCTCCGATGTCCCGTCCGCCGTTCTCGCCGACCGCCGCCCCCACGCCGCCCGCTTCCGCCCCCGCCGCCCGGCCCACGGGCGTGCCCGCCCGGCCGCCGGTGCGTGAGGCCGCCGAACGGCGGACGCTGGTGGTGGGCCGCGGCATCAGCGTGCAAGGCACGGTGCAGGACGCCGAACGCCTGGTCGTCGAAGGGACGGTCGAGGCGAGCATGATCCACGCCACCGAACTCGCGATCGCCCAGGGCGGCGTGTTCAAGGGCGAGGTCGAGGTGGAGGAGGCGGAGATCGCCGGCACGATCGACGGCACGCTGACGGTGCGCGCCAGCCTGATCGTGCGCGCGACCGGCCGGGTGCTGGGCACCGCGCGCTGCCGCCGCCTGCAGGTCGAGGATGGCGGCCAGATCACGGGCCGCATCGAGATGATCACCGAAGCGCAGAAGAGCGACCTGCCGGCCCGTCCCCCGCTGGTCGAGAACTCCTCCGCCGACTGAGGCCTGGAGACCCCCTGCGAGGGGAGAGCAGGAGACGCTCGCGAGGAGGAGGCGACAAGTCTCCTCCGTCATGGCCGGCCACCGTGCCGGCCACCGCACCTGCGGGTCGAGGCTCGTGCGTGCACCCGCGAATTCCGTGCTGTTCGCGAGAATTGGATTCTAAACACAGAGTTGAGGCGAGCTGAGACGAGACACGGAGGAAAGTTTGAACTTCTTCTCTGTGGCTCGCCTCAACTCGCCTCAACTCTGTGTTGAATCAAAACTCCGACGGCCCGCACGAACCTACCCCACCGTCCCCGCTCCTGATCCGGTCGTTCGCAACGAGGCTCCCCCGCTCGCGGCGACGGCCTCTCGCGACGGGGGCTCCCCCACTCGCGAGGGACGGCCGTCGCGACGGGGCTCCCTATCCCGATCAGGCTGGCGCCGCCTGGTAGGCGGCCAGGCACGCCAGGTCGACGATCTGGCTCACGGACGCGTCCATGGGCACGATCTGCGCCGGCTTCTCCATTCCGATCAGCAACGGACCGATCGTGGTGCCGCCGCCCAGGTGGTGCATCAGCCGCGTCGCGATGTGCGCCGAGTGCAGCCCGGGCACCAGCAGCACGTTGGCGTCGCCGGTCAGGCGGCAGAACGGGTACAGCGCGCGGATCGACGCTTCCAGCGCGACGTCCGGGCTCATGTCCCCATCGTATTCGAAATCCACGCCCTGCGCGTCCAGGATCGCGACCGCATCGCGCATCGGCACCGCGCGCTCGTGCGGCGGGTCGCCGAAGGTGGAGTGCGACAGCAGCGCGACCCGCGGCTCGTGGCCGAGATGGCGTGCCGCCCGCGCGGCGCCGATCGCGATGGCGGCGATCTCCTCCGCGTTCGGGCGGAAGTTCACGAGCGAGTCGGCCAGGAAGATCGTCCTGCCGCGCATGCCCAGCAGCAAGGTCAGGCCGAACGGGATGGAGCCCTTCGCCGGCCCGATCGCATGCCGGATATCGGCGAGGCACACGGAGGCGGAGCGCGTCAGCCCCGTCACCATCGCATCCGCATCGCCGGTCGCGACCATCGCGGCGGCGAACACGTTGCGGTCCTGGTTGACCATGCGCTGCACGTCCCGCTGCAGGAAACCCTTCCGCTGCAGGCGACCGTAGAGGAAGTCGGCGTATTTGCGGTTGGCCGAGGAGAGCCGCGCATTGTGGATCTCGATCCCGTCCACCATGCCCAGCCCGAGGCTGGCGAGCGTCGCCTTGACCCGGTCCTCCCGCCCGATCAGCACCGGTCGCCCATACCCCGCGTTGCGATAGGCGACGGCGGCGCGCACCACCTTCTCCTCCTCGCCTTCCGCGAACACGACGCGGCGCGGCTGCTCGCGCAGCGTCTCCATGATCGCGTCCAGCGCGCCGGCCGTGGGATCGAGCCGGCCCGAGAGCGAGCGCGCATAGCGGCGCAGATCCTCGATCGGCCGGCGTGCCACGCCGCTGTCGATCGCGGCGCGGGCGACCGCCGGCGGCACCCAGGAGATCAGGCGCGGGTCGAAGGCGTTCGGGATGATGTAGTCGGGACCGAAGGTGAGCCGCCGGCCGGAGGAGGCGCTGTGCACCTCGTCCGGAACGTCCTCGCGCGCGAGTTTCGCCAGCGCCTCGGCGGCGGCGATCTTCATCGCGTCGTTGATGGTCGACGCGCGCACGTCGAGCGCGCCGCGGAAGATGTAGGGGAAGCCCAGGACGTTGTTCACCTGGTTCGGGTAATCGCTGCGGCCGGTCGCGATGATCGCGTCCTTGCTGACCGCTCGCGCCTCCTCGGGCGTGATCTCGGGGTCCGGATTGGCCATGGCGAAGATGATCGGCTTGTCGGCCATCGCCTTCACCATGTCTTGGGTCAGCGCGCCCTTCACGGACAGGCCGAAGAAGACGTCCGTGCCCTCCATCGCCTCGGCCAGCGTGCGCGCCTTGGTCTGCGCGGCATGCGCGGACTTCCACTGGTTCATGCCCTCGGTGCGCCCCTGGTACACCACGCCCTTGGTGTCGCAGAGGATCACGTTCTCGGGCCGCATCCCCATCGCCTTCAGCAGCTCGACGCAGGCGATCGCCGCGGCGCCCGCGCCATTCACCACGAGGCGGGTCTCGCGCAGGTCGCGGCCGGTCAGATGCGCCGCGTTGATCAGCCCGGCCGCGGCAACGATCGCTGTGCCGTGCTGGTCGTCGTGGAAGACCGGAATGTCCATCAGCTCGCGCAGCCGCTGCTCGATGACGAAGCACTCGGGCGCCTTGATGTCCTCGAGATTGATGCCGCCGAAGCCAGGGCCGAGATAGCGCACCGCGTTGACGAATTCGTCCACGTCCTCGGTACCGACCTCGAGGTCGATGCCGTCCACGTCGGCGAAGCGCTTGAACAGCGCGACCTTGCCTTCCATCACCGGCTTGGACGCGACGGCGCCGAGATTGCCGAGACCGAGCACGGCCGTGCCGTTCGAGATCACCGCGACCATGTTGCCCTTGGTCGTGTAGTCGTAAGCGAGCGCCGGATCGCGCGCGATGTGCAGGCAGGGCTCCGCGACGCCCGGCGAGTAGGCGAGCGACAGGTCGCGGGCCGTGGTGATCGGCTTGGAGATGCGCGTCTCCAGCTTGCCGGGGCGGCCATTGGCATGCATGGCAAGCGCTTCTTCCGCCGAGATGCGCGCGGTGCGGGTGTCGATGCCGCCGTCAGCCATGGTTTCTCTCCCCTCGAGGCGTTTCGGATTGTCGAGCCGGTCGGCGCGGCCGTGTCCTGCGGCGTCCGGCGAAATGCGATAGCGCTCACATCATGCGCGGTCGCAACCGGATTGGGAAAGCGGGAACGCGCAACGCCGCCATCCGTCACCGCTTAACCGTTCGGTCACCGGCTCGTGCTTCGATGCCCTCGCTGAAGGGAGACTGGCGTGATGCGTGCGGATCCGTTCGTCACCGCAACCCTGCCCTCCGAGATCACCCGCGCCATCCGCGCGGTCCTCGGCCTGCCCGACCTCGATCTCGATGCCGGCACCCTGCTCGAGGAGCTGCCCGGCTGGGACTCGATGCTCCACATCGCCATCATGGTCGAGCTGGAATGCCGGTTCGGGATCGAGGTCGCGCCGCGAGAGGTGGAAGCCGTGGTGTCGGTCGACGACCTCGTGCGCATGGTCGGCGCCAAGCAGGTCCTGAATGCCTCATGACGGCTCCGCTCACGCGACCGGCCAGGACGCCGCGGTCCGCCTGACCTGCGGTTCGGAGAATGGCAGTTCGGGTGCGGGCAGTTTGCACTCAGGCAGGTCGGACCCAGGCAGTTTGGACGCCGGCAGCTCGGATGCCGGCAGGATCGGGGCGGCGGAGGGGTGGCGCGCGCTGCGGCTGATGGCCCTCGGCGGCGTGGCGGTCCTGGGTGCGCTGTGGGCGTGGATCATCCTCGCGCCGCTCGCCTTCATGGATCCGGAATACGCCGCCTGGCGGGCCAAGCAGGTGATGCTCGCACGCTGCGACCTGGGTGATCTGCTGATCCTCGGCGATTCCCGCGCGGCGGTCGGGATCATCCCGGCCGACCTGCCGGTGCGCGCGAGCAATCTCGCGGTGGGCGGCGGCAAGCCGGTGGAGGCCTGGGCGGCGCTGGAGCGTGCGCTACGGTGCCCGGCCCTGCCGAAGCGTGTCGTGCTGTCCTTCGATGCGGTGCACTTCATGCGCGCCGACCTGTTCTGGGAGCGTGCGGTCCGCTTCGGCTGGCTGGACTGGTCGGACCTCCGGTCCTTGCGGGCCGATGCGGTGGACCTGGGCGACGCGACGCTCGCCGGCGGCGGACGGTTCGCCGCCCTCGGAGGATGGTGGCAGGACGCGCTTCACGTCATCCGAGCACCGCCATTGTATGTGGGCAGCGTGGTGCAGGGGGGGCTGGC
This sequence comes from Rhodospirillales bacterium 69-11, assembly GCA_001898425.1. GTDB lineage: Bacteria > Pseudomonadota > Alphaproteobacteria > Acetobacterales > Acetobacteraceae > Rhodopila. The sequence continues at coordinate 29,186 of MKTV01000021.1, forward strand.
GCTGCGCTGGATCGGCAATCGTCGAGCGCTGGCGGCTGCACTCGCTTCGCGCGGGCAGTATTTCTTCGGGACCGCGGCGGGATCGGACGCGGTGGCGGTGGATGGTCACCTGGCGGTGTTCGAACCAGCACCGGTGCTGGATCGGGCGTTCGACCGGTTGATCTCGACGCTGACGGCGCGGGGCGTTGCCGTCGCGTTCGTCTCGCTGCCGATCAACGAGGCCACGGCGCGTGCGGTGCGGCCCGAGGTGCGGGCGGCCTTCGCCGCCTATCTCGCCCGATACGAGCGGCGCTATCCGGGGTTCCGCGTGCTGGGCGCGCCGATGCCCGCCTGGCCGGGCAGGTGGTTCGGTGATGCGTTCTCGCATCTGAATCCGGAAGGGGCTGCGCGGTTCACGGCCGCCCTCGCCGCATGTCTTGGGGACCAGGCGTGCGAGGACGGCGGGGTGCAGCCGCTTGCGTCACGCGCAGCGCTTGCGGCGGGGAGCCGGGAGGGGTGGCCGGGTCAAGCCCGGCCATGACGAGAAGGGCGCGCGGAGAGGCACGACGAGAAAGGCGCGCGCGGAGAGGCACGACGAGAAAGGCGCGTGCGGAGAGGCACGACGAGAGGGGCGCGCGCCTGTCGCCTAGCGGAGGGTGGCGTTCAGCTTGTCCAGCGCCGCGGAGCCGGGGACCAGCGCCGTGTCGCCCAGCGCGTTCAGCGGGGTGGCGCAGGTCTTCAGCGCCGCGTGGAGGTCGCGCGGCTCCGGATCGACGTAGAGCAGGCCCGTAACGATCTCGCCCGCGGCGTGGCGCTCCTGCATGTAGGTCAGCGCGGCGACGCGGTCGTGCACGTCGTAGTCCACGTGCAGCTTGCGCAGGCGCAGCACCGATCCGTCGTGCTGGGTGACCAGCTCCACCGTGCCGGGAGCGTAGTCGGCGGTGATCTCCTCGCGCGGCAGCATGACGTCGAGTGCGTTCACCGCCTCGTTATGCTCGCGCACGAAATCGAAGCTCTTGGTGGAGCCGTCGTGGTTGTTGAACGCGACGCAGGGGGAGAGGCAGTCGATGAAGGCAGCGCCCTGGTGCTTCAGCGCGGCCTCGATCAGCGGTACGAGCTGCGCCTTGTCGCCCGAGAAACTGCGGGCCACGAAGGTGGCCCCGAGCTGCAGGGCGAGGCCGACGAGGTCGATGGGCTCGTCGGTGTTGACGACGCCGCGCTTCGACTTGGCGCCCTTGTCGGCGGTGGCGGAGAACTGGCCCTTGGTCAGCCCGTACACGCCGTTGTTCTCGACGATGTAGACCATGTTCACGCCACGGCGCATCGCGTGGGCGAACTGGCCGAGGCCGATGGAGGCGCTGTCCCCGTCGCCGGAGACGCCCAGGTAGATCAGGTCGCGATTGGCGAGGTTGGCGCCGGTCGCGACCGAGGGCATCCGCCCGTGCACCGAGTTGAACCCGTGCGAGGCGCCCAGGAAGTAGGTGGGCGTCTTGGACGAGCAGCCGATGCCGGACAGCTTGGCGACGCGGTGCGGCGCGATGTCGAGTTCGAAGCAGGCGCGCACGATCGCGGCGCTGATCGAGTCGTGGCCGCATCCGGCGCACAGGGTCGAGACCGGGCCTTCGTAGTCGCGCCGCGTGTAGCCCAGCGCGTTCTTCTGCAGGTCGGGGTGGTGGAGCTTGGGCTTCGGCAGGAAGGTCATGACACCACCTCTCGCAGCGAGGGCAACGGCGTGGATTGCAGCCGCCGCGCGATGGCGTCGGCGATGAAGCGGGCGGTGATGGGGGTGCCGTCGTAATGCACCACCTTGACCAGCCGCTTCGGGTCGATCTCCAGCTCGTTCACCAGCAGGGAGCGGAGCTGGCCGTCGCGGTTCTGCTCGACGACGAAGACGTGGTCGTGCGCCGTGATGAAGTCACGCACCTCGTCGCCGAACGGGAAGCCGCGCACGCGGCAGAGGTCGAGCGTGATGCCCTGGTCCGCCAGGATCTCGTCGGCCTCGAACATCGCGGGGCTGGTCGTGCCGTAGTAGATCGCGCCGTATTTCGCGCCCTCGGGCGCGGTACGGATGACGGCGGGCGGCACCAGGGTGCGGGCGGTGTGATGCTTCTTCAGCAGCCGCTCCATGTTCTCCTGGTAGTCGTGGCCCTCCTCCGAGTAGCGGGCCATCGCGTCCTTGGAGGTGCCGCGGGTGAAGAACGCGCCCTTGGTCGGGTGCGTGCCGGGCAGCGTGCGGTAGGGGATGCCGTCGCCGTCCACGTCGAGGTAGCGGCCGAACTTCTTGCCCGCCTGCAGCTCCTCGGCGGTCATCACCTTGCCGCGGTCCAGCTTGCGGCTGTCGTCCCACTGGAAGGGGCGGCACAGCCGCTCGTTCATGCCGACCTCGAGTTCCAGCATGACGAAGATCGGCGTCTGCAGCCGGTCGGCGAGGTCGAAGGCGAGCGCGCCGAACTCGAAGCACTCGTACGGGTCCTCGGGGAACAGCAGCACGTGCTTGGTGTCGCCGTGGGACGCGTAGGCGCAGGACAGGATGTCGGTCTGCTGCGTGCGCGTCGGCATGCCGGTCGACGGGCCCGCGCGCTGCACGTCGAAGATCACCGCCGGGATCTCGGCGAAATAGGCGAGGCCGATGAACTCCTGCATCAGGGAGATGCCGGGGCCGGACGTCGCGGTGAAGGCGCGCGCGCCGTTCCAGGCCGCGCCGATCACCATGCCGATGGAGGCGAGCTCGTCCTCCGCCTGCACGATGGCGAACTTGTTGGTCCCGGTCTCCTTGTCCACGCGGAAGCGCTGGCACCAGCGGGTGAACGCCTCGGCGAGGGAGGAGGACGGGGTGATCGGGTACCAGGCGCAGACCGTGGCGCCGCCATAGACGGCGCCCAGGGCGGCGGCGCTGTTGCCTTCGACGAAGATGCGGTCGCCCACGGCGTCCGCGCGCTTCAGCCGCAATCCGATCGGCGCCTCCAGGTTCGCCGTCACCCAGTCGCGCCCCATGTGCAGCGCCTGGACGTTGGCCGCGATCAGCTTGTCACGGCCCTTGAACTGTTCGGCGAGGAGTTGCTCGACCGCGGCCGGGTCCATGTCCAGCAGCATCGACAGCGCGCCGAGGCCGACGATGTTCTTGAACAGCTGCCGCTCGCGGGTGGACTTGTAGGCCGCGTTGGTCATCTCGGTGAGCGGCACGCCGATCACCACGATGTCGCGGCGGAACTTCGACGGCGGCAGCACCTTGGTGTTGTCGTAGAACAGGTAGCCGCCGGGCGCGATGTCCGCGATGTCCTGGTCCCAGGTCTGCGGGTTCATCTGCACCATGAGGTCCACCCCGCCGCCGCGCGCGCCGAGATAGCCCTTCTCGGACACCCGGACCTCATACCACGTGGGCAGGCCCTGGATGTTGGAGGGGAAGATGTTGCGCGGCGTCGCCGGGATGCCCATGCGCAGCACCGCCTTGGCGAACAGGGCGTTCGCACTGGCGGAGCCGGATCCGTTGACGTTCGCGAACTTGACGACGAAGTCGTTGACCCGCTGGAGGCCCTCCACACGGTCTACTTGCTGCAGCATGCGGCCCCCGCTTGCGCCACGTCGATCAGATAGCGTTGCATGTCCCACGCGCCGGTCGGACAGCGTTCGGCGCACAGGCCGCAATGCAGGCAGACGTCCTCGTCCTTTGCCATGATGCGGCCGGTCTTCAGCGCGCCGGACACGTAGATTTCCTGCGTCAGGTTGAGCGCCGGCGCATTGAGCCGGGTGCGCAGCTCCGCTTCCTCACCGTTCTGGGTGAAGCTGATGCAGTCCACCGGGCAGATGTCGACGCAGGCATCGCACTCGATGCAGAGCGCGTCGGTGAACACGGTCTGCACGTCGCAGTTCAGGCAACGCTGTGCCTCGGCGAAGGCCAGCTCCGGATCGAAGCCCAGCTCGACCTCGGCCTTGATGTCCTTCAGCGCCTGCAGCTTCTCCCGATGCGGCACCTTGTAACGCAGATCGAGCGAGATCGCGTTGTCGTAGCTCCACTCGTGGATGCCCATCTTCTGGCTGGACACGTGGACCCCTGGCGGCGGCCGGTCGGTCAGGTCCTCGCCCTCGCAGAACCTGTGGATCGAGATCGCCGCGGCATGGCCGTGCGCCACCGCCCAGATGATGTTCTTCGGGCCGAACGCCGCGTCGCCGCCGAAGAACACCTTCGGGTGGGTGGACTGGAACGTCACCTCGTCCACCTTCGGCATGTCCCAGCGGTCGTCGAAGTCGAGGCCGATGTCGCGCTCGATCCAGGGAAAGGCGTTCTCCTGTCCGACCGCCACCAGCACGTCGTCACATTCGAAGAACTGGTCGGGTTCCCCCGTCGGCACCAGCTTCCGCCGGCCGCGGGCGTCGTACTCGGCCTTCACCTTCTCGAACGTCATGCCGATCAGGCGGCCGTCGTGGTGCTTGAACTCCTTCGGCACCAGGTAGTTGAGGATCGGGATGTCCTCGGCGATCGCATCCTCCTTCTCCCAGGGCGAGGCCTTCATCTCCTCGAACCCGGAGCGGACGATCACCTTCACGTCCTCCCCGCCCAGGCGGCGGGCGGAGCGGCAGCAATCCATCGCCGTGTTGCCGCCGCCCAGCACGATCACGCGGCGGCCGATCTTGCTGATGTGGCCGAACGAGACGGAGGACAGCCAGTCGATCCCGATATGGATGTTGGCGGCGGCTTCCTCGCGGCCGGGGATCGGCAGGTCGCGGCCGCGCGGGGCGCCGGAGCCGACGAACACCGCGTCGTAGCCCTCGTCCAGCAGCGCCTTCAGGCTGTCGACGCGCTGGCCCAGGCGCATCTCGGGACCGAGGCGGGTGATGTAGCCCACCTCCTCGTCGATGATCTCCTCGGGCAGGCGGAACTTGGGAATCTGGCTGCGGATCATGCCGCCGGCGCGGTTGTCGCCGTCGAACACCACGCAGTGGTAGCCCAGCGGCGCGAGGTCGCGGACGACGGTCATGGAGGCCGGGCCGGCGCCGACCAGCGCGATGCGGCGGCCGTTCGGTGCATCGGCGGGCGCGGGCATGCGTGGCCCCACATCGCCCTTGAAGTCGGCCGCGACGCGCTTGAGGCGGCAGATCGCGACCGGCTCCTCCTCCACCCGGCCGCGGCGGCAGGCGGGCTCACAGGGACGGTCACAGGTGCGCCCGAGAATCCCCGGGAACACGTTCGACTTCCAGTTGATCATGTAGGCGTCCGCGTGGCGCCCGGCCGCGATCAACCGGATGTATTCCGGGACCGGGGTATGAGCCGGGCAGGCCCACTGGCAGTCGACGACCTTATGGAAGTAATCGGGATTCCCGATATCCGTGGGCTGCAAGCTCGGTTCCTTTCCTCCCGCCGGACCGGCCTTAGTCCGGCGATCCTGAGCGAAACATGCGGGCTTCTGCGACCCTTGTCTCGTTTCGTCAATCCAGCGTAAGCGCAGTCCAGGGTTCGATCAATGCGGGGGGGTATGCCGCCCCGCCGGCGCCGTTCGTCGCCTGGTCGAAGGGCGCCCGCGCGCCTGCGCGACCGGAGGGCCCCGCGCGCCTGCGCGATCGAACGGCGTCCGCGCGCCTGCGCGGTCCTGGCACGCGAGGTGCCTGCGATCTGCCGATCCCGGTTCGAAGGAGACCGCCATGACCCCGCAACGCCGCCCCTTCCTCTCCCGCACGTCCGCCTTCCCCGACGACGCCGACTCCCCGGTCCGGGTGCTGGAGGAATGCCTGGCCGAAATCGGCCGGCGTGAGACGGAGGTCGGGGCCTTCACGGTCATCGACGAGGCGGGCGCGCGCCAGGCGGCGGCGGCATCCGCGGCGCGATGGCGGGCCGGCACGCCACTCTCCCCCGTCGACGGCATGCCGGTCGGCGTGAAGGACATGATCGACACCGCCGACCTGGTGACCGGCATGGGCTCGCCGCTGTTCGACGGGCACCGCCCGCGCTTCGACGCGGCCAGCGTGCAGGGGCTGCGCGAAGCCGGCGCGGTCATCCTGGGCAAGACCGTCACGACGGAATTCGCCTCCACCGCGCCGCGCGGCACCCGCAATCCCTGGGATCCCGCGCGGACACCGGGCGGCAGCAGCAGCGGGTCCGCTGCCGCCGTCGGCTGCGGCATGCTGTGCGGCGCGCTGGGCACGCAGGTCGTGGGATCGATCCTGCGACCCTCCGGCTTCTGCGGCGCCTACGGGTTCAAGCCCTCGGTCGGCGCCATCAACCGCGGCGGCAGCCTGGACTTCCTGAGCCAGAGCGTGACCGGGACCATCGCCGCCAGTCTCGCGGACGCATGGGCCATGGCCCGCGCGGTGGCCGACCGGGTGGGCGGCGATCCGGGCTGTCCCGGCCTCGTCGGCCCGCCGACACTCCCGCCGGCGCACGCGCCGATGCAGCTCGCGGTGCTGCGCACGGCAGGTTGGCCGCTTGTGCCCGCGGGGGCCCGCGCCTCCCTCGACGCGGCGCTGGAGCGGCTGCGCGCGGCGGGCGTCCGCATCCTGCTGCCGGAGGACAGCGCGATGCTCGCCGCGCTCGAGACGGCCACCCAGGATGCCATGGCGATCACGATGGGGATCAATGCCTGGGAATGGCGCTGGCCGCTGGGCAGCTTCGTCGCGCGGGATGCCGCCGCGCTCAGCCCCAGCTCGCGGGAGCGGCACGCCCGCGCCCTGGCCATGACCCAGGCGGAGTATGCCGCCCTGCTGGAACGCCGCGCGGCGGCACGGGCGGTGTACGCGGCGCTGGCCGGGGGCGTGGACGCGGTGATCGGCGTGACCGCGCCCGGGGCCGCCCCGCGCGGCCTGGACAGCACCGGAAATCCCATCTGCGTCGTGCCCGGCTCCCTGCTCGGCGCCCCGGGCGTCAGCCTGCCGGTGCTCGAGGACGAGGGTCTCCCCCTCGGCCTGCAGGTGCTGGGCTTTCCCCAGCGGGATTCGGAGCTGTTCGCCGTCGCGCGGTGGATCGACGACGTCCTGAACGGCTGATCACGGGCCGCGACCCGCCAGCACGGGTCGCGCATCCGCCGCGCCGGCGCGGGTCGCACCGTCAACCGCCGAGCGCGGCGCGCGCGATCGGCGGCAATCCCCGGCATGGCGCTTGCGTTATCGTCCGAACGACAGCCAGCGTGCGGGGTCCGATGAAGACGATCGCAGTCCTGACGAGCGGAGGCGACGCGCCCGGCATGAACGCCGCGATCCGCGCCGTCACCCGCAGCGCCCTCGACCAGGGCATGACCGTGCATGGCGTCCGGCAGGGGTGGCAGGGCCTGGTCGACGGTCAGTTCCAGCGCCTCAGCGCGCGTGACGTGGGCGGGATAATCCAGGTGGGCGGCACCTTCCTGGGCAGCGCGCGGAGTGCCGAGTTCCGGGAAGAGAGCGGCCGCTCCAAGGCGCTGCGCAACCTGTCCCAGGCCGGGATCGACGGCGTGGTGGTGATCGGCGGCAACGGATCCCAGACCGGCTCCTTCAAGCTCAGCGAGATGGGCGTGCACGTGGTCGGCGTCGCCTCGACGATCGACAACGACCTGCTGGGCACGGACATCACGATCGGCGCCGACACGGCGATCAACGTGACGCTGGAGGCGATCGATCACCTGCGCACCACCGGCTCCTCCCACAACCGCGCCTTCCTCGTGGAGACGATGGGCCGCGACTGCGGCTACCTCGCGATGATGGCCGGGCTCGCGGGCGGGGCGGAGGTCATCTCCACGCCCGAACATGAAGTGCCGGCCGCCGAGATCGCCCTTCGCCTGCGCGCGGCGTTCGAGCGGGGCAAGACCCACGCCATCGTCGTCATCGCCGAGGGCGTGAAGGAGAACGCCGCCAAGATCATGGCCTATTTCGAAGCGGAGCGTCAGCACACCGGCTTCGATCTGCGGGCGACCACGCTGGGCCACGTGGTCCGCGGCGCGCCGCCCCGTGCCTTCGACCGCATCCTCGCCACCCGGCTCGGCGTCGGCGCGGTCAAGGCGCTGGGCGAGGGCGCGACCGGCGTGCTGATCGGCTACCAGAAGAACGAGGTCACCCGCACGCCCCTGGCCGAAGTGGTGGGGCGGACGAAGCCTGTGCATGTCGAGCTCGTGGAGCTGGCGCGCACGCTCGCGAAGTAGCCAGGACCGGCGTCAGCCCTCCACGGTGATCGGCAGATCGGTCCGCGTCGCCGCGCGCGAGGCACGTCAATGCTGCGCGCGCCCGGCGCGCCGATGCCGCGCGCGCGTGCAGGGTCCGGTCAAGTCGCCCGTATTCGAGGCATTCCGGACGGACGCCGCCCGGCCCGGTGCGATCCGCCTCTCACGGACGCATTCCGAACCGGGAGGGCCCCGGCGTGCGCAGCGGCGCGGCCATGTTGGCGAAGTCGCACAGCAGGCGGCGCGTGTCGCGCGGATCGATCACCTCGTCGACCCAGAACGCCTCCGCCGTGCGGAACGGGGAGCGCAGGCGGTTCAGCCGCTCCTCGATCTCCTCGAGCTTGGCTTGCGGGTCGTCGGCCGCATCGATCTCGGCGCGGTACGCGGCCTCGATCCCGCCTTCCAGCGGCAGCGAGCCCCAGCTTCCGGACGGCCAGGCGTAGCGGACGCAGTAGTGGCCCACCGGCTGGTGCCCGAGGCCTCCGACCCCGTAGGCATTGCGGACGACGATGGAGCACCAGGGGACGGTGGTCTGGTTGATCGCCGACAGCGCCCGCACGCCCCAGCGGATGACGGCGCTGCTCTCTGCCTTCAGGCCCACCTGGAAGCCCGGGCAGTCCACCAGGTGCACGACCGGCAGGTGGAACGTCTCCGCCATGTCGACGAAGCGGATGATCTTGTTGCAAGCATCCGCGGTCCAGGCGCCGCCGTCGAACAGCGGGTCGCCCGCCATCACGGCCACCGGCCAGCCGTCCAGCCGCGCGAGGCCCGTGATGATGGAGCGGCCGAACATCTGGCCCATCTCGAAGAAGCTGCCCTTGTCGACCACCATCTCGATGATCCGGCGCATGTGGTACGGCTGCTTCTTGTTGCGCGGGATGATGCTGAGCAGCTTCTCGTCGCGCCGGCCGCTGTCGTCCCACCCGCGCACGCGCGGCGGCAGGTCGTGGATCGAACTCGGCATGTAGGACAGGAAGCGGCGCGCAGCCTCGAAGGCCTGCTCCTCGGTGTCGGTCGCGTGGTCCACCGCGCCGCAGGCGAGCTGCACCTTCCAGCCGCCGAGTTCCTGCTTGCTCCGCGGTTCCCCGAGCCGCTCGACGACGGGGGGGCCGGCGACGAAGACGGCGGCGATGTCCTTGACCATCACCGAGTAGTGGGAGGCGACCAGCCGCGCCGCGCCCAGGCCCGCCACGGAGCCCAGGCCGAGGCCGACCACCGGCACCTCCGCCATCTGCTGCGCGACGAGGTCGAAGGAGGTCGTCTCGGTCAGGCCGCCCGGCAGGTTGGCCCGGCCGGTGGTCTCGATCGTCTTCACCGATCCACCGCCGCCGGAGCCCTCGATGAGGCGGATCAGCGGCATGCGGAAGCGGGTCGCGATCTCCTCCGACATCTTCGGCTTGCCCTTGATCGAGGCATCCGCCGATCCGCCGCGCAGGGTGAAATCGTCGCCCGCGACGACCACGGGGCGCCCGTCCAGCAGGCCGCGGCCGAACACGCAGTTTGCCGGGCTGAAGCCGGTGATGTTGCCCTGCGCGTCGTAGGTCGCCTTGCCGGTGATGCTGCCGATCTCGTGGAACGTGCCGGGATCGAGCAGCTTGTCGATCCGCTCGCGGACGGTCAGGCGCCCGCCGGCATGTTGCCGCGCCACCCGGTCCTTGCCGCCCAGTTCGCGGGCGAGCGCCTGGCGATGCCGGAGTTCGGCGAGTTCGGGTTCCCAGCTGTCGGGAGCCGGGGTCTTGGCCGCGCGGGTGGTCGCACGCAGCGGCGGCGTGTCATCGGTCATGAGCAGGCGTTTCCTTTCCTGCGCAGACGCTAGGAAGGATCGTGCTCGCGCGCAACGTCGGCCGTTCGGCGTTCGGCGTTCGGGCGCGTGGCCCTGGCTCCCGCCGCCATGCGCCCTATGATGCCGGCAGGAGGTGACGCCATGACCGACGAACTGCTCTACGAGGTGCGCGACGGCATCGGCCATGTCGTGCTCAACCGCCCGCAGGCCCGCAACGCGCTGACCTTCGCGATGTACGAGCGGCTGGCGGAGATCGCCGGCGACCCGGGGGAGGCGCGCGCCCTCGTCCTGACGGGCGCCGGCGAGAAGGCGTTCGCCGCGGGCACCGATATCGGCCAGTTCCGCGCCTTCCAGGGCGCCGAGGACGCGATCGCCTACGAGGACAAGCTCGAGCGCGTCATCGGCATCCTGGAGCGGTGCCGCGTCCCCACGATCGCCGCCGTGGCGGGCGCCTGCACCGGCGGGGGCGCGGGGATCGCCGCGGCCTGCGACCTGCGCATCGCGGCGGCCAATGCGCGCTTCGGCTTCCCCATCGCACGCACGCTGGGCAATTGCCTGTCGATCGCGAACATCGCCCGCCTCGCCGCCCTGATCGGCCCGGCGCGCGTGACCGAGATGATCTTCACGGCGCGCCTGCTCGACGCGGAGGAAGCACGCGCCGCCGGGCTCGTCAGCGAGGTGCTGCCCGATCCGGTCGCGCTCGCCGAACGGGCCGAGGCGCTCGCGCGGCAGGTCGCCGGCAATGCGCCGCTCACCCTGCGCGCGACGAAGGAGGCACTGCGGCGCCTGCGCGACTCGTTGCCACCGGACGAGGACCTGATCCGCCTCTGCTACACCAGCGCCGACTTCCGGGAGGGCATGGACGCCTTCCTGACCAAGCGCACGCCGGTGTGGCAGGGGCGGTAGTCCCGCGGGCTCCTGTCGCGCCGTGAGAGTGACGCGTCCCGGACTCAGGCCGGGAAGGCCGTCTCCATCGCGCGGCGGATGCGGACCGCGTCATCCGCCGCGTCGATGCGCACGTCTGGCCAGGTGACCGGCTGGCCCGCCGGCACGTCGCGCAGCAGCGGGACGCGGTTGGCGAGGCCGATCGGCAGGCCGCCGATGCGCAGGCTCTCCGCGGCCGGGAACAGCTTGCCCCACACGCAGGCGCCACCCTCGCCGTCCAGCACCTCGCCCGCACGCAGGTCGCGTTTGGCCGTCGCCACCACGTCGCCGCGGAAGCCGGTCGGTGCGCCCGTCGGCTCCCGCCGGAGCGCCGCCGACAGCACGGAGACGTTCAGCTCGAGCCCGATCAGGTGGAATGGCCGATAGAGCGCGGAGATCCGGCCGGAGGGGTCGGTCACCACGCCGTATTCCTGGAAGCAGCGCACGGCGTAGTCGTTCGGTGCCTCGAACGCGACGAACACGCCCCAGCGCAGGTCGTTCCGCACCGGCGAGCCGTCGCGATGCACCGACGAGATCACCTCCACCTGCCCGGCATGGTGGAGCGCGCCGGCATTGCCGGGCCGCAGGACGTCCGCGAGCTCGTGCGTGCCGCACGGCGGGAAGGCGAGCCCATTGGGCGGCGGCGTCAGGCCGGTCGCGTTCGCCACCGCGGCCATCTCGATCCCCGACTTCGTGCCGTCCAGGAAGGAGTTGAACATCTGCGGGTTCATCCCGCCGGTCCGCGCCTGTTCGGCGGTCAGCCCGTAATATCCCCATACCGTTTCGGGCGTGGACGCGTGGTATTCGGGCATGTATTTCGTGCCCTTGCCCGCCGCGATCACGCGGAAGCCGCAGGCCTGCGCCCAGTCCACCATCTCGCAGATCAACGCCGGCTGGTCGCCATAGGCGAGCGAGTAGACCACGCCGGCCTGTTCCGCCTCCCGCGCGAGCAGCGGGCCGGCGAGCACGTCCGCCTCCACGTTCACCATGACGATGTGCTTGCCTGCCGCGATCGCGCGGCGCGCATGCGAGAGGCCGGCCGGCGCGTGGCCGGTCGCCTCCACCACCACCTCGATCTCGGGCGCGGCAAACAGGTCGGCCGCGTCGTCGGTGAAGCGGGTCGCCTCGATCCGCGCGGCCTCCCAGCCGACGCCGCGGCAGGCGGCGCGGGCGCGGTCGGGGGAGAGATCGGCGATCATCGCGACCTCCAGGCCCGGCGTCGTCGGCACCTGGGAGAGGAACATGGAGCCGAACTTGCCGGCCCCGATCAGGCCGACCCGCACCGGGCGCCCGGCATCGAGGCGCTTCTGCAGCAGGCGATACAGGTTCATGCGACGCTCCCTTGATCCCGGCGCACCGGTATCAGAGCGTCCCTGGCCGAGCAAACCGTTCCGCCGGGGCATGGCCGTGCGTCGGGCCGAACAGACCGGATCGGAGTCCGTCGCACCCTGGGAACGAGTGGCCGCCCCTGTCGCGCGTCGGTCGTCATGGCGAACCGCCTGCGTCGACCAGCGGATCGCCCCAGGCACCCGCCGCGCATCGTTCGGGACGAAACGACACTATACACAGGCAGCAACGAAATGCATGAACCTGTCGAGCAAACGTCACTGTGCGCGTGTGCGTGAAACTTGAAGTCGCGATGCGCGAACGCGTACGATCCGAATCGAAATTCGTGTAGGACCTGCAGGCCACGAGATGACGTCGGTCTCCTGTCATGATGCCGGATCGGAGCCGTCGCCCGCCCGTCGACTGGTGGCGGTGCTGCATCTCGACATCGTCGGCTACACGCGGCTGATCGCACTCGACGACCTGCACACGTTGATGCGCATGCGGCGCATCCGCGCGGAGATCGTCACCGTCGAGGCAACGCGCAACGGCGGCGTGCTGCATCAATCGGCCGGTGACTCGCTGCTGATCACCTTCGACAGCATCGCCGGCGCCGTGGCGTGCAGCCTGAACATCCAGCGCCGGGTCGGTGAAGCCGAAGCCGGCGAGCCGGAGGAGCGGCGGATCACCTTCCGCGCGGGGATCGACGTCGGCGACGTGATCGCGGACGGCTCCGACATCCATGGCAACGGCGTCAACGTGGCGGTGCGGCTGCAGAGCGCTTGCCCGGTTGGGCAGGTCTGCATCTCGCGAGCCGTCCACGACCATCTCCACGGCCAGCTCGGCGTTCCCGTCCAGCCGCTCGGTCGCCTGCCACTGAAGAACATCGCAGAGCCGGTCGAGGCTTTCGTGCTGTGGGTCGATGCGCACCTCCTTCCGGCGATGCCGATCGGCAACCCTGATGCGCGGCCCGTGACCAGCACGCCGTCCATCGCCACGCTGCCGTTCCGCGTGCTGTCGCTGAACGTGGAAGACCGCCTTCTCGTGGACGGGCTGGTCGAGGAAATCAATCATAGCCTGGCCGGGTTGAAGGAGCTGTTCGTCATCTCCCGCGGCTCCACCCTGCGCTACGATCCCGATCACGCGGATCTCGCCGAGGTCGCGCGGGAGCTGGGCGTCGGCTACATCCTGCATGGCAGCGTCCGCCGCGCGCCGCAGGGGCTGCGCATCCGGACCGAACTCGCCGATGCGTCCGATCTGCGCGTCATCCGCTCCGACCATTACGACGGCGAGGGAGCGAGCCTGTTCGAGCTGCAGGAACGGATCGCGCTGCAGGTCGCGGCGACGATCGTGCCGGACGTGCGCGAGCGGGAGATGCGCCGCGCGATGCGCAAGCCGCCCTCGAGCCTGACGGCCTACGACCTCGTGCTGCAGGCGGTCGATGCGCTGTTCCGCATCACCTACAAGCCGTTCCTGCGCGCCCGCGCCCTGCTGCAGCAGGCGATCGCGCTCGATCCCGATTATGCGCCCGCCTACAGCTACGCCGCGTATGCCTGCATCTTCCAGGTGGGCGAGGGCTGGTCCGTGGACCCCGAGGCCGATGCGCGCGCCGCCGCGGAGCTGGCCGCGCAGGCAATCGAGCGGGATCCCCACGATGCGATCGCGCTTGCGATCTGCGGCCATGTGCATGCCTTCCTGCTGCACCGGTTCGATGAGGCGGTGCACGCGCTGGACCGTGCGATCGAAGCCGGCCCGAACTGCCCGCTCGCCTGGACCATGAGCAGCGCCACCTGCGGCTACCTGGGCCAGGGCCGGCTCGCGGTGGAGCGCGCGGAACGCGGGCTGCAGCTCTCGCCACTGGACGTGCGGGTGTTCTGGCCGCAGGCGATCCTGGCGCAGGCCCACTACGTCGACGGCGATTACGCACAGGCGATCGAGTGGGCGCGCAGGGCGCTGGGCAACTGCCCGACCGCCATCTTCAATCTGCGCACGCTGGCCGTGAGCCTGGTCGCCCGCGGCGCCGTCCGGGAGGCACGCGAGATCGCCGCGCACCTGCTGGAGATCCGGCCGGATTTCCGGCTGACCACCTACGCCGCGCATTGTCCATTCCGCGGCGAGCACCTCACACGCTGGATCGAACGGCTGCGCGAGGCCGGGCTGCCGGATTGAGCCACCCCCCGCGACGGCTGCCATCACCAAGGGGGACGTCGATGACTGGGAACACGGGCAATACCGGGAATACGGGGAACACCGGGAACACGGGCAATGCCGGCGATCCCGGCGGCGGCGTCGTCTTCGCCGATCGTGCCGGGCGACCGCTGGTCAATGCACTCGATCCCCCTGGGACGCAGCCGCTCCCGATCATCCCGCCGACGCCGCAGGGCTATGCCGACCGGTCATGGGCCGCGATGTGGTACGGCTGGCGGCTGATGGTGGAGTTTGCCCAGGCCGGGCTGATACAGCGCAACGTCGGCACGATCACCATGCCGGAGCCACCCGCCGACTCGCAGGCCGACATGGACGCGCTGTTCGCCCTCGCGCGCCAGGAACGGGCGGACGCGCTGGACGAGATCGTCGCGCAGAAGGACGAGTTCATCAGCCTGTTCATGGCGCTGCTGAACGCGGCGCCCCACTCGCGTCCGCACACGCATCGCGTCATCGCCGGTGCGAGCAACATCGCGCTTTACGCCGCGATGCACTTCAAAGGGTGGTTCAAGCGGCAGCGACCGTTCGAACTGTATCCGCTGCTGCTGTCGCCGGTGCTCTCGCCCGGTCATGCCTCCTATCCCAGCGGTCATGCCACGCAGGCCCATCTGATCGCCCGCGTCGTCGGTGACCTCGTGCTGGTCAACCTGCCGGCGGCGGCGCGCAACGTCATGAGCCGGCATCTCGACCGGCTCGCGGAGCGGATCGCCCGCAACCGGGAGATCGCCGGTCTCCATTACCCATCCGACACGGCGGGCGGGCAGGCGCTGGCGCAGAACATCTTCGCCGCGCTCGACAACACGCTGCAGGCCGACCTCGACCTCGCGCCCGACCAGCGGAAATTGCCGACCTTCCATGCCGCGATCACGGCCGCGCAGGAGGAGTGGCCATGATCGAGGCGGATACCGCGGCGGTGCGCCCCGCCCTGATCGATCTGGCCGCCCTGAAGCTCGCGCAGCCGCCGCCCGGATTCGGCTTCATGCCACCGACCGACGCCGACCTCGAACGGTTCCTGTTGCCGCCGCGCCCCGACCCGAGCGCACGACAGGCCACCGCCAACTGGGAGCGCGCGCTGGCGCCCCCGCTGCGGCTGGTCGACGGCCCGATCCCCACGCTGTTCCAGGCCAGCACGGCCCTGCGCATCGGCGGGGCGCGTCCCGTCGGCGGTCCCACCCAGGAGAGCAGCCGCAACTGGTCCGGCGGCCTGCTGCGGCCGGCCAAGGGGCGTTTCGTCTCGGTGGAGGCGGAGTGGACGGTCACGTCCCCGGCGCCGCCGCCCCGTGCCGCAAAGGAGGGGGAGTATCGTGCCTCGGCCTGGGTCGGGCTGGACGGCCATGACCCCGGCAGCCCGACGCTGGCACAGATCGGCACGTTGCAGCGGGTGACGGTCACGCGTGGTGCTCCGCCCCGGATCGAGGTCTCCGCCTGGTGGCAGTGGTGGCTGCGCGACGTGCCCGGCCAGCACCCGATCGTCATCACCGGCCTGCCCCTCGCGGTCAATCACCGCGTCTACGCCAAGATCACCGCCCGCGGTCGCAGGAGCGCACGGTTCTTCATGCGCAACCTGACCACGGGAACCGCGGTCGGTTTCGAATGGAACGATCCGGACCCGCTGCACAGCGTGCTGGAGGGCCTGACCGCGGCATGGGTCGTCGAGCGCCCGACCCGTGTCGGCTCGACGCTGCCCTACACGCTGCCGGACTATCGCCGCGTGACGATGACCGGTTGCGTGGCGACGCTGGACGCGGCGGGGAACCACGAGGAAGTGGATCTTGGGGGCGCCAGCCTGATCCGTCTCGTGGACTGGGAGGACGACCGGAGCCCGGGCGCGATCGTCTCCACGCCGGTGACCGGCGCCGATCGCACGCGGCTCGACCTGCATTACGGCGATCTGGGGCCCTGAGGGGGCGGCGGCCATGTCCGATTTGCGGGAAATCCGCGCGTTCGCGGGGATGACGGACGCGGATCTGGGGCGGTTGGAGCGCGGGGCCACGCGGCTCGAGCTCCGTGACGGCGCGACGGTGTTCGAGCAGGGCGATCCCTCCGACTCCGTCTACGCCATCCTCGCCGGCCCGGGATCGATCCGCGCCGGCGTGCTCGACCGGCGCAGCAAGGGACTGATGATCGAGCTGCTGGGCGCGGGGGAGATCTTCGGCGAGATCGGCGTGATCGACGGGGCGCCCCGCACCGCCACCGCCGTGGCCGTCGGCAACGCACGCGTCGCCCGGCTGCGCGCCGCCAGCTTCCGCGACGCCCTGGCGCACAGCCCCGCGCTGGGCGACGCGCTGTGCGGCATGCTGGCGCGCCGTCTGCGCCGCACCTTCGCGCTGCTGCAGGACGCGACCTTCGAGACGCTGGAGGTCCGGCTGGCCCGTCAGGTGCTGTATCTCGCGGAACGGGAGGGCCGCCGCACCGCCGCCGGCGTCCGTCTCGGCCGCCGTCTCCGCCAGCCCGATCTGGCCGACCTGCTCGGCGGGACGACCCGCAGCATCATCACCATCCTGAACGCGTGGCGCGCCGGCGGCCTCGTCTCCTACGACGGAGAGCGCGCCATCCTCACCGTGCACGACCTGACGCGCCTGCGCCGCGTGGTCGAGCCGGACGCCGGCGGTTCCGCACACTGAAGCGCTTCAGCGCGCCGGTGGCGGCGCCACGGCATGGTGTCCTGGCCAGAGCGGTTCACACGGAGTGCCCCCGCCCTGGTGCATCGCTCACCACCACAACCATGCATCGCGCAGGAGATTCCCCCATGAAGTCCTTCACCTTCGCCGTCCTCACCGCGCTCACGCTGCTGGCCGGCATCCCGCTGCTCTCCGGTGCAGCCTCCGCCGAGATCTTCCCGCCCGCGGCGGGTGGCGTGCAGGGCGGCACCAACGGCTGAGCCGCCACGCTGACTGGAGGCTCCGATGACCGCCATCGTCGTTCTGGGAGCCCTGCTCCTTGCGGTCTTCGGTCGGGCCCTGCTGTTCCCGCCGGTGCGGCGGGGCGGGTTTGGCCGGATGCCGGAACGCTGACGCATCCCGCGAGAGGACCGGTTCGAAAGGGCCGGTCCTCTTCGCGTACGGCCTCTTGCCGCGCGCCGGGAAATCGCGCCCCATCGCCGCGTCACAGGCGGAAGGAACGTGCCGATGTCCGAGATCGAATGGCGCAGGCTGCGGGCCGAGCAGTTGCGGGAGAAGGCGCGCCAGGACGCGATCGTCATCCTGCCCATTGCGTCGCTCGAGCAGCACGGTCCGCATCTGCCCGTGGAAGTCGACTCCGTCCTGGGCGAGACCGTCGCGCAGCGCACGGCGGCGATGGTGGACGCGCGGGGGCAGCCGGTGCTGGTGCTGCCGGTGCTCTGGACCGGCCTGTCCGAACATCACATGAGCTTCGGGGGAACGGTCACGCTGGACAACGCGACCTTCGCCGCGCTGGTCGAGGGCGTGGTGCGCTCCGTGCTGCGGCACGGGTTCCGCCGCATCGTGCTGCTGAACGCGCATGGCGGGAACGAGAACGCGCTGCGCACCATCGCCGACGACCTGACGCCGAAGCTGCGCGTGCCGATCGTCCAATTCACCTACTGGTACGCGGCCGCGGTCGCGATCGCCAAGATCCTGGAGACGCAGGGGGGCCTGCAGCACGCCTGTGAGGCGGAGACGGCCATGATGATGGCGGTGCGCCCGGACCTGGTCGCGACCGACCGCATTCCGCTCGCGAAGGCGAACACCACGCCTGACCTGACCGACATCGTGGGCGGCGGCGTCTACACGTGGCGCTCGATCGGCAGCCGGTCGGGATCGGGCGTGATCGGCAATCCCGAGGCGGCGTCCGCGGAGAAGGGTGAGCGGCTGTTCGCGGCCATCGCCACGGCGCTCGCCGACAAGCTGTGCAACCCGGAGCTCTGGACCGTGCCCTGGGAGTCCGAGACGCTGCGCTGACCCGGAAGCGGACACCCACGCCATTCGGCGGGCAGCCCGGCGCGCAAACGGGCTGCCGGAGGTCGGCCGACGCGGCTGCGCCGACCAGGTCTGCGCGCGCCATGCGATAGACGATTCCGGTCCAGACTGGTGCATTCGCGCCGTTTATTCCCGGCACTTTGCGCATCAAAGCTCTGCGTTTCATGGCGATTATCCGGCCGCTTGGAGGCGCCATATGGGCGGTCACCGGGACGGCGATGATGACGCGGTCTCGGAAGACAGATGACCCCGCGACACGCGGGGACGGAGAGAGACCATGAAGAAGACCTTTGCCATTGCCGCCGTCCTGCTCACGCTTGGGAGCGGCGCCGCTTTCGCCGGCGACGGTGACGTCTATGTGCCGCAGCTCCAGGGCGCTGCCGCCGGCCGCATCGTGCAACCCGCGCAGCAGGCCGCGCCGGCGCACCGGCTCTTCGCGACGCAGGGCCATGCCGAGACGTGGCTCTACCCGTCCTTCGGCTATGCCGGCCTGGGTGGCGGCCAGAACTGACCTGACGGCTTGCGGCCGCGGGTTCGCGGCGGCCGTCTGATCACACGATCCGGAAGGGGCTGGTCCGCAAGGGCCGGCCCCTTCCGCGTTCCATGTTCCCGGTTGTGGTAGCGCACGACATCTGCTTGAACCACGAAAGAAGGCGCCGCACCGCTCCGACGGCGCCCCCTAACGGGAGAGAACAGGCCAATGCAGCGGATCAGCCGTCGTGCCATGCTGGCCGGAACCGCGGGCGCAATCGCCCTGCCGGCCGCGGCCCGCGCAGAGGTGCAACCGAAGATCACCGTGATCTCGCAGTGGAGCGCCGGCAGCGACGGCGCCGCGATGGTGGCCCTCGGCAAGGAGTTCACCCGCCAGGGCGGGATCTGGGAACACAACCCGGTCCCCGGCTTCACCACCGAAATGATGAACAAGCTGCGCGCGCAGATCATCGCCGGCGATCCTCCCGCGGCGTCCCAGCTCAAGGGGCCCGAGATCGCCGCCTGGTCGAAGGTCGGCGCGGTGGTCAATCTCGACCCGCTGGTGAAGGAAGCCGGGTATGAGGCGGTGGTGCCCGCCGAACTCGCGCGCATCAGCAAGCCCGCCGGCCATTGGATCGCGCTGCCGGTGCAGGCCTATCGCATCAACACGCTGTTCGTCTCGAAGAAGGCCGCCGACAAGGTCGGGCTGACGGCGCTGCCGAAGACCTGGGCGGAGTTCAACGCGGTCGCCGAGAAGATGAAGGCCGCCGGCATCACCCCCGTCGCAAATGGCGGCATCAAGTGGGACGACGGGATGAAGTGGGAGATCGCGCTGTGCGGGATCAGCCCCGACGCCTATCGCAAGGCGGTGATGGAGCTGGACGACAAGGCGCTGAAGGGGCCGGAGGTGCTGGCCGCCTTCCGGCAGTTCCGGAAGCTCGCCGCCTGGTCCGATCCGGGTGCCGCCGGCCAGCACTACAGCAGCTTCATCCCGCGCTACATGAAGGGCGACATGGGCCTGCTGCTGATGGGCGGCTGGGCGCAGGGCGTATTCAAGAACGCCGGGTTCAAGTTCGACGATTACCTGGTCGGCCCGGCGCCGCAGGATGACGGCAAGGTCGCCTTCGACCTCAACGCCGACGAGTTCATCTTCTGGCAGAAGAAGCAGCCCGAATTCGTCGAGGGCCAGAAGCTCCTGGCGAAGATCGTCATGAGCAAGGAATTCGGGCCGATGTACTCGCAGATCACCGGCTCCATCCCGGTGCGCACCGACACCGACCTGACCGCGCCCGGTTTCAGCGACGGCCAGCGCGAGGCGGCCCGCGCACTCGGCGAGGCGGTGAAGGCCAACCGCGTGGTCGCGAGCCTTGCGCACAACATGGCGCAGACGAACCAGATCACCGCGGCGATGCTCGACGTGCTCACCGAGTTCGCGCATGACGACCGCATTGCCCCCGAACAGGGCCAGCAGCGGCTGGCCGACGCGGTGGACGGCGTCCGCTGAGCATGCCGGCGCGGCGCCTGCTGGGCGAGGGACTGCGGACCCTCGTGATGTGGGCGCCGCTCGTCGTGAGCTGCGCCTACGTGGTCATCTTCAGCTTGTGGACGACCGCGGTGTCGCTGACCCGGTCGACCCTGCTGCCCGACTACACCTGGGCCGGCTGGCGCAACTACACCGTCGTGCTGAACAGCCGGAACTGGCAGGTCGCGTACGCCAACCTCGCGATCTACGGGGTGCTGTTCGTCGTATTGGCGACCGCCGTCGGTCTGCTCCTGGCCGTGCTGATCGACCAGCGCATTCGCGGGGAGAACGTGTTCCGCACGATCTTCCTCTATCCGATCGCCGTCTCCTTCGTGGTGACCGGCACCGTCTGGGGCTGGCTGTTCAATCCCTCGATCGGATTGCAGAAGCTGGTGCAGGGCTGGGGGTGGGAGGGTTTCCGCTTCGGCTGGACGATTGATCGCGACTTGGCGATCTACGCGATCGTCGTGGCGGCGATCTGGCATGCCTCGGGCTTCGCCATGGCGCTGTTCCTCGCAGGTTTGCGGTCGGTCGATGCGGACCTGCTGAAGGCGGCGCAGATCGACGGCGCCGGTCCGTGGCGCACCTATACCCGCGTCGTGCTGCCGACCATCGGCCCGATCTTCGTCGCCGTGTTGGTGATGCTGCTGCAATTCGCGATCAAGACCTACGACCTCGTGGTCGCCTTGACGGCGGGCGGGCCGGGGATCTCCTCCACCCTGCCGGCACTCGTCGTCTACGACTTCATGTTCCAGCGCGGCGAACTCGGCCGAGGCTCCGCCGCCGCCGTGATGCTGCTCGCCTCGTTGACGGTCGTGCTGTTGCCCTACGCCGGCTTCCGGTTATGGCAGAACCGCCGGAGCGCCGCGCGTGCCTGACCGTCCCCTCGCGCGCGCGCTGATCTACGGCACGCTGCTGCTGTTCAGCGTGTTCTACCTGCTGCCGCTCGCCGTGGTGATGCTGAACGCGGTGCGGAGCACGGCCGACATCAACCACAACTCGGTCATCGCCTGGCCCGAAGCGGTGGTGTGGGGCAATTTCGGCGAGACCTGGAGCCGCTACTGCATCGCCGAACACTGCACCGGCATCCGGCCGTATCTCTACAACTCGCTGCTGATGGTGATCCCCGCCACCATCATCTCCACGCTGCTCGGCGCATTGAACGGCTACTCGCTCGCGCTGTGGCGGTTCCGCGGAGACGGGCTCGTGTTCTTCGTGATGACGCTGGGCGTGTTCCTGCCGCAGCAGATGAATCTCGTGCCCTGGGCGATCGTGCTGCGCGACCTCGGGCTGTTCAACACGATCAGCGGCCTGGTGCTGATCCATGTCGTGCAGGGCATGAGCTTCACGACGCTGTTCTGCCGCAACTACTACGTCAGCATCCCGCCCGACCTGCTGAAGGCGGCGCGGATCGACGGGGCCGGGTTCTTCCGCATCTTCTGGCGCATCGTGCTGCCCCTCTCGCCGCCGATCCTGGTGGTGACGGCGATCTGGCAGTTCACGGGGATCTGGAACGAGTTCCTGTTCGGCGTGACGTTCTCGGCCGGCCAGAACCAGCCGATCACCGCGGCCCTGATCGCGCTGGCCGTGCATGTCAGCGAAGCGCCGCAATACGGGCTGCAGAGCGCCGCCGTGCTGCTGGCCGCCGCGCCCACCCTGCTCGTGTATCTGTTCGGCGGCCGCTATTTCGTGCGCGGCCTGACCTCGGGAGCGGTGAAGTAGATGTCCGCGCTGACCATCCGCAACGTCTCCAAACGCTTCGGTGCGGTGCAGGTGCTGCACGACATCGACCTCGACGTCGAGAGCGGGGAGTTCCTGATCCTCGTGGGCCCCTCGGGCTGCGGCAAATCCACCCTGCTGTCGATCATCGCCGGGCTGGAGAACGCGACCGAGGGCCGCATCGAGATCGGCGGCAAGCCGATGAACGGCGTGCCGGCGAAGGACCGCAACATCGCGATGGTGTTCCAGTCCTACGCGCTCTACCCGTCAATGACCGTACGACAGAACATGACCTTCGGCATGGAGTGCCGCGGCGTGCCGAAGCGCGAGCAGGCGACGATCCTGGACCGTGTCGCGCGGCTGCTGCAGATCGAGGCGCTGCTGGACCGCAAGCCGTCCCAGCTCTCGGGCGGGCAGCGCCAGCGCGTCGCCATGGGCCGCGCGCTGGTGCGTGATCCGCTGCTGTTCCTGTTCGACGAGCCGCTGTCCAACCTCGACGCCAAGCTCCGGCTCGAGATGCGGATGGAGATCAAGCGCCTGCACCAGCGGCTGGGCTCCACCATCGTCTACGTCACGCACGACCAGATCGAGGCGATGACCTTGGCAACCCGCATCGCGGTGATGCATCGCGGCGTCGTGCAGCAATTCGCGGATCCGGACACGGTCTACAACCGGCCGGCCAATCTGTTCGTCGCGCGCTTCATGGGCGCGCCGCCGATGAACACCGTCCCGGCGCGGCTGACCGGTGAGGCCGGCGCGATGGTCGCGACGATCGGTCAGGGCGCAGCCGCGGTGCGCCTGCCGGTCGCGGAGGTTCCCGCCGCCTGGGCGGGGCGGGAGGTCGTGCTGGGGTTGCGGCCCGAATGCATCGCGGAGCCGACTCGGCATTTCAGCGACATGGATGGCGCCACGGTCACGCTGGATGCGCCGGTCGAGGTGATCGAACCCACCGGCGCGGAGACGATCGTGCTGCTGCGGTTCGGCGGCGAGCAGGTGCTTGGCCGCGTCGCGCCGGATCTGCGGCTGGCCCCCGGCACCAACGCGCGCTTCGCTGTGGATACGCGGAAGATCTGCCTGTTCGATCCGCAGACGGAGCTGCGCATCGCGTAGGGCGTGTCGGGGAGCGACGTCGTAGATTGGCCGCCCTTCGGCGGCCATCACACCGGGCGGGAAGCGCCCGGGTCCATTCCCCCGTGCCATGGCCGGCGGAGGCTGCCCACCTCCGTGTCATGGCCGCCGCAGGGCGGCCATCCACGACTTCTCTGCCTCCCCCGACGACCCCTCTACCTCACCCCACTGTGACGTCCGTCCGCGCCTCGGCCCCCGACGCGGGCCACGCCCTCAGCGCCAGATCAGCAACCTGCCTCAATTCCTCCCGGCCGGCGCCCGACGTGGCCTGCACGGCGATGCCGTTGCAGACCGCCACGAAATACCGCGCCAGGGCGCCGATATCAGCGCCGGGGGCCAGATCGCCCTCGGCGATGCCGCGCGCCAGGCGGGCCTGCAGCCCTTCTTCCATCTGCGCCCGCCGTCGGGCGAGCTCCTGCGGGATGTCCTGCGTATCCGCCCCGCAGGTGAGGCCGCCCTGCAGCAGCAGGCAGCCTGGGGGCTCCGACGGATCGGTGACCAGATCGATCATGCCGTAGAGCAGTTGCTCCACCGCTTCCCGCGCCGTGCGGGCGCTGAGCATCGCGGCCTTGTACCCGAGCCGGCGGGCCTCGTAGTGGTCGAGGACCGCCTTGAACAGGCCCTCCTTGCTGCCGAACGCGGCGTACAGGCTGGGCGAGGCGATCCCCATCGCCTTCGTCAGCTCCGCGATCGACGCGCCTTCGTAGCCCAGGCGCCAGAACACCTGCATCGCCCGCTCGAGCGCCTGTTCGAGATCGAACGACCGTGGACGTCCCATCGCCATGGGAACCTCCAATTGCTTTTTTGCTGAACGCTACATAAGAAGCTTGAAACCCTGGGTCCAGTCCCACATCTGTGCTGTTCGTTATAAAAATCCGAGCAGCCGATGTCCGACGATTCCGAATTTCCGTCCTCGCGATCGCAGCGTCCCCGGCTTCGCCGCCGCCTGGCCTGGCTGGCCGGGGCGCTCGTGCTCGCGGCCGGCGGCTTCGCCGCCTGGCAGCATGGGGACGCCGCGCCGGCCGTGGCCCAGGCCGCCCCGCCGCCGCCCACGGTCACCGTCAGCACGCCGCTGGAGCGCGAGGTATCCGCCTGGACGCGCTTCACCGGCCAGTTCTCCGCGGTCGATGAGGTCGACCTGCGGGCGCAGGTCAGCGGATACCTGACCGAGATCCATTTCACCGACGGGCAGATCGTGCACAAGGGCGACCTGCTCTTCGTCATCGACCCGCGCCCGTTCGAGATCCAGCTGCAGCGCGCGACCGCGCAATACCAGGACGCCGCCGCCTCCCTCGATCTCGCGGACCGGCAGTGGAAGCGCACCAGCGAGCTGCAGCGCAGCGACTTCGCCTCCCGTGACGTGCTGGACCAGCGGGTCCAGGCGCAACGTGCCGCGCAGGCAGCCATGGAGGAGGCCAAGGCGGCGATCCGGTCGGCGCAGCTCAACCTCGAGTTCTCGCGCATCACCGCGCCCTTCACCGGCCGCATCGGCGCCCACCAGGTCTCGATCGGCAGTCTCGTGAACGGCGGAACGGGCGCCAACAGCACGCTGCTCGCCACGGTGGTCTCGCTCGATCCCATCCACGTCGACTTCGACATGAGCGAGAGCGACTACCTGAACTGGCGGCGGTACCAGCAGGCCGCCGGCGCCAACGCCGGCAAGGGCGTGGAGCTGGCGTTGACCGACGAGCAGGGATGGCCGCGTCGCGGCGTCCTGGATTTCGTCGACAACAAGCTGGACCGCAGCAGCGGCACCATGCACGCCCGCGCCACCGTGCCGAACCCCGACCTGCTGGTCTCCCCCGGACAGTTCGCGCGCGTCCGGCTGCCGACGGAGGCGCCACGTGTGGCGCTGCTGGTGCCTGATGCGGCGGTCGCGACCGACCAGTCCAACAAGCTGGTCATGACCGTCGCCGAGGACGGCACCGTCGTTCCGAAGCAGGTCCAGCTCGGCGGTCTGGACGGCGGGTTGCGGGTCGTGACCGGCGGGCTCGAGAAGAGCGACCGCGTGGTGATCAACGGCCTGATGCGCGCCCGACCGGGCGGCAAGGTCACCCCGCAGCCGGGCGCCATCGCCGTCGCCGCGAACTGACGCTTCCGCCGGCGGCCCCGTCTTCGCGCGGGCCGCCCGGCGCTGCCACACACGCGTTTTCCAACCGTCTCATTCTGCGCGCCGCCGGTCACGGCCAGGCGCGGGAGGCTTCCCATGCGCCTGTCGCACTTCTTCATCGACCGGCCGGTCTTCGCGACCGTGCTCAGTCTCTTCCTGACCATCGTCGGCGGCATCGCCTATTTCGCCCTGCCGATCGCGCGCTACCCGGAAATCGCGCCGCCCACCATCGTGGTGACCGCCAGCTATCCGGGCGCCTCGGCCGAGGTGGTCAGCCAAACCGTCGCCACGCCGCTCGAACAGCAGATCAACGGCGTCGAGAACATGCTGTTCATGAGCAGCCAGGCGACGGGCGACGGCAAGCTCACGCTGACCGTCACCTTCAAGCTGGGCACCGACCTCGATACCGCGCAGATGCTCACGCAGAACCGCGTCGCGGTCGCGACGCCGCGCCTGCCGGAAACGGTGCAGCGACTGGGCGTGACGGTGAAGAAGAACTCGCCGGACATGCTGATGGTCGTGCATCTTCTCTCGCCCGACCGGTCCCGCGACCAGCTCTACATGTCCAACTACGCGACCTTGCGCGTGAAGGACGTGCTGGCGCGGCTCGAGGGCGTGGGCGACGTGCAGATCTTCGGCGGCCGCGACTATGCCATGCGGATCTGGCTCGACCCCGACAAGGTGGCGGCGCACGACCTGACCGCGGGCGAGGTGATCACCGCGTTGCGGGCGCAGAACGTGCAGGTCTCGGCTGGCGTGCTGAACCAGCCCCCCGTCGCGCAACCCGGCGCCTTCCAGCTGAACGTCCAGACGCTCGGGCGTCTCAGCACGCCGGCCCAGTTCGACGACATCATCATCAAGTCGGACGCCCAGGGGCGCGTCACGCGCCTGCGCGATATCGGTCGCGCGGAGCTGGGCGCGCAGGATTACGGCGCGAACGGCTATCTCAACACGCAGGAAGCGGTGCCGCTGCTGATCTACCAGCAGCCCGGCTCCAACGCGCTGGCCACGGCGACGCGGGTGCGGGCCGCGATGGAGCAACTGTCGCAGCAATTCCCGCCCGGCCTGCGCTACGACATCATCTACGACACCACGACCTTCATCTCGCAATCGGTGCATGAGGTGGTGAAGACGATCGTCGAGGCGATCGGCCTCGTGGTCGTGGTCGTGATCCTGTTCCTGCAGACCTGGCGGGCCTCGCTGATCCCGATCGTGGCGATCCCGATCTCGCTCGTCGGCACCTTCGCCGTCCTGGCGGCGATGGGGTTCTCGCTCAACAACCTGTCGCTGTTCGGCCTCGTGCTCGCCGTCGGCATCGTCGTGGACGACGCGATCGTCGTGGTGGAGAACGTCGAGCGAAACCTGCGACGTGGGCTGACGCCACGCGAAGCGGCGCACCGCACGATGGACGAGGTGGGCGGCGCGCTGGTCGCCATCGCCCTGACGCTGTGCGCGGTGTTCGTGCCTGCGGCGTTCATCTCCGGTATCTCGGGGCAGTTCTTCCGGCAGTTCGCCGTGACGATCGCCGCGTCCACCGTGATCTCCTGCTTCGTGTCGCTGACCTTGAGCCCGGCCTTGTGCGCGCTGCTGTTCCGTCCGCACGACGACCATGCGCCGCGCCGTCGCGGACCCGCCGGTTGGATCGCCGCGCTGTTCGGCGGGTTCAACCGCGGCTTCGAGTGGCTGTCCGACCGCTACGGCCGACTGACGGCGCGCTTCATCCGCGCCAGCGTGATGATGTTGGCGCTGTATGCGGTGCTGATCGGCCTCACGGGCTGGCAGTTCATGCGCGCCCCGACCGGGTTCATCCCGGAACAGGACCAGGGCTACCTGATCACCGTGCTGCAGCTTCCGCCCGGCGCGTCGCTCGACCGCACGGACGCGGCGGTGCGCAAGGCGACGGACATCATCCTGAAGACACCCGGCGTGAAATACGCGGTGCCGTTCGCGGGCTTCGACGGCGCGACGTTCACCAACGCCTCCAACGCCGGGGCCGTGTTCGTCGGCCTGAAGCCGTTCGAGGAGCGCCGAGCGCATGGTGACAGCGCGAACGAAGTGCTGGCTGCGCTGCGCCAACGGTTGGATGCCGTGCAGGAAGCGTTCGTCATCACCATCCCGCCGCCGCCGGTGAACGGCATCGGCACCGCCGGCGGGTTCAAGATGATGGTGCAGGACCGGCAGGGCCAAGGCCCCGCCGCGCTGGAGGCCGCGGTGAACGGCCTGGCCGCGGCGGCGAACCAGACCCCCGGCCTGGTCGGCGTCTTCTCACTGTTCAGCACGCGCACGCCGAACGTCTATGCCGACATCGACCGCGTGAAGGCGGAGAAGCTGGGCGTCACGCCGGAACAGGTGTTCGAGGCGCTGCAGGTCTTCGTCGGATCCGCCTACGTCAACGACTTCAACTATCTCGGTCGCACCTACCAGGTGATGGCGCAGGCGGATGCTCCGTTCCGGCGGGACATCAGCGACATCTCCCGCCTGGAGACCCGCAACGCCTCCGGCACCATGGTGCCGCTCGGGTCCGTCGCGAAGTTCGAGGACCGCACCGGCCCGTATCGCGTGCCGCGCTACAACCTGTATCCCGCCGCGGAACTGCAGGGCAACGCGCTGCCGACCATCTCCTCGGGCACCGCCCTCACGATGATGGAGAAGCTGGCGGCGGAGCACCTGCCGGCCGGGTTCGGTTTCGAATGGACCGATCTCGCGTTCCAGCAGCGCCTGACCGGCACCTCCACGCTGGTGATCTTCGGCGCATCCGTGCTGTTCGTGTTCCTCGTGCTGGCGGCGCAGTACGAGAGCTGGAGCCTGCCGCTGTCGGTCGTGCTGATCGTGCCGATGTGCCTGCTCGCCGCGGTCACCGGACTCGGCCTGCGCGGAATGCCGGTGGACGTGCTGGCGCAGATCGGCTTCGTCGTGCTGGTCGGACTGGCCGCGAAGAACGCGATCCTAATCGTGGAGTTCGCGAAGCAGGCGGAAGACGACGGTGAGACGCCGTTCGCGGCGGCGGCCCAGGCGGCGCGGACCAGGCTGCGCCCGATCCTGATGACGTCCTTCGCGTTCATCCTGGGCGTCGTGCCGCTCGTCACCGCCACCGGCGCCGGCGCCGAGATGCGCCAGTCGCTGGGGACCGCCGTCTTCTTCGGCATGCTGGGGGTGACGGTGTTCGGGCTGGTGTTCACGCCGGTGTTCTACGCGGTGATCCGTCGCTTCGTCGGCCGGCGACGGGCCGCCGCCGCGGTGCCCGCCCCCGCCGCGGAGTAACCCTCCGACCTCCCCCTCCCCTTGCGGGAGGGGGGTTGGGGGAGGGGTGATGCGGGTTGGCGTCCGGTGGTGCGTTTGCCCCGATCGCCCCCTCACCCCATCCCTCTCCCGCGAGGGGAGAGGGGGCGGGTCGGCGTGCGGCGGTGCGTTTGCCCCGATCGCCCCCTCACCCGGGCCCTCTCCCGCGAAGGGAGAGGGGGTCAGGGGGGCATGAAGCGGGCGTAGAGTTCGGCGCCGAGCGCCTTGAATGCCTCGTCGGCCTTGGGGCCGCCGATGTTGGTCGTCATCACCATCGCGAAGTCGGTCTGCGGTTGCAGCAGGATCATCGCGTAGTTCTTGCCGTTCGAGCCGCTATGGGCGACGAACGGCGTATCCGCGTAGGACAGCGTCGCCACGCCCCAACCAAGCGCGTAGGCGAGGTGGCTGGCCTGGATGCTGCCGGGCGTTCCGGTCGCGGCGTGCGGCTGCGGGGGCATCTCGATCACCGCACTGTGCATCCGCTTCATCGTTGCGGGCGAAACCAGTGCGGGGCCGCGGCGTCCCTGGCCGACCTGCCAGTTCGCCCAGGCGGCGAAGTCCAGCAGCGAGAGATGCACGGTGCCGGCGGGCCCGAGGACCAGGGGGTTGTCCGCGTTCGGCCCGGCCAGGTAGGCGATCGGCCGGCCGTCGACGATGTCGTGCGGCAGTGGCGCGTCGACCCGGCCCATGGAGGATTGCGGGCCGAACCCGGCGCTCCGTAGCTGCAACGGGTCGAACACCTGGGTGGCGAGCAGCTCCTCCCAGGTCTTGCCGCCGACGCGCTCCAGCACCGATCCGAGCACGACGTAGCCGAGGTTGGAGTAGGCCCAGCTCTTGCCGGGCGTTCCGGCCAGCGGCTTCGGTGCCCATTGCGCGACCAGCCAGCGGCGTTGCGCGTCCAGGTTGCCGTCCTGCTCGCCGGCCTTCACGTAGAGCATGCCGATCTCGTCATCATCGCCCGGCAGGCCGGATGTGTGCGACATGAGCTGCGTCAGCGTGATGCGCCGGAAAGCCGCGTTGGTGTCGGACGGCAAGTCGGACAGCACATCGCCGATCGGCGTGTCCCAACCAAGCTTTCCTTGCTCGATAGTCAGCGCCGCGAGCAGCACCGTCATCGCCTTGGTGTCCGACCCGATATGGAAGCGATCATGGACCGTGACCGGGATGTCGGTGCCGACCCGGCGCGTCCCCACCGCGCCCACGCCGCGGAGCGCGCCGTCGCGCAGCACGGCCGCGCCGATCGCCGGCAGGTTCCATTTGCCGAGATAGGGCCGCAGCGTCGCGTCGAGCACGGCGGGCGTCTCGGCCGCCTGCGTCGATCGAGCGAGCAGCATCGCGGACGCGGCTGCCAGCCCGGTGCGTCGGGACAGGTTCATGCGACGGTTCCCCCTGGTTGGCGCTTAGCGCGGAGCATGGATCATGCCGTCCGCCACGCCGCGAATACCAGCGGGGCGTGCCGCCGCATGGCGCGTCGCGGCGCACGGAAACACGCCCCGCCTTGGGGTCGTTGGACGCTGTGCCGATCCCCGCGCGGGTCCCGCGGTGGCTCAGGCGGCGAGCAGGCTTTCACCCAGATAGTGGTTCGGGCCGGGCACGCCGGGTAGCGCGAAGAAATACCCGCCACCGAACGGCTTGATGTATTCCTCCAGCGGCTCGCCATCGAGGCGCTTCTGCACGGTCACGAACCCGGCCGCGAGGTCGGATTGGAAGCAGACGAACAGCAGCCCCATGTCGAGCTGGCCGGAGGCCGTCAGGCCGCGGCTGTAGTTGTAGCCACGACGCAGGATCAGGCTGGAGGCCGTCTCCGCGGTGCGCGGGTTGGCAAGGCGGATATGCGCGTCGAGCGGGATCTGCTTGCCCTCCGGGTCGCCCGCGTAGTCCGGCGCGTCGTGCTCGCGTGCCATGCCGAGCGGCGCGCCTTCCATCTTGTCGCGGCCGAAGATCGTCTCCTGCTCCTGCAGCGGGGTGCGGTCCCAGCGCTCCACCATCATGCGGATCAGCCGCACCACCTGGTAGCTGCCGCCGGCGGTCCAGGCGGGCTCGTTCGCCTCTCTCTGGACCCAGATGTTGCGGTCCATCAGCGCGGTGTCGCGTACGTCCAGGTTGGCGGTCCCGTCCTTGAACCCCAGCAGGTTGCGCACCGTGTCGCGGCCCTGCGTCTTGATCGTGTGCGGCGGCAGGAAGCCGTCGAACTTCCAGCGCAGCGCGATCAGGTCCGGCATCATCTTCACCAGGTCGCGCAGCGCGTGGATATTCGTCTCGGCGGTGTTGGAGCAGATCTGCACCAGCAGGTCGCCGTGGCAGAACGCCGCATCCAGCGCGTCGTTCGGGAAGCGCCGCATCGTCACGAGCTCACGCGGCTTGCGGTCCGCCAGGCCGAACCGATCCTGGTCGAACAGGGAGGTGCCGACCGCGACCGTCATCGTCAGGTTGTCGGGGAAGACCCGAGGCCCCATCAGGCCGGAATCGAGCGGCGGCAGCTTCGGGTCGACCGAGGGCACCGTCCCGCCGGTGGTCAGGAACGCGATCCGCTGCGTCAGGGTGCGGAACATGCGCTCGAGGTCGGTGCGGTTGTCCGCCAGCACGTCGAAGCTCGCGACCAGTGCAGCCGCCGGCTGCGGCGTCACGATCCCCGCCTGGTGCGCGCCGTAGAAGGGCTGGCGCTGTTCGGTCGACTCCTCCTCGATCCCACGATCGTCGGGCAGGGTCTCGGCGCGCGCCGTTCCGATCAGCGCCGCCGGGCTCGCGGCAAGGCCACGCAGCAGCAGCCGGCGGCCGGGGCACATCGCGCTCATCAGTCGACTCCCAGCACGCCACGAAGTTTCGAGAGGTCCTCGGCCAATTGCGTGATCGGGCCCTTCATCGCGTTCCGGTCGGCGGTGGACACCTTGTCGTAGGAGAGGAAGCCTTCCTTGCCGTGGTACTTCGCCAGCAGCTTGTCGACCTTGGCGAAGTTGGCATCGATCTTGGCGAGCAGCGCCGGATCACGCGGGGCGATCAGCGGGCGCAGCAGGGAGACGATCTTCTGTGCGCCATCGACGTTCGCCTGGAAGTCCCACAAATCGGTGCGGCTGTAGCGCTCCTCCTCGCCGCTGATCTTGGTGGCCGCGACCTCCTCGATCAGCGCCGCGGCGCCACCGACCATGGCCTTGGGCGGGATCGGCAGCTTGGCCACGCGTTCCTGAAGCGTCGTCACGTCGGCCATCAGCTTGTCGGCGACCGGGGCGAGGCCGTCGGTGCTCTTGTCGGCGAACAACCCCTTCTCCAGCCGGTGGAACCCGGTCCAGGTCGGGTCGTCCTCCTTCTTCTCGAAGTCGTCCGCGCGCGCGTCGATCGCGCCGTCCAGGTCGTTGAACAACTCGGCGATGGGCTCGACCCGTTCGTAGTGCTGGCGGGTGGGCGCGTAGAGATGCTGCGCCTCCTCGAGCTTGCCCGCCTTCACTGCGTCGACGAATTTCGCGGTCTCGGCGGCCAGCGCGTCCACTTCCTTGCTGACGTAGAGCTTGTACTCGGCGATGGGACCGACCAGCTCCAGCGCGGCGGGGGCGCTCGCGGCGCCCGACCCGGCGCTGACGGTCAGCGTGCCCTTCGGGTTGCTGAGCAGCCCGCAGGTCATCTGGTAGTCGCCAGCCTGGAGCGTCGCGGTCAGCGTCTGGGTGAAGCCGGGCAGGATGTTCTCCCGCTCCTCCACCACCATCACGCCCTGCAGGATCTCCCACTCGAGCGCGCGCTTGCTGGCGTTCTTGATGCGGAAGACGGTCTTGCCGGCCGGGACGGTCAGCGAGCTCGGCTCGCATCCCTTGTCCGTGACGGTCACGGCGACCGGATCGGCCGCACGGGCGACGATCGGGCAGGCGAGGGCGGCCAGCATCAGGGCCGGGGCGGGAAGGCGCAGCATGGGAGTCCTTCAGGCGGGATGTGCGACGGAGGTGCGCGGGCGGTCCAGGGCGAAGACCAGCAGGGAGGGCACGAGGTACAGCAGCCAGACCAGGCCCTCGCCCAGCGTGGGCGTGTCGCTGTAACCGAGAAGCCCGGCGAGCACGGCGCCGACCGGACTGTCGGTGGGCAGCGCGTGGCTCAGGTCGAACAGGGTCTGCTGCAGCCCGTTCCAGAGCCCTGCCTCATGGAAGGCGCGGAGCGCGGAGGCGAGCAGGCCGGCGGCGACGAAGACGATGAACACGCCGGTCCAGCGGAAGAAGCGGCGGAGGTCGAGCCGCACGCCGCCCGCATAGATGGCGGCACCGACGCCGGCGGCCGCGACCAGGCCGAGGACGGCACCGGCGGGGACGGCCGGCCCGACATCCTGTTGGAAGGTGGCGAGCAGGAAGAACACGGATTCCAATCCTTCCCGCCCGACGGCGAGGAAGACCATGGCGACCAGCGCGAAGCCGGCCTGCCGGCCCGGGCGCACCGCGGCGTCCACCGCGTGCTGCAGGGTCGCCTTGATGGAGCGCGCCGCCTTACGCATCCAGAACACCATCGAGGTGAGCATGCCGGCCGCGATCAGCGCGACCACGCCCTCGAACAGCTCCTGCTCCTTCTGCGGAAACTCCGCGCTGATGGCGTTCAGGCCGATGCCCAGTCCGAGGCAGATCAGGCAGGCGAGCGCCACGCCGCCCCAGACGGCGGGCAGCAAGGCGCGATGACCGGTCTGGCTGAGGTAGGAGGCGACGATGCCGACGATCAGCGCGGCCTCGGTGCCCTCTCGGAGCATGATCAGGAAGGCGATCAGCATACGCGCGGCCCCTGGGATGCGGTGCGGTCCGGGGAGAGTGGACCGCACCCAGCGCGATTGCAAATGAATCTCATGTAGAGGAGAGATGTCTTCCGCGAAGGGCTCGGGGCGACCCCGCTTCCATCCCCCGCGGCACGCGGACGCGACGCGATCTCAGAAGTCGGTCACGCGTCCCTTGTGCTGCCAGTCGCCGTAGCGGGTCGGTTCAGGACCTTTCGCCCCGCCAATCTCCTTCGGCAGCGCGGGTGCCTCCGTCGCAGGCGAGCCGTTCGGGGCGGCATCCGGGGCCACCGCGGGCGGCGTCGGCGTGGACGGGGTGGTGGGATCGGTCATCTGCGGTCCTCGGTCAGGGGCGCGCCGTCTCAGCTTCCCGGCTGCTTGGCGCCGGCCAGCGTGTTCCAGGTGGACGCCGGCGGCGGCGGGCCGGCATCGGGGTTCCAATGGCCGGATTTCTTCAGCGCCTCGGCGACCTCTTTCGGCATGTAGGTCTCGTCGTGCTTGGCCAACACCTCGGACGCGCGGAAGGTGCCGTCCGACTGCAGCGTTCCCAGCGTGACCACGCCCTGCCCCTCCCGGAACAGGTCGGGCAGGATGCCGGCATAGGTGACCTTTACGCTGTTCGCGCCATCGGTGACGCGGAACGTCGCGACCGGTTTGCCGGGGCCGCCGCTGCGCACCACGGTGCCCTGCTCCACCAGGCCACCCAGCCGGACGGTGCGGCCGTTCGGTGCATCCTTGGCGAGATCGGAGGGCGAGACGAAGAACACGAGGCTGTCGCTGAACGCCGAGAGGGTCAGGGCGGTGGCCGAACCGAGGCCGAGGCCGCAGGCGACCAGGATCCAGAGGCGGCGGCGCTTGCGCGTCATGCCAGGCCTCCGCGCTGCGCCCGCGGGTCGATCGCCGCGAGCCGGCGCCGTGCCCGACCCATCCGCAGGAAGGCGGCGATCCCGAACCCGACCGGGACCAGCACCCCCAGCGCGTAGGACGCGGCGATGAAGGGAAGATGGGTCATCGGGCGCTCTCCTGCGCCGCCGCTTGGAACGCTGCGCGTTCGGCGGCGGCCCGTTCCGGCGCGGCCTCTCCAGACGAGGCAACCACAGGGGCTTCGGCGCCGTCCGAGGCGGCGCGCGCCATCAGCAGCCCGCGGACTCGCCGCTCCATCACCGCCGCGCGGGTGCGGGCGACCACGATGGCGGCGAAGGTCAGCATGTAGCCGACCGCGGCGATCAGCAGCGGCCAGAGCATGGACAGCGCCATGGTCGGCGCCCCGGTCAGGGTGATGGAGGCCGGCTGATGCAGCGTGTTCCACCAATCGACGCTGAACTTGATGATCGGCAGGTTCACGACGCCCACCAGCGCCAGGATGGCCCCGGCGCGGTAGCCGCGGGTCGGATCATCGAAGGCCCGCACCAGCGCCACGTGCCCGAGATAGAGGAAGAACAGCACCAGCACCGAGGTCAGGCGCGCGTCCCACACCCACCAGGCGCCCCACATCGGCTTGCCCCACAGGCTGCCGGTCGCGAGGCACAGCGCCGTGAAGCCCGCGCCCACCGGACCGATCTCCACCGCCGCCAGGTCGGCCAGCGGGTGCCGCCAGACCAGGGACAGCACCGAGCAGATCGCCAACGCCATGTAGCCCGCGGATGCGAGCCAGGCTGCGGGGACATGTACATACATGATCCGCACGGCATCGCCCTGCTGCCAGTCGGCTGGGGCGAAGAACAGCCCCCAGACGAGGCCCAGTGTCGTCAGGGCAACCGCGCCGGCGGTCAGCCAGGGGAGCACCGCCCCGGACAGGCGCAGGAACTGGCCTGGGTTGGCGAAACGATGCAGGGAACGCCCCGCCTGGGGCGTGCCGACGACGGACCGCGCGTTCACGAAGCCTCTCTATCCGATGCGGCTGGTCGTTTGAAGCCGCCGCGCCTTGCCTTACTGTGGGGACGCGCCGCGGCCTCGGCCATTCCCGCCGGCGTGTCATGAAGGAAAATCTGGGTCATGCCGTCGTGCTTCTCCCGCGTCGTCCGGCGCCGGCGCATTGAGATGGGTCAATTGCCTGCCGTTGTTCCGTGCCCCGTCGCGCCGGATCCGTCCCGCGCCCCGTCGCGTGCCTGACCGGATCGGCGCATGACGAAGCAATACTGGCTGGTCAAGTCCGAACCGGACGCCTTCTCCTGGGACCAGCAGGTCGCGAACCAGGTCGAGCCCTGGACCGGCGTGCGCAACCACATGGCCAAGAACAACCTGAAGGCCATGCGCAAGGGCGATCTTGCGTTCTTCTATCACTCCAATATCGGCAAGGAGATCGTCGGCGTGGTGGAAGTGGCGCGGGAGGCCTATCCCGACCCGACCGCCGAGTCCGGCGACTGGGTGTGCGTCGACATGAAGGCGGTCGGACCGATGCCGACCCCCGTCACCCTGGCGACGATCAAGGCCGATCCGACGCTCGCCGAACTTGCCCTGGTGCGGCAATCCCGGCTGTCCGTCATGCCGATCTCGCCCGACCACTGGAAGCAGCTTTGCCGGATGGGCGGATGGAAGCGGCGCTGATCCCCGCCGGTTGGCGGGCGCTGGGGCCGCTCGCCGACATTCCCGATGGGGGGAGCGCCGGCTACCCTCCGCCGGCGGGCGGCTTCATCGGCCTGCTCGCGGTGCGAGAGGGGGAGACGCTCCATGTCTACGTCAATTCCTGTCCGCATATCGGCGTACCGCTCGACTGGATGCCAGGGCGCTTCCTCTCGGCTGACGGGCGCCGTATCGTTTGCGCGACCCACGGGGCCGAGTTCGCGATCGCCACCGGCGAGTGCCTGACCGGCCCCTGCCGCGGGGATTTTCTCGAGGCGGTGGCGATCCAGATCAAGGACGGCGTGGTTTACGTCCCGGAAGATGCCGGGCTGTAAGCCACGGAGTAGGGAAGAGGAACACGTCGATGCCAGACACGCACGCGTCCGAGGGACAGGTTTTCCCGGTCCGCCCGGAAATCGCCGCCCACGCCCATGTCGACGCCGCGCGCTACCAGGCGATGGCGGAGCGCGCCGCCCGCGACCCCGACGGGTTCTGGGCCGAGCAGGCGGACCGGGTCGCATGGATGCGGGCGCCGACGAGGATCCGGAACGCGAGCTTCTCGGGCAACGTCTCGATCAAGTGGTTCGAGGATGGCACGCTGAACGCCTCGGCCTCCTGCCTCGACCGGCATCTCGCGACGCGCGGCGACCAGGTCGCGATCCTGTGGGAGGGGGACGACCCGAACACCAGCCGGACCGTGACCTACCGGGAGCTGCACGAGCAGGTCTGCCGCCTCGCCAACGCCATGA
The DNA here is from genome assembly GCA_001898425.1 of Rhodospirillales bacterium 69-11. Lineage (GTDB taxonomy): Bacteria > Pseudomonadota > Alphaproteobacteria > Acetobacterales > Acetobacteraceae > Rhodopila. The sequence goes on from MKTV01000021.1 coordinate 65,733, forward strand.
CCGGGCTCGGCGTGAAGAAGGGCGACCGGGTCACGATCTACCTGCCGATGGTGCCCGAGGCCGCGGTCGCCATGCTGGCCTGCGCGCGCATCGGCGCGATCCATTCGGTGGTGTTCGGCGGCTTCTCACCCGACAGCCTGGCCAACCGCCTGCAGGATTGCGACTCCTCGCTGCTCATCACCGCCGACGAGGGGCGCCGCGGCGGGCGCAAGGTGCCGCTGAAGGCCAATGCCGACGTCGCGCTGGAGACCTGCCCCAGCGTCAAGAACGTGATCGTGGTGAAGGTGACGGGCGGCGAGGTCGCCATGCGGGCCGGTCGTGACCACGACTGGGCGACGCTGTGCGCCAAGGTCTCGGCCGACTGTCCCCCGGCGGAGATGAACGCCGAGGATCCGCTGTTCATCCTGTATACCTCCGGCAGCACCGGCAAGCCCAAGGGCGTGCTGCACACGACCGGCGGCTACATGGTCTGGGCCAGCTACACGCATGAGCTGGTGTTCGACTACAGGCCCGGCGAGATCTACTGGTGCACCGCCGACGTGGGCTGGGTGACCGGCCACACCTACATCGTCTACGGCCCGCTCGCGAACGGTGCGACCACGCTGATGTTCGAGGGCATCCCCAACTACCCGGACAGCTCCCGCTTCTGGCAGGTGGTCGACAAGCACAAGGTCAACATCTTCTACACCGCGCCGACCGCGATCCGCGCCCTGATGCGCGACGGGGAGGAGCCGGTGCGCAAGACCTCCCGCAAGTCGCTGCGCATCCTCGGCAGCGTGGGCGAGCCGATCAATCCCGAGGCCTGGCTGTGGTACGACCGCGTCGTCGGCGAGCACCGCTGCCCGATCGTCGATACCTGGTGGCAGACCGAGACGGGCGGCATCCTGATCAGCCCGCTGCCCGGTGCCACCCCGCTGAAGCCCGGCTCCGCCACCCTCCCGCTGCCGGGGGTGAAGCCGATCATCGTGGACGGGGACGGGCACGAGCTGCACGGCGCCTGCGAGGGCAATCTGTGCATCGCCGAGAGCTGGCCGGGTCAGATGCGCACCGTGTTCGGCGACCATGACCGCTTCGTGCAGACCTACTTCTCCACCTTCAAGGGGCTCTATTTCACCGGCGACGGGGCGCGGCGGGACGCCGACGGCTACTACTGGATCACCGGCCGGGTGGACGACGTCATCAACGTCTCGGGCCACCGGATGGGCACCGCCGAGGTCGAGAGCGCCCTGGTCGCCCACCCCAAGGTCGCCGAGGCCGCGGTGGTCGGTTACCCGCACGACCTGAAGGGGCAGGGGATCTACGCCTACGTGACGCTGACCCTGGGCGAAGAGCCGACCGAGGCGCTGCGCAAGGAGCTCGTCGCCTGGGTCCGCAAGGAGATTGGACCGATCGCGTCGCCCGACGTGATCCAGTGGGCGCCGGCGCTCCCCAAGACACGGAGCGGCAAGATTATGCGCCGGATCCTCCGCAAGATCGCGGCCAATGAGACGGACAGCCTGGGGGACACCTCCACCCTCGCGGATCCCGGCGTCGTCACGGAACTGGTCCAGAACCGCGCCGGCTGAGCGACCAACCCTCCGATCCCTCACGCACGGCGTCCTGGCGCCGCGCGTGAGGCGCTTACCTGCTGGCGACCGCGCGCAATCGGATGAGCCGCACGGGAGAGTGAACGTACGGTCGCCAGCGCCACGGCTCGCAGCAGGCGATTGATCCTGCACGGGAAAGCCGCGACCGCCATGGCGCGCGTCGGCCGACGCGGTCCAGCCCGGGCGGTGTCTTCCGAACCGGGGCTGGTAACCTCCCGTTCCGAACGCAGCGACCGGGGGCATCATGGAATTTGTCATCACACGCCGACGAACGGCCGCCGTGCTCACCGCGGCCGGTTTGTTCGGCGCACGCACGGGGCACGCGCAGTCGTCACCGCTTCAGCCGGTGCAGGACCTGGTCGCAGGGCTGCTTGCCATCATGAAGGCCGGCCAGGGCACCCCATTTTCCCAGCGCGCCCAGATGCTCGGCCCGGTGATCGACCGGACCTTCGATCTGGAAGCCGTGTTGCGAGCCTCCGTCGGGCCGACATGGGCGTCGTTTTCACCCGACCAGCAACGTGCGCTGCTCGCGGCCTTCCGGCGCTATACGGTGAACTCCTACGTGAACAGTTTCGACCAGTTCAATGGACAGCGCTTCCTCATCAATCCGGAGACCCGTTCCGTGGGTGCCGAGGAAGTGGTGCGGACCCAGATCGTCCCGACCTCCGGCGATACTCACGAACTCGATTACGTGATGCGCAACACGCCGAACGGGTGGCGCATCGTGGACGTGCTGGCGGATGGCGCGGTCAGTCGCGTGGCCGTGCAACGGTCGGATTTCCGGACCCTGCTGCGCCAGGGTGGCGCGGACCGGCTGCAGCGCAGCCTCGACAGCAAAGCGGACGGGTTGGCAAACTAGCGCGAATCGAAGTTGGAGCGTCGCGATGGATCTCACCTCCGGTCTGGTACGGGCCGAGACGAACGGACCGATCGGCTGGCTGATCTGGGACAATCCGACCAAGCTGAACGCGTTGTCGCCCGGCATGTCGGAAGACGCGCTGCGAGTGATCGAGGCCTATGCCGCCGATCCGGCGATCAAGGTCGTGATCATGCGCGGTGCCGGCCGCAAGGCGTTCATCTCCGGCGGTGACATCAAGAGCTTCGAAACGACCCGCGCGGACGCCGAGGCCGCACGGCGTGCGCGGGAGGCGCCGGAGCGTCTGCGCCGCGCCATGCTGGGGCTCGAGAAGCCGCTGATCGCGATGATCTACGGCTACTGCCTCGGCGGTGGGCTCGGAATGGCGCTGAACGCCGATCTGCGTTTCGCATCGACCGATGCACGGTTCAGCGTCCCCGCTGCATTGCGCGGAATCGCCTATGCCCCGGAAGGCCTGAAGCAGTTGGTCGACCTCGTCGGTCCCAGCGTCGCGAAGGACATCATGTTTTCCGGACGGCGGCTCGATGCGGAGGAGGCGTTGCGGATGGGCCTGATCAACCGGATCGTGGCGATCGAAGACCTCGAGGCGCAGACGGTCGCCTATGCGGAGACGCTGGCGGCGAATGCGCCGCTCTCGATCCGCGCCTCCAAGTTCTTCATCGCACAACTCGGCATCGAACGCGCGGAGCGTGACGAGGCCCGCATGGACGCGATGCAGCGGGAGGCGGAGAACAGCGAGGATTTCCGCGAGGCCACGCGGTCCTTCATCGAGAAGCGGAAACCCGTCTTCCGCGGTCGCTGATTCGCCCTCGCTGCGCGACCGCCTGTGCTGGCGGGCAGCTGGATCGGACCACCTGGGCGGGTTCGACGGCAATCGCGCAAAAGCGTGTCGTTCGCAACGAAACTTATACGTAATGAAACCGGATGCGGCACCGCTACTGTGCGCGCTAAGCGCACGCCGTAACGATTGAGCGTTGCCGAGAGGATCTTGCAAGTCCCCGGCTGACACAATCATGAGCGCGGGCCTGCCGGCTCTGCACGTCAACGAAATGCAAGCGCAGCGCGGGCCGCGCACGTTCGCGCGAGTTGGCGAGTGTGACCGGTGCCGCCGCTGTTTCGCCACATCCGATTGAGAGTAGGTCGGGGCATGCCGCGACCGGCACAGCGGGGGGGCCACTGTGTCGATGAAGTCGGCGCGCGACAACCGGGAGACTGAGCCTGTGGACCTGCTGCAGCGAGTGAAGGAGCATACGCCTTGGCCCATCCGCCAACTCTCTCGTCGCATCAAGCGTGAGCTGCACTGGGCCCAGAACGGGCGCCGGCCCCTGAGCGACGTGTTCCACAAGATCTACGAGCAGAACGTCTGGGGCAGCGGTGGAAGCGGCGGCAACGGCGCGTTCTATTCCGGCCCGGGTTCGGAGGACGTTCCGGCCAGCATCTATGCCGAAGGCATTCGCCGCTTCATCGCGGCGCAGGGCGTGCGGTCCGTGGTGGACCTCGGCTGCGGCGATTTCCGCGTTGCCGGCAGGTTCCTCGATCCCGAGATCAGCTATGTCGGCATCGACGTCGTCGAGCCGCTGATCGCCGCCAATCAGGCGCGGTTCGCTGGTCCGAACATCCGCTTCGAGCATCTGGACATCACCGCCGACCCGTTGCCGCAAGGCGATCTCTGCCTGTTGCGAGAGGTGCTGCAACACCTGTCGAATACCGAGATCCTGCGCATCCTGCCGAAGCTCGCCCAGTACAAGTTCGCAATCTACAGCGACTATCAGCCGGCGGACACGGCGCGGCTGGTGCCGAACCGGGACATCGCCCATGGCCAGGATACCAGGATCTGGCTCGACTCTGCCCTGTATCTCGACCAGCCACCTTTCGGTGTACGGACGGAGCTGTTGTTCGAGGCACCGGCCACCACGGCGCTTCGCGGCCCGGGGGAGCGGATCAGGACGTTCCTGATCCACCTCTGAGCGAACGACAGGGCGTTGGTGGTCGGATCTGCGTCCCGGCCGACTACCTACGGCCCCGCTTGCGGGCGGTGACCGATACGTGACCCGCCGTCAGCGCCCCCGGCGCGCAGTGGGCTTGCGGACCAGCGATGATTGCAGCGACGTCGGCCCTGCAGCCGCCACCGCGTCCTGCAGCAGGCGGACGAAGCTGCGCTTGCCGCCGTGGCGGTGTATGAGGTCCAGCAGATAGTCGCGATGCGCCGCGGCCTGCCGGTGTCGTTCACGGATCGCGCCCATGCGGACGATCAGGCGAGACGCCTCTTCGTAGTCGGGGCGAGTCATGGATCCGATCCGGAGCTCGACGGCGGCGGCGTAGACCTCCAGCGCCTCTGTCGGCATGGCGTCCTCGCTTGCTCCGGCGAGATCCATCAGCACATCGGGGCGCATCTTGTAGTCCCGCGCCACCGTCCATGCGCGGGATAGCTGCCCTTCGGCGAGCAGGATATCCAGGAGCAGGAAGGCAAGCCTGCCCTGGTTCGATCTACTTCCCGAAAGCTTCGTGCGAAGCTCTGCTTCGATCTCGTCGGTCAGCGCGGCGCGGCCCCCCGCCTCCAGTTCCTCCCGCAGCAGCGCCATCTTCGTGAACAGTTCGAGCGAGGGGCGCTGGGCGAACGCTCGAGCGAATGACGCGGCGGCGTCCGTGCTTCGGCGGGCGGCCAAGTACCGTTCCGCGAGGAATCGCTGCAACGGTTCACCGGTCGCATCGTCGAACAGCCATGCTCCATCTTCCGCGAAGCGGATCGCATCGGCTTGCCGCCCGTGCGCGAGGCAGAATTGCGCCAGGGCGAGATAGTCCCGCGCCTCGGCCAGGGCCGTGACGCGCAGCTGGATCTGCTGGTCGACGTCACCGTCCCGTTCGGCGAAGGAGTCGAGGATCCGCAGCACTCTGCGCCGGCGACGGTCGTTCGCCGTCGCAACCACCGCGTCCGCGCCGGTCCGCGCCGGTGGCGCCAACTCGGCCCAGGCGTCGAGGGCAAGCTGCCGATACTGAGCGAGCCCCTCCGGCCCGAGGAGTCCCTGATACGTCGCGCTCGCCCCCTCGAAAAGGCCGGACGGGTCGGTCACCTCTCGCGCGAAGAGGTCACGGGCCAGATCGATAGGCGCGGGCTCCGCGTTTCGCCAGGCGGCCATGTGCTGGGCGGCTGCGCGCTCGAGGAGAGTCTCGTAAGGCTCCTCCATGCCGTCGACATTCTCGAATGCCGCGTTCATCGCCTCGAAGACGTCATCGAGCACGCCAAGGACCACGCCGGTGCGTCCGGTGTCGAGCAGGAGGTCGAGCTGGTCCAGCACATCGCCGATCTCAGTTGCCCGCGCGTCGGCCTCCGCTTGCGTGCCGTCCCGTCCGCCAGCCTCCACCGCGCGACGGAGGGCGGTTCGCAATCGTGCGACGACGGTGGGGTCGTCACCCGTCGCCACCACGGCTGCTGCGTCGAGGCGGACGAACAGGAGCGGGTCGCGTCCCGCCAGGGTGAGGAGCATCTCGGTGAGTCGTTCGGTCCCGAGGCTGAGCAGATGCGCGCGTACG
>MKTV01000021.1:71742-73536 GCA_001898425.1 Rhodospirillales bacterium 69-11
GGACGGCGACCCCCGCGTCCGCCGCCGTGTTGGCGGCCAGTCCGGTTGCGACGAGATGTTTGCAGAAGCCGAAGTCGGCATGTGCCGCGCATGTGCAGCGGCCCGCGATGTTTCCGCCGCTCAGGGTTAGCTCGCAACGGTAGAGGTTCGTTCCGGACACATGCGCTCGCGCATGATGGTCACGCACGGAGAGCAGGTCCACGCGCCCGCTTTGGAAACAATGCTGGCCGAGCGCGAAGGCGCTGGTGCCGGCTGCCTCGTGCAACGCCTCTGGCGGGAAGAGCTGGGCGCCAGTGGCAGGGGAACCTGCTTGCCGCCCCGCGGATCTGCGCGGCATGACACCTCCTCGGTTTGCGCGTTACGGGGTCTCGTGATCCGCGACAGATGCGGCCGTTGGTGTGGGCTAGCGTACGCTTCCGCACGTGATGGTGCGAGGAGGAAGAAGATGGAGCAACACCTGTATCGTCTCGAGGTGGAGACGTCTGGTCGTGGGCTGGTCGACGTCACGGCTCGCCTTTGCCGGTGGGCGGCGGGAACAGGTCTCGAGACCGGGCTCCTCACGATCTGGTGTCGTCACACGTCCGCGTCCTTGCTGGTGCAGGAAAATGCATCACCGGACGTGCGCACAGACCTTGAAGCGTTCCTCGCGCGGCTGGTGCCCGATGGTGATCGGGCGCGCTATCGCCATGATGAGGAGGGGCCGGACGACATGCCTGCTCACATCCGGTCAGTGCTGACGCAGACGTAGCTTTCCATCCCGTTGGCCGATGGGCGGCTCGTGCTGGGGACATGGCAGGCGATCTACCTCTATGAGCACCGCTTTGCGGCACATCGGCGTGAACTGGCGCTGCACCTGATCGGCGAGCCGCAGTCGGCCGCGTAGCGGGCGGGGTCGGAACGCCAAATCCGTTGGTCACCGCAGGCGCATCCAGAGTACCTAAATTATCAGCAATCCTGGAACGGCACCCCTGCGGGATGCCTTTTGCATTGTGGCAAGACCAAGGCTGCAATCAGGCCGCCATTCTCCGGCGGCTTGACCACGATTCGATGAATGAGGTGAAGAGGGCACGGAACATCGCATGAGCCGGTCTTCCTGCACGCACGGCCGCCCGTGGTGAGCAGACCGATTCCCGCGTCACGCACGAGCCTTGTTGGGCTTCCGCCATATGGGAGCGCCGGACAAGCGCGCCTGCGTCCGTTCCGCGTTCGTGGATCCGATGCATATGCCCGCTTCTGCATGGGGACTTTCGATGATGACACGTCTCGTGGCGGAACGATGAAGGTTGGCGCTGCAGGATCACTCGATCGCACGCACCTCCCGCGCCGGCGCAAATCGGTCGTCGTTCTGCGTGCTGATGCCATGTGGCGTCATACGCTCCACGGTGTCGCATCGTCCGGTGCAGGCGGAGTGAGCGCCATAAGGGGAGGCGATCGCTGATGATACCTGCATGGCTTCATGCCCTCTCCATCGCCGTTCTCGCCTTGGGCTTCGTCTGCGCGCTCATCATTGCGGTCGATGAAGTCCGCCATCCACAGCACATGTGGATCATGAACGTCGTCTGGCCGGTGACCGCGCTATTCGGGTCGGTCTGGATCATCTGGCAGTACTTCACGTATGGGCGCCTCGCGACCCATGAACGTGCCCATCACGCGATGCAGCACGACCAGCCGATGCCGAACAAGAAGCTGACGCCCTTTCCGATCGCGGTGGCGAACGGCGCCCTGCATTGCGGCAGCGGCTGCACGCTGGGAGACATCTGCGCGGAGTGGCTCGTGTTCCTCGTTCCGGCCCTG
>MKTV01000021.1:73557-81834 GCA_001898425.1 Rhodospirillales bacterium 69-11
AGCCTGTTCGACGCGAAGGTGCCGGCGGTCTGGATCGTCGACTACATCTTCGCCTACGCCTGCGGAATCGTGTTCCAGTACTTCACGATCGCCCCGATGCGTGATCTCTCCCTCGGCCAAGGCATCATCGCGGCGATCAAGGCCGACACCCTGTCCCTGACGGCCTGGCAAGTCGGGATGTACGGCTTCATGGCCATCGCCAACTTCGTCATCTTCAAAGGCGTGCTCGGTGTAGAGCTCGCACCAAACATGGCGGAGTTCTGGTTCATGATGCAGATCGCGATGATCTGCGGCTTCATCACCGCCTACCCAGTCAACTGGTGGCTCATCCGCAGCGGACTGAAAGAGAAGATGTGATCGCGCCCACGCGCTCATGACGTGACGCAAGTTCCTTCCAGACGGGACACTCGACGGTCAAATGGCGCAACTCTTTCAACCTCGAGCGGACGCGATCTTCAGGTTCGTCCTCTGGTGCATCGTGCTGGGATGCTTCGTTGCGCTGGTAACGGCCGAGAGCCTGTCACACTCCGAGTACCTCACGGGCCGCAACATGATACAGGCGCAACCGACCGAGTTCAGCCACTTCCACCACGTCGCCGGCCTCGGTCTCGACTGCCGCTACTGCCACACGCAAGTCGAGAAGTCCGCGACGGCTGGCATGCCGCCGTCCCATACGTGCATGACGTGCCACTCGCAGATCTGGACGAACGCACGCATGCTCGCCCCCGTCCGCGAGAGCTATGCCCAGAACGTGCCACTGCGATGGACACGGGTCGGACGCCTGCCTGGCTACGTCTATTTCAATCACGCGGTGCATGTGAAGAACGGTATCGGATGCTCGAGCTGCCACGGTGACGTAGCAAAGATGCAGATGACGTCTCAGCCGCATGCGTTCTCGATGGCGTTCTGTCTGTCGTGCCATCAGAACCCGCAGAAGAACCTACGCCCGCAGGATGAGATCTACGACATGAAGTGGCATCCGCCCGCAGACCAGGGGAAGCGCGGCAAGGCCCTGCTCGCGCAATATCATATCGACACCTCGGGTCGGCTCATGGACTGCTCCACATGCCACCGATAGATCCGGCCTCCGAGGAGGCTGACGCCGTCCGCCGCTTGCTGGAACAAGCGGGCGAGCGCCCGAGCTGGCGCGCGCTGGAGCGGATCGCGGACACGCCGGCATTCGACGCGTTCGTGCGGCGCCGCCACCTCTCCGTGACGCCGATGCTCGCGGGGACCGGGCGTCGACGCTTCCTGCAGGTCATGGCGGCGTCTTTCGCGCTGGGCGGGCTGACGGGATGCGACCGGGACGCGAGCAGCGGATACGCCGAGATCGTGCCCTACGTGAACCAGCCGACCGGTCTCACGCCGACTGAGCCGCAATCCTATGCGTCGGCCACGCTGTTGGACGGCATTGCCAACGGAGCACTCGTCACCACGATCGATGGCCGCCCGATCAAGATCGAAGGCAATCCGGATCACCCATGGTCGCGCGGTGGGACGGATGCGTTCATGCAGGCCTCGGTGCTGGGGCTGTACGATCCGGACCGGTCACAGGCGGTCATGCATCTGACGAATCCGAGCGATTGGGATGCGTTCCGTGGGAGCATGATCGGGCGGTTCGGGGCGCTGCAGGCCAATCAGGGGCGCGGCTTGCGGATCATGACTGGTCCGGTGACCTCGCCCAGTCTGGTCGCGATGTTGCGGGACATGCAGAAGGCCATGCCGGAGATGCACTGGCATTCCCATGCGCCGGTTGGACGCGACACGATCTACGAAGGTGCGCGCCAGGCGTTCGGGAAGCCGCTGGATACGATCTGGGATTTCTCCAAGGCGGAGACGATCGTCTCATTGGACGGCGACTTCCTCGATCCCGGACCGCAGCAGGTTGGCGCTGCCGGCCGCTGGATCGAGGCACGACGGAATGCGGCGCGCGCGGGCCATCTTCTTGGCATGCACGCTGCCGCTCCCTTTCCCAATCTGACCTACGCGAAGGCTGACCATCATGCCGTGGTCGCCCAACGGGATCTGGTTCCGCTGGCGCGCGCACTGCTCGCGGACGTTTCGGGTGAAACAGGCGCCGGCGATGGCCCGGCGATGGAATGGCGCACCCGAGCGGTGCAGGATCTGATGAAGTCGCGGGGGCGCAGCATCGTGGTGACGGGGGCGCATGCGGATCCCGCGCTGCATGCGCTCGTTCATCGGATCAATGCCGCGCTGGGCAACCTGGGCAGCTCGGTGATCTACACGGACCCGGTTGTGGTGCAGGCTGAACCCGTCGAGAGCCTGTTGGACGCAATGGAGCGCGGCGAGGTCTCCTGCCTGCTGATCCTGGAGTCCAATCCGGTCTACAGCATGCCCGCGGACGCGCGCTTCGGCGATCGATTGAAGCACGTACCGCTGAAGATCCACGCCGGCCTGTATCAGGACGAGACCGCGCTCCGCTGCGACTGGCATCTGCCGCTGACCCACCCGCTGGAGTCCTGGGGTGACGCGCGGTCTCCCGACGGGACTGCGACGCTGATCCAGCCGACCATCGCGCCGCTCTACGGCGGCCGCTCCATCCCGGAGATCCTTTCCATGCTCCAGGACACCGATCCTCGGGGCGGCCATGAGATTCTGCGCAGCTACTGGCGACGCGAACTGGGGGACGACGGCTTCGAGGCGGCGTGGCGAGACGCACTGCTCGCGGGCTTCGTGCGCGATACCGCGTTCCAACCGCAACACGTCGCCGTCACCGCGTCGGGCGCGCCGAACCCTGCGCCGGCAGCGGATGGGATCGATGTGCTGATCCGTCCCGACCCGACCATCTGGGACGGCGCGTTCGCCAACAACGCCTGGCTGCAGGAATTGCCCAAGCCCTGGACCAACACGGTCTGGCAGAACGTCCTCACGCTGTCGCCCGCCCGTGCCGCCAAGCATGGCTTGAAGAACAGGGGCCTGGCGACGGTGAAGGCTGGCGGGGACGCCGTCACCGGGCCGGTCTGGATCGTCGAAGGCCAGCACGATGACGTCGTCATGGTGCAACTCGGGTATGGTCGCGGCACCCTCGGATCGGTTGGAAGCGGCATCGGCTTCGACGCCTACGCGCTGCGGTCCCGGCTGGCTCCCTGGACACGCCACGGCGCCACGCTTCACGTGGCCTCCGGCGAGCGCCGTGTGGTCACGTCGCAGGAGCTCGAGCAGCAGGGGGGGCACGACTTCGTCCGCCTTCAACCGATCGGCGCGAAGCCGGTCGGCGACGACACCGCCTTCACGCAACCGACACTCTACAACCGGACGGCGGCCGAGTCCGCGTCCGACGGGCGCGCATGGGGCATGGTGATCGACCTGGATGCCTGCATCGGCTGCAATGCCTGCGTCGTCGCCTGCCAGTCGGAGAACAACGTCCCGGTCGTGGGGGAGGAGCAGTTCGCCGAGGGGCGCAGCATGCACTGGCTGCGCGTGGACCACTATCGGGACGATACGAGCGACCACTCGCATCAGCGGTTCATGCCGGTCCCCTGCATGCATTGCGAGACTGCACCCTGCGAACTCGGCTGTCCGGTCGAGGCCACCGTGCACGACCACGAAGGCCTCAATCTCATGATCTACAATCGCTGCGTTGGGACGCGGGCGTGCTCCAGCTACTGCCCCTACAAGGTGCGGCACTTCAATTTCCTGCACTACAGCGAGGCGCCCCCGGCGATCCAGGCACGTCGCAATCCCGAGGTGACGGTGCGGGCGCGAGGCGTGATGGAGAAATGTACGTACTGTGTGCAGCGCATCGTGAAGGCGCGCATTACTGCCGACATCGACGATCGGCCAATCCGCGATGGCGAGGTCGTGACGGCATGCGCATCGGCCTGTCCCACGCGCGCGATCACCTTCGGTGACCTGGCCGACGAGCAGAGCGCTGTCGCATCCGCGCGCAAGGACCCGCGGAACTATGCGTTGCTGGGCGAGCTGAACACGCGGCCCCGCACCACGTATCTCGCCGCGCTCGTGCCGTCGGACTGGAAGGCCTGAGATGGCGACGCGGGCGGTCTCCTACGGCAAGGCGGCTTATCTTCGATCCACGCCTGCCGACAAGGCGATTGGACCGCAAGTTGCGCGCATTGCCTTCCAGCATCCTTCGCAGACACGTTGGCTGATCGCATTCGCCGGCAGCGCGGGGCTGATGCTCTGGCTCGCCGTGGCACTCGGGTGGCTGTTCTATTGGGGCATCGGGGTCTGGGGGAACAACATCCCGGTCGCCTGGGCGCTGGACATCGTCAGCTACGATTGGTGGATGGGGAATGCGTGCGGCGCCATCTTGTTTTCCGCCGTCCTGCTGCTGTTCCGTCAATACTGGCGCGGTGCGTTGAACCGGATTGCCGACACGATCGCGGTGCTCTCGGCCGCTGCAGCCGGGATCTATCCGATCGTGCATCTCGGGCGACCGTGGTTCTTCTACTGGAACCTGCCCTATCCGAACAATCTCGGGCTCTGGCCGCAGTTCCGCAGCCCGCTCGTCTGGGATGCGTTCGACATCATCAGCTTCCTGATCGTCGCGGTGCTTCTATGGTACGTCGGGATGATCCCCGACCTCGCGACGTTGCGCGATCGGGCGCCGTGGAGCCGGCGCAAGCTGGTCTATGGTGCCGCAGCCGTGGGGTGGCGCGGCTCCGCCGTGCATTGGGCCCGCTGGATCCAGACCTGCCGGATCCTCGCGCTGCTCGCGGCCCTGCAAGCGCTCTGCACGCAGACCGGCGCGGCGGTCATGTACGCCGGAACGGTGGAGCCCGGATGGCATGACACGCTGCTGCCAGCCTTCTTCATCGCCAATGCGATCTTCTCGGGGATCGGTGTGATCGCGGTGATCGCCGCGCTGGTGCGATACCTCTATCCCGTTTCCGACCTGATCACGCGTGACCACCTGGACCTGCTCGCGCGGCTGCTGCTCGCGGCCGGGCTGATGTCGACCTACTTCTATTGCGCCGACTTCTTCTTCACCGCATTGGGCGGCGACAATTTCGACCGCTCCGTCATGATGCGGCGCTTTACGGGAGAGTATGCGATCAGCTTCTGGTTGATCGTCGGGGCCTCGCTGCTGCCAATCCACCTGCTGTGGTTCCGTTCCGTCCGACGCAGCAGCCTCCTACTGGGCGCGCTCGGAGCGCTCGTCGCAGTCGCGATGTGGAGCGACCACTTCATGGTCCTGGTGGTGACGCAGCACCGGGATTTCCTGCCCTCTTCCCAGAGCTTCTACATGACGAGCTTCTGGGCCGCGTCCACCTTCGCGGGCACGGTGGGACTGTTCGGCGTGCTGCTGCTCCTGGCCCTGCGCTACCTGCCCGTCGCATCGATCGTCGATACGCGGTTATCGATCCGCGTGCAGACGGAGACGTAGCGATGCCGGAAAACTCCGCCCTGTACGGTGTCGCAGCCGAGTTCGAAACGCCCGAGGCGTTGATGGCCGGGTTGGAGGCCATGCGCGATTATCCATTCGGGCGCCTGGACGCGCTATCCCCACTACCCCTCGCCGGCGCCGGCGAGGCGCTCGGCCTCCGCGCACCGCTTCTGGGCCGCATCGCGCTTGGCAGCGTGCTGCTCGGTGGGTTCGGCTGCTTCGGCATGATCCTCTATGCGACGATGGTCAGCTATCCGTTCAATGTCGCCGGCCGCCCGATCTTCAGTTGGCCGTACTACGTGATCCCGAGCTTCGCGACGGCGATGGCGGTGGGGGCGATCGCAGTGGCGGCGGGGATGTTCTTCCTGAACCGATTGCCGCGTCTCAACCATCCGGTCTTCAACATCGACGGAGTCCAGGAGGTGACCGCGGACCGGTTGTTCCTGGTCGTCGAGGCCCGTTCCGAGTCCTTCGATCCGCACGTGGTGGAGCGGGTCCTGGCCGATCTGCCGCGCCGACCCATCCGGATCCAGAGGGTGCCGCGATGAGGCGCCCGCGGACCGTGCCGCTGCTCCTGCTGCTGGCATTCGCCACATGCTCCCGGGAGGACATGTTCGTGCAGGACCGGGCGGTGCCGTGGGGACGCTTCTCGCTGTTCCCCAACCAGATGACGATGCAGCATCCAGTCCCGGGCACCGTCGCGCGGAAAGCGCCCGACACGGCCGTGCCGCAGCCACGGCGCGTCAGCGCAGAAATGGTGGCGCACGGACGGGAGGTGTTCGACATCAACTGCGCGCCGTGTCACGGCCGGTCGGGCGATGGACACGGCATGATCGTCGAGCGCGGATTCCCGCGGCCGCCTTCGCTGTTCAGCGAGGAGCTCCGGCGTGCCGATGCCGAGCACATCTACGACGTCATCACGCACGGCAAGGGCGTGATGTTCAGTTATGCCGACCGCGTGCCGCCAGCCGACCGCTGGGCCGTCATCGCCTATGTCCGTGCCCTGCAACTGACCCAGAGCACGCCGGTCGCGATGCTGTCCGACGCGGACAAGGCTCATCTGCAGCCGGAGACGGGGCGATGAAGCGGATCGGTCTCCCACTCGTCGCCGGAGGCGTGCTCCTGCTCGCGCTGATCGTGGTTCTCGCGACCATGGCAGGTGTCACGACGATGCCTTCGTATCTCGCGACCTGGCTGTTCTGGACGGCGTTGCCCGTCGGTGCGCTGCCGGTGGTCATGCTGCTGGATCTGATTGGGACGCATGATCCATCCCCGTTCGAGACGGCATTGCGCCGGATGACTCTGCTGATGCCGCTCGCCATGCTGATGATGGTCCCCGTGCTGATATGGCCGGACACGCTGTTCGGCTGGACGAGCGGGCATGAGTTTGCCACGCCGTTCGGCCAGGCCTGGATGACCCGCGGAGCATTCATCGGCCGCAGCGTCGGCTATTTCGTGATCTGGCTGCTGCTGACGTTGATCTTTTCGACACGACCGTCGCCCTACGGGATCGGTCGCCGGCGTGGCTTCGCGGCGTTCGGGCTGTGCGTCTACGCGTTGACGGCAACTCTCGCCGCGGTGGATTGGGCGATGACGGTCGAGCCGGACTGGTATTCCGGCGTGTTCGGACTGTTGCTGATCGCAACCCAGGTCAGCATCGCGGTCAGTGTCGCCCTGCTGCTTGCTGGCGGCGAATGGCGCCGGGTGGCGCACGAGCCCGCGTCCGGCCTGCTGCTGCTTGCAGTCGGCGGGTGGGCCTTCATGCATCTGATCCAGTTCCTGGTCATCTGGTCGGGCAACAAGCCGGCCGACATCGTGTGGTATCTCCACCGGCGCGACCTGGGCAGCCAGATCGTGGTCTGGATCGGCGTCGTCGCAGGCCTCGTCGCACCGATGCTGTTGCTGGAACCGGGATGGCGCTCTGCACGGTTGGTGATGCCGGTTGTCGCACTCGGCGTGCTCTGCGCGCAGGCGCTTGGCATGTTGTGGATGGTGACCCCGTCCCTTCGCCACCACTTCACCGTGTCGGGGATGGACGCGCTGAGCTTCATCGCGATCGGCGCGTTGATGGTGGGTGCCTGCCTCTGGCCGGGTCCGATCCGCACGTCTGGCCACGGAGCGTCCTCGAATGCCTGATCGCATCGTCCGGAATCCTGCGCGCAGCATGACGTCCCTGTTCACGCGCATCTGGGACGGCGTCGTCGTTGCGATGGTGGCCATCGGCGCCGCGACGCTGCTGTGGCGGCGACGAGAGATCGTGTCCGGGCGCGGCATCCCGAGCACTCCGCCGAGCCACGACTCGCTCGAGTCGGGGTACGAGGTGAAGGATATCAGCGTTCGTGGCGTGAGCTACGTGCTGGTGGCGATCGGCGCCGCGGTCGCCGTTTCGCTAGGCGTCGTCTTTCTCTTCGTCGGGCGGTTCGAGGCCGCTCGCAGCGCCTCGTTCCAGGGTCTGACGGCGGAGCAGACCGCCGTCGCCGTCACGCCCGCGCCGCATCTGCAATTCCATCCGCACGACGATCTGGCCGAGGTGCGGCTGCGCGAGCAGCGCCTGCTGCAGGGATATGGTTGGGCTGATCGCGACCACACGCGAGCCCACATCCCGATCGAACGCGCAATGGCGCTGATGGTCGGGCGCAGCCTGGATCCCGTGCCATGATCCAGCGATATCTGCCGCACTACCCTTCGCAGCTCTGGCCTTGGGCTGCGTCCTCGATGGCCGTCGAGATCGACCGCATCTTCGTGATGTGGTGCATCGTCCTGATGTTCCTCGTCGTGCCTGTCTTCGTCTTCATGACGTATTGTGCGGTGAAGTACCGCGCCGGGCGGCCTGCCGATCGATCCCAGCGCGAGTCGCGCAACATGACCATCGAGATGTCATGGATGATCGCGCCCTTCCTGATCTCGCT
>MKTV01000021.1:81852-121398 GCA_001898425.1 Rhodospirillales bacterium 69-11
GGGTGACATCTACCTCCGGCAGCAGAATCCCCCACCCAACGCCATGGTGATTACCGCACTGGGACGGCAATGGATGTGGAAGTTCCAGCATCCCGACGGCCCGTCGGAGATCAACGACCTGCATGTTCCCGCGGGCCGGCCGGTCCGCATCGACATCCGGTCCCAGGACGTCGTGCATTCCCTCTACATCCCGGCGCTGCGGCAGCAGGAGGAAGCGGTGCCGGGGCGTACGACGTCGATGTGGTTCAAGGCGGACACGCCAGGTGCCTATCGATTGTTCTGCTCCGAGTTCTGCGGCGCTGATCACGCGCTGATGGCAGGCACACTCTACGTGCTGTCTCCGGCCGACTATCAGAAATGGCTCAAGACCGCCGGAGGTGGGCAATCCATCGCGAGCACCGGGAAGCGGCTGTTCGAAGCCTATGGATGCAGCGGCTGCCATGGTCCGTCCGGTACGGTCCGTGCCCCCGATCTTGCCGGCCTGTACGGGCGCGTGGTCCCGCTGCAGGACGGCAGCACGGTCGTCGCCAACGACGCCTACATCCACGACAGCATCATGCAGCCGAAGCGTCAGATCGCGGCGGGGTACAAGCCCATCATGCCGAGTTTCGCCGGCGCGATGTCGGAGTCCGATGTGACCGCGCTCGTCGCCTACATCAAGTCCTTGCGCCACGGAAGGGAACAGTCGCCATGAGCGACGCGGCCTTGCGCGATCCCCGGATTCCGGCACCGGTCATCGACCGGCCGGAGGACTACCTCCACGTCGAGCAGACGCTCAGCTCGTGGTTTTTCACGACCGATCATAAGCGGATCGGAATCCTGTATCTGGTCTCGATCACCGGGTTCTTCGTGATCGGCGCGATCGCCGCCGGGATCGTCAGGCTCGCGCTCGTCGTCCCCGATGGCTCGATCCTGAGCAACGAAGTCTACAACCGGATGTTCACGCTGCATGGCGTGATCATGGTGTGGTTCTTCCTCGTCCCCTCGATCCCCAACACACTCGGGAACTTCCTCCTGCCACTGATGATCGGCGCGAAGGACCTGGCGTTCCCCAAGATCAACCTGCTGAGCTGGTATGTCTTCGTCACCGCCTCCCTGTTCACGCTGTTCGTGCTGCTGTGGGGTGGCGTCGACACCGGCTGGACGTTCTACACGCCGCTCAGCACGCAATACGCGAATGGCTACGTCATCGCGGCGGTGCTGGGCATCATCGTCGTCGGCTACTCCTCCATCCTGACCGGGCTGAACTTCATCGTCACCGTGCACAAGATGCGCGCGCCAGGCATGACGTGGTTCCGCATGCCGCTGTTCGTCTGGTCACTTTACGCGACCAGCCTCATCCTCGTGCTGGCAACGCCCGTCCTGACCATCGCGCTCGTGCTGGTCTTCGTGGATCGCGCCTTTGGCCTGGGCGTGTTCAACCCGGAGCAGGGCGGGGACCCCGTGCTGTTCCAGCACCTGTTCTGGTTCTACTCGCACCCGGTGGTCTACGTGATGGTGCTGCCGGGCATGGGCGTCATGAGCGAGCTCGTGACCGCGTACGCCTACAAGAAAATCTTCGGCTACAAGTTCATCGCCTTCTCGAGCCTGGCGATCGCCGTGATCGGCTTCTTCGTCTGGGGCCACCACATGTTCTACAACGGGATCACGCAGTACTCCGCTCTGACGTTCTCCCTCATGAGCTTCATCGTCGCGGTGCCATCGGCGATCAAGGTGTACAACTGGGCGGCCACCATCCATAAGGGTCAGATCCGGCTCGACACGCCGATGCTGTACGCGATGGGGTGGATCGGACTGTTCGTGATCGGCGGTGTAACCGGCCTGATGCTGGCCTCGACCGCCCTGGATGGGCACGTCCACGACACCTATTTCGTCGTGGCCCACTTCCACTACATCATGGTCGGCGCAACCGTGGTCGCGTTCCTCGGCGGCATCCACTACTGGTGGCCGAAGATGACCGGGCGGCTCTACTCCGAACCCTGGGGACGCGTATCGGCGCTGCTGATGTTCATCGGCTTCAACATGACCTTCTTCCCGCAGTACATCCTCGGCTACATGGGAATGCCGCGGCGTTATGCGGTGTACCCCGAATCCTACCAGGTCCTGAACGTCCTCTCCTCCGCGGGGGCGACGATCCTGGCCGCCGCCTATCTGTTCCCGATGATCTACCTGGTCTGGTCGCTCTGGTACGGCGAGAAGGCAGGCGACAACCCGTGGCACGCGAAGGGGCTGGAGTGGACCACGACGTCACCCCCGCCGAAACACAACTTCCGCAAGATGCCCATCGTCGATTTCGATCCCTACGATTATTCCAACGAGCCGCCGGAGGAATAGGTGTCGAGCACGGTCGGGATCGAACTCGAGGAACAATACCACGACGTCGAGCAGCAGCGCGAAGCCGCGAAGCTTGGGATGTGGACGTTCCTGCTCACCGAACTGCTGCTGTTCTCGGGATTGTTCGTCACCGCGCTGGTGCTCCGCGTGATGCACCCGGACTCCGTGACGGCCGTCGCGTTGCACCTGAAGTTCTGGATCGGTGCCACCAACACCGCGATCCTGATCGTGTCGAGCTTCATCATGAGCGTTGCGATCGAACTCTCGCGACTCGGGCGCCAGCGCCCGATGGCCTGGTGCATGCTCGGCACCGCCGCCTTCGGTGTCTTGTTCCTGATGCTGAAAGGCTACGAGTATTACCGCGACTACGTCGAGCACATGACGCCCTTCCTGAGCTTCCGGCGCTACGAGCTGGTGGGTGACCCGGCCTCACGCCTGTTCACCAACCTGTACTTTATCACCACGGGCCTGCATGCGGTGCACCTGATCATCGGGATCACCCTGATGCTGGTCATGGCATGGCTCGCGAGCCGGGAAGGGTTCCTGCAGAAGCACCAGAACCGGATCGAGATCACCGGGCTCTACTGGCATTTCATCGACCTGATCTGGATGATCGTCTTCCCCACGCTGTACCTCCTGAACCGGTAGCGGCATGTCCCCCGAACTCAGACAGCACCTTCGCACGCCAGTCCTTACGCTCTTCGCGCTGCTCGCTCTGCTCGGCGTCAACGTGCTGCTGGGCATCTTCTTCATCGGCGGCCATGCCTGGATTGCGGAGGGCTTCGTCGCCGCAACGATGGTGGCGATCGTGATCATGTTCGCGATGGAGGCGGTGAAGGACGCTCCGATCACCCGCCTCTTTGCGGCCATCGGTTTCGTCTGGGTGCTGATCCTGTTCGGACTGACAATGGTGGACTACGTGACGCGATGAAGCCGGCATCGGTCATGTCCGTCGGCGTCGTCACGCCCGCCGCACGAGCGCACGGGAGCCTCCGGCCTTTCTCCATTCCGTTCGGCGAGATCGTCGTGATCGCGGCCGCCGGGTCGCTCGCCTGGATCGTGGATGAACATCCACTGTCGTTGTTGCCCGTCGCGCCGTGGCACTTCTCCTGGGTGTCATTCATCGGAGTCGGGTTCGGCCTTCTCTGGTTCTGCCGAGGCCTTCGACGGACACCTGCCGCGACGCGGCCGACGATCGCGCGCCGCGTGTGTTTCCTCGGCGGATTGGCGCTGATCTACGTGGTGGTGCTGACGGAGTTCGAGTACTTCACCCAGCACATGTTCTTCCTCAACCGGGTCCAGCACGCCGTGCTGCACCATCTTGGTCCGTTTCTCATCGCGCTGAGTTGGCCAGTAGACACCATGGCGCGCGGCGTGCCGGCACCGGTGCTCCGCTGCTGCAGAATGCCGCTCGTCCGCAGAGCGGTTGGGATTGCACGGCAACCCGTGGTGGCGTTCCTGCTTTTCGAAGGGTTGCTCGCATTCTGGCTGATACCCGCGGTCGCGTATCGCGCGATGCTCGACTGGCCGCTCTACGAGATCATGAATGCCAGCATGGTCGTGGACGGATTTCTGTTCTGGTTCCTCGTGCTGGATCCGCGCCCCGCTCCGCCTGCGCCGATCGGGTTTTTCCCGCGTCTGATGCTGGCGTTCCTCGTGATCTTCCCCCAGATCGGGATCGGCACGGCGATCGGCCTCGTCCAGCATGACCTCTATCCGGCCTTCGCCCTGTGCGGGCGCGTGTTCCAGTCGATCGGACCACTCGCGGATCAGGAGATCGGAGGACTGGTCATCTGGGTGCCCACCGGAATGATGAGCGCCCTGGCGTCGCTCGTGATCATGCGCCGGATGTTCATCCATGAGGATCACATGAAACGATCGCTGGCTTGAGGCCATCCATGCTGCGTCACATGCCCCTACTTGCCGCCATCCTGATCATCGGGGCGCCGATGACCGGCCAGGCGAAGATCCCCAAGGACACGGTCAAGATCGGGATCCTTCAAGAGATGCCGCGGCCCTATGCGGATCGCACCGGCCGCGGCGCCCTGGTCGCGGCGCAGCTGGCCGCCAGCGACTTCGAGACCGAGCATATGAGGGGAGAGGCGGAGATCCTGCCGGGCAAGGCGCGAACATCCGCGACGGGAGATCTGGACGAGGTCAAGACGTGGCTCGAGAAGGAGGATGTCGCTGCCGTGATCTCCTCGGCCTCCGCCGATGAGAACGGGCGCCTGGCAAAACTTCTGCAATCCCACAATAGGACCCTATTGATCGCCGGCAGCGCGGAGGAGCGAAGCAGCGAGCCCTGCGGACCGAACGTCGTGGTCTGGGGCGCAGGTAGCCGGTCACGGGCCAATGCGTTGGCGCATGCCCTGGTGCCGGACGGGGGGAAGCGATGGTTCCTCGTCGCGGAGCAGACGCCGGCGGGCGTCGCCAGCGCAGCGGCGCTGGAGGAGGCGGTCGATGCCGCGGGGGGCAAGATCGTCGGTCGGACGGATCCCGTGCCCGGAGGTGTCGAACTGCAGGGGGATATGAAGCCGATCGAGCAGGCAGGGGCGCAGGTCGTCGCCCTGTCCATCCTGGGACCGGATCTCGCCGGAGCGCTGCGCGACGCGCAACTCGGTGGGCTTACGCACCGCGCGGTGCTCGCGTCTCCGTTCGCGACGGTTCAGGATGTCGATCAGGCTGGTGCGGCAGCGGCTGAAGGCTTGGTGGTGGCCGCGCCCTTCTATTGGGACGCCAACGCACGAACGCGGCGCTTTGCGAAGCGCTGGGATGAGAACCGCGATGCCACGCATGTCAGCGAGAATGCCGCCTATGTCTATGCAGCGGCGCTGAGTTTCATGCACGCTGCCCGCAGCGTCGACGACATCGCAGCGGATAAGGTGATCGGGGCGCTCCGCCATGCTCCGATCGACGATACGCTCTTCGGCCAGGTGCATGTGACGGAGAACGGGCGCGTCCGCTACGACATCGGGGTCTATCGCGTGAAGGCGCCCAGCGACATCCAGAAGCAATGGGCCTATCTGAGCAAGATCAAGAGCGTTCCTGCCGACGCGGCGTTCGACGCAAAGGACTGCGCCGAACGGTAACGCGTCGGACGGTTTGGTCGGAAGCGGCGCTCAGTCGCAGGTGGGATTAAGGCGCGCTCAGATTGTCGCAGGCCGTCCACCATTGGTCGGTCGTCACGGCATCCCGCAGCGCGTTCAGCACCCCCTTCGTGTCCTGCTGCATGTTCACCTGACAGATCGGGCCAGCAGGTGAGTCGACGCGCGTCACGGTGACCGTGCGGCAACCATCCGGCATCAAGTTGCCATGGCTCTGGACGATCTGCGCGGCCTTGTCCCGCGTGGGGCAGATCTTCACCTGCTTGGTGCCCTCGGCAGACGCCGTCCCCGACACCAGCGCGACGGCGAGCGCCACCCCGGCGAGCTTGTACAATCGTGCAATCATGGGTGCCTCCCTCGTTCCACGACGAAGACTCGGCAGCGCGACGATGGTTCCAGCGTCCACTGCAAATCCGCCGGTCAGGGTCGTTGCACGGGCCACGGAAGGACGCAGGCTTCCATCCTCTGGCTGCGCCGAGCGCAAAACTCACAACGATCACCCCAGGAGATCAACTCGGACCTGGATCGCGATCATACGAAGCCAGGCGGATCGGGGATGATCCACCTGGCCGCGCGTGTCGCGATCTGCAGCGATGCCGGCGCGCCGCGAGGATGCCCCGTCGGCGTGAGCCGCCGTCAGGCCGGCGTCGTGCGGCGCGTCAGCTCGCCCCGCCGCGCCATCTCGGCGATCCGGTCACCGGTGCGGCAAGCGATCGCCTGGATCGTCAGTGACGGATTGACGCCGCCGACGGTGGGGAACACGGACCCGTCGCAGACCCACAGGTTCGGGATGTCCCACGACCGGCAATCGGCATTCACGACGCTGGTGCGCGGGTCGTCGCCCATCTTCGCGGTGCCGCCCAGATGGGCCGTGTCGGACTCGACGAACAGATCGCGCGCGCCCCCCACCTCCATCTGCTGCGACATGAAACGGACCGCATGCTCATACAGGCGCTTGTCGTTCTCGCCGTAGGAGAACGTGATGCGCGGGATGGGGATGCCGTATGCATCCTTCTCGTCGGTCAGCGTGACCTGGTTCTTCTCCTGGGGCAGAACCTCGCCGACGATCTTCAGCCCGACCTGATGATTGTACTTCTCCATCTCTCGCACCAGCTTCTCGCCCCACAATCCGCGGGAACTGGTGAGCGACCCGGCCCAGGCCGTCGGCAAGGGACCCTGGCTCATATACGCATAGCCCCCGAAGAAATCCTTGCCCGTGTCGGTGTAGTTCCAATGCTCCGTGATCGAGAGCGACGGCGGCGCCTTGTACCAGCGGATCTCCTGGTCGACGAGGCCGTAGACGCCGTGGTTGGACTGCGGCATCAGGTTCTTGCCGACGAGCCCGGAGCTGTTGGCGAGTCCGTCGGGAAACTGCGCGCAGGCGGAGTTCAACAGCAACCGGGGCGTCTCCACCGCATAGCCTGCGACCACCACGTTCTTGGCCTTCTGGAAACGCCAACGACCATCGCGATAGTAGTGTACGCCGGTGGCGAGCCCGCGCGATCCCATCTCGATGCGGCTGACCATGGCAAGGTCGCGGATCTCGGCGTTGGCATCCAGCGCACGTGGCAGCCAGGTGTTCAGCACGCTCTGCTTGGCGTTGGTCGAGCAGCCGATGACGCAGAAGCCGCGATAGACGCAAGGGGGCGCGAGACCGCGCGGCGCCGACAGCGTCGCGATCGGTGTCGAGGACCAGCCGATCCCCATCTTCTCCGCACTGCTCGCCAGGAACTCGCCGGCGGCGCTCATGGGATGCGGACGCCGCGGATAGCGCGGCCGGTGCGGACCCCACGGGTACGACACGGGCCCGGAGATCGCCAGCGCCTGCTCGACCTCCGTGTAGTAGTGCCACATCTCGCGCCAGTCGATCGGCCAATCCACCGCATAGCCCAGCTTGGTTCGCGCCTTGAACCACTCCGGACGGAATCGCAGCGACACCATGGCGAAGTGCACCGTGCTGCCGCCGACCGACTTCCCGCTGTTGTTGCCGCCCATGTCGATCGGGTTGTCTCCGTCGACAATGCGCTCGTCACGCCAGTAGAGCTTCTGCTGCTCCGCCTCGTCGGACGCGAAATCCTCGAGCGGCCGCCAATATGGTCCCGCGTCCATCGCCACTACGCTGAACCCGTGCTCGGCCAGCTTGCACGCAAGCGTGCCGCCGCCAGCGCCGGTCCCGACGATGACGAAATCCACTTCCTCCGAGTCGGGGTATTGCCGCATCGGCACCCAGGCGCCGCGGCGGAAGACGTCGGGTGCCTGGCCTGAGACGGCGCGCGGAGCCGTCATTCCATCGTCAGTCGCCATGGTGCACCGCCCCCTGCTTTTCTTCCGCCTCCCACGGATCGCGGCGATTGGCCTCGATCCGGACATAACCACGCGGGGACGCCGGCCCGCCAAACCCGATTTCGTTCCAGGCCGTCGGATGCGCGTAGTAGGAGACGGTGATATCGTGCAGCACGCGGTGCTTGAAGAACCCCTGTGCCGGCAGGTCGCCCCATGCCGAACTGCGGACGTCACCCTGCTGCAGGAGTTCCAGCACCGTGTCCTGCCGACCCGCGGGCAGGTCCGTGAACTCCGCGCCGAAACGCACCTTCGCTTCGTCGTTCAGCGCATCCAGTCCGCGTTGCCACGCCTCCCGCAGCGGCGGCATCTCGGCGCGGCGATACCCGACCGATTCCGTCTGCTCCAGCATCCGGTCCACAAGCCCGGCGACCGCAATCTTGTTCATCCGGTCGGTCGGTTGCGGCACGATACGGTCGCACACCGCCTTCAGGATCCGGAAGCGTTCGGCGCTGAGGAAGCGCGGCTCGTCCCGGACTTGAAGGCGCTGTCCGACCGCGGCGCGTGTCGGATCGTTCCATGATGGCGTGTTCCACTTCGCCAGCACGTCGTAATCGGGGTAGCGCGCGCTGGTGTCCGCGTGCGGATGATCCTTACTCACGGCGCGACCTCTCGAGCATCTTCAGGACGGACAGGCCCGCGAGCGCGAGCCCGGTGAAACTCGGAGGCGCCGGGATCGGCGGCCCGTTCTGGATGTTCTGCGTCCAGTTCTTCCAGCCTCCCATGTTCCGGTGGACGCCGATGATGTGGAACCCGGTTCCCGCGAAGCCCAGGAACGCCGTGAGCCGCAGCAGGAAGCGGGTGACCGGACGTTTGCGCGGGCGTCCGTCCACCGCGACAGCCGCCATCATCGCCGCGGTCACCGGTGGGATGGTGACGGGGAGGTACATGAACGGATCCTGGAACGCCCCGCGGAAATGCAGCAGCGCCGCCTCGGCTGCCGTGCCCGCGAGTCCCGCGGACGTCACGGCGGCGATCGCCCGGCTCTCGGGCATGCCATACAGCCTCGGCCGCTGGCCCGGCGCCGCATCCCGCACGCGTTCCGCGGCGACACCCAGCAAGCCTGACAGCACGAGCGCCGCGGGCGCACCGAGTGGCGCCCCATAGAATACGTTCGTCCAGGAGAAGCCACCCGTGCGCTTCCCCACGTTGTAGGCGTGGAATGCGAGACCGGCGAACCCCGTCGCGGCGGCCGCCGCATAGGCGACGTGTCGCTCCCGTCGCACGGAGGGCGTGTTGTCTCCGACGCCCGACGCGCTCGCGATGATCGACAGCGTGGAGGAGACGAGCGGGAAGAACATCGCGGGGTTGTGGAAGCCGCCGCGGTAATGCTCGATCGCACTGTCGAACAGAACCGATCCCGCGAGCACGCCGGCGCCGCGGTTCATACCGCGGGCAACTTCGACACGCGTTTGCGCATCGAGCGGCGCTGCGCGTTCCGGCAGCGTGTCGAGCTTGCGGAGGCGTGCCGGCAGATAAGAAGCCAGGTCGATCGACTCCCGATCGGGAGCGGTGAGGGTCAGCGCCCGCGAGGGTTCTCGCGTTCGCGTTCCGGTCAGACGGCGCCAGAAATCGGGCGGCATCGCGTGTCCACTGCTCCTTTGTGCTCTTGCCGGCATCTCAGCCCCCGCCGACCTGGTAGCGAGCGGCATCCCGCTCCTTCAACGTGAGTCCCAGGCCAGGCCGGGACAGGTCCGGACGGATCGCGCCGTCCTTTGCGTAGGGTGCGCCGTCAAACAGCATCTGCTCGATGCGCACGTGGTCGTGGAACCATTCCAGATGGCGCAGCCGCCGCGCGGAACAGGCCGCGTGAAGGTGCATCGCCGGGGCGCAATGTGCGGACAGGTCGATGTGGTTGGCCTGGGTCAGCGCCTCCACGGCAAGCCAGCCGGTGATGCCGCCACAGCGCGTCACGTCCGCTTGCAGCACGTCCACCGCCTGCGCCTCCAGCATGCGCCGGAAATAGTCCAACGTGTAGCCATACTCCCCGGCCGCCACCTGCACCGGACTGGGGACATGGTTGCGGACGAAGTGCATGCCTTCGAGGTCATCCGAGGAGACGGGCTCTTCGAACCACATCACGCCTTCACCGACGCAGCGCTCCGCCATCACGATCGCCTGCTTGCGATCGAACGCGCCGTTCGCATCGATGAACAGGCCGGGCCGTTCGCCGATGGCGCTGCGCGCGACGGCGACGCGGGCCGGATCGCGATCGGGTTCGCTTCCGATCTTCATCTTTACCCAGGCACATCCGTCGCGATGCACCCAGCCGCCGAGTTGCTCGCGCAGTTCGGCGTCATCATAGGTGGTGAAGCCGCCGCTTCCGTAGATCGGCACGGCGTCGCGGTTCTTGCCCAGCAGCTGGCAGAGCGGCAGGTCGAGCAGCTTGCCCTTCAGATCCCACAGCGCCCCATCGACCGCCGAGATCGCCGTGGCGACGAGTCCCGGATGCCCCAGGTTCCGGATCGTCGCCGTCATCTTGCGAAACGCGGAGGGCACGTCCATCGCATCCACGCCCGCGACGGCCTCCTTGAGCTTCTTCTCGATCAGCGGAACGATCGAGGCATCGGCGTACGTGTACCCGATCCCCGTCTTGCCGCCCGCATCCGCTTCCGCGATCACGATCGTCGTCTTGTCCCAGGCGATGGTGCCGTCGGCTTCGGGCTTGTCCGTCGGGATCGTGTAAGCGCGGGCGCGAATGCCCGTGATACGTGCCTCGGGCGTCATGGCGACCTCAGGACCTGCCGGGAAGAATGGTGGACAGCATTTCCTTCGCGGTGTTCTTGATGACGCTCAGCTCCTCGGGGTCGCCGCTCAGCAGCGTGCTGCTGAAAGCCTTCGCATTCTTCAGCGAGATGTGGGGCGGCAGCGGCGGGACGTTCGGATCGGTGAAGGCCTCGACCACAACCGGCCGGTCGGCCGACAGCGCCTCCTCAAGGACGTGCCCGACCTTGTCCGGATTGTCGACGAACAGCCCCTTCAATCCCAGCAACTCGGCATAGCGATGGTACGGGAGGTCGGGCAGGCTCTGTGAGCCCTCGAACTTCGGATCGCCGGACTGCGCGCGCATCTCCCACGTGACCTGGTTGAGATCGCGATTGTTCAGCACCAGCACGACCAGTTGGTGGTTCGACCAGGCCTTCCAATACTTCGCGACCGAGATCAGCACGTTGATGCCGTTCATCTGCATCGCGCCGTCGCCCACGATCGCTACAACCGGACGATGCGGATGCGCGAACTTCGCGGCAAAGGCATAGGGCATGCCGCAGCCCATCGTCGCGAGGCCGCCCGAGAGGGATGCCATCATGCCGCGACGGATCTTCAGGTCGCGCGCGAACCAGTTGGTGCCGGAGCCCGAATCGGCGGCGAGGATGCAGCCCTCGGGCAGGCGCGGCGACAATTCCCAGAAGACCCGCTGCGGGTTCAGCGGGTTCGCGTCATTCATCGCACGCGCCTTCAGCGTATCCCACCATTCGGAGATGCTCGCCTCGATCTTCTGCCGCCAGGACCGATCGGTCTTCCGCGTGAGCATGGGCAGGAGGGCGCGCAAGGTGGTGGCTGCATCGCCCACCATCGGCACTTCCATCGGATAGCGGAGGCTGAGCATGGCTGGGGAGATGTCGATCTGCACGCCGCGCGCGCTGCCGATCTTCGGCAGGAACTCGGAGTACGGAAACCCCGATCCGATCATCAACAGGGTATCGCACCCCATCATCATCTCGTAGCTAGGTCGCGTCCCCAGGAGTCCGATGGAGCCCGTGACGAACGGCAGATCGTCGGGCACGGCGGCCTTCCCGAGCAGGGCCTTTGCGACGCCGGCTCCGAGCGTCTCGGCGGTCTGGATGACTTCTTCGGTGGCGTTCATCGCACCCGCGCCGACGAGCATCGCGACCTTTTTGCCGGCGTTCAGCACCTCCGCGGCGCGGCGCAGCGTGCGCTCCTCGGGCATGACGACCGGGGGCTCGTAGCCGATGCCGGTGTGGACCGTGCCGTGCGACTGCGGCGGTTGCTCGACCGCCTTCTCCTCCTGCACGTCCTTGGGAAGGATGATGCAGGTGACCGTGCGTTCCGCTTTCGCGATGCGGAATGCGCGATCGATCAGGTGCTTCACCTGGGCGGCCGACATCGCGGTCTGCACGAAGGCACCGGCGACGTCCTTGAACAGGTTCTGCAGGTCGAGTTCCTGCTGATAGTGTCCCCCAAGGGCTGCTCTTGCCTGCTGCCCGACGATCGCAACGACCGGCTGATGATCCAGCCGCGCGTCGTACAGGCCGTTCAACAGGTGCACGGCGCCGGGTCCTGACGTCGCGAGGCAGACGCCCACTTCGCCGGTGTACTTGGCATGTGCGCACGCCATGAACGCCGCCAGTTCTTCATGGCGGGCCTGGACGAAGTCGATCTTGTCGCTCGCTCGATCCAGCGCGCCGATCAGGCCGTTGATGCCGTCGCCCGGATATCCGAACACGCGGCGAACGCCCCACTCGTGAAGCCGCTTCCAGAAGAAGTCGCTGACCGTGTTGCTCATACGCACCTCGCATGCGCTCGAGTGACAGGCAACGACCGGGGATCCGATCGTCGTGTGGGCCAGGAACTCTGGCGCCGCGATCGGGTTTTCTAAATTGCCATTCATTTACCAAGATGCGGCCGCAGTGCTGCCGCATCCGCCGGGGCGTGCCGCATTATTTCTCGTTCATCAAAGGGCGGCGCCGAACTTCGATGGGTGGGCGTAGTTTTTGCCGCGTCGAGCGCCGCCGTCGACAAGTCTGAGTCCGGAACATCGTCCCGAGTGATCACACTTCCTCGCACGCGCCGGCCCGTACGCCGTTGCCTTCTCACGTGCGGCGTTTCCGCCTTTGAGAACAGGAGATTCGATCGTGTCCAGTATCGTGGTGATTACCGGAGCCGGGGCGGGCGTGGGCCGCGCCACCGCCATGGAGTTTGCTCGCAACGGCCACGACGTCGCGCTGCTCTCGCGTGATCCTGCGCGCCTGGAGTCGGCTGCCGCGGAGGCCCGCAAGTTCGGCGTACGTGCGCTGGCCATCCCGACCGACGTCGCCGATGCCGCCGCGGTCGAGTCTGCGGCCGACAAGGTCGAGACCGAACTTGGGCCGATCGACGTCTGGGTGAACGTCGCGATGGCGACCGTCTTCGCGCCGGTCGCCAAACTCACGCCGGAGGAAGTCGCGCGCGGCACCGCCGTGACCTATCTCGGCCAGGTGCACGGCATGATGTCGGCGCTGAAGCGGATGCGCACGCGCAACCGGGGATCCATCGTCAATGTGGGGTCTGCGCTCGCCTATCGATCGGTGCCGCTACAATCCGTCTACTGCGGCGCGAAGTTCGCCATCCGCGGGTTCACCGACTCCCTGCGTTCGGAAATCCTGCATGACGGGCTGAACGTCTCGCTGTCGATGGTCCACCTGCCCGCCGTGAACACGCCGCAGTTCGACTGGGCCTTGAACAAGATGGGCAAGCGCCCGCAGCCGGTGCCGCCGATCTATCAGCCGGTTATCCCCGCGCGTGCGATCTATTTCGCGGCCTTCCATCCGCGGCGGGAAACCTGGATCGGCTTCCCGACGGTCAAGGCCATCCTGGCGAACCGCATCGCACCGGGCCTGATCGACCGGTATCTCGCGAAGTCCGGCTACTCGGGGCAGCTCACCAACGAACCCGCCAAGCCAGACGCTCCCAGCAACCTGTTCGAGCCGGTGTCCGGTCCATACGGCGCCCATGGGCGTTTCGATTCGAAGGCGCGCGACTGGAGCTGGGAAGTGTACACGAGCCGTCATCGGACGGCGATGTGGGCCGCCATCGGCTTGGGCGCGCTCTTCGGCCTGCACAGGCTGGCCCGCAGGCTCGATATCTGACGCCATGACCACGCGCCTGGAGGACTACGGGATGATCGGGGACGGGCAGACTGCCGCCCTGGTCTCCCGCCAGGGTTCGGTCGATTGGCTCTGCTGGCCACGGTTCGACAGCGACGCATGTCTCGCCGCACTGCTCGGCCGCCCGAAGAACGGCCGATGGTTGATCGCGCCCGTGCAGCCGGGCAAGGCGACCCGCCGCTACCAGGATGACACGCTGATCCTGGAAACCGAGCACACGACCGATGACGGCGTGGTGCGGGTCGTGGACTTCATGCCGCAGCGCAAGGATGGTTCGTCCGTCCTCATCCGCCAGGTGACGGGGTTGAGTGGACGGGTTCCGATGATCCTCGACCTGTCGCTCCGCTTCGACTATGGCAAAATCCCGCCCTGGACCGAGTCCACGGACGACGGGTTCGTCGCCCGCATCGGCCCGGATCTCGTCCTCTTGCGTGCCGAGACGCGGGTCGAGGTCACGCAGGGCGGCGCGTGCGGCGAGTTCATCGTCGCGCAAGGCGAGTGCCTCACCTTCACCCTCCAGCATGGGAGTTCGTGCACGCGGCCGCCGCCGCCGGTCGACGTCGTCGCCGCGCTTCATGCAACCCAGAGATACTGGCGTGACTGGATCGGGCGCTTCGACCGTCCCACGCACTGGCCCGACGCGGTGCGCCGATCTCTCATCACCTTGCGCGCCCTGATC
Source organism: Rhodospirillales bacterium 69-11 (assembly GCA_001898425.1). GTDB lineage: Bacteria > Pseudomonadota > Alphaproteobacteria > Acetobacterales > Acetobacteraceae > Rhodopila. The sequence goes on from MKTV01000021.1 coordinate 96,195, forward strand.
CACGAGCCGAGTGGCGGCCTCGTTGCGGCACCCACCACGTCGCTCCCCGAGAAGCTCGGCGGCAGCGACAACTGGGACTACCGCTACACGTGGTTGCGGGATGCGACCTTCACGATCTCCGCGCTGCTCAATGCCGGCTATCACGAGGAAGCGGAGCGCTGGCGCGAATGGATCCTGCGCGCGGTCGCCGGCACTCCTTCGGAACTGCGTATCCTCTACCGCGTCGACGGCGGCCGTCATGTGAACGAGTGGACGGTCGACTGGCTGGACGGATACCGCTGGTCCCGGCCGGTCAGAATCGGAAACGCCGCAGCGGCGCAACGGCAGATCGACGTGCTGGGAGAAGTGATCGACACGCTGGGCGTCGCTGCCGAGGCCGGTGTGCCGGTATCCGCGCAGGAGCAGGCCGTTGCCCACGCAATCGCCGAACGGATCGCCGGGATCTGGCGCGAAGGGGGCCGTGGCGTATGGGAGTCGCGCGGCGAGCCGAAGCAGTACACTTACTCGAAGGTCATGGCGTGGGTCGGCCTCGATCGGTTCATCCGCAACGAAAAGCTCCACGGCGACGCGGATACGTCGATGCTGCGGAAGCTGACGCACCTGCGGGAGGAAATCCATCGCGAGGTGTGCGACGAAGGCTTCCACCCGCGGCTCGGCAGCTTCGTGCAGCACTACGGGGCGCAGACGCTGGATGCCAGCCTGCTGCTCATCCCTCTCGTGGGCTTCCTGCCGGCGGACGATCCACGCATTGCGGGCACGATCGCCGCGATCGAGCGAGAGCTGATGGAGGACGGGCTGGTCCGGCGCAAGCCGCCGAGTGGCGCGGTGCCCGAGGGCGCCTTCCTCGCCTGCAGCTGCTGGCTTGCGGATTGCCGGCAGATGCAGGGCCGGCACGAGGAAGCCTGCGAGGCGCTGGAGCGGGTGCTCAGCGTGCGCAACGACCTCGGCCTGCTGTCGGAGGAATACGATCTGGGTGCCGGACAGCTCGCCGGCAACTTCCCCCAGGCGCTCAGTCACCTTGCCCTGGTGACCAGCGCACTCGGGCTGTCGGGAAAGGTCCTGCAACGCGGGGGTGCCTGACCGGAGGGCAACCGAGCGCATCGGGAGTCGGACCCCGCTCGGCCCCCTGGGCAGGGGAGATCAGGGCGCCGTCGCACCGGATGAGCCCGCTGCGTGTCCCCGCCCTCGCAGGGACACGGCCGAACGGCGTCAGGCGTCGGCGCTGAGGTGCTTGGCGCGGTAGTCGGTCCAGAACGCCTCCCACTGGTCTTCCGGCTTGCCCTTGAACTCCTTCCGCGCCTCGGTCCAGCCGGCCATCACCTTCTTCAGCCGTGCGAGGCGCTTGGCCTGCCAGGCATCGGCCTCGGCCGTCCACCAGCCCTTCTCCTTCATGTAGCGGATGGTGCCGTCGTGGAACGGCGCGTCCGCTCGGGGAAGGCCTGACATCTTGGGCGCCCAGTTAGCGGAGCTGCCCGTGGTTCCCGCGATCTCGTCCATCCCGGCGTCGACCGCTTTCACCAGCGCGTAGACCTCGTCGTCGCTGGTCTTCGCGTAGGTGGTGATCATCGGGTAGCGGATGCCGATCAGCTCCACGCCACCGGGCGGAATGCCTGCGCCGGCCGTTTCCCGCCGCGGCTCCAGGAAGTCGAGCCGCTTCTGCATGCGCGCCCAGCCGGCCTTGTCGTCGGCGGGGAAGGGGGGCCAGATCAGGCCGCGCGGGCTCGCTTCGATCTCGCGCATGTTGGCGGACGTGGTCACGCTGCCCATGCCGTCGAGCTGGTTGTTCACGATGGCCGTCTTCATGGCGTTGTAGCTGCCGAACCAGACGACCTCGATGTCCTTCTCCGTCAGCCCCGCGAAGTCCAGATAGGCCTGGTTCTTCACGTTCACCGAGGGGTTGCCCTTGACGTAGCCGATGCGCTTGCCCTTGAGCTCGCTCATCTTCGTCATGCCGGTGTCCTTGGCCATCGCCAGCCCGTTCGTGGCGGGGCGGGCCAGGACGACGCGCAGGTCTTGCGGACCCCATGACTCCGCGGCGAAATCCTCGGTGCCTTCGGTCGCGAAATACAGCTCGTTCGCCAGGAAGCCGTAATTCGCCCGGCCTTGCTTGATCGGCAGCAGACGCCCGATCGACGTGCCCGAGGGCATGATCCTGACCCGGATCGGGTTCTGCTTCTGCAGCGCCTCGGCGATCGCCGAAGCCTCCACATAGCCCGAGGATCCCAGGTCATACGCCGTCCAGACGGAACTGCTCGGCAGCTTCTGAGCGCGCGCGGAGCGCAGCGACGTGGCGCCAAGCGCGGCCGTGACGGCGGTCCCCAAGACGACGGTTCGCCTCGATGGCATTCTCAACCTCCCTTGCATTGCACGCCTTGTCAGACGCGGCGCGCTGGTGGACACGTATGCAAATGGCGGCGCGGAGTGTCAAACACCTTCGGGACGACCGCCTGCCTTTCGCGCCGCCGCCGGATCGCGCCGCCCGTCACGGACCTGCGCTGCAGACCGGTCCTGGACGAGTGCACTCCGGCACGTGTTAGCATCGACCTCGGGACGCAAGCGCCCGGGCAAACCCCAAGCCGGCACTGCAAGCCGGCCGTGAAGAACGACGCAGGGAGTGACATTCCATGACGACGACGGCAGGCGACGTGTCGCCCGCGCTCGAGCTGGCGCCCGAAGATGGCGGGCGCGATCGGCTCAGTGGCTTTTCGTACTGGTTGGCCTTGGTCTTCGGTACGGTCGGCATCGCGATGACGATCAACCAGACGTTCAACCTCAACGTCTTCGGTGGCCCGATCATCGATACCGGGTTCTTCTACATCGTCCTCGGTCTGTTCCTGTCGCTCGCCTTCCTCGCCTACCCGTCCCATATCGGGGCCCGTCACCGCATCCCCTGGTTCGACTGGCTCCTCTTCGCCGCGACACTCGGCTGCTGCGGCTTTCTGGCCTGGAACGGCGGCCGCATCGTCGCCGAAGGCTGGGATCTTGATGCGCCGACCAGTGCGACCATCGTCGCGGGCTGCATCTGCCTGCTCGCGCTGGAGGGCCTGCGGCGCGCGGGGGGCGCCGTGCTGTTCGGCATGTGCGTGATCTTCGCCCTGTTCCCGCTGTTCTCCGACCACATGCCCGGCTTCCTGTGGGGGCCGAGCATGACCTTGGCGCAGACGGTGCGGGCGCATGCGATGGGGGTGGAGAGCATCATCGGCGTGCCGATGCGGACCGTCGCCTCCCTGCTGGTCGGCTTCCTGGTATTCGGGTCCGCGCTGGTGGTGACCGGCGGCGGCGCGTTCTTCATGGCGTTGGCGACCGCCCTGATGGGCCGCAGCCGCGGCGGCCCGGCCAAGGTCGCCGTCCTGTCCAGCGGATTCTTCGGCTCGCTCTCGGGCAGCGTGATCTCGAACGTCGTCACCACCGGCCAGCTCACGATCCCGACCATGAAGCGGATCGGCTATCCGCCCGCCTATGCCGGCGCGGTCGAGGCCTGCGCGTCCACCGGTGGCGCGCTGATGCCGCCCGTCATGGGCGCCGTCGCTTTCATCATGGCCGAGTTCCTGAACGTGCCCTACAGCGCCGTGATGCTGTCGGCGGTGATCCCCGCTCTGCTGTACTACGGCATCCTGCTGCTGCAGACGGATCACTACGCGGCGCGGAACGGCCTGCGCGCGCAGCCGCCCGAGGAGATCCCGCAACTCGGCCCGGTGTTCCGCCAGGGCTGGCACTTCCTGTTCAGCCTGGGGCTGCTGACCTACCTGCTGCTGGTGATGAAGCAGGAGGCGCTGGCCCCCTACATCGCGACCGTGGTGCTGCTGGCGACCTCGATCGTGTTCGGCAAGGACCGCTTCGGTCTGACCGGCCTGCGGGACCTCACGATCGACGCCACCCGCAACATCATCAACATCGTCGCGATCCTGGCCGGCGTGGGATTCATCGTCGGCTCGCTGTCCTACACCGGCGTCGGAGGCGCCTTCTCCCGCGAGCTCCTGCAGTTCGCGAACGGGAACGTCTACCTGCTGCTGGTGCTGGGCGCGCTCACCAGCTTCATCCTCGGCATGGGGATGACCTCCAGCGCCTGCTACATCTTCCTCGCGATCACGCTGGGGCCGGCGCTGGTCGGTGCCGGGCTGGACCCGATCGCGAGCCACCTGTTCATCCTGTACTGGGGCCTGATCAGCTTCATCACGCCGCCCGTCGCCCTGGCCGCGATCGCCGCGGCCACCATCGCGCGCGCCGATCCCTGGCGGACCGGCGTGCTCGCCATGCGGCTGGGCATGGTGAACTTCATCCTGCCGTTCCTGTTCGCACTGAACCCGACGCTGATCCTGCACGGGACCCCGATGGAGATCGTGCAGGACGTCGCCACCGCCATGATCGCGATCTGGCTGCTGGCGGCCGGGTTCGAGGGCTGGCTGTACGGGGTGGGACGGATCGGCCTCGCGCCGCGCGCCCTGGTGCTTCTGGCCGGGTTCGGGCTGCTCAAGCCGGGCATCGAGACCGATCTGTTCGGCCTCGTGCTGGTCGGATCGGTCTACACCGCCACGATCATGACGCGCCGCCGTCGGCACACGCCCGCCTGAGCCGGCGACGTGGGCCGTCCGACGGCATCTCGACATGCATCAGGCGCCTGGAGACGGCCTCCAGGCGCCTGATGATTGTTGGGCGCCTGATGGTTTCGGGCCCTGAATGGGGGCAGGGCTAACGGCGTCAGGCGGCCAGGACTGCCTCCCGGTCGATCGCCGCCGCACCGGCCTTCAGCCGCGGGATCAGCTCCTCCCCGAACGCCGCGGCATCGGCCAGCGGGTCGAACCCGCGGATCAGGAACGAGGCAACGCCAAGCCGGTAGTATTTCAGCATTGCCTCCGCCACCTGCTCGGGCGTCCCGACGAGGCAGGACGTGTTGCCCTTGCCACCCGACAGCCCAGCCACCGGCATCCAGAGGCGCTCGTCATGGATGTCGCCCCTGGCGGCGAGTTCGACGAGGCGCCGCCCCGACTGGTCCTGGCTGCGGGGCTGCGGAGGCGCCTGGTTGAGCGAGTCGAGGATCCCGCGGGCCTTGTCCCACGCCTCGCCCTCGGTGCGTCCCAGGATCGGACGGAACGAGACGTTGAATTTCGGCGCGGGCCGATCGAAGACCCCCGCCATCTCGCGAAAGGCCGCGATGCGTTCGGCGGTCTCCGCCAGCGGCTCGCCAAACATCGCGAAGGTGTCGCAATGCTGCGCGCCCATTGTCAGTGCGCCCGGGGATGATCCACCGAACAGCAACTCGGGGTAGGGACGCTGCACCGGACGGACATCGGGAAAGACCTGCCGGACCCGGTAGAAGCGGCCGTCGTAGTCGAACGGCTCCTTGCAGGTCCAGGTGCGCCGCATGACGTCGAGATACTCCGCCGCCCGCTCGTAGCGCTCCTCCTTCGGGGTGAAATCGCCGTCCCGCTGCATATCCTCGTCGCTGTTGCCGGCGATGATGTGGATCGCGAGGCGTCCGCCCCACAGCGCATCGAACGTGGCGATGCTGCGTGCGGCAAGCGTCGGCGCCACCAGCCCAGGCCGGTGCGCGATCAGGTAGCCGAGCCGGGTGGTCTGCGAGGCGGCGTAGGAGGCGACGGCGAACCCTTCCGCCGAAGAGGAGTAGTAGCCGACCAGCACGAGGTCGAACCCGGCGTTCTCGTGCGCCTGCGCGAACTCACCAAGGAAGGTCGGGGAAACGCCGCCGCCGATGACGTGCAGCGCGGTTCCACCCGGCGGGGCAACCCCGATCATGCCGATGATCCTGATGGGCATGGGCAACTCCTGCTTCGGTCGAATTTCGCCGTGTGTCGTGTCTACGCGGTCCAGGGTCGGCCAGCGGTCAGGCGATCGCCAGGTCCGCCGGGTCCGGCTTGCGCAGGAACGCCGACATCTCGGCCGTGTAGAACGGGTTCATCGTGGCCGAACGGCCATGCTCGGTCCAATAGTAGTTGCGCGCGCGCGGATCGCTCCACGCCATGCCGAGATTGCGTTCGTCCACCAGCCGGTTGTAGCGCCAGAACGCGTCGGGCCGGACCTCCATGCTTCGGCCGTTCCCCAGCACCAGCATCTCCATGCACTGCAATGCATAGAGCGCGACCTTCTCGTGGAACGATGCCACGTTCAGGGCGCCGTTGGTGTTCGGGCCGTAGATCGACCACAGATTGGGGAAGCCCGGCATCATGCAGCCGAGATAGGCGCGTGCGCCGTCCTTCGCCCACATGTCCTCGAGCCTCTGGCCTCCGGTGCCGGTAATGGTCATCGGGTAGAGGTACTCGGTCGCGTGGAAGCCGGTCGCGTAGACGATCACGTCCGCCTCGTGCAGCGTGCCATCCGTCGCGACGACGCCCTGCGGCTCGATGCGCGCGATCCCGCCGGTGACGAGGGTGACGTTGTCGCGCTTCAGGGCGTCGAGGATGCAGTACTCCGGGTCGACGACCACCGCGCGCGCCGACCAGATCGGGTGCGCCGGAGTCATGGTGGCGACGAGCGCCGGATCCTCGAGCTTGCGCGTCAGGAACTCGATGCACGCGTCGCGGGCGCGCTTGTTGAGCGGGTTGACGGCGTAGGGATCCGAGAAGTCCGGATCGATCCGCGCGGCATGTGCGATCCGGTCGAGGGAGCAGGTGCGGGCGCGCATGAAGTTGGTGTGGAACGGCAGGTTGCGATCGAGCCAGTTGACCTGCGGCGGGAAGGGCGAGCGGTAGCCGGGCACGGGGAACAGCCATTGCGGCGTGCGCTGGAACACCGTGACATGGGCTGCCTCGAGCGCGATCTCGGGGATCATCTGATACCCCGTGCAGCCGGTGCCGATGACCGCCACACGCTTGCCCTTGAGGTCGGCCTCCTCCGGCCAACGGGCCGTGTGCCATGCGGCCCCGGCGAACGACTGCGCACCTTGGATGTCGGGGATCTGCGGGCGGCTGAGGAAGCCGACCGCCGTGATGACCGCGCGCGAGCGGATGGTGCGCGCGCCCTCCGGTCCCTCGACGCTGATCTCCCACTCGCCGGCGGCATCGTCCCAGGTCAGCGCCTTGACCTCGGTGTGGAACTGGATGTGGCGCCGCAGATCGAACTGGTCGGCCACCCAGTCGAAATACTTCACGTTCTCCCGCCACTCGCAGAACGGGTTGGGATACGGGAAGTCGACGCCGAACAGATGCGTGTAGGACCGGCTGGGCGTGTCGACCCGGGCGCCCGGATAGCGGTTCTCCCACCATGTCCCGCCGACGCCGGAATTCTTCTCGATGACGGTGAACGGGAACCCGGCCTGACGCAGTTGAAGCGCGGCATTCAGTCCGCCCATGCCGGCACCGATGACCGTGACGGTGAAATCCTTCATCCGCGCCGGATCGGGTGTTTCCTGCCAGCGCAGTGACCGCACGGCCGGATCGATCGCGGTCTCCTCGATGTAGTGATGCAGCTCCTCGCCTCTCAGGGTCCGGCCGAGCATCAGGCTCAGGCTGGCCGGGAGGCGTTCGGACGGGCCGATGGAGATCGGGCCGGCGCCGTCGTCGCGGTAGGATTTCAGGAACGCCGCGCCCTTCCGCCGGAGCAGCGCCACGTCCTGTTCGGTGGCGGCGGCGGCGACCTCGAAATAGCCGGTCTGCACCGTCTTCGTGCCGGTGGCCGCCACCTCCGGATCGCCGGTGAGCTGATACAGCAGGCCGCGCAGCACCATCGGGTCGGCGTAGGCGATGGCGTCCTCGATGGTCGCGTCATCCGCGTTCCGCAATTCCTGCCGCGAAGACAGTGCCTGCGTGCTCATGGTCCTGGACTCCTCGGCATCGCTCTCGTTGATCCGACCTGAGCGAGCGGGGCGCGCGGAGTCAAGTTCAGCCGGCGCTGCCGACGCCGCGGCCGAGCGGCGGACGCAGGCAAGGGCAGCGGGGAACACCGACTGCCCGACGCCAGTTGGTTGAGCTAGGAGAGGGTGAACCCCTCATATCCCTCGGCTGCGACGGTCTGGCAGATCTCTCGATAGCGAACGAGGCCGCCGGCATAGGGCATGAAGACCCGCGGCTTTCCCGGAATGTTGGCGCCGAGATACCAGGAGTGCGTCGCGCGCGGCAGCAATGTCCGGTGCGCGGCCTCGTTGACCTCCACCACCCATTTCTCGACGGCTTCGGGACGGGCCTCGATCCGCTCCAGCCCTTGCGCGCGCATGTGGCGGATGCAGTCGGTGATCCAGTCCACGTGCTGCTCGATCGCAACGGGCATGTTGCACAGCACGGACGGGCTGCCGGGACCGGTGATGGTGAACAGGTTCGGGAAGCCCGCGACCTGCAGGCCGAGGTAGTTGCGCGGCCCTTCCTCCCACACCTCCTTCAGCGCGACGCCGTCCCGTCCGCGGATGTCCATCCGCAGCAGAGGTCCCGTCATCGCGTCGAAGCCCGTCGCGAAGACGATGATGTCGACAGGGTATTCCGCGTCGGTGGTGCGGATCCCCGTTTCGCTGATGCACTCGATCGGCGCTGCCTTGACGTTCACCAGCGAGACGTTCGCCCGGTTGAACGTCTCGAAATAGTCGGTGTCGATCGGGGGACGCTTGGCCGCATAGGGGTGGTCGATGTCGGACAGGATGGCCGCGGTCTCGGGATCCTTCACGATCGAGCGGATCTTGCGCTTGATGAAATCCGCCGCGGTGTTGTTGGCCTCCTGGCTGACGAGCATGTCCTGGAACGAGGCCCGGAACTGCAGGCCCCCGCGTTCCCACGCCTGTTCGTAGATCTTCTCACGCTCCTCCGACGGCGTGTCGACCGCCTTCACCTCCGACACCTTGAAGGCCATCCCGTTATACGTCTGATGCGTCAGCGCGCGGATCTCCGCGGCGTTCTGCTTGACGTACTGCTTGAACTCGGGCGTCAGCGGCACGTTGCGCGCCGGCACCGAGTAGTTCGCGGTGCGTTGGAAGACGGTCAGATGCTTCGCCTGCGCCGCGATGACGGGGGCAGCCTGGATCGCGGTGGACCCGGTGCCGATCATGCCGACGCGCTTGCCCGTGAAATCCACGCCGTCATGCGGCCACTGGCCCGTGTGGTACCAATCTCCCTTGAAGTCCTGCAGGCCGGGAATGTTCGGCACGTTGGCGGTGGAGAGGCAGCCCACCGCGGTGATCAGGAACCTGGCGGAGAAGTTCTCCCCGGTGTCCGTCCGGACGCGCCAGCGGTTGGCGGCCGCATCATAGTGCGCCGCCGTCACGCGGGTGTTGAACTGGATGTCGCGCTTCAGGTCGAACTTGTCCGCCGCGAAGTTCAGGTAGCGCAGGATCTCGGCCTGGCCCGGGTAGCGTTCGGACCACTCCCACTCCCGCATGAGCTCCGGCGAGAACGTGTACCAGTAGACGTGGCTTTCCGAGTCACACCGCGCGCCCGGGTAGCGGTTCCAGTACCATGTGCCGCCTACGCCATCCGCGGCTTCCAGCGCCTTCACGGAAAGCCCGAGCCGATCACGCAGGCACAGCAACTGGTAGAGCCCCGCGAACCCCGCGCCGATCACCAGCGCGTCCAGCTCGGTCGCATTGCCGGCGTCGGTGTGATGAGGGGCCGTCACAACGTTCGTCATGCTTCGCGCATCCCGTGCTGGATTGTCTTCTCCCCCAGCATGAGATCGCGTCCGTCATCCTGGCGCAAGGCGACCACGCCAGCGGGGCGCGGCATCTCGGCGCCGATCTCGCCCGGACGACCGCGCGTCAAGGCGATTTCGGATCGATTGCGCTGAACGCTCCGGCGAAGAGGTGCTCCAGCTCTTCCCCCGCCATGTGGGCCATCAGCAACTGGGCCTGGCATTGTCCCAGCGCGCGATAGCTCTCGAACTGGCTCTCCGAGAACCACTGGTTCGGCGTGGGGTCGTGCGGGAAATCCTCGTGCAGGTTGGCGTATGCGCGTGCATCCAACGGAGTTCCCGGCAACAGGGACGGCTTCATGTAGATCAGGCGCGCGGTGGGCTCGCTGTCCTCCGGATACCGGACGAGGCCCACGGCGAAGCCGGACACCGGGGGTTCGGTCACGGTGGAGGCGCGCGGGCGCACCCGCGTGGTGTCGAGATGCGTCACCTCGACCTGCTGGTCGATCGCCGCCTTCCGCAGCGCGTTGCCGAGATCCTCGAAGCTGAAGCTCTCATCCTGACCGGCATCCACGATCAGGATCATGCGGCACCGCCGGCGGAACATCTCGTAGAGCCCGAGGTTCTCGAAGTGGCCGCCGTCGGACAGGTAGATGGATCGGCTCGCCGTTCCCGCACGGCCCAGCAGGTCGCCCAGCAAAGGATCCAGCGCTCGGACCGGGCGGCCCAGGCTGAGATCGGCGCCGCTCACCGTCGCCGGATTGGGCAGCCAGGCCCCCAGCCGGGCGTTGAACAACGTCATCAGGAACGCCGTCACCGGGGAGGAATGATACCCCCAGTTCGGGCTCACCGCGGCCCCTGAGATCGTCATGGCCGTCGCGAGCGTGAGGCCCTTCGCGGTGTCGATGGGCTCCGATTGTCCTTCCCGGCCGGCATAGCCCACCGTCGGCACATAGACGCCCTCCGGCTGGGCGAAGCGCTCCCCCGGCCGCGGCAGCAGGGCAGCCCCACAGGACAGCGGGGTGGCGGTGAACGACATGGCCTTGCGTTCCGCCCAGGCCGCCGGATTTCCCGTGTTGAAGTTCAGCGTCATGTTGATGACGGGAAACAGCCGGCGCGTCCCGGTCGCGCCGGCCAGCGTGCTCAGCGGCATGGCATCGTTCGGATCGAAATTCGTGAACGGATCGGGCTTGCGATCTTCCTGTCGTGCGGATCCCAGGAACGCGCGGGTCAGCCGGTTGCGGTAGATCGCGTGCATCGAATAGCGATTCACGTTCACGACCCAGTTCACCCAGGCGACGCCGCCCGCGATGAGCACCGCCGCCGAGAAATGCGCGATCAGAAGCGCATGTCCCGGCCATGCGACGTGCGTGGCCGGAGCGCCGGGCGGAGCCGGCGCCATCTCCTCGAACCCCGCGACGTGCCTGCGCGCGAAGAAATCACCGAGGACGTCCTGCGCCCCCCCGAGCGCGAGCTGCAGGCAGAAGCCGATCGTCGCCAGCAGCGCGAGGACGAAGAGGCCGGAGAGTGCGTTGAGCACCAGGGGGCTCGTCATCCAAGGCTGCCGCACCCCGGACATGGAGGGCCCCAGCTGGGCGGAGACCTGCTTGCCCAGCCAAGCGGCGACAGGTCCTGTCGCCAGCGGCGTGAGCAGGCTGAACCAGAACGGAGGCTCCGCATCCGAGACGAAGGCGAGCAGGACGTCGGGGATCCCGATGGTGGCGAACGCGAAGACGGCCCACACGCCGCCGAGGCGGAGCTTGAGCGCATTCACCCGCGCGAGCCATTCACGGTCCATGTCGAACAGGCTCCCGTCCCGGCGCAGACCGACGAACACCGCGCTGTTGATGCCGTTGGACGCCGCGAGCCAGAGCGGGCCCAGCACTGCGAGCGTTGCCGCTTGCTGCGCCGTCGGGACCTTGTCGACGAGATAGCTGCCGCCCCACGCCAGGCCGCCGGAGACCAGGGTGGCCACGAGCCAGGCCACGCTGTTGGACACGAAGAGCGCGGCCCGCCCTGCCTCCCGTTTCGTCGCGCTGCGCACCCCCGCTGCGAGGAACGCGAGCCATAACGCGAGGAAGTAGAGCACCGCCAGGATCAGGCCGCGATGTCCCGAGCTGCCCTCGTGCGCGAGCGTCACCGGCGCGAGGAACAGCCAGACTCCGAAGGGCAGGACCACGCGCATGTCGATCATGTGCGGCGGCATGGCGTCGCGCGCCGCATTTTCCGCGGGCGTTCCGGCCCCTGGCTTCAACCGATGATTGGGCAGGCCACGCGCGGACCAGTAGGTGCTCACGCCGACGGCCAGGGCCGCGAGACCCATCAGCCCGTACTGCGTCAACGGCCAGGAGCCCGTCGCCCAGATGGCGGTGCGATAGAACACCGGGGCGACCGCGGCCAGCAGCAGGATCGGCAGGAACACCATGAAGTTCAGGAAGACGTTGCGGAGATAGAGGATGATGTTCGTCCACATGTCGGGTGAGAGCATCCCCGATTCGGGCGAAAGGTAGCTCGTGTAGTTGCGCAGGTCGTGCAGCGCCGACCCGGGGGCGCCCCCTTCCCGCAGCGCGTCCACGCCCGCGGCGACGCTGCCCCGCTGCTTGATCAGCATTTGCAGCCAGGAGCCGATATAGCCCCCGCCGGAGACGGTCGAGAGATAGTCGAACCGCTCCAGGAGCCGGTGGCTCGCCAAGGCCTGCAGCACCCCCAGGGAGAACGCCGCGCTGCGGATGCCACCGCCCGAGAGGCACAGGGCAGACAGGTTCAGGTCACGCGCGCGATCTCGCACACCCGAAGCCGTCCTCGGCGGATCCACCCCGCGGATCGCCGCCAGTTCGGCGGCGAGCACCTCTATCGTGGTCTGCACGACTGGCGCATGCCGGCGACTCCTTGCCATCGTCGAGCCTCCTGTCTTTCCGCGGGACGGCGCCGTTGCCTGGTGCCTCGCATGGAGGCTGCTGCAAGGCAGGGGTGCCGAGCATGACAGCGATGATTGCGGATGCATACACCGGCGCAGTAATGTAATTGCGCTCGCTTGCGGCGTTCTACCGATCACCGTCGTCGTTCGGTCTTGCGCCCGGGGGCAGCGTCGGCCACGACGCCAGGAGGACCCAATGAGTGTGACGACCAGCGATGATCTGCTGAAGCTGAGCCAGGCCGAACTGGATGCGCTGTTCAGTGCCCATGATCCTGGCCCGATCCCGAACGGCGAGGCGAAGGGCACCGCAATCGTCGCACCCGGCACCACCTTCAACGCCGAGATCGCGCAGGCGATCAATCTGTTCGCGTGGCAGGGCAAGGTGTTCGACAGCGCCACGATGACGCTGCGCAATCACATCCTGCCGTTCGGGCTAAAGGCGGTGATCGCGCGGATCAAGCAGGAGCCCAGCTGGCTGGACGGCAAGCCGTGCATCGTTCTCGACTATTCCGAGACGTCGATGGTCGCGCAGTGGATCCGCGACGAGATCAGGCTGATCGCGCCGGGTCTCTATCTCGGCAAGGTATACTGGTCGAAGACGCGGCTGATCGATTTCGCCCTGCAGTTCCCCGTGTAGACGGCGGGGCGGGCGTATATCCCGCCGTCCACGGCCTACAGCGTCTTGAGGAAGGTCAGAAGGGCGCGCTTGGCGTCTTTATCCAGATCGGTGCCGTAGACGTGGCCGCCATTGCCGTTGCCGCGCAGCCGGGTGTCGAAGCGGAAGCCGTGCGCCTCTGCCGCCGGGCCGGTCGCCACGAACCCCACCTGCTCGCGATCCAGCACGTCGTAGCCACGCCAGAAGACGGTTGGGCGTTCGGCTGGCGCCCGCAACAGGTCCGCCAATGTCGGCACCGACCCGTTGTGCAGATAGGGCGCGAGCAGCCATACGCCGGTCAGCGGCCGCGCCACGTAGCCGGATGCGCCTCGCAAGGGTGCGTCGCTCATGCCGATCGCGCGCGTCAGCCGGTTCATGCGGGCGGCATCCTTGTCCTGCCAGGTGCGCACATGCTCCGGATCGGTGCCGATCTCCTCCAGCGGGATCACGGTGCCGGTCCGAGCCCCGCCGACCTCGTGGCACGTGGCGCATCGGGCGGCATAGACGGCGCGTCCAGCGGATACCTCGGCCGAATCCAGCGGGGCGGGGAAGGGCGGAGGCGGAAGGTCGCGCAGGAATGCGACGATCCAGTCGTTGCGGGCATGGAAGCCAGGCAGCGGCAGTGATCCCACGCCGAGGGCGGACGTCGCCGTCACCCCGTAGAGCGACACCCCCTCGCCGCCCGCGTGCAGCGGCATCCCATCCCGCAGGCCCATCCGCCAGAGACCCGGGAAGTCGGTGTTGCCGACGGTGTCGTCCAACGGCGTCCGGGTCAGGATGAATTTCGGCAGATTGAACGCATCGTCTCGTCCGGGGCCCCAGGCCGGGCGGGTCTCGGTCCAGGCGAGCTGGCGTCCGGCCATGTCCAAGGCGAACCGCGTCACCGGGATCAGCACCCAGCCGTAGAGCTTGGCCTCGACCCAGTTCAGCGGGAAGTTGAGCGCGATCTCCGGCAGCAGCCGCGCGCTGTTGAAGCGATCGTCCCGTGCCGCGGCCACCAGGAAGTGCACGAGGTTGCCGAGGTCCAGCGCATGCGCGGGCCCGCCCGGCACGATGTGCTGGTCGCCCTCGGGCGACTCGCGCCAGGTGGCGGTGTGGCACAGCGCGCAGGTGATGGTGACGCGGTCGTACACACGGTGGTCGATCGAGAACCCGGCCGGCAGCGCCTGCCCTTGCTCCCACGCCACTCCGAACGCGCCGTAGCCGCCCCATCCCGGCTTCGCGGGCCCGTAGCCCGCGGTCGCGTACTGCGCGACCAGGTCCGGGAACACCCGCGGCAACACCATGAAGATCGGGTAGGGGATGCCGAGTGCCGAACCGCCCACCGACCCGTAGAGGAAGCGGTCGGTGTCGCAGGCGAAGTGCTGCGGCCCCGGACGCAGCACCAGCACGAGGCCGACCACGGCCATGACCACCAGTACGAGCAGGCCGGCGAGAGCGAGCAGGCAGGCGCGCAGGACCCGACCCATCAGAAGGTCTTCAGGAACTCGACCAACGCGTCCTTGTCGGACGCGGGCAGGTCGGTGCCGTATCTGGGGCCATCATGGCCGCGGTTGCTGTTGCCGGCCCACGGGCCGGGCGCGCACGTGTTCTCCTCATGCCGGTTCTCCGGGTTCGCCGCGACCGCACATTGCGCGCTGCCCTCCGGACACCGGGTTTCGAAGCGGAACAGCTTGCGCCCGTGCTCTTCCGCCTCCGTGGTGACGAAGCCGAGACGCTCCGGATCGATCAGGTCGTCGCCGCGCCAGAAGGCGGCCGGCCTGCGCTCCCACGGCTCGAGCAGGTCACGCACGGTCGGGACCGATCCGTTGTGCAGATAGGGTCCTCGCAGCCACACCCCGTCCAAGGGCGCGTTCGCATAGCCATGCGTCTTCCGGAAATGGCGGAAGCGCTGGTCCGGGTAGGCGGCGTACAGGTTGCCTTGCTCGACGGCGAGCGCCGCCGTGTAGTTGTCCAGGCGGCAGGGATCCGTGCCGATCTCCTCGATCGGGGTCACCTGCCCGACCTGGGCGCCCGTGAAGTCGCGTCCGCTCGCGCCGTGGCAGCCGGCGCAGAGCCGCGCGTAGATCGGTGCGCCGCGGGCCGCGAGGGGCTGGTCGATCGGAAGCGGCCATTTCGGCGGCACGTTGCCGGGAGAGCGCAGCCAGGAAGCGGTCTCCGCCAGCGACGCATCGTCTGCCAGAGGGGGAACGGCGCCGGTGCCGAACCCGGCACTGCGATTGCGCTCCTCCACGGAGTCGTTGTTGCCGTCCCAATGGAGATGCATGCCGGCCCGAGCGCCCTGCAGCCAGAGCGACGGGAAGTCCACGATGCCGGTGGTCTCCCGCGCGGGCAGCAACTCCTGTGGCCAATTGAGCAGCGCCTTCAGCGGGCCGAACGTATCGAACCGGCCAGGACCGCCCGCCACCTCATAGTCCAGGAAGCGCAGCCGGAAGCGTGCGAACACCACGGCTTCGCGCAGGGCGGGGACGGCGACGTAGCGCAGCAGGAAGCGGTCGACCGGGCCGTATCGCGCACCGGTCGCCTCCGCCGCCTGCACCACCTGCCAGGGATTGAAGCGCTCGTCGAGCATGCAGTTCTCGAGGAAGCGCGTGAAGGCGACGAGATCCAGCCGGTTCGCGGGCATGCCCGGGACGATGACGGCGGGACCGTCGCGCTCGAGCCGGTAGGTGCCGACATGGCACGTGGCGCAGTTCAGGGAGACGCGCTCGAGCCCGAGGGTCTGCCGTAGCGACGTTCCGATCGGGCGATCCATTCCCGGCTCGTAGATGAAGCCCAGGGACTCCCACCCGTCACCCGGGAGGTAGTCGCGGCAGAGCCGGGGCAGCGCCTTGAAGATCCCGATCGGGATGCCGGCCAGCCGGTCGCCGCCGGTCGAGCCGTATTTGAACTGCTGGACCGGGTTCGCGAAATGCTGCGGGATGTCCGCGCGGTATCGCTGCACGGCGATCGCGGCGCCGGCAAGCAGGACGACGAGCACGAGCGCCATCGCGACCCAGACGGGGCGAAGGCGCCGGAGCTTCATGCCGCCCTCGCCAGCCTGGCGTCGGCGAGGACGACGTCGGCGGCCTTCTCGGCCGCGAGGTAAATCGCGCCCGCGATGAAGAAGCCGGGGATACGTGGGAAGATCGAGGCGTCGACGACGCGCAGGCCGCGCGCGCCGTGGACGCGGAGGCGGCCGTCCAGCACGCCGCCGGCCTCCACGGGACCGATCGCGGCGGTCCCGCTCGCGTGGTGGCCCCAGGCCGTGTCGCGTATCCAGCCCGCAATCTCGTCGTCCGACTGCATGGCCGGCCCGGGCACCTCTTCCGCGGCGACCAGGCCGCGGTCGGCGAGGGGGCGCACCAGCTTCCGGACCGACCGCACCGCGCCGACCATGGCGGCGAGGTCCGCCTCTCCGCCGGTATCGAAGGAGTTGAACGCGATCTCCGGCATGTCGCGCGGATCGGATGATCGGAGCCGCACGCGACCGGCGCTGTTGCCGGTGTGCGCCTTCAGGATCGTCCAGGACAGCGCGTCGTGGTGTGCCGCGACTTCCCGCGAGTAGCCCGGGGCGTAGCCGTTGAAGCGGGCGAGCAGCGCCATGCAGAACAGGTCGGGCGTGGGCACGCCGGGGCTGGAGCGGGCGGTGAACGCCAGGGCCGTGCCGTTCGTCACGTACATGCCCTGGCGGCGTTGCCACTGCCGGAACGGCCGATCGCCCTTCCGGAACCGGGCACCCGCCAGGACGCGCCAGTCCCGTGCCATGCGGGAGATGACGGACACTTCGTAGCGGTCCTGCAGGTTACGGCCGACCCCGGGCGAGGCCACCCGCAGCGGGAGGCCGTGACGCGCCAGCTCCTCGGGCGGGCCGATGCCGGAGAGCATCAGGAGCTGCGGGGTGTTGAACGTTCCCCCGGCAAGGATGACCTCCCCGGTGCACCCGACCCGGCGAAGCTCGCCTGCCCGGGCCGCCCCAGGGGACATATCAGGGGACGTATCAGGGGACATGCCAGGACAAGCGGAATACAGGCGCGCGCCCTTCAGGTACTCGACGCCGACCGCCCGCTGCGTGTCGTCCAGCACGACACGGGTGACGAGGGCGTCCAGTTCGATCCGCAGCCTGTCGGGATGCCGTCGCATGACGTCCAGCAGACGCTCGCGCGTGCCGTAGCGCCGGCCGCCATCGGTGCACAGCGGCGGATAGCACAGGCCGGTGGAGCCGCTCTCGAGGATGCGACGGTCGTTCGGATCGGCCCGCCCCTGGACGAGGCGCCAGAGCGACCGGATCAGGTCCGGCTCATCCAATTGGAACCTCGCCGCGGACAGTAGGAGGCTCAGGATCAGGGTGTGGTCACCCCAGACCTGCGGCGGCACGGCCTTCTCCGTCGGCAGCCACCCCTTCCAGCCATGGCCGGTGGGATCGAGGCCGAAGCGGGACAGGAAGCGCCACAGCGGCCGATGCCGGCATTGCTCGAGCCGGCGGACGTAGGGGCGCATGGCGGCGGCGGACCAGGACGGATCGCCGGTCAGCCGCGCGATGCCGTCCCAGTCCGCGTCCTGGGGCCACATCGTGATCATGGCGTTGTGCGCCGTGCAGCCGCCGAGTGTTCCGGCGCGGGGATAGAAGATGCCGGCCGGCGTGCGCTTCGGGTCGCGGCCGCGCTGCGCGGGATCGGCGAAATGCTCGACGAAGAAGTCCCACGCCATGCTCGGGTTTTCCGACGCGAAGGGATGGAACGCGGGAACGTCGTAGTCCTCCGGCAGCCGATCGTCTTCGGCGGTGCGGGGATCGCTTCCCGCCTCGATCACCAGGACACGGGCACCGGCTTCGGCCAACCGTGCGCCCACCGTGCCGCCGCCGGCGCCGGAGCCGACCACGATGTAGTCCCAGCTCTCCTCCACGCCGGAGCCCGCGCGGTGCATCGGCTCAGAACGTCTTCATGAAGGCGATCAGCGCGTTCTTGTCGGCGTCGCTCAATGCCGGTTCGGCCGACTGCATGGACGTGCCGAAATAATGCCCCCGGTTGACGACGAAGTCCGGACACTTGTTCAGCGCCAGCAGGGGCCTCGCGAGATTCGCGAAATGAGTGCGCAGTTGCTCGTCCGTGGCATCCGCGGGCAGGGTCAGCAGGTCGAGCTTCAGGCGCAGCAGCAGCCGCGCGAGCTGCAGGTAATGCGCCCCGATGTCACCCCCCTCCGCCAGGGGTTGCAGGTTGGCGAGCAGGTTCACCGGCACGCCGGCCGGGATCGGACCAAGCCGGATGCCGCCATCCGCTTCGAACAGTCGCGGCACGACATGGCGCACGGCACGCAGCGGTTCGGGGATGAAGCCGGCCGGGATGATCAGGAAGCTGCGTGCCGTGGTGCGGTCGATGACGCCGGGCACCTTGTCGCCGAGGATCGCGTCCTTCCGGCGCCGCTCCGGCCAGAGCATCTGCTCCATCGACGCCTGGAACACCCGCACGCGCGCGGCGACCGACGGATCATGCTCATAAGGACCGACGGTGTTGTTCAGCAGGAACGGCGCCGTGGACCAGACGCTGACCAGCGATGGCGGGCGAGTGTAGCCGCGGCCACCGGCCGGCATCACGTACGGCCGAGCGTCGCCGGTGAAGGGGTCGTGCACGGTGATCGCCCCGACCGAGGGCAGCGACTTGTAGCTGGCGGAGGAGAAATCGTTCCAGATGTTGCCGGAGAGTGCATTGGTCGCGAGCGGACTGCAGGCGTT
This sequence comes from Rhodospirillales bacterium 69-11, assembly GCA_001898425.1. Classification (GTDB taxonomy): domain Bacteria; phylum Pseudomonadota; class Alphaproteobacteria; order Acetobacterales; family Acetobacteraceae; genus Rhodopila. Next base: position 115,041 of record MKTV01000021.1, read on the forward strand.
CGTCTGGAGCAAGGTCACGGGGACCCGCGCCTCCGTCGACAGGAAGTTGTCCTGCAGGAAGTCGGGCGCGGCGACGATCTCGCGCATCTTCGCCTTGAACGCGTCGGTGCGCGTCCAGGCCCAGTAGCGGTCCCAGCAGCGCATGTAGTTCGGCCCCGCGCAGCCTTGCAGGTTGGCCTCGGCCGGGATCGGGGCGGGCAGCTTGCTGGAATGGCAGCGCGCGCAGGTCTCGGCGAACACCGTCTTGCCGCGATCGAGGATGGCGGCGTCGGTTTCCAGGTAGGCGGCGCCCCCCGGTGCGTCGGCCAGGTGATCCGGTTGCCCCGCATGCAGGAAGAACCGCGCCATGTCGGGCGTGCCTTGTTCGGTGGCCTGCCAGTAGGCCGAGTTGCGCTGCGCCGTAGCGATGCGGATCGGCGTGATCGGCTTGCCGCCGATCACGGGATTGAAGTGGCGGAGCCACTCCTCACTGTACAGTCCGATGTTCAGGTAGACCCGGTTGAGCGCCCCGAGCGCGCCGACGGCATCGGACCCGTCCTTCAGCACGTGCGGCGTGAAGACGGTTCCGGGCTTCTGGAAGAACTGGGTGAGCGGCCCTGACGAGACGAAATCGTTGAACTGCCGGTTGTTCCTCTCGGGCCCGACGATGCTCTCTTTTCCCCATCGCAGCGCCTGGGCCATGCGCGCGCCCAGGTTGTAGATCGCGTTCATGGTGCGGGGGTTGTTGATGTTGTCCGTCGAGACCAGAGACGTGTCCATCGCGCCCGGACGATATGTGTGCACCAGCTGGAACATGAAGTTCCGTGGATCGGCGCCGTAGACGAAGATTCGATCGACCCACATGTATTGTGCGCCGACCGTCGAGTTCAGTTCGGACCATTGCGGGTGTGCGGCGTCTGCGGGCGGATGGATCGGGCTTGGTCCGACATGGCAGAAGCCGCAGCTCATTCCCACGCGATAGGGCCGCACCAGCTTGGGGTCGTCATAGTACGACGGGTCGGAATAGTAGCGCTCCGGATCCCAGCGCTCGCGTGCGGCTTCGTCGAAATCGGGGTTGGTGAACAGGCGCAGGCCGACGATCCCGCTGGGTTCGCCGAAATAGGAGCCGACGGGCACGGTCTTCCCGCGCGATCCCAGGGCGACCCCGGGATACTTCGCCGGATCCGCGAAAGGATCGGGGGGGCAGGCATCGCGACGCTTGTCGAGCCACAGGCCGAAGCGCGCCGGATCCGGGCCGTCGGCCTTTTCGAAGCAGGGCTCGTTGACGACCCCCAGCCAATCCCAGCGGCTGTCGCGATCGGCCTTCTGGCCGGGATGCGAGGTCACGATCTTCAGCAGGTCGAACGCGCCGAAGGTGCTGCGTGTCATGCCGTCCCAGAAACGGTCATTGCCGCCGGTCCAGACCAGCCACATGTTCCGGCCGCGCACTTCCTCCGGCGTCAGCGGGATGCCGTTGTCCATGTCATGGAAGTAGTCCTCGCTGGCCTGTGGCAGGCTGGCGGCCGTTCGCCCGGCGCGCTTGGCCTCGTCCAGCGGCTGTGCGGCCGCGAAGCCAATCGCCAAGAGTGTCGTCGCGAGCAGGGTGACTGCCCCCTTCACTCTGGCCGGCATGCCTATCCCCCCTCGCGGTTATTTCCGCGACTGCACCATGGATGTGGGTGCCACATCAACACTGATGTGCGATCGGACCTGTGCGCGCCTGCGCTCCGATGCGCCTCGCACCGGCGACGACGAGACCGGACACGAAACGTAATCGCCAGCAACGCGCCGGCTCCGACCGCTCGGTTTCGCGACAGGTGTGACCCTGGCCCGTGCCGGTCCGGGGGCTGCCCGCTCAGGATCCGAGGGATGAAGGCGAACGGTCACCCGCGTCGTTGGGACGGGCGACCCCGGCCCGCTCCATCTTCACCCTGGGCGGTCTCCCGATCCAAGGTGGCACGCGGGCGATGCGGAGCAGGCCGGCGACGCTGGACAGACCACGCAGCGAGCGCCGCGCTTCCAGCATGATGTCGCGCATCATCAGGCGGCTGCTCGTTCCGGCCGCCTCCTCCACGAAGGACAGCTGGTGCAGGGCGAGCAGGCCGAGGACGAACGCGATGCCGAAGAAGAAGGTCCAGGCGTGGAAGTTCAGCACCTGGACGGTGACGTCCTGCAGTCCGCCTCTCCACGTGAATGCCAGGGTCAGTTCGTGTGTCGCGAAGAAGTCCGCGCACAGGCCGCCGACGATCGGTGCGACGGCGGCACAGCTCGCGCTCACGACGCCACTGGCCGCCAGGAACGAGGTCGCCTGCCCCGCGGGTGAGAGCTTCATCGCGATGTTGCCGGTGGCGAGCGTCACGCCGGCGATCGCGATGCCCATCAGGACGTGAATGCCCAGCAGCAGGTAGAAGGTGATCGGCTTCGCCCATGCCAGACCGGTCAGGCTCCAGGCCAAGGTGCACAGCAGGAACAGGGGCGCGGCGAAACGCAGCACGGCCTTGTTGCTGAACCGGTCGCTCAGGCTGCCCCATAGCCCAATCGCCGCGATGTTGCTCAGCTGGCTCGCCGTGCTGAGGACGATGACGGTGCGCAGCGGGTAATCGAGGCTCTTGAGCATGTAGACGGCGAAGAACGGGGAGGCGAGGTTCGCCGCGAAGTTCCACGAGGCGAGGAACGCCATGAGGCGGCGGAAATTCCTGTGGCGGAATGGCGCGATCAGCAGGGGAAGCATCGGCGTGTGCTTCGTTGCCGGGGGCATGGGCTGATCGGGCGTGATCGACAAGAGCCGAACCCCGAGGAACCCGATGGCGGCGCTGACCAGGAACAGGCCGGCGTAGGAGGTTCCCGGCACGGCGAACGTCATGCGGCCCAGGAAGTCCACCAGGACGCCGCCAGCGAGCGCAAGCGCGGTTGCCATCGCGGTGTTGGCCGCAGCGCGCCGTCCGAAGAAGCGGCCGAACTCGGTCTCGGGAACGAGGTCGCGCATCCAGGAATTCCAGGCGCACCCCGCGACCGCCGCGGCGGCCTGGTAGACGGCGATGGAGGCCACCAGGATGGCCACGCTGGAGCCGCCCCCGACGAAGGGGGCGAGCGCCGCGACGATCAGGAAGCAGCGGCCGATCCCCGCGCTCCAGGTGCAGATGGCACGGCGCCGGCGGAGGCGCTCCACCAGGATGACGCCGGGGAATTGCAGGAACTGCACGGCGAACGGCACCGCCGCGAGCAGGCCGATCGCGAAGTTGCTGGCGCCGAGAGCAAGGGCGAAGCCGGTCAGGAAAACACCCGTACTCAGCGTGCTCATCGCCTCGCTCGCCAGGGCGTCGTAGGTGAGGAGCCGGAAGGTCCGGTTCAGGTCGGTCGCGGTCATACGGCGCTCGTCTCCCGGCTACTGCGAACGCCGCCGACCGGGGACGCCCATCAATTCCCTTCCTTCGCGATGTCCGGCTCGCGCGTTTCCGACCGCCGTACCAGGATCGAGAGCGCGACCGCGATGATCAGCGCGCCGCCATAGAACAGGTTCTGGATGAACACCTGAATCCCCATCAGCGACAGCCCGTAGATCCCGGTCACCAGGAAGTACACCGCCGCGAACGATCCCCAGGCATTGAACCGCCCCGGCACGATCGCGGTGGATCCCAGGAACGCCGCTGCGAACGCCGGCAGCATGAAGCTGTCGCCCGAATTCGGATCCGCCGACGCGCTCGTTCCCGCGTAGAGCACGCCCGCCAGCGCGGCGATGCAGGAGCCGCCCATCAACGCCCCGAAGCGCAGCTTCCCGACCGGCAGCCCCGAGAGTCGTGCCACGCGCCGTCCCCGGCCGACGAACAGCAGCTGCCGGCCGATCGGCGTGTAGGTGAGGAAGTACCAGAGTGCCGCCACCAGCAGCACCGCATAGACGAAGCCGAGCGAAATGCCGAAGACCTGCGGCACGATCACCAGCTCCACGAGTGTCGGGGAGATGCCGGAGATCATGTTGCTGTGGCTGATCCACAGCGTGATGCCTGCGACCACCGATCCGACGCCCAGCGTGGCGATGATCGACTCGATGCCGATGACCACGACCAGGATGCCATTGATCGTGCCGACGATCAGGCCTGCCACGATGGAGGCGAGGATGGCCCAGCCCACCGGCACCCCGAGTTGCGCGTTCAGCACCGCGATCAGCATCGCCGAGAGCGACAGCACCGACGCGGCCGAGAGGTCGTACTCGCTCGAGGTCAGCGTCACCACCAGCGAGCACGTCAGGACCACCAGGACGGCCTGCGAATTGAAGATCGACGTGAAGTTCTGCAATTGCAGGAAGCTGTCGGGCTCCAGCACGCTGAACAGTACGATCGTCAGGGCCCAGGCGAACAGCAACGCGTAGCGATGACAGAACTGCGCCACCGGGCTCTGGCGCGGCGTCAGCGCCTCACGCGGAGTGGCGGAGGTCCGACCCGAGGCATTCATGGGCAATCCTATCCTTTGTGAGATCCGCGCCGCTCAGCTCCGTCGCGACCCGGCCGCGCCGGAAGATCAGCACGCGCTGGCACAGCATCGCCAACTGCTCGTGGTCTCCGCTCAGGCACAGCACGCTGCCGCCACGCGACGCGAAGTCGCGGATGATGGTGAAGATCTGCTCGCGCGCGCCGATATCCACGCCCTGCGTCGGCTCCTGCAGGATGAGCAGCTTCGGTGCCAGTTGCAGCCACTTCGCCAGCAGCACCTTCTGCTGGTTGCCGCCGCTCAGCGCCTCGAGCGGCAAGGTCGGGTCCGCCGGCCTCACCCCCAGGCGCTGGAGTTGCGCCCGCGCGTGGCTGTCCATCGCGCGCCCGCGCAGCCAGCCGCGGTAGAACCGGTGGAGCACCGGCAGGGTGACGTTTTCGCTGATCGTCAGCTCGCCGATGCACCCTTCGCGGAGCCGTTCGCCCGGCACGTAGCAGATGCCGGCCTTGATCGCGGCCCCGGGCGTCATCCCGCGGAGGTCGTAGCTTCGGGTGCCGAGGCGCAGATGGCCGGTTCGCGCCGGCAGCCCGCCGATCAGCAAGGGCCCGATCTCGGCGAAGCCTGATCCGATCAGGCCGGACGCCCCGACGATCTCACCGGGCGCGAGCGACAGGGCGACGCCGCGCACCCCGGCGCCCGACAGATCCTGTACGTCGGCCAGGTGGTCCGAACGGCTGGGCGGCGCAGGGCGGGTCTCGGCCGGCGGAATGTCGTGACCGACGATCAGGCGCACGAGGTCCGCGCGGGAGAAGCCGGACGTGGGACCGCTGCCGGCGACGCGTCCGTCGCGCAGGACGGTGATCCGGTCGGTGACCGCGGCGACTTCGTCGAGATCGTGCGAGACGAACACCACGCCGAACCCCGCGTGCTGCACCCGCTTCACCGTCTCGAACAACTGGCCGACGTTGGAATCCGCGAGGTTGGCGGTGGGTTCGTCGAGGATCAGGATTCCGCGCTGCACCCCGGTGTCCGACTGCAATTGCCGGATCTCGTCCACCGCGCGGATGATCGCCAGCATCGGGCGTTGCCACGGCCGGAGCGTCTCCACCGCGGCGCGCGGATCGACCGCCATGCCGAACTCGTGCAGCAGCGCCTCGCAGCGGCGGACCTCGGCGCTCCAGGCGATGCGTTTCAGCCGCTGTTGCGCGAGCGCCCCGATGCGCAGGTTCTCGACCACCGAGAGCGAGGCGACCAGGCCCGGATCCTGGTGCACGAAGGCCATGCCGAGGGAGCGGAACACGCCGGGCGCGAGCGGCAGCCGCACGGGCTTGCCGTCGATGAACAGCTCCGCCCCAGGCTCCGGTGCGTGATAGGCCCCCAGGATTTTGATGAACGTCGACTTGCCGGACCCGTTATGCCCGACCAGGCCGTGCACCGAACCGCTTTCGACGGTCAGCGAGACGTCATCCAGTGCGAGCGTGCCCCCGAAGCGCTTGCTGAAGTGCCGCGCTTCGAGGATCGGCGTGCCGGTCACCATGCGCGGGCTATTTCACGCCCCACAGTGCCTCGTAGCCCTTCTGCGCCGCGTCGCCGTAGCCGACGCCGTACTTGGCCGGCACGCCGGCGGCTTCCACGTCCTTCTTGGTGAAGGCGCGCACGCCCACAACGTAGTCCTTCACCAGCGGCTGCTTCAGCAGGACGCGCATGTCCTGGTCCAGGATCGCGCCGGCCAGCCAGGTCGTGTCCTCGCCGGAGTCGAAATCCACCACGTTGCCGGTTCGGATCATGTCGAGCACGGCGGGCGTGTTGTTGAACGACGCAACCTTCACGCGCGTCGAGGCGCCGGTGGTGATGATCGCCGGCACGACGAACTGGACCATCCCGTCATAGATCGGGATCACGTAGTTCAGGCTCCGGTCGGCCAGGATGGCGCTTTGCACCGTCGGGCCGATCT
>MKTV01000021.1:121518-125691 GCA_001898425.1 Rhodospirillales bacterium 69-11
TGATGACCAGCGCGTTGGCCTTCCCGTCCGTCTTCAGCATCACCCAGGCGGCTTCCAGTTTCGCCGATTCGATGTAGGCGCCGTAGACGATGCCGCTCAGGTCCTCTAGCGCCGTCTGCCCGTTGGCGTAGGTGTGGGCGGCGACCACCGGGATGCCCTTGCTGATCGCCTCCTTGATCTGCGGCGCGACCGTCGCCGGGTCGAGGCCGCAGGCGACGTTGATCAGGTCGGCCTTGTGCGCGAAGGCGGTGTTGAAGCCCTGCACCCATTGGCCGAGCTGCGCCGTGGTCTGCCAGACCTCGTGCCGGATCCCGAGCTTCTGCGCGAACTCGTCCATCTGCTTGTCCACGACGTCGCAGAACGGGATCGCGGTGGAGGTCGGGATGGTGAAGATCAGCTTGCCCTTGAGGGAGCTGGGATCGATCGCCGGACCGGGGGGCGTGAAGCGCGTCTCGCCCGTGCTGCCGGCCAGCAATGCTTCCAGCTCCGCCTTGGCGGCCGGGGTCAGTTGGGCATGAGCGCTGGACATCGGGACCGCGAGCGCCGCCGCCATTGCAATACCGATGGCAATGCGCGCGCGTTTCCAGATCGTCATTGCTCTGCTCCACCCCGGCCTGAACGTGTGCGGGACTATTGACCGGGCGCTGTGGGTTGGCAACGGCTCCGCCCGCCGCTTTGGTTCTGGCTGGAACGATCGACCTGTCGGCCGGTCACTTCCGGGAGGAGGGCACCAGCAGATAGCCGCCGCCCCCGAGATGCGCCTGCGCGGGCCAAGCCTCGTGTTCCACCGCGAGCAGGAAGTTCTCCAGCGCGGCGTTGAAGGCGGCCGGCTCCTCCAGGTTGATCGTATGGCCGGTGCGCGGCAGCACCAGTAGCCCGCAACGCGCGATCGTGCGCTTGAGGAACAGGGCGAGGTCCAGGGTCGAATCGTCCTCATCCCCCGCGATCACCAGGACCGGCGCCGGGATGGCGGCCAGCTCCGCCTTGCGTTCGAACAGCGGCACGCGGTCCGCCTGCACGCCGCGCATCGTCATCGCGTGTCCCAGCGCCGAACCGGCAGCGAACTGGCGCTTGAACTCCGCCCAGCCGCGCGGGTCCTTGGCGCGGTACTGCAGCCGCGCGGCACCGGCGCAGTACAACTCCGCCATGGCGGCCATCCCGTCCCGCTCAATCCGATCGGCGAAGGCGATGCAGTCGTCGCGGAACTTGCGTTTGGCGGCCGGATCGGTGCTGGCCCCGCTACCGGCCCCCGCGACCGTCAGCGACAGCGCCATGCCGGGATGGCGGATGCCGAACTCCACCGCCGCCGTGGCGCCCATCGACAGCCCGACGAGATGGGCTCGCGCCAGCCCGAGGCCGCGCAGCACCGCCGCGGCATCGTCCGCCGCGCGGGCCTGGGAGTAGGCTCCGACCTCTCCAGGCACGTCGGAGGGCGGCCAGCCGCGCGCTGCGTAGGTGATGCAGCGATAGCGCCGGCTGAAGTGACGGATCTGCGGCTCCCAGCTCAGGTGATGGCCACCGAACTCGTGGATGAACAGGATCGGGTCGCCCTGGCCTGCCTCCTCGACATGAAGCTGCACGTCGTCGTCGGTGCGGATCATCGGCATGGCAGGTTCCCGGCTTCGTCTTCTGCCGAGCGTGCCACGGCAGTCCGTGTTTTCAACCCTGCGGCGGATGCCTGGCCTGCCGCGATGGTGGGACCGGCCCGATGGTGGGACCGCCCCGATGGTGGGACCGCCCCGATCGGCATGATCTCCGCGATGCTGCAGGCGCGCGAGGCCACCGCCATACTGCTGGTGCGGCATCGTATCGAGCGGTCGCGCCGGTAGCGGAGGCCGGCGCCCGCCCTCACAGGCCCGCGGGCGGGGGCTCGGCCGAGGCGTACCAATCGGCGATCTGCGAGCCGGTCATGAACACCGTGTCGCTTCGCTGCAGCAGCAGGTCCAGGATGCGATTGAACCAGTTCATCCGGTGCGGCACGCCCACGAGATGCGGGTGCAGCGGGAGCACCATGACGCGGCAGTTGTTCTTCAGCTCCTCCTCGAACGTTTCCAACGTCCAGAGCACGCGCTGATACTGCACGTCGGAATGCATGCCCCAGCCGGCCCAGAGCGGGCCGTCGTTGAGGTCGAGGGAATAGGGCGCGGCGATCATCGGGCCGTGCCGCGTGCGCATCCAGGTGGGCAGGTCGTCGATGACCCAGTCACAGACGTAGTCGACGCCGCGGGACTTGAGGACGTCGGGCGTCTCCATCGTCTCGCTGAGGCCGGCACCCAGCCAGCCGCGCACCTTCGCGCCGGTGAAGCGCTGGATGCGATCCAGGCATCGGTCGATCACGGCGGCCTCGTCCGGTTCGCTCTGCAGCGCCCTCTGCGTCCAGCCATGCCCCATGAACTCCCAGCCGGCCTTCAGCATCACCTCGGCGGCGCGCGGGTAGACGTCGATCACGCTGGCATTGATGGTGGTGGAGGCGGGCAGGCCACGCCGCTCCAGCGCCTGGACGATGCGGGGAAACCCCGTCCGCATGCCGTATTCCACCCAGGAGAAGTTCGGCACGTCCGGGATCTTGTCGTTGCCATGCGGCCCGGGCAGCAGCTTGCGCGGCATCGGTTGGTCGAACGGCCAATACTCCACGTTCACCACGACATGCACGATCAGCTTCTTGCCCGGCTGCGGCGGGGGCAGGGCCGGGCGATCGGACGCCATCTGGTAGGGAATGCGCGGATTCGACATGCGGTGCGATCCTCGGCGTCTCGGACCAGCGGATTCAGCAGGGCAAGGCCATGGCAAGTCAACCGACCTGGGCGCGTGGCGGGTGCCGTTGCGCGCGAAGCAGGCGCGCGACAAATCCGCGCGGTCTGTCACGCGCGCGACCACGATGGTGACGCGCGGCCGATAGCGGGCGGCCGGTGGTGCTGCGCTGACCTAACGCGCAGCCCCGACCAGACGGGTGCAGAAAGCGAGGAACGCCTCGACCTTGGCCGGGCGGTGCTGGCGGGACGGGGTGATGGCATGCAGCGGGAACACTTCGTCCGGCCAGTCGGGGAACAGCTCGACGAGATGTCCAGTCCGCAACAGGTGCTCGGACCCGAGCGACATGATCTGCGCGATCCCGACGCCGGCTATGCAAGCGCCCAGCATCGTCTCCACATCGGACACCATCAGCCGTGCCGTGCCGCCGCTTTGAACCACCTGACCTTCGCGGCGGAACTCCCATTCGAACGGGCGACCGCTGAGAGGGTCGCGATAGTCGATGCATTGATGCCCCGCCAGGTCGGATGGATGCGCCGGCCGCCCCGCTCGGGCGAGATAGGCAGGGGAGGCAACGGTGAGGATCCTGGTCTCCAGCAGCTTGCGGGCGACGAGGCGGCCCATCGGCGGGTCGCCGAAGCGGATGGCGAGATCGTAGCCGTCCGCCACCAGCTCCGCGACATTGTCACGCATCACCAACTCGAGCCGCAGTTCGGAGTGCTGGTCGATGAAGTCGGCCAGCTCCTGCGCGAGCACGAGCCGGGAGAAGAACGGGTCCACATTCACCCTCAGCGTTCCACGCACCCGTGCCGCCGACCCGGCCGCATCCAACGCCGCATCCTCGATGCCGTCGAGCATGGGTCGCACCCGCGCGTAGAATCGCGCGCCCTCCTCGCTGAGCCGGAGTGAGCGCGTCGTGCGGTCGAGCAGGCGCACGCCAACCCGCGCCTCCAGCCGCTGAATCGCGCGGCCGACACCGGAGGAGGTCAGTCCCAGCGCTCCAGCCGCACGCGTCATCGACCCCGCCTCGACCACGGCCGCCAGCACCGTCACCCCCGAGAGCAGCCGACCATCAAATGGCATTCCGGATCTCCTGTCCGGAATGTTGTGACAGTTCGACGCTACTCGCAGAAGTGCAGATCCCCAATCTCCCCTCGCACACGACAGGAGATGGGCATGCCACAGAGATCGACGGTGCTGATTGTCGGAGCCTCGCGTGGGCTCGGGCTTGCGCTCGCAGAGGAATGGCTGGGACGGGGCGCGCAGGTGATAGCGACCGTGCGCGGCGAGTCCGAAGGACTGGATGCGCTGGCCACCCGCTTCCCGGGAAGCCTCGAACGGGGGTCGACATCGCCGAGGCGGGTACCGTTCACGCGCTGCGCCGGCGCCTGGAAGGGCGGCACCTCGACATCCTGTTCATCA
>MKTV01000021.1:125699-130295 GCA_001898425.1 Rhodospirillales bacterium 69-11
ATTGCCCGCGCGATCGAGAAGTCGCCGGTGCAGGTCGAAGAGCGCGACTTCCTCGACATGATGCTCGTCAACGCGTTGTCTCCGGTGCGAACGGCGGAAATCCTGGGCGATCTCGTGCCCGCCGGTGGCACGATCGCGATCATGACGTCCGAACTCGGCAGCATCGCCAACGCGACGGGCGGCTGGCAGCTCTATTCGTCGAGCAAGGCGGCGCTCAACATGCTGATGAAGGGCTACGCCGCCCAGCACGTGCGTGACGGCCATGCGCTGCTGCTGGTGGCGCCAGGCTGGGTGCGCACGGAGATGGGTGGCAGCGACGCCACGCTCTCCATCGCCGAAAGCATTCCGCTCGTCGTGGACATGGTGGAGGCGAACCGGGGCAAACCGGGCCTGCGCTACGTCGATCGCTTCAACAAGACGCTGCCATGGTAGCCCCTCGTCCTGACACCGCTTTCGCGGTTCATGACCCGCTCGCCGCGGTGACGCTGCGGCTCACGGTCAACGGCGCCGTGACCGAGGTTTCGGTCGAGCCCTGGACTACGCTGCTCGATGCACTGCGGGAGCGGATCGGCCTCACCGGGACCAAGAAAGGCTGCGATCACGGTGCCTGCGGGGCCTGCACGGTCCTGATCGACGGGCGCCGGGTGCTGTCCTGCCTCACCCTGGCGCTCTCGGCGCGCGACGGCGCGATCACCACGATCGAGGGACTGGCCGCGCCCGACGGCACACTGCATCCGATGCAGCGCGCGTTCGCCGAACATGACGCGTTGCAGTGCGGCTATTGCACGCCCGGCCAGATCATGTCGGCTGTGGCCGTTCTGGCGGAGGCGGATGCGGGCCGGCCGAGTGCCGCGACCGATCCGGCGCATCGCGTCACCGGCCGCGCGGTTCTGGACGAGCGCGAGATCCGCGAGCGCATGAGCGGCAATCTGTGCCGCTGCGCCGCTTATCAGAACATTGTCGCCGCCGTGCGCGAGGTTGCCGAGGCGACCGATCCGTCGCGGCCCTGAGGAGCCAGCATGCAGCCATTCAGCTATGTCGAGCCGCGCAGCCGAGCGGAAGCGCTCCGCCTCGCGCAGGCCTATCCCGAGGCGCGCTTCCTTGCGGGCGGCACGACCTTGGTCGACCTGATGAAGTCCGGCGTGGTGCATCCGCCGATGCTGATCGATGTGAACCGGATCGGCGGCCTGGATGAGATCGAGGCCGCAGAAGGCAGCCTGCGCCTCGGCGCCCTGGCGCGCATGAGCGATGCCGCGAGTCATGAGGCGGTGCGCACGCAAGCTCCAGGCCTGTCCGAGTCGCTGCTGTTCGCGGCCTCCGGGCAGTTGCGCAACATGGCCTCGCTTGGAGGAAACCTGCTCCAGCGCACGCGCTGCCTCTATTTCCGCGACCGGCATTTTCCCTGCAACAAGCGCGCGCCGGGCAGCGGCTGTGGCGCGATCGACGGCGAGAACCGCGCCCTCGCCGTTCTCGGCACGTCGGCGGCCTGCATCGCCAACTATCCTGGAGACTTCGCGATCATGCTCGTCGCCCTCGATGGGACCGTGTATCTGGACGGACCGGCTGGTGAGCGTGCCGTGCCGGCGGCCACGTTCCACCGCCTTCCAGCGGACACGCCGCACATCGAGACCGTCCTGGCGCCCGGCGAGATGATCACCGCCATCTCCTTGCCGCTGGGCGCGCTGAGCCGTCAGTCGCGCTACCTCAAGGTGCGCGACCGCAGCTCGTACGAGTATGCCTCCGTCTCCGTCGCGGCTGCGGCCGATTTCGCACCGGACGGAACCATCCGCGACGCGCGCCTGGCTCTCGGCGGGCTGGCCGCGAAACCCTGGCCGGTGACCGAGGCGGCGTTGCTGCTCGCCGGGCGTCGGCCGGATGATCCGGTGGCGATGGGGCGCCTGATGGACGCCGCGGTCGACGGTGCCCGGCCTCGATCTGGCAATGCCTACAAGGTGCCGCAGGCGCGTTCGGCGATCAGGCGTGCCTTTGCAACGCTCGCGCGGCGCTCCGCGAGGAGCGTGGCATGAGCGCGCTGCCCTTCATCGGACGCCCGCTGCCGCGCACCGAAGCGGCGCTCAAGGTCACGGGTCGGATCGCCTACACCGCCGATATCGGGTTGCTGGACCTGCTGCATGCGGTGCTGGTCCGAGCCCCGTGGCGCGCGGTGCGATCCGCACGGTGGACACGCTTGCCGCCGAGGCCGTGCCGGGCGTGGTCCGCGTCTTCACGCCGGATACCATGCCGCGCCTGCCCAGCGTGCCGGAGCAGCCGGACTGGGACATCATGTACGGCTCATCCTTCGTGCCCATGGCCGACCGGACGATCCACTACGCCGGCCAGCCGATCGGGATGGTGCTGGCAGAAACGCTGGAGGCGGCGCGCCATGCGGCGACGCTGATCCACTATGAGTTCGCCGCAGAGGAACCGGTTGTCGGCCTGGATGTGACGACTGATCTCGCCGGCGAGCCCGGTCACGAACCGGAGCAGATCTGGCTGGGCTTCGTCGCCGGCTATCTACCCGGAGCGGTGAAGCGCGGATCAGGTGCAGCGGCGCTCGATCACGCGGCAGTCCGGCTCGAGGGACGTTGGCGGCTGTCGACCAACCACCACAATCCAATGGAGCTGGTCGCCTCGACCGCATCGTGGGAGAGCGCGGATCGGCTGACGCTCTACGAAACGAGCCAGCATGTCGCCAATCACCGCAACGGGCTCGCCAAGCTGCTCGGCCTGCCGCGCGAGAACGTGCGGGTGGTGGCGAGCTATGTCGGCGGCGGTTTCGGCTGCAAGGGGCCGGTCTGGCCGCATAGTTGGCTCGCGGCATTAGCGGCCAAGGCGGCCGGCCGCCCAGTGCGGCTCGTGCTCAGCCGGGCGCAGATGTACACCGCAGTGGGCTATCGCGAGGAGCAGTGGATCGACCTCCGCATCGGCGCGACGCAGGAGGGCAAGCTGCTCGGCGCGACCGTGACCAAGCTCTCGGCGACGCCCGCCTGGGAGGATTGGGTCGAGCCGAGCTGGTACCCGTTCACCTTCATGTACGACCTTCCCGCGCTTGAAACGCGCTGCCGGCTCCTGCGCGCCAACGTCATGGCGCCGACCTTCATGCGCGCGCCGGGCGAGGCCCCGGGCATGCTGGTGCAGGAATGCGCGATGAACGAACTGGCCGCGGAGCTGGGGGTTGATCCGATCGAGCTGCGTCTGCGCAACCACGCTGATGTCTACCCGATCGATGGCAGCCAGTGGTCGAGCAAGCGGTTGAAGGAATGTTATCGCGTCGGCGCCGAGCGTTTCGGCTGGGCCTCTCGCTCCCCCACGCCACGCTCCATGCGCGAGGGCGACCTGTTGATCGGCATGGGCATGGCGAGCGCCTCCCATACCGTCTATCGCCAGCCCGCCAGCGCGCGCGTGACGATCACGACGACGGGCATCGCCCATGTCGCCGCATCCGCGACCGATATCGGGACGGGCACTGCAACCTTCCTGCGACAGATCACGGCCGACGAGCTTGGCCTGCCGCTCGATGCCGTGCAGGCCCTGATCGGCGACACCGGCCTGCCGGAGGCGCCGATGCAGGCGGGTGCCTCGCTCACCAGCTCGCTCGGATCAGCGGCGCTCGCGGCGGCACGCACCTTGCGCGGCAGAGTGCTCGCGCTCGCAACCGGCACGGAGGGGAGTCCGCTGTACGGGCACAACGAGAACGACCTGGCGCTTGATGACGGGCGGATCCTTGCCGGTGGCAACCCGACCGGACAAACGGTTTCTGGCGTGCTGCGTCGCGCCGGGCTGACCGAGCTTTCGAGCGATGGCCGGTTCGATCCGGGCGGGATGGGCCAGGTCCGCTCCGGCGACCCGGTGCGCGATCGCAGGGAGGCGCCCCGCGGCATGCACAGCTTCGGCGCGATCTTCGCCGAGGTGGCGGTCGATCCGGAGCTGGGGTTGATCCGCGTGCGTCGGCTCACCGGCGTCTATGCGTGTGGCCGCATCCTCAACCCCAAGCTTGCCGAAAGCCAGCTGATCGGCGGAATCACGTGGGGGATGAGCCAGGCCCTGTTCGAGGTGACGCACATGGACGCGCGCTTCGGCCGGTTCACCAACACGAACCTTTCCGAATACATGGTCCCCGTGAACCTCGATGTTCCGGTGATCGACGTCACCTTCCTCGATGACCCGGACCCGTACATCAACCCGCTCGGCGTCAAGGGGGTGGGCGAGATCGGGATCACCGGCGTTGCGGCGGCCATTGCGGACGCGGTCTGGCACGCCACCGGCAAACGGCTCCGCACGTTGCCGATCCTTCCCGATGCGTTACTGGATGGGGATGAGATCAGCTCCACGCGGTGCTGACTCGAGATCCAGGTCGGAATCCACTCTAAGCGAGGTCCGCTGCCCCCGCGGAAATCTCTCGCATGAGGGCACGAAGCAGTTCCGCGCGTCGGAGGTTCGCACGCGCGGGGTCGTCGAGGTCGCGGTCTCGTCGTCGAAGTTGAGCGAGAATTTCGCCGTTGGCCCGCGGCTCGGCCCAGGACACGCCCCAGACGCAGGCACCCGCAAAGGCGAGGTCGAGGAACGCGAGTTCCAGTGAGGCGGGCGTGAACTGCC
>MKTV01000021.1:130380-148512 GCA_001898425.1 Rhodospirillales bacterium 69-11
GGGAGGCCCACCGCCATACCCAGGGGGCCAGAGCGTGCGTCCATCTCGCGTGACGCTGAGCGAGATTTCGTCGAAAATCACCCCGGGCGCGTGGCGCGTCCGCCCCTCCAGATGTGCCTGGAGCATCGCGCCGGCCGTAGAGGGCCAGCGATATGCGTCGAAGCAGTAGCGCTTGTCGGGAACGGCAACGGCAATGACCCCATCCGGTCGCAGCAGGCGGTCAGCGCTCGACAGGAATGCGATCGGGTCGGGCAAATGCTCCAGGACGTGGGAGATGATCAGACCGTCGAATGTCCCGTGCGTCGCCGGATCGAAGGCGTCGTGCAGGGCACCGCCACGCCAGACGAGGTCCACCTCCTCGATCTGATCGGTGTCGACCGCCGCGTCGGCATACTTCCGCCGAAGCACCTCATGAGTGTCGTGGTCCACCACCGTGGTCTGCCAGCCCATCCGCTTCGGGGCGAGAGGCGCGTAGGACGCCCCGACCTCGATCAGACGGCCCTCACGCGGGATACCGTCGAGCAGCTTCGCGACCCGGTCCCCATATCCGATGGCGCGCATCAGCCGAGTCCCAGAGCGTCGAGAATTCGCGGTGCTTGCTGGTCCCACCCATAGGTGGCGTAGGCCTCCGCGGCGGCCGCCTCCGCAATGGGCGCGTAACGTGCCGGGTCGCGCACGAGCGCGACGGCCTCGGCCAGCGCCGTGTCCCACTCATGGGAGCGCGCCAGCCGCCCGGTCACGCCGTCCCTGATCGCGCGGCGGAAGGTGAAGGTAGGTGTTGCAACCGTCCAGGTGCCGACCACTGCCGCCTCGAAAAATTTGAGTTCGCTTTTGCAGTTCGTGAACAGGTTGTCCCGCAAGGGCGCGATATTCACATCGACCTCCGCGATCACACGCTGGAGGTTGAGATAGTCCTGGAGCGGCACGATCTCGATCCGCCCTTCGAAGGACGCCAGCGGTCCATTCGGCGGCGGGAAGCCGACGATGCGCAGATCTACGAGCGGATCGGCGGTCAGCAATCGCGCGAGGGCCGGCGCAGCGACCGCGAAGTCCTTGTTGTGAGTGGGAGAGCCGCTGAAATAGCCCACCGTCACGCGCCCGTCGCCGTGGAACCCTCGACGTCGCTTGGCGTCGAGCAGTTGGCGAGAGATCACCTCCTGGTCCGGCGCGAGATAGTTCGGGATGATGCCGACGGGAGCGCCACCCAGCAGGTCGGCCATGCGGTGCGCGAGAAAGCCATTGGTCGTGACTCCGCCCTGGCACAGCCGCGCGGTCGCGCCGACCCGTCCGACCAAGGCGAACCAGAGGTCCCAGTGAACCGCTGCGTCGGTCGGCTGATCGAGCGTCTCGAGAAGGAGGTGGACCTGCTGCGTGTCGAAGATCAGGTCGTCGCAGTCGAACAGGACGCGCGTTCCGCCCGCCCGTGCGCGCGCCACGAGGCGTGCGACCTCTGAATCATACCGGTAGCGGCAGATCACGAGCACGTCGACGTTCATCACCTCCCGCGCGAGCGCCGGGATGTCCTTCCTCTCGAACCAGGACGCACCGGTTCCAGGGTAGGCCGCGCTGAGCGTCAGCGACGGATTGCGACAACGGTAGCGGAAGGTGCTGGTGTCCGGCAGCTCGTAGAGCCAAGCTACGCGCGGTCGTCCGCCGCGCAGCATCGCCAGACGCTCCGCGAGGGGCTCCTGCTCCCAGGGCGCGTCGTAAGGCAATGGTCCGTCGGTCAGATTGTCGAACATCCGGTCAGGCCCTGGCGCCAAGCCGGGCCGCGAGCCGCGACACCACAGGCTCCAGCGCCTCGGTCCAGTCCCGTCCGATACGGTCCGCCTCACGACGGCGCGCGCGTTCGGCTTCATCTTCCGCAAGCGCCTGCAGGCGGCTCAGCCCTTCCACCAGCGCCTCGACGGTCGGTTCGGCGACGAGGATATTATCCGAATAGTGGCTGAGCGATTGCTTGCCCGGATGCGTGTTCGTCAGCACCGCAGCGCCGGCCGCCGCAAGGTCGAGCGGCGGATAAGACGGGTGCGGCGTGTCCATGAGCACCAGGCCCGCGTCCACCGACATGATGAAGTCCTGGTACTCGCCCCAGGCGAGGGGCGACATGACCCGCGGCACGATCCCGCGTGACAGAACGGCCTCCGGCGCGTCCCGTCCGATCCAGACCATTTCCCAATCGTCGGCAGAGAAGAGTCCCTCTGCGGCGGCTGCATCGAGTGCTTCGATGCCTCGCCAGAAGAGATTCCGGTGGTTGTGAGGCCGCGCGTAGAAAAAGAAGCGGCGCTTGCCTTCTCGTGCGCGCGGTCGGGCCCGCTGGGGGAACGCCGGCTCGAACCACATCCCGTCCTGCGCGAGGTTCGCGAGCGGCTCCCGGCCCGAGACCAGATGACGGAAGAGCATCTCGGTGTTCACCACCGTCGTCAGGCAAGGGTGCGAGAGTGTCTCCGTGCAGCGCAGCCGCTCGTCCCCCTGCGGATAGAACATCCGCTCGTCCTCCTGGACGAGAGCCACGATACGGGAGGGCGGTACCACTCCAAAGCTCGCGCGCGTCGTCCACCAGGAGGTGGTCAGGAAAATCTCGCCATCCGCCAATGGAAGGTCCACGGAGCCATCCAGCGGCGCCATCGCAACCTCCAGCGCCCCGTCCAGCGCGATGTCATTGCACAGCAGCACCTCGCGAACAGGCGCGGTGTCCGGCGGTTCGAGGCGAGTCACGATCCGCAGGTCAGCGTTGAGCCGGTTCGCAAGGAGGGTGCCGAGAATGATGGAGGTTCCGACCCCGCCGAAGAGGGATAGGGGGCCGACGCCGTCCGTCACGAGGGAGAGGCGCGGGCGAACGCCCGCGACTGGGAAACACGGGTACGGCTGGAGGGCGGGAAAGCGCTCCGCCAGAAGCTCGGGCACGGAGGGAATCGTCTTTTCCGATTCTGCTGCCTGCGAGGGGGCGGGGAGCAGCGCGGGCGCCGGCGCGGACGCGTCGGCGAGCAGTGCGGGCTCCGGCTCGGCTGCGGGGGCGTCGGCGATCTGCGCGTCCTGCCTCTCCTCCGTGCGCTGGCTGAACCGCAGTGTCGACATTCGGTACATCGTGCGGAGCGTGCGCCGCAATGTGTGCCTGACCGGCCGTGGAAACCGGCGCCCCAGCCGCCGGATCGGCTGTGTTGCCCGCCAGGTCGTCGAGTAGAGAATCGAATCACGGTCCCGCAGCGCCTCGGCAACCGCCGCGTTCGCAGCGGCCTCGAGGCGAGCGCGTTCGACCTGCGCCGCCCGCTCTCCCTCTGCCAGCGCCGCGTTGGCGGCGACCTCGAGTTGGGCGCGCTCCGCTTCCGCCTTCTCCGCCGCCGCGACAGACGCGCGCGCGGCAGCTTCGAGTCGGGCGCGCTCCGCCTCGGCCTTGACGAGCGCAACCTCGGCCTTGGCGCGGGCGGCCTCGGCCTCAGCGCGGGCGGCTTCGGCGGCAAGGGTCCGCGCGACAGCTTCCTGCAAAGCCTGATCGACCTGGCTGGCGTGGCCGCGGGCCGCCTCCGCCTCGGCGGCCAGCCGCGCCGCCTCGACCCGCAGGTGCTGGGCCTGCGCGGCGACCGAAGCGAGATCCTGCCGGGTCAGGCGCGCCTGCGTTTCGTTGAGCCAGCGCTCGCCGAGCCATGCGAAGCGCGTGCGGATCGCGGCGATCGCGTTTGGTTCCGTCAGCCGGCACAGGTCCGCGACGGCGGGTGGCGGATTCTCGCCCACGGCCAGGACGCCGAGACCGTGGCCGTGCAGGAACTGAAAGCTTGGGTGACGCTGGGCCAGCTCGCCCCACAGTCGATGGACACCGAAATCATCCCGGCGGACGTTGGTGTCATGGAACAGTACCACCGCTCGGTCGGACAGCTTCGGCAGCCAGGCCTCGAAGTCGTGCCGGACGGCCTCATAGGTGTGCAGCCCGTCAATGTGCAGGAGGTCGACGGCGCCATCCTCAATCTGGTCGAGCGCCTCGTCGAAGGTGCAACGGAGCAGGGTGGAGAAGGCGCCGAACCGCTCATCATGGAAGCGGCTCAGTTCCTGGAATACCTCTTCGCCGTACTGGCCCGCTTGATGGTCGCCGCGCCAGGTGTCAACGGCGTGGCAGCGGATCGGGAGGTTCTCGCGGGCGGCGGCTTGGCAGAACGCAGCGTATGAGACGCCCGCATGTGTCCCCAACTCCACCAGCAGCCGCGGCGCGGTCGCGCAGACGATCCAGTGCGCGAAGGGGACGTGCTGCCACCATGCACTCGGCACGCCGAGCCGTTCGGCGCGCCAAAACAGCGGATCGAGCGACGGATCGGCAAGCGCCGCAAGCGTGGCGTTCCACGAGGAGGCGCTGGTGAGCGGCGCCAGATCGGCCGTATCCATGAGTTATCCTGTTCCGTTCTGCCTGTCTCGACCCGGCTGCGTCCGGCGCTACGTGCGATGCGTAGCGCGGCGATGCCCCGCGCACAAACGCGGCACGGAAGCGATTGTTGCTGGCGTGCCGTGGTTGCGCATCCCCCCTCTATATCGGAGGCGGTGTCGCTGCGCCGAAGGCATCAAGATCAATTTAGCTGGCCCCAGGCAGTCCGCCAGACTTGGAACAGCTGTCACAGTCGTTGAGGGAGCGGCGGCTTCCCGCCCTCCCGCCGGGGAGGTGCGCGAACAACCTCCGCGCCCCAGGCAACCGGTGCTGTCCGACACGACAGCACTTCCACGATAATCGGACGGTGCATTAGCATCGGTTGCCATTTGCCGCCGCGCATCACCGGGCGACGTCTTCCTGGCAGTGAGTGGCGTTGGTGCAAGGGACTATTGATGGCAAACCATACGCTAGAAACTACTTCCGTGAAGTGCCCGGCCCCGAGCAATGACGAAACAATATGCCAGCGGCAGATCCTGATTGACCTACTGTTAGCGGAAAACAATGCTCGAGAGACGGAGGCTAGTCTCGCAACGCAACTGATGCAGGTAGAGTTTCAGAATCGAGCGCTGGTGGAAGTCGTGCAGGCTTTAGTCTCCCAGCAGGCATCACTGCTGCGCCTGTTTGCGGACATCGATGCCATTGCCGTTTTTGCGCAGTGGCTTTCAATGCGGCGAACGCTTGCTGGCTTGCTGATCAGAATGCCAGGGAGAGGAAGCTCAGCGCTGGAATACAAGCTACATGCCTGTCATGTGCCAACTGATTCAGTGGACAGGAAGTGGCTTTACAACGAACGCACTCTATTCGGGCTACTGCGGCGGAGTGTGGTTGGCGGCCCCGCAACTGCCGAGAGCTTCGTGTTCGCTAGAATGGTTCGAACTCTCCTTGATGCTCGTCGTGACCGAACGCCTGTGCCGCCGGCAGCAACCCCGACCTCGTCGCGCGGCGGCTAGGCACAATTCCGAGTGGCGCGCGGAACCAGCGCCACAGTGGGCCTCCGCAGACCGTGACTCTGCGATACCGGCATCACGGTCTCGCCAGGTGGGAGTGTCTCGCCTGATTTGCTCGTCAGGAGACATTGCTCTAGAACCTCCGGCCCCAGGATCAATCAAGTGTCTCAGGGCTCATCTTGCCAACTTCAATAACCCCTCCGTCCATCGACGCGTTTTGCTGGTTGGCGGGCAGTAGATCAGGGGTGAGGCGGCCGGAGGGGCTGATCGCGCAACGAAAGGATGCGGCTCGCGCGGGTCAGCTTTCGCTCGATCGTTACGAGCAAGAGCACTGAACCACGAATGCATCGCGACCGTACCCTGTTTGCGCCTGACGACCGGCAGCGCATCGATTCGATAACGCAGGTCTACCGCCTGTTGCTTGGCAGAAATCCAGATCAGGACGGACTTAGAGACTTCGTCAATGCGTTGAGAGCGGGGGCCCCTATCACGGACGTCATCAGGGCCGTGCTGGCAGGAGCCGAATTCCAAGCGCGTCTGAAGACCGTTCCCAAGCACGACGCTCTCAGGGCGTTCGTACAGGATGCAAGTCTTCTTGGGCTTGCATCCTTCTGCACGCGCCAGGCCGACGTCGATCGAGTGGATGTGCTATCCCTTCTGGAAAATCGCGATCTGCAGGATCCTGATATTTATCGATGGTGGATTGATGAATATGAGCGTCCTCGCGCTGAAATCCTCTCAGGTCTGGCAACCCCGCCGACCATACGTTTGGCGTTGATGCTGTCGGCGGCCGGGCCAAACTCTCGTCTGCAGGATACGTTAGGGTCCATCCGCCATCAGGGCTATCCCGACCTCCAAGTCCTGGTTCTGACGCCGCATTCAGGATCAGACCTTCACGAGATCGCTGAAGGGTTCGCAGCGCTCGACCCGCGGATTCACCACGTCCAAGCAGCGCCTGATGAAAGTCAGGCGGAGTTGCTGATGCGAGCCTGGACGGCTTGCAAAGCTGATTTTGTCGGACAGCTATCCTGTGGCGATCTCCTCGCCAAAACCGCCGCGACAGAATTGGCCTTGGCATGCAGCCCGCATCCGGCGCACGACGTCTTGTCTGCCGACAGCGATACCATCGATGCCGATGGTGCGCGCCGGAATCCATGTTTTTGGGGGGGCTGGGATCGGGATCAAGTCTTCGCCGGCCACCTGCCAGCCTTCGTCCTGTATGGAAGCAGCTTGATCGAACGCCTAGGTGGGTGGCGAGAAGTTGCCAACGATATGGAATGGCTGGACCTGGGGATCAGGGCTGCGGCAACTGTTTCCAGGGATACGACCTGCCATGTGCCACGTGTGCTGTATCATAGGAGGCAGGACGCCTCCGACTGCGCGCCGGATCTGAAAGCGTTGTGTGTCCTTGTCGAACAGGCGACAGGCCATACCGGGCTCGCGATGGATGAACCGCGGCCGAGCGTTGTTCGGGTCGTATACCCTCGGCCGGCGCAGCCTCCTTTGGCTTCCATCGTGATTCCTACCACCGGCCGCCCGAACCTGCTGATGCCATGCCTCGAGAGCATTCGCCGGAAAACGCGGTATCCCAACCTGGAAGTGCTGCTTGTCTCACACGAGTCGCAACAGGCCAAGATCAAGCCGCTCTGCAACAGCATGCACGAACTTCCACTGAGGCTCGTGACCTACGATGGCCCATTCAATTGGGGACGGGCGAACAATATCGGAGCGGCGGCAGCCCAGGGAAGCGTATTGACTCTGCTGAACGACGATACAGAGGCGCTGGACGAGGGCTGGCTTGATGAGCTTGTCAGACAATCACTGCGGCCGGATGTCGGGGCCGTCGGCGCGAAGCTTGTTTACCCGGACGGACGGCTACAACATGCCGGAATGACGCTGTCTGCCGATGGAGGCAGCTATCACGTCATGCGCTATGCCAACCCCGATGATCCCGTCCATCTCGGCCGACTGCATCATGTTCGCGAAGTCTCTGCAGTCACCGGAGCCTGCTTGGCCGTCCGATCCGATGTGTTCAGGCTGGTGGGCGGTATCGAGCAGGATATGCTGACCGTCGAATGCAGCGATGTTGATTTCTGCCTGCGCGTCTCCGAACGCGGATACCGCGTGATCTGGACCCCTTATGCGTGGCTGATGCACAAGGAGCGCACGACGCGCGGTTCTGACGATACTCCAGACACGAAGTTGCAACGATTGCAGGAGCGGCTGTACTTGAGGCGGCGATGGCTCGAGAGGTTGGAACGAGAGCCATTCTGGAGCCCCAACCTAGCGCTATCCGAAAAGGTCGAAGCTGCGGTCCCTCCACGGTGGACGAGGAAGCGCTGAATGAAAGCTCTGTGTCATACCGGCGCGCTCGACGTCTGACTCGCATGCAGATCACCTCGGCGCGCGGTATGGCCTTGGTTTGGGCGTGGCCGCCCCACCAACCCCACGCCATGATACCGATGAGCGAAGAGGCTCATCGGTATCAGGACCGGCTCTCCCATGAGGCGCAGTCGCATCGTTGAGGGCAATGCGCGCGCGCCGGAACTCACGATCGACGTGACCGGGGCGAAGGGATCTCGGCGGTTTTGCGCAGCGTCCAGGGACGGACGAGAGACTCTCAGCTCACGTCCCGCTGTGGCAAGATCAGGAACTTCTCCCCTGTCGCGCGCCTGCAATAGGCGTGCATGATCTGCGGATCCAACGCCTCGGCGAGGGAGATTTCTGCGGTGTAGTGGCTGGCGAAAGTGGTCTTCAACTCGGCCGCTACGCGAGCGCGCATCCTCGCCACTGGCGCCGCACCCAGCTTCTTTAGCGTTGGCATCAGCAGCCAGCCGCTCAGCCCCCAGGCGAAGCCCAACGACGTACGCTCGAAGGTGGTAGGCCCCGTGTTCAACCGGCCGTACAAATAGACCTGCTTGTGCCGGTCCGAACCGTAGTGATTGTAGCTGCTGGCGGTCTGCCGGGCTGCGACCTCCATAGCCGCTAGGATTTGCCCAGCCAGTGGTCCGCCGCCGACCGCATCGAAGCCCAGGGTTGCACCAGTCTCCGCCAGTGCCGCTGTCAATGTTGCAGTGAAGTCCGGGGCGCTGCTGTCCACCACGTAGCGGGCGCCCTGGCGGCGCAACAGCGCAACCTGCTGCGCGCTGCGCACGACGTTCACCAGGCCGATTCGATCCGCCAGGCAGATGCGGTTCAGCATCTGGCCGAGGTTGGACGCTGCCGCGGTGTGCACCAGCGCGGAATGGCCTTCCTGGTGCATGGTTTCGACGAAACCCAATGCCGTCATCGGATTGACGCACCAGGACGCACCGTCGCGCGGCGTCGTCCCCTCGGGCAGCACCAGGCACTCAGCCGCTTTGGCGCGACGATACTGTGCCCACACCGCCCCGCCGAACACGGCGACCTGCTTGCCGAGCAGCTCGGCCGCCCCAGCACCGGCACGCACCACGGTGCCCGCGCCCTCATTGCCGACGGGGAGCGAGACATCCAGTCGCGCGGCGATGGCTGACAACGCCGCGGAGGGCACAGGCACACGCACGACCGGCCCTGCCGCCGTGTTCCTGAACTCAGCAGCCTCTAGCGAGGCGGGGCCGAGCAAGAGGCCGATGTCCGAAGGGTTTACCGGCGTCGCCTCGACCCGGACGATGATCTCGTCAGCCAAGGGCTCCGGCACGGGCGCCTGTTGTAGCGAAATCTCGAGAACGCCGCTCTTGCTGATGCGAGAGCGCAGTTCCAGTCCGGTCAGTTCGCCGCCATCCGCCATGTCGCTTCTTCCCCGTCGGCTCGATTGAGTCGTTGGATGGTGCCACGGCTCATGAGCAGCGCCAAAAGGCCAGGTGCCAAGCACGTATGGGGGCGTCGGGCCGCGCGCCAGCTGCCGTAGTAGTCGAGCGAGTCTATGGAGGCAACGAGGCGTTCCGGCTCATCAGCTTCGATGGCTCGAGCAAACTCCCGAGCCGTTGCACGCTCGCGCATCAGCGCTGCCTGATCGTCCAACCATGCACGATGATCCTGCGGGGGTGCAAAAGCGAGCCCCCGTTCCATGTCGAGTTGTCGAGCGCGAAGGAGGCTCGGACTCGAGCCAGGCACAACCGGCGGATCCTCAGGCCAGGTCGAGTGAGCGACTGGCCTACTCGTGACCGCTCACTTTGCGCAACGGCAGTTCGCCGCGACTTACGGCAACGCCCATCTCCAGGCTCCTCGCGATCCGCTGCGCTCGTTCCATCAGGTAGTCGGCGCCTTTCTGCGTACAGATCTCGCGTGCTGCCTGCTCGAACAGCGCCAGCCAGCGGGCGAAGTGTGGAGGTGCCAACGGCAGCGGCGAATGAGCCGCTAGTGGCTGCCCATGGTAGCGACCGCTCAGCAGGGCCACGGAGGACCAGAAACTGGTGATTCTGGCAATGTGCTCGTCCCAATCCTGGATGCCCTCGAACAAGTGGCCGATGACCTCGTCCCGGCGTGCCGTGGCGTAGAAGCTTCGGACCACGCGCTCCAAAACGACCTCATCGAGGCCAGTCGCCATCTGAATGTCGCGCGTGATGGCGGCTCGGCGTTCCGCGCTTTCCGGAATTGGAGGAGAGGGCGGCCTGTCCATCGCGTTCACGCCGGCTCGTCGGACATAACCACCAGATCAGCAAATTCCGGGTGGCGTTTGACGAACGCCTGGAGGAATTCGCATTTGACTGCGACACGCAGCCCGCGACGGCGGATGGCACTGAAGACGGCGGTCGCCAACGCGGAGCCGACGCCCCGTCCGCCGAGCGCCTTGGGCACTTCAGTGTGCACCAGGGTCAATCGATCACCGGTCCACATGTAGCTTACGTAGCTCGTCTGGCCATCGACGACCATCTCGTAGCGGCTACGCGCTACATTGTCGGTCAGATCAGCCATAACTCAACTCCTTGCCACCGGCATGCTTGGATGCTGTTGTTCGAAGCCGGACACGCATTTGCTCCGACATCGCGCCGCAGGCGGTCGGCCGGGTCGGACAACGGTTCCCGCCCGGCCTCCCTGCCTTTGGATGTCCAGCCGGAAATTACGGGCCACGTCGGCAGGATGAGGCGTCGCGACCGCAAGCGGCAATCTTCCGATCGTTGGACCGTTCGGCTCCGAGGTCGAAGCGAGGGTTTCACCGTCGACACTTCAGTGAAGGAGCGGAAATAACTCCAACTCTTTACAGACTCACAAAGCCTAACTGCATGCTGCCGATTTGCTATAAAGCTTGTCGAGTAAATCCAACCACCCCCGAGGTTCGGAGAGAGAACACCGCTCGAAGAGAGAAGCAGAGATCGTTCGGAATGCGAACCTCAAGCCCCGCCGGGAAAACCGCGCGAAAGCTGGCCGGGAACTGTCGAGAGAAACCTTGGGAGAAATCGACTGGAGCGGGCGAAGGGATTCGAACCCTCGACCCCAACCTTGGCAAGGTTGTGCTCTACCCCTGAGCTACGCCCGCGCTCCGTCGAGGCGCGCCTTCTAAGCGGCTTCCGCTGCGATTGCAACACCCTCCCGCAGAGAAAAATCTCGGCTCTGGACGCCAGCCGCACGGCCCGGCATGGTCCCGACAACCGCGCAGACCGGCTTGCACCACGCCCCTCGCGCAACATCTCTAGGTCGAACACGACCCGACGGTCAGGAATCGCAGGACCATGGATCACATCATCGGCCAGACCCCATCCGGAGCGCCCGCAGGGAACGCCCCTGGCGGCGTCGCGCCCGCCGACATGATCGTCGACGGCGACCAGAAAACCTTCATGACCGACGTCGTCGAGGCGTCCCGGCACGTTCCAGTCCTCGTCGACTTCTGGGCCACCTGGTGCGGCCCCTGCAAGCAGCTCACTCCCACGCTCGAGAAGGTGGTGCGCGCCGCCGGCGGGCGGGTGAAGCTGGTCAAGATCGACATCGACGCGAACCGCGCCCTCGTCCAGCAGCTCACCCAACTCGGCCTGCCCATGCAGTCGGTGCCGACGGTCGCGGCCTTCTGGCAAGGCCAGATCGCCGACCTCTTCCAGGGCGCTCTGCCGGAATCCGAGGTGAAGCGCTTCGTCGAGACGCTGCTCAAGGCCACCGGCGGCACCATGCCGGGCGCCGACCTCCTCGCCGAGGCCCGCGCCGCGCTCGAGGCCGGCAACGCCCAGGAAGCCGGGGAGCTGTTCAGCGCCCTGCTGCACGACGAACCCGAGAACGGGGACGCCTGGGGCGGCCTCATTCGCGCCCTCATGGCGCTCGGCCAGGAAGATCAGGCCATGCAGGCCCTCTCCCAGGTGCCGGAGAAGCTGCAGGACCACGCGGAGATCGCCGGTGCCCGCAGCGCCCTCCTGCTGGAGCAGGAAGGGCGCAAGGCGAAGGACCAGCTCAGCTCCCTGCAGGCGCGCCTGGCTGCCGATCCGGCCGATCACCAGGCCCGCTACGACCTCGCGACCGCGCTGAACGCAATGGGCGAACGGGAGCAGGCGGCCGACGCGCTGCTGGAGATCGTGCGCCGCGCCCGCGGTTGGAACGAGGATGCCGCTCGCCTGCAGCTCCTGAAGTTCTTCGAGGCCTGGGGTTCCGACGATCCGGCCACCGGCACCGCGCGCCGGCGCCTGTCCGCCCTGCTGTTCAGCTAGATGGGGCCATTTCACCCGTCCGCAGAGACCCTGCCCGAGACGTTCGCGGTCTTCCCGCTCTCCGGCGCCCTGTTGCTGCCGCGCGGGAAGCTGCCGCTGAACGTCTTCGAGCCGCGCTACCTCGCGATGACCGAGGACAGCCTGGCCGCGGGCCGGATGTTCGCCATGATCCAGCCGGATCCGAAGGCGCCCGAGGGGCCGAACGGACCCGGCCTCTACCAGGTCGGCTGCCTCGGCCGGCTTTCCTCCTTCAGCGAGACCGATGACGGCCGGTTCCTCATCACGCTCACCGGCCTGACGCGCTTCAACGTGGTCGAGGAACTCGCCACGCGCCATGGCTACCGGCGGGTGCGCGGCGATTTCGGGCCGTTCCTGGGCGATCTCGACCTCACGCCGCAGCCCTCCGGCGTGGAGCGCGAGGCGCTCCTGACGGCGTTGCGCGGCTACTTCGCGCGGCGCAACTTCGAGGCGAACTGGGATGCGATCCGCCGCATGCCGGATGAGGCGCTGGTCGTCACCCTCGCCATGGTCTGCCCGTTCGAGCCGGCCGAGAAGCAGGCGCTGCTGGAGGCGCGGACGGAGGCCGACCGCGCCGCCACCCTGCTCGCGCTGCTGCAGATGGGCGCCGTGGCGCCGGACACGCCGCCCGGCCGCGCGGCGAGCTGAGACCCAGAGATGAGCGACACCACCCCGGACCAGAGCGACGCCCCCGCGGACACCGTGGCCACCGACGACGTGCCGGTCGACCCGCGCCTGCTGGAAATCCTGGTCTGCCCGCTGACCAAGGGGCCGCTCGAATACGACCGTGAGGCGAACGAGCTGATCAGCCGGCGCGCCGGCCTCGCCTATCCGGTGCGGGGCGGCATTCCGATCATGTTGCCCGAGGAAGCTCGCAAGCTCGACGCATGACCCCGGTCGTCACCGAACTGCGCTACGACCGCGCCAGCCGCACGCTGCACGTCGGCTTTGCCGACGGCGCGGCCTTCGCGCTGCCGGCCGAGTATCTGCGCGTGGAGAGCCCGAGTGCGGAGGTGCAGGGGCATGGTCCGGGTCAGAAGAAGCTGGTGGCCGGGCGATCGCATGTGGGAATCATCGCCATCGAGCCGGTCGGCAATTACGCCGTGCGCCTGACCTTCGACGACCTGCACGACAGCGGCATCTTCTCCTGGGACTACCTGCTGGAACTCGGGCACGAGTACGACCGGCGCTGGAGCGCCTATCTGCACGCGCTTGCCGTCGCCGGGCTCAGCCGCGAGCCCTGACGAGCGAGGGCGCCCCCGTCAGTGCGCCAGCGCAGCCGGTTCCGGCGGCGGCTCGTTCGCCGCGACGGTGCGCAGCGGCAAGTCGCGCATGCCCAGCGCCACCACGGTGGCGACCGCCATGGCGATGGCGCAGGCGAGGAAGGCGAGATGGAACGCGTCCGCCAGCGCCACTTGCACCTGCGGCAGCATGTTCGGCGCGACCCCGGCCAGTGCGGCGCCGTGCTGGCGCACTTCGCCCAGCTCGACATGCGCGGTGATTCCCAGCCGCGCGAGTTCAGTGGCGAAGCCGGTCGCCAGCAGCGCGCCCACCAGGGTGGAGCCGAACGCGCCGCCCATGGAGCGGAGGAACAGCAGGCACCCCGTCGCCGCGCCGATATCCCGCCGTTCGGCTGCGTTCTGCACCGTCACCAGGCTGCTGGGCATGACCAGTCCGAGCGAGAAGCCGAGGATGGCCTGGAAGCCGAGAAGGAGCGCGCGGGGCGTGTGGGGGCCGGCGAGGGCAAGCAGCGCGAAGCCCACCAGGCAGCCCAGCAGGCCGGCGACCATGATCGCCTTCATCCGGCCGCGCCGGCGTGCGAGCCAGCCCGCGCAGACCGCGCCGACGCAGTTCAGCCCCAGGAACGGCACGATCAGCGCACCCGACATGGCCGCATCTGCGCCGCGCACGAGCTGGAAGAACAGCGGCAACAGGAAGCTGCCGCCGAACAAGGCGAGCGCCCCGCAGAACGCGATCGCGACGCCGCGGACGAAGACCGGGTTGGCGAACAGCCGCGGCGGCAGCAGCGGGTCGGCGAAACGCCGCTCCTGCCGCGCAAGGAGGGCGATCAGCACCAGGCCGCCCGCGCCCAGGCCCAGGATGACCGGGGAGGTCCAGGGCATCTCCACCCCGCCCCAGCTCAGCACCAGCAGCCAGGCGCTGACTGCGGCGGTGAGCAGGCCGGCGCCGGCCCAGTCGATCCGCGCCTTGCCGGAGCGGATCGGCAGCAGCCGCAGCGCGCGGTCGCACAGCACCATGGCGATCACCGCCACGGGCAGGTTGATCCAGAAGATCCAGCGCCAGGACAGCGTATCCGTCACCCAGCCGCCGATCACCGGCCCCGCCACGGACGCGATGCCCCAGGTGGAGGCCATGTAGCCCTGGTAGCGCCCGCGTTCGCGCGGGCTGACGACGTCGGCGATCGCGGCCTGGGCCATCGACATCAGCCCGGCGCCGCCGATCCCCTGCAGCGCGCGGGCGATCACCAACTGGCCGAGGCTGCTGGCGAGCGCACACAGGCCGGAGGTCACTGCGAAGATCGCGAGCGCGATCAGCAGCAGCTTGCGACGGCCGTAGATGTCGGAGAGCTTGCCGTAGATCGGCGTCATCGCCGTGGAGGTCAGCAGGTAGGCCGAGACGATCCAGGCGAGGTGGCCGAACCCGTTCAGGTCCGCGGCGATCGCCGGAACGGCGGGGATGACCACGGTCTGGTCGATGGCGGCCAGGAAGATGCAGAGCAGGATGCCGCTCAGGACCTGCAGGATCTGCTGGTGGCTGAACCGGGGCGAGGCGTCGGGAAGGGGCGGCGCAGCGTCCTGGTGCGGCATGGGCAGTCTCCGGCGGCGGCGAGGTCGATGGCGCGTCATCGCGCTACTGCCGAGTACATACTGCAGTGCAGCATGCTTTGCTACGCCGTCGGCTCAACCCTGCTCAGCGTTTCGCCAGAGCGGCAAGCGAGTCACGGAATTTTGCCGTGCGAACATGCGGATGGCGGGTTTCTGGGCAGCTCGGTTTGGTCCGAGTGGCGGGCCGCGCTGGGCAACCGGTTGACGAGGGGGCTGGTTGGGAGGCGCGGTGACGTGACCGGCTGTGACACGGGGGCGTGCCGGAGCACCCGGACGGGCCCTCGTCCGCCGGTCAGCCCTCGACCACGCGGACCGTGCGCAGCCCGGTCTGCAGCGCCATCAGCAGGTCGGGCAGGGCCAGGGCGATGCAGCCTTCGGTCGGCGCGTAATCGGGCCGCGCGACGTGCAGGAAGATCGCCGATCCTCGCCCGCGCTCCACGGGTGCGTCGTTCCAGCCCAGCACGCCGATGACGTCGTAGACGAAGTCGCTGCGCCAGAGTTCCTCGCAGCGCGCGTCATGCGGCAGGCGGACCTGGCGGTTGTAGTCCCGATGCGTCGGGTCGTCGCACCAGCCATCGTTCGGCGCGAGCGGCTCGAGCGGCAGGCCGCAGGCCGGCGGGCGCACCCGGTCGGCGCGGTAGAGCACGCGCCGCAGCGGCAGCAGCCCGGCCGGGGTGGCGTGGTCGCCCTCGATCTTCTGACCGGTGATGCCGCCTGCGCCCAGGGCGGCGCGGACGATGCGGCCGGCCAGCACGAAGCGGCCGTCGCGATGCACCAGCGCTTCCATGCGCTCAGTCCAGCAGGTGGCCGAACCGCGCCGCCTTGGTCGCCAGGTACTCGTCGTTCACGCCGTTCGGGGCGAAGGCATGCGCCTCCCGCCCGACCACGGCGATCCCGCAGGCCTGCAGCGCGGCGAGCTTGTCCGGGTTGTTGGTGAGCAGCCGCACCTCGGTCAGGCCCAGTTGCTGCAGCATGGTCGCGGCGATCATGAAGTTGCGCTCGTCCGCGCCCCAGCCCAGCACCCGGTTGGCGTCCAGCGTGTCGAGACCCCGGTCCTGCAGCGCATAAGCCCGCAGCTTGTTCACGAGCCCGATGCCGCGTCCCTCCTGCGCCAGATAGAGCAGGACGCCGGCGCCTTCTTCCGCCATGCGCCGCAGCGCGCCGCGCAATTGCTCGCCGCAGTCGCAGCGCATGCTGCCCAGCAGGTCGCCGGTGAAGCACTCGGAATGCAGCCGCACCAGCGGGGCGGCGGCGGTCCCGGGTTTGCCGATCACGATGGCGAGGTGCTCGACCCCGGAGCCTTCGGCGCGGAAGGCGACGATCCGGCTCTCCGGCGCGTCCGCGAGCGGCACGTCGGCGGCGGCGATGCGGCGCAGCACCAGCGCCTCGGCCGCCGGGTAGGCGAGCACGTCCTCCGCGGCGACGGCGACCAGCGCGCGGTCGGCGAGGCGGCTGCCGATATCGGCGCGGGCAGGGGCGGCGACCGCAGTGGGCAGGAGGCGACCGATCTTCAGCAACGCGATCGCGGCGGGCGCCAGCGCCGGCGTGCTCGCCGGCTCCAGCGTCGGGCGGCCCTTCAGCGGCGGCGCCGTCGGATCGGCCAGGCTGCGCAGCGGTTCGGGCGAAAGCAGATCGGCCGGCATATGTGCCGCAACGGCGGCGACCCCTTGCTCCACCGGACGGTGCAGCACCGCCGCGGCGCGAACCGGCGCGAGCAGCAGCAACGGCGGTCCGTCGGTCAGGGCGGCGAGTTCGCCGATCCCGTCGTCGCCGGCGGTCTCTGCGGCGATCAGGACCAGCGGAGTCGGCCCGTCGATCAGCACGGGCAATCCGCGCCGCAGGTCCGAGGCCGCGCGGTGCACGCGCCGAAGCCGGAGCGCCTCCGGCGGCAGCGGAGACTGGGCGGACGGGTCGGGCAGCCGGACCGGGGAGGAGGTCATACGATTACGATCACGCGAGCTACTGGCTTTGGAAACAATTTCGGCTCATTTTCGTCACGATTGGCCCCGACGTTCCGATCCAGCCGCAAAGCCGGCAGCGAGACGCCGTGGCATGTTCATGCCTGCGACCATATATGGCGGGCAGTGGGCGATGTCTTTAACCAGTTCACGGTTTTGTGAGCGTGCGGAGGCCACGCTGAATCGTGATCCGGCCGTGACGTGATCCGTGTCGTGAGCGTTTCCAGCGACACGGTGCACGCGGCTATGCTTTCGGCAGGTGTGCCGGGTCAACAGTGGGCGTGGGCTTCCGCCACGTCCGGCACTTGTTAAGGGATGTAGGACATGTCGGCTGAACGACCGATTCTGATCGTGGATGACGACGGTGATCTGCGCATGACCCTGGCCGAACAGCTTGCGGTGGACGGAGAGTTCACGGCGACCGAGGCCGCCTCGGTCGAGGAAGCGGAGCAGAAGTTGCTGGCGAAGGACGCGCGGTTCGACGCGGTGATCCTCGACGTCGGGTTGCCCGACGGGGACGGCCGCGACCTCTGCGTCCGCTTGCGCAAGCAGGGCCAGAAGATGCCGATCATCATGCTCACCGGATCGGATGCCGAGACGGACGTGGTGCGCGGCCTCGATTCCGGGGCGAACGACTACATCGCCAAGCCGTTCCGGCTGAACGAGCTGCTGGCGCGGCTGCGTGCGCAGCTCCGGATCTTCGAGAATAGCGAAGACGCGGTGTTCACGATCGGGCCCTATACGTTCCGCCCTGCGGCGAAACTGTTGCAGGATCCGGCGAAGAACCGTCGCATCCGGTTGACCGAGAAAGAGGCGGCGATCCTGAAGTTCCTCTATCGCGCGGGCACCCGCGCGGTGGCGCGCCAGGTCCTGCTGAACGAGGTGTGGGGCTACAACGCCGCCGTCACCACGCACACGCTGGAGACGCACATCTATCGGCTGCGGCAGAAGATCGAGCCGGATCCGGCGAATGCGCGCCTGCTGGTGACCGAGGGCGGCGGCTATCGCCTGGATCCCGAGGGCATCCCCGCCAGCGCCCCGGCCCCGTCCCCCGTCCACGCCTGATCGTCGACCATACGGGGGCGCTCCTGCCCCCGCATGGCAGCCACCGCCGCAGCCTCCCTCCGGCCGGGCGCCCCAGCACCCCGGCCGGCACGGCCCGCCAGGGCCCGACCGGCATGGCCCCTCAGCGCCTCGGCCGGCATGGCCCCCCCAGTGCCCGGCCGGCATGGGCCCCCCAGTGCCCGGGCGGCATGGCCCCTCAGTGTCATGGCCGGCGAAGGCCGGCCATCCACGGCTTCTCCCACCCACGCCTCTCCACCGCACTTCCCACGCCAGCATCAC
>MKTV01000021.1:148521-175961 GCA_001898425.1 Rhodospirillales bacterium 69-11
GGTGGGGGCGTATGTCAGGCGTAATCCTCCTCGAACGCATCGGCGTCCTGCGGCCGTCCGCTTGCGCCCATGTTGAACAGGGGCGACAGCACGGCGGACACCAGGACGTTCACGATCACCGACAGGATCGCGATGTAGCAGGGGAAGGTCACGCTCCCGAGGTGCAGCGGCCAGACCGGCGTCCAGTTGTTGAGCACCACCATCCAGGTGCCGAGACCGAACCCCACGATCCAGCCGATCAGCAGCGCCCAGCCGTTCAGGAAGCGCGCATACATCGCCAGCAGGACCGACGGCGCGGTCTGGATGATCCACACGCCCCCCAGAAGCTGCAGATAGAGCGCGAACTGCAGCGGCAGGGCGAAGATGAACACCAGCGCGCCCGCCTTCACCACCAGGGAGACGATCTTGGCCACCTGGCTCTCCTGCGCGTCGGTGCAGGCCGGGTTCAGGAAGGCGCGGTAGATGTTGCGGGTGAAGGTATTGGCGGTCGCGATCGACATGATCGCCGCCGGCACCAGCGCGCCGATCGCGATCGCGGCAAAGGCGATGCCCACGAACCAGGAGGGGAACAGCGCCAGGAACAGCGCGGGGACCGAGAAGTTCGCCCCGTAGCGTTTGAACCCGTCGGCGAAGTCCGGCATGCCGCCGACGCCGATCGCGATGGCCATGAACCCGACCAGCGCCAGGAACCCCAGCATCACCGAGTAGGCCGGCAGCATGACCGCGTTGCGGCGGATCACCCTGGCGCTCGAGGAGCTGAGGATGCCGGTGATGGAATGCGGATACAGGAACAGCGCCAGCGCGGAGCCGAGGGCGAGCGAGCCGTAGGCGCTGAACGCGCCGTAGGAACCGGCGGGCGGCGTGGCGAGCAACAGCTTGGCCGGCGGGATCGCGGCGAACATCTTGTCGTAGCCGCCAATGTGGATCGGCACGGCGATGATCGCGGCGAGCACGGTCACGTAGATCAGCACGTCCTTCACCACGGCGATCATCGCGGGCGCCCGCAGGCCCGAGGTGTAGGTGAAGGCGGCCAGGATGATGAAGGCGATGATCAGTGGCAGGTCGCCCAGCAGCCCGCCCGATTCCAGGCCCATGGCGCCGATCACCACCTGCATGCCGACGAGCTGCAGCGCGATGTAGGGCATGGTCGCCAGGATGCCGGTGAACGACACGGCGAGGCCCAGCCACCGGTTGCCGAACCGGCCGGTGACGAAGTCCGCCGACGTCACGTAGCCGCGCCGGTGCGCGAGGCTCCACAGCCGCGGGAAGGCGACGTAGAGCAGCGGGTAGATCATGATCGTGTAGGGGACGGCGAAGAAGCCCAGTGCGCCGGCGCCGAACAGCAGGGCCGGCACCGCGACGAAGGTGTAGGCGGTGTAGAGGTCGCCGCCGACCAGGAACCAGGTGATCAGCGTGCCGAAGCGCCGGCCGCCCAGGCCCCATTCATGCAGAAGGTCCAGGTCGCCCTTGCGCCAGTGCGCGGCGATGAAGCCGATCCAGGTGACCAGGGCGAACAGCACGACGAAGACGACGAGCGCCGTCCAGTTGATCCCGCCGGTCATCGCCTCAGCGCTCCATCGCGTAGACGATGCCGATGATGACCGCGCTCAGCAGCACCCATACCAACTGGTACCAGTAGAAGAAGGGGAATCCGGCGAGCGTCGGCTCGATGCGGTTGTAGGACGAGACCCACAGCATCGCCACGATCGGGATCAGCAGCAGGCAGCGGGCCCAGGGCACCGCGCGCGGCACCGCATGGGGCTCTGGGTGCGGCACCGCATGGGGCGGCTTCTCCGGCGGCTTCGGCATGGCTCCTCCTACGGCGGCGTGCCGTGGGGGCGGCGGCGCCGCATCTTTCGCATGTAGGCTGGCGTGTCCTCGTGCCGGTCCGCGTGGTCGCACTGCAAAGGCTGAGCACTGCAAGGGCTGAACACTGCGAGTGCGGGCGGGGCCGGTACGGGGAATCCCGTATGCCAGCCCGGGTCGCCCCCGGCAAGCAGCCACATACCCGCCCCGCGTCGGGGATCAGTGCAGCAGGTCGGCCGCCATGGCATAGCCGCGCCGGCGTTGCGGCGGGACCGGGTTGCGGCCGGCCACGCGCTCCATCAGCAGCCGCGCATCGGCGGTGAGGCCCGCCTTCAAGGCGGAGTCCAGGAATACCTGCTCCAGCACGTCCTGCTGCGCGTGGCTGCCGCCCAGCCGGTACATCTCTCCAAGGACCGGGCGCATCAGCCGGACCGCATCGGCGTAGCGGCCGCGGCCATGCGCCAGCACCGCCTCGGTCACCGGCAGGGCGAGCTGCGCGGTGAGCGCCCCGACCAGGCTTTCCTCCGTCGCCGCGAACTCGCGCATCGCCGCCAGCATCCGCTCCGCCGCCTGGTCCCGGCCGGTGGCGGCGAGCGCCATCATCCAGTGCGGGAGGGTGAAGCCGGACAGGCAGTCGCCGATCCGCGTCTCCGCGAGGTCGGCGATCTCCTCCCAGCGATTGCCCACGTCGACGCCCTGGCGCGTCAGACGGAACAGCATCGACGCCGCGTTCTGCACGTCGATGTAGAGGTCGGGCGCGGCCTGGGTGAGCGGCGAGGAGAGGTCGCGGAACCCGCCATCGTACAGCGCCAGCACGCGCGCATCGTCGCCGCGCTCCAGGTGGTACATCGCGGCGTGCCAGGCGAGGTGGTGGCGCAGGTTGTTGCCCTGGGCCCAGTTGCCCTCGAGTCCTTCCACCCAGGCGATGCCCTCGCCGCGGCGGCCCTGCATCTCCAGCACATGGGCCACGGCATGCGCCGCCCAGAGATCGGTCGCGTCGAACCGGATCGCCTCGCGCCCCGCATGTTCGGCTTCCGTGTAGTACCCGCATTCCTCCAGCGCGAAGGCGCGGCAGCCGAGGATCGACCCCCAGCCCGCGAGCGTCTCGGACCAGTGCGGTTCGGCCCGCAGCACGGAGGCGAGCATGACCTCCGGCCGGCCCAGCCAGAAATTCACGAAATGGGCGAGGCGGAAGGCGAGCAGGTCGTGCGGGTGCTCGTCCAGGATCTGCTGCCAGATGGCGGTGGCGCGGTCGGGGCGGCCGGCGACCCAGGCCTCCAGCGCCGCGGCATGGTCCTGTTCGCGGGGCGCGGCTTCCAGCGTGAGCCGCAGCGCGGCCTCCGACGCCTCACGCGCCATCGGCAGGGCCGCCGCCTTGAAGCTCAGCATGGCGAAATAGCCGCGCAGGCAGTGGGCGAGGGGGCAATCCGCGTCGGCGGCGAACAGCGCCTCCATGCGCTGCGGGATGTCGGTCCGGTACCCGACATAGCCGGCGACGACGTGGTCGAAGGCGCGGACCGCGTCCTCCGACGCGGCGGTCATCTCGAGGCCCCTGACGTCCTGGAACATGACGGCTCCTCCCTGGCGGTGCGGACGGTTCGCGGCGGGGTTTCTCCCCTGGTCCGCGCCGACCCGTCCAGCACATATCCGGTCGGCTAGGCCGGTGCCAGCATCGCGGGCGCGGCGGAGCGGTGCCGCGCCGGGCCGGACCGAACCGGACCGCTCAGCTCGGGGAGAGCGTGACCGTCGCGATGCCCTGCCGGATCATCCCGAGTTGTTCGGCTGCGGCGAGGGAGAGGTCGACGATGCGGCGGGAAGAGTAGAGCCGGTCGGTGATCACCACCACCACGGAGCGGCCGGTGCCGGCCAGGGTGACCCGGACCTTGGTGCCGAATGGCAGCCAGGGGTGCGCGGCGGTGAGCTGCGTCTGGTCGAAGCGGGTGCCCGCCGCCGTCAGCCGGCCATGATGCCGGGGCCCGTAATAGGAGGCCGTTCCGGACTCGCCGACGAAGCCGGTCGAGGTCGCGGCGGCATCCTGCGCGGTCGCGTCCTGCCTGGCCGAGTCCTGCAGAGCAGCGTCCTGGCGGACGGATGCCGGATGCACCGCTCGGGCGCTGGCGTGGGCGTTACGCTGCCCGGCCTCGGCGGCGGGAGCGAAGGCAATGAGGCAGGCGGCGGCGAGCCACCATCGCGGCAAGTCTCGTGCAGTCATGGTATCCCCCCTGTCGTTCCGAATACAATAGTGGGGGACTCGGGTATGGGCGGCCGCCAGCCGATGCAATAGATCTCCCGCAATGCCGTCGAAACGACTGGCATTGTCTTTCGGGTGTCCACCAACACGGTGAACTTGCGGCATTTTTCAATGCCGCCGGCTTTTGTTGACCGGCCCATGAGCGACATGATGCTGGCATTGCACTGGATTGGCAACCCCTTACCGCATCGCAGCAGAGTCCGTGGTCCTCTCGGCGGCGTCTCGCGGCGGCGCGCAGCGCCCCGGCGACCCGGCGGGATGGACAAGCGGCGCGGCTCGCCCGAGGGTGCGCCGCCATGCTTCCCACCCTGCTGACCGCGGTCTTCGGCGTCCTCGCCGCCGCCCTGCTGCGCGGCTTCACCGGTTTCGGCTTCGGCCTGGCCGCGGTGCCGCTGCTCAGCCTGGCGCTGCCGCCGACCGAGGTGGTGCCGCTGGTCGTCGTGCTGCAGACCCTCGTGGGTCTTGCCGGGCTGCGCGGCGCGTGGCGGCTGTGCGACTGGCGCGCCATCCGCGGCCTGTTCCCCGGCCTGCTGCTGGGCGTGCCGGTCGGGATCGCCATCCTGACCGAATTCGCCCCCAACCAGGTGCGCCTGGTCATCGGGTCGATGATCGCGGCGTCCGTGCTCGTGCTGTGGCGCGGCCTGCGGCTGCCGCCGAACCCGTCGGCCGCCGTGACGCTGGTCGTCGGGCTGCTCTCCGGCGTCATGAGCGGCCTGTCCTCGATGGGCGGGCCGCCGATCGTCGTCTACCTGCTGGCCCTGGCGCACGGGCCGGCCGAGGTGCGGGCGACCTCGATCGTCTACTTCATGCTGGCGGCGGTGGTGTCCCTGGTGCCGATGACCTGGCGCGGGTTGATCCATCGGGACACGCTGATCTGGACCGCCGTGTGCCTGCCGGTGCTGTTCGGCGGCTCCTGGGCCGGGGCCTGGGCCTTCCGGCGCGCCCGCCCGCATCATCACCGCACGACGGCGCTCGTCGTCCTCTCGGTCCTGGCGACGGTGCTGATCGCCCGCGCCCTGCTCTGATCAGCCGCGCGAGATCCGACGGGTCAGGATCAGATGCGCCGAACGACGTAGCTCTTCTCGAGCGCCTCCACGATCGCGCTCGCATGCAGCGGATCGCGGGCCTCCACCAGCAGCTCGAGCTCGGCCGCCTGGACCGAGGAGGCGGCGAACAGCCGCTGGTGCGACACCTCGATGATGTTGCCGCCGGAGTCGCCGATCTTGCCGGCGATGTCCGCCAGCACGCCCGGCCGGTCGGGGATCTGCAGGTGCAGGCGCAGCAGGCGCCCGTCGCGCAGCAGGCCGCGCAGCAGCACGTTCGACAGGATGCGCGCGTCGATGTTGCCGCCGGTCACCGCGACGCCGACCTGCTTGCCGCGGAACCGGTCGGGGTAGGTGAGCAGGGCGGCGACCCCCGCCGCGCCTGCACCCTCCGCGACCGTCTTGGCGCCCTCCGCCAGCAGGCCGATCGCCTCCTCCACCGCGCGCTCCGGGACGACCAGCACGTCGGTGACGCGGCGGCGCACCAGCTCGAACGGGGTCTCGCCGATATCGCGCACCGCGATGCCCTCGGCGATGGTGGCGCCGCCGACGGACACGGAGCGGCCGGCGAGGCGCTGCGCCATCGGCGCATAGGCCTCGACCTCCACGCCATAGACGGCGATGCCGGGCTTGAGCGCCATGGCAGCCACCAGGCAGCCGGCGAGCAGCCCGCCGCCGCCGACCGGGATCACGAGGGCATCGAGGTCGGGCGCATCGGCCAGCATCTCGAGCGCCAGCGTCCCCTGGCCCGCGATCACCGCCGCGTCGTCGTAGGGATGCACGAAGACGAGTTGGTTCTTCTCCGCCATGTCGTGCGCGAAGCTCGCGGCCTCGGCCAGCGTCTCGCCATGCAGCACGACCTGCGCACCCCAGGAGGCGGTGCGCGTCACCTTGGTGGCCGGGGTGAATTTCGGCATGACGATCGTGGCCGCGACGCCCAGCAGATGGGCGTGGCGGGCGACCGCCTGCGCGTGGTTGCCCGCCGACATGGCGATGACGCCGCGCGCCCGCTCATCCTCGCTCAGCAGCGCGAGCCGGTTGGCTGCGCCGCGCTCCTTGAAGGCGCCGGTGACCTGCAGGTTGTCGAGTTTCAGGGTGACGTTCGCGCCGGCCGCGCGGGAGATCGCCTGGCAGGGCAGGGTCGGCGTCCGCAGGACGTGGCCGGCGATCCGCGCCGACGCCGCTTGCACGTCGGCGAGGGTGACCATGTCGGATGCCCTCAGGCGAACTTGATGCCGAGAATCTCGTAGGAGCGGTCGCCGCCGGGGGCCGGAACCGAAACGGTGTCGCCCACCTTCTTGCCGATCAGCGCCTTGGCGAGCGGCGACGAGATGGAGAGCCGCCCGGCCTTGATGTCGGCCTCGTGCACGCCGACGATCTGGTAGGCGGATTCCTTCTCGCTCTCCTCGTCCACCAGCCGGACATGGGCGCCGAACTTCACGTGGTCGCCGGACAGCGAGGACGGATCGATCACCTCGGCGCCGGAGACGATCTCCTCCAGTTCGGCGATGCGCCCCTCGATGAAGGACTGGCGTTCGCGCGCGGCGTGGTACTCGGCGTTTTCCGACAGGTCGCCGTGACTCCGCGCCTCCGCGATCGCGCGGATGATGGCCGGACGTTCCTCCGACTTGAGCTGACGAAGCTCGTCTTCCAACCGCTGCAGACCGGCTGCGGTCATCGGAAACTTCTGCACGGCGAGGTCCTTACAAAGGCGAAAATGCGCGTTGATCGAGGTTGCCGCCATGTCCCGCGGCTGCGGCCAGCAATGAACCGGCCGCAGCCCCAGGCTCAGAACGAACCGCGAAAGTAGGACTGCAGCGGCGCGACTTCAAGCGTCCCCGCCTTCAACGCGGCGATGGCATGGACCGCCGCACGCGCGCCGGCCATGGTGGTGTAGTGCGGCACGCCATGGGTCAGCGCGCTGCGCCGGATGGCGAAACTGTCGGCCACCGACTGCGGCGTGGAGGCGGTGTTGATCACCAGCTGAACGTCGCCCGACTTGATCGCATCGACGCAATGCGGCCGGCCTTCCAGCACCTTGTTCGTCACGGTCACCGGCAGGCCGGCTTCGCGGATCCGCGCCGCGGTGCCGCGCGTGGCCAGGATGGAGAACCCCATCTCCACCAGCCGGCGCGCGAGCGCGGCGAGCCCCTTCTTGTCGGCATCCTTGATCGACAGGAACACGGTGCCGGCATGCGGCAGGTTCACGCCGGCGCCCAGCTGCGACTTGGCGAAAGCGCGTTCGAAGCTGGCGTCGAGCCCCATCACCTCTCCGGTCGACTTCATCTCCGGACCCAGGATCGTGTCCACGTTGGGGAAGCGCGCGAACGGGAACACCGCCTCCTTCACCGCGACATGCGGCGCGATCGCCTGGTCGTCCAGCCGGAACTCCGCGAGCTTGGCGCCCGCCATGACGCGCGCGCCCACTTTCGCAACCGCGACGCCGGTCGCCTTGGCGACGAAGGGAACGGTGCGGGAGGCGCGCGGGTTCACTTCCAGCACGTAGATCGTGTCGTCCTTGATCGCGTACTGGACGTTCATCAGCCCGACCACGCCCAGCGCCTTGGCCATCGCTTCCGTCTCTGCCTTCAGCTCCGTCACCATGGCCGGCGGCAGCGTGTAGGGCGGCAGGGAGCAGGCGCTGTCGCCGGAATGGATGCCGGCCTCCTCGATGTGCTCCATCACGCCGGCGACGTAGACCGTCTCGCCATCGGCGATGCAGTCGACGTCGACCTCGATCGCGTCGTTGAGGTAGCGGTCGATCAGCACCGGGTTCTCACCCGAGACGCGCACCGCCTCGCGCATGTAGCGATGCAGCCCGGCGCGGTCGTAGACGATCTCCATCGCGCGGCCGCCCAGCACGTAGCTGGGGCGGATCACCACCGGGTAGCCGACGCGTTCCGCGATCTCCTCCGCCTCCTCGGCAGAGCGGGCGATGCCGTTGTCCGGCTGGCGGAGGCCGAGCCGCTGAAGCAGCAGCTGGAAACGCTCGCGGTCCTCGGCGATGTCGATCGCATCGGCGGAGGTGCCGAGGATCGGGATGCCGGCCTTGGCCAGCGCCTGGGACAGCTTCAGCGGCGTCTGCCCGCCATACTGCACGATGCAGCCCAGCACCGTGCCCCTGCGCTGTTCGGTGCGCACCAGGGCGATGACGTCCTCGGCGGTCAGCGGCTCGAAATACAGGCGGTCGGACGTGTCGTAATCGGTGCTGACGGTTTCCGGGTTGCAGTTGACCATGATGGTCTCGAACCCGGCGTCCTTCAGCGCATAGGCGGCGTGGACGCAGCAATAGTCGAATTCGATGCCCTGGCCGATACGGTTCGGGCCGCCGCCCAGGATCAGCACCTTGGTGCGATCGGTCGGGTCGGACTCGCAGGCCGGCGTGCCGTAGCCGCCTTCATAGGTTGAATACATGTAGGGCGTGGCGGAGGCGAACTCGGCGGCGCAGGTGTCGATCCGCTTGTAGACCGGCAGCACGCCCAGGCTCTCCCGCAGCCGGGTCACCTCGTCGGGGGCGCGACCGGCGAGTTCGGCGAGGCGGCGGTCCGAGAAGCCCAGCGCCTTCAGCCGCCGCAGGCCGTTCGGGTCGCGCGGCAGGCCCGAGGCGGCGACGCTGCGTTCCGCGGCGACGACGCGCTCGAGTTCGCGCAGGAACCACGGGTCGAACCTGGTGGTCTCGTGGATGTCCTCCACGCTCAGCCCGGCGCGCAGCGCCTGGGCCGCCATCAGCAGCCGGTCGGGCCGCGGCTGGGACAGGGCGGCGCGGAACGCATCCGGCCCGCCATCACCGGGTGCCTCGACCTCATCGAGGCCGGAGAAGCCCGTTTCCATGCTGCGCAGGCCCTTCTGCAGGGCTTCGGCGAAGGAGCGGCCGATCGCCATCGCCTCGCCCACCGACTTCATGGAGGTGGTCAGCAGCGCGGGCGTGCCGGGGAACTTCTCGAAGGTGAAGCGGGGGATCTTCACCACGACGTAGTCGATCGTGGGTTCGAAGCTCGCGGGCGTCACGCGCGTGATGTCGTTGGCGAGCTCGTCCAGCGTGTAGCCGACGGCGAGCTTGGCCGCGACCTTGGCGATCGGGAAGCCGGTCGCCTTCGACGCCAGTGCGGAGGAGCGCGAGACGCGCGGGTTCATCTCGATCACCACCATGCGCCCGTCCGCCGGGTTGACCGCGAACTGCACGTTGGAGCCGCCGGTATCGACGCCGATCTTGCGCAGGCACGCGATCGAGGCGTCGCGCATCCGCTGGTATTCCTTGTCGGTCAGCGTGAGCGCCGGCGCGACGGTGACGGAATCACCCGTGTGGATGCCCATCGGATCGACGTTCTCGATGGCGCAGACGATGATGCAGTTGTCCGCGCTGTCGCGGACCACCTCCATCTCGAATTCCTTCCAGCCGAGGACGGATTCCTCGATCAGGACTTCGGTGGTGGGCGAGGCTTCGAGACCGCCCGAGACGATCTGCTCGAACTCCTCCTTGTTGTAGGCGATGCCGCCGCCGGTGCCGCCCAGGGTGAAGGAGGGGCGGATCACCGCGGGCAGCCCGACCTCGGCGAGGGCGGCGCGCGCCTCCTCCATCGAGTGGGCGATGGCGGAACGGGGGGATTCGATGTCGATCTCGGCCATGGCGTCGCGGAACTTGAGCCGGTCCTCGGCGCGGTCGATCACCTCGGCCTTCGCGCCGATCAGCTCCACGCCGTGCCGCTCCAGCGCGCCGTTGGCGGCGAGCTTCATCGCGGTGTTCAGCGCCGTCTGGCCGCCCATGGTGGGCAGCAGCGCATCGGGCTTCTCGCGGGCGATGATCTTCTCGACGATCTCGGGCGTGATCGGCTCGACATAGGTCGCGTCCGCCAGACCCGGATCGGTCATGATCGTGGCCGGGTTGGAGTTGACCAGGATCACGCGGTAGCCCTCCGCGCGGAGGGCCTTGCAGGCCTGGGCGCCGGAATAGTCGAACTCGCAGGCCTGGCCGATGACGATCGGGCCGGCGCCGATGATCATGACGGATTGGATGTCGGTGCGCTTGGGCATCGGGCTCAGGGCTCCGGAGAGTTGGCGAGCAGGGTGCGCGCGGCGGCGACACCCTTGGGGGTGAGTTCGAGATGCCAGTGGCACTGCAGCGCGCCTTCGGGCAGGCGCACCGGCTCGTGCACCAGCCCCTCGCGCAGCAGCGCGGCGACGGCGGTGCGGAAGTCGCTTTCCGACAGGGCGCCGCCGTTCCCCTCGATCAGGGCGGCGACACGGTCGTAACCGGCCTCGATCGTGGGTTCGCTGATGACGTGGCGGAACGCCGTCGTCAGCAGCAGGCCAGGGGCGTCCATCTCACGTGCGGCTCTCGATCAGGCGCACGAAGCGGTGGAACAGGTGATGGCTGTCGGACGGGCCGGGGCTCGCCTCGGGGTGGTACTGCACGCTGAAGGCGGGCTTGTCGGTGCAGGCCAGGCCCTCGTTCGAGCCGTCGAACAGCGAGACATGCGTCACGCGCGCATTCCCCGGCAGCGTCTTGTCGTCGACCGCGAAGCCGTGGTTCTGGCTGGTGATCTCGACCTTCCCGGTCTCCAGGTCCTTCACCGGCTGGTTGGCGCCGCGATGGCCCCGGTCCAGCTTGTAGGTCTTCGCGCCGAGCGCGAGGCCGAGGAGCTGGTGACCGAGGCAGATGCCGAAGAGGGGGATGCCGGCGTCGAGCACGCCGCGGATCGCCGGCACGGCATAGGCGCCGGTCGCCGCCGGGTCGCCCGGCCCGTTGGAGAGGAACACGCCGTCCGGCGCGTGGCCCAGGATCTCCTCCGCCGTGGCGGTGGCGGGCACGACGGTGACGCGGCAGCCGGCCGCGGCGAGGCAGCGCAGGATGTTGCGCTTGGCGCCGTAATCCACCGCGACCACGTGGTGGCGCGGCGCGTCCTGCCGGCCCGTGCCGGTGGGCCAGGCCCAGACCGTCTCGTCCCAGTGGTAGGTCTGCCGGCAGGAGACGTCCTTCGCGAGGTCCATGCCCTCGAGCCCTGGCCAGGCGGCGGCCTGCGCCTGCAGCGCGGCGAGATCGAAGCGCCCGTTGGCCGGGAAGGCCAGCACGCCGCTGGGCGCGCCGCCATCGCGGATGCGGATCGTCAGCGCGCGGGTGTCGACGCCGCTGATGCCGGTGATGCCGCGGGCCTTCAGCCAGGCGTCGAGGTCCTGGACCGCGCGCCAGTTCGACGGGTCCGTGACGTCCTGCTTCACCACCAGGCCGCGCGCGGCGATGGTGCCGGCCTCGATATCCTCGGGGTTGGCGCCGACATTGCCGATATGCGGGAAGGTGAAGGTGATGATCTGCCCGGCATAGGACGGATCGGTCAGCGTCTCCTGGTAGCCCGTCATGCCGGTGTTGAAGCAGACCTCGCCCACCGGCGAGTGCGTGCTGGT
Source organism: Rhodospirillales bacterium 69-11 (assembly GCA_001898425.1). Classification (GTDB taxonomy): domain Bacteria; phylum Pseudomonadota; class Alphaproteobacteria; order Acetobacterales; family Acetobacteraceae; genus Rhodopila. The sequence goes on from MKTV01000021.1 coordinate 160,021, forward strand.
GTGCGCCCCGAAGCCGCGGCCCCAGAACACGGCGCCATCGGCCAGCACCAGCGCCGCAGTCGCGCCGGCCGGCACGTCCGAGGGATCAGTCGGTTCGGGCGCCAATCCGGTCTGCAGGTCGGCCAGGCTCAGGCCGGTGGCGGCGATAACGGCCGCCCAATGACGGGAGGGGATCGAGCCGGACTGGCGCCATTTGCGCACGGCCTCGGTGCTCACCCCGGTAAGCCGCGCGGCGGCATCCGCCCCGCCCAGCCGGTCGATGATCTCGTCCACGTTCGGCATGGACGACCATGTATGGGAAATTTCCTCCCGGCGCAATGGGCGGGAAGTTGGCTGGGAAGTTTTTTCCGGACGCCGATCTCCGCGGCCGCCCAGCTCACGGGGTGCTCGGAGCTCCCCGCTCGTCGCCTGCCTGCGGCCGCTCGCCCCCGGCCGCTTGGAAGAGGGTTCCCCGTGTCTACGCCGCCTCCATCAGCGCACGTACCCGCCGCAGGTCCTCGACGAAGGCCGCATACTCCCGGGCCTTGCCGGCCTCGTCCGGGATGCGCAGCAGATAGGATGGATGCACCGTGATAAACGCGGTCTGCCCGTCCTCCAGCGCGAACGGCCGCCCGCGTTCGCGCGTCACGCCCACCGCGCGGCCCAGCACCGCCCGCGCGCCGCTTCCGCCCATCAGCACCAGCAGGCGCGGCGCAAGCTGAACCCGCTCCACGTCGAGCCAGAACCGGCAGACCTGGATCTCCGCCGCGTCCGGCGACTGGTGGATCCGCCGCTTGCCGCGCGGGGTGAACTTGAAGTGCTTCACCGCATTGGTGACGTAGACCGTCCGGCGGTCGATCCCGGCCTCCTCCATCGCGCGGTCCAGCAACTGGCCGGCGGGGCCGACGAAGGGGCGGCCGATCACGTCCTCCTGGTCGCCGGGCTGCTCGCCGATGAACATGACGGGCGCGCCGGCCGGACCTTCGCCGAACACCGTCTGGCTCGCGGGCGCCCACAGGTCGCAGCGCCGGCAGTGCCGCGCCTCCTCCCGCGCACGCTGCACGTCCGCGTCGGCCGTGGCCTCCAGCACCACCGGGCCGATCGGCGGACGGTCGAGCGGGCGGGGGGCTTCGTCCAGTGCCTCGGCCTCCGGCACCGAACTGTCGGGGACGGACTCCGCCAGCACCGCGGGGTGATGGGCCTCCCACCAGGCGGCGAGCGTCGCGTCGTCGGTGATGCCCCGTGCGCCGGCGCCGAAGCGAAGGCCGCTGGCCTCCGCGGGCTTCGGCGCGCCGCGTGCCGCCCCGTCCCAATGCGCGCTGCCGTCCGGGGTCACGATGGACCAGCGCCGGTCCGCGAATCGCCGCGCCAGGAGCTGCGCGTTCGCCTCCAGCACGTGGTGCCGCGGCGCGAACCAGCCGAGGAAGCGGGATCCGTCCGCATCCTCCACCGGCATGAAGCGCAATTGCGTGCGCATCCGATGCGCCTCGGCCCGCACCGCGAACGCGAGCGCCTGGGCGTCGGCCAGCGCCGGGTCATCCGCCGGGGCGGCGGGAAGCGCCCCGTGATGGGCGCGCCAGACCAGGCGGTAGAGCAGGTCGAACCGCTCCGGCGCGCGCGCCTGTACCGCGAGCGCGGCGATCGCGACCAGGGTCCGCGGCACGTTGAACGTGCCCTGGGCGTCCGGCAGGTCCCCTTGTGTCCCGCCGACCTGCCAGTCGATCGTCTCGGGCGCCACGCCGGCCAGCACCAGCGCGCGGGTGGCGTGTCGCCAGCCGTCCCAATCCGTTTCCCGCGCCAGCGCCACCTGCATCGACCGCCACCTCCGTGAATAGCTTCGCCTGGGTTCCGAGCGCGAACAACAGGCGGCCGTTCGGGGTTCCAGGCCGGGGCGGCTTCGCTCGGCGGCGGACCGGGTTTCCGGGCCGGACGGGTTTACCGGACCGCGGTTCGGGGTTCATCCTGGCCTCCCCCAGCCGGAACGGAGCCCGCGATGTACCTCCCCACGCGCACCTGGCGCACGCCGATCATGGGACGGGCCGGCGCGGTCGGCACCAATCACCCGCTCGCCACCCAGGCCGGGCTCGACGTGCTGCGCGCCGGCGGCACCGCGGTCGACGCGGCGGTCGCGATCTCCCTCACCCTCGGCGTCGTGGAGCCGGCGATGTCCGGCCTGGGCGGCGACGGGTTCTTCCAGGTGCATGAGGCGGCCACCGGCCGGACGCGCTGCTGGAACGCGACCGGCGCCGCCCCGCTGGCGGCGACGCCCGATCGGTTCCGCGCCGCCGGCATCGCGGTGCGCGGCCCCCAGAGCGTCTCCACCCCCTGTCTCCTCGCCGGCCTCGGGGCCATGCACGCGGCGCTGGGCAAGACGGCCTGGGAGACGCTGTGCGCGCCGGCGATCGGCCATGCGCGCGACGGCTTCGCCGTCACCAACAACTACCGGCACTTCGCCCGTGACGTGCGGACGCACCTCGCCGCCGACCGCCGGAGCGCCGCGGTGTTCCTGGACGGGCTGGCGGACGGCGTGCCCGCGTTCGCGAGCGTGATCCGGCAGCCGGACCTCGCCCGCACGCTCGAGGAGATCGCGGCGGAGGGGGCGGAGACGTTCTATCGCGGCCGGCTCGCCCGCCGCCTTGCCGCCGGGCTGCGGGAGGTGGGCGCGCTGGTGGAGGAGCGCGACCTCGCCGCATGCCAGGCCGAGGTGCAGGACCCGATCGGCATCACCTATCGCGGATTCCGGGTGACGCAGACGCCGCCCAACTCGACCGGCTTCACGCTGTTGCAGATGCTGAAGATCGCGGAGCGCTTCCATCTCGCGGCGCTCGAGCCGGCGCAGCGGATCCATGTGCTGGTGGAGGCGAAGAAGCGCGCCTTCCTCGACCGGGAGCGCTGGGGAGCGGATCCGCGCTTCGGTGCGGTGCCGCTCGAACGGCTGCTGTCGGATGCGGCGGCGGACGAGGCCGCGGCGGCGATCGACCTGGACCGCGCCGCCGACCTGCCGATCGCGCAGCCGGAGAAGGCGGGCGACACGACCTATTTCTGCGTGGTGGACGGGGCGGGGAACGCCGTCTCGGGCATCCAGAGCATCAATTCGGGCTTCGGGTCGGGCGTCACCGCCGGCGATACCGGCGTGCTGCTCAACAACCGCATGGCCTACTGGCATCTGGCGGAGGGGCACGCGAACCGGCTGGTGCCGGGCAAGCGCGTGCGGCACACCATGAACGCGCCGATGGTGTTCAAGGACGATGCGCTCTGGGCGGTGGAGGGCACGCCGGGCGCAGACAACCAGGTGCAGGTGAACCTGCAGGTGCTGACCGCGCTGATGGATTTCGACGCCAATCCGCAGCAGGCCGTGGAAGCGCCGCGCTGGAGCTCGAGCCAGGTCGGGCAGGGGGCGAACTGGCCGCATGACGGCGACGGGCGGCTGACGATCGAGCCGGGCTATGGGCCGGAGGTGCTGGCGGCGCTGGAAGCGCGCGGGCACGTGCTGGCGCGGGTCGGGCCGCTGGAGGCGCCGTGCAGCGTGCAGGCCATCCGGATCATGCCGAACGGGATGCGGGTGGTGGGATCCGATCCGCGGCGGGACGGCTGGGGCGGTGCGTTCTGACGCCGGAGGGAGGCTTGCTGGCGTCCGAGCGACGTTCCCGGCGGACGGAGCGGCGTTCGCCCGAGACGGAGCCGCGGCTGCCGGCGGCGGAGCGACGTTTGCCGGAGACGAAGCGACGGCTGCCGGCGGCTGCCGGTGGCGGAGTGGCGTTGGCCGAGGCGGCGGGACCGGTCGAGGAAGGCCTCATCCTGTCGGCGGGATTACCGGCCCCCCGACGGAAACGGCCCGCTCCGTGGGAGCGGGCCGTCCTTGGTCGGTCGGCTTCGCCTGGGGACGCTTCGCGTCAGGCGGTCCGGGCTTCGATCGCGCGGCGGTGGCTGGCCGCGAACACGCGGGGCAGGTCGCCCCGGGTCAGACCGATGTCCAACAGCTCACGATCCGTCATGGCCATCAGTTCGGCCAGGGCCGCCTCACGCTCCCGCCACGCGCGGAAGGAGCCGAGGAGATTCGCCAGCAGATCTCCCAGCCCACCGGTGTGGGCAGGAGCGGCGGCGCGGCCGCGCAGGTTCGGCTCTTCCCAGCTCGCATCCACATAGCTCAGCTTGGGAAGTTCGAAGCCGAGCTGGCTCTTGGTGATCGGGGCACTCATGGGTCTCAATCCAGTTTCAACTTTTTCGGGTCTCGCGCAGCGTCCTCGCGGCGGTGCGTTCCCGAGCTTTGATGCGATGCAACATAGTATTCGTTGCCTGGGTGGATAAGCGCGGCTTTCCCCCAGCAGACATGCGACACACGCATGCGATGCCGTGTAGGTATGCAGATATGAACGAAGTGCTAAGAACGAGGCTCATGGCATGACGGCGTCCTCTCCAGTCGCTCCGGCCTCCGATATCCATGCGGCGCGGCTGCGCGCCGTGCGCGACCAGCTCGCGGCCCAGGGTCTCGACGGGTTCATCGTGCCGCGCGCGGACGAGCATCTCGGCGAATACGTTCCGCCCGCCGCGGAGCGGCTGGCCTGGCTGACCGGGTTCACCGGCAGCGCCGGTCTCGCGGCCGTGCTGCGCGACCGCGCGGCGGTGTTCACCGACGGGCGCTATGTCCTGCAGCTCGCGGCACAGACGGACGCGGCGCTCTGGGCGCGCGAGCACGTCACCGAAACGCCGCCGCCCAGCTGGCTCGCGCGTCATGCCGCCCCCGGGGCGCGGATCGGCTACGACCCGCTGCTGCTCAGCGAGGAGGCACTCGGCCGCTACGCCGAGGCCGGGCTGGAGATGGTGCCGGTCGCGCGCAACCCGGTCGACGCCGCCTGGAGCGATCGCCCGGCCCCGCCCACGGCCCCGGCCACGCCGCAGCCGCTGGACTACGCGGGCCGCAGCGGTGCCGAGAAGCGGGGCGAGATCGCCGGCCTGCTGCGCGAGGCCAAGCAGGACGCCGCGGTGCTGAGCGACCCGGCCTCGATCGCCTGGCTGCTCAACATCCGCGGTGCCGACGTACCGTTCACGCCGTTCGCCCTCGGCTTCGCCCTGGTGCATGCGGACGGCGCGACCGACCTGTTCATGGATCCGGTGAAGCTGACGGCCGAGACGCGCGCCTGGATCGGCAACGGCGTCGCGATCGAGCCGCGGGAGGCGCTGGCCCCGGCGTTGGCGCGGCTGGGCGGCAAACGGGTGCGGGTCGATCCGTCCGGGTCCCCGGTCTGGTTCGCCCAGCAGCTCCGCGCGGCGGGGGCGACGGTGGTGGCGGGTCCCGATCCGTGCCTGCTGCCGAAGGCGTGCAAGAATGCGGTGGAGCAGCAGGGCGCCCGCGCCGCCCATGCGCGCGACGCGACCGCGATGTGCCGCTTCCTGCACTGGCTGCACGAGATCGGGCCGACGGGGCGGGAGACGGAACTCTCGGCCGCCGAGAAGCTGCTGGCGCTGCGTGCGGAGCTGCCGCTGTTCCGGGGGGAGAGCTTCCCCGCGATCTCCGGCGCCGGGGAGCATGGCGCGATCATCCATTATCGCGTCGACGCGGCGAGCAACCGCGCGATCCGGCCCGACGAGGTCTATCTGATCGACTCGGGCGCGCAGTTCGCCGACGGCACCACCGACATCACCCGCACCGTCTGGACCGGCCCCGGCGCGCCGCCGCTCGAGCAGCGGGAGCGGGTGACGCGCGTGCTGCAGGGTCACATCGCGATCGCCACGCTGGTCTTTCCGCAAGGCGTCGCCGGCGCGCATCTGGACGCCTTTGCGCGGCGCGCCTTGTGGCAGGTCGGGCTCGACTACGACCACGGCACGGGCCACGGGGTCGGCAGCTATCTCTCGGTGCATGAGGGGCCGGTGAGCCTGTCTCGTCTCGCGCGGCCGGTGCCGATCGCCGCCGGCATGATCCTGTCGAACGAGCCGGGCTACTACCTGCCCGACGCGTACGGCATCCGGCTCGAGAACCTGCTGCTGGTGCAGCCCGCCACGCTTGCGGCCGCCCGCAAGCCGTTCCTGCGCTTCGAGACGCTGACGCTCGCGCCGTTCGACCGGCGGCTGATCGAGCCCGCGCTGCTGGCGCCTGCGGAACGCGCGTGGCTGGACGACTACCACGCCCGCGTGCTGGCCGAGGTCGGCCCGCACCTGGACGGCGCCACGTCGGCCTGGCTGCGCGCCGCCTGCGCGCCGCTGGGCTGACCCGGTGTCCCCCTCCGCCGACCGGGTCCGGGGCGTTCCGAACGGTGCCGCGCCGCGTCCGGCCCTGCTGGGCGCTGCGTGGGATTCGCCGTGGACGCTGCTGGTGCTGGGCAACCTGTTCTGGGCCGGCAACATCGTCCTGGGCCGCGCGGTGGCGGGGAAGGTGCCGCCGATCACGCTCGCCTACTGGCGCTGGACCGGGGCCTTCGCCGTGGCCTTCGCGATCGCCTGGCCGCATCTGCGCCGCGACTGGCCGGTGCTGCTGCGGCACTGGAAGCTGATGCTGCTGCTGGCGGCGACCGGCATCGCGTCGTTCAACACCATGTCCTATATCGGCCTGGGCAGCACGACGGCGCTGAACGTGCTGCTGCTGCAATCCGCCCTGCCGCTGATCATCATCGTCTGGGCGTTCCTGCTGTTCGGGGAGCGGCCGACGATCCGGCAGGCGGTCGGGGTCGCGGTATCGCTGCTGGGCGTCGCGGCGATCGCCGGGCACGGATCGGTCGAGGCGCTGCTCGCGCTGCAGCTCAACCGGGGCGACGTGTGGATCCTGGCCGCGATGGCGATCTACGGGATCTACACCGTGATGCTGCGCCGCCGCCCGGCCGTGCATCCGCTCGCCTTCCTGCTCGTCGCGATGGGGCTCGGATCCTGCATGATGCTGCCGTTCATGCTATGGGAGACGGCGCAGGGCGCGCGGATCACGGGTGGGCTCTCCTCGTGGCTCGCGATCGGCTACACGGCGGTGTTTCCCTCCTTCATCGCGTATCTGTTCTTCAACCGGGGGGTGGAGCTGGCGGGCGCGGCGCTGGCGGGCCAGTCGATGCACCTGATGCCGCTGTTCGGCAGTATCCTGGCGGTGCTGTTCCTGGGTGAGGCGTTCCACACGTATCATGCCGTGGGGATTGCGCTGATCGGGGCGGGCATCCTGCTGGCCTCCTGGCGGGCGGCGCCGAAGCCGGCCGGCGTGCTCGCGCCCAAGCGATCTTGAACATTGCACGGCGGGGCTTCCGGTTGACCGGGCGTTCGCCTTCCGACCTAAGGAGCCTGGGAAGGCCCATGTATCGAACTGTCCTGCTCACGCTCGCTGCGCTGCCGCTGATGGCGGCTGCCCCGGACACGTCCGGCTCCACCGCCCCGTCGGCGGGGGCGCCGCCGCGTGCGGCCGACGCCGCGCCGGCGAGCGGGACGGCGCAGTCCGGGGCGCCTGCTCCGGCCGCGGCACCTGGTTCGGCGGCGGAGCCCGGGTCGGCCACGGCGCCGGGTTCGGCGGCTGGGTCCCCCCCTGCGGCTGCGCCCACCGCGTCCGCGCCTCCGGCGGGGTCCGCATCGACCGGCGCGAGCGATACGCCGCCATCCGGTGCCGCCCCGGCTTCCCCGCCTGCGGCCGCGCCGGCTTCCCCGTCGCCCTCGCCTGCGCCGGCACCTGCGCCAGCCTCGCCGACGCATGAGGCTCCGGCAGCGACCGCCCCGGCCACTCCGGCCCCACCGGCGACGCCGTCAGCGGAAGCGCCCGCCAAGCCCGCGGAGCCGCCTGCCAAACCCGCGGAGCCGCCTGCCAAGGCGGAGGAACAGCCCGCCAAGCCGACGGAAGCGCCGGCCAAGTCGACGGAAAAGCCCGCCAAGCCGGCGGAAGAACCCGCCGAGACCGCGGAAGCACCCGCGAAGCCATCGGAAGCGCCCGCCAAGGCAGCGGACACACCCGCCAAGCCGGCGGAGCCGCCAAAGCCCGCCCGCGTGGTCCAGCAGATGCCGCCCGATGCCGCGGAAGCGATCCTCGGGCGTGACGTCGCCGATCCCGGCGGAAAGAACGTGGGCCGGCTCGTCGACGTGCTGGTGGATGCGACCGGCGCTCCCCGCGCCGCTGTGATCGATTTCGGGGGGTTCCTGGGCGTCGGCAATCGGCGCGTGGTGGTGCGCTGGGACACGCTGACGTTCCGCCCGAACGATGCGAAGCGGCCGATCTCCCTCGACATGACCGCCGACGAGATGAAGGCGGCGCCGGCCTACACCGACCCACGCAAGCCGGCGCCCGTGATCGCGCCCGACCACCCCCCGGCGAAGCCCGCGGCGCCGGAGGCGCAGCCGGCCGGTAAGCCCGCCGCGCCGGAGAGTGCCCCGCCCGCCGCGAAGCCCGACGCCGAGGCGCCCGCGACGGTCGCCAAGCCCGACCCATCCGTGGCCGAACCGAAGCCGGCCCCGCCGGTCGTGGCAGAGAAGCCCGAGGCGGTGCCCACGTCAGAGCCCAAGCCCCAGGTGCCGGCAGCGGCGCCGAAGCAGGAAGGGGCCAGCGATGCGGCCCCCAAGGCCGCCGCCTCCGCGGACGCGAGCCCCAAGGACGCGGCGCCCAAGGACGCTGCCCCTGCGGACGCGGCCCCCAAGACTGCCACCCCCGCGGGCGCCGCCCCAGCGGATGGGGCTCCCAAGGACGCGACCTCGACGGACGCGGCCCCCAAGGCCGCCCCTCCAGGGAATGCGGCCACCAAGGCCGCCGCGCCAGCTGACGCGGCCGCCAAGGATGAGGCCCCATCCGATGCCCATCGCGGGGATGCACCCGCCGCGGGTCAACCGGCCGCGCACTGATCCATGCCCTCTCCAGGATTGCTGCAGGGGCGCGGCCACCGCGCCCTCGATCTGCTGAACTTCTTCGTCGCCGATGCGCAGACCGGATTCGGAGCGTTCGTCGCCGTCTACCTGACCACCCACAAATGGACGCAGGTGGAGATCGGCTTCGCGCTGACCCTCGGCACCATGACGGCAGTGGTGAGCCAGCTCCCCGCCGGCGCCCTGGTCGACGCCATGCGCAACAAGCGCCTGGCGGCGGCCGGCGGGGTCGCCGGGATCATGGTGGCCGCACTGCTCCTGGCGGTGTGGCCGGTCACGCTGCCGGTGCTCGTCGCGCAAGTGCTGCATGCCTTCGCGAGCTGCATCCTCACGCCCGCGATCGCCGCCATCAGCCTCCTGCTCGCCGGACACGACGCCCTCGGCGAGCGGCTCGGGCGCAACGCCCGCTTCGCCTCCATCGGCAACGGGCTGGCCGCCGCGGTGATGGGCGGGCTGGGCGGCTATTTCTCCAGCCGGGTGGTCTTCGTGCTGACCGCCGTGCTCTGCGTCCCGGCGCTGATCTCCCTCCTGGGCGTAGGCGAGGGCAAGCACGCGGTGCAGCAGACCACGACACGGCTGCTGGACTGGACCGGCCTGCGCCGATTGTTCAGCGACCGCCGGCTGCTGATCTTCGCCGTCTGCGTCGCGCTGTTCCACCTGTCCAACGCCGCAATGCTGCCGCTGGCGGGGGCGGCCGTGACCATGAGCAGCGGCGACTTCGCCAACGTCATCATCGCCGCCTGCATCGTCGTGCCGCAGGCGGTGGTCGCGCTGCTCTCGCCCTGGGTCGGGCGCACGGCCGAACGGATCGGCCGCCGCCGCCTGCTGATGCTGGGCTGGGCGGCGCTGCCGGTGCGCGGCGTGCTGCTGGCGATCCTCCCGGGCGGCTGGCCGCTCGTGATGGCGCAGGCGGTCAGCGGCATCAGCGCCGCCGTGTTCGGCGTGATGCTGCCGTTGCTCGCCGCCGACCTCACCCGCGGCACCGCCCACTTCAACCTGTGCATGGGCGTGCTGGGGCTCGCGATGTATCTCGGCGCCGCGATCAGCACGACCATGGCGGGCAGCATCTCCGATTGGGCGGGCATGGCGGCGGCCTTCGGCGTGCTCTCGCTGACCGGGCTCCTGGGCACCATCCTGGTCGGGTTCGTGATGCCCGAGACGCGGACACCGCGCGCGCCGGAGTGACCCGGCGCGGCCGGATCAGGCCTGCAGGTCCGGGATGATCCAGAGCGGCCGCTCGCCGCGGATCACCCGCTGGCAGTTGTCGAACGCGTTGCGGAACCGGGTGTACTGGTTGTCCCAGGTCGGCCCGGCGAAATGCGCGGTCAGCGTGACGTTGGGCAGCCCGAACAGCGGGTTGTCGGACGGTGGCGGCTCCTGGTCGAACACGTCGAGCCCGGCGCCGGCGATGGTCCCGGCCGCCAGCGCCTCGATCAGCGCCGGCTCGTCCACGACCGGCCCGCGGCAGGTGTTGATCAGGTAGGCGCTGGGCTTCATCTGCCGCAGTTGCGCCGCGCCGATCATGTGCCGCGTCTCACGCGTCAGCGGCACGTGCAGGGAGACGATGTCGGAGCTGCGCAGCACCTCGTCCAGCAGCGCGAAACGCACCCCCAGCGCATCGGCCTGGTCCTCGGTGAGGCGGCGGATGTCGTAGTACTGCACGTCCATGCCGAAGACGCGGGCGAGGCGGGCCACCTTGGTGCCGATCGTGCCCAGCCCGACGATGCCCAGGGTCCGGCCGCGCAGCTCGTAGAGCCGCACGTCCTCGGCCGCGTTGCCGCGCCAGCGTCCGGCCGAGACGTTGGCGTGCTGCCACACCAGCCGCTTGGCGACCGCCAGCATCAGCATGATCGCGTGTTCGGCGACCGCGGTGGAGTTGGCGCCGCCATTGTTGCAGATCGGCACGCCGGCGCGTCGCGCGGCCTCCACGTCGCAGCGGTCGTACCCGGCGGAGAGCAGCTGCACGAGCTTGAGCTTCGGCGCCGCCTTGTAGAACGCATCATCCATCGAGCGATCGCCGAAGCCCACGACGCAATCGGCATCGGCGAGCGCGGCCTTGAATTCGGCGGAGCCGGGGCGCGCGACCACCATCTCGAGGCTGGGCGGGACGAGTTCCCGCGCGATGTCCACCTCGTTCAGCGGATTTTCGGCAAGGACGATCTTGGCCACCGGTTCCCCCATCGCAGCGTGTTCCGCCGACGATAGCCTCGGGTCGCCGAAGGCCCAAGAGCCGGACGACGGAAGCGATCGCGTCCGATCCGCACCGCGCGCCATCGCTGCGCCGCCGCGCGAGGTCTCCGTTCACCCGTCCTTCACCCCGCGCGCCGATGATCGCCCGATGACCGACCCGCTCGCCGCCGCCGTGACGCAGCACCTGCAGCGCATCCTGGGCGCGCCGTCGTCGCACGCGGCGCTGTCGCGCGACCTGCTGCGGCTGGCCGCCAACTATCGGCTGGAAGTGCTGCGTCCGCGACTGCGGGCCGCGCTGGGGGAGGTGGTGCGGGACGGGCTCTTCGCCGGGATGCGCCTGCTGCCGCGGGCGGCGGAGGGATGCGTGATCCCGAAGCTTCTGGGCTGCTACGAAGGCGGGCTCCAGCCGCATCTCGCCGCGCTCGTGGCGACCGTGCCCGAGGTGGTGCTCAACATCGGCTGCGCCGAGGGGTGGTATGCGGTCGGGCTGGCGCGCCTGCTTCCGGCGGCCGACATCCTCGCCTTCGACATCGACCCCGCCGCGCGCGGACTGTGCGCCGAGATGGCGGCGCTGAACGGGGTGCAGGTGCGCGTGGCCGGGCGGTTCGACGCATCGGTTTTCGCGGAATGTGCCGGACGGCGCGTGCTGGTGCTGTGCGACGTGGAGGGGGCGGAGCGCGAGCTGCTCGATCCGGTGGCGGCGCCGGGGCTGCGCGACGCCGACCTGGTGGTGGAGGCGCATGACGGCGGGGCGGAGACCGGGTCCGACGCTGCATCCGTCTCCGGGATGCTCGCCGCGCGGTTCGCGCCCACCCATGACGTGACGCGCGTGGACCTGCTGAGCCGTACGCTGCGGCTGCCGCCCTGTTGCGACGGCTGGCCCGAGATCGACCAGTTGCTCGCCGTCTGGGAAATGCGGGCGGCGCCCACACCCTGGCTGGTCATGCGCGCGCGGCGCAGCCTCCGCTGATACCGCTGCGGGTCGGACGATCCGACCGGCGGATCAGTGCGGCGCGAAGCGCGACAGGCAATCGGCCAGGGCTTCCGCCGCGAAGGGCTTTCCCAGGATGACGGTGTCCTGGCCGGCGCGCTGGCGCACCTTCTCCTGCGAGAAGGCGGTGATGAAGACGATCGGCGGGCGATCTCCCGCCGCGGTCAGCCGATCGTGGAGGTCGATTCCGCTCAGTCCCGGCATCTGCACGTCGCAGATGATGCAGGCCGGCGTCAGCCGCGCCCGTTCGGCCAGGAAGGCCTCCGCCGAGTCGAACGCGCACACCGCGTAGCCGAACGACCGCACCAGGCTGCTCGTGGCGGAGCGGACCGATGGATCGTCGTCGATGATGCAGACGAGGGGGGTGTGCGGCACGGCGCGTGATCCGGTTGCGTGTTCATGGACGGATATGGGCCGATCAGCCGCGCGGCGGAATCATACGGACGTTTATGGCGCGTCCACCGATCAGGCCGGATCGCGCCGCGGCGGCCGGACGCCGAGCGTGTCGGCGATGCGCACGAGGTCCGCCAGGGAGTGCGCCTCCATCTTCCGCATGACCTTGCCGCGGTGGATCTTCACCGTGATCTCGCTCAGTCCGAGCTCGTAGGCGATCTGCTTGTTCATCAGCCCGGCGGTGGCGAGCGCCATCACCTCCCGCTCCCGTTCGCTCAGCGAGCGGAGCCGGTCGCGGTGCTCCCGCAGCGCGGAATCGCCGTCGCGCATCCGCCGGTCGCGCTCGATCGCGACCGAGACGGCATCCAGCAGCTCCTGATCGCGGAACGGCTTGGCGAGGAAATCGACCGCGCCCGCCTTCATTGCGCGGACGGTCATCGGGATATCGCCGTGGCCGGTGATGAAGACGATGGGCACGCGGATACCGGCTGCCGCCAATTGCGCCTGGAAGTCGAGCCCGCTCGACATCGGCAGGCGGATGTCGAGGATGAGGCAGTTCGCGGCCTGCGCCGCCTCGGTGTGCAGGAACTCCTGCGGGGCGGCGAAGACCGTCACGCGGAACCCGACCGAACGGAGCAGGCTGCTGAGCGAGGTGCGGACGGCTTCCTCGTCGTCGATCACGACGACCATCGGCGCCGCGGCATCGGCGCTCATGGCGCGGCGAGCGGCAGGGTGAAGGCGAACGTCGCCCCGGGACCGTCGGCGTTGCGTTCCGCGCGGATGCGCCCGCCATGCGATTCGACGATCGACCGGCTGATCGACAGGCCCATCCCCATCCCGTGCTCCCGCGTCGTGTAGAAGGCGGTGAACAGGCGCGCCATCTGATCCTCGTCGAGCCCGCGGCCGCGATCCTGCACGGCGATCTCCACCAGGTCGGGGCCTGGCCGGCTGGAACGCACCTGCAGCGCGCGGGTGGTCCGGCCCTCCATCGCCTGCGCGCCGTTCATCATCAGGTTCATCAGCACCTGCTGCAACTGGATCCGGTCGGCCGCGACCGGCAGGGAGGCGGGGAAGAGATCCAGCGCGAGCTCCACCTCGTGCTCGCTCAGCTCCCGGCGTAGCAGCAGGACCGCTTCGTTCACCACCTCGTTCACGTCCAGCACGGCCCGTTGCGGCGTCACGTCGCGCGACATCGCCCGCAGCCGGCGCACGACCTCTCCCGCGCGGCGTCCCTGCCGCACGATCGCCTCGAGGGATGTTCCCACTTCCTCCAGATCCGGTCGGGGGCGCCGCAGCCAGCGCAGCGCCGCCTCGCCCTGCGTCACCACCGCGGCGAGCGGCTGGTTCACCTCGTGCGCGATCGACGCGGTGAGTTCCCCCATCGTCGCGACGCGGTTGACGTGCGCGAGTTGCGCGCGGGCCTGTTCCAGCGCCTGCTCCGTCCGGCTGCGTTCGGTGACGTCCAGCACGCTGACGAACACATGCTCGTCGGGCTGGCTGCCTTGCGGGAAGGTGGCGGCGATCAGCACGCTGCGGATCTCGCCCCGCAGGGTGCGCACGCGGGTCGCCGCCTCGAAGCCGGGGGCGCCGGACATGAAGGCGGACAGCAGCCGCGCCTGGACGGCGTAGGTTTCCGGCAGGAAGGTCTGCTCGAGCGCGGTCTGGAGCGTCGCCTTGTCGGGGGCCTGCAGCATCTGGACCGCCGCGCGGTTCAGGTCGACCGTCCGCGTCGCGGCCATGCACGCCGTCACGATCCGCGGATTCGCGAGCAGATGCGCTTCGAGGTCGGAGACGCCCTCGCGTGCGAGGCGCGCGAGGATCTGCGCCGCACCGCTGTAGTCCTCCTCCCAGATCGCCACGCCGCTGCTGTCGAAGATGCGGCGGTAGCGGCGCTCTCCGGCGCGCAGCACATCCATCGCGTGCTGCATGCGCAGCGCCAGCAGCGTGGTGATGCCGTTGCCCGCGAGGCTGACGAGGCAGCGCAGCAGCGGCTGCCCCGGCATGCGGATCCCGTGCATGATCAGGAAGCTCAGCACCGTCAGCGCCGCGCAGCCGGCCGCCACCGCGAGCAGTCCGCGCTGCCGCCAGAGCGATGCCGAGAGCAGGATGACGATCCCGTACAGCACCGCGATCGCGATCTCGAACCGGCTGAACGTGTCGACGACGAAGATGGCGGCGGCGAGGCTTGCGCCCAGCAGCGCGAACAGGATGCGGGCCGAACCGCGGAGCTGGCCGGTGTCGGCGGGCAGGGCGGCCTGGCTGGGGGCGGCCTGGCTGGGGGCGCCCTGATTGGGGGCGGCCTCGTCGGGCGTGGCCTGACCAGGGGCAGCCTGGCTGGGCGTGACCTGATCGGGGGCGGCCTGACGCGTGGCGAGGGATGCGAGCGACGTCATGGGCAACAGATTCCAGTCCCGGCGACTGGTTTCTCTTATACCTTGGTATGTCGCTTGAACACTAAAGGAGCATCCGGCTCAATCTCAGTAGAATATCGCCGTTTGATCGAACCCAGCAATATCCAGGCACCGGCGGGAACGCCGTCGTTCATCGGTTCTGGAAAAACGTCAGTCAAGGGGTGAGATCGATGCAATCTGGCCTGTCCACCACTGCTCAGGACTTCCACACCGCCACGGGAATGATTTCCCCGGCAGATTTGGCGGCTCTTCTGGTCGAGGTTCAGCGGCGCATCCGGCATGATCCCGAAGCGGCCTCCGCCATGCTGACCCGTGCGTCGCGGCTGGTGCAGGGCCAGGCGCCGGAGCCGGCGGCGGCTCCCGCGCTGCGCGGCAGCCTCGCCGACTGGCAGGTGAAGCGGGTCAAGGCCCATGTCGAGGCCAATCTGGATCGTGCGATCCCGCTCTCGGCGCTTGCGGCGCTGTGCCGCCTGACGCCCAGCTATTTCGGGCGGGCGTTCAAGGTGAGCTTCGGCATGACGCCGCACACCTACGTCCTGACCCGCCGGGTCGAGCGCGCCCGTCAGCTGATGATCACGACGCGCGCCTCGCTCGCGGAGATCGCGCAGGACTGCGGCATGGCGGACCAGTCCCACCTGACCCGCGTCTTCGGCCGCTTCGTGGGCAGCAGCCCCTATGCGTGGCGCCGCCTGCACCAGGCGGAGCAGGCAACCGCCGCGCCCACCCGCCACTGAGCGTCCCACCATTCCGCAATCCATCCACCGTTCCGGCCTGCGGACTGATCCGCATGTCTCACCCAGGAGAATGACCATGGTCCGTTTCACGATCCTCGCCACCGCCGCCGTGCTGACCTTCGGTTCGGCCGCTCTCGCCGCCAATTCCGATCAGGCGCAGGGCGACGCCGCGCCCACGCTGGCGAGCAAGCAGCACACGGGCGACGGCGATACCGGCTACGGCGACCGCGCACCCGAACTGTTCGGCAAGGCGGATGTGACGAAGCAGCGCACGGGCGACGGCGACACCGGCTACGGCGACCGCGCACCCGAATTGTTCGGCAACGCGCGGCGTGGCGCCACCACCACCCGGTGATCTCGTCCTGACCCTCGCGGCGCGACAGGTCGCCGCCGCGACCGACCACCCGCCGGACGGGCCCATGGCTCGACGGC
>MKTV01000021.1:176029-184791 GCA_001898425.1 Rhodospirillales bacterium 69-11
CGCTTCGCCTTGATACGGTTTCCCCCGGGCGGCTCCGCACGTCGGGCCCGCCGGGAGGAAACCAATGAATCTCAAACGCAGGCACTTGCTGGCCTCGGCGGCCGCGTCCGTCGCCGTCGCAACCCCCACCGGCCGCGCACGGGCGCAGCGCCCGGTCCTCCGGATCGGGATCATGAACGATCAGTCCGGACCGTATCGCGACCTCACCGGTCCCACCTCGGTCATCTGCACGCGCCAGGCGGTGCAGGAATGGGGGGATCACGGGTTCGATATCGAGATCACCGTGGCGGATCACCAGAACAAGCCGGATCTGGCCGCCTCGATCGCCAAGAAGTGGTACGATCAGGACGGCATCGACGTCATCCAGGACGGCGGCGCTTCCTCTTGCGCGCTGGTGATCACCAGCATCGCGCGAGAGAAGAACAAGATCTATCTCAGCACCAGCACCGCCACCTCGGATCTCACGGGCAAGGCGTGCACCCCCAATACGATCCACTGGGTGACCGACACCTACATGGCGTCCAAGTCGACCTCGGCGGCGCTGACCAAGACCGGCGGCGACACCTGGTTCTTCATCACCGCCAACTATGCCTTCGGCCAGGCGCTGCAGCGGGATGCGACGAAGTTCGTCACCGAGGCGGGCGGCAAGGTGCTGGGCGCCAACGTCTACCCGTTCCCGGAGACGACCGATTTCTCCGCCGCGCTGGTGCAGGCGCAAGCCTCCGGGGCGAAGGTGATCGGCCTCGCGAATTCGGGGCTCGATACGGTGAACAGCATCAAGCAGGCCTCGGAGTTCGGGGTGGTGAAGGGCGGGCAGAAACTCGCGGGGCTGATCATGTACAGCACCGACGTCCATTCCATCGGGCTGGACACCGCGCAGGGCCTTGTTCTGAGCGAAACCTACTACTGGGACCTGAACGACCGGACGCGCGCGTTCATGAACCGGATCAAGCCGAAGGTCACGCTGTGGCCCAACAGCATCCAGGCGGGCCAGTATTCCTCGGCGCTGCACTACTTCAAGGCGGTCGCCGACATGGGCGCCGCGGCGTCCAAGGCGGATGGAGCCGCGACCATCGCGCGGATGAAGGCGATGCCGACCGACGACGACTGCTTCGGCGCGGGCGGCAAGATCCGGGAAGACGGGCGCAAGATCCACCCCTGCTACCTGTTCGAGGTGAAGAAGCCGGCCGACAGCAAGCAGGAATGGGATCTGATGAAGCCCGTGGCGACGACACCGGCGGAGGAGGCATTCCGCCCGCTGTCGGACCATGCCTGTCCGATGCTGAAGGCCTGACGCTGTCCGGCGAGCACCCACCCAGGTGCTCGCCAACGGCGAGGCCGTGCACGCCGGGTCGGGAAGGCCACGCGGCATCGCGCCGCTGGCCGGCCGCGGCGTCGCAGGCACGTTCCGCGAGGCGGCGATCCGGGGTAAGGTCGGCGCGACAGGAGACCGCATGCACGTTCCCACTTCCGCCGCCTTCAAGCAGAACGCCCACGCGGCGATCGACGATCCCGGGCTGCAGAAGGCGCTCGCCCGCAGCGGGCCCAGCTTCATCGCGCGGCGCGCCGCCGCCGCCGCCGCGCTTCCCGAGTTCGAGGAGCTGCGCAACACGGCGCGCGACATCAAGAACCACACGCTGGCGCATCTCGACTTCTACCTCGAGACCTATGCGGCGAACGTGGAGAAGGCCGGCGGCACCGTGCACTGGTGCGCCGATGCGGAGGCCGCGCGGGAGGCGGTGCTGAAGATCTGCCAGGCGGCGGGCGCGCGCACCGTCACCAAGGGCAAGTCGATGATCAGCGAGGAGATCGCGGTCAACGACCATCTCGAGAAGCACGGGATCACCCCGGTCGAAACCGATCTCGGCGAATACATCATCCAGCTTCGCCACGAGCTGCCCAGCCACATCATCGCCCCGGCCTTCCACCTGAACCTGGAGGATTGGGAAGAGGCGTTCCGCAAGTCGCATACCGACTTGCCGGCCGATCGCGTGTTCGCGGAACGGCGCGACATCCTGACCGAAGCGCGGACCAAGCTGCGCGCGCGCTTCCTCGCCGCCGATGTCGGGATCACCGGCGCGAACTTCCTGATCGCCGAGACCGGCACCAGCGTCATCGTCACGAACGAGGGCAACGGCGACCTGACGCAGACCCTGCCGCGCGTGCACATCGTGCTGGCCAGCATCGAGAAGGTGGTGCCGACCCTGGAAGACTGCACCTCGCTGCTGCGCGTCCTGGCTCGGTCGGCCACCGGCCAGGACATGTCGGTCTACACGACCTTTTCCACGGGACCCCGGCGCGACGCGGACCTGGATGGTCCGGCCGAGTATCACGTGGTGCTGGTGGACAACGGCCGCTCCGCGATGATCGGCACCGAGTTCCAGGACATGCTGCGCTGCATCCGCTGCGCCGCCTGCATGAACCACTGCCCGGTCTACGGCGCGGTCGGCGGCCATGCCTATGGCTGGGTCTATCCCGGTCCGATGGGGTCGGTGCTGACGCCGGCGCTGATCGGGGTGGACCAGGCGGGGCTGCTGCCCAACGCGTCGACCTTCTGCGGCAAGTGCGAGAGCGTGTGCCCGGTGAAGATCCCGCTGCCCGGCCTGATGCGCCACTGGCGGGAGCGCGAGTTCGAGCGTCACCTGACGCCCGCGACCCAGCGCCGGAACCTCGGCCTGTGGGCCTGGTTCGCGCGCCGCCCCTCGCTGTACCGGATGGCCACCCGCGCGGCGGCGTTCGCGCTGGGCGTTGCGGGGCGGAAGCGGGGGCGGTTCGCGCGGATGCCGTTCGCCGGCGGCTGGACCCAGGGCCGCGACCTGCCCGCACCCGAAGGCGACACGTTCTTCGCCCGTTATGCGCAGGCGCAGCGGGACGGGACGCTGCGATGAGCCGCGAGGCGATCCTGACTGCCATCCGCCGCGGCCTGCGGCGGGGGGCGTTGCCGGCGGACCAGGCGGCCATGCTGCGGGGGCGTCTCGCCCAGCACCCGCGCCAGCTCATCCCCGCGCGCTCCCGCCTGCCACATCCGCAACAGGTCGAGCTGTTCGTGCGCAACGTGGAGAAGGAATTCGGCACGGTGGCGCGGGTCGCCTCGGCCGCCGAGGTCCCGGTGGCGGTCGCCGACTACCTCGCCGCGCAGAACCTGCCGTCGGAGCTGGTGATGGCGCCGCATTCGGAACTGCAGGCGATCCCCTGGGCGGAGCGCCCCATGCTGTCGATCCGCCAGGGGCGCGCCGAGGCGACGGATGCGGTCGCGGTGCAGCACGCCTTCGCCGGCATCGCCGAGACGGGCACGCTGATGTTCCCCTCTGCCCCCGAACGGCCGACCACGCTGAACGTGCTGGCCGACACGGCCATCGCGGTGCTGCGCACGTCCCGCCTGGTGGGGGCGTATGAGGAGGCGTGGGATCTCCTGCGCGCGGAGCTTGGCGGGATGCCCCGCAACGTCATGCTGGTGACCGGCCCGTCTCGGTCCGCGGATATCGAGCAGACCCTGGAGCTCGGTGCCCACGGTCCGCGGCGGCTGCACGTGGTGCTGGTCGACGACGCGGGATAGGGCGCGAACGCTCGCTTGCTGCGGGCTGGGTCGCGATCATGGATCCTGGATTCGCACGGCCCGTTTCAGATCGTCCACCAGTTCGCGCCATCGAACATCAGCCGCGCGGAGCCGTAAGGTGTTTCCACGATCACCTTCATTGGTTCGTCATCGATCATCCCGAAGCTGGGTATGAAGCTGATCGGGTGGATGTCTCCGTCGCCCCGGGCATCCTTCACGACGTAGGGGATGCCGACGGCAGGGTCATAGGGCGCTTCGAGAGTCGTCGCCGACCCCTCCGCCTTGTTCACCAGGATCGTCAGATCGGCCTGCTGCATGCTGTAATGGCTGCCTTCGACGAGCCGCGTCACATTGCGCGGTGGTGCCGCGGTGGCGGCCGTCAGGTCCGCGGCGCGCCAAGCCGGTTCGATCACCTCCCGACGGAACGCCCGCGAGTAATGGGAGGTGTCACCGCCGAGATCGAAGCTGGCCGAACCATCACCCGTCCCGTACGCCTCGCGCACCGTCAACGTTGGGCGGGTGTAGGCGCGGCGCCGCTCGTCGATCTCCACCCAGACCGGGGTGATCGTCGCAGCGCCTCCGGTAACCCACACGGTTGGGACGAAAGGCGCTCCGAAGCGCTCCACCTCCCCCTCCCAGACTTGCTGTTGCCCCTTGAGGATCGCCCGCCGCGGATCGGGGTCGTAATCGGCTCCGAGCACGACGGAAACCCGAGCTCGCGTTCCGGACACCTCGACGATGAGGTACTGGCCAGCCTCGTGATCATCGCGCGCCACAGCCACGGCATTCTCGAAGGCCGGCGCACCGAACCGGCCCACTTCCAAGGCGATCTGATCCTGCTGCAGGGTGGGGTGCGGCCATGCATCGGCAATCGTCACCTGCCGAAAGTCGGTGAACCCGACGATCGTCGTCCGGAGCATATTGCCCGCGGGGTCCGTGATACGGACGTTCGTTGCGGCGGTTGCGTCCTGGCTGATGAACATCCACCCGCCAAACCAGTTCGCCGTGCGGGGTGTGGGGCTGTCGTTCGATTCAGCCCCGAAGATGATCTCGTTGGTGATCTGGCCGGTTATGAGGGTTCGATAATCCCATCCACCAGCGCCTATCCCGGGCGAGTAGTAGCAGCGTCCGAGCACGTCGCCGGGCGTGAAGTTCGCGCCCTCGAACCTGGCGAGGGTGCATGCCGGCGGGCTCGTGGTCAGCGGATGGCCGCCCAACGGGCCCAGATCCGCCTGACCCGACGTGCGAAGGGAGTGGCTGTTCTGACCGATCGTGGTCGGCGTCGTGATGATCCCACCCCAGCTCCGCGCGTAGCAGTGGAGGATCCCGTCATGCCCGTTCGTGACGCCGGGGTCAGCGGTCAGGACCAGGCGATTGTCCGGCCGGGGCGAGAGTTGGATCTCGAGGGTCGTGATCCCTCCCCAGAACGCCTGGCCGGGAACATGGGTGTGCAGCACGACACGGAAGTCCCGGCACCGATATCCGGCGGGGAAGGGCGTGCCGACATTGGGGGTTGCGAGCATGGGCCCAAGGGCCGGGACCGTCCGGCGCAACAGGCGGTCCGGTGACCAGCCGTACATTGCCTCCTGCGCGCGGGCACCGACATCGATCAGGGGGAAGCCATTCGCACGGGCAAAGCTGCGAACGAACGTGGAAGCATAATCGAATCCGAGCAGGGCGTAGTCTTCGGCGCCAGCGCTCCAGAGTTCGGCACCCTTTACCCCCTCCGTACACAGGATAGCGTCAGGGGGTAGGCCGTTTGCCGCCACCACCGACCTGATCCGATTGAGGGCCGTCGCGACCTGTATTGGATTGAGCTTGTCCTTGTCATTCGCGCCCAGGGCGATCACCACGACATGAGGAACGATCGTGCCCTCTCCGTCGATGCTTGGGACCTGCAGCACGTACTCGGAAAGCCAATTCTTCGTCCGGTCGGTAATCCACCTTGGGCCATTCCCCACGGGCCGCAATGAGGCAAGTTGCGACCACATCGTGCCGCCGATGCCCCGCGTGACGGTCCTGATCCGCTTCTGCTTGTTCCGTCTCTGAAGCCAGCTTGCCACGACCCCCAGGTGTCCCGTCCCATTCCCGGCCGGGTCCTCGACCTGCCAACTGTCCCCGGTGATGACGACGACCGCATTCGATACTGTCCCCAAGCAGGGCAGCGAATCAGATCCCGCGACTTCGTCTGGGAGTGGAGGTGCGGGCGGTGCATCCCATGAGATGGCCTGGCGCATATACGTCTGGTCGCTCCAGAACCCCGGGTACTCGTCGGGAACGCTCATCATGTCCGTCTCGACGCCGGCCCCCGATGTCCACCAGAACAGCGAGCCGACCACTCGCGAAAGTTGGGCGTCGCTGGCGTCGAACATCCCGCTTTGCTTGTAGCCGCGGAAGCCGAAGACACCCGTCGAGCAGGGGTGGGAAAATCCGCAGAACAGGAGTTCGCGGCGGCCGTTCGCGATGGCCGCATTCCCGGCTTCGAGCACGGCATCCCGATTGTCGGTGAACCACTTGATCCGAACCCCGGGGTAATCCACCAGAGTTCGTCGCAGGCTTCTCGAGAGAGACACGCTGAAGGGCGTCTCGTATGCCGCAATGGTGGTCAGGACCGGAGCGGCGCCGTACACGGGCGAATGGGCGTTGGCAAACGCACCGTCGCTGATCCAGATCGACTTGCCGACGCAACTCGGAAATCCCGAACCATCCGTCCCGCTGGTGAAGCAGGGACACGCGACGGCTTGCGAGCTGGCGTCGATGGGGGTTGGCGCTGCGACGTTGAGCGTCAGCGTGGGCGTGACCGGGTTCGTGTGGGGCAGGTAGTTGAGTGCGACCACGCGAGCGACGAGGGTACCGCCGGCTTCACCGGCTCCGCTGATCGCAATCGGCTTCCCCACCCAGTCCACCCGGTCTCGGTGGACTGGGTGATGCGCGTGCGGGAACGTCACGGTTGCGACCGAACGCCCTTCGAACACACCATCGTTCGCGACGCTCAGCGGTCCGACGAACGTCACGGCTCGTGTGATGACCGGTGAGTCGTCGGTCCAGGTGACCTGGTAGAAGCCGCTCAACAGGTCGTCGATCGCTCCGTAGGCGGGATCATCGACGTGGATCAGGTTGATGGGGAATCTCCCGTGGCAAATTGCCGAGGCATCGCTCACGGCGCCAGGGCCGCCCACACGGCATGCGGCCGGCTCTTCGCTCGTCTGGAATGGCGAGCGACCGGTTCCGGGCTCATGCGCGATCCGACTTGGGGGGCGTTGCACCTCGACGACTCATGGTCCGCGCCTCGGCGGGTCTAATGCCGAACACCCCCTGTTACGATCCCCTCCAGCGCGTCCGCCAGTCCGTCCAGCCGGTCGAGCCGCAGATGCGCGGCCTCGATCTCCGGCTTCTCCGCGTGCATCCAGCCCCACGGGCCGCGGCGGAGGAATACCGCCGTCATCCCCGCCGCACGCGCCGGCAGCACGTCGTTGTCGAGCCGGTCGCCCACATAGGCGATCTCCGCCGCCGGCACGCCTGCCAGCTCGACGACCTTGGTGAAGAAGCGCGGATCCGGCTTTGCCACGCCCCACCCACCCGAGGTCGCGATCGCGTCCACCGGCAGGTCGAGCGAGGCCAGCGCCGCCTCCGCCGCAACGGGCTGGTTGCCGGCCACCAGCACCTTCAACCCGCGATCCCGCAGTGCCGAGAGGCAGGGCCGCGCGTCGGGGTAGAGGTCGCCTTCCTCGAAGGCGTAGCGCCACCCCGATTCGGCCCGCTGGCGCAGCGCCGTGGGCAGGTCGAGGTCGGGGCGGAAGATCTCGAACACGCGGCGATGCGACTCGCCGCGGTCCATCGTCACCCCGAGCGCGGTGAACAGCGTGAGCGGTGGCACGCCCAGGAACGCGGCCCAGTCCAGCCAGTGCCGCGTCTCGTCGATCAGCGTCTCGCCGACGTCGAAGCAGACCGCGCGGATCGGCATCTCAGAACGTGACGACACTGCGGATCGATTCGCCCCGGCGCATCAGCTCGAACCCCTCGTTGATCTGCTCGAACGGCAGCACGTGGGTGATCAGGTCGTCGATGTTGATCCGACCGTCCATGTACCAGTCGACGATCCGCGGCACGTCGGTGCGCCCGCGGGCGCCACCGAACGCGGTGCCCATCCAGGTGCGGCCCGTGACGAGCTGGAACGGACGGGTGGAGATCTCCTGCCCGGCGCCGGCCACGCCGATGATGATCGACTTGCCCCAGCCGCGATGGGCGCATTCCAGCGCCTGCCGCATGACCTTCACGTTGCCGATGCACTCGAAGCTGTAATCGGCGCCGCCCTTCGTCAGGTCCACCAGGTACGGCACCAGGTCGCCCTGCACCTCGGCCGGGTTGACGAAATCCGTCATGCCGAATTTCTCGGCCATCTCCTTGCGGCGCGGGTTCAGGTCCACGCCCACGATCTGCTCCGCGCCGACCAGGCGCAGGCCCTGGATCACGTTCAGCCCGATGCCGCCCAGGCCGAACACCACGGCGCGGCACCCGGCCTCCGCCTTGGCGGTGTTGATCACCGCGCCCACTCCCGTCGTCACGCCGCAGCCGATGTAGCAGACCTTCTCGAACGGCGCGTCGGGCCGGATCTTCGCCAGCGCGATCTCCGGCAGCACCGTGTAGTTCGCGAAGGTCGACGTGCCCATGTAGTGGTAGACCGTCTCGGATCCGGCGCGGAACCGGCTGGTCCCGTCGGGCATGACGCCCTTGCCCTGGGTCGCCCGGATCGCCACGCACAGATTGGTCTTGCGCGAGAGGCAGTATTCGCACTGCCGGCATTCCGGCGTGTAGAGCGGGATGACGTGATCGCCCTTCTTCAGGCTCGTCACATTCTTGCCGACGTCCACCACCACCCCGGCACCCTCATGACCCAGGATTGCCGGGAAGATCCCTTCGGGATCGGCACCCGACAGGGTGAACTCGTCGGTGTGGCAGATCCCGGTCGCCTTGATCTCGACGAGGACCTCGCCCTCACGCGGTCCTTCGAGCTCGACCGTCTCCAGGCTGAGGGGCTTTCCGGCCTCGCGGGCGACCGCGGCACGCACCTGCATTCTCACTCTCCAGCATCAACGGGCCGGATGGTGCGTGCTAGGGCCGCGCTGGGCAAGAGCGTTCGGGCCGCGGCGCCGGCCAGAACGGGTTGCGTTCCAGGCTGGGCAGGGTGATCGGGCGCTGGCGCGGC
>MKTV01000021.1:184826-187208 GCA_001898425.1 Rhodospirillales bacterium 69-11
CAGCTCCGCCTCGTCCGCGTGCCGCAGGTCGATCGCGGCGAGGAGCGGCGCGGGAAGGGTGCGGACCGGCGCGAACGTGTATTCCGCGTGCAGGTCGGCCGAGAGGGGCGGGACGCCGCGGCTTCCATGCGCCGCGAGCGCGTGCAGCGCGGCGCGCGTGGCCGCGGCGTCGGTCTTGTGCCCGAGGCTGTTCGAGATCCGGCGCATCAGGGCCGCCGGCTCGAACCGGATCACGTCCTCCTGCGCCGGTTCGGGCAGGAACCGGACGGACCGCATCGCGGCCGCCGTGCGCGACAGGACGTGGCAGAACACCGTGCTCTGCGACAGCGTCGTCACGACGTCCGGCAGCACTTCGATTCCCGCCATGCGCAGCAGCATCAGCGCGATCATGCGCCGCATGAGGTGCTGGCCGCGCGTTTCGGCCGCAACGAACGCGGTGTCGATCACCAGCAGCCGCTCGTCCCGCGTCATGCGGTTCATGCCGCCGAGCACGCCGAGGTTGCGGCCGGTGGCGAGGTCCGAGGCGATGACGAGATGGTCGTAGTCGCGCAGGTCCAGGCGGAGGAACGGTGGGAGCTCACCGGGCGGCAGGCTGTCCAGCAGGTCGGTCAGGATCGCTTCGCGATCGAGCTCCCCCAACGCGCCTGAATCGCGCAAGTACAGCAGCCGAAACCCATGTTCCGTGAGTACATGTTCCATGACGCTGGCCCCTACAGCGTTGTGCTGTGTGCCGCAGCGTAGCCTCTCGTCATGGGCACGCTGTGACCTGGGTCACAGGCACGCCGGAACGTGAGCGGCCGTGCTCCAAGGAGCGGGTTCGCGGCGCGGTCGCGCCGGGGGCTGCAAGCCGGGAGGAGTGATCGTGCCGCGGGCTGCGCGGAGTGCCGGAACGACGAACGGCCCGCTCGCGTGCGAGCAGGCCGTTGTTTCAGGCGTGGGCGTTCGGGTCAGCCGAGGCGGATGGCGGCCGCTTCCGGACCCTTCGCGCCCTGCACGACGTCCATGACCACCGACTGGCCTTCGGCGAGCTGGGTGATCCCGGCGCGCTGCAGGGCGGAGGCGTGGACGAACACGTCCTTGCCGCCTTCGACCGGGGCGACGAAGCCGAAGCCCTTGGTCGCGTTGTACCACTTGACCGTGCCCTGGGTCTCGACCGAGGGGCCGGTCGGTGCACCGCGGCGCGGGCCGGCGCCCATGCCACCACCCATGCCGCCACCGGGACGGGGACCGCGGGCCTGCGGCGTGGCCGTGCTCTCGTCGACCGAGATCACTTCCGACACCTGACGGCCCTTCTGGCCCTGGCCGATGCGCACGCGCAGCGTGGCGCCTGGGCTGACCGCACTGTGGCCGGCATTGTTCAGGGTGTTGGCGTGCAGGAAGGCGTCACCCGACCCGTCCGACAGCGCCACGAACCCGAACCCCTTCTCGGGGTTGAACCACTTGACGGTCGCATCATGCTCGGGGCCGAACCCGGCGGACGACGGCCACGACGGTGACATACTGCGCGGCATATCGCCTGGCGGCGCACGATCGTAGGCAAAGTCGTCATCGAAGCCACGGCGCCGAGGGGGGCGGCCACGGCCACGGTTGGTCATGCTCAAGAGAAAGTCGTCCTCATCTAGTCGTTGCGAGCCGGCCTTTGCCAGGATGACATGCGCCACATGACATGCGCCAGAGTGTCTTCGTCACCGCCGGGAAACGTGGCCCGATGCTGATCGTGTGGATCACCACCCGACCGAAAAACCGATCCCGCCTCTTCGCGGCAATAGCACGATATAGGCAAATGCCCTCTTCTCGCCAGAGCTAATCCGCAGTTCCCGCATGGCTTACCCGCAGAATCGCGAGGATTCTGCATTTCAGCCCGATTCGTGATGCGAGTCGGGCGGTGTTGCGCGCCCGTCAGGCCTCCAGCCCCTCCCGTTCGGGCGGCACATCGGCCTCCTCAGCCGAGACGTCGGCCTCCGCCTCGCGCGGCAGGTCGGCGTCCGGATCCAACGCGAGCAGCGCCTCCGCCCGGTCGTCGTCGATCGCCTCCACGCCGCGCAGCTTGCGGTCCACCGCGCGCGTGCGCACCCGCGCCTTCTCGATCGTGTTGCTGAACGTGCTCGCCTGGCGCGCAAGCTGGGTCAGCACCTTGTCCATCTTCAGCATCTCGCCCTTCGTGGCGCCCAGCAACGCGCGCACCTGGTCCGCCTTCTGCTCGAGCGCGAGCGTGACGAAGCCCAGATGGATGGTGCGCAGCAGCGCCGGGAACAGCGTCGGGCCCATCACCAGCACCCGGCACTCCCGGCCGATCTCGTCCACCAGCCCGGGAATGCGCGCGACCTCCGCGTAGAGCGCATCGGTCGGCAAGTAGAGCACCGCGAACTCC
This sequence comes from Rhodospirillales bacterium 69-11, assembly GCA_001898425.1. GTDB lineage: Bacteria > Pseudomonadota > Alphaproteobacteria > Acetobacterales > Acetobacteraceae > Rhodopila. Next base: position 187,198 of record MKTV01000021.1, read on the forward strand.
ACCGTCACCGG
>MKTV01000021.1:187231-211883 GCA_001898425.1 Rhodospirillales bacterium 69-11
TCTTGCGCGCCTCGTCGCGCACCCGGCGTTCCAGCATCCGCGTCGCCGCCCGCTCGCCCTCGAGGTCCCCGGCCTCCGACGCGGCGAGCAGGCGTTCGAAATCCTCGACCGGGAACTTGGCGTCGATCGGCAGCACCGGGCGGACCTCGCCGCGCATCGGCATGACCACGGCGAACTCCACGAGGTCGTCGGAGTCGGGACGCACCTTGTGGTTCGCGAGATAGGCGCCGGGCGGCAGCACGTCGTCCAGCATCGCGCGGACCTGCGCCTCGCCCCAGCCGCCCCGCGTCTTGACGTTGCTGAACAGGCGCTTGATGTCGCCGATCTGCGCGGTGACCGCCTGCACGTCGCCCATCGCCTTCTGCACCGCGGTGAACTGGTCCACCACGCGGGCGAAGCTCTCGGTCATCTGCTTCTCGACCGCGGCATGAAGCTGCTCGTTCACGCTCGCCTGGATCGCGGCGAGTTTCGCCTCGTTGCCCTCCCGCATCTCGCGCAGCTTGGCTTCCAGCATCGCGCGGGTCGTCTCGAACTGCGCGGCGATCCGCGCGTCGGCCGCCTGCTGCGCCTCGTTCAGCACCAGGCGCAGCTCGCCCTGTCCCCGCGACAATTCGGTCCGCAACCGTTCGGTCGCGGTGTCAAGCGCGCCGCGCAGCGTACCCAGCCGCTCCGCCTGCTCCGCGCCCGCGCTGCGCAGCGCCGCCCGGGTCGTCTCCCCCTCGGCGCGTTGCGCGGCTAGCGCCTGTTCCGTGACGAGGCGGATGCGCTCCAGCGTGGCGGCCTGACGCAGCACGAGCATCAGGACGGCGATCGCGGCAATCGCGGCGAGCACCGCCGCAGCCAGGGGCAACCATGTCAGCATGTCGAGCATCCGAATCGCGGGGCGCCAGGGAACGCCAGTGGGGCGCCCAGTATGCGCCGATCCCGCGCCGAACGGCGCGGTCAGGCCACCTTGCCGGCTGCCGGGCGATCCTGGTTGCCGGCCAGCTGCGGCAGCAACGGCAGCAAGACGTTGAGGTCGCGTTCGGCCAGGCACACCAGATACTGGTCGGTTTCCGGCGTGTTCTCCGGCGCCTCGGGCATCGGCAGCCCGTCCGGGCCGAGGGGAAGGGCGGTCAGGCCAAGGTCGTCGTAGACCTTCAGCAGGTCGGGGCCGGCGCGCCAGAACGCGGCATCCATGCCTTCCTGCTGGGCGAGGTCGCGCAGGCGCCGATTGCCGAGACCCGGTCGGAATCCGATCCCGTCGGATCGCCGAGACCCAGCAGCACGCGCCCCACGCGGCGGAACGGGATGGCGGCCCGTTCGGCTTCGCCCAGCACCACGCCGTCCGCCGCCTCCGGCGGCTTGCCGCCCAGCGCCGCGACCCGTGCCCGCGCGCTGGCGTCCCAGGGCAGGAAGCGCACCCGGCCCGGCCGCAGCAGGCGCCAGATCGCGAGCAGCGCCAGCACGACCGTGACCGCGACCGCGAGCCGCAGCGAGTTCGGCACGTCGGGCGAGAGCACGATCGCCCACCAGGCATTGTTGCTCATGATGTGCGTGTGCGGCCGGGTGAGCGCGAGCGCGGACAGGCAGATCACCAGCACGATCAGCGACAGCGCGCTGGTCGGTTCCAACGGACCGCTGATCAGCTTGGCGTGGCGGTAGAAGCAGCTGCGGAACGGGGCGAGCAGCAGGGTCGTCAGCACCAGCACGCCGGCCACCCAGAGCCGGTCGTCCTGGGTGACCGCGAAGGCCGCGCCGGCGACGAGCAGCAGGATGGTCAGGCCCCAGGCCAGGTTGACGCGCTGCGAGAGCGCCACCGCCATCATCACGAGGCCGGCGCCGATCAGCGAGGGCACGAACTGGCCGGCCTGGCTCGCGAGGTCGGCGTAGTCCGGATCGAGCCAGGAGAAATCCCCCTGCGGCGCGAGCACGCCCAGGCAGAGCATCAGCACGCCGCACAGCGCGACCGAAGCGGTGGCGGCGGTGACCGCGAAGGTCGGCTCGCTCCAGCGTCCGAGTCCCTGCAGCCTCGGCAGTCCGCCGCCGCGGAACAGGGCGCCGCCGCGCAGCAGGATCTCGTTGCCGGCGAACATGCCGCCGGCCAGGAACAGCGGGATGACGTAGTAATAGAGCCGGAACACCACGATCGCGCCGACGATGTGCGGCGCGTCGAGATAGGGCTCCAGCCCCAGCAGCATGGCGGTGTCGAACACGCCGATGCCGCCCGGCAGGTTGGCGGCGAGCCCCGCGGTGTAGGAGGCGACGTAGACGCCGAGGAAGATCAGCCAGGTGAGGCCCGGCGCCTCGGGCAGCAGGGCGTAGAAGATCGTCGCGGTGATGGCGACGTCGACGGTCGCCAGGATCACCTGGATCACCGCCATGCGCCAGCCCGGCAGCTCGATCTCGTGGCCGAACATGCGGAACGTGCCGAGGATCCGTGAGAGCGTGACGTAGCCCAGCACGATCGCCCAGAGCAGCGCGCCGATTCCCCACAAGCCCCAGAGCGGCAGGTAGTGGCCGAAGAACGGCACCGCGCGCGGCTCGACGAACAGGATGGCGCCGCCCAGCACCATGCCGCCCAGGCCGAAGGTCAGGCTGCAGAAGGCGACCGTCTTGCCGATCTGCAGCGGCGTCAGCCCCCAATGGGCGTAGAGCCGATAGCGCACGGCGGCGCCGGACACCGCGGCGAATCCCAGGTTGTGCGACAAGGAATAGGCGCAGAACGAGGCGAAGGCGACGCGCCCGTAGGACACCTTGTGCCCCGCATAGATCGTGCCCAGCCGGTCGTAGAAGGTCAGCACGAAATAGGACAGCACGGTCCAGACGAAGGAGAAGGCCAGCGCGCGGGTCGGGATCCCGTGCAGCGCGTCGCCGATATCCTTGAGCTTCAGGTGGCGGAACTCGCGCTGCACCACGTAGATCGCGCCCACCAGCAGCACGAGGCCCAGCAGCGCCGGCGCGTGGCGCAGGAGCGAGCGCCAGATGCGGCCGCCTTTCCGCGCCGGTTCGTCGCGTGTGCCGCGGCCGTTCCGCCCTGCCGCGGTCGAGTGCGCCCCCTCCGGGTCCGACGTGATCGGGTCCGTGGAGCCGAACCCCGTCCCGTCCGCATCGGTCCGGTGCGACGCCCCGCCGGTTGCGCCTTGCGCCGATGCGTCCGCCCCACGGGACCCTGGGGTCCCGTCCTGCCGGCCGATCGTGGTCCGGGTCGTCTCAGGCCGCCGCATTCGCCTGCCGGTTCAGCGCCGAACGGATCAGCGCGATCGTTTCCGGGATACCGTACAGCGCCACGAAGCCGCCGAAGCGCGGGCCTTCCTGCTGTCCCAGAAGCACTTGGTACAGGCAGGAGAACCAGGCGCGCAACTCGGGGAAGGGATGGCGCTTGCCGACCTCGTACACCGCGTTCTGGATCGTCTCGGCGTCGTTGCCGGGGTCGAGCGCGGCCAGCGTGGCGGCCAGGTCCTCGAGCGCGGCGCGTTCCGTCGGGTCCGCGTCGCGGAACCGCTTCGCCGGGCGCACGAAGTCCTGGTAGTAGACGATGGCATGGTCGACGAGGCGGGCCAGGAAGGGCTCGCTCTCGGCATTCGCACCCGGGATGTAGCGGCGGATGAAGCCCCACAGGATGTCGGGCGTGTCCGCGTTCACCACGCTGGCGAGGTTCAGCAGCATCCCGAAGCTCAGCGGGCTGCCGGCATGGTTCGGCAGGTGGCCGCCATGGATGTGCCAGGACGGGTTGGCCTGCTGCTCCGGCGCCTGCTGGGCGCGGGCGCGGTCCACATTGGCGATGTACTCGTCGGCCGCGCGCGGGATCACGTCGAAATACAGCCGCTTCGCCCGTTGCGGCTGGTTGTACATGAACTGCGCGAGCGATTCCGGCGGCGCGTAGCGCAGCCACTCGTCGACCGAGAGCCCGTTGCCCTTCGACTTGCTGATCTTCTGCGCGTGCTCGTCGAGGAACAGCTCGTAGGTGAACCCCTCGGGCGGCGGCGCGCCCAGGATGCGGCAGATCCGGCCCGACAGCCGCACGCTGTCGATCAGGTCCTTGCCCGACATCTCGTAGTCGACGCCAAGCGCGTACCAGCGCATGGCCCAGTCGGCCTTCCACTGGAGCTTGCAGGCGCCGCCCTTGATCGAGGTCTCGAACCGTTCCCCCGTCTCCGGATCGCGCCACACGACCGTGGCGGCCACCGGGTCACGGCTTTCCATCGGCACCTGCATGACGATGCCGGTCTTCGGATGGATCGGCAGGATGGGGGAGTAGGTGGCGCGGCGGTCCGGGCCGAGGGTCGGCAGGATGACCGCCATCACCTCCTCGTAGCATTCGAGGATGCGCACCAGCGCCGCGTCGAACCGCCCCGAGGCATAGTACTCGGTGGAGGAGGCGAACTCGTATTCGAAGCCGAACCCGTCCAGGAAGGCGCGCAGCCGCGCGTTGTTGTGCGCGCCGAAGCTGTCATGGGTGCCGAACGGGTCGGGAATGCGCGTCAGCGGCTTGCCCAGATGCTGCGCCAGCAGGTCCTTGTTCGGCACGTTGTCCGGCACCTTGCGCAGCCCGTCCATGTCGTCGCTGAAGGCGATCAGGCGGGACGGCAGGCCGGTCAGGCGGGTGAAGGCGTTGCGCACCCAGGTGGTGCGCGCCACCTCGCCGAACGTGCCGATATGCGGCAGGCCGGACGGGCCGTAGCCGGTCTCGAACAGCGCCGACCCTTTCCCCGACGCGTCCAGGCGGCGGGCGACTTTCGCCGCTTCCTCGAACGGCCAGGCCTTCGGGAGCGCGGGGGCGGTGTTGCGGACTGTTTCGGACATCCCGCGGAAGCTATGGAGCGGGGCTGCCCAGGTCAATCACGCTTCCGTTCATCGGCGCAGGTGTGCGCAGCAGGGTTGTGCGACGGTGCAGGCGGCAGGGTTGCCGCGCAGGCGGATCGGCCGCGGCATGTGCGGCTTGAGTCAGGCCCGTTGGCGACGGGACTTCCAGCCGGTGATGCCGCGCGCCTCCGGGACAGGTCAGGCGTTGGTGATCCCACCGTCCACCGTGATCGTCTGGCCCGTCAGGTAGCTGGCGTCGCGCGAGCACAGGAAGCGGATGACGGAGGCGATCTCCTCCGGCCGGCCGTAGCGGCGAAGCGGGATTTCCTGCTTGTACGCCTCCCCACGCGCGGCGATGGTGGGTTCGGCCATGCGGGTCTCGATCAGTCCCGGCGCCACGGCGTTGACCAGCACGTCCGGCGCAAGCCGGCGGGAGAGGGAGCGGGTCAGGCCGACCACGCCCGCCTTGGCCGCGGCGTAGGGCGGGTAGCCGATGCTGCCGCGGCGATAGGCGACGGAACTGGTCAGCACGATGCGGGCTGGCCCGTTCGGGTCGGCGCAGGGGGCGAAGGCCACCGCCATGTCGTAGGCATTCGTCAGGTTCGCCGCGATCGCGCGGTCCCACACCCCGTGCTCGTCCGAGGTGAACGGGTCCGGCTCGAACAAGCCGGCGAGATGCACCAGGGCATAGACCGGCCTGGCCGCCTGCATGATCGCGACGCAGGCGGCCGGGGTCGCGAGGTCGGAGCCGTGGACGCTGACCCGATCGCCGCCCAGCGCCGCGCGGGCGGCCTCCAGCCGCGCGGTGTCGGGATCGACCAGCACCACCTCCGCGCCATGGTCGAGGAAGGTCCGCGCGGTGGCGACGCCGATGCCGCCGGCCCCGCCGGTCACGACGACGCGCCGGCCCGCGAACTCCGCCATGGTCAGGCGGCCAGCTTCGCGTAGTCGAGCGTCGCCATCACCTGCACCCGGCGCATGTAGCGCGGCTCGTCCGGCAGATAGTCGGCGACCGCGTTGTGCACCGTGCCGATGTTGTCCCAGATCAGCACGTCGCCCTCGGCCCAGTGATGCGCATAGAGGAACTCGGCGCGTTCCTGGTGGCGGAACAGGTAGTCCAGGATCACGTCGCTCTCGTGCCGGTCCATGTCGTCGATCCACATCGTATAGCCGGGGTTCGCATACAGGATCTTGCGGCCGGTGATGGGATGCGTGCGCACGAGCGGCTGGGAGACGGGCGGCTTGCGGCGCTTCTGCTCCTCGGTCAGCGGCTTGCGGCCGGAGCCGGGGCGGAGCCGCATGACCTCCCAGAACTTCTCGAAGTCATGCGTGGCCGTGCGGCCTTCCAGCCTGTCCTTCAGGCTGTCGGGCAGCTCGTCATAGGCCGCGTGCATGTTGCGGAACTGCGTCTCGCCCACCGACTTGCCGTTGCGCATCGGCACGCGCTGGGCGTGCAGGATGTTGGCCAGCGCGATGTCCTTCGAATACGACATGTCGGTGTGCCAGCCTTGGCCGGCATCGTTCAGCCCGACGGGCTTGCCGTCGGCGCCGCGCATGTTCGACAGGATCATGACCTCGGGGAAGCCGGGCTCATGGAACAGGTTGGCGACGTTGATCTCGAGGTCGCCGAAGCGCCGTCCGAACGCGGCGAAATGCGGCACCTCCAGCATCTGCCTGGGGAAGCAGAGCACGCCGTACTGCCCCAGGGCGCGGAGCAGCGTGCGGAAATCGGGGTCCGGAAGGGGGGTGCCGAGATCGATGCCCTCGACGCGGGCACCGAGGGTCTGGCCGCTGGGGACGATCTGCATGGACGGTGTTCCCAAATTTCTGATGCTACCTGCCGGTAAGCCTAGCAGGAACGGCTCGCACGCGCCATCGCCCGCCCCGCCGCACGGCGCGGGAGGGCGGGTTGGCCGTTCCGGCTGGTCGGTCCGTCAGCCGGCCAGTGTCTCCGCGATGTTCGCGAGCTTCGGCACCCGGCCGGCCGGGCCCAGCGCCGCCAGCGTCGGGGTCGCGCGGAAGTGGCGGGCGGCGGCGCGCTGGACGTCCTCGGTCGTGATCGCCTCGATCTTCGCCACCGTCTCCGCCGTCGGGATCACCCGGCCGAACACCTGAAGCTGCCGCGCAAGCTGCTCGCAGCGGCTGCCGGTGCTCTCGAGCGACATCAGCACGCTCGCCTTGACCTGCGCCCGAGCGCGGCCGAGTTCCGCCTCGCTCACTTCGCTCTGGACCTTGCGCAGTTCCTCGAGCGTGACGGGCATCAGCTCCTCCGCCTCGCTCTCCCCGGTGCCGGCGTAGATGCCGAACAGGCCGCCATCCACGTAGGGCGCGTTGAACGAGTAGATGGAGTAGACGAGGCCGCGCTTCTCCCGCACCTCCTGGAACAGGCGGGACGACATGCCGCCGCCCAGCAGCGTCGACAGCAGCAGGGTCGGGTAGTAGTCGCGATCGCCGAACCCGACCGAGGGAAAGCCCAGCACGATATGGACCTGGTCGAGGTCGCGCTCTTCCCGGAACTCGCCGCCGCCGTAGCGCGCGGTCGGCATCGCGGGCGGCGGATCGGCGGGCAGGTCGGCGAAGTGCTGGCGCACCAGGTCGACGATGGCGTCGTGCCGCAGGTTGCCCGCGGCGGCGACCACCAGGTTGCCATGCGCGTAGTGCCGCTTCATGTAGCCGGTTAGCGCGGTGCGGGGCATCGCGCGGATGCCTTCCTCCGACCCGAGAACGGGACGGCCGAGGGGCTGCGAGGGAAAAGCGGCTTCCTGGAAGTGGTCGAAGATGATGTCGTCCGGCGTGTCGTTCGCCTGCCCGATCTCCTGCAGGATCACGCCGCGCTCGCGCTCCAGCTCCTCCGGCTCGAAGGTGGAATGGGTCAGGATGTCGCCGATGATGTCGGCGCCGAGCGCGGTGTCTTCCTTGAGAACCTTGACATAGTAGGCGGTCTGCTCGCGCGCCGTGTAGGCGTTGATGTGGCCGCCCACCGCCTCGATCTCCTCGGCGATGGCGGCGGCGGATCGTCGTTCGGTGCCCTTGAATGCCATGTGCTCGAGGAAGTGGGAGACGCCGTTCTCCTCCGCCCGCTCATGGCGGGAGCCGGTGCCGACATAGGCGCCGAACGAGACGGTCTCCACGCGCTCCATCCGTTCGGTGACGACGGTCAGGCCGGACGGCAGGCGCGTGAGCTGGATGGCTTCGGTCACGTGGCTGAGACTTCCTTGGCTGGCGGCGGGGGGAAACGCGGCACCCATCCCGACGGAGTTCGGGTGCCGCAACGAAACCGTGCGCACGCCGACCGCCGGCCGCCTGACCCGGTCAGCCGGGGCTGCTCTCCAGCGCGAGGACGGAATCGGCACTGCCGGCCGACCGCGCGTGTCGGGCTTGCGCAGAGTAGAATGTGTATCCGGCGACGCCGATCGCAATGACCACCGCTGCCACCGTCGCGTACACCAGGCTCAGACTCATTTCCTGACCCTCCGCTCGGATGTCGCAATGACATGAGGCGGCGGCCCCGTCGAGTCTCCACACGTATTGGCGAGGAGCTCTTCACTCGCCCGACAGTTCCCGGCGGCGCCGTTCCAGTTCCTCGCTGTAACGGCGGAGTGCGTGCTGTTCCGTGAGCAGGCCGATCACGTGCCGCGTGTCGGGCGCGTCGACCACGACGAGCGCGTCGCTCTCGGCGTTCTCGAACATCGCGATCGCTTCCTTGATGGTCATTTGCGGCAACAGCATCGTGTCGCCGTAATGGACGATGTCGGCCAGCGTGTGCTCGTCGTCGGTGTCCGCGTGCGCTTCCGGCAACTGGACGATGCCGGCGTAGCGGTCGGCGTCGTCCAGCACGATGACGCGCTGCGTCGCGCCCAGCGGGAAATCGCGCTTGAAGGCAGCGAGTGGGGTGGCGGCGCGGACGGTCCGCACCTCCCGCCGCATCATGCGGCCGACGGTCAGGTTCCGCATCCAGCCGATATCAACCGCGCTGCGGATCGCTTCGCCCCGCAGATGGAAGCGCCAGGTCGCGAAGGAGTAGCCGAAGGTGCGCCGGACGGTCAGCGAGGAGACGACGCAGGCGGCGAGCACCGCGAGGGTCATGGGCAGGGACCCCGTCGCCTCCAGCACGAGGAAGCCCATCGTCAGCGGTCCGCCGATGATCGCGACGGCCAGCCCGCTCATGCCCACCAGCGCGCAGACCACCGGGGAGACGGCATGCGCCGTGCTGACCGCGAACAACGCGCCGGCGAAGGCCTTGCCGACCAGCGCGCCCAGGAAGAGCGAGGCGAAGAACAGGCCGCCGCGGAAGCCGGATCCGATCGACACCGCCGAGGCGGTCGCCTTCAGCAGCACCAGCAGGCCCACCCACCAGAGCGGGTACGGCGCCTCGATCACGACACCGAGCGCGCCGTGGCCTGAGGACAGGACCGCGGGCGTGACGAGGGCCAGCACGCCGATGATGACGCCGCCGATGCCGGGCCGCAGCCAGACGGGGACGCGGCTCTTGCGGAACATCTCCTCGGTCAGGGTGACGCCGCGCATGATGGCGATGCCTACCAGCGCGCACAGCATGCCCAGCGCGAGGATCGGGATGTAGTCCAGCCCGTCGATCCGGCTGGGGACCTGCAGCTCGAGCTCGAAGGGCGGGTGGCCGATCGCGTGCACCACGGCGACGGAGACGATCGCCGCCACCGCCACGGGCGCGAAGGCGCCCAGCGTGTAGGTGCCGATGACGAGTTCGAAGGCGTAGAAGGCGCCGGTCAGGGGCGCGTTGAAGGCCCCGGCGATCGCGCCCGCCGCGCCGCAGCCGACCAGGAGCCGCAATTCCGTGCGGCGGACGCGGAAGGCGTGGCCCCAGCGGGAGGCGAGGGCGGAGCCGATCTGGGTGTAGCCGGCCTCCAGCCCGACGGAGGCGCCGACGCCGTTCGAGACGATGGTCTGCAGGACGACGATCAGGCTGCCGGACAGCGACATGCGCCCGCCGAACAGCGCATTGGCCTCGATCGGGTCGACGGTGCGGCGGGGATAGAAGCGCCCGAGGGCAAGGGTGAGCAGGCCGAGGAACAGGCCGCCCACCGCCGGCACCACGAGGGTGGGCACCTGAGCGAGCTCCACCATCGCGCTCAGTCGCTGGGAACGGCTGATGCCGAACAGCACCTCGTGCACGATCTGCGTGGCGAAGGTCATCGACCAGACCGCGATCCCGGTGCCACAGCCGATGAACGCGGCCAGGACGACCAGCCAGATCTCGTCTGCGCGCACGAGGGCGCGCAGCACCTGGGGCGCGTGCAGGACGGCGGATCCGATGGGACGGCGGGGGCGGCGCAGCGGCCGGGGCGGGGTCGATGCCGCCCGCGCGGCGGCCGCACGTCTCCCCCGGAACGGGACGCGCGTGGCGCCCGCATGCAGCGAATCGCCAGGGTGTGCCGACATGGGCGCGGTCCAGCGGAGCGAGGGAGACGGACCCCGTTAATGGCCGCTGGTTTGATCCCGATCAACCGCCGTGCGGGGTTTTGCCCGCAGGTCGTGATAAAAATGTCGTTGATTTCACGAAATGGGGGCTTGCGGGGATCGGCCCGCATACCCCCGTCGGCGCCGCCTCAGTCCAGCCCGCGTTCCGCGCGGGTGGCGGCAAGATCGTCCTCCACGAACGCACGCACCACCTCGACCAGCGGCTCGTGCGGCGCGAAGCCCAGGGTGCGGGCGCGCAGCGGCTCGAAGGCCGGCGGCCAGGTGCCGACGATCGCGGCGATCGCCGCGTCCTCGACCCGGTGCACCTTGGCGCCCGCGCCCGGCTGCACTTCCTCGAGCGCCTGCAGCAGGTGGGCGACGGTCGTGCTGATGCCCGGCGGATTGATGCTGCGGTCGAGCCCCATTGTGCTGGTGTCCATCCCCGCCGCGTGCAGCAGCCAGTCCACGGCGCGGCGTGGGCTGCACACCCAGACCGCGAAGTCGTCCGCCACCGGCAGGTCGGTGTCGAGCCCCAGCAGCGGCTCGCGCACAATCGCGGAGAAGAAGGAGCTGGCGGCCTTGTTGGGACGGCCGGGGCGCACGATCACCGTGGGCAGCCGGATCGAGACCGCATCGAGGAAGCCGCGGCGGGACGCGTCCGCGAGGATGAGTTCCGCCGCGGCCTTCTGCGCGCCGTAGCTGTTGCCGGGGACCTGCCGCGCATCGTCCGGCAGCGTGTCGGCCTGGGTCGCGCTGAAGCTCGCGACCGAACTGGTGAAGACGACGCGCGGGGCGGGACCGCCGGCCGCGACCAGGCGCCGGCACGCGTCGATCACCGCGTCGGTGCCCCGCAGGTTGACCCGCCGCCCCAGGTCGTAATCGGCCTCCGCGGCGGCGCTGACCACCGCGGCCAGGTGGAACACCACCTCGGTGCCGGGGGGAATTGCGGCCTCGGGCAGGTCGACCACGTCGCCGGCGAGCGTGGTGACCGGGAAGGGGGCGCCGGGAGGGGCCGGCGGTTCCGCCATGTCGAACAGCGTCAGCGCGGTCACCTGCTTGCCGCCCAGCGTGCCGTCCGCGGCCAGGCGGGCGGCCAGCTTGCGCCCCAGGAACCCGCCGCCGCCCAGAATGGACACCTTCATCGCTGCCTCCGACTCCGATCCGCTCGATGTGCCTCAGGCGGGCGCCGGTTGGCAAACGCGATGCGGGCGACGAAGCGCGATTGCGCGGCGCCGCGAGGCGGTTCACGTTCCAGGCATGTTGGGTCCGCTGCCATTCCGCCTGTTCGCCAACCCGCGGGCCGGGACGCCCGGCGTGGTCGTGCTCTCGAGCGCCGGGTTCCGCCGCGCCAAGACGGAGATCACCGGCTGGGACGGCTACGCGCCGACGCCGCTGCGGGACCTGCCGGCGATCGCGCGCGACGCCGGTCTCGGCGTGCTCCGGCTGAAGGACGAGGCGGATCGCTTCGGCCTCGGCAGTTTCAAGGCGCTGGGCGGGGCCTATGCGGTGGCCAACCTGCTGGCCAGCGAGCTGGCGCGGCGGGGCGTCGCGCCGGCCGCCACCTCCGCCGACCTCGCGGCGGGCACCCATCGTGCGGCGACGCAGGAGATGACGGTGACCTGCGCGACCGACGGCAATCACGGCCGCTCCGTCGCCTGGGGCGCGCAGCGCTTCGGCTGCCGCTGCATCATCTTCGTCCATGCGACCGTGAGCCAGGGGCGGGTCGATGCCATCACCCGCTACGGCGCGGAGGTGCGGCGGGTCGCCGGCACGTACGACGATTCGGTGCGGGAGGCGGCACGCCAGGCCGAGGCGGCGGGCTGGTTCGTGGTCTCCGACACCTCCTATCCCGGCTACACGGAGGTGCCGCGCGACGTCATGCAGGGCTACCGCCTCATGGCGGACGAGGCGGCCGACCAGTGGACCGGCGCGCCCCCGACGCATGTCTTCGTCCAGGGCGGCGTGGGCGGGGTGGCCGCCGCCGTCTCCGTGCAGATGCGGGCGCGGTTCTCTCCCGCGCCGGCGCTCGTCGTCGTGGAGCCGGACCGCGCCGCCTGCCTCCTTGCCAGCGCGGAACTCGGGGAGCCCACCGCGGTGCCGGGCGACCTTGATACGCTGATGGCGGGGCTGGCCTGCGGGGAGCCCAGCCTGCTGGCCTGGCAGGAGCTGGAGCGCGCGGCGGAGGCCTTCATGGCGGTGCCCGACGAGGCGGCGGTGGCCTGCATGCGGCTGCTCGCGGCACAGGGCGTGGTGGCGGGCGAATCCGGGGTGGCCGGGCTGGCGGGTTGCCTGCTCGCCGCCGCCGATCCGGCCGCCCGCGCGACCCTGGGCCTGGACGCCGGCAGCCGGGTCCTGGCGTTCAGCACCGAGGGCGCGACGGACCCCGCGTTGTATGAGCATCTGGTCGGCTCACGCGCAAGTCAGAGCATTCCCAATCCGTTAGCGGGCTCGTGAAAAGATTTGAAGGAAATCGCGACATAGAAGCAGCGTTGTGCTATCGATCGTATGTCAAACGGAGCGAGAGCTATGCGCGTGCGCTGGCCGATCCTCGCCGCTCTGCTGGCGGTTGGTGCGGGTTACGTCGCCTACCCCTATGTGACGCTGTTCCGTCTGGGGGAGGCGATCCGTCACGGTGATGCCGCGACGCTGCAAAGCCTCGTCGACTGGCCGGCCGTCCGGGAAGGCATCAAGGAAGATGTCTGCGACCTGGTGCTGGATCACCCGCAGTTGGCCGCCGCCGGGGGCGGGCTTCCGCCGTTCGGCTCCTCCTTCGTGCGCGGGATCGCCGCCAGCAGCATCGACCGCGCGGTGACGCCCGAGGCGCTGGTCGCCGCCGTCACCACCCCGCCGCCGTCCCACCCCACGCCGCCGAACGGCGCGGACGTCCACGTGGCCTGGGCGTTCTTCGAGGATCCCACCGTCTTCTCGGTCAGTCTCATCGCGCCCGGCCAGGCGGATCCGATCCGGCTGCAGCTGGAACTGCGACACGGCCAGTGGCGCGTCCATCGCGTCTGGCTGCCGGCCGACCTGCTGCAGGCCAACGCCCGCACCTGAGCCACGCGCCGCGGCGGGACTTCGCCGCCTCGCACGGGAGTAGGCGTCTGACATCGGGCGGTCGTCTGCCCAGTTCAGCCTTCGCTCACGACCCGCCGCGACTCGCGCACCAGGGTGCGCCGATCCCTGACCACACGGCGCTGCGCGCGCCGCTTCACCCACCAGATCAGTACGCCGGTCACCGACAGCATCGCCGTCGTCATGCCCAGCACGGCAACGACGATGCGCCCCGGCGTGCCCGCGACTTGGCCGCTGTGCAGCGGGAACTGGAGGCGCAACACGTCATCGCCGGTCGTTCCGGCGCCCGGCGCGTCCACCCGCAAGACCTCGCCGCTCGAATCGTCCAGGTAGACCACGGGCGTGCCCAAGCCCCGACCGCGGTCGAACGGGGTTTCGAAGAAATACACCACCAGCGCGCCCGCGGCCGAGGCGTCGAACACCGCGCCGGGTCGCGCGGCCCAGCCCCGCGCGCGCGCCACCGCCGCCGCAAGTTCGATCGCGCGGTCGAAGCCGATGCGCGGCCGGTCGGGCGCCGGATGCGGCCGCGTCGCCGCCTGCGCATAGGGAGAGGGTGTCAGCGGGGTCAGGGCGCCCAGCAGCGGGCGGAACACCTGGTCGGGCAGCGCCAGGGCGACCCCGCTCACCCCCATCAATAGCAGCAGCAGCCACAGCCAAAGCGCGCCGGCACGATGCAGGTCGAGCACACGGCGTTGAGCTGCCGCCGGATGCTTGATCGTCCAGGCGGTGCGCCACTTCAGCAGAAACGGGCGCCCGCGCGGGAAGGTCAGGCTCAGCCCCACGAAGCAATCCAGCGCCCACAGGATCGCGACGACCCCCATGAAGATCTCACCGGTATTCCCTGCCGCCAGCGTGTAGTGGAACCGGTACAGGAACGGCACCACGCGGTCCGCCGCGAAGCAGCACGCGCCCCATCGTCGGGTGCCCAGGATCGTGCCGCTCGCAGGGTCGAGAAAGACCTGGTCGAAGCCGAGGTCCGGCGTGGTGCCGGCGCGTGGCCGCACGAAGGCGGGCACGCTCATGCCGGGAGGCACCCGAAACGAGAGGTAGGTGAGTTCGGCCCGCGGCTCCTGCTGCGCGAGGCGCGCGACGAGCGCGTCGGGCGACAGCGCGGGGCCCGGATCCCGCGCGCGATACAGCGAGGGGTTCAGCCAGGCGTCGAGTTCCCCTTGGAAGGCGATGACCGCGCCGGTGAGCCCGGCCAGCGTCAGGAAGGCCGCCATGGCCAGGCCGGCCCAGCGGTGCAGCCGGACCAGCGCACCCCGCAGGCTCACCACCGGTAGGTCAGCCCCGCGAACACCTGGCGCTGGTAGCCATAGGCACACCAGTTCCCATAGTAGCAGGATGCGACATAACGCTGGTCGAGCAGGTTGCTGGCGTTCACGTGCAGCTCGGCGCCCTTGGCGCGCGGCCAGGCATGTCCGAGATCATAGCGGATCGTCGCATCCACCAGCGCGACTCCCGGCACCTGGAAACTGTTGTCCGAACTGAAGCTCGGCCCGACATAGCGGACGCCGGCGCCCAGGCTCAGCCCCTCGAACGTGCCTGCGGGGACCGTGTAGTACGCCCAGACCGATCCCATGTGGTTCGGGACCGCGGGCAGGTGCTTGCCTTCCAACCCGCTCTCGTCCTTGGTGTAGATCGTGTCGAGATAGGTGTAGGTCGCAACGATGCTCAGCGCGTCGGTCAGTGCGCCTCGCGCCTCCAATTCCACGCCCCGCGACCGCGCCTCCCCGCTCTGCACGCTGAAGCCGGGCGTCAGCGGATTCGCGGTCAGCAGGTTTGTCCGCGTCAGGTCGAAGAGTGCGGCGGTGAACAGGGCGGCCATGCCCGTCGGCTGGTACTTCACCCCCACCTCGTATTGTCGGCCACGTTCGGGCTGGAACGCCTCCCCGTCCGCGCCGACGCCGTAGATCGGCGTGAAGGACTCCGCGTAGGACACGTAGGGCGCGACGCCGGAATCGAAGAGATAGCTGAGCGCCGCGCGGCCGGTGAAAGCGCTCTGCGATTGCGTCGTGACGGTCCCGTAGGTGGTGTTGGCCTGGCGGTTGTCGAACCAGTCCTGCCGGCCGGAGAGGGTGAGCGACACGCGGCCGAACCGTAGCTGGTCCTGCACGTACAGGCCGTATTGGTTGCCGGTGACGTCGACCGAGTACCGGTTGGGCTGGACGATCGCCTGGTTGTGGTCGGGCGCCCAGATGTCGAGCGTCGGGGCGGCGCCGAACCCGGTCAGGTAGGTGCTGTCGAGGTGCTGGAAGTCGAAGCCGGCAATTGCGGTATGCTCGACGGGGCCGGTGGCGAACTTCGCCTGCACGTTGTTGTCGAGCGTCACCTGCCCCATGCGGTCGCGGGATGCCGCGGTGGCGCGGTCCATCGTGCGGTCGTCGGCTTCCAGCCCCGCGTCGTAGACGCTGGCGTAGTCCTGGTTGATCCAGAACCAGCGGGCGGAGGAGCGCACCGACCAGGTGTCGTCGATGCGCTTCTCGAACCGGTAGCCCAACGCGACCTGGGTGCGGTCGAACTTCTCGAAGCCGTAATCGCCATCGTAGAAGTTCATCGGCAGCGTGCCGAACGGGTTGTACAGCACGGTCCCTTGCGGCGGCACCGCGCCATAGGAGGTGGCGTACGGGTCGTGCTGATAGAGCGCGTGCAGCGTCAGGCTGGTGTCGCCGTCGGGGCGCCAGGTGATCGCGGGTGCGAGCGCAAGCCGCTCGTTCTTCGTGCCACTGACCTGCCCGTTCTCCCGCGAGCCGATTCCGGTGAACCGGTAGAGCAGCGTGCCGCTGTCGTTCAGCGGGCCGGAGAAGTCGAACGTGCTCTGCAGATGGGCGAAGTTGCCGAACTCGATCCCGACCTCATGCAGCGGCGTGACGGTGGGCATCTTGCTGACCATGTTGATCAGCCCGCCCGCCTGGGCCTGGCCGTAGAGGACGCTGCTGGGCCCCTTCAGAACGTCCACCCGCTCGAGCAAATAGGGGTCGATCTGCGGGATGGCGTACCAGCCATTGTCGAGCAACTTGAGCCCGTCGAGATAGGTATCGGCCGAGAAGCCACGGATCGTGAGCTGATCGTAGCGGGTGGCGATGCCGCCCCGAGTCTCCGCCGCCACGCCCGAGGTGTAGCGGACGGCCTGGTTGAGCGTGTGCACGTCCTGCTGCGTCATCTGGTCACGGGTGATGACGCTGACGGATTGGGGTGTCTCGAGCAGCGGCGTGTCGGTCTTGGTGGCGGCGCGGTCCTGCTGCGCCACGTAGCCGGTGACCGGCGTCTCCGCGGTGATGCGGGTCGAGTCGACGGTAACCGGCGGGATCTGCACCACGCCGTTGCCAGTGTCGGGGGCGGTGCTGGGGGCAAGCCCCTGCACCGCGCCCCCGTCCGTGGTCCCCTGCGCGGCGCCTTGAGCCCGCGCCGGCCCCGAGCCCAGGGCAACGGCAATCGGGAGGGCGAGAGCGACGGTGATCGGGACGGCGACGCTCGCAACCAGGGTGGGGCGGGTTGCCGTGTGTCGGCAGGCGAGGCGGAGCACGCCTGACATGCGGTCATCGACGGAGCTGCCGGGGAGAGGAGGGGCGGTTCGGTGCGGCGGCATGCGGGCTCCAGGTGATAAGAATAAGAATCATTCTCAACACCGTGGCCTAGCCGATTTTGCGACCCGTTCGCAAGACGTCTCGGTCGATCGAATCATCGCGGATCCGTACGTGGATCATCACGAGACGCACAAACGCGGACAGCGCCTTGCTGCCCGCGTTCGGTCATGTCGCGAATTGCGCATGCCGGGCCAAGGCCCGACATGCGAACGGGTCAGCCAGCCTGCTGGATCGCCGAAAGGATCCACTGCCCGCCGCGCGAGCGGACGAACGTCCAGATCTCCGTCGCGGTCACGTGCTCGTCCGGGTTGCCGTCCACGACCCGGCCGGCGCCATCCCGCGTGACGTCGATCATCGAGAACCGCATCGCCACGGTCGCATACTCGCGCCCCTGCTCCGCCCAGGCCTGGGCGAGGTCGCCCGAGACGAGCCGGACGTTCGTCACCTCGTTCCGCACACCCCGGCTCGCCTGGTCCGAGAGCTGTTCGCCGAAATACGACACCATCTCCGGCGTGGCCATCGACTGCAGCGCCCGCAGGTCATGCGCGCTCCAGGCGGCCTGGATTCCCTGCAGCAGCTGTTCGAAGGCCTCATAGTCCGCCTGCCCGATCGCGACCGGGGCGGCGGGTGCGCTCCCCCCGCCCATGGCGAGGCCGGGACCGGGCCCGCCGTTCGACGCGCCTCCGCCCATCCGGCCGAACAGGCTGGGGCCGCCCGCCATCGCCGGCTGCCGGTTGCGGGTGAACAGCCGGATCAGGAAGCGCACCGCGATCACCAGCAGGAAGATCTGCAGCAGGAAGCCCAGGAACCCGCCGAAGCCGAGACCCCCGCCCCAGAACCCATGGCCCAGCAGCAGCCCGCCGATGCCGGCGCCGATCAGCCCGCCCATCAGGCCGGACATGAAGGGGGAGCGCGGCTGGGCGACCGGCGCGCCCGCATAGCCGGGGGCGCCGGCGGTCGTCCCGGGCTGCGTCATGCTCCGCTGCATCGGCTGTGCGCCGGTCGGCGCGGTGCGCGTCGGCGGCGGCGCGGAGTAGGTCATGCCGCCCCGGCTGCCGAACGAGCCGCCCCGCCCGGCACGCGCCTCGGCCAGGCTGGGCGCGAGCGCCAGGGTCAATGCCGCGACGGCGGCGATCGAAAAGGAGGAGCGGCGCAGGACGCTTCGCATTTTTGTGGTCATGTGAGGAATATGGGGCTTCGCTTGGCGCGGAGCCAGTGGTCGCGGCACGGGCATGCACCGCCGCGATGCGGCGTCACGCTCGCCGACCGTGACCGATCACGCGGGGATCGACAGGCCGCGCGCCGCCGGATCGCGCGGACTCACGTCCCGGCCATCGTCATGCCGTCCACCCGGATAGTGGGCGCATCCATGCCCCGGCGCAGCACGAGGTCGTTGGCCGGCACGAGCGCCGCGAACATCTGCGGCAGGGAGCCGGCGATCGTCACCTCGGCCACGGGTTCCGCCAGCGCCCCGTCGCGGATCATGAACCCCGAGGCGCCGCGGCTGTAGTCGCCGGTCACCCCGTTGACGCCCATGCCGATCAGTTCGGTGACGTAGAAGCCGAGACGGATGTCCGCCATCAGTTCCGCCGGGCTCATGGTGCCGCCGGCCATGGAGACGTTGGTGGCGGATGGCGCCGGCGGCCCCCCGGTGCCGCGGGAGGCGTGACCCGTGGAGCGCATCCCGAGTTGCCGCGCCGCGGCGCTGTCCAGCAGCCAGGTCGTGAGCACCCCGTCCTCGACCAGCGCGCGGGCGACGGTGGGCGTGCCCTCGCCGTCGAACTCCCGGGAGCGGAGGCCGCGGCGACGGCGCGGATCCTCATGGACGAAGATGCCGGGGGCGAAGACGCGCTGCCCGAGCTTCTCCTTGAGGAAGGAGGAGCCGCGCGCGACGGATGCGCCGTTGATCGCACCCAGGAGGTGGCCCAGCAGGCTCGCCGATACGCGCGGGTCGTAGACGACCGGGATCGCGGCGGTCTTCGGCCGAGTCGGGTTCATGCGCGCCAGCGCCCGCTCGGCCGCGCTGTGGCCGATCGCGGTGGGATCGTCGAGATCCGCCAGGTGGACGGTCGCGTGGTAGTCGTAGTCCCGCTGCATCTCCGTCCCGCTGCCGGCGAGCGCGGTGCAGGAGACCGAATGGCTGGTGCGGACGCGATGCCCGGCGAAGCCGGCGGAGGTCACCAGCGTCACCTCGCTGCGGCTGAACCCGGCATCGGCCCCCTCGGAATTGGTGATCCCGGCCACCGACAGCGCGGCGTCCTCGGCGGCCATGGCGCGGGTGATCAGCGCCTCGGTGTCGGGTTCGGTGGGATCGACAAGGTCGAGATCGATCGCCTCCGGTGGCGCGGCGGTCTCGGCGAGGCCGGCATAGCGATCCTCCGGCACCACCTTGGCCATCGCGAGCGCCCGTTCGACCAGCGCGTCGAAGCCGTTCGGATCGACGGCGGTCGCGGAGACGATCGCGGCCCTCTGGCCGAGGAAGACGCGCAGGCCGAGGTCGCGGCCCTCCGCGCGCTCTACGTGCTCGCGCTTGCCCAGGCGGCACTGGGCCGACAGGGACGTGCCGGACACCAGCAGCGCATCCGCGGCATCGGCCCCCGCGGCGCGGGCGCGGGCGATCAGGTCGGCGAGCAGATCGAGCTGGGTCATGTCCGGGTTCCTGCACAATGCGACGCAGCGCCGCGCCCGACCGCAATATGCGGTCGCGGGGTGGGTGCGCCAAGGCGTTGCGGGGGCGGGGGCGGCCGGATCGCCTGCGGACGGCCCTGGGAGTTGCCGCAGAGAGCGGCGGGACCTGCCGCGAATGTCGGGCGGACCTGCCGCGGCGAGGGGCCGGCCCGGCCGCGGAGAACCTCGGGACTGCCAGGGGCGACGGACGATCCTGCGGGGCGTCGCAGCGGGTCCGGAAAATCAGCGGATCCGACGCAGGTAACGGTGCGGTGACGGAACCGAAGCGGCGCCCAGCCGTTGCTTGCGGCCATAACCACCTAGGATGACGCTCGCGATGCGAACACTTTTCATGGTTCCGGTCCTGCTGATGCCGATCGCCCTGGCGGCCTGCCACCAGGAGGGACCGGCCGAGTCCGCCGGCCGGAAGCTCGACAATGCGGGTCAGAGCATCCGCGACACGCTGGATCCCCCGCAGGGTCCGGCCGAGAGCGTCGGGCGCAAGGTGGACCGCACCCTGAACGACTGAGGCCGACCCGCCGCCGCCCCGTCACCTCGGGCGCGCGACCCCGGAGCGGGGATCGCGCGCCGCGTCGGAGGGGGCGGCGCCCGTGGGGGTAAGCCGACGACAGGGCTGAATACACGAACGGCCGGAGGCGCAAGGCGCTCCGGCCGTTCGTGTTCGTGGCGGGAATGCCGCCGGCGCGTCGCCGCGCCCTATCGGGAAATGGTCGGAGTGAGAGGATTCGAACCTCCGGCCCCTGCGTCCCGAACACAGTGCTCTACCAGGCTGAGCTACACTCCGGCCGAGGCGCGGCATATAGCCGTGGGGCGGGACGGTGGCAAGGCGCTGTTTGCGCGATGATGCGCCGGATCAGCCTTCCTCGACCGCGCGCCGCAGCGCGTGGCCGAATCGCGCCACCACGTCCTCGGCCAGGGCGGGCGTCATCACCGTGGAGGTGGCGAAGGCCGCCTTCGGCGTGGGGAACAGCCCGTTCACCAGCGCGGCGAAGTGCAGCCGCGCCAGCAGGGCCGCATCCGGGCGCGCGCCCGTTACCGCGCCGGGGCCCGGATCGTAGAAGAAGCAGGCCAGCATGGAGCCGACGCGGCGCGTGTGCAGCGTCAGTCCCAGGGCGCGTGCCTCTGCATGGAAGCCGCGCTCCAGGATGGTGGCGAGTTCGTCGATGTGGTCGATCGCGCCCTGAGTGAGGTGGCGCATGCTGGCGAGGCCGGCCGCCATGGTCACCGGATTGCCGCTGAACGTGCCGGAGGCCAGGGCGCGCGGCGCGATCGGGTCGACCACCGCCAGCACCTCCGCGCGGCCGCCCACGGCGCCGACGGGGAAGCCGCCGCCGATGATCTTCCCCATCATCACGAGGTCCGGCATGAACTCGAGCGCCGCCTGGGCGCCGCCCTCGGCGAGCCGGAGGCTGATCACCTCGTCCAGCACGAACAGGCTGCCGTTCCGCGCGCAGGCCTCGCGCACCGCGCGCAGGAAGCCGGGCGGCGGCAGGGTGAGGCCGGAGGAGCCTTGCACCGGCTCGAGGAACACGGCTGCGATCTCCGGCCCATGCTCCGCGATGACGGAGAGGAAGGCCTCGGTGTCGCCGTAGGGGGCGGAGAGATGGGTCGGGCCGGGCAGGCCCTTGGTCGCCAGGTTCGGCTCCCACATCGTGCCGTGATAGCCGCCCTGCGCCATCAGGAAGCGGGACCGGCCGGTGGCGCCGCGCGCGATGTTGAGCGCGAGCGAGAAGGCCTCGGTGCCGGAGTTGCAGAACAGCACCTGCTCGACCGCAGACAGGCGCGCGGTCAGCAGTTCGGCGAGTTCGATCTGAGGGCCGTTGTTGGCGGGCCAGGCGGTGCCGGCGGCGATCTGGGCCGCGGTCGCCTCCACGATCGGCGGGAAGGCGTTGCCGTGCACCAGCGCGTACATGTTGCCGATCAGGTCCACGTAGCGGTTGCCGTCGGCATCGAACAGGAACGGACCCTCGCCGCGCACGATGGTCAGCGGATAGGGGCTGTGGAAGGCGATCGCCCGCGAGCCGGCGATCGGCATCACGCGGCGGCCGCGCTGTTCCCATGCGGCGGAGGCCTGGGTGAGGGCGCGGTAGTCCTGCTCCACGCCACTGTTCTTCAGCATCGCTCGTCAATCCCGGCAGCCGCCGGCCGGACACGGTCGGCATGTCGGCGTCGGACCAGGCGGCGGGCGAGTGTGCGCCCGTCCGCACCGGATCGCCAAGCGCGATCGGCGCGGACGGGACCGGCTCAGCGCGCGATCGGGGCGAAGGAGGCCGGCGTCATCAGGTTGTTCTCCTGCTTGATCAGGTAGCCCGCCTCGGCGGTCTTCTGCAGGTAGGCCTGCCATTCCGGGTCGGCCTGCATCGCGGCGCGGCGCGCGGCGCGGTCGGCGGCGTCCTTGTAGACCCAGATATGGACGAAGGTGTTGATCGCACCGGTCTCGGTGATGAGGTAGGCGAGCGGCTCGCCGAGATGCCGCTTCTGCGCCTTCAGCCCGAACTCCTCATAGAGGGCGAGCTGCTTGTTCATGGTGCCGGGGCGCACGGTGTAGGTGCGGTGGTCGATCAGCATGGCCGGTTCACTCCCGTCTGGCCGCGGCGGGTCATTCCGCCGCGCGCGACGGCGCGCACTCGAGCGTGCGCGCGCGACGGCGCGCACTCAAGCATGCGTGGGCGACGGTGCGTAGGGGAGCATGGCCGGGGCGAGGTGCCGGACCAGCACCGCGGCAAGGGCTTCGCACCCCGCCTGGTCCTCTGCGTCGAACCGTGCCGGGTCCGGGCTGTCGAGGTCCAACACTCCCAGCAGCTGGTCGCCCGCGACCAGCGGGACCACGAGTTCGCTGCGGGAGGCGGCATCGCAGGCGATGTGGCCGGGGAAGGCGTGGACGTCCGGGACCAGCACCGACCGGCGTTCGGCCGCGGCCGTGCCGCAGACGCCGCGTCCCATGGGGATCCGCACGCAGGCGGGCCGGCCCTGGAACGGGCCGAGGACCAGCATGCCGTCCCGCAGGAAGTAGAATCCGGCCCAATTGAGCCGGTCGAGACTGTGATGGATGGCGGCCGCCGCGTTGGCGGCGTTGGCCACCGGATCTGGTTCGCCCGTCAGGAGGGCGTCCAGTTCGGTGGCCAAGTCGCGATAAAGGGCCCGCTTTTCAGCGGGCCGTCGAGTCGTCCAGGGTTTGGGGCCTTCCACGTCGTGCATGACGGACCTCCTGCTGCCTGATGGCGAGATAAACGCTGCCATCGTGGCTGGAAACCCGTCGCCTTGGCGGCCGCCCGATCGTTCCGTCCGCCGGTGGCGGCGCAGGACGATGCGTCAGTGCGTGGCGCGGACGCCTTCGGTGCCGGTCCGGTGGCGCGCCTGGGACGGTTCCGCGGTAATCCGCATCGCCGCCGCGGCATCGCGCAGGATGGTCCGCAGTTCGCGCAGGAAGGCCATGCCGGTGGCGGTCCGTTGGACCAGCACGCTGCGGCGATCCAGCGGGTCCGTCTTCCGGCGCACGAGGTCGAATTCCGACAGCCGGTCGAGGGCACGTGTAATGGCAGGCTTCGACACGCCCAGCTTGGCGGCAAGGCCGCGGACGGTCTGTGCTTCGGTCTCCAAATAGCAGGTCAAAAATACCCCGAGTTGTCGCGCTGACAGATCCGGCCCATCCCGGCGCACGAGCTCAACGATGGCCGTGCGCAGGATGCCGGCCAGGCCATCGCTGACTTCATTGTTGATCATGCCTCAAACCCTTCCTGAAAGAAGTGTCGCGGCGTCTAGCCGCGCGCCAGCGACGCCGCATAGTTGTCATGCAGCGGGAGTCGTGTCGCGTAACGGTTGGTTGTACCGCGTAGTTGTGTGCTGATGGGAGATTCACGCGTCGTTATTGTTAGAGAATCCGATCTTTATCTCGGCGGAGCGGCCGCTGCGGCCTCCGCGCGGGCCCCGTACGGCGCTGACGCGCGGAGTTCCGACGGTTTTGGTGACCGCCCCGCCGTTTGCCTTAACGCAAAACCGTCATGCAAGCCATATCGCCAGGGCATCAAAAAATTCCGATATCGGTATATTCTCCTCTGCGAGCCGAATATTCCGACGTACTATCGTTTGAAGGTCACGGATATTTCGCTTAAGTGAGCGCAGTGCCGGGTTCCGACGCGCCTCCGGAGGTCATCCGAGGGTCTCGACGTTGACGATTCGGAAGCCCAGGGAGTCGCCGTTCGGGGGCCAGAGCGTCAGGTATCCGCCGGGCCGGATCGCCTGTGCGACCACTCTCCAGGGCGGCGCGTCTTCCATGTCGGTCGGCTGCACCAGCCAGCCGCGCGGATCGGGCCTGAGGGGGGCGAGCCGTTCGGGGTTGGGCCATCCCGGGACGGCGGGACCCTCCCAGGTGATGGTCACGACGTCGGCGAACCCGGCGAAGGCGGCGTCGTCCAGCTGGTCGCTTCCCGTCAGCGGGACCACGAGGACGAGCGTTCCGAACGGCGGTCCGCCCGATGGGGGTGATGCGAGCGGAGCGGCGAAGACCCGAACCAGCGACGCCCGCATGTCACCTCCTCAGATCGCCACGCGCACCCCGAGCTCCACGACCCGGTCACTGGGGATACGGAAGAACTCCGTGGCGGGCACGGCGTTCCGTGCCAGCACGAGGAAGAGCCAGAGTCGCCACCAGGGCATCTTGGGCGCCATGGCCGGCACCAGCACTTCGCGGCCGAGGAAGTAGCTGGCCTGCATCGGATCGAAGCCGATCTCGCCGTCCAGGTCCTCGAGCGCGCGGGGGATGTTCGGGCTTTCCATGAAGCCGTAGCGCAGCACCACCCGATGGATGCCGGGCGCGAGCTCGGCGACGTCGGTCCGCCGGTCGGCCGAGACTTCGGGCTCGTCCACCGTCTGTACCGTCACGAACAGCACCCGCTCGTGCAGGACCTTGTTATGCTTGAGGTTGTGCAGCAGCGACGTGGGCACGTAGTCCGGGTTGCCAGTGAGGAACACGGCGAGGCCGGGCACGCGAGTGGTGCGGGATTGCGGCAGGCGCGCCAGGAACGGCGCGAGGGGCATGCTGTCCTGCTTCCAGCGGGCGAGCAGCAGGTCGCGGCCGCGCTTCC
>MKTV01000021.1:212180-213489 GCA_001898425.1 Rhodospirillales bacterium 69-11
CGAGATTGTCGCTGCTCTTGAATGCGAGCACCAGGATGATGACGCCGACCAGCATCGCCGAGTTGACCTGGGGCATGTAGATCTGCCCCTCCTCATGCGTGCTGGTGTGGCGCACCACGAGGCGGGGCAGGAATCCGAGTTGCACGCATTGCCGCGCCATCGAGTAGGCGCCGGAAATCATGGCCTGGCTGGCAATGACGGTGGCGGCGGTCGCCAGTATCACCATCGGAAGCTGCAGCCATTTCGGGCAGAGCAAGTAAAACGGGTTTTCGGCCGCGGCGCCGTCGGCCATGATCAGCGCGCCCTGGCCGAAGTAGTTGAGCACCAGGGACGGCAGCACGAGAACGAGCCAGGCGGTGCGGATGGCGGGTGCGCCGAAATGCCCCATGTCGGCATACAGCGCCTCGGCCCCGGTGACGCACAGCACGACCGATCCGAGCACGATGAAGGCGAGCAGGCCGTGATGCAGGCAGAGCGTCACGGCGTAGCTGGGCAGCAGGGCGAGCAGCACATACGGATGTAGTGCGATTTGTACTACGCCGAGCGCGCCGAGGGCGACGAACCATACCAGCATGATCGGTCCGAAGACTCGCCCCACCCGGCCGGTGCCGTGGAACTGCATCATGAACAGGACCAGGATCACCACGATCGAGATCGGCAGCACGTATTCGGCGAGGTGGGGGGCGGAGATCTCCAGTCCCTCCACCGCCGAGAGGACCGAGATGGCGGGCGTGATGATGCCGTCGCCGAAGAACAGGCAGGCGCCGGCGATGCCGCACAGGCCCAGCACGTTGCGCATGTGGGCGCCGACCGACACCCGCTGGGCTAGGGCCATGAGCGCCAGGATGCCGCCCTCGCCGCGATTGTCCGCGCGCATGATCAGCAGCACGTATTTGACGGTCACGGTGAGGACCAGCGCCCAGAAGATCAGCGAGAGGACGCCCATGATCTCGAGATGGCCGGTCTGGCCGCCGGCGAAGTGGGCGAGGCTCGTCTTCAGCGCATAGAGCGGGCTCGTGCCGATGTCGCCGTAGACGACGCCCAGCACGGCCAGCAACATGCCGTAGGTCGGTGCGGGTCTCTGGCGGCCGTCGCCCGCCGTGTGGGCGGTCATCGTGCGTCGGGTCGCGGCATCGGGCGCCCGGATGGCATGCGTCGTCGAACTGGAACCATGCCTGTCACCTCGGCCCACGGATCGGGACCGCGGACGCATACTGCGCGTTGCTCCCTGAAACAAGCGCGGCTCGGCGGTCCTAGGGCAATCGCTTGAACGGACGAGGGTTCGGGATTCCGGCTCGGGCTGAAGTCT
>MKTV01000022.1:0-22329 GCA_001898425.1 Rhodospirillales bacterium 69-11
CAATCGTCGCATGAAGGGCGTTCTTCACGGACGACGCATGAAACGTTGCGGGCACTGGGAGCAGAGATTTCTCCCTCACCCGGGCAGGATCAGTGAGGTCCGTGGGTGCGAGTCCGGCCCCGTTCTGCCTTCTGGTAGGAACGGAGGCGGACTTGCAGGGCGCGCGGTGGCGTATACGGGGCGCAGTCAAGAATGCGCTCCAGATTTGGCTTGCGGATCCGCCCGTGAATGCGCGCGCCGTATAGCCTCTCGCCTTCCAGCACGGTCCCGGGGAAATGCTCTTCAATGTCGATGGATGCCGAAAAATCGCACCACTTGAACGGGGCATCCACGTATCCGCTATCGAAATAACTGAATGCAGAATTATAAGCACAGCAAACAATCGCCGCGTGCAGGGCCCCGCACAGGACAAAGCGCGCACTGACGATCTGATCGATGATCTTGTAGATTGCCTCGATACTCGCCGGGATATTAGGGCGCACAATCATATCGGCACCGGTCTCGACCAGGAGCTGGCTGTCCGGCTTCTTCTCGAGAAAATGCGGGACACAGAGCGTCTTGTCAGCCAAGTTCCTATCGATATGAGGGCGATAAATGGCAGGCAGGAGGAGCGCCGGATCTCCGAGAGGCGTCTCCGCAGGCAGGTGGAGGGCGTCGCGCGTCAGGGGCCCCCGTGCGCCCAGGAAGACGCAATGTTCCAAGAGTTCTTCATCCAGGGTCGAGCCATCACGTTTGCCGCAGCACCAAAAAGCGATTTTTTGCGCCCCAAAGCCACGCCCGTGTTCGAGATCTGCCGTGACATGGTAATTCGAGATGACGCTGCCGAGTAGGTGAATGGTGTCGAACGGAGCAACCCTGCGGCCTGTGAACGGATTCAACAGGCTGCGGCCCGTCAGTTCGCGAAAAAGCAATTCGGACAGCAGGTCCCCGAAATTTTGTGTGCGCAATCCTTTTCGCCAATAAGCGACCGCTTTACCGGTGAACATATGAAATGACCTCGACTGCGCGGCTTTCGCTTACAGACCGCTGCCCGAAAGGAAGTGGACCATGTAACCGGGATTCAGCGCCTCGACTCATCCCCGTTCGGGCAGTGTCCTGCGGATGGCGTCGGCAATTTCAAGCCGGGCGCAGCCAAGCCCAGCAAACTCGGCGGTCACGCTCGCTCCGGCCGGCACGCGGCAAAAGCCGGCCAGCGATCCGATGGAAACTAGCGTGCCGGCGGGTTGTGGCACGCCGCGCGCCTGCATGCGGCGTAGGTGGTCACAGAGCGCTCCGAACGGTCCTTCGATGAGGTCTCGACCGCTCCCGGAGGCGTGCGCCACGCCATTGACAAGCAATCGGGCCGACATTTCGTCCAGCTCCGCGGGAGTCCAATCCGTGCTGTCCTCCCCAATTACCAGCCATCCCGTCGCGCCGCGATCGGCAACCAGCGCGGGCGCGCCATAGATGCCAAGCGCTGGATAGCGGCTGGCCGGCACCTCAATGCCGGCCTGAACGGCGACCACTAAGCCAGCGACGGTGGCAGCGTCAAGCAGCCCTGCCGAAGGCATGTCAGCGCCAAGGCGGAATACCAACTCGCATTCCAGCCCGAGCATTCCGTCGGCCTCGGCCGGTAATCGGGCGGGAGAAGTGAGCACCTCCGCAGCCAAAAACGGCGCCGACCAGGCGCGATCGAACCCCTGCGCCTGACGCGAGGCTGTGGTGCTGGCGCCCAGCTTCCAGGCGGCAAAGGGTTGTCCAAGTGATTCTACGACCCGGAACAACACCGTCTCGGCCGTATCCAAATCGGGCGGAATGTCGGCCGTCCCGAGTTGCAGCGCACCTCCCGTCTGAAGTGCCGCACTGATCCGATGCGCGAGTTTTGCAGGGTCGAATGCTGTCGTTGCCATTTGCATGTCCGTCGGGGCGGCAATAGAACGGTCAGGACACTGTCACTAAGGGTGCGGCGCATGCAAGACCTAGCGGACCAGGAAATAGAGGGTATTGCCCGCTTGGCCGAGCGTGCCACCGCAGCTGCCGGACGCCGGCTGCGCGAGGCAAAGACGGAGTGGACGTCCGTTGATAGTCAGGTCGGCCGCGACATCAAGCTGCGGGCTGATCGCGAGGCGGAGGCGCTCGTGCTGGCCACGCTGGCGGAAGGATCGGCTTACCCGGTGCTGACCGAGGAAAGCGGGCGGGTCGGCGACATCGGCGATGGCCGCCCGTACTGGGTCGTGGATCCACTCGATGGTACCTACAATTACTTCCGTGAGGTGCCGCTGTGTTGCGTTTCGGTGGCACTGTGCACGGGGAATGAGCCCCGCTTCGGCTGCATTTTTGACTTCAACCGGCAGGAAATGTTCACTGGTGGGATCGGCCGACCCTTCTGCTGCAACGGCGCCCCACTTTCCTCGCCGGGCGGGGCCGAGTTCCTCGCGACCGGTCTGCCCCGTAAGGGGGATTTCTCGGCCGATCGCCTGACCCGCTTTGGGCCCCACGTGGCGACATGGAAGCAGGTACGCCTAATCGGGAGTGCGGCGCTGTCGCTCGCCTGGACGGCGGCGGGTCGGTTTGATGCCTACGAGGAGACGGGTATCCTGTGGTGGGACGTGGCGGCGGGGGTGGCGCTGGTGCGTGCCGCGGGTGGGCAGGTCAGCGTCTCGGGCGATGTGCTTGGCGGCACATTAGATGTGCGCGCCTACCGGCAGGATCCAAACGCAAGGGTAAAGCTGTCCTGATCGAGCGGCCTGGCAGGATGCTGCCCACTGTCACGACCGTCTGATCCCCAACGTAGGATGTGGAGGCGCCCACGTGTCATGCTGGGCACTCTCTCTAAAGAGTGCTCGCGTGGCGTCGTCCGTGTGCAGCGCCGTTAGTGCAGGGTGAACGCCTCAGTCTCATCGAGCAGGTCGGGGCTCGAGGCCGGATCGTGAAATAGGGGCTCTGTAAGCTGGATGATTAATATCGAGTTTAACGCTTCGGCAATCGAGATTTTAGCGTCGAAGGGACTGCGCTATCCAAGACTGCTTGGGGCCACAAAAATGCACCCGGAAATAGTTCTGGAGGCACCTTCAAGCTGTGCAGGTTTTATAAACTTGCAACTTAAGTTTGCAGTGGGGGCGTATACGTATTTCAACGGCGGGCTTTTTTCGTATTTCTCAATAGGGCGTTATTGTTCCGTGGCTGCCGATGTATGGGTGGGGCAATTTGAGCACCCGGTCGACTACTCGTCGACCTCGACAGTCTGTTTGGATCCGAATTTCCTCGGCTGGCTCGACCATTACACAGCTCGCCATAAGCGGCCTGAAAATTTTTGCTTGGCCAAGTTCAATTCCAGGCCATTTACGACGATCGGAAATGATGTTTGGATCGGGGGTAAAGCAATTCTCCGGGCCGGAGTAAAAATTGGCGATGGAGCGGTTGTCGGTGCTGGGGCGGTGGTCGTACGGGACGTGCCGCCTTACGCGGTAGTGGGGGGGGTTCCAGCGCGTATCCTTCGTTATCGGTTTTCCGAAAAAATCCTTGAACGGCTCTTCCAGATTCAGTGGTGGGATTATCATGTCTTTCCTTTCCTTGATGTACCTATCAGCAATATTGAAAAATGGCTGGATAGTGTTGAGCAGAAAATTGCCGATGGGGAGTCGGAACGCATACAGGAGGCGGCATTCAGCGCTGTCGACGTGCGCCGGTTGATAGAATGATGATTTTCTCAATCGATGCGCGATACTGCGAGGTTGATGTCTCCGGGAGTAGGGTGGCGCATGGGTGCTGCTGATGGTGTCTAGGCAGCCAAATAGGAAATGGCTGACCGCGACACAGGATGATCCTGGGTTAGCGGCAAAGGCGTATCTCGAATTCCACTGCCTCGTGCACCGCAGGACCACAATCCTGATCCTTCCGCCACGCGCCGCCCAAGGTGATACCCTGCCTGCGCGAGCGCGACATCCTGAGACCGAGTCGCGGGCCCGGGCGGGGACGACATTCCCGGCGGGACGCGGGCGGCGTCGGTATAGCTGGGCTACCGACTTGGCAACTTGGTTGGCCTGTGACTATGAAATGCTGATCGCGAGAAGGTGTGCCGCCTTCCTGCAACTCCAAGTGGAGCAGTCATGACGCATTCGCCTGGTGTCTCGGCCCTGCGCGTTTCAAATGAGGCCTTTCTCGTTGCAAGCACCATCGAACGGTGTCCCAAGACGATGATGCTCCGCGAGTTGGTCATGAACGCGTTGGAGGCGGCTGACCAGGGGGTATCCAATCAGGGACAAGTCTCCATCGATATGGTATCGGTCGATCGCGTCCCCAAGTTGCGCATCTGGAACACCGGCCGAGGCATGAGCGCGGACGAATTGTACCGGATGTGCGATCTGGCGTCCTCGCTGCATAAGCAGACCGGGCTCGACAGGAACTTTGGCATGGGCGCCAAGGTCGCCTCGCTGCCGTCGAACAAGCACGGGCTCCGCTATCGCTCTTGCCGCGACGGGGTAGTGAGCCAGGCTGTCCTTGGCCAGCGCGAAGGGATCTACGGTCGGCTCCTGCAGGAGGATCCGCGTCACGGTGATATCCGGGAGATCCTGGACGTCACGGAGGCATGCCATGCGGAGGGCTGCTACGATTTGTCGGAGGACTGGACGGAGGTGGTGCTGCTCGGCAATCACCCTGCTCAGGATACGGCGCTCTCCCCGTATGACGGCAATCCCCCGGTTCGCCCGGACTGGATCAGTACCACCCTGATCCAGCGCTTCTTTCGCATTTCCGCTCATATCAGGCTGACAATAAGCGCATCTGTGTCAGGCTCTGGGCAGGACGTGACTTTCACCCCAGTAGCCAGCCGTATAGGTGAACTGACGCGGGTCGAGAGTGTCCAGGGCGATGGCGGGATCATCATTCATTACGGCTATAGTGCCCTACAGGATGGCGGCACCGCTTGGGCTAAGGACGGCGTAATGCCGATCGCTGGTATGGCCGCGATCGTTCATCGTGGTGAGATGTACGGCCTGCGCGAAGGGGCATCGTGGGTCACAGAGGCGCCCTCGTACGGGTTCCCGTTCGCTGCACGCCATTGCACAGTGTTCATCGAGCTGCCGGACGGGTTCGGGGTGAGGGCCGAGGCGTACCGCCAGTTTCTCCGATTTATTGACGGCGATCAGCGCCAGGTCATGCTGGGCGACTTCGCCACCTTGGTGCGGGCTCACATTCCGGGCTGGCTCCGCGAGATCATCGCTTCCTATGGGCCGCCGGAAGCCGACTACGTCGGTGAGGTGCGCCTTGAGCTGCAGGAATTGCTGTCCCGGCTTGGGGTGGCGCCCCTTCCCCGCGCCACACGCACGCGCGGCGCGATCGTGGATTTGCGGCACGAGCCGCGGGATTCGGTCGAACAGCGCGACAAGCCACCTTCGGTGCCGCGCTTCGAGAAGGCGCCGGAGATCATCACCTTGCGTCAAGAAGTGCAGCTGGCCGAGCGCGGCATTCAGGGCCGCATCGCACGCTACTATCCCGAACCTCATCAGCTTTTCGTTAATGCTACCTATCCGGCGATTGGCCGGATGCAGGCGGAGCTTTACCACGATTTCGAAACGGCGCCCGACCCCGAGCGTGCCGCCATCGTCGCGGCCGAGATTGCAGAATGGGCCATCACACGCAAAGTGGCGCGAGGGTTGGTTTACGGGCTTTCGAAGAAGGGACTGGGCTGGAACGTAGAGGAACTGAATCGGGCGCAGTCGCCTGAAAGCCTCAGCATCCTGGCGGATGACTATGCCATGCTGATGCCCGGTGCGCGCCGGCGCATGGCCGAGCAGCTTGGCATTACCTTGCCCGCCATCGCCGAGGACACGCCCGTTGCCGCCTGGGGCCGCAATCTCGCGCATGAGCTGGCTGACGCAAAACAGGCCGCCAGTCGCGCTACCACTACCACCACTACTCCCATTAATGCCGCCCTCTTGCTGCGCCGCGTAAGCGAAATCGAGGTTCGCCGCCATAACAATAAAGCAGCTCTCGAATGGGCACATAAGGCAATTGCATACGACGTGAGCGACCCCGCTTCGCACGGCCATCTTGCCGGGCTACTGCAACAGGCTGGTGACCTCGACGGCGCCGAAGAGGCAGTTCGTACCGCCATCGGCCTGAGCCAAGGCGCGGCGCAGGCCCGGTGGACGCGGCAGCTCAGCAGCATTGTCGGCCAGCGTGGCGATCTTGAAGCGGCCCTGAACTTGGCCCGCCAAGCCGTTGCCCTTGACCCGCGCGAGCCGTCCCTGCATCAAGGCCTTGCCGGGCTGCTGCAACAGGTGGGCGAGCTGGACGAAGCCGAGAAGGTGCTTCGGACCGCGCTGGCAGTGGATAAGGCCCGCAACCCCGTTCACCTGCTGCGGCAGCTCAGCACCATCGCAGCCCAACGTGGTCAACTGGAACAGGCGGTCACGCTTGCCCGTCAGGCAGTCGAGGCCGATCCGCACGAGCCCACTGGACACCAACAGCTTGCCGCAGTGCTTCAGCAAAGCGGCAACCTTGAAGCTGCCGAGCGGGCAGCCCGTGCGGCTGTGCAGGCGAGCGGGCCGGCCAACCCCGGACGCTTCCTGCGCCAGCTCAGCGCCATCCTAGCTCAACGCGGGGCGCTGACCGAGGCACTTACCTACGCGCGCCAGGCCGTTGAGGCAGAGCCGCAGGATTCTTCGATGCACCACCACCTTGCCGCGATGCTGCAACAGGGCGACTATCTAGAGGAAGCAGAGGCGTCGGCTCGCGCAGCTTTGCGGTGTGCTGGTGCTGCCAATCCCGCGCGCTTCCTGCGCCAGCTCAGCAGCATCGTGGCCCAACGGGGTGCTGCGGCATCTGCACTCCACCTGGCACGCGAAGCGGTGGCGGCCGACCCCCGAGATCCGTGGCCTCATAATCATTTGGGCGTGCTGCTTCAGCAGGCCGGCGAGCTGGACGAAGCGGAGGCGGAGATCCGAATGGCTATGCAACTCGCCACGGGCAGCAACCCCGGCCGATTCCTCCGCCAGCTCAGCACCATCATGGCCCAGCGTTCCCAGATGGACCCAGCGCTCGCCTTGGCGCAGCAGGCCATTGTAGCTGATCCGGCCGATCCTTGGTCCCACAATCAGCTTGCCCGCCTGCTGCAGCATCAGGGCGACCTGGATGGGGCGGAAAGGGAGACCCGCACAGCCTTGCACCTGTGTGGCGGCGTAAATGAGGGAGCACTGCTCCGCCAGCTCAGTGGAATCATGCTGCAGCGCCGTCAGTCGGAGGCCGCCCTTGACTTGGCGCGCCAGGCAGTTGCGAGCAATTCAAAGGATCCTTGGAGCCACTATCACTTGGCCGGGATCCTGCAACAAGGCGGTGACCTGGATGCCGCCTTGAATGCTGCCGAGCGAGCACTCGAGCTGGCCCCGCTGGATGCCAAAATCCGTCAGCGGAGGAACGACTTCAATCGCCAGCGTGTGTTGGTGGCAGGCTGATGGTGTGCAAGAGATCTTATCCGATGGTATGTGGCACTCTCGATAGGTATCTCCGGAGGGCGGAATGGACTCTGCCGCTGGCGAAAGTATTCGGAATACGAGTGCTGGCTGCGGCAGCAACCATGAGATATGAGACGCGGAGCTTGGCACCGCTTGATGTATTCCTGGCAGCAGGTCCGTTCAGCGAGTACGGCTAAAACCACGTTAGTGGCCGCCACCCCTCGATTTCTCCGGACGAGCTGCTCTCCGCACGAAATAGAGGTGATTTCGGACCCGTCACCACGGGAAGGTTGCCGCGGACCTCTGCCATCCATAGGAGAGAACTATGACACCCGAGCACCTGGGCGCTCTATGGGCCCTTCCCATTCAGTATAAGCAAACCCTTGCCCGTGTTTCGGAAACGATGATTGAGCGCGTCTATCGGCTGTGGCTTCGTCCCGGCGAAACCGCTGTCGATGTGGGTGCCAACGTTGGACGCCATCTTTTCCCGTTAATCGAAGTGGTTGGGGAAAGCGGGCGTGTCTTCGCGTTTGAACCGATCCCCGAGCTGGCGGAAAAACTTCAGACAAGTCTGGAGCAAGACGGGCTTCTGGGACGCGCGACCCTGCACCAAATAGCCGTCAGCGATGACGCGAACGTTAGTGAATTCCATCACAATCTTGCGGCGCCCGCGATGTCGGGACTGAAGGTGCGCCCTGGCCTGCCCGACAACTCGCAAGAGCGAGTCATCCAGGTACAGACCGGTAGGCTTGACGACATCCTAGCCGACGCCGCGCCTAGCTTTATCAAAATCGACGTAGAGGGCGCAGAATTCCAGGTGCTGCGAGGCGCTGCCGGTATCATGCGCAAGCACCGTCCGTTAATCGTTTTCGAGGACGGACGTGGAAGCAGCGCGGCGCTGAACAACTACACGATGACGCAATTCTACGCCTTTTTCGACGCTATGGAATACACAGTGCTGGACATCTTCGGATACCCGGTTTCGGATGAAATGACCCGCTACGCCGGCCCATGGAACTTTTACGCTACACCGGACGAGCGGGTGGCAGACGCCCGGGAAGCCATCGCGTATGCCATGTTCTATGAATTGTGGCGGCTAATGCCCGCATAAGCCCGCGGCATAAAGTGCGCTGCGAGGATCACGGCTCGTCCGCGAAGCCTGAAGCTTTACATGGTAGATTCCACAGGAACGCGGGTAGGCTGGGCAACCGCTACATCGAGCGGCTTCGGAGGACAAGATTTGTCGAATGATATGCTGCGCGGGGACGGCCCTGGCTCAGGGCCAACGATTGGCGAGGGGCTTTACACACTAGTTGCAACCGTTCGCAACGAATTGCCCTACTTGCTCGAGTGGGTCGCGTATCACCGGCTTATCGGCTTCGACCACTTCGTATTCTTCTCGAACGATAATACTGATGGCACCGGTGTCCTTTTGGACGCCTTGGCTGCCGCCGGTGTGTGCGAGCATTACGATAACACGCTTGCTGCCTTGGAGCGTCCAGCAGGAGTGGCGGACCATATTTGGAATAACCCCCAGTTGCGCGCCTACTATCGGGCCTTGCGGATGTCATCGGTCCGCGCAAGCGCCTGGGTCATGTTCCTGGATATAGACGAATTCGTGCGCCTAAATGACCAAGCTACAATCCAGCAATTCTGCCTCGAAGCCTCGAGAGCGGACTCAATATCGATTCCCTGGAGGATATTCGGCTCGGCTGGAGCTACTGATTTCAGGCCCCATGAACTTGTAACAACTCGCTACGGCCGCTGCTCCAAACCCTCTTTCCGAATGAATGGGCTCGTCAAAACCATTGCGCGTCCTAGCGCTATTCGGGAGACCGGCGGCGCCCACATGGTGGATCTACAGCCCGGTGCAACAGCCGTTTATTCAGACCTCGAGCCTTTTGATGGCTACTTCCACGTACGCAATCGCATGCACGTCCGCGCCCAGGTGAATCATTATGCGGTAAAGAGTTTAGCCGAGTACTTCATGAAGCGCAGCCGTGGAGATGTCGTTTTCGAGCCAGAAAATGGCGCTTCTGTCCGGAAATACGATCTGTCTTTCTTTTATTTGCATGATAGGAACGAAATTGAGGATTCGTCCCTGCGCGATATGGGGCAGGCAATTCGGGGCGTCATCAACACGCTCCTCGTAGCTAACGGCGTAGAAGCGGCCTACAACGCCGGCCTAACGTTCTGGAGGGATGAACTGGCTGCCCGCCGCGAAGTCGTTGCTGATGCTGCCCAGACTATAGCGAATGCGCGCGACTTTGAGGAGGATCTGCAGACGCTGCACCGTCGCGTCATGCAAATGGCGAGTCATGGCAGTCCTGCAACTATATTGGACCGGCTGACGCCATTTCCCCGGCACATCACGCAAACCAAGTTGACAATGTCAATGCACGATTTCCTCAGCGCTATCAACGTGTCTGGGCGCGTGCTAGTCCTTGAGCCCACCAATGCATTCGTGTCAACGACGCTGCTTAATCTAGATTCCAACTGTACGGTGACCTGCATTGGCGGCCGTCAAGAGCGGTTTGCTACTAGCCGGGAAAGATCTTTTGTGCAGGTTGGTCGCCTGCATTTAATTCCAGGTCCACTCGAGGAGTTTAAAGTCGAAAACCCAGAGTGGTCTGCAGACGTAACTGTCTTGGAGACATCAGTCTCCGAAGACCGGATGCTCGAGACACTCTTCCAAGCATCCGATCTCACACGAGACGGCGGTAGAATAGTCATTTTCGATTACACTGCTTTTTCTGTGATTGCCGCCCGTCCAATGCGAAAATTTGCAGAGGTCAACTTTTTCTTGGGCATGTCTGACCAGCCCATGACTTTGCGCCAGAGAAAACTTCAAATCGAGACATTTCTGTTCGATCCGCTTGGTCATCATGCTGTTTCCATACGCAAACTCGAGAATCTAAACCTCGCATCCGCTGCATCGAGCAGCCAGAACGCCCCTGTCGGGCGGAACCAGAAGAGCAGTCTTCTCTCTAAGGCGCCGCGACTTGCGGTCCTTGGCACATCGAATGCCGTGATGCGGGATGGGTATGCGACCGCATTACGGGAAAGTCCGAATATCTCGATATTTGATAATTTCTCGGTGGGATATTCCGGCGCTGCCGCCCATGGCTTTTTTGTGGTAAAATCGATTTTCGAAATTATGATTACTGCATTGTAGATTATTGTGTAAATGAAGGAACTATGCTGAATATTCAATGGAGCCATCCTGATGTTGTGCGCTCTCTCCTGCGGTCGTGTGTCGCTCGTCTCAGCAGCGACAATTGTATTCCCGTTATGCTCGTATTACCTCAGCTAGAAGTAATCCGGCACGGCTCAGCAATTCATGCAATTGCCGATGACGTAATATCGAGCTATAATCTTCCCTTTCTCAACGGGTATGTTCTCCTTCAGCGTCTGCAGGAGGCAGTGCCGGCATTGCAGACGAATGATCTGTTCCGAGATTCGTCGCACCTAAAGCCATGGCTGGCCCGCATGATTGCGCATATGATGGCCGGCGCGCTGCAGAAACTTGTGCCTAGCACGGGGGAGACAATGGCTGCAGAACCGCTTTCCTACATTTTTCAGGATGTCGTGCCTTTTTCGCCATTAGCTGCTCGGCGGGTCTACACGAATTCTCTCATGAGCATTGAAGCGGCAACAATCGGCCCGGAGGGGATAACCATCCCGCTCGGCGCGGGAGAAAAGGTGGTAGCCGTCGCTGCCAATTTAGCCGAAACAACCTGCCCTGCGGAAATATTTGGCGAATCAAAACATACAGCGCCACTTGACCGATCTTATTACCGCGGCGACAAAAATAGCTTGGTTTTCTCGATTTTGCCGGTGACCGGTGGCGGTGCGCGCCCTTTGGATAATCGACTTCAGATTTGTGCGGCGTCGGAACTATCGCAGAATCGCATAACTATAGCCGGTATCATCGTGGAGCGCTCTAGCCCGCAGCAAGGGAAAGCGTTCTTCAATACGCCAATTGATCTTCTTAAGGAATTTGATAATGAGACACTCCGATCTTTGTGCGCGGTGCATTTAGCGGGTATGTCCTGAATACCTTATGAAATCGCTCTTTGCTACATACACGCATATTCTGATAGACGTATCGCCTCATTCTACTGAAATCTGCTTTGCTTCAAACTGGCTCATGCCCTGAGTTCCGGATAGTTTGTACATTCGCTGGTGTGAACTGGTCGAGTAGAAAGCCGATCCGGTTCTAAGCGGGTCAGCTCGCGTAACGACTTCCGCGACCGCGCATGGCATACCCCGGCACGGTCGAGCTACGGATCCCGAAGCTGCGCCGCGGCGCCTACTTCTCGGCATTCCTGGAGCCCCGCCAAACCGCGGAGAAGGCGCTGACGACGGTGATCCCAGAAAGCTTACGTTCAGCGCATTCGACGCGCTTGGTAGACGACCTCGTGCTCGCGATGGGAATCAACGGCATCAGCCGCAGTCAGGTCAGTCGCCTGTGCATCGAGGCCGATAAGCGGGTTCGCGACTTCCTTGTCTGTCCAATCAAGGGCGACTGACCCTACCTCTGGCTGGACTTTCTGCGTGGCCTCACCGAGCTATCCCTTCCTCGCTGCCGAATGCCGGCCAAGTCTCTATCGATCTCGGCCCAGTCGAGTATCCCGGCAAATTCGGTGAGAGACGCCTGCCCTCGATTCTGGCCACAGGATGTGGTCGTCTTGCCCGATCCGACGCCCTGCCATACCATCGAGCGCCTGCGCTGACTCGCCCAGGACACCCATCCCAAATGAAAACCCGATGAGTGTCTATACGGCTGACCGAGCGCGATCAGCCCACAGACGGCGCTGGGTGAGCGCATTGCTCGGGGCGAACGGCTTGAAACGAGCGCGTCTGTGCTGCTCGGGTTTTGGAATTCATTGCCACGAGTCCCACAGTAGGCTAACACACACGGCCGTGAGCTTCGGATCGAAGCCTACGGCTGCAACACAGTATTGTACATAGCCAGGCAGCCTGACTATCGTGCATGACGAGGCAAAACCCGTGCCTATAGACCAACGACAGATTGTTCCCGTTATTCTCTCCGGCGGTTCCGGGACTCGTCTCTGGCCGGTTTCGCGTGAGAGTTTCCCTAAGCAGCTTTGGCCCCTTGTCTCTAATCGCACGATGATTCAGGAGACGGTCGTGCGTGCACGCGGCTCTCGCTTTGCACCGCCGATCGTGGTGTGCAATCAAGAGCATCGGTTCCTGATTGCGGAGCAGTTGAGGGAAGCAGGAGCGACTGAGGCGCGCATTCTGCTCGAGCCCGTGGGTCGCAACAGCGCTCCTGCTATCGCGGCAGCCGCTCTACTACAAGCCGAGGCAGATCCTGAGGCGATCTTGTGGATGATGGCGGCGGACGCCGCCGTATCCAACCTCTCGGCACTAAAGGTGGCGCTTGAACAAGCCGTAATTGCGGCGCGCGCTGGCCGGATCGTCACTTTCGGTATGCAGCCTTACCGGCCGGAAACCGGGTATGGCTATATCGAAACCGGGATCCCACTGCGGGATGCCCCTGGTGTTTACGGCGTTGCCTCGTTTCTCGAGAAGCCGGATCCCCAAACCGCCGAGCGGTTGGCGACCGACGGTCGGCATCTATGGAATTCTGGCATGTTTCTATTCACCGCTCGCGTTCTGCTGGAGGAGATGGAGGCCCATGCTCCCGAGGTGCTGATTGCGGTGCGGCAGGCGATGGTGGATCGGTGCGTCGACCTGGATTTCATCCGCCTGGGCAAATCAGCTTTCGAAGCTTGTCCTTCAGTCAGCCTCGACTATGCGGTGGCCGAACGCACGGCCCGTGCCGCAGTGGTCCCTGCCGCCATCGGTTGGTCCGATGTAGGAAGTTGGAGTGCGCTTTGGGAGCTGGGTGAGAAGGATGAGGCGGGGAACGTCACGTTTGGGGACGTCCTGCTAGAAAACGCCGAGGACTGCTATGTTCGCAGCGACGGCATGCTCGCCGCGGTGGTGGGACTGCAGGACGCCGTGGTGGTGGTGACCGAGGACGTGGTTCTCGCCATGCATCGCGACCGTGCGCAGGACGTTAAGCGTGTAGTGGAACGGCTGAAGGCGGCCGGGCGGCCGGAGGCGGTGGCGCACAACCGCTGCTACCGGCCCTGGGGTTTTTACGACATCTTGATCCATGGCGACCGGTTCCAAGTGAAGCGGATCGTCGTGTCACCCGGCCGGCAGCTTTCACTACAGAGCCATCTCCATCGCGCTGAGCATTGGGTGGTGGTCAGCGGTACCGCACGGGTTACGCGCGACCAGGAGGTGCTGATCGTGCGGGAGAACGAGAGCGTCTATCTGCCGCTTGGCTGTGTCCATCGCCTGGAGAACCCGGGCAAGATCGCGTTGACCTTGATTGAGGTTCAGTCCGGCGCCTACTTGGGCGAGGACGATATCGTTCGCCTGGACGATATGTATGGAAGAATTTGAGCCCCCGCCCCCAAAATGGACCAGATCGAATGGAGGGCAGCGGGTTACCGCAGGTAGACGAGATCCGGTCCACCGGGTTCAGCTCCGGCACAGCAAGGTCCAGGCTGGTCTGCCACCCCGCTCGTCGACCACCATCACGGCGTGCTCGTCGGACGCGGGGCCGGTATTGGATACCGTGAGGCAAAGCGTCGTTCGAGCGGTCGAGACTTCGGCAGCACGGGGCAGAAGCCTCTACTGGTGGCAGGCTCCACGGTGGCGAATACGTAAGTCCAGGCGTATCGCTGATCGACGGTGCCTGCTGGGTGCTGACCAAACAGTCAGCCTATTCGCGTGTCCTGCCCAGCAGGCTGGGACGGGTCGGGACTTAGTACGCACCCAAACAACCACCCGCGGCCAGATAGCACTGCACCGCTTCCTAGTTGCATTCAACCTTCGCCGCGACCCGCCGTCTGCCCCAGCCGGGGCCGTGAAGCAGCTGCATCCGTTGTCACCCCGTCCATCATGCTTTGAAGATTTGTCGTGAGTCATCGCTCAATCTACCCGACGACCGTCTCCCACTCCGCGATCCGCAAGTCCGACAGCGCTCATTCCCTGAGGAAACTCGCTTGTGGTTCCGGCTTCTAAATCTAATGGCCAGCGGCAATGTTGATTTTGGATCCAGAGCACTACATGCGGGTCTACGATGCTAAGAAATTTCGAATTCGGGAAGGACGAGAGGGAACAGTGAACGAAATGGACGCTTTTCTAAGGGCATCTTTGCTCACCAATTTTGTGCCAATTAGCGCCTCTGCCCCCTTAGAGACTCAGACGTGCAGATAGAAGAACTACTCGGGAAGATTTTTTCTTCCCCGTTCGTGGATGACACCCTATGCACAAGCAATTTGGGCAGCGGGAAATCAAGTCGGCACGCAGCCGCGGCTTATCTCGGGCTCCCCCCTCTGTCTCGCCCGAAAGTCTCTTACCTCTTCGACAAAGAATTCTACCTGGACGCGAATTCTGATGTTGCTAACGCCGCAGAAGATCCATTAGTCCATTTTATCAACCACGGGTGCAATGAGAACAGACCTCCGAATACACTAACCGACTTCAACTACATTAGGAGCATTGACCCAACTTTATTATCCGCAAGGCCTTCACACCTTGAGCTCTGGGGTGTTCTAAATTGCAACCTTGTGAATCCCGGTCCGTATTTTGAAAACGTCTTCTATCAAACGCAGCTGGAAGGCTACGCCGCCCCAGCCTCCGGCCTTTTAGAGCATTTCTTTCGTGAGGGGCTACTTGCCGGACTAAAGCCCAATCCGATGTTGGAACCGTTATGGTACTATCGCCAGCTGGAGGGCGCCCACGATGTCCATTCAGGACTGCGCCATTTCGTTAAGATGGGCGACAAAGAGGGGCTAGCTCCGAGTCCTCGCTTTAGCGGACGTCGGTATCTCGAGCGTTATCAGGACGTGGCAGCTGCCGGCGTGCCAGCCCTCGCGCACTATCTGATGGCTGGTTTACGGGAGGGAAGGGCCTACTTCGCTGAGAAACAGGAGGCACTCCGTCACCCCTGCCCTGAGGTCGGAGCGCCAGAGATCTTTTCAGAAGAGGAGTCAATCGAGCGCTATGAACGTCTGAAGACGCGCGTTCTTGAAAGGAGGGGCAGGCAAAAGGACAGCGTCTCGGTCTCCCCAATACAAATATGTCGTCATCCGGGCGAAGCAATTTCGTCGATCCGCTTTCGACGCTTTGCCAAGCCGAAAGTATCCATCCTCATCCCGGCATATAATGAATTCTCCTACACAGTTGAGTGCCTGGCCTCTATAGCAAAATCCACTCCCAAAATCGGGTACGAAGTAGTTCTAGCCGACGACGCCTCGCCAGACCCTGAGATGAGCAGATTGGCAAAGGTCAGGAACATCGTATACGTCCGTCAACCCGCCAACATCGGATTTCTGAAAAACTGCAATGCGGCCTTCTCGAAGTGCCGAGGAGAGTACGTCCTGCTGTTGAACAATGATGCTCAGGTCATGCCTGGAAGTATTGATGCCCTGGTATCGGTTTTAGACACAGAGCCCGACGTCGCTGCAGTAGGCCCGAAGATACTGTATCCTGACGGTCGCTTGCAGGAGGCGGGCTGCACAATAGACCGGAACGGAATTAGCTCGATGGTGGGGTTGTTTACCGATCCCCAGAGCCCCTCTTTCATGTACACGCGGGACGTACACTACTGTTCTGGTGCCGCCCTTCTCTTTCGGCGAGAACAGGTGGAAGGACAACTCTTCGACGAAGAGTTCACACCGGCTTACTGTGAGGATGCCGACTTATGTCTTCGGTTCCTTGCGAGGGGCAAGCGGGTTGTATATTGCTCAAGGGCTGAAGTCGTGCATCACCTTAGTGTTTCCACCAATAAGCACTCAGTCACTGAGCGCTTGCAGTTGGTGACCCGCAACCAGCAAAGGCTCGTCGAGAAATGGGCACCCCTGCTGGAAGAGATGAATAGGGTTCGTCCCATAGCGTTTTATTTACCTCAATATTATCCCACGCCGGAAAATGACTTGGTTTGGGGTAGGGGCTTTACCGAATGGACCAATGTGTCTAAGGCAACGCCCGCATACGATGGTCACTATCAACCACATCTGCCCTCCGATATGGGTTTCTATGACCTCCGTGTTAAGGAAATCATGTCCCAGCAGACCATTTTGGCGAGAAGATACGGGATAGCTGGCTTCTGCGTGTACTACTACAATTTCGGTCACGGACGGAGAGTCTTAGACAAGGCGTTCGAGGCTATGGTCTCAGACCGCCAAATCGACTTCCCTTATTGCGCTTGCTGGGCCAACGAGAACTGGACTCGCCACTGGGACGGTGGATCGAAAGATTTGATTTTTGAACAACAATATGACGAAAAAACC
Organism: Rhodospirillales bacterium 69-11; assembly: GCA_001898425.1. GTDB lineage: Bacteria > Pseudomonadota > Alphaproteobacteria > Acetobacterales > Acetobacteraceae > Rhodopila. The sequence goes on from MKTV01000022.1 coordinate 16,775, forward strand.
CTGCAACACGTCATAAGCGACGCTGTGAGATATGCGTCGGATCCTCGATATATCACGGTAAACAAAAAGCCGCTTTTCCTTGTTTATCGCCCAGTAGCCATTCCCGACCCGCACAGGTTCACAGAGCTGTGCCGAGCTAAGTTTCGCGAACAAGGGTTCGATGGAGTGTACCTCGTTTATGTGGAGAGCATGGAAACTGCGGAAAAGGCCGTAATTCCTCGCGACCTGGGGTTTGACGCCTGTGTCGAGTTCCCGCCCCAGGGCCTTGCTGCCAGGGCTGCATTCCAGGATAAGGAAGTTATTAAGGACGGATTCATCGGGGTAAGGTACGATTATGAAGACACGGTGCTCGAGAGCATTTTTCGTCCCCCGACCGCCTACAAGCGATATCCATCTGTCTTCCCAAGTTGGGACAATACGCCTCGCCAGCCTGTCCGGGGCGACAGCTTTATCCGGGCTACCCCAGAAGCCTTTCAGATATATCTTGAAGAAAAACTAGATGAAGCCACCAAATTCTTAGTCGGTGAGGAGCGTCTGTTATTCATAAACGCATGGAACGAGTGGGCCGAAGGAGCACATCTGGAGCCGGATCGACGCTTCGGTCACCGGTGGCTGGAAGCTGTCCGAAACGCGTTGCTCGCCAAATCGCTTGTCTGAAGCCGAGACGCTCATGAAACCTACGCACTTCTCAGACCCTCAAGTCACGTTGGTCGGACACCCGTTCTCCTCTGTCGGAATGGGCGAGCAACTGCGCTCCCATATAGCGGCTTGCCGTACCGTGCACATACCGCACAGAGTTCTCGACATCTTTAGGTACGCCCCGCGTACGGATCCGGAGCATCGAACTTTAATCGATCCGGTCGAGATTAGCATCCCGCCTCCCGGCATTCGGATCTTCCACGTCAACGGCGACGAAGTCGAGGCAGTTCTTAAGGCGTTTGAATCGCGAGGCGGCTGCTTTCAGGACGGGTACAATATAATCGTCCCGGCTTGGGAGCTTCCTCAGTACCCCGAGATATGGGCGGCAAGCTTACGAATATTCAATGAGGTATGGGCGCTCTCAAGTTTCATCCGGGATGCATTTGCGCGGGCAGGTGTCCCGAGTTTCCATGTAGGCCAATCTGTCGAAACCAGTGCGGGTCATCTACTATCAAGGCGATATTTTAGAATCCGGGAGAGCGCATTCGCGATTCTTCTTTTCTTTGACCTATCTTCGTATGCTGCCCGAAAAAACCCGGGAGCTGTTTTAGAGGTTTTTGAAACCCTTCGAGCACGAAGACCGTTCGATGACTTGCAGCTGGTACTAAAAGTCAAACGAGGCGAGGAAGATGCCGGCGATTGGCTCGCACCTCTACGTGAGCGAGTACCCGAGGCATTGCTTCTCTCAACACCGATGAGCTCTTTGGAGACGCGCAGTTTGATTAATTGCTGTGACTGCTTCGTGTCTCTGCACAGGGCAGAGGGATTTGGGAGAGGTACAGGCGAGGCTATGTCCCTGGGCCGCCTAGCTATGGCAACGGGCTGGTCTGGAAATCTTGACTACATGACAAAAAGCAATTCACTACTTGTCGATTTTGATTTGGTGTCACTGCAAGAAGGGGAATACCCATATGGCAATGGCCAACACTGGGCTGAGGCCAAAATCTCCCATGCAGTTGATCTTCTTGAAGGGGTACTGGATGACCCTGCGCGGCGCCAGAGGTTGGCAGAACAGGGGCGGCGAGATATCCGACTCGCCCACGGATCCAGGGCTGTGGGCCTGAGAATCCTGAAACGGATTTCCGAGATCAGTAGTTCATCGGGAGCAAATGCCGAGACGCCCAGAGTTGAAGTTGCGCCGCCCGCGGCGGCCAATACTCTGGGAAAGCGCCGAACTCCTAGGAAAAAGGGAACACCTCGGAACCAAAGGCCGCTCCTCTCTTATTAACGAAGCTCGGTTAGCAACATAGTCTCAGCCGACGACGTACAGTGAGACGAAATTCCGGTTCAGCTCATTGCTGTCTGGGCGAAGCATGACCGCCCCCGCAGCAACCTTCGGGCCCGGGCGGAGAAGGAGTGCGCTCTCCTCCGGGTGTGCTCCTCCCAGACAACCGCGGGCAGCAGGGATGAGGTAGGCGTAGTCGAAATTGCTGTGGCTGTCTAAGAACCTGCACGCCTCAGAGAGCACTGCGTCGCTAAGCTCCAGATTTTCATCAACGGGGACAAGCGCGCAATAGCCTCGTTCTGAATGGTTCTGGAACAGGCCATAGACTTGTGCCATCAACTCTTTACCCCGGCTCTCCAGAATGGATTCATCGATTTCATTTTCTGAATACGCACGCCCTGCCATAATGGAATTCACTCGGATGACAAGCGGAGTTTCGGCACGGCATGAAACGAAATCAACGAAGGGAGCGCTTGAACCAATGGTAAATTCAAGGGGAAAGCTGGATACAAGAGCTGCCCGATCAATTCGCGACCCGTTCAGTCGCGCCGACTTTACAAGGCCTTCAAAGTCGGACAGCGGAAGGGGATCAAGTTGTGGCTCGTGCGTAGTCGAATACCAGTCCTCGAATTTAAATTTCCAGATAGCGTCGTTCCGAACAGAAATCCAAACGCTTGGCTTTCCTAGGCTTTCTGCGAAAATGAGCCCATGCAGGCTTTGCGAAACAACCACCTGAGAAGACGCGATCTGCTCTATCGGCCTAAGAGATGCGTCTAGGATGTTCACGACACAAACCTCGTCGTTAGCCCGCAGTGAACTATAGAAATCATGATGGGTATAATCGTGGTGCGGAATGACTGCGGCTCGAAACCGGGTAGATTCTTTCGGTCGCTTGAGGTGCGGCAGGCCGTCGACCAATATACCAGGGTCGCCCAGCGGGAGATCGGGCAGGTGGATTCCGAAGCTCCTCAACAAGTCTAACGTCTTCTGACCTCGTAGCGCATGGAACTTGGCTTGATGAACCCCGGCATGGATCACGGTAGGATTGAGATAACCTGACCCCCAAACATGACTATGAACATTTGCCAGCCCAAGAATGCTGCCAACTCCCAGCAAATGGGGAGCATTCCACGGCCCATGTCTCAGGGGGAGGTTCGTTGCAAATTTCGCCACAAACGGTGTAATTGCGTCGCCACAGTTCCGAGTTCGGTTCCAGCTTCGGTAACGGAGGCAGTGCAGCTGCTCAACCATATTGTGGTCCTACCTAGCTCTAGGGATGCGGCGGCCCACGAGTTGTCACCGCCACAGATACACCTTAGATTATGGCATGGTGGAGAATCGTTCAATCAGTAGGTCAGGGTGTCGAGAATGACGGCTCTGGACCAGGGCCGGGCAATCGGTCCAGGCCGCTTGCGCGCTCACACCAGCTTGGATCGGATGGCCTATGATGCCGGTAATGAGTGGTGGTGGCTGTCGGAGGCCGAGACCTTTGATCGAAAGAGCTTCTTCTTCAGTGAGCCGATTGACGTAGCTCTGGCGTCAAATGGTCATACTTTTCTTGATGACTCGTTCCGATGCAGTCGGACGGCCGGTATTCAGGCCCTTCACTCTGAACGACTGAGTCTAGTCGGCGGCGATGGAATTGCGCTGTACGACGGTAATCCGGTGTATGATACGTTATTTGACCTTGCACCTTGGGAGGAGCACTCAAATATTTCAGGGTTCGAGCTGGGGGTCAGCGCGGATTTCGCCTCCCCCGTTGGGATCCGCCATCTATCTGGGGGACCATATTTTCTGGGTTTTAATGGCCGTTTCACAAACTATTGCCACTGGATTCAGCAAATGAATCCTTGGCACTTTGCTTTTGTCAATCTGCGAAAGCGGTTCTCCGGTCTCAAATTGGTTTTACCTCCCTTCAAAGACGGCTTGTTTAGGTACCAGACGCTATCCCTGCTCGGCATCACGGAAGACGACATCGTCATCGTGCGCGACAAGGAAGCGCTTTCATTCGAGTCCGCAATCCTGTGCGGCCGCTTTGATTTGTGGGCGGTGCCCTCCTATTCGCTGAGGGCGGCACGAGCTCTTTCTGAAGCTGTCGACGATGGCTATCCAGAATGGCCGGCTGCTGAGAGAATTTTTCTACATCGCCGAGTAAATCGCCGAACGTTCGTAAATTTCGAGAATTTTCGACCGCTGCTTGAGGCTCGGGGGTTCACAATTCTCGAATTTGAGAACGTCTCGGTGCGAAATCAGATAAGAGCGTTTCGGAATGCCCGTTACATTATGGCCGAGCACGGTGCTGGAATGATAAATTTGATGTTTTGTCGTCCTGGGGCCCGTGTTCTTGAGCTATTTAATCCCGCTTGTGTGCAGCCTGCCTTCTGGTCGGTTGCCTCAGTATCTGGTGTCGATTATGGGTACGCCGTGGGACAGCATGTTCCCACAGCGGCGTTTCGAGAGCCAGGCTGGAACTCTTCGTACTCAATTTCACCGGAACGGTTCGAAGCAGCCATCGAGGCCTTGTTGGCAGCCTGATCCTGATGGAGTGTGCTTTGGGTAGTTGGTTGCGGTTGACACTGGGTTCCCTCCACTGAGCAAAAGAATGGATTCGATCGAAACTTGGGAAGGGTTTCATCCGTTCGAGGAGGTTGGATTTGCTTGGGTACAAGCTCGTGTCGCGAAAATTCGGTTCGCAGCCCCTAACCACATGGTGCGCTTGCGACTCGACGTATATCGATGCTCGCGAGACTACCCGCTCGACGATGTCTCTCTCTATTTGAATTGTACGCTCCTAACCCATAGAGTGACTATCAGGGACGATAGATGGAGTTGCCTGATCTCTGAGCCGTTTCTGGCGAAGGGTGATAGGATGCAGGAGCTCCAAATTCGTGTCCCGCTGTTTGTGCCGGCGCCGCTTCTGGACCCTGACGCAATCGAGAGTCGATCTTTAAGCTTCGCACTGGCTCGATTAAACTTTGAGGACGCGAACTGATATCGCCGAGTCTATGCGTTGACCCGTTGAGCCACGCGTAATCGCATAACGAGCGCAGTCGTTCCGGCGTGAGCTTGCGCCAGGCGGCACAAGCAGCATCGAGAATGGCGGGATTGTCGGCGTGAAGCCGGTGGGAGAGGTGCCGCTCACGCAGATAGAGCCAGACCCGTTCCACCGAGTTCAGTTCCGGGGAGTAGGGTGGCAGCCGCAGGAGCGAGACGTTCTCTGGGACGGCAAGATCGAGGCTGGTGTGCCACCCGGCTCCGTCGAGCACCATGACGGCGTGCTCATCGGGCGCGAGCCCGGCGCTGAACGTGGAGAGGAACAGCGTCATAGCGGCGGTGCAGACCTGCGGCAGCACGAGGCAGACATCCCGGCCCGTGGCGGGCTCCACGGCAGCGAAGACGTAGACCGAGGCGTATCGGTGGTCGACGACCCCGCTCGGACGCTGGCCGCGCAGCCACCAATGGTGGCAGACGCGCCTTCTGCCCGACCAGGGCCTCGTTCTGGAAGGACAGCGCGATCCGCTTGTCAGGACGCATCCTTGAGGCGCGTGCGGGGCGGCCAGCAGCTTCTTTTCGAGCTAGGCCGTGCGGGCCTTCGAATCGGCATTGGGATGCACGGGGCGGACCTTCTGTC
>MKTV01000022.1:22447-22722 GCA_001898425.1 Rhodospirillales bacterium 69-11
GGCTGCTGTCTTCGTGCCCATTCGGGAACATCGGCGTCGGTGACGTATTGTGAGGCGTGGAAATTGGCGGTGTGTGGCACGGTTTTTAAGGGAGAAGGTGCCACATCCTGGTCGACACCCAAGGTCTGCTGATGCAGACGGCAGTGCGAGCCGCGGCTATCGTCGCCTTACGCCCCTGTGCCGCTGAAAGGGGCGGTCAGTTCGTCCCCCATGTCGCCGCCTTGCCGGGCAATCCGTCGCCCGTGAAGAACTCCTAACCTGCTGAGTTCGCTCCG
>MKTV01000023.1:0-412 GCA_001898425.1 Rhodospirillales bacterium 69-11
AAGCCGCCGAGCGGACCGTCGAGGGTCTCTGGAACACCATTGGGCGCATCGTCGACGCCTTCACGCCAGACGAGTGCGCCAACTACTTCACCGCTGCCGGCTACGATCCAGACTGATCGGAAACCGCTCTAGAGCCCGTCCGGCTCGTTTTCTCTCCCCCGCAGGCTCTAGCACCGTGTCTGGTCGCGTGACTCACGCTCCGGCGAACCCGCCTGCGCCGGGAGCGCGCCCCCTCGAGAAGGCGGTGACGATCGGCGCAGGGCGTCGATGGTTCTGCTCCAAGGAACGCCGTCGCTGGCAACCCGGGGATCAGGTCTCGCGCGACTGCGGCGACACCCGCGGCCAACGAGGGCTTCAGAGCGCCGCCCCCGAGCAACGCTGGGTTAAGCTGGTCAACCAACCAGCCTAAGTG
>MKTV01000023.1:627-9160 GCA_001898425.1 Rhodospirillales bacterium 69-11
CTGGGCTGCGCCAAAGCCACATCACCTACTATCACCCGACGCGCCTCCACCTGCTCGCCGCCGTCGGCCGCGCCGCCGTCGATCGCCAACTCCTCGCTGTCGACGCCACCCTCGGCGCCCTGTCCACCGTTGAGCAGGCGGCCGATGCCATCGCCGAACTGGTCACCCGCTACGAGAACACCCGCGTGCTGATGGCCCTGGTCCAGGCCAGCGAGGAGGAGCCCGGCTTACGTGACCTCTTCCGCGAGTTGGCCGACGGCGCCGTTTCCCGCGTCGCCGCCTTCCTGAGCCGCATCAGCGGCTCGCCTGTTTCGGAAGACTCCGCCCGCTTCCTGCACGCCCTGTCCGTCGGCGTGGCAGTCATCAGCCTCGCCACCGGCCGTCCGGACGCAAAGCAGCGAGCCGCCGGCCTGTTCACCACCGCGCTGCACCTGCTGGTGGGAGATCCGCCCCCACCGACGGCCCCGAAACGCGTCTCGCGACGCCGCGGCTCCAAGGACGATTCATGACCCCTTCCGTTCTCATCGTCGGTGCCGGCCCGGTCGGCATGACGCTCGCCTCCGAACTGACGCGCTATGGCGTCGAAGTCCGCATCGTCGATCAGGCCCCCGCCCGCACGGACAAATCCAAGGCCATGGTGCTGTGGAGCCGGACACTGGAACTGCTCGACCGCGGGGGCGCCGAGGGTGCGGCTCCCTTCGTCGAGGCGGGTTTCAAGATCGCAGGTGTCACCTTCGTCGCCGGCGCCGACGTGGTCGGCCGCGTGGCCATGGACGCCATTCCGAGCCAGCACGCTTACGCCCTCGCCATTCCGCAGTCCGAAACCGAGCGCCTGCTGGAGGAGCGGCTGGCGGAACAGGGCGTCACCGTCGAACGCAGCACGGAGGCCACCTCGATCGCGCTTGAGGCGGACGGCGCGCGCGCGGTGCTCCGGCGCGCCGATGGTGCGGAGGAGGCGGTCCGGGCGGATTGGCTGGTCGGCTGCGACGGCGCCCACAGTGCCGTGCGGCACGCGCTGAACATGCCGTTTGCCGGCGAAACGTTGCTGAGTGACTGGGTCCTGGCCGACGTCCACATGCAAGGCTACCCGCGTCCCGACACGGACGCCTCCATCCACTGGCATCGCGACGGCGTGCTGCTGATCTTCCCCATCCAGCCCGGCCGCTATCGTATCATCGGTGACCTCCCCTACACCGACGGTCAGTCCGCTCCGACTCCCGCTCTGGACCAGGTGCAGGCCCTGGTGGACCGGCGCGGCCCGGCCGGCACCCGGCTATTCGACCCGATATGGCTATCCGGCTTCCGCATCAACGGCCGCAAGGTCGCCTCCTACCGCCGGGGTCGGGCCTTCCTGGCCGGCGACGCCGCCCACATCCACAGCCCGGCCGGCGGCCAGGGCATGAACACCGGCATGCAGGACGCGATCAACCTGGCCTGGAAGATGGCCCTCGTGGTGCACGGCCGGGCCGACCAGGCCCTCCTGGACAGCTACAGTCCCGAGCGCAGCGGCGTCGGCGAAGAGGTGCTCAAGGCGGCGGAGCGTCTCACCAGCGTGGCCACGCTCAAGAACCCGCTCGCCCAGGGCGTGCGCAACGCAGTCGGTCGCCTGCTGCTTGGCGTGCCCCGCATCACCCACGGCGTCGCCGACGCCATGTCGGAGGTTGCGATCCACTACGCCGACAGTCCGCTGAACGGTCCGGGCGTGCGCGGTCTGATGCGGCCGGGCGAGCGCGTGCCACCGGCAGCCGGTCAGGTTCCGGTCGGCGCAGGGTCGGCCCCGCGCTTCGTCCTGTTCGCGGACCACACCCCGGCCCTCGTCGCCATGGCGGAGCGGTTCGGCGATCTGGTCGATCCCGCGATCCGGCCGGCCTTGCACGACGGCACGATCGCGCTGGTGCGCCCCGACGGCTATCTTGCCTGCTCCGCGACCGGACCAGACCTTGTCGAAGCCTATCTCTCACGGCTCGCTGCGCACCCCGACCCGTCGCTCCCGCGCTGCCCCGTTCGGCATGAGCGCCGCCCAGCCGCCGGTCACCCCGACCCGGAAGGCATGCGCGCTCTGATGCAGCGTCATGGCCTCGTCCCCGTGGTGGCCTGACGGCGAACGGCTCGGACGACGGGTGGAGACACAGAACGTGGGCGCTGCAGCCATCGCCGGGCTGGTCTTCCTCGTCGTTGGCGGTGCAGCGCTTGCCGGGTTGGCCCTGGCTCGAGCTCTACCCTGCCGCCACCTGGACGATACCTCCCGCGATGCGGTGCGGCTGGTCGCGGGCTTCCTGGCAAGCCTGTCCGCCCTGGTGCTCGGCCTGCTGGTCGCGTCGGCCAAGGCGAACTACGACGAGCGCAACAGCCAACTGCACCACATCGCCGCCGACGTCGTGGCGCTCGATCGTACCCTGCTCCGCTATGGCGATGGTGCGCAGGAGGGACGAGCGGTGCTTCGTGCCGCCCTGGCCGATGCGCTGAGCCGTCGCGTCGTCGACGACCGTCCGACGGCGGACGGATTGGTGCAACCCATCCGCGACGCTCGCCTGGTCAGCTTTCCAGATCGATTGCAGGCGCTGGAGCCGCGCAACGACGGCCAGCGCTCCGCCCGGGAGCGGGCCCTGCAGTTGGCCGATGGCATCGCCGCTACCCGCATGCTGATGACGGAAAGCTCCGGCGGGTCCATCCCATCGCCGTTCCTGCTTGTGCTGGTGTCGTGGCTCTCGGCCATGTTCATGAGCTTCGGCCTGTTCGCGCGGGCCAATGCCGTGGTGATCGGCGCGCTGCTGGCCGGCGCCATTTCGGTCGCCGGTGCCGTGTTCCTCATCCTGGAACTCGACCGGCCGCTGGACGGAATGATGCGCCTCTCGACCGAACCGCTGCGTCACGCCGTGGAAATGATCGGGAACTGATTGCGGCCTTGCAACGCAGTCCGCGCGGAGCAGGTTCGTCTGGACGTACCGGACCTCACAAGATTTACGACGGGCCTCCACCGCGGCGGGTGGAGGCTGGCGAGCGCCACGCCTACTGCAGGCTGGCGTGGACCGAGGCGGCGTGCTGCAGCCGGACCCCGGACATCACCTCCTGCGCCACTTCCTCCGCCAGCATGGCGTAGCCGGCATCGGCCATGTGCAGCCCGTCGCCGGACATCAGCGCGGCCTGGGTGATCAACTTCCGGTCCAGCCAGCCGCGCATCAGGTCGTAGCGGCGGATCACCGGCACCCCCATTTCCGCGCCGATCTGCCGCAGTGCCATGCGATAGAGATCCGATCCGGCGGCCCCCGTCAGCCGCGCGCAGAGCTGCGGCTCCATCAGCATCACGTCGATCCCTGCCGCGCGGAACGCCGCAATGCCCTCCCGCGTCTCCTGCGCGAAGCGATCCAGGGGCACGCCGCGCAGCGGGTCGTTGCTGCCCGTCTGCCAGATCACGAGATCGGGTCGGTCGGCGAGGATGGACGGCACGCGGGCCAGCATGTCGTCCGCGTCCTGGCCGCCGATACCGCGGTTCAGGACCTCGACCGAGACGGGCAGGCGCGCTGCCAGAGCCGCCTGGAGACGTGCCGGATAGCTTGCGGCGGCGGAACTCGCCCCGACGCCCTGAGTTGACGACGAGCCGAAGGCCACGATGCGGATCGGGGTGTCGGCCCGGATCTGACGCTCGAGCCGGGGGAGCGGTGGTGCGGGGGCGTCAGGAGATGCCAGCGCGGGCCCGCGCGAGAGGATCGCGCCGAGGATCAACGCGCCAAACAGTCGCATCGCCCGTATAGCCATGCGTCCAGCGAATGCCGGGTCTGGCCGGCAGAGTCAAAGCCTTATTGCACCGGCGCACGCAGATCTGCCCCAACGGTACGGCGCGTACGGGCCCGATCGAGGACCAGGGCCACCGCGATCATCCCAGCGAGACCGATCCCGTTCACCATCGCCTGCATCTCCCACCCGGTGCCGAACGTCCGGAAAAAGAGGCGCCCGAGCAGAGACCCGAGGGTGCCGAAGGCGAAGACTTCGAGGGAGTGGCGTCCGCAGGTGGAGATGACCTGCAGCCAGGGGCGGCGGACCATCCGGTCGAACCAGGGACTGCACATCAGCACGTAGACCAGCGCCAGCACGTGCAGGAGGCGGACGATCGAGAGATTCGTCTTGTCCAGCGTGAGGTCGAGCGGCTTCCAGGTGAAGCCCCAGTTCGTCCACGGCGCTGCGGCGATGCAGCCCAGCACGAGGTAGACGATGCAGAGGGCAAGCAGCCGGCGATCCCGCGGCACCCGCTGGTCGTGGGTGCGGTAATGGTCGGCGGCGAACACGCCGATGGCGAAGAGGAACTGCCAGGCGAACGGATTGAAGAACCAGCCCTGGCCGTCCATCCAGTTCACCAGGTTCAGCCGCGGCTCGAAATGGGTCGCGAGCCACAGCGCGCACGAGAGCGCCATGGTCAGCATGGGGCGACGCCGGATGCCGAACCACAGGAGAGGGAAGATCCCGAGGATGACGATGTAGAGGGGCAGGATGTTCAGGTAGGACGGCAACGCCCGCAGCGCGAGGCCGGCACCGATCCCGCGGAGGCCCTCGAACATGACGCCGAGGCGCCGCGGCTGCAGCCCGTAGTGGATCATCCAGAATTGGACGATCAGCAGGGTCGTCATCAGCAGGGCGATCTGGAACAGGTAGATGCGCAGGCAGCGTGCGGCGACACGGCGCAACCCCGCGCTCGCGCCGGCAGCATCGAACACCTTCCCGTACGCGATCATCGACGAGAACCCGGCCAGCAGCACGAACAGTTCGGCGGCGTCGGAGAAGCCGAAGTTCCGCAGCGTCAGGGTGCCCAGGAAGTTCCCCGGAACGTGGTCCACGAAGATGAACAGCAGCGCGGCCCCGCGCAGGAAATCGATGCGCTGGTCGCGCCGGATGCGCGGCCCCGGCGAGGGCAGGGCCGCGGACAGGGGCGCCACCGGCGAGTGCGAGCCGCGTGACAGGTCGGCGTGCTGCGGCCTTGCGCCCGAAGGATCGTCCAACGCCGGAACTCCCCTGCGGATGACGGATGCGACGATGTCGACGGCGTCAGGTGCCGACATGGGGTGCCGACACTCACGGCGACCCCTCGCAGATCGCGCATCGCGCCTGATCTTCAAGCGGCGGCCGCTCCGCTGGACACCGAGACCATCGACATTCCGCGGGTTTCCCGACTAACACGTTCGCGCGACGGACGGTGGGCGAGGCAATTCTTGACAGGGCGGGGCTTCTGCCGCGCACTCGGGACCAATCAAGGGAGCCCGTCCATGAAGTTCGGCATCTTCTATGAACTGCAACTGCCCCGACCCTGGGGCCCCGACGACGAACGCCAGCTCTACCAGAACGCCCTCTCCCAGGTCGAACTCGCCGACCGGCTCGGGTACGACTACGCGTGGGAGGTGGAGCACCATTTCCTGGAGGAATACTCGCACTCCCCGGCGCCCGAGGTGTTCCTGGGCGCTGCCAGCCAGCGCACCAAGAACATCCGCATGGGCCATGGCATCGTGCAGCTCACGACCAACCCACCGCAGCGCGTCGCCGAACGCATCGCCTGCCTGGACCTGGTCAGCAACGGGCGCGTGGAATTCGGCACCGGGGAGTCGGCATCGATCACCGAACTCGGTGGCTTCGACCGCGACATGGAGACGAAGCGCGAGGTCTGGGAAGACGCGATCCGCTGCATCATCCCGATGTTCGAGGACAAGGGCGTCGAGCTGAACACCAAATGGCACAAGATGCCGATGCGCAACGTGCTGCCGAAGCCGGTGCAGAAGCCGCATCCCCCGCTCTGGGTGGCCTGCTCGCAACTCGAGACCATCGAGATGGCGGGACGGCGCGGCATGGGCGCCCTCGGCTTTCAGTTCCTGTCGGCCGATGCCGCGCATGCATGGGTGCACGCCTACTACAACAGCTTCACCAAGCGGCAGGAGAAGCTGTGCGACTACCAGACGAACCCGAACATCGCGCTGGTCAGCTACTTCATGTGCGCGGAGACGGACGAGGAGGCGCGACGCCGCGCCGACGGCGCCACGTTCTTCCAGTTCGCGCTGCGCTATTACGGCGCGAGTTCGGGACGCAAGCGGCCGGACCCGTACACGGTCAACATGTGGGAGGAGTACAACAAGTGGAAGCGCGAGAACCCGGACGCCGCTGCCAAGGCGCTGTCCGGCGGACTGATCGGTTCACCTGAAACCATCCGTCGCAAGCTGCGCAAGTTCCAGGCGTCCAACATCGACCAGGTGATCCTGCTCAACCAGGCGGGCAAGAATGCGCATGCGCATATCTGCGAAAGCCTGGAGTTGTTCGCGAAGGAGGTGATGCCGGAATTCCACGCGGCGGAACCCGAACACCAGGCGTGGAAACAGAAGGTGCTGGCGGGCGAGATCGCGCTCGAGGAGATCGACACCCAGCCCTTCCGCGACCGCTATGGGACCAATTCCGTGCAGCCGGCGGTGGCGGCCGAGTGACGTGCCAACCGGGGCCCCTTGGGCAGGGGCCCCGATCGACGCCGTCGTTCAGTCGGTGACCGCGGCGTAGACGAGGTCGCGGAACAGGACGCGGTAGTATTCCCGCTGGCCGGGCGCCTGGAGCATCAGCACGGCGAACAGGCGTTCGGCCGGGTCCACCCAGAATGTGGTGCCGGCAGCGCCGCCCCAGAAATAGCTGCCGACCGACCCCGGGAACGGGGCCATGCCGGCGACCTTGCGCACGGCGAAGCCCAGGCCGAAGCCGTGACCGGGGGGCAGCAGGTCGGTCGCTCCGGTGACCGCGCCCAGGTGGTCTGCCGTCATCAGCTCGATGGTCTTGCGGCCCACCAGACGCGTGCCGTCCAAGCGACCGTTGTTGAGCAGCAGGGCGAGGAAGCGCGCGTAGTCCATCGCGGTCGAGACCATGCCGCCGCCCCCGGACTCGAAGATGGCGGTCCGCCGCACGTCGAGCAGCCCGACCGTGCCGCCATTCTCGGGGTCCTCGGCGAAGGGTTCGGCGATGCGCCCCTGTGCGGCTTCCGGCACCCAGAACCCGGCATCGGCCATGCCGAGCGGCTGGAGGATGCGGTCGGAGAGGAAGGTGCCGAGGCTCTGGCCGGAGATCACCTCGACCAGGCGTCCGAGCACGTCGGTGGAGCGGCTGTACTCCCAGGCTGCGCCGGGCTGGTGCAGCAGCGGCAGGGCGGCGAGGCCGTTCGCCTGCTCCTCGTTGGTCTGGCGCAGCCGGGCAACCCTCGCCTCGGCATAGGCCTTGTGCACCGGCCCGTTGCCGCGGAACTCGTACGTCAGACCGGAGGTATGCCGCAGCAGGTCCTGCACGGTGATCGACCGCCGGGCGGGGACCGTGGACATCGTGCCGCCCTCTATCACCGCGACCTTCGGCGTGGCGAAGGCCGGGATGTAGCGCTCGATCGGATCTTCGAGCAGGAGGCGGCCTTCTTCCCACAGCATCATCACCGCGACGGAGACGATCGCCTTGGTCATCGAGTAGATGCGGAAGATCGCATTCGTCTGCATCGGCTGGCCGGACGCCGGGTCCTGCACGCCGAAGGCCTGGTGGTAGGCCACCTTGCCATGCCGTGCGACGATCGCGACGCCGCCCGGGACGTGGCCGCTGGCGGCGCGCTCCTGCAGCACGCGGGTCAGGCGCTCGAGCGCGGCGGCGGACAGGCCGACATCTTCCGGCTGGGCGGTGGGCAGTGGCGTGGACATGGCGCGTTCTTCTCCCTCTTGCGTCATTGGGTCCGGCGCTGCGGCGCCGGTTCCGTCAGACGGTGAACTGTTCGGCGATGATCCGCTCCGAGAGGCCCTGGTCGGGATCGAACAGCAGGGTCACGCTGACGGACCGATCCTCCGACACGCCGACCGACACGACGTCGCGCACCTCGGTGAAGTCGGCCACGGCCGCGACCGGGCGCTTGTCGCTTTCCAGCACCTCGAACAGGACCTCGGCCGTGCTGGGCAGCAGGGCACCGCGCCAGCGTCGCGGGCGAAACGCGCTGATCGGCGTGAGCGGGAGCAGGTTGGCCGAGAGCGGCACGATTGGGCCGTGGGCCGAGAGGTTGTAGGCGGTGGAACCGGCGGGCGTGGAGATCAGCACGCCGTCGCAGGAGAGTTCCGCCAGCCGGACGCGACCGTCGATGGTGATGCGGATCTTCGCGCTCTGGCGGATCTGGCGCAGCAGGCTGACCTCGTTGAAGGCGAGACCTTCCTCCACCGCCCCGGTGCGCGTCACGGCGCACATGCGCAGCGGGTAGAGTTCCGCGGCCTGCGCGCGGGCGATGCGCTCGAACAGCTCCTCCTCGTTGTACGGGTTCATCAGGAACCCGACCGAGCCGCGATTCATGCCGTAGACCGGCAGCTTGCGGGCCAGCACGCGGTGGATCGTCTCCAGCATGAACCCGTCGCCGCCCAGCGCCACAACCACCTTGGCCTTGTCGAGCGGGCAGTCGCCCCAGCGGGAGATCAGCCGCTCCCGCGCTTCGACGGCGATGGCGGCGGAGGAGGCAACGACCGCGATCTCCCCGGCGCTGCAGGCGCGCGGAGCGGCAGCCGGT
>MKTV01000023.1:9179-18601 GCA_001898425.1 Rhodospirillales bacterium 69-11
CGATCGGGCCCTCGTCTGCGGGTGTATCCACGGCCTCGCTCGCCTGCGTGTTCATGGACCCGCTCGCGGGACCTGGGGCGCGGTCGGCTCCGGGTGCGGCGTCCGATGCGGGCACGACCGGCTGGCCGGTCAGCGCGGCGGGGTCGTTCAAACCCGCTTCCGGTGTTCCAGCACCGGCATGTTGGCGCGCACGCGGGCTGTTACGGTGGGGTCGAGCCTGGCCGTCGCCCAGCCGGTGCCGTCCGACACCTTGGCCACGACGTGGCCCCAGGGATCGGCGATCAGGGAGTGGCCGTAGGTGAAGCGCGCCTCGCCCTTGCCCTCGGTGTGCTTGCCCCAGGTGGCGGGGGCGGCAAACCAGCACTGGGTCTCGATCGCGCGGCCGCGGATCAGGGCTTCCCAATGATCCTTGCCGGTGGCGAGGGTGAAGGCGGAGGGCAGGAAGATCAGGTCGGCCCCCTGTTCGCGCAGCTTCCAGAACAGGTCGGGGAAGCGGATGTCGTAGCAGATGGCGCAGCCGACCGTGACGTCGCCCGCCTTGTAGGTCACGACGTCGCTGCCGGCGCCATAGGTGTTGCTCTCGCGATAGCCGGTGCCGTCGGGGGCGGTGATGTCGAACAGGTGCATCTTCCGGTAGCGCGCCAGTTCGGTGCCGTCCGGGTTGAAGACCACGGTGGTGTTGAACAGCTTCTCCGGCCCCTGCTCGATGATCGAGCCGCCATGGACCGTCACCTTGGCGGTGCGGGCGGTTTCGCGCAGGAACTCGTAGGCGGGGCCGCCCGGTTCGTTGGAGCCGGCGGCGGGCAGGATTTCGGCGTTGGCCTGGCGGACGGTGCGGTCGCCGCCCAGGGAGGACCAGACTTCCGGGAGGGAGACGATCTCTGGCCGATCCTCGGCGACGGCGCCTTCGATGAGGCGGCGGGCCTGGGCGATGTTCTCGGCCTTGTCGGCGCCGGGGTTCATCTGCACCACGGTGACGCGCATGCGCTGGCTCCTCGGTGGCTTTGGGGCGAGAGAAGCGGATTGGCCGGGGCGTGGCAACCGGGGGCGGGGGGTGCGGCTTATTTGAAGGAGCGAGCGTTAGGGTCGGGCTTGTTCAAGGACACGGGGGTTTTCTTGAACAGCACCCGCCGGCCGGCGTCGGGTGCGCGGACCGGACTCCGCATCGGCTTGTCCCCCGCCGCGTTTTCCGCTACACGTCGCTCATGTTCATCGGCGCGCGCATCATTCGCTATGCAGCCCAGGCAATTGCCTGCGGCCTCGCGCGCCTGGCCTTCCGCGGCCTCGGGCTCCTCCTCCTTCGACTTAGCCGCCCCTGAGCGTCCCGCCGGGTTGCTGAACGCCGGCCTCGCTCAGGGGATCCCCTGAGGCTACAGCCGCGCCCCCATCTCCCGAGGACCCGACCCAAATGACCATCACCCATCCCAGCTTCGGCACGCTGGACGACGACCGCGTCATCATCTTCGACACCACCCTGCGCGACGGCGAGCAGTCCCCCGGCTTCTCGATGAACCTGCAGGAGAAGATACGCATGGCGGAGGCGCTCACCGAACTGGGCGTCGACGTGATGGAGGCCGGGTTCCCGATCGCCTCCCCCGGCGATTTCGAGGCCGTGCAGGTGATCGCCCAGACGATCGGTCAGCGTGACGACAGCCCGGTGATCTGCGGCCTGGCCCGTTCGGGGCGGGAGGACATCACCCGCGCGGGCGAGGCGGTGCGCGCCGCCAAGCGCAAGCGCATCCACTCCTTCATCGCCACCAGCGCGCTACACATGAAGTACAAGCTGCGCATGGAGCCCGACGAGGTGCTGCAGGCGGTGCACGACGCGGTCACCCTGGCCCGCGACTTCACCGACGACGTGGAGTGGTCGGCCGAAGACGGCACCCGCTCCGATCCCGACTTCCTGTGCCGCTGCGTCGAGACCGCGATCAAGGCGGGCGCCACCACGATCAACATCCCCGACACGGTCGGCTACGCGGTGCCCGAGGACATGGCCCGCATCTTCACCATGCTGCGGGAGCGCGTGCCCGGCGCCGAGAAGGTGATCTTCTCGACGCACAACCACAACGACCTGGGGCTGGCGGTCGCCAACAGCCTGGCTGCGATCAAGGCCGGCGTGCGGCAGGTCGAATGCACCATCAACGGCATCGGCGAACGCGCCGGCAACGCCTCCCTGGAGGAGGCCGTGATGGCGATCCGCACGCGCAACGACGCCGTGCCGTTCAAGAACCGGATCGACACGACGAAGATCCTGCGTGCGTCCAAGATGCTGTCGACCATCACCGGGTTCGACGTGCAGCCCAACAAGGCGATCGTCGGCCGCAATGCCTTCGCGCACGAGGCGGGCATCCACCAGGATGGCGTGCTGAAGAACGCCAGCACGTACGAGATCATGACGCCGGAGAGCATCGGCTGGGCGAAGAACAGCCTGGTGCTGGGCAAGCACTCCGGCCGCGCGGCGTTCCGCGACCGGCTCGACCAGCTGGGCTACAAGGTCGGGCAGAACCAGTTGAACGATGCCTTCCGCCGCTTCAAGGACCTGGCCGATCGCAAGAAGGTCGTGTTCGACGAAGACATCGTCGCGCTGGTCGACGACGAGGTGATGCGCGACCATGAGCGGATCCGCTTCGTCTCGCTGGACCTGCATGCCGGTTCCAAGCATCCGGCCAAGGCGGTGCTGGAGCTGGAGATCGACGGCAACACGCGAACCGCCACGGCCAGCGGCAACGGGCCGGTGGACGCGACCTTCAACGCCATCCAGGAAATCTTCCCGCATACGGCGAACCTGGTGCTGTTCAGTGTCGGCGCGGTGACCGAGGGCACCGATGCGCAGGCCAAGACCACCGTGCGGCTGGAGGAGAACGGCAAGATGGTGGATGGCCAGGGCGCCGACGCCGACACGATCGTCGCCTCCGCACGCGCCTACATCCACGCGCTGAACAAGCTGCTGGTAAAGCGCGAGCGGACCGAACCGGCCGCCTTGTCCGCCTGACGCTCCCCGGTGTCCCCCCTCCCCTCGCGGGAGGGGGTCAGGTGGAGGGGGCGTGCGGGAGGTGGCACCCGTGGTGCCAGCGCCCCGGACGCCCCCTCACCCCATCCCTCTCCCGCGAGGGGAGAGGGGGTTTTCTTTATCGTGAGCCGAAAATCGCGCTGCCGACGCGGACCCAGGTGGCGCCGCAGGCGATGGCGGTTTCGAAATCCGCCGACATGCCCATCGACACCACACCCAGCCCATGCCGCGCGGCGCGGTCGGCGAGCCATTCGAAATGCGGGCGCGGGTCCTCGCCAGCCGGCGGAACGCACATCAGCCCGATCAGTGCGGCGCCGAACCGCCCCTTGCAGTCCGCGACGAACGCGTCCGCCTCGGCCCGCGGAACACCGGATTTCTGCGCCTCGTCGCCGACATTCACCTCGACCAGCAGGGACGGGGTGCGGCCTTCCTTCGCGATCGCCGCCGCGATCGCATCGGCGAGGCGTGGACGGTCCAGACTCTCGATGACGTCGGCGATCCGCACCGCGTCACGCGCCTTGTTCGTCTGCAAGCCGCCGATGATGTGCAGGCTGAAGCGGTGATCCGCGCGCAGGGCGGGGAACTTGGACGCCGCCTCCTGCACGCGGTTCTCACCGAACACCGTCTGGCCGGCGGTGAGCGCGGCCTGCACCGCTTCGAGCGGCTTGGTCTTGGATACCGCGACGAGCGTCACGTCCTCCGGCTTGCGGCCGGCCTTGATCGCGGCCGCGCCAATCCTCTCGCGGACGCGGGTCAGGTTCTCGGTGATCGCGGCGGCATTGGGGGCGGGTTCGGTCATGGCCGGAGGCTCGCCGTGCCCCCGCCGCAAGTCAAGCGGAGCTCAAGCCGGCGTGAGGGCAGCTCCGGTCACGGCGTATACCGCCTCCCAGACGTCCCGTCCGAACCTCAGATGCGCAGCGCGGCAGCGACCTCGGCCACCACCGCGCTCCAGTCGCCGGGGGTGGCCTGCCGGAATTGCCGCAGGGTCGGGTACCAGCGGCTGTCGGTACAATTCCGCTCCCAGCGCCAGCACGTGTCGAAGCGATTGAGCAGCCAGACCGGCCGGCCGAGTGCGCCGGCGACGTGGATCACCGCCGTGTCCACCCCGATCACGAGATCCAGGGCCGCGATCAGGGCAGCCGTGTCGGTGAAGTCGGTGAGCTCCTCCGTCCAGTCCACGGCGACTCCCGCCGCGCCCGCATCCGCCGCGGCCGGCCCCTTCTGCAACGATACCAGGCTCACCCCGGGGATCGCGGCGAGAGGCGCGAGCAAGGCCGCGGGCACGGAGCGGCGGCGGTCCATGCGCATGCGTTCGGGATTGCCGGCCCACACGACGCCGACCCGGCGTCCGGGCAGCGCGTCGAGCCGCGCCCGCCACGCCGCGCTCCGGTCGGGATCGGCGCGCAGGTAAGGAATGGTCGCGGAAACGTCCTCTGCCCCGGTCAGCCCCAGCGCCAGCGGCAGGCTCATCATCGGGATGCGGAGATCGTAGGCGGGCAGCGCCTCCCCGATCCCCAGGACCGCGTCCACACCCGGCATCTGTCGAAGCAGGCGCACCAGAGGCGGATGGACCTCCAGGATCACATGCCCGTCCCGAGGCAGGTGCGGAAGGTACCGAGCGAACTGCACCATGTCGCCCATGCCTTGTTCGGCATGCACGAGCAGCGTCCGCCCCGCGAGCGGTTCGCCGGTCCACAGCGGAGCACCGCGACGCTCCGCCAGCGTGGGATCGGCGCGGAACCGCCAGTCCCATTCCGGCCATGCTTCGGGCAAGCGGCCGGCCACCAGCAGCAGCAGTCCCAGGTTGTAGTGCGCGCGCGCGTCTTGCGGGTTGCGGCGCAGCAGGTCCCGATACAGCGCCTCCGCCTCGTCCAGGCGGCCGAGGTCCTTCAGCACGCCCGCGAGGTTGCCGGCCACATCCGGGTCCTGCGGCGCCTCGGCCATGGCGCGGCGGAGCTCGATCGCGGACTCCTCCAGCCGGCTGGCCTCGTGCAGCGCAAGTCCCAGGGAGTCGCGCAGCCCGGGGAGCGTCGGCGCCAGGCGGAGGGCCTCGCGATAGGCCTCGGCCGCCTCCGAGGGCCGGCCAAGATCGCTGAGCGCGTGGCCCAGCCCCTGGTAAGCCTCCCCGCTGTTGCGCTTCAGGTGCAACGCCGTCCGGCATTCCGCCTCGGCTTCGGTGGGACGGCCCAGCGCGAGCAGTGCGCCGGCGCGGTTGACGTGATACAGCGCGACCGATGGTTTCGTTGCGATCGCACGCTCGAGATACCCCAGGGCCGGGCCGGGATGCCCGGTCTGCAGCGCGATCACGCCCAGGCCGTGCAGGCTGTCGGCATGTGACGGATCGGCGGCGAGGATCTGCCGATACCCCTGTTCCGCATCTGCCAGCCGGCCGGCCGCGTGCAACCGCTGAACCTGCTGGGATGCCGCCTCGATCTGGTGCTTGCGCCTGCTCATCGCGTCCGACCAGCTATCAGGAACGCGACGCGGCGATAAGCCGGCTTCTCGGACGGGCGCGCGGTTTCCCGTCGCGCTGCGGCCGAGGCGGATCGAGTGGCCTCCGCGGTTCCGTGGGGCAGGTTCGCTAGATGAAGGCGGGGCTTCTTGCCTGGGCTCGCGCCGCGCATGTCCGCGCCGTACGTGCCTGGGGCGCGCATGCCCGTTCTCTGCCGGGTGGCCGGCGTGTTCGCCAACGTGGGCGCTGTCCGCCCCCGCACCGACCTGTCCCCGTCCTGTGGTTGTTCACGGACCAGGCGCGGTTGCCCGATCCGCGCGCCGCTGCCTCCGCCCTCCCTCCCGGCCTGGCCGGGATCGTCCTGCGCCACGATGCCGATCCGGCACGCGCCGCGCTCGGCCGTGATCTCGCGCGGATCTGCCGCATCCGCCGGATCGCGCTCGTGGTGGCAGGCGACGTGCGGCTGGCGCGGGCGCTGCGAGCCGGCGTGCATCTGCGCGAGGGGCGGTGGGCCGGCGCCCTGCGCCTGCCCCGGCACGGGGGGCGGCTGGTGACCAGTTCGGCCCACGGCGCCGTGGGGCTCCGGCGGGCCGCGCGATCGGGCGCGGACCTCGCGTTCCTCTCGCCCGTGTTCCCGACCGCGAGCCATCCGGGGGCGCCCGCGCTCGGCGCAGCGCGGTGGGCGGCGCTCGCCGGGCGCGCGCCATTGCCGGTGGCGGCCCTCGGCGGCGTGTCGGCGGCGACCATCCGGCGGCTGCCGGTGTCCCTGTGTTTCGGGGTGGGAGGGATTGGCGCAATGGGGTGAAGCGCAGCCCTGTGTCTACCAAGACACAGTGTTTCGCAAATGCCATGCATGAGATTGATGATCCGTTGCTCGGGTGTGAGCGGGGCGCCAAACTGCGCCTCGGTCCGGATGCGCCGCCGCCGATCGTCCATGGCGCGGGCGACTGGAAATCCGGCGGGGAAACCCGCATTCGAGGAGGATCACAATGCGCAAGATGCTGCTGGCGAGCGCCGCCATGCTGGGTGCGGCCACGACGCTCGCCCCGGCCTACGCCCAGACGAACATCCCGGTGACCTATTCGCAGGGGCAGGTCGCGACCACCCCGTCGGCGTCCCCGCCGGCCGGCGCGAACAACAACAACAACACCCGCGCGGACGTCGCTCCGGGCGCCGTGGCGAACCCGACCCCGGGCACGGTGGTGATCCACATCAACGGCCGTGTGACGACCGAATTGAACGGCGCGTGGTCGAGCCTCGACAACTACACCGTGCCCGCGGGCACCACCGGGGCCGGCACCTACAAGCTGCAGCCGTCCAACATCTCGACCTTCGCGCGTCTGTACACTGGCCTCGACGGCATGGCCGCGAACGGGCTGCGGTATGGTGGCGCGATCGAAATTCGTGAGAACTTCACGGGCCAGAGCAGCAACAACGCCAGCACGGGCGCTTCCGGCTACTCGTCGACCGAGACGCTGTTCGTGCGTCGCGCGTTCGCCTACGTCGCGGCCGCCAATGTCGGCCTGCTGCGCGTCGGCCAGGGCGACGGCCTGATGTCGCTGTACGACAATGGCGTCACAACCTTCCAGTTCCTGCCGTCCGGCAACCTGAACGGCGGTGACCTGCAGAGCGTGCTGCCCGGCAACGTCCAGGTGCCCTACGCCTTCTTCGCGACGGCCGGCAACGAGTACGCGAACAACAAGATCGTCTACATGTCGCCGCAGTTCTACGGCTTCGATGTGGGCGTGCAGTGGGCGCCGAACACCTCGAACGGCTTCGGCAGCTGCGCCGTTGCCAGCTCGACGTGTCCGAGCCTGAGCTCCTCGCCGGTGGCGCTGGACGGTGCACGCGTCATCAACCAGACGGCGGCTGGTGTGCGCTACCAGGGCAAGTTCGCCGGCCTCGGCGTGCTGGCCTACGGCGTCTACGAGTTCAGCGGCCACACCAACTACACGGGCCCGGTGACCTCGAGCACGATCACCTACAACCCGCTGAGCTTCTACAACGCCGGTGTCGCGCTGACCTATGCGGGCTTCACCGTCGGCGGCAACTACATCGGTGGCCAGGTCAACGGCCAGGGTGCGCCGAAGCCGGCTGGTGGCTCCGCGATGAACGCCTGGACCGCGGGCGTCACCTACAAGACCGGCCCGCTGACGATGGGGCGTGGTCGGCGAGGTGATCGACAGCCAGGGCGCCCCGGCGCTCGCCGGCAAGACCCAGCGGCACGAGTACGGCATCGACGCGGGCGCCAGCTACGTGATCGCGCCGGGCCTCGTGGGCTGGGCCGAGTACATCTACCAGGTGCGCAAGCAGAGCGGGTACAACTTCGCCACCGGCGCGTCCGGTTCGGCGGCAGGCGCGGGTTCCTACAACCAGGTCCAGGGCCAGGGCATCCAGATCGGCACGACCGTCTACTGGTAAGCCGACCCAACGGAACGACGACACAGGCGGCGGGGGCAACCCCGCCGCCTTTGGCGTTTCAAACCCGCCTTTCGTCTCCCGTGCCGGTCGTCCTTGCGTCGTCGGGGACGTGACACGGCAGCGACCGGTCCCCGGGGCGAACATCGGGGCCGTACCCCGAGCTTCGGATGCCGCGCCCGAGACTTTCCCCGACCTTACCGTACGCCCGCTGCCGCCCCTTGGCGGAGCGACGGGAACGGGTTAAGCACGACCGCCCACCCGCATGCGATTTCAGGACATAATGGCGAATCCGATGACCCGAGGCCTGCGATCCACCCTGTCGAGTTGCCTGGTCCTGGCGCTCTGCCTCGCGTCGCTGGCCGGCTGCGGCAGTGATGCGGTGAAGCCCAATCCCACCGCCCCCGGCGCGATGGTGGAACCCGGCCAACCGGCAGGCAGCATCCTTGGCGACGAAGGCCTTCTCGGCGCGCTCGGCATCACCAAGGGCCCGAACCAGGAAGGCGCCGGCGGCGGTCCCGGCGGCGGCGTCGGCGTGAACGCCTATCTCTGGCGCGCCGCGCTCGACACGCTCAGCTTCATGCCGCTCTCCTCCGCCGATCCGTTCGGTGGGGTCATCATCACCGACTGGTACAACCCGCCGCAGCTCCCCGGAGAGCGCTACAAGGCCACCGCCTACATCCTGGGACGCAGCCTGCGTAGCGACGGCGTGCGGGTGAACATCTTCCACCAGGTGATGCAGAACGGGCAGTGGGTGGACGTGCCCGTCTCCGCCAGCACCGTCGGTGAGATGGAGAACAAGGTGCTGGCCCGGGCGCGGCAGCTTCGCGAGCAGTCCTCGATCCGAAGCTAACCCGCCGGCATGTTCGCCGTCCCCGAGGCGGACCGTCTGACGCAGCAGGCCGAACTGCTGCGGGCCAACGGGGACCGCGACGGGGCCGAACGCCTGCTGCAGACCGCGCTCGAGGCCGATCCCGGCCATCTGCTGGCGATGACGCGCCTCGCGGAAATCGCGGTCGATCGAAAGGATGCGGCCCGCGCCGAGACCCTGGCGCGATCGGTCCTGGCGCGCGAGGCGGCATTCGCGCCGGCCTGGGGCGCGCTCGCGCATGCCGCCTGGCTGTCGGGGAACCTGCGGGAGGGGCTGCGCCACGCACGCCGCGCGGTCGAGATCCAGCCGCAGAACCCGCATCTCCGCCTGCTGCTGGTGCAGATCCTGATCTGGCTCCATCGCCACCGGGACGTGCCGGCGCTCCTCGCGCCCCTGCTGGCCGACGATCAGCCGCTGCCCTACCTCCGCGCTCGTGCCATGAACCTGATGGGGGAGATGGAGGTCGCGGTCGGGAACTGCGCCGCGGCCGATCGCTGGTTCCGCGGCGCCCTCGCGCTGGTACCCGACTTCGCCGCGGTGCGCCTCGCCCTCGGGATGAACCGGCTCCGCCAGGGCGACTACGCCGAAGGGCTGCGGGAATACGAGATCCGCTCCCAGGTGACGTTCTTCCAGCCGGCCGGCCCGTCCCAACGATCGGGCCGGCCGTGGCG
>MKTV01000023.1:18619-19245 GCA_001898425.1 Rhodospirillales bacterium 69-11
GCGCAGCATCCTGATCGAGGACGAACAGGGCTTCGGCGACGCCATCAACTTCTTCCGCTACATTCCGCTGATCCGTGCGCGGGGGGCCGCGCGGATCGTGCTGCACACCTACCCCCCGCTGCTGCCGCTGTTCCGGGAGAGCGACCCCGCCCTGGAGCTCGTCGATCGCCGCCCCGAAGGCTTCGCGCCGGACTACCATTGCTTCAGCGCAAGCCTCCCGTTCGCCTTCGAGACGCGGATCGAGACGATCCCGCGGGACGTTCCATACCTCCGCGCGCCGCCCCTTCAGGAACGGCCCCAGATGCGCCTGCCCGCGAACGGGCGGAAGCGGATCGGCCTGGTGTGGTCCGGCGATCCTCGGCACCTGCGCGATCATCTGCGCTCGATCCCGGCAGCCCGGTTCCTGGCGCTCGCCGACCGGACCGATGTCGAGTTCGTCAGCCTCCAGGCGAGCGTGCGAAGCAGCGATCGCGCGGCCCTTGCGTCTCGGCCGGCCGTGTGGCGGATGGGGGACCAGTTCCGGGACTATGGGGATACGGCGGCCGTGCTGCAGCAGCTCGACCTCGTCATCGGCGTGGACACCTCCGTCGTCCACCTCGCCGGCGCGCTCGGTTTGCCGGTGTGGA
>MKTV01000024.1:0-11080 GCA_001898425.1 Rhodospirillales bacterium 69-11
AGGAAGGCACGTCCGGCGGCCCCGACTTGAATTCGTCTCACAGCCACTCCAAGGGCTGAGGTGTCCCGGTTTCTGAGACCGCGGGGTAAGGTGGATTTGATGAAAAGGGCAATCCACCATGAGGACACGTAGACGGTTCACGGCTGAGTTTCCGTTTCGTCCGACGACGCACCTCATGAAGCTGTTGAAATGATGTGGGAGAGGCTGCAAGGGGGCGACACGGAAGCGCATGTCGAGTTGGCGTCAGCGCATCGGTCACATGTCGGGGAAGACACTATAGCATGGTAACGAAGCCTGACCCTCGCGCCGCAGCGTGTGGGTACGGAAGCTGATCACGGTAATCGTGTGCTGGCAGGATGCTGAACTTGCGACGGGTGCGGACGTCAGCTGATGCGCAGCGAAACCAATATTGGCCCATAGATGGCGGCGAACAGTAGGAAACTCATCACCCATAGCAAAGCTGAGAGATCGAGCAGGGGCACCGCGTATGAGACTGCAAACGCGGCCGCGATTCTCAAGAGACCCGCAACCGTGATCGTTGCATAGATCAGCGTCGTGACTCGGTCGGCTTCGAGCGCGCGGCCGGTGTGTCCGCGCGCCACGCGCGTCATGACGGCGAGCACCATCGTGCCGACGGCCCCGGCTGTGAATGCGTGGATTGCCGCCGCTTCCGGCACGATGTTCGTCAGCAGGCTGGCGCCGAGCAACGCCGCTCCCAAAATCACCCAGGCATATCCCATGTGCAGGATCGCGAGCAGTGGCTCGGCGATCGTGGCGAAGCCACGCCAACGCCAGAGCCGCCAGAGATTGAGCACGGTGCCCGCTACCAGGATCGCGCCGACCGGCTTCGAGGTGGGAAAAATCGCCCAGCCGAGAAGACCGGTATGGAGGATCGCAAGTGCGAGACGGTCGATCATGTCATGAGCGGCGGGAAGCACGGTGGCGCCGCGCTTCACCAGCCAGTTGCGGGTGAAGGCCGGAATGATGCGACCGCCGATCGCCGAAATGAGCGCGACGATGGCGACGATTCCGAGTCGCCATCCGAGACCCATCGGCAGGTCGTACCCCGCGAGTTCCAGATACATAAGCAGGTTTGCGAGCACGAGCACGGCAATCGGGACCGGCATGATCAGGTTGCGCCAGTTTCGCGCCGCCACGATCTCGCGCGCCGCGACGGCACAGAGCATGACGGGAAAGGCCAGATCGGCTGCGGCGGCCATCCAGAGCGGCATTATTGCCGAGACGAGGCAGGCGATGCGACCGAGCAGCCAGAGCAGGACCAGCGCAATCAGCCGCCCGCCCTGGATCGGCGGGCGGCCGGTCCAGTTGGGAATCGCGGTCAGCATGAAGCCGGCAATCGCCGCTGGCACGAAACCGAACAGCATGGCGTGGATGTGCCAGGAAAGCGGATCGAAGCGGCTTGGTAAGATGCCGCCGGTCATGAAGACGACGATCCACAAAGCGAGCGCCAGCGCCGCCCAGATTGCCGCCGCCAGGAAGAATGGCCGAAAAGCCAAGGACCATAAGCTGGCCGGAGGTTTGCTCATCGAAAGGGGCGCCGCTGTGGCCACCATACACCTCGTTCGCTGGTGGATTCCTCTCCGTCGCGGTTCCACCGAGACCGCACTGGCGTCGCGAACAGACACGGCCGCCGCACGGTTCAACAATATGGCGCGAACCGGCGCGAAGGTTTGCGCCAGCGCAACCCTGCTTACGGCGCGATGTCAGTCGGGCGCTTCCTCCGAGATTCTTAGAATCTCCGAGGGTTGACGGATCGTCAGGCGTCGGTCGCGCGTCATTAGGAAGCCCGCCTTTTCCCAGCTGGTCAGAATGCGGCTGGCAGTATGGAGCGTCGTGCCGGAGATATCCGCCACATCCTTGCGCCGCAGAGGAAACTCGATCGCCGTCCCATCAATCGTACTATGGCCGGCCTGACGCGCCAGCCGCAGCAGCGCGTGGGCCACGCGCCGTTCTGCGCGCTGGGTCGCGAGCTCGCGCACTCGTTCCTGCACCTCCTGCAGGCGCCGCCCGATGATGCGGATGACGTTGACGCCGATCTGCGGGTGACGGTGGATCAGGTCGAGCAGTTCAGCCTCGCTCCAACTCGCCTCCAGGGTTTCGGCCAACGTAATCGCGTCGGCGGGATAGCGCCCGTCAGTGAATAGCGAAACGGTCCCGAACATTTCGCCGGGTCCGATGAAGCGGATGACGACTTGGGCGCCGTCGCTGCCGGATTGAGTGATTCGCACGCCACCCTCGATCACGGCATGTGCGCGGACCTCTTCGTCGCCCTGGCTGAAGATGCGCAAGTCCTTTGATAGCCGCCGCACCCGCGTACGGGCGGCAATCGTCTCAAGCGCCGAGACCGCGAGTCCTTGGAAAAGCTCCATTGCGGCAAGGGTTTGGGGGGCGAGCGCAATGTCCATTGTGGAATACATTACCTGCCTCAGGCGCGGAAGGGGAGCAGTTTGCTCCAGCGCAAACTCGCGGATCCGTGTCCACCGTAAGATTGCGTCAGATAAAGGGTGGATTTGATGGATGGGTACTTTGGATTGGCGCTCTGAGCCCGGGGCTCGCCCATGCAGAGGCGGGTTACCTCGTGACTGACGTCATCGTCGCCCGGGCGTTGCATGTGCTCGCCATCGTCATCTGGATCGGTGGCGTGTCGATGGCGACTACCGTCGTGCTGCCGGCCGTGCGGAGGGGCGATCTCGGCGAGGACCGGATGCGCGCATTTCAGGCGATCGAGCATCGGTTCGTCTGGCAGGCGCGGACGGCCGTCATCACGGTCGGCTTGACCGGCCTTTACATGACTTGGCGGCTTGATCTCTGGGAACGGTTCCGCAGCGCCGGCTTCTGGTGGATGCATGCCATGGTCTGTCTTTGGCTGTTGTTTGCCTTCGTCCTGTTCATCGGCGAGCCCTTCATCCTGCACCGCCATTTCCGGGGATGGGCGATCGAACGGCCGCAGGCCGCCTTCGCCTGGCTACATCGCGCCCATTGGGTGCTGCTGGTGCTGAGCGTCGTGACAATTCTGGGCGCGGTCGCCGGGAGCCAGGGATGGTCGATTTTCTGAAACCGGACACCGGCGCCGAGTCCGTGGGCGGGCGGGCGATCGAGGCAACAGGAGGGAGCGCAACATGACCTTGGATGCCGAACGGATCGATCCGCCGGTGACGGATGCTGTGAGCGCCGTCCTCAAATGGGTGCTGCTCGGCGTCGCCATCGCCACCTTCGCGCTGCTTGCTTGGGCGACGACCGCGACTTATCGGCTCGCGCCGCCGCAGCCGGACCGCTTCGTAAGCGCGGATGGCGCGGTGCTCATGACGAACGACGACATCGTGGCCGGTAAGGGCGGCTTCCAGAAAGCCGACTTGATGGATTACGGCAGCCTCTACGGCATGGGCTCCTATTACGGCGAGGACTATACGGCTTCGACGCTGGTGCGGCTCGGCACGGCCGCGCGCGAAAACGTCGCGCAAATCGCGAACGGCAAACCATTCGCCAGTCTCTCGCCCGACCAGCAGGCGGCGGCGACTACGCTCATGCAGCGTGACCTGCAGAGCATCGATCTCACGAAAACGGAAGTCGTCCTGCCGCAACCCGTCGCCGCCGCCGTGGTCAGCGTGCGCGACAATCTCGCCAAGGCGCTCAACACTGCCGACCCGGCGAGCGGCTGGACGCCCGCCTATAGCCTTGATCCCCAGCTCGCCCGCCAGACGGCGGACTTCCTGGTGTTCTCCGCGCTCACCACGGTCGCGCGCCGGCCGGGCGTCACTTGGTCCTGGACCGAGAACTGGCCTTATGAGCCGTTGGTCGGCAATACGCCTACAACGAACACCTTCAAATGGACTTGGATCAGCTTCTGTTTCACCTTCTTCGCGTTCGGCGTCGTGCTGTTCATCTATGAGTTCTTCCTCAACAATCCCGACGACGCGCCCATGGATCCGGTGCTCTCGACCTTCCGGCCGCTGACACCGAGCCAGAAGCGCGTCTGGAAATATTTTCTGGTCGTCGCGGCGCTGCTGCTTGTGCAGATCGCGGCCGGCACGATCATGGCCCATTCCTATTACGACCGGACGGGCTTCTACGGGTACGACATCAACCGTCTCTTCCCTTTCAACTTCTTGCGCGACGTTCATATCCAGGCGCCGATCGTCTGGATTGGTCTCTCCTGGATCGGCGCGGCGCTGTTTCTTGCGCCCGCCATTGCAGGCGGCCAAGAAGCCAAGGGTCAGCATTGGCTGGTCGATCTACTGTTCTGGGTCACGCTGTTCATCGTCGCTGGCGCGCTGATCGGCGACTATCTCGGCATCATGGGTGTGATCGACCAGAATTGGTTCTGGTTCGGCAATCAAGGCCTCTCTTACATCCAACTCGGTCGCTTCTGGCAGATCGGCTTCTTTATCGGCTTGGCGCTGTGGAGCCTGCTGGTGATGCGCGCTCTATGGCCGAGCACCGCACAGTGGTGGAGAGCGGCCGGGCAGTTCTGGACGGGCCGCATCCGGCTCGAGCATCTGATCTGGGCGTCCACGATCAACATCGCGGTGCTCTATGTCTTCGGCATGATCCCGCTGACCGGTATCGAGAAGTCCTTCACGTTGACCGATTTCTGGCGCTGGTGGGTGGTCCATCTGTGGGTCGAGCAGTCGTTTGAGTTCTTCGCTGCGGCTATGAGCGCCTATCTGTTGGTGGCGGTCGGGCTGGTGTCGCGCAAGCTCGCCGAGCGGGCGACCTATTTCGAGATCATTCTGATCTTCCTCGGTGGTGTGATCGGCACTGGCCATCATCTTTATTGGGCCGGCGGCCCCAGCATGTGGGTGCCGATGGGCAGCATGTTCTCCTTTATTGAGGTGCTGCCCCTGGTGCTGTTGATCATCGAGGCGATCAACCATTACCGGCTGATCAAGGCGCATCAGGAATTCAATTATCGGCTTGCCTACACCTATGTCATCGGCGCTGCGTTCTGGAATTTCGTGGGCGCTGGGGTGTTCGGCGGCGGCACGCTGAATGCACCGCTGGTGAACTACTACGAGCACGGCACCTTCCTGACACTGAATCACGCACACACCGCCCTATTCGGCGCTTTCGGCGAACTGGCCATTGGCCTGATTTACTTCTGCCTGCGCTATATCCATGCCGAGCGACCCGCTTTTAGCGAGAAGCTCGGGCTATGGGCTTTCTGGCTCTACAACGGCGGGCTGGTGCTGTGGATCCTGTTGAACTTCTTCCCAATCGGCTGGCCGCAGCTCGATGCCGTCTATGAGCATGGGCTCGCCTATGCCCGCAGCGCCGAGTTCTACAATACGACGCTCTTCTGGCAGTGGATGCGCCTGCCGGGCGACGTGGCATTTGCGATCGGCGCGCTGCTGATGGCGTGGGACTTCATTGTCAAGCTGCGCCCGCTCTATCCTCAGGCGATCGACAGAGTGATCTTCCGCAGGCCGCTCCCGACCAGTCCGCAGGCGGCGGAGTGATCATGGAGAGGGATGCGGCCTTCGCAGGTTGGATGTCGGAAGAAGAATAGGAGGACCACGGCTGATGGCGCTGCATCACGCAAAACCCGGTGAAATCGTCGATCTGCGCCCTATCGGCCCCGGGCTGCGGGACGCCAGGACTGCGGCCATCATCAAGGGCGACAATTTCGAGACCATCCGGTTGATCGTTCACGCGGGCGGCGAGATCCCGCAGCACAAGGTCTCCGGCGAAATCACGCTGCATTGCCTCGAAGGGCACGTCGAACTCGGCATCGACCCCGCGCCCGTCGCCTTGAAGGCTAACCAGTGGGTCTATCTCGAGGGCGGCGCGCCGCATTCGGTCAAGGCGATCGAGGACTCGTCCCTTCTTCTGACAATCTTCCTCAACCACGTTCCAGCAGGAATAGACTGAGCTTCGCGAACATGGCCCATGCCGTCTCGGACATCCGCATCAAGCGTGTCTACGATCCCCCCGCCAAGGACGACGGCGTGCGCGTGCTTGTGGACCGGTTATGGCCTCGCGGTTTGCGCAAAGAGAACGCCGCAGTGACGCTCTGGCTCAAGGAAATCGCGCCGAGCGCGGAATTGCGCAAATGGTTCGGGCACGATCCCGCGCGCTGGACGGAGTTTAGTCGCCGTTACCGCGCCGAGCTGGTGCACAACAAAGAAGCAGTCGCGCAACTTGTGGCGTTGTCGGCTCGCGGTCCGGTGACGCTGGTCTACGGCGCACATGATATCGAACATAACCACGCCCTCGTGCTGGCCGACTACCTACGGACCCACCGAAAAGGTGCCCATGGTCACCACTCTGCATAGGCCGGTCTGCGATATTCTCGGATGCACGGTTCCGATCGTGCTCGCCGGCATGGGCGGCGTCTCGAGATCGGAACTCGTCGCGGCCGTCACCGAAGGCGGCGGTTTCGGCTTTCTTGGCATGGTGCGCGAGCCGGTGGAGCTGATCCATGCGGAAGTAGCGGCGCTGCGGGCGCGCGGGGTCGCACGCTTCGGCGTAAATTTAATTCCTGCCGCGACCGATCCCAAGGTTCTCGAGGCGCAGATCTTGGCCTGCATCGATCTCGGCGTGCCGATCGTCGGCCTCTTCTGGGACGTGCCCTTCAGGTTGCTGGCGCGCCTGCGAGCGGCCGGGATTATTGTGGCTTGTCAAGTGGGCTCACGTGCCGAGGCCCAGGCGGTGGAGCAGGCCGGCGTGCAGATCATCATAGCCCAGGGCGTCGAAGCCGGCGGCCACGTCCGGGGCGATCGCCCGTTGCATGATCTCGTTCCCGAGATCGTCGCCCAAACGGAATTACCCGTGCTCGCAGCCGGCGGGCTTGCCGACGGCGCCGATCTTGCGACCGTATTGTCGTTCGGGGCGCAGGGCGCGGTGTTCGGGACGGCGCTGATCGCCACGCCGGAATCGTTCGCCCATGACTATCACAAGCAGCGGCTGTTGGGCGCCCATGGCGCCGACACGGTGCTGACGGACGCCTTCCACATTAACTGGCCGCTTGGGAGCAGGGTGCGCGTGCTCGCCAACAGCGTCACCCGTGGGGAGCGTGGCGATCCCTTTGCTCAAACCCGGACCATAATTGGCGACGAGGCGGGTCGGCCCATCTATTTGTTCAGCACGGAGTCGCCGCTGCGCGCGATGACCGGCACGTTCGAGGCGATGGCGCTCTATGCCGGCACGGGCGTCGGCCGGATCACGGATATCGTCGGGGCGGCGGATCGCGTGCGCGCCATCGCCGGCGAAGCCGCGCGGCTTCTCGATGCGCACGCTGCAGCACCGAGCGAACCCGCTGAGCTGGCGTCGCCGGCCTGCCTGGCTCACGAGATGGATGATAGCTACATGGGATTCGCGAGCCGCGAGGAGCTTCTGCCCGCGCTAAACGAGCTGCTCGAAGCCGAGCGCGCGGGCGCACGTGTCACGCTGGCTACAACGAGGGAGATGACCGGAGATAATCAAACGGCGCTCATTCTATCCATCCATCGCGATGAGGCGCGTTGGTGTGGCGTATTAACGAAGGCGATCCGCCGGCTTGACGGTGCGCCATCGGCGAAGACGGGCGCGTTCTACGACAAGGCGATGTCGATTTCCGACCAAAATGAGCGGCTCACCTTTCTCAATCGCGGCCAGGGCTGGGTGGTGCGCAAACTCAAGGCATTGCTGCCGACGATCCGGGATCCGGCGATTCATGCCGATCTGGCGGCGATGCTCGCTTCGCACGAACGCAACATCGATCGCGTGGCGGCGAACTTGCCAGCGACGAAATCCCAAGGAGCGTTGTCATGAGCGCGGATGCCCAGACCGCAGCCGCGCGGCGCGCGGCGATCACCGCGCAAATCCAGGCCGAGACGGGGATCGATGAAGTCATGATCGAGCGGCTCGTGCGCGGCTTCTATGCGAGAGTCCGGGATGACGCGACCCTTGGTCCAATCTTCGCCGCGAGAATCGACGATTGGGAGCCGCATCTGCAAAAGATGTTTGCCTTCTGGTCTTCCGTCGCGCTCATGAGCGGTCGCTATCATGGCCAACCTATGGCCAAGCATCTGCCGCTGCCCATCGACGCCCGGCATTTCGATCGCTGGCTGGCGCTCTTTGCCGAAACTGCCCGGGATGTCTGCCCGCCAGCCGCCGCGGAACGCTTTATCCTTTTATCGCAGCGAGTAGGGGAAAGTCTCGAACTCGGAATTGCCAATGCCAATGGAGTGCTGCTGAATAAAGGCCAACGATATTTCAAAGACGGTGGAAGATCGACGCTGGGTTATGCCCGCGAGTCGATCGACGGCAATTAAGGAACGGGCACCCAATGACACAAGAGGCCTTACTTCTGTCCCGACTGCAATTCGTTTGGGTTATCGCCTGGCATATTCTGCTACCGGCTTTCACGGTCGGTCTCGCCTCCTTCATTGCGTTCATGGAGGGTTTGTACTTCGCGGCGCGGCGCGAGACCTATCTTCGCATATCGAGCTTCTGGGCGAAGATTTTCTCGGTCTCTTTTGCGATGGGTGTGGTGTCCGGCATCATCATGCCTTTCCAGTTCGGAACGAACTGGAGCCGATTTTCGGACGCGACCGCCAACATCATTTCACCGCTGCTGGCCTATGAAGGGCTGACTGCCTTCTTTCTCGAAGCTGCGTTCCTTGGCGTCCTGCTGTTCGGGCGCAGCCTCGTCCCGCGCTGGGTGCATTTCTTTGCCGCCCTGATGGTGGCCGCCGGCACCTTGTTTTCGTCCTTCTGGATTCTGGCGGTCAACAGTTGGATGCAAACGCCGGCGGGCTATGAAGTGATCGACGGCCGATTCTTCCCCAAGGACTGGATGGCGATCATCTTTAATCCGTCCTTTCCCTATCGTCTCGCGCACACCGTCACCGGCTTCTACGTGACCACGGGCTTTGTGGTGATCGGCGTTGCGGCGTGGCTGCTGCGCAAGGGGCGCGCTGCGGATGAAGCCAGAACCATGCTGTCGACGACGCTTTGGGTGCTGCTCGCGCTGGTGCCCTTGCAAATCTTGCTCGGCGATATGCATGGCTTGAACACGCTTGAATATCAGCCAACCAAGCTTGCGGCCATCGAGGCGCATTGGAACAGAGAGGCGCGCGCGCCGTTGGCGCTGTTTGCCATCCCGGACGAGAAGCAAGAGACCAATCGTTTCAGTGTCGACGTGCCGGTGCTGGGCAGCCTGATCCTGACACATGATCCCAACGGAGTTGTTCCCGGCCTCAAGGAGGTGCCGCCCGATCAGCGCCCGCCAGTCGCAATTCCTTTCTTCGCTTTTCGCATCATGGTCGGGATTGGTTTGATCATGCTGGCCGTGGTCATCGCGGGAAATGTCCTCCGCCGCGGCGGACAGCTCTACAACAGCGCCGTGTTCCTGCGCATCTGCGAATGGGCTGCGCCGCTGGGCTTCATCGCGGTCCTGGCCGGTTGGACCACAACAGAGGTCGGCCGGCAGCCATGGACGGTCTATGGTCTGCTGCGCACCGCGGATTCGGTGTCGCCGTCGCTGACTGGGCTCGATGTCGCACTATCCTTCGCCGGATACATCGTCGCCTATCTCATCATGTTCCCGGCGGGCGTGCTGTTGATGGCAAGGATCGTGCGCAGAGGCGTGGAGGCGACTACAACCGAGGGGCCGGTCGAAGGCGGCCGTCCCGATCTGCCGGTGATCGCGCTGCCAGGCGCACGCGAAGAGGGAGGGCGGTCATGATGCCGTTCACGCTCGATCTCGTGCCGATCTGGACGTTCATCCTGGGCGTCGGCGTCTTTCTTTACGTCCTCCTGGATGGCTTCGATCTCGGCGTGGGCATCCTGTTCGGCTTCGCGCCTGACACGCGCTCGCGCAACCTGATCATGAACTCGATAGCGCCCATCTGGGACGGTAATGAAACTTGGCTGATTCTTGGCAGCGTCGGCCTCATGGCGGCGTTTCCGCTTGCCTTCGCGATCATCATTCCCGCCGTCTATTTTCCGATCGCGATCATGCTGCTCGCGCTGGTGTTCCGGGGCGTGGCCTTCGAGTTTCGCTATCGGGACGCCGACCACAAGAGTTTCTGGGATCACGGGTTCTCCTGGGGCTCGATAATCGCAACCTTCGCCCAGGGCATCGTACTTGGCGCTTTTATCCAGGGCTTCAAAGTCGATGGGCGTCATTTTGTCGGCAGCAGCTTCGATTGCTTCACGCCGTTTTCGTTGCTGACGGGCTTGGCGCTCGTGTTGGGGTATGCCCTGCTGGGCGCTGGATGGCTCGTGCTCAAGACCGATGGTGATATCCAGTTGACGGCACGCCGGTACGGCCGGATGGCGCTCGTCGGCGTCCTCATCGCAGTTGCCGCCGTGAGCATATGGACGCCACTCGCCGATCCGGACATTGCCCATCGTTGGTTTTCCTGGCCGAACCTTATCTTCCTGGCGCCCGTTCCCGTCGTCACCGCCGTGATCGCGTTCTTCGTCTGGCGTTCGCTGAGCGGCCCAAGCGAGGCAGGTCCCTTCATAGGCGCGATCGGGCTTTTCCTGATGTCCTACCTCGGCATCGCCATCAGTCTATGGCCGATGATCGTCCCGCATCACTACACCTTGCGTGAAGCCGCATCGTCCCAGAGCACCCAAGCCTTTCTGCTTGTCGGCACGTTGTTCTTGCTCCCGATTATCCTTCTTTATACGGCGTGGTCGTATTGGGTGTTTCGTGGGAAGGTGAGAGCCGATATCGGGTACCATTGAGATGCGGATCGGGGCGGACGCGAAAGCAATGCTTACAATTTGAGGGTGCGCCCCCGTCGCTGGATTTGCGCCTTGTGGTGCAACACGGATTCGGTTGGCCGAAGGTTCGAAGATGTCGAGCCAACCGACATCCCTCCTGTCGTGCTCCCCAATCGCCGCCCGTGCGGATGTCGCGGCACACCGGCAGCCTTGAATCAGCCCCACCCGCTATTAAGATATATGGCGATATGCTTTAATAGCGGCGAAGCTAATTAAAGGATCGCGCGTGACGGACGGAGAGAACCAAAGGCTCGGGGCCTATGTCGAGACGAGCACGGGAGGCGAGCGCGTGCGCGCCTATGTGCCTGCCCCGCTGCCGCCAAAGCCGCCGCTCGAACTGGGC
>MKTV01000024.1:11089-11489 GCA_001898425.1 Rhodospirillales bacterium 69-11
CACGTCTACGAACGCGCCATCGCCGCGGTCGGGCGCCTCGACGGCGTAACCACGATCCTGCCCTCCACGCCCTTGTTCCTCTACATGTACGTCCGCAAGGAAGCCCTCCTGTCCTCGCAGATCGAGGGCACGCAATCCTCGCTGTCCGATCTGCTACTGTTCGAAAATCACGAGGTGCCAGCGGTCGAACTCGACGACGTGACCGAGGTTTCGAATTACGTCGCGGCGATCGAGCATGGCGTCTCCCGGATGCGGGGCGGATTTCCCTTGTCGCTCCGGTTGATCCGCGAAATGCACGCCATCCTGCTCAAATCAGGGCGAGGCGCAGCGAAGCAACCGGGCGAGTTCCGCCGCTCGCAGAACTGGATCGGCGGAACCCGGCCCGGCAACGCGCTGTTCG
>MKTV01000025.1 GCA_001898425.1 Rhodospirillales bacterium 69-11
GCTGCGCGGTTTGACAGCAGCACGCTCCGCCGCCAATGATCGCCGCTTCCTTTGGACCCGTCCGCGAGCGGTCGCGGGCGGGTGATCCATTTGGAACGCACCACCGAGAGGGTCAGAACCCCCGATGATCTCCGCCCTGCTGCCGAACTACGCCCGAGCCGACCTCGCTTTCGAGCGGGGGGAAGGCGCCTGGTTGTGGACGGTGGACGGGCGACGATTCCTCGATTTCGGGTCGGGCATCGCCACCGCGTCGCTGGGCCACGGCCATCCGCATCTGTCCAAGGCCATCGCCGAACAGGCGGCCAAGGTGATGCACGTGTCGAACCTGTATCGCATCCCGCAGGCCGAGAAGCTGGCCGCGCGGCTGGTCGAGCACACGTTTGCCGACAGCGTCTTCTTCTGCAACTCGGGCGCCGAGGCGAACGAGGGCATGATCAAGATGATGCGCCGCGCCATGTCGGATGCCGGCAAGCCCGAACGGTTCCGCTTCATCACCTTCGAGGGCGCGTTCCACGGCCGCACGCTGGCGACGCTCGCCGCCACCGGCAATGCCAAGTACCTCGAAGGCTTCGGGCCGGTGGTCGAAGGCTTCGACCAGGTGCCGTTCAACAACATGAACGCCGTGCGCAACGCGATCGGCGCCGCGACCTGCGGCATCATCGTGGAGCCCGTGCAGGGTGAGGGCGGCGTGCGCCCGGCCGACATGCAGTTCCTGCGCGACCTGCGCGCGGTGTGCGACGAGTACGGCCTGATCCTCGGCATGGACGAGGTGCAGAGCGGCATGGGCCGCACCGGCAAGCTGTTCGCGCATGAATGGGCCGGCATCACGCCGGACGTCATGTCGGCCGCCAAGGGCATCGGCGGCGGCTTCCCGCTGGGCGCCGTGCTCGCGAAGGAGCAGTTCGCCAAGGCGCTGAAGCCCGGCACGCATGGCACGACGTTCGGCGGCAATCCGCTCGCCTGCGCCGCCGGCAACGCGGTGCTGGACGTGATCCTGGCGCCCGGCTTCCTGGACGGCGTGCAGCGCAAGGGCGAGAAGATGCGCGCCGGGCTCGAGCAGATCGCCCGCGACTTCCCCACCGTCTTCGAGGACGTCCGCGGTCTCGGCCTCCTGCTCGGCCTGAAATGCGCCATGCCGCAGGGCGAGGTGCAGGCCGCCTGCGCCGCGCAGGGGCTGATGGCGATCACCGCGGGCGACAACGTGCTGCGTCTCGCCCCGCCGCTGGTGGTGACCGAGTCCGACATCGAGCAGGGCCTCGCCATGCTGCGCCGTGCCGCCGAGACCTGCGCGGGCAAGACACAGGCGGCGGCACAGTGAGCGCCTCGCTGCGGCAGCCGCGGAACACGGCCGGTGAGGGGGAGGGGGTGCGCCACTTCCTCGACCTCAAGGATTTCGATCCGGCGACGCTGCGCCAGATGCTGGACATCGCCTCCGGCTTCAAGCGCGCGGGGGGCGTCACCTCCCGCCCGCTGGCCGGCAAGATGCTGGCGCTGATCTTCGAGAAGCCCTCGACCCGCACCCGCGTGTCGTTCGAGGTCGGCATGAAGCAACTGGGCGGCGACGTGATCGTGCTGTCCGCGCGCGAGATGCAGAGCGGGCGTGGCGAGAGCCCGGCCGACACGGCGCGGGTGCTGTCGCGCTACGTCGACGCGATCATGCTGCGCACGGACGACGTCTCGAAGCTCCATGAGCTCGCCGAATACGCGACGGTGCCGGTGATCAACGGCCTGACCGACACGTCGCATCCCTGCCAGCTCATGGCCGACGTGCTGACGTTCGAGGAGCATCGTGGGCCGATTGCCGGCCAGGTCGTGGCGTGGTGCGGCGACGGCAACAACGTCGCGCGGAGCTGGATCGAGGCCGCGGTGCGCTTCGGCTTCACCCTGCGCCTCGCGACGCCGGACGCGCTGCGTCCGCCGCAGGAGCTGATCGACTGGGCCCGCGCCCAGGGTGGCAAGATCGAGCTGACGGACGACCCCGAGACGGCGGTGGCCGGCGCGCGCTGCGTCGTGACGGACACCTGGGTCTCGATGTCGGACGATCCGAACACCGCGCGGCACAATCTGCTGGCACCGTATCGGGTCACGTCGGCGCTGATGGGCAAGGCGGCGGCGGACGCGATCTTCATGCACTGCCTGCCGGCGCATCGCGGGGAGGAGGTCACCGAGGAGGTGATCGACGGCCCGCAATCCGTGGTGTTCGACGAGGCCGAGAACCGCCTGCACGCGCAGAAGGGCGTGCTGGCCTGGGCGCTTGGGGCGGCGCGCTGACGCTCCGGCGGGACGGGTGCTGACGGGTCGGCGGTACTCGCGCTGACGGTGCCGGTGGGGATCGCCGGGTCGGGGCCCACGGCTGTCCGGTTCGTCACGCCCATTGGAATTGGGCCTGATCCTGGT
>MKTV01000026.1:0-2089 GCA_001898425.1 Rhodospirillales bacterium 69-11
GGGCACGATCTACACCTGCCCGATGCATCCCGAGATCCGGCAGGTGGGACCTGGAAGCTGCCCGATTTGC
This sequence comes from Rhodospirillales bacterium 69-11, assembly GCA_001898425.1. Taxonomy (GTDB): domain Bacteria; phylum Pseudomonadota; class Alphaproteobacteria; order Acetobacterales; family Acetobacteraceae; genus Rhodopila. The sequence continues at coordinate 71 of MKTV01000026.1, forward strand.
GGCATGGCGCTCGAGCCGGTCGAGGTGACGGCGGAAAGCGGTCCCAATCCTGAGCTCATCGATATGACGCGACGCTTCTGGATCGGGCTTGTGCTCACGATCCCGGTCGTCGTGCTCGAGATGGGCGGCCATATCCCTGCGCTTGGTCTGCATCATCTCGTGTCGGCTGCAATTTCGAATTGGGTGCAGCTCGTGCTCGCGACACCGGTCGTGCTCTGGGCCGGCGCGCCGTTTTTCCAGCGTGGCTGGGCATCGGTTGTCAGCCGCAAGCTCAATATGTTCACGCTGATCGCGCTCGGCACGGGCGCAGCTTATCTCTACAGCCTTGCGGCCGCACTGCTGCCCGATCTTTTCCCAACCGGCTTTCGCACTATGGACGGCACGGTGCCGGTCTATTTCGAGGCGGCGGCCGTCATCACGGTGCTCGTGCTTCTCGGCCAGGTGATGGAATTGCGTGCGCGCGAGCAGACCGGCGGTGCGATCCGCGCGCTGCTCAACCTCGCGCCGAAAACCGCGCGGCGCATTCGCGCTGACGGCAGCGACGAGGAGATCGCGCTCGATGCCATCGAGGCCGGCGATCGCCTTCGCATTCGCCCGGGAGATGGCGTGCCGCTCGATGGCGAAGTGCTGGAAGGCAAAAGCGCGGTTGATGAGTCTATGATCACCGGTGAATCCCTGCCGGTCGAAAAGCAGCCGGGGGCAAAGCTCATCGGCGGCACGGTGAACGGCACCGGCGGCCTTGTCATGCGCGTGGAGAAAACCGGCAAGGACACCATGCTGGCGCGCATTGTCGCCATGGTGGCAGAAGCACAGCGCTCACGCGCACCCATTCAGCGTCTCGCGGATACTGTGGCCGGCTGGTTCGTGCCGGCGGTGATCGCAATCGCCGCGCTCGCCTTCATCGGCTGGGCAATTTGGGGACCTTCGCCGGCACTGGGTTATGCGCTTATCGCTGCGGTTTCGGTCGTCATCATTGCGTGCCCTTGCGCGCTTGGTCTGGCGACACCGATGTCGATCATGGTGGGCGTAGGGAAGGGGGCTGGTGCTGGCGTTCTCATCAAGTCGGCCGAAGCGCTCGAGCATATGGAAAAGATTGATACGCTCGTCGTCGATAAGACCGGGACGCTCACCGAGGGACGGCCGCGGGTTGTGAACGTTGTGCCGGCTGGCGGGCACACTGAGCAGGAAATTCTGCCGCTGGCAGCCAGTCTTGAGCGTGCAAGCGAACATCCGCTCGCCGCTGCCGTGGTGAATGCTGCTAAGGAGCGCGGGCTCGCGATTGAGGAACCCGCGGAATTTGCGTCCGTCACCGGCAAGGGCGTCACCGGCACCGTAGCGGGGCGGCGTATTGCGCTTGGCAATGCGAAGCTCATGGACGATCTCGGCATTGCGCTCGGTGATCTCGAGGGGCGCGCCGATGCATTGCGCAGCGAAGGTGCGACGGCGCTCTATCTCGCCCTCGATAGCAGGCCGGGAGGCGTCATAGCCATCGCCGATCCCATCAAGACGACCACAGACGACGCGCTCGCACAGCTTCGGGCCGAAGGCATTCGCATCGTGATGCTCACGGGCGACAATCGCCGTACGGCTGACGCTGTCGCGAAAAAACTCGGCATCACAGACGTGGTCGCCGATGTCCTGCCGGAGGACAAGAACCAGGTCGTGAAGAAGCTGCGCGCCGAGGGGCGCTCGGTCGCCATGGCAGGCGACGGCGTCAACGACGCGCCGGCACTGGCCGCGGCCGATATCGGCATCGCCATGGGCACAGGCACGGAAGTCGCGATCCAGAGCGCCGGCATCACGCTTGTCAAAGGCGATCTTGCCGGCATTGCACGCGCCCGCACGCTGAGCCGGGCAACGATGCGCAACATCCGGCAGAACCTCTTTTTCGCCTTCGTCTACAACATGGTGGGCGTGCCGGTTGCGGCCGGCATCCTCTATCCCGCGTTCGGCATTCTGCTGAGCCCGGTGATTGCCGCGCTCGCCATGGCGCTCTCCTCGGTCTCGGTGATCGGCAAC
>MKTV01000026.1:2125-3991 GCA_001898425.1 Rhodospirillales bacterium 69-11
CGCGCCAAGAATAACGCGGGCATTTGTTCCGCATCGCGGCTTTACGGAGGGAAACGTCAGACTGCGACCCGGTTCTCAAAGAACCGGCTTCCGTCTGACAAGGATGCATTATGATTCCGCAATGGCTGCACCTTCTGTCGATCGCCTATCTGCTGCTGGGCCTGATCTCGGCCGTGATCATCGCCATCGATCTCGTCCGTCATCCGCAGCATATGTGGATCATGAACGTCGTCTGGCCGGTGACGGCGCTCTTCGGGACGATCTGGATTCTCTGGCAATATTTCACCTACGGGCGGCTTGCGACGCATGCGAAAATGCACGCCGCCATGAAGCGGAAGGAAGAGCCGCCCAACAAGCGCGAAACCCCGTTCGGAATCATGGTCGCCAATGGCGCACTTCACTGCGGCAGCGGCTGCACGCTCGGCGACATTGCCGCAGAATGGCTGGTTTTTGCCTTTCCGGTTATCGCCGTGTGGTTCGGCTGGCATGGCATCTTTGGCGACAATCGGATTTTTGCCGTATGGATCGTCGACTATATCTTCGCCTATGCCTTCGGCATCGTCTTTCAGTATTTCACGATCGCGCCGATGCGTGGTCTATCGCTTGGTCAGGGCCTGATCGCCGCCGTCAAAGCCGACACGCTCTCGCTGACAGCCTGGCAGATCGGCATGTATGGCTTCATGGCGATTGCCTACTTCGTGATCTTCCGGCAAGGCTTTGGCGTGAAGCTCGAGACCGACACCGTGGAGTTCTGGTTCATGATGCAGATCGCCATGCTCTGCGGCTTCATCACCTCCTACCCGGTGAACTGGTGGCTCATCCGCGCAGGCATCAAAGAAAAAATGTAGCGCGTCGCCGGCCGCCGCTTGTCAGCTCTGTTGGCCCTCCAGCCTGCGCAATGCGCCGTTGCAGGCCGTTTCAAAATCCGCTTTTGCGGATGGCTGGTCGGCATCGCCGACTGCTTTGTGAAGCCGGTCGGAAAGTTCCTGCCGGACTTCCAGCACGATCGCGCGCAACCCTGCCTGCCACTGGAGCTTCGCCGCATCGCTGTCGGAGGCCGCGCTTTGCTTGAGTGCGGTGACGCCGCTTGTGATGTCCGGCGTTCGTTGTGCGATGACGTCGTCTACCGCCTCGTTGAGCGCCTGAATGTGTGCGCGTTCGTGCGCGAGCATGACGCGGCGCAGGCAGACATTTCCGGCGGCACGGCGGGCCAGCAGTACGGTACGGCGGTCGAGCCCGAAGCCGACGCGCACCATGATGGGCGCGTCACATACCGATCCGTCATCGCGCGGGATCATCCGATGCGTGATCTCGAACCATGTGACGATGCGCACCTCGCTCTGCATGAGCGCATGGCGCGAGACAAGATCGTTTCGCGGCTGGCGTTCAAGCGCCTTGGCCGGCAGAACCACGATTTGCGGGTCTGCTGCCTTGATGTCGAAGATTAGAAGTTTCGAGGGTGGCATGTCGTTGCAGGGCGCAGCGGCACGGGCCTCGTGAAACAGTAGCAATACGGTACCCAAGGTAAGCATCAGCAATCGGTAATTGCGACCCCGCCAATAGAACCTGCGCACGGCGCGATCCTCCCTGTGTTGATCCCGGTAAAGCCGATCGTTTTTATTTCTGATCTTGCGGAGACGCCGGCGGCGCCATGCCCGGCATGGCATGGTTCATCCCGGGCATTGAGCCGTGATCCATGGCCGGCATGCCATCCGGTTGCGCGCCACCATGGTGGTGGCCGCCGCCTTTCATGATGTTGGTCATGACGAGCTTGGCGTAATCGGCATCACTCATGCCGGGCAGTTTCTCAATGAAGGCGACCGTGCCCCAGAGTTCCTCGTCCGTGTGATCGCTCCAGTTGGGCAT
>MKTV01000026.1:4016-8410 GCA_001898425.1 Rhodospirillales bacterium 69-11
ACGATCCAGAACAGCTCGCCCGGTGTGTAGGTCTGTGCGGACTGGCGAAGATCGGCGGGCTGCGGATAGAGTCCCTCGGCGATTTCGCTGCGCGGAACGCCGGGTGCGCCATGGCACGACGCGCAATGCGCGGCGAAGTGCTCGGTGCCTTCCAGCACGCGCGCGTCACTCGCAAGATCGGCCGGCGGTGTGATGCCGTGTGCCCTGAGCTTCACGGAATGCACCCGCAGCGTGTCCATGGCCCAATAGGTAATGCGCCAGTGCGGAGCGGTTGCGGCGACGTTATAGACACCGGCATAGATGAACGTGACGCTGCCGACCGCCGCAAGGATGACGACGGCGAGCAGGGTGATGATGACGGCGCGCATCAGAACCAGCTCCGGATGCCGAAGACGAACTGAACCGCACCGGCGCTTTCGCCAGCCTGTCTTGCCATGCTGGCGGTCTGGCCGAACTTGCCGGCATAGGCCACGCCGACATAGGGCGCGAACTTGCGGCTGATCTCGTAACGCAGGCGCAGGCCCGTATCGATGTCCGAGAGCCCGGCACCAACCATCCGTCCGGGATCGGCCTTGCTGTAGAAATTCATCTCGATCTCGGGCTGCAGGATCAGGCGCTGTGTGATGAGAAGATCGTATGACCCGACGAGACGCAGCGCGGCGTGACCGCCATCGCTGAGATAGCCGGTCGCTTCGTAATCGAAGAAGAGAGGTGCCAGACCCTGTACGCCGAGCGCGGCCCAGGTGCGGCCGGTGCCGGAATCCCAGTCGGTGCGAACGCCGCCTTGAAGATCGAGATATGTCGAAACGGCGCGGTCGTAGAGCAGCTCATGCTGTCCGTCCTCGACGCCGCCGCGGCCGAGGGCAAAGCCTTCGGACTTCAGCCAGATCTTGTTGTAGTCGGTGCCGATCCAGGCCTGACCGTCCCAGCGGAATGCGTTCTGGCCGCCGCCGATGCGCCCTTCGAACTGATCGAGCAGGGCGTGGGCGTAGATGCTGTTGTCCATGACAGGCGCCATGTCACCGCCCATTTCCATGCCGGGGATGACAATCTTGGGCTGAGGAGCGGCTGCCGTTTGCGCTCTGGCTGTGCCGGCTATGCCGAGCAGAAGGCAGGCGATGAGGATGCGCGAGCTACTCATGCTACGCGCACCTCGCGGAACATGCCCATCTCCATGTGATAGAGAAGATGGCAGTGATAGGCCCAGCGCCCGGGCTCGTCGGCCGTCACGAGATAGCTCAACCGTTCGCCCGGCTTGACGAGAATGGTGTGCTTATAGGGGCGGTAATCGCTTTCTCCGTTTTCCAGTTCGCTCCATAGCCCGTGCAGATGGATCGGGTGATCCATCATGGTGTCGTTGATGAGGACGAAGCGCACGCGCTCGTTGCGCGCGAGCAGAATAGGCTCGGCTTCGGAAAACTTCTTGCCGTCGAAGCCCCAGATGTAGCGCTGCATGTTGCCGCTGAGATGCAGCACGATCTCACGCGAAGGCGGCCGTTTGTCGTCGCCCGGCTTCGAGGCGCGCAGATCGGAGTAGCGCAGAACCCGCCGCCCGTTATCGCCGAGCCCGTCACCTGGCTCGCTGAGACGGTCCTGCGGCATCATGGCGACGTTATCGACCTCAACGCCGCGCTTGAGCGTTTTCGTTCCGCCGCTCATCGCCATGCCGGCATCCTGTTCCGGCATTGCCATACCCGCCATGGAACCGTGGTCCATACCGGGCATCGTCATGTGTTCCATGCCGCTCATGCCGGACATCGAGCTGTGGTCCATGCCTGGCATGTTCATCGGCGGCTGGCTTTTCTGACCCATGTCCATGCCGCCCATGTCGCCGTGACCCATGCCGGCCATGCCCATATCGGCCATGGTGCGCATGGGGCGCGGATCGAGCGGCGGGACGGCGCCGGCCATGCCGGGACGCGGCGCCAACGTGGCGCGTGCGAAGCCGCTGCGATCCTGAGCTTGTGCAAAGATCGTGAAGGCCTGATCGGCGTTCGGCTGCACGATAACATCGTAGGTCTCGGCTGTGCCGATGCGGAATTCATCGACTGTCACCGGCTCGACATCGTTGCCGTCCGCTTGCACCACGGTGAGCTTGAGCCCTGGAATGCGCACATCGAAAATGCTCATCGAGGAGCCGTTGATGAAACGCAGGCGCACCCGCTCACCAGGACGAAAGAGCGCCGTCCAGTTGGCGGCAGGCGATTTGCCGTTGACGAGATAGGTGTAGGTGGCACCCGTGACATCGAGGATATCGGTCGGGCTCATGCGCATCTTGCCCCATTCGAGGCGGTCGGAGATCGTTTCACCCAATCCTTTTTTTCTCACGTCGGCGAGGAAAGTGCCGGCGGTGCGCTGCCCGTAATTGTAGTAGTCGCTCTGCATTTTGAGGTTGCTGACGATCGTCTCGGGACTTTCGTCGCTCCAGTCGGAGAGCATGACGACATAATCGCGGTCGAAGGCCTGGGCATATCCGGCGCGCGGCTCGATCACGAGCGGCCCGTAGAGGCCGCTCTGTTCCTGAAAACCGGAATGGCTGTGATACCAGTAGGTGCCGCTTTGATGGACCGGAAAGCGGTAGGTGAAGGTTTCGCCGGGTGCGATGCCGGCAAAACTCAATCCCGGCACGCCGTCCATGGGCGAGGGCGTGCGGATGCCATGCCAGTGGATCGAAGTGGGCTCGCTCAGACGGTTCGTCACCGCAAGCGTCACCGTATCGCCTTCGCGCCATTTGAGGATCGGCGCGGGCACCTGGCCGTTGATGCCGATAGCCGTGCGCGGTCGGCCTGTGACGTTCATCGGCACGCGTCCGATCTCAAGCGCGAAGGTGGAGCCGCTGAGGAGCGGCGGCGACGCGGCAAGCGCATGGCGAAGCGGGAAGGGCAGGGCGGTCAGCGCGCCGGCGGCGGCAATGCCCTGCACAAAACGGCGGCGGCTGATCGGTAGGCCAGAGTGAGGAGAGCGCGTCATTAGCGTCCCCCATTTGCCGGCTGCACCGACTGGACTTCGTACATGCCGCCCTTGTCTTTGCCGAGCGAGAAATCGACGCGGCTGCCGGGCTTGATGCGGCTGAGATCGACCGAAGGTGCCACCGGAAAATCCATGGTCATCGCGGGCCAGCCGAGGGCCGGGATCGGCTGATGGCTCAGATTGATTTTGTGTGCGGCCGGATCGACGGCATTCACCGTGCCGGTCGCATGAGCATCGTTGCCGCCTTCATGCACGCGCTGAATGGAAGCATCGGGCATTGCGCTCATACCGCGATGCGCCTCGTGGCCGGTGCCGGCCGCAGTAAGCTGCATACGTGGCACGCGCGTCGAAGGCCCGAGATCGATGCCGGCGGCAGGCGCAGCATCCGCGACTGGCGAGGTGGAAGAGTTTGCGCAGGCTGGCACGGCCAGCAAAACGAAGCCGGCGAGAGCCAGCTGGCGGAGAGGTAGGGTGATCATAATCGCTCGCTTTCTCGCTGCCGTCCGCGGGAGGCGCGTGCCGGCAGAACCATTCGATTGAATTGCAGCTACTGAGAGGGGACGCGTTCGCGCTCAGGGCGCGCGCGTCGCCGTACCCCGAGCCTTACGGCGACGGGGTTAATTCAGAGCTGAATTCGGGGAGGGCCGAGGTCGGGCGCGATCGAGCGGCTATCGAGCCTGGCACTCTGTTCCCAATAAGCCACGACCCCTTTGGTGAAAGTGACGGGGCTGACGGAGACAGGGGAGGGCAGGGCAGGAACAGCGGCGCAGGCGCCAAGGCAGCAGGCGAGGCAGCCGCCATCATGGTGATGATGCTCGTGCTGCGTGCCGGCATGGCTGTGTTCATGCGCGCACGGCTCATTAGGCGCCGCGCTTGCGGCGGCAAAGCTCATCGTGCCGGCGCTCACAAGCGCGAGCACGCAGAGAATCGCCATAAATCGCTTTAGCAGCAGCCGCATGAGCAGAACCTAGAGGACCGGACCCCGGGGCGACAAGATGGTCGCGGGAGACGTCGGGACAAGCATAGGCGGCACCCAAAAACCGTACAAGGGCCTTGTTGACTTGGATCAAGGACCCGGAAGGGCCGGCATTATAGGATAGCCAGTGAAGCAATCCGCGACCGTGGGGATAGGCGGCCAATGAGCTGGCGACGAAAATCTGTGACAGGGAGCCTGATCGGCGCGTTCGCGCTGCTCATTGCGTTCCTCGTCGCGGGCACGCCGGCCTATGCTCATGGCCAGCTTCATGCCGTAAGCGTCCGGAACGGAACAACGGCGATCGTGGCCGCCGACGGCGATCATGATCATGCGCTGTGTCCTGTCGGCGAGGAGACGGACGGCTCCTGCTGTTGTCATGGAGGGGCCTGTTCTCTCTCCGGCTGCGTTCTGCCGGGGACAACAGCCATTGCGCCGGTCGCCTTCGGCA
>MKTV01000026.1:8449-11172 GCA_001898425.1 Rhodospirillales bacterium 69-11
CAGCGGCCGCGCCACCTGATCTTCCGCCGCCTCGAACGATCGTCTGACCAATCCGGCGAACCGGCTTGCACTGCATATGCAAGGCCTGGGCGCGAATGAGTGGCTTCGGCGCACGGTGCCGGGCCTTGGAAACGACGAACGTATAGACATTCGAGGCACCTATGTCCTTTATCACTCACTCTACACTTGCCGCGGCCGCGCTCTTGATCGGTCTCGGCGTCGCTCATGCGCAGACGGCGCAGGAGCATGAAGCCCATCATCCCGATGCCGTAGCGCCGGCTCAGGCGACGCCCGGCATGCCGCCGTCAGGCGGGATGGCCATGGACAAAATGATGGGCGGCAACATGGAGCAGATGGCGTCCATGATGCGGATGATGCGCGGCATGGGTCCCATGGGCGGCGAAATGCGCATGATGCCCTCCGAGCATGTCGAGGGGCGCATCGCCTTCCTCAAGACCGAGCTCAAGATCACCGATGCGCAGCTTCCGCAATGGAACGCGTTCGCCGATGCGCTGCGCAACAGCGCCGGGCAGATGCGGCAGGCGATGCAGGGCATGCGCACGGGCATGCCGGGCAATTTCCCGGCACGGCTTGATGCCATGGTGACGATGATGTCGGCGCGGCTCGACGGCCTCAAGGCAACGACGGCGGCCGCAAAATCTCTCTACGCCGTGCTTGACGATACGCAGAAGAAGGCGGCGGACGATCTCATCATGTCGCCGATGGGAGGCATGTGATGTCGTGCTCGCACAGCCACGGGTCGATGCACGATGCCTCGGCCCCGCCCTGGTGGAAAACGCCGAGCGGTCTCGCGCTCGGCGGCTTTCTGCTGGTCGCCGCTTTCTATCTCCTCACCTGGCATACGGCGCACGTCCTCGGCGTGCTGCCGTTCATGCTCTTCCTCGCATGTCCCTTGATGCACCTCTTCATGCATCACGGGCACGGTGGCCATGGCGGCGATGATAAAAAGCAGCAGCCTTTGGTACGCAGCGACGGAGGCACGCCATGACGCATGATGAAGTGCCGGCCTACGGCCTCTGGATGCTCGTCATCCTCAACTCGCTCGTGTTCATCATCTTCGCCTTCAGCTTCAGCAAGCCGCAGTCGCCGCGCGACTGGCGGTCCTTCGGAGCATTCAGCGCTTTCATCGTGGCGTTGTTTACGGAGATGTATGGTTTCCCGCTCACGATCTATCTTTTGTCGGGATGGCTGCAAACCCGTTATCCCGGCATCGATCTCATGTCGCATAATGCGGGGCATCTCTGGTCGACGCTGTTCGGCCTCAAGGGCGATCCGCATTTCGGCGTGCTGCATCTTCTGAGCACGGTCGTGATCATTGCGGGATTTTTTCTGCTCGGCGGCGCCTGGCGCGTGCTCTATGCCGCGCAAAAGGAAGGGAAGCTGGCCGTTACGGGGCCGTACGCTTACGTGCGGCATCCGCAGTATGTCGGGTTCATCCTCGTGCTGCTCGGTTTCTTGCTGCAGTGGCCGACGCTACTCACGCTTCTCATGTTCCCGTTCCTGGTCGCGATGTATGTCCATCTCGCGCGCACCGAGGAGCGTGAAGTCCGACGGGTGTTCGGGCCTGCCTATGATAATTACGCGGCACGAACGCCGGGCTGGTTCCCGCATCTGAGCGGCCCGCCTGACGACCGGTCGGCAATCGGCACGCGATGAGCTGGCTTGCCGCGATCAGGCGCTACCTGGTCGCGGTCTCGCTGGGCAACCTGCTCTGGGAGGCGGCGCAGCTTCCGCTCTACACGCTCTGGCACACCGGTACTCCGGCCGCGCTCACGGCAGCCGTGCTTCATTGCACGGCGGGCGACGTTCTCATTGCAGCACTCACAATCGTAGCTGCGCTTGTGGTCTTCGGTTCCTCGGACTGGCCCCGCGCAGGATTTGCGCGCGTTGTCCTTCCGGCAGTCGCGCTCGGCCTCGGCTACACGATCTACAGCGAGTACATGAACACGGCCGTGCGGCAGAGTTGGGCCTATAGCGAGTTCATGCCCCGGCTGCCGGTAATCGGAACCGGATTGGCGCCCTTTGCGCAATGGATCGTCGTTCCGCCGCTCGCGTTGGTCTGGGCATGCCGGCGCTCGGGAAGGAGAGATCATGATGTATGACATGATGAGTGGCGGTATGATGTGGGGGATGGGCCTTTTCGGCCTGCTCATCCTCGTTCTCATCGTTTTGGCAATAGCCGCTCTCGCTAAGTTCCTTTTCTGGGACAAATAGTGACGGCTTGGGGAAAGCGTTATTCAGCGGCCTGTCTGACCCTGCGTGTTGCTGGCTCCTTCGCGGAATCAATGGCTCGCACCTTCACGATGGCATAAATCGCGGGAATGACGATGAGGGTGAGGAGGGTTGATGAGAGCATGCCGCCCACCATGGGCACGGCGATGCGACGCATGACTTCCGATCCTGCGCCCACGCTCCAGAGGATCGGCAACAGCCCCGCCATGATGGCAACTACCGTCATCATCTTGGGTCGCACGCGCTCGACAGCACCTGTGATGATCGCACGGCGAACATCTGCGCGCGCCAGGCCGCGTCCTTCCTCCCGGCATCGGGCGTGGGCCTCGATCAGCGCTTGATCGAGATAGATCAGCATGACGACGCCCGTCTCAGCTGCGACACCGGCAAGAGCGATGAAGCCGACGGCGACCGCCACGCTCATATTGTAGCCCAGCCACCACATGAGCCAGGCGCCGCCGACAAGAGAG
>MKTV01000027.1:0-440 GCA_001898425.1 Rhodospirillales bacterium 69-11
CAGTACGGCATCGAGCTTTATCATCGGCAAGTCGGGGGCCAGCGCCGTTTCGATACGGTGATCGGCCAATATCTTGTCCGCGCGGCGCAGCGTGCTGCCGACGACATCGCCGAGATCCACGAGGGCCATGTTGGGCGCCACCGCGCCGGACTCCAGTTTGGTCATGTCGAGCAGGTTGGCGATGAAGCGGTTCAGTCGCTCGGCCTCTTCCTGAATGGTGGATAGTAGCGCCTTGCGATCGTCCGCCGACAGGTCCGGCAACCCGGCCAGCCCGTCCGCAGCGCCGAGGATGGATGCAAGCGGCGTCCTGAGATCGTGCGAGATGGAGGTGAGCAGCGCGGCTTGCAACCGGTCGCGCTCGGCCGCGCGCTGTGCCTTGTCGAAATTCTCGGACAGATTGATGCGCTCGATCGCCAACGCGGCCTGATCGGCCAGCGCAT
>MKTV01000027.1:518-1923 GCA_001898425.1 Rhodospirillales bacterium 69-11
GCCCGGTGCGCATCGGCATGAACAGCCGCTTCGCTCCCGGCAGCGTATCGGCGCCGCGCCCGGCGGGCTTGTTGCTTTCCCACGACCACTTCGCCGCTGCGAGATCGGCTTCCTCGGCAACGTCTTCTGGCGGCCACGCCGTCTTCAGTTCGAGCGCGCCGTTCTCGGGAAGAAACAGCACGACTCTGACCTTGAGCATGGAGGCGACCTGCGAGGAAATCGCCCACAAGAGGTCGTCCATCGAGGCGATGCCAGCCAGCTTGCGGCTGAACAAATAGAGGTCCTCGGTGGTGCGAGCACGCTGGCGGGCCACCATCGCTTGCGCGCGCACGCTGGCCGTCAGGTTGGAGGCGACCAGTGCCACCACCAGAAAGAAAAACAGCGCGACGACATTCTCGGGATCCGAAATGGTGATGCTGTAATAGGGTGGCAGGAAAAACAGGTTGAAAGCGAGAACGCTCAGCAGGCTGGCGAACAGCGCGGCGCGCAGACCGAAGGCGACGGCGCTGACCAGCACGGCTGTAAGAAAGACCAGCGCGACGTTCTGTACATTGAGAAAGCGCGCCAGCACTTCGCCGCAGCCGATGGCCAGGCCGACCAACGCAACGCTTATCAGATAAGGTCTCGGGGCGAATGCAGCCGTGGTCGGGCGGGTATCGATCGCCTGTGCGGTCGGCGTAAGTTTCTCGGCGCCGGTCACGACATGCACGGCAACGTTGCCGGCGCGTCGGACGATCTCGTAGGTGATCGAGCCGAACAGCAATTCGTGCCAACGCGACCGCGCGCTGCGGCCGATGACGATGTGGCTGAAATTGTTCTTCGCCGCGTAGTCGAGAATTTCCCCGGCCAATTCGCGGCCGGGAATCGTCACGGCCTCGCCGCCGAGTCGCCCGGCCATGCGCAGTGCTTCGGCGATGCGGTCGCGCGCCGCCTCGTTGAGCCGCAGTGAGCGTGGCGTCTCGACATAGAGTGCGGTCCAGCGTGCGCCTAGTCGTTCTGCGATTCGCCGCGCATAGCGCACCAGCGCCGCCGCCTTGGGGTGTTCGTTGACGACAACCAGAACGCGATCGCCCGCCGACCACGGGCCGGAGATCGCGTGCGCCTGCATGTGGGTGAGCAATTGCTGATCGACCCGCTGGGCAGTGCGGCGCAGCGCCAGTTCGCGTAGCGCCGTCAGGTTGCCCGGCGAAAAATAATGCGCCAGCGCGCGCTCGGCGGTCATCGGAACGTAGACCTTGCCCTCCTTCAGTCGCTGGATCAGGTCGGCGGGGGTGAGGTCGATCACCTCGATTTCGTCGGCGCGGTCGAGAAAGGCGTCCGGCACGGTTTCGCGTACGCGGATGCGGGTGATCTGCTGCACGACGTCGTTGAGACTTTCGAGATGCTGGATGTTGACCGCCGTGTA
>MKTV01000028.1:0-1768 GCA_001898425.1 Rhodospirillales bacterium 69-11
ATCTCGTCCTCGCCTGCGGCCAGGTTCATCGCCTTCATGACACGCTTGACGATCCTGCGGGTGTCATCCGCATCGAGGATGTCGAAGCCCGGCCGCAGGTCAGCGACTTCCGGTTCGATGCGCAGCTGCCGCGCCCCAAGGCCATGGAAGGTGCCGACCCAGCTTGGCGACATCTCATCGCCGAGCGCGGCCCGGATGCGGCCGATCATCTCGCCCGCTGCCTTGTTGGTGAACGTGACGGCGATGATCCGGTTGGGCCGGATGCCGTGCGTGATGATTCTGTCGGCGACCGCGGCAGTCAGCGTCTTGGTCTTGCCAGTGCCGGCCCCGGCAATGACCAGAGTTGGTCCTGTCATTGTTGACGCTGCGCGCTGCTGCGGGGTGAGGTCATCGAGAATCTGGGGCATGTCAGGCAGCCTTTGACTGGGCGCGCGGGTAGTGCCCGGGCGTGACCGCGAGGGTCTCGAGGGTGTCGAGGAAGCGTTCTGCAGCGAAGCCGGCCGGCCAGGGTTCCCACGCGGCGAATCCCTGCACCGGGGCGAGCGGATCGTGCTCAAGCGGATCGACGGTGATCTCGAGGTCCTCGCGCAGTTCGCGGCGGGACCAGCCGACCACGTGCAGGCCCTCGCTGGCCGCCGCCAGGTGGTCGGCGCGTTTGTGCTCGCGGTATGATCGCTCATCCCAGGCTGGGAGCGCGTAGCGGATGTCGAGCGCGGCCTGGTGGAGCGTGACGAGCCGCTCGTAGCCCTCGCCGAGAAGAGGCTTGATGGGCGTGATCGGGTCGTAGCCACCCAGCAGGGCCTCGGTGGCGTCATGAAGCAGTTCGCGTCGCGCCTCAGCCGCGGTGAGCGGGCGGTCGGCGCCAAGACGACGAAGGGCCAGGACGGTCAAAGAATGCTGGGCGACTGAGAGCGGGTTGGGCCAGGCCGAGTAGCCGGCCCATCGATAGGTACGCGACAGACCGATCGCCAGGTCGCGGTCAGTCCAGGCCTGCGGGTCCGGCGCCAGCAGGTTGAGCCTGCGGCGGGAGGGGAGCAGAACCCAGGCGCGGGAAGGTTTCATGCTCCGGCCTCCCGTTTGAGGACCTCGTTCCAGTCGAGGCCCTCAGGTGGCCGCATCCGGACGAACGGGAGCCCCGCCTCACGCGCAATCTCCGCATGCCGCTCGGCGTAGCGGTCGCCGGCACGATTGGCGTCGACCGCGCTTTCGACCACGGCGCCCGGGAGGGACGTCAGGGCTGCACACGCGGCGGTGAGGGCCTCGATGGTGCGCGGGCCCATCCCCCCGCCGGTCGCGGCGTAGAGGGTGTCGGGCCTGATCCCCTCCCGGGCCGCCACGCTCAGCGCGTCGATCGGCGCCTCGGTGATGACCAGCCGCGAGACCTGGCTCTTCCCCGCGCGGAAGCGGAAAAGAGTCTTGTCCCCTCCCCTCAGCGAGCCTTTGAACTGCGGCCCGCGGATCTCGACATGCGTGACCTCTCCGCCGTCGCGATGGGCGAACCACGCGCTGCCGTACGCGCCGTCCCGCACGGCATCCTGGGACGCCGCGGCATCGAGCAGGGTTCGCGACAGCCGCCGTTCCTCGGTCAGGTAGGCCCAGGCCCGACTTCCCGGGCGCAGGCGCGGCCTCGCCGCCCATCTCTCCGCGACGGAGCGTGTATCCCCCTGCCCTCCCCGCCTGCGCTCGACCGGGGTGTGGCGTGGCGCGATCCCGACGAACCGGCGCAGGACCTGGCGGACATGGCCAAAATTCAGGGACGGATCGAGGT
>MKTV01000028.1:1783-1866 GCA_001898425.1 Rhodospirillales bacterium 69-11
AGACGTCGCCCTTGGCGGTCGATTGCGGATCCCACCAGCCGCGCCCCTCATGCGTGATGATGAGCACCTCGCCCTCGTCACGG
>MKTV01000028.1:1923-2002 GCA_001898425.1 Rhodospirillales bacterium 69-11
AGGTTCTCCAGGACGGCCGCGCAATTCACCTGGGCGCGGAACAGGTCGAGTTCGGTGTCGGCGGTCATGGCACGATGCT
>MKTV01000028.1:2035-13699 GCA_001898425.1 Rhodospirillales bacterium 69-11
AACTCCCCGTCCCTTCAGTCCAATCCTTTCGCGACCCAGCGACCGCGAAGCCGGAGGGGGGCAAGGGCGCCGCCGTCTCTGGCGGCGGCCGCGCAGCGGCGTCCCTTGCGGCCCGACCGGCGCAAGCGGTAGCGGAACTCTTGAGCTCTTCGCCTTTCATTCCCCGGCTTATGCCGAGGGAGTTTGCGAACGGCGCACAGCGTCAGGACGGCAGGCGCCTATACTCCGCGATTAATAGGGAATAGCACTGGGTCCGCTGGTGTGCGCGTCCGGCATCTCAGGCGCATCTATGAGCCTGCCTACCGCACCAAGCCCGCTGAAACACTCGTCCGCGCCACGCAGTTCCCCTCGTGGCAAGTCTACCGCGGCGTTGGGGACAATGCGGTCAAGCTGCTTGCCGGCGCCATCAAGCCTAAATTCGCCCTGAGGGCGTGATTCGACCCATGCCCGGCGCTCGATCGCCGGGTAGGCGGTCTCGGGAGCGGGCATTCAATGAAAAGGCCCATAGCTGAGCACCGAAGATGGGTCTGGCTTCTACGATGCTTCTCAAGGGCAGCGGCGGGGCGCGTAATGATGGCCATTTCCGAAATTCAGGCCTACTGAGTATAGGGCCTTCCGACGCAGCAGCCCCGCGCCGCATCCAACCGATGCGCCCGCGTCTGCTGGCGGGCGAGTGCCCCCAGTGGCACGATGTCGCCTGATGTCACATGGCCGCATTTGGCGACCTCGGCGGTAAAGCCCGCCTTCACTGCGTCAGGCAGGTCTGCACCCAGCAGGAAATAGCGCAGATAGACAAGGAAATGCGGGTGCCGGAAGATGTCCTCTCCGCGCGTGCCGTTCTTTTCAAACGTCTCCCGCCGGGAACGGCCCCGCCCGCCGACGTTGTAGTTTGCGTCATTAAAGAATCTGGCCCTGACCTCGGGGATGCCCTTCCGGGCAATCAGCGACCGCATCAGCCCGCAGACCAGCTCGCCGTTCGCCCGCGCATGCTCGCCGCAGTCGCGCAGCGCGTGCGCGTCCATTTCGATTTGCTCGGCTAACTCCCGCTCGAGAGGCGTCAGCTCAATGGCGTCTGCGCCGGTCAGCGTCATCTCCCCAGCGCGCCCAGCGCGCTGGGGATGCCGCCCCCGAAGCCGCCGCCGTCCGCTCGAATGCCGCCGATGCCCTGCCGGTTCAGCGGCGCGGGCTGGCCCCGGCGCAAATCAGTCTCGATGTCGAGGCGCTGCTGCCGGGTGGTGGCCCCGAGATGGACATGCAGCTCGCTGCCGCCCAGCCACAGCACCTCCGGCAGCTTTTCATGTTGCCCAAGCCGGACGTCGAATTCACCGCTCTCGCCAACATAGAGCGCGCTGCGCAACCCGTCCGGTCGCGGGGCGGTGAAGATGTAGTTGCAGGCCGCTATCCAGTCGGGGATGGCGTGGATGGAGAAGACGCTGTGCGCATACCAGCGCCCGCTGGCACCCTGCCAGTGAACGATTGGCGGTGTGTGCGGCGCGTATGCGGCCAGTAGGCCGTTGAGCGATGACATGACCACGCCTCCTCTGGTCGCCGCTATAGCACGGAACAGGGAGCGAACAGAAGCGAATGTTGATGCGGCAGGGCCGCGCTTGAGCTACATGTTGTGTGCCTGTCCTGTCCACCCGGCAGGGCACCCCTTCCCTTTCACCAGAGCCGTCCGAGTGCCGAAGCTGTTCACACAGGCCCAACTGGAGGCGATAGCCGACGCGCTCGGGGATACCAGCGACGGGCTGACCGGCTCAGAAATCGGTCATCTGCTCGCAACGAGCCGGATGGCCGACATTGACCCGTCCCTAACCAAGCGCAAGCGGCTCTACAACGCATTCGCCAGCGAGCAGAACCAGCGGCAGGACCGGACGCATATCCTTGCCTTCATTCGGCATGCGATGAAGCCGGAGCGTTTCGCGCGGGCGCCGGAGCGGTTCGAGCCGATGCGCGCGCACCTCAACCGCGCGCTGGCTTTCGCGGGTCTTGCCATCCGCGCATCGGGGACGCTGGAAGCCGCCGAGGCAGCAAGCACGCTGTCGGAAGCGCAGCGTCGCGCGCAGGAACTGCGGGCGGATTTGAACACGCGGGGCGTCCACCCTGACGTAGTGCGGTTCTGCCGGGACGAGCTGCTTGCAGACGATTATTTCCATGCCGTCATGGAAGCCGTCAAAAGCGTCGCCGACAAGCTCCGCGCCCGCACGGGCCTGACTGACGACGGCGCGACGCTGGTTGACCGCGCGCTTGCTGGCGAGCTGCCGATGCTGGCCATCAACCCGCTTGTGACCGAGAGCGAGAAGAGCGAGCAGAAGGGATTTGCGAACCTGCTCAAAGGCACGTTCGGGATGTTTAGGAACACCACGGCGCATGCGGCGCGTATCCACTGGCCGATGACCAAGGACGACGCGGAAGACCTGCTGTCGCTCGTGTCGCTGATACACCGGCGTCTCGACGCGGCGCACATGCCGCCGCGCGTCTAGCCACAGGAGCCGAAACTTGAGATTTCCGGAAGATATGGCCGAAAGCTTACGATAGACGGCAGGTGTCGAACCCATGCTAGCCTCCCGCTTCGGGGCCACGGTGCAAGTCGGCGGTTCGAGGGGACCGGCCGTAACCCGACAGTCGCAAACCCACCCACTGCCGACCTGGCTTGGTATGTCGCGCCGGAGCGGAAACAGCGGTTTCCGAATATCCCTCCGCGAGCCCTTAACAGCCGGGTCTGGTCGTCGACGATGCCCCTCCCCGCTAGGCTCATCCGGTACAAGCTCTACACGGGAAGCATAAGCTCTCGGCAAGCGTGAGTGCCTGGACCCGTCATGTCCTGAAGCCGCACTGGCGGAGGTGGGCGCGATAATCGTCGTCGAGCACCCCCCTCCCGTCGGCAAGCTGGGCGAGGTTGAGATCGCCGCCGAAATTGACCTCGAGGGGAACGGGTCCCTGGTCGGTCACCGCTATGTCCCACGATTGTGTCCGGATGCCGGGAAAGACAGTGGCAGCCTCGCGGGCCAGCCCGCATAGCGTGGACCAATGCGGAACGCCAAACCCGATCACCGGCCGCCCGGTATCGGGGTGGCGTTCATCGCGTGTCATTTGGGAGGCGGTGCCACGGACGGCGCCGACGATCCGCCCGGATGAGAGATCGATCGCGCCGAGCATGTTGCCGGGCCGCCAGTAGTTGTCCGCCGGGTTGTCCCCGGTCGCGATCTTCGCCACGGCACTACGGATGTAATGGCCATCCGGGCGGATGAAGACCACAAGCCGCACGGACCAGAGGCAGGGACCGAACTTTGCTTCGATCTCGGCAGCCGGCCGCAGTCGAGGCTGGATGACGTAGCCCGCCCCCTCTGCCATGGATTGCGCTGTCGCCGGCACGGGCTGCCGGGCACCCCCAAAAAGGATCAGCTCGTCGGACGCCGGATCGTACGCATCGGCGCTGATCACGTTCAGGCTGTATTTTCCGGCGGCGGGCTTTGCGAACAGGGGAAAATTAGCAGGGTCGCGCAGAAACGCCGCAATCGCATCGGGCTGGTCTAGGGTGAGCGCTCCGCGGAGCCGTCGGCCGGCTTGGGTGATGGCTGTCACCTGTGGCACGGGTAGCGCAGCGCCCGCCATGATTGTGTGGAAAAGAATTTTGTCGGCCGCAGTCTGGTACCAGTGCCGGTCGTTGCAGGCGACGTGCATCAGATGCTGGGCCTGTTTTCCGACGAAGCAGCGCTTCTCTTCCAGGCTGAGATGGGGATCCCAGAGCCGGTAGTAGAAGTATTCGCTCGGGGCAAGCTTGCCGGCGGCGCGACGCAAGGTCACGATTTCCCGTAAGATCGCACTCAACCGGCGGCCGTTGTCGAAGGCGACGCGCAGGTTCTCGGCGATATTGACCAGGGGAACCCCGTTCAACCGCGCGGCCGTGGCTACCGTCGTATCCGCCATGTCTCTCCTCCATCGGGTCGCGCCGACCGTAGAAGGGGAGTTTGCGAATGGAGACACGTCCGACCGTGGCCCTGGTGAAAGGGGTGAGGTGGTCGCAATCTCATTTCAGGTGACGCTCGCCGGCCCCGCGCATCCCCCAGATGGTCCGGGCAAGATGCAGTTCCCCTGCCTTGGCCTTCGAGACCATGCCGTGGAAGTAGCCACCCGGGCTGCCGCGGAAATGGGTTGGCGGCTTTGCCGAGACGACTGCGACGGCGATGGCGGCTTGCTCCCGGCCCATGACCAGGCAGGCGTCGCCCCAGATGAATTTGGAGATCCCCATTTCATCGCGGAGCCAGTCCGCAGCGTCCACAATCTCGGGCCAGCTCGGCGCATGGCTGTTCAGATATGGCTTCAGCCGTGGTGCGAGCTTGATCAGCTCCATTGGCGTGATCTTGAGGAGGGAACCAGAGTCCGTTCGAACTTTGCCCGGGCGCTGTTGCACATTCGTTGTTCGGTCCGTGTTGACACGACTTGCGAACCCGCTGGACGGCTGGTTTTCCCCGGGAGAAACCCGCGACGGGCTACTCTTCCCTGAAGCAATTACAGTATCTTTCAGATTCTGAAGTTGGTTTGTAGTTGTAATATGGGGCCAATTTTCTGACCCCTTGGGGTCAAGATTCACAGATTCGGAAGACGTTTGCGCCTGCGTTGGGCCCTTCGCTTCGAGCGCCGCTTCTAGGCAGCGACGCATGTGACCTTGGGTCTGCTCGAGCCTGGCAACGGCGATCTCCATTTCGATTGATCCGCTCCTGCCGGCGATGCCGCGGGAAGCCGACGCCGACGCAACGCGGAGCGTTTCCCATTCCTCCCCCGAGATCCCTTGTTCGACGGCGGTTTCCAGGAGCTGTCGGATGCCATTCCTGGCAATCGTCGCTCGGCGCTTCAGGGCCTGTAGGCGGGCACGTTCCTCACGCCCCTCTTCGGCGGCGGCCTGAAACTCCGCGTAGCGACCGGCCAGCGGCGATAGATCGAAGCCGTAGGCCTCGATGATGCGTCCCTTGGCGTCCCGCCGGCCGTAGCGCTTGCCGTTGGGGCTGTCCTTCATCACGACCAGGCCTAGTTCGACCAGATAGCGATTGAGGTTCTTCACCTGGCTTGGACCGAGACCTAGCTCTTGCTGCTGCATGGCCGCGGAAGGCCACACGATCGGCCGGGACGACGGCTGCCAATCGACGGCATCCGTAAACCGGAAGAGCCAGTCGATCGCGTGTACGACGCTTGGCCGCAGGCCCAGGTACGGTGCGGCGGCTTTGAATGCGGCCAATACCTGGCCGGGGTGCATGTCCGAGGTGAACCTATGGGTTTCGGCGACCTCAATCGTCCCCAGCATCTGGGGGGTGAGTTTTCGGAGGCCCGGCGCCTGGCCGCAGCCAAGCACCGACCCCCGCTGAACGGTGTCCATCATGATCCTTCTCCTGGTAAGGATCGCGGCAGACGCACCTCTCCTGTCCAAACAAAAACGGCAATTTTTGCTTGGCAAAAGACGAAGGTCGAGCTATCTTAGGCGTGCAAGACGATAGCTACGCGCTCGCCGCGATGTTGAATGGGAAGCCCGCCCGGCAAGGCGGGTTTTCTATTGCCTAACTACGTCATGATTTGGCTCCGAAGCTGGTGCATACGTTCCTCACCCGCGACATGAGGTCTTCCACCATGTCTTTGGGCAGGCTCGTTTCATCGAAGCGGATGCGGATCACACCGGGCTTCTTGTCAACCGTGAAGCTCGGCCGTCCCTCTCCCTGATCATCCGCCTTCGCCGGTGATTGGCTCTGCGACAGAGCTTTCAACACGAGGTCGAACCTCTGGTCGCTGTCCGCTGCACCACCTGATTTGCAAACCTCGAGGAGGCGTTCCTTTTCGGTCGGCCACCTGGCCTCCTCGACTGCCTTCGCTAGATCCATCCATTTCCGACGCCCGGTCTTCTGTGCGGGCCCAATCGCCTCGATCAGCTCCCCGGGCAGAGCGGTAGCGATGCTGATCATTCTCGACACTTCGGTCTTGTCGATGCTGAGTGCGAGGCAGATCACGTCGCGCTGGAACCGCCGCGCCTCAAGCCGCGCAGCGAATAATGCCCGTTCGATATAGGACAGATCGAGACGGTCTTGGTTCTCCTGGCCCTGGGCAACAACCAGCTCTTCGTCAGTAAGGTGTTTGACCATCGCCCTGACCGGACGCCCGAGCCTTTTCAGGGCGCGGTAGCGGCGGTGCCCGAACGCAATTTGATAGCGCCCTCGGCTCTCTGGATGCGGCCTGAGCAGAATCGGAGTGCGTTGGCCTTGGTCCCGAATGGTCGCGACGAACGCGTCCATTTCATCGTCTTCGCCAATGCGATCGGTGATGAATGAAGGGTCGATGAGATCGGTATCGATCTCGATGATCACGTCTCCGGCCTCGAGCTTTTCCTTGGCGTCTCGAAGATCGGCCGCCATCGTCTCGATCGATTCACTCATCGCGCCGACCAAGCCGACCCCTCGTGGCATCGGCCTCCGTATGGCCTGCGGCGCGCTGGGCGGAGTCTCGGGCGGCGAAATCAAATGTTCAAGAAGGTGTTTGCGCCCCATTGTCAGTAGCTCCAAGCCTGTTCGACCAGGGCCTCGATTTCCGCGTTCACCTGATTCATTGATTCGAGTGCGCGATCGTAGGTTGACCGAGTGAATTGTTCGCGTGTGACCTCGTAGAGCGTTTGCTTTGTAATCGAGGCATCAGAGATGGCCGTGCTCTTGACCATTGCATTCGTCAGCACACGCTCGCCGAAGAGCGACCGCATGAACGCCACCATCTGCGTCTGCGGCCCGTCGGTCGGCTCGTACCGTGTCACTAGATAGCGCATCCAATCGTATTGCATGTCGCCACCGGCCTTAGCGACGACACCAAGTAGTTCGGATGTCATCAAGAGGAACTGGCACATCGACATGATGTCCAGCATCTCCGGATGAACTGTCACAAGCAGCGCCGTTGAGGCACACAGCGCCGAGAGCGTGAGGAATCCGAGTTGCGGCGGACAATCAAGAATGACGACGTCGTAGCGGTCAGCGACCTCCGCGAGTGCTTGCGACACCCGCGAGAAGAACATCGTCGCCCCAGTTCTCTTTTCCGCCATTGCGATGGGGCTTTCGTGTTCGAACTCCATAAGCTCGATGTTGCCCGGTATGAGATCGAGGCCCGGGAAGTATGTCTCTCTAACAACCTCGGCCGTCCGCCGGCGCCCTTCACCGTACTTGATCGCGCCATACAATGTTTCGTCAGGCCCTAGGTCAAATTCGGGTTGAAGACCGTGTAGTGCGGTCAAACTCGCCTGGGGGTCGAGATCCACGGCCAAGACGCGATAGCCCCTGAGGGCAAGGTACTGAGCCAGGTGTGCCGAAGTCGTCGTTTTCGCAGACCCACCCTTGAAGTTGGCGACGCAGATGATTTGAAGATGCTGATCGGCGCTACGGTGGGGAAGATAGCGTCGGTCACCCTTCCCGGATTCGTCGAGGAATTCTCGAAGTGCTCGAATGTCCGCAAAGGAGTACGAGCGCCGTCCATGGGCAGAAGTCTCCGGTGTTGGCCCCTTGTGCTCGATCGAGAGTTGCCGGAGGTAGCTATCCGCGACACCGACAATCTTGGCGGTTTCGGTGGACGTGAATCGGCGGAGCGTCTTTTCTGCTTTCGGAGGGAAGAGCTTTAGCCTGTGCTCCTGAAGTTTTTCGGACAGCCCTGTGGCATCACCGGCGATCAGGTCATGCAGCATCGTGCGACCGACCGTTGAATCGGTTGGCCTCGTGTCCACGGCTCGCTGCTTCGGTGACGGCATATCACGACTTTCACGGGTATTTCCGTCTCTATGGGCCGATTCGTGTCTACCATGCAAGAGAAAACCATCGTCCGAGTCGCACCGCTTGGCACAGAAGGTCGGGCAATTTCCGCTACATAGCGCACATTCCTTCTAAAGGACCGCAACGTGAAGCTGACGATGCGTGCGGTCCCCCTCCCCTCGCCAACCCCCGGGTCCCGTCGGCGCAGTTGCGACTCGGGTCCCGGCCAAGCGAAAGGAAGTGATCTAGGATGAATCGCAGCTAGTGGCCCGACAGCTTCCACCCTCGTGGGGGCCAGTGCGACTGCCGGCAGCTTCTGCCGACGCCGGCGATAGAGGGCCCGGTTCATCTCCGGCGCAAACCGAGCAATCTTGATGCCAGCCTTCTGCAGCACGCGGCGCGATGCCGCGTTTGCCGGGTGCGCAAGCGGTGAGACCTCTTTCAGGCAGGGCACATGAACGGCGACGCTCAGTTAGACAGCCACAACCTCATAACCCTGTCCGCACGCCGATTGGTGGAAAAAATAGGCCGCATCGAGGCTTCAGCCTGGCATTACGGGTCGTCGTAGAGGGCATCCCACGCGATTGAGCGCTCATGCGGCCTTGCGATGATGGTCCAGGGCGCACAGCCATCAGGGCGGGGGCCACACTCCTGGAGCCCGATCAGTCTCGATTTTTCCATCTCCAACGGCAGTCCTCCTGCGGAGCCTCCCCGCCACACGGGCCTGCCGTCCAACCAGGAGTGAGCGCCCCCCTCCCATGTTGTGACGGTTGCTCGTTCAGCCCCCTCCCCTGCCGCTCTGTAGCTAAGGCAGCGGTCGAACGTCGGCACCCGCTGATTCCGCGTAATTCGGGCTTACCTTACCTCGATATGGTTCGGTCGGTTGACCGCGGTCAACTTCGGATCCTGCTCAGTCGCGACACGGAGCGCGGGATAGCATTCGCGGCCGGCGGCGGAGAGGTCACCTGGTGTGAGATCGACGGCGAGATGCTTGGAAGACTTGTGGTCGGTCGCGAGTCTTTGAGTCCGCCCCCTGGCTTCTGGCGACAAGGTGGCCGGACGATGGCTGCCACTCGGGCAGTCCGGCGTCATACACGGCGGCGCCGTGCGTTACCCTGTTGCACGATTCGGCGCCCTTGGATCTTATTCAAAATTGTGGCGGTTTGGGCGAACGGTGCCGACACATCGGATGGCGGTTTAACGCGCACTCGCGCGTAGACCGAGGTCAGCGTCCCGCCTTGATCGGAAGGTGCCGCGCTTCGCACGTGCCTTGTCACCGCTTGATCTCGACCAAGGGCGGCCTCCCGGTAAATAAGCGCTATTGCATTTTGAGCTGGGGATAGCGCGGCGGCGTGTAGTTGACCGCGGTCAACAACCAAAAAAACAGTGATCTATGGGGCCGCTTGCGGACGCCGCGGCCGATGTCGAAATGGTGCCGGGGCGCAGACGCAGCCGATCCACGGGCGCCGCCAGATTCGGCCGATCCACGGGCGCCGCCAGATTCGATCGCCAGGCTTGCGGACGAGCGCGAGGGAGTTGACCGCGGTCAACTTGACGTCCGGCGGGGCGCTCGGACGGCCTTTCAGCATTGCCGCCACCTCTCGGCTCACCGCTTGCACCCCGCAGCCGCCTCTCGACCGATTGTCTTAGCCATCAAAACAACCTCCATGGGCGCCTGCTGGGGCCAGTAGGGTTGACCGCCGTCAAGGCCTCGTTGGGAGCCAGTCCGAACCGCAGCAAGCACGACGCGGCTGGGCAGGGCGGTCCGCCGCCCTCCATGTGGCGGCCGGACACGTCGTCCTCGTCGCGTCTTCCCGCCACGGCTTGGTCGACGCGCCGCCGACCAAGTTGAACGCGTCACCATCAGAACCTTTCCGGCGAAGGGGCGGATTCAGACGCTCGTATGTGCGCTCGCAACCCAAGGATCGCACCCAAGACAGCCCAAGTTGACCGCGGTCAACCTCGCTTCACTTTGCGCCAAGGCGTTTCCCATAGGGAATGACGTTCAGAGGGTTGGCCGTTCCCGTTCGAGGCTCGACGCTTGTTGACCGCGGTCAACTGTGCGGTCCCTAGGGGTCCTGACCACTATTCACGACCCCGGGACCGGGGCGGCCGTTGCGTAGACTGCACCAACCGTCGAAGGAGCGCCGAACTGAGAAGGCTCACAGCACGTCCTTGAGCGGGTGCCCCTCGAACAGGTCGCCGAACTCCAGGTACTCGCCGAGGACATCAAAACTCTTGTGGCGGCCGAGCCGCTTCAGCCGGGCCGGGTGCTCGCCGCGATCCATGCCGGTGGTCAGCGCGCCGCGCTTCAAGGAGTGTCCGCCAAAATCCCGCCCCTTGAACCCGGCCGCGCCGGCGCGCTCCTTGACGATGGCGGCGACCGCCCAGGGCGTGATCGGCTGCGAGCCGATGCGGGGCAGGGGAGGGGGCTCGCCCGGCACGGCTTTCTTCGGCAGCCAGATACGGCGGAACACCGGCCCGGCGGTGATGCTCGCCGCCTCCAGCCAGGCGGTCAGGGCCCGCACCGGACAGAGTTCGGTATGGCCGTAGGGCAGGGGGACGATCACCGCGTCCGTCTGCGATCCCTTGCTCTGCGGGAGTGTGAGGCGCAGCCCGCGCTCGGTCTGCTCCAGCTGCGCGACGCGAATCGCCGCGAGCTCCGAACGGCGCAGAGCACCGGTGAAGCCGACCAGCAACAGCGCCCGATCGCGCAGGCCGCGCAGGTCGGTCGGGATCGGCGCCAGGATCTGGTGCAGGATCCCGGCGGTCGCCGCGACCTTCTTTTTCGGGGTGTAGCCTGTCTTGGCGGCCTGGCGGCGGATGCCGGCCAGGGTCTCCGACACCGCGACGTCGTCGGTCGGCACCGGGCAGCCGGCGGCGCGGTGCAGATAGCGAATCGCCGCCCGCCGCAATTTCAGGGTTTCGGGGGTAAGGCCGCGGCCGCGCTCGGCCGCCAGGAAGGCGGCCACGTCGGCGCCGGCGCCGGGCAGGGGAGGGAGGTTTCTGCGGCGGCACCAGTCGCACCAGGCGCGCACCGCGGCCCGATAGGCACGGCGGGTGTTCTCGGCCTTGGCCATGCGGGCATAGGCCTCGGCGGCGTCACGCTCGGCCGCCAGCGAGCCATCCAGCTCCGGCGCCTCGGCCTCGACCATCTCGTCGAACCAGGTTTTGACCGCCGCGGCATCCTGGCCGAGAGGGGCAGGCAGACGCACGATCAGCACGCCGGAAGCCGCTCCCGTTTCTTCAGGAAGCCCCAGCGCGTCGAGGTCGATGTCCGCGGTCAATGCCCCGCTCCCTCGCCACACCCCCGCGGCAAACCCGGCGCACCGCCCAAAGGCGCGCCGGAACAAGCGTCAGCAAAGGGCAGGGGAGGGGGCATCGTCCCGCGCTCAGGCGCCGTCGGCCAGGCCCGGCCGCCTTTGGGCTGGTCGAACAGGCGCGGCCGCCAGTCGGCGACCAGCCGCTCGCATGGCGGCCCGTAGCCGTACGCGGTCGGGTATTCGTGGCGGATCGCGATCATCCGGGTCACGGCCAGGATATCGTCGGCGATGGCGCGATCGACGTTCCACAGATCGGTGAAGTCGAAGCCGCCGCAGTCGCCGGCGTTCCACCAGGCGAGCAGGAAATTGGCGACCCGGGCGGACTGGCCCGTATCGCTCTGGGCAATGGTGACGAGGCGATCGAGGGCGGCATCTGGGTCGAAAACAGGCATCAAATGGGCCTCCGGCGGCGGCGATTTCCGGCCGGAACCGGCCGATGATCGGCGATTTCCTAGCATAGATGGCTACCTTCGACAACTACCGTTATCGGAGGTAAATCGCGCCAAACCGGCGGGGCTGGGGCCTCTGGAAAAAATAAAAGGGTTATTTGACGGATCAGCGCAATATCCGTAAAT
>MKTV01000028.1:13814-15401 GCA_001898425.1 Rhodospirillales bacterium 69-11
CGGCGCCGCCGCCGCCATCGCCCGGCTCGACCAGGCGCTCGCCAGCCACCCCCTTGCCCAGGCCTTCCTCTACCGCGTCCGCCTCGAGTCGGTCCGCCGCATGGCGGCGGTCGATGGCCAGCTGATCGATCCCTGGCACCTCGCCGCGACGCTCGAAGGCCTCCGCCTGCGCATGGACCCCTACCTGCGCATCATCGACCGCGGCGACATCCTCGACAAAGCGAGATTTGCCCTGGCCCTGCATCAGTGGATCGTCGAGCCCGACTTCGATCAGGAAGGCGAGGTCCAGCGCGCCGAGGCGCTGTTGGCCATGCAGCCCGCGTCCTTGCCGACGCTGATCGCCGGCGCCCAGGGCCTCCGGGAATGGATCGGGAGCGGCGAAGCCCGGCCGGCGATGCGGTCCGCGCTGATCCGCTTCTGGCGCAAGCGCCAGCTGCTCCGGCTGTCCGTGCCGCTGACGGGCGCCGCCGCGCTGCGGCCCGGCCAGTCCTGGGAGGCCGACGACTGGCTGCCGGCCTTCTTCGCCGCCATCGAGCGCGAGGCACGCGACGGCCTCGACCTGCTCTATGCGCTGGAGCGCGCCTGGTTCACCGCGCGGCGGGCCGTCGCGGGCCGGCGCAAGGACTCCAATGACGCGCGGGCCGTCGACGTCCTGGCGGCGGCCCCGGTGCTGTCCGCCACCACGCTCGCGCGCGTGCTCGGCATCGCGGTGAAGAACGCGATCCGCATCCTCGACGCGCTGGTGACAGCCGAGATCGCGATCGAGGTCGCCCATCGCGCCAAGCGCCGACTCTTCGCGCTGCAGGGCCTGAGCCCGCTGCAGCACGTCGTCCAGCCGCCCTACCGGCCGGACCGGAACCGCGGCCGTGGCCGGCCGCGGCTCGAGATCGTGGAGGACGCGTCAGGTGACGCATCCCTGCCCCCGCTGCCACCGCTGACCCCGGTAGAACGCCGGGCGTTCGATTACACGGCCCTCGAGGAGGCGATGGCGCATCTGGACGCCGTCGTGCGAGCATCCCGGACGGCCTTGCGCTCCATTGGAGATGGCACGCACGTCGGCGGCGGCAATCCCGCGCCAAACCGTGCCGAAGCGGCACTGAACTGCTAGCGTCAGCCCATGACCGAATCATGCCCGACACCATACACTGATCCCGACCTGCGGAACTCCCCGAGAACGGAGATGCCAAACGGTCAGCATTGAGATCGGCGTCATTCGGGCCATGAAAATCGGGGCGATGATGGACGCTGCGCGTGCAGACCCGGTGGAGGTCGACAAGCATGGGCGCGGGGTCACGGCGGTACGCACGGTTGAGGAACATGAACGATTGAAAGCAATTGAAGCGGGGCCGATGGTCGAGAACGCCGATATCGCGGCCAACGGCGGTAATATCGCTGCGTCGTTCCATGTCGAGCGGCCGGATGCAAGCGAGGCGGTGGACATCAGGATGCTCAATGCGGACATTGCCCGGAGTGTCGCGCGGCAGGCCGAATTGCGCGCGATCGACTCTCTCCTCGCCGATCTGGAGAGGAGCGCGGCATGACTGACGTTTCCGCCGGTCTCAGTACACCGCCCGCCGGCTACATCGA
>MKTV01000028.1:15533-16070 GCA_001898425.1 Rhodospirillales bacterium 69-11
GGGCGCCAGGGTCATCGACCGGCTGGCAGTCGACCTACACACCGCCTTCCCGGACATGAAGGGCTTTTCGCCGCGCAACCTCAAGTATATGCGCGCCTTTGCTGAGGCGTGGCCGGACGAGTCATTCGTGCAAGGGGTGCTTGCACAACTGCCCTGGTATCATCAGCTGGCGCTGCTGGACAAACTACCCGGCCCCGAAACCCGGAGATGGTATGCCGCCCAGGCCATCGAACACAACTGGTCGCGCAATGTGCTGGTAATGCAGATCGAGAGCCGCCTGCTGGAACGGAGCGGCGCGGCAGTCACCAATTTCCCGACCACACTGCCCGCACCACACTCCGACCTGGCACGTGAATCCCTGAAAGACCCGTACCGTTTCGATTTTCTTGGCCTGACAGACGAGGCCCAGGAGCGCGAAATTGAGCATGCGCTGGTCAGGCATGTCACCGAATTCCTGCTGGAACTCGGCGCGGGCTTTGCCTTCGTCGGGCGGCAAGTCTTGCTGGATGTGGGGGGCGAGGAGTTCTTCATCGACCT
>MKTV01000028.1:16281-16543 GCA_001898425.1 Rhodospirillales bacterium 69-11
CCGATGGGCATTGCCGAATACAAACTGGCCCAATCACTACCCGCCGAATTACAGACGAGCCTGCCCAGCATCGAGCAGATCGAGCGGGAACTGGCGGAAATGGATGATGAAGAGAACAACAGGGCATGAGCCGGATTGGCGACTCCATTGCCCGGGAGTAGAAAAAAGCCGGTCTGACTCTGGCAGCTTTCGGTGCAGGCCGTTTATTGGCATCGGAGACCGCCGATGGAGTAGGCCCTGCCAAAACACCGAAGCCGGCCTG
>MKTV01000029.1:0-46270 GCA_001898425.1 Rhodospirillales bacterium 69-11
CAGGATCAGGCCCAATTCCAATGGGCGTGACGAACCGGACAGCCGTGGGTCGGGCCCGGCGATGACGGTCGTGGACGACGATGCCACCGGCCGGGCGGGTTGGAGCCGGACGACGATGCCGCGGGACGACGGTGGGGTGGGGCCGGCCGTGGATGCCGCGGGACGACGGTGGGATGGATCCGGACGTGGATGCCACCGGCTGGGCGGGTTGGAGCCGGACGACGATGCCACCGGCCGGGCGGGATGGAGCCGGACGTGGATGCCGCGGGACGACGGTGGCTGGGGCCGGCCGGCGATGCGGTGCCGCACCAGCCCTGATCCGGCGCCGCACCATCCCCACCGTCATCCGCGGGCTCGACCCGCGGATCCCCACCGGCACCCAGCCTCGTCCGGCAACCCGCTCGGCGCGCCAGCCCGAGCTTTAGCTCTTCACCAGGTCCTTGCCGGTGACCACGAAGAACGTCTCATTGCTCTTGTGGGCCTGCACGACCTGCGTGTCGTCCAGCATCCTGAGGTTGCTGAGCTTCGCCTTATCGAAGGCGCTCCGCATTTTGGCGTCGGCGAAGTTGAAGTTGCCGCCGTCCGCAGTCAGGTCCTTGTCGCCGATGATCATGTAGACCGTCTTGCCGTCGGAGGTCTGCGCGCTCGCGAGCTTGCCCTTGAACGTGCTCTCCTCGTTCATGCCCGCCGACTTCAGCTTGTCTTTGAACTGGCTCTTCTTCAGATCCGATCCAGATTTGTCGCTGCTGAAGTTGACGCCGGAGACCGCCAGGACGCCCTCATTGTCATTGTCCTTGTCGTCCAGGACGCCCTTCACCAACTTGCTGTCGTTCACGGATTGAACGTTCTTCATCCCGGCCTTCGTCAGCAAGGATTGGGCGGTCTTCCCGTCGGGCATGGTCCCGATGAAGGATTTCGGCACGACCACCACGAAGGCGGGTGCCCCGTCACTTGTCTCGGCCGTGTAGACCTTGCCGTTGACTGTCGTTGCCTTGGTAGCCCCAGCCGCTTCCATGGTGCTGAGCAACTGGCTGTGGGCGCCTGTCACCGTGGTGACAGGAGAATGCGAGCTTTGTGCAAAAGCAGGAGCGACCATCAGCGCCACTAGAGCCGCAGACGTTGCGAACGCCTTCATTGCTATCTCCCGATGATTGGAAAGGGTCTTGCCAAACAACGTGCAGACGGCCAAGCAGTTTAGTTGAGCAGTATTACAACCCGTCCACGGTCGTGCTTGTTCCAGGGGGCGCCGCACCGCGGCGTGCTGCAGGCGCTGCCGTCGGGGGTCACCTCGATGTGCCGGGTTCTAGGTATCAGGCAGCCTCAGCCCGCCGCCGCGGCGCGGACCGCCTCGGACAGGCCCGGCTTCCCATCCGCCGCGAGGCCGGCGATCACGCCGTCCCGATCGGCTGCGGGCCGGTTCTGCGACATCTTCACCTTGCCCTCGAGCCGCGCGATCGGGATCTCGAACCCGACGATCCCGCGCAGCATACCCGCAACGAAATCGGCGGGCGCGTCGCTCACCGCCCAGGGCGCCGCGCGTTCGGCCTCATGCCGGTCGGTCAGGCGCGTGACGACGTCGAGCAGCGCCTCCGCCTCGTCGAAGAACCGGATTGGTCCATAGGCATGGACCGCGGCGTAGTTCCAGGTTGGGACCACTTTGCCGGTCTCGCGCTTGGTCGCGTAGTAGGAGGGCGTGATGTAGCCCTCTTCGCCCTGGAAGATCACCAGCGCCTGCACCGCCGCGTCCGCGTCCTTGGCCTGCGGGTTGGGCCGCGCGAGATGCCCCCGCAGCGTGCCGAACGGCCCCGGATCAGGGTCGAGCAGCAGCGGGACGTGGCTCGCCACCAGCCCCTCGGCCGTCAGCGTCACCAGGGTCGCGAGCCCGCACGCCCGCATGTGGGCATGCATGGCCTCGACCCGCTCTTCCTTGAAATGCGCCGGAACGTACATCGGGGGCCTCCGTCATCCTGAGCCGGCAGCTACCGACGAACGGACTGATGCACCAGGGTCGATTGCGGGTGTTCCATATGGACCAATCGGTGCCGGGGAGGCTCGGGAGGCTTACGATCGTGGGCGTGGGTACGTCGTCCGGCTCCGTCCGAGCGGGCTGGTCGAGCCTTGATTCAACACAGAGGAAGAAGGGAGAGCCACGGAGGGCACGGAGGGGTCACGGACCCGGGCACGGACGGAGCGTTCGACGCAAGGTGGATGATGCGGCGCATGCTGCCGTAAGACCTCCCGCCAAGCATTGCTGGCGAGCCAAACGGTCAGACGGGGAGGGAGGCACGGGCCGCCAAACCTCTCGGCGCCAGCCAAATGAAAGCGCTTCGCGCCGCTCGAACCGAGCGCCTGGGCCCTCAGGCGGTCGAACCTTCTTCTCGCCCGAGTTCTCCCCGTCGGTCACGACCGTTCGGTCTCTCCGTGTCCTCTGTGGTCCTCCCTTGAACTCTGTGTGAATCCACAGCTTTGGGGCCCAGCACGAACCCAGCACGGCGACGCAGGATCGACCCAACCCGCCTCTCACCAGAGAACGCACGATCAAACCAGCCCGCCTCCCGCGGGAACGCACGACCCAACCGGCAGGGCCTCTCGCGCCGGAGACGCACCGGCAAGTGCGCCTCGGAGCCTCCAGACCTCCCGCTCAGGCAGCCGCGCGGATCGCCACCGCGCGGACGTCGTCGCCGACACCGGCCTCGAACGCTGCGAAGTTCGCCTCGAACCGCTTCACCAGTTCCTTGGCCATCCGGTCGTAGGCGTCCTTGTCCGCCCAGGTCTGGCGCGGATCCAGCACCTCGTCCGGCACGCCCGGCACGTGCTCCGGGATCGACAGGCCGAAATGCGGGTCCCGGCGGAACTTCGCCTTGGAAAGTGAGCCGTCCAGCGCGGCGCGCAGCAGCGCGCGGGTGTGGCGGATGCTCATGCGGTGGCCGACGCCATACTGCCCGCCGCTCCAGCCCGTGTTCACCAGCCAGCAATCCGCGTCGTAGCGGGCGATCAGTTCGGACAGCATGCGCCCGTACACCTCGGGGCGCCGCGGCAGGAAGGGTGCGCCGAAGCAGGTGCTGAACGTCGCCTGCGGCTCCGCGCCCATGCCCTTCTCGGTGCCGGCGACGCGGGCGGTGTAGCCCGACAGGAAGTGGTACATCGCCTGCGCGGGCGTCAGCCGGGAGATCGGCGGCAGCACGCCGAACGCGTCTGCCGTCAGCATCACCACGTTCTTCGGCTGGCCGCCGCGGCCCGACAGTTCGACGTTGGGGATGAACTCGACCGGGTAGCAGGCGCGGGTGTTCTCGGTCAGGCTCTTGTCGGCCAGGTCGACGCGGCCGTGATGGTCGCCCACCACGTTCTCGAGCACGGTGCCGAACCGGTGGGAGGCGGCGTAAATCTCCGGCTCCGCCTCTTTCGAGAGGTTGATCACCTTCGCGTAGCAGCCGCCCTCGAAATTGAAGACGCCGTTCTCGCCCCAGCCATGCTCGTCATCGCCGATCAGCCGGCGGTGCGGGTCGGAGGAGAGGGTGGTCTTGCCCGTCCCGGACAGGCCGAAGAACAGCGCGACGTCGTCCTCCGGGCCGATATTGGCGCTGCAATGCATCGGCAGCACGCCGCGCTCGGGCAGCAGCCAGTTCATCACCGTGAAGATCGACTTCTTGATCTCGCCCGCATACTCGGAGCCGGCGATCACGATCAGCTTCTGCTCGAAGGACAGCGCGATCGCGGTGCTGGTGCGCACACCGTCGACCGCCGGATCGGCCTGGAACAGCGGGGCGTGCAGGATGACGTAGTCGGGCTCGAACCCGGCCAGGTCTTCCGCGGGCGGGCGGATGAACATGTTGCGCGCGAACAAGGCGGCCCAGGCATAGGTCGTGACCAGCCGCACCCGCACCCGGTTCGCCGGGTCGGCGCCCGCATACAGGTCCTGGGTGAACAGCGTCTGCCCCTGCAGATAGGCCTGCACGCGCGCCTTCAGGACCGCGAACTTCTCGGGGGAATACCGCTGGTTGATCTTGCCCCAGGCGATGTCGGCGCTCACCGACGGCTCGTCCACCACGAACTTGTCCTGCACCGAACGGCCGGTATGCACGCCGGTCGCGACCATCAGCGCGCCTTCGGCCGACAGCCGGCCCTCGTCGCGGCGGAGGGATTCGGCCACCAGCGCGGCCGGGGAGAGATTGGCATGCACCGGCGAACCGGCATGCACGCCCGTTCCTGACAACGCCTCTGCGGCAAAGCTTTTCCAGGTCTTGTGCTCGGCGTGGGCAGAGGCTGTCACGGATGGAGGCTCCTGATGAGGCGGGCGGATTGGGCCGGCATGCCGGTGTACTCTATCAAACCGATTACTAAACGGTAGCACTCGTATTCCACGCGGCGGCGCCATCGTCCAGCCCGACCGGATCGCATGACCGGGGCGTGACCGGCCGCTCGGCCTGGGCTAGAAGCGCCGTTTGCCGCAGGGCGGCACACAGCGGAGCGTTGATGTGAACAAGGCGGTTCCTCCCCAAGGTCTCGACGGCGGTCGCAACAGCCTGCGCACCGGCCCCAACGAACGCGGCCGGTTCGGCGAGTTCGGCGGACGGTTCGTCGCCGAGACCCTGATGCCGCTGATCCTGGAGGTCGAACGCGCCTATAATGAGGCAAAGGCCGACCCGGCCTTCCAGGCCGATCTCGACCGGCACATGACGCATTACGTGGGCCGCCCCAGCCCGCTGTGGTTCGCGGAGCGGCTGACGCAGCATCTCGGCGGCGCCAAGATCTACTTCAAGCGCGACGAGCTGAACCACACGGGCAGCCACAAGGCCAACAACTGCATGGGCCAGATCCTGCTGGCCCGCCGCATGGGCAAGACCCGCATCATCGCCGAGACGGGTGCCGGCCAGCACGGCGTCGCGACCGCAACCATGTGCGCGCTGTTTGGCCTGCCCTGCACCGTCTACATGGGCGCGACCGACGTGGAGCGGCAGGCGCCCAACGTGTTCCGCATGAAGCTGCTGGGCGCCGAGGTGAAGCCCGTGACCTCGGGCGCCGGCACGCTGAAGGACGCGATGAACGAGGCGCTGCGCGACTGGGTCGCGAACGTGCGCGACACCTATTACCTGATCGGCACCGTCGCCGGCCCGCATCCGTATCCGATGATGGTCCGCGACTTCCAGTCGGTGATCGGGGAGGAAGCGAAGCGGCAGATGCAGGAAGCCGAAGGCCGCCTGCCCGACGCCGCGGTCGCCTGCATCGGCGGCGGGTCCAACGCGATGGGGCTGTTCCACCCGTTCCTCGACGACACCTCGGTCCGCTTGATCGGCGTCGAGGCCGGCGGGCACGGGATCGAGACGGGCCAGCACGCGGCGAGCCTGACCGGCGGCCGCCCCGGCGTGCTGCACGGCAACCGCACCTACCTGCTGCAGGACGACGACGGCCAGATCACCGAGGCGCATTCGATCAGCGCCGGCCTCGATTATCCCGGCATCGGGCCGGAGCATTCCTGGCTGCACGACATCAAGCGCGTGGAATACGTCTCGGCCACCGACCAGGAGGCGCTGGCCGCCTTCCAGCTCTGCACGAGGACGGAGGGCATCATCCCGGCGCTCGAGCCCGCCCACGCGCTGGCGCACGTGACCAAGCTCGCGCCCAAGATGGACAAGGACGAGATCGTCCTGATGAATCTGTGCGGCCGCGGCGACAAGGACATCTTCACGGTCGCCGGCCATTTGGGCGTGAAGCTGTGACCTGCCGAGGGGCGATGAGAATTCCCCCCCTCCCCCTGCGGGAGGGGGCCGGGGGGAGGGGGTCTACTCTCCATGGGAGGGGGTCTTCTCTCGGGGGGAGGGGGCGCCACGCCCTGTCCCCGGGACCGCACGCACCACCCCCGCCCCCTGACCCCCTCCCGCGAGGGGAGGGGGGACGGTCTGCACGCTCCGCCTTCTCCCCTGCACGCTCTTCCTGCCCACCTGCACGCTCCTTCTTCACACAGGACCCACGCGCATGAGCCGCATCGCCGCCCGCTTCGCCCATCTGAAGCGTGAGAGACGGGGCGCCCTGATCCCGTTCCTGGAAGCCTGGGACCCGGATGGCCCGACCTCCACGGCGCTGCTGCGCGGCATGCCGGGGGCGGGGGCCGACCTGATCGAGATCGGCATGCCCTTCACCGATCCGATGGCCGACGGCCCGATCGTCCAGGCGGCCGGCAAGCGCGCCCTCGATGCCGGCGTCAAGATGACCGACGTCCTCGGCATGGTGCGCGATTTCCGCGCCGGCGACGACGCGACGCCGATCGTGCTGATGGGCTACCTCAACCCGATCCTGTCCTACGGGCCCGAACGCTTCTGCCAGGACGCCGCGAAGGCCGGGGTGGACGGGCTGATCGTCGTCGACCTACCGACGGAGGAGGCGGACATGCTGCTGCCCTTCGTCACCGCGAACGGGCTCGACTTCATCCGCCTGGTCGCCCCCACGACGGACGATGCCCGCCTCTCCCACGTGCTGAGCGGCAGTTCGGGCTTCGTCTACTACGTGGCGATCACCGGCATCACCGGCACGCGCAGCGCCAGCTCCGACGACCTCGCCGAGGCGATCCCGCGGGTCCGCCGCGCGACCGACCTGCCGGTCGCGATCGGCTTCGGCGTGCGCACGCCCGCCCAGGCGGCGGACGCCGTGCGCATCGCCGACGCGGCGGTGGTGGGGTCGGCGCTGCTCGACACGCTGGCCGCCAATCTCGACGAACACGGGCGCGCCAGGCCGGGTGCCGTCGACAAGGTGCTCGACCAGGTGCGCGCGCTGGCCGAGGGCATCCGCAACGCGAAGGTGGCGGCATGAGCTGGCTTACGGAATACGTCCGACCCAAGATCCGCACGCTGTTCTCGCGGCGGGACGTGCCCGAGAACCTCTGGCACCAGTGCCCCGCCTGCCAGCAGATGATCTTCCATCGCGACCTGCTCGCGAACCTGAAGGTCTGCACGCATTGCGGCCACCACATGCGGGCGACGGTCGCCGAACGCCTGGCCTGGACCTTCGACGAGACCGGTTTCACCCGGATCGAGCTGCCCAAGGTCGCCGCCGATCCGCTGCGCTTCCGTGACAGCAAGCGCTACTCCGACCGGCTGAAGGAGGCGCGTGAGAAGGCCCATGCCGAGGACGCGATCGCGGTCGCGCACGGCATGGTCGATGGCGCCAAGACCGTGGTCGCGGTGATGGATTTCGACTTCATCGGTGGCTCCATGGGAGCGGCGGTGGGGGAGGGGCTGGTCGCCGCCGCGCGCCTCGCGACCCTGCAGGAAGCGCCGCTGGTCGTGTTCACCGCCTCG
Source organism: Rhodospirillales bacterium 69-11 (assembly GCA_001898425.1). Classification (GTDB taxonomy): domain Bacteria; phylum Pseudomonadota; class Alphaproteobacteria; order Acetobacterales; family Acetobacteraceae; genus Rhodopila. Next base: position 7,293 of record MKTV01000029.1, read on the forward strand.
GGCGGCGCGCGCATGCAGGAAGGCGCGATCAGCCTGATGCAGATGCCGCGCAGCGTACTGGCGACGCGCATCGTGAAGGATGCCGGCCTGCCCTACATCGTGGTGCTGACCGACCCCACCACCGGCGGCGTGACCGCGAGCTTCGCCATGCTGGGCGACATCCAGATCGCCGAACCGGGCGCGCTGATCGGCTTCGCCGGCGCCCGCGTGATCGAGCAGACGGTGCGCGAGAAGCTGCCCGACGGGTTCCAGCGTGCCGAATACCTGCTGGAGCACGGCATCATCGACATGGTGGTGAAGCGGACCGAGATGCGCGCTACGCTGGGCCGGGTGATCTCCCTCCTGCGCACCAAGGAGCTGCCGGCCGCGGCATGAGCAGCCGGATCGAGGGGCTGGTCGCCCGGCTGCACGGGCTGCACCCGCGGGTGATCGACCTCAGCCTCGAGCGGCTGCAGGCGCTGCTCGACAAGCTGGGCAACCCCGAACGCCGCCTGCCGCCCGTGATCCACGTCGCCGGCACCAACGGCAAGGGCAGCACCTGCGCCTTCCTCCGCGCGATCGGCGAGTCGGCGGGCATGCGCGTCCACGTCTACACCTCCCCGCATCTGGTGCGGTTCAACGAGCGGATCCGGCTCGCCGGGGAACTGGTCGACGACGAACGGCTGGCCGGCGCGCTCGAGCACCTGGAGGCGGTGAACGCCGGCGCCCCGATCACCGTGTTCGAGATGATCACCGCGGTCGCCTTCCATTTGTTCGCCGAGACGCCGGCCGATCTGTGCGTGATCGAGGTCGGTCTGGGCGGGCGGTTCGACGCGACCAACGTGATCGCGCCGCCGGTGGCGACCGCGATCACCTCGATCTCGCTCGATCACCGGGAGTTCCTGGGCGACACGCTGACCGCGATCGCCGGCGAGAAGGCGGGCATCATGAAGCCGGCCGTGCCCGTCGCGATCGGGCGTCAGCCGCAGGAGGTCATGGCGGTGCTGGCCGCGGAAGCCGCCGCGGTCGGTGCGCGCATGTGCTGCCGCGACGAGGCCTGGACCATCGCGCCGCACGAGCCCGCCCCGTCGGACCGATCGGTCCTGGCGGCGCCGCCGATCTCGGCGCCGTCGGCCTCGGTGCTATCGGCTCCGGCTCTGGCCTCGGCGCTGGCTCCGGCTGCGGCTCTGGCCTCGGCGCTGGCGGGGGCGGGCCTGCGCTACCAGGACGCCGCCGGCGTGCTCGACCTGCCGCCGCCCGCGCTGATCGGCCCGCACCAATACGACAATGCCGGCATCGCCATCGCCGCCCTGCGCGCCTCGGGCCTGGCGGTGCCGGAGCGGGCCTATGCGGAGGGGCTGGCGCGGGCGGAATGGCCGGCCCGCATGCAGCGCCTGACCGGGCGGCTCTGTCGCCTGCTGCCCCGCGGCTTCGAGCTCTGGCTGGATGGCGGCCACAACCCCGGGGCCGGGGTGGTGCTGGCGGAGCAACTCCGCATGTGGTCGGACCGGCCGGTCCATCTGGTGGTCGGCATGAAGCAGGCGAAGGACACCGCGTCGTTCCTCGCCCCGCTGCTCCCCCTGGCGCGTTCGGTCTGGGCCGTCGCGGAACCGGAGCAGCATCTGGCCCTGCCGGTAGAGGCCATCGTCGCAGCCTCGGGCGGCGTCGCACGTCCGGGCCCCCGGATCGCCGACGCGCTTGCCGCCATCCCCGCGGGGGAAGCGCAGGGGCGGGTGCTGATCTGCGGCAGCCTCTACCTCGCCGGCGAGGTGCTCAAACTCGACGGGGAGATGAGGGAGGGTGACGGGGAGGGGCCGTAGTCGGCCTTCCACCCGTGTCATGACCCTCCGCCGTGCCCCCGTGTCATGACCGGCGGCGGCCGGCCATCCACGACTGCCTGACCTCGCCAACCCGCTCTCCCCGCAGCGCGGCCGCGCCATGCTCCGTGGAGCCCGTGCAGCACGCACGAGCTTTGATTCAGCACAGAGTTTGAAGACGAGTGAGGGAGGACACAGAGGGACCGAACGGACCAGACCGTCGGGGGGCACTCACGGAGAGCCGCACCATCCGGTGCCGCGACTTCGGAATGATCGCCCACCGCGTGAGCATCACGGGCAGCAAGACCGAGCGCCGGAGCCCCCGCTCGCCCGTTCAAGCGGCGCGAAGCGCAATGATGAGAATGGAACCGGACCGCTCGCCGATGCGTGCCGGAATCAATGCCGATCACCCGTCGAGACCGCTCGCCGCTCCTCTCGCATGCGCCCAGGCACCCCACCCAGCATGACCGGCCGAGCGAGAGCACGCGCGCCGGGACCAAGGTCCGATCCCCTCCGTGTCCTCTCTCACTCGTCTTCAAACTCTGTGCTGAATCAAAGCGCGTGCGTGCCGCACGGAGTCCACCCAGGTGCGCACGGACGCCGCTCGTGAGCGCACGGAGTCCCGAACTGGACGGAGTCCCGAACGGGACGGGCTCCCGAACGGGCGAACTCCTGAACTGGACGGGCTCCCCAACGGGGCGAACTCCCGAACTGGACCGACTGCCGAACCGCACAGACTCCGCCTGTCAGCGCAGGAACCCAGGCACCGCTCTCAGGTAATGCCCGCCCCCATGCCAAGCCCCCAAGCCCGGCACGAGAGCAGACCTCCCCTCCAGCTCAGATGTTGCTCGACACCCAGTCCTTCAGCCGGCTCTTGGGAAGCGCGCCCACCTGGGTCGCGGCCGGCTTGCCGTCCTTGAACAGGATCAGCGTCGGGATGCCCCGCACCGCGTATTCGTTCGGCGTCATCGGATTGTCGTCGATGTTCACCTTCGCGACGGTCAGCTTCCCGGCCATCTCACCGGCGATCTCCTCGAGCGCCGGCCCGATCATCTTGCAGGGCCCGCACCACTCGGCCCAGAAATCGACCAGCACCGGACCCTCGCTGCTCGCGGCCACCACGTCGGTGGCGAAGCTCTGGTCGGTGACGGGTTTCGTGTTCTCGCTCATCTCTCGTGGCCTCTCGCTGCGGGCGCCATCGGCCCTGGCGCCGTGAGGTGGGGTCGGACCGGCGGCGATCAATCCGCCGCCGGCGCATGGCTGGGGTCGGAGCCCCGGATCTCCAACCCGCCGGGGGCGTGCGGATCGAGCACGTCGTCCGGCAGCATGACGACCTCCGCCGACCGGGTCCAGACCAGCGCGCAGCGCACCGGCCGATCGGGGAAAATCGCTCGCAGGACAGCGCGGTAGCTCGCCATCTGGCGGAGGTACAGCACCGGCGTCGCGGCGACCGAGTCGGGCGGGACGCGGTTCGTCTTGTAGTCCGCGACCAGCACGCGGTCCGGCAGCACCGCCAGCCGGTCCACGAGGCCGCCCACCACCGCATCCCCGATCAGGCCGGTCAGGGGCATCTCCGCGCGGCCCTCCGGCCCGAACAGCGGCGCGAGCTCCGGGTGATCGAGGATCGCCAGCACCTCGGCGACCACCTCCTCCACCGTCTCCGGCGCGATGCCCTGGCCGGGCCGCGCCAACCAGCGCCGCGCCGCCCCGGCGCGATCGGGGGACGGGACGGCCGGCAGGTGCTGCAGCAGCGCGTGGATCGCCTGGCCGCGGCGGAAGCGGTCGCCGCCGTCCCGCGCCGCCAGCGGCGACGCCGCCTGCGGCACCGACCCGTCCGCCACGCCCTCCGGCCGGCTGGGCGCGAGCGGCAGCGGGCGCGGCGGTTCGGCCGGCGGCGGAGCCGCGCGCCAGCCGGGATCGGAGCCCAGCCAGGACGGTGGTGGCGGCGGCGGTTCGGTGGGCGCGACCAGAGCCCCCCGCTCGATCGGGCCGGTCTGGCCCGTCGCGTGCGACAGGACCTCGCCCTCCCACGGGTCGAAGGGGACCGGCTCCGCGCCCAGCGCCGCGAACCCGCCGGCGATCAGGTTGTACCAGCAGGCCGGGTCCGGGCCGCGGCGGGTCTGCCAGCCGCAGACCAGCAGCCGGTCCTCCGCGCGGGTCAGCGCGACGTAGAGCAGGCGGTTGTGCTCCTGCATCCGCTTGCGCTTGAGGTCGTCACGCAGCCGCTGCGCCGCGATGCAGCGGAACTCCTTCCGCGGCGCCCAAAGGGGCACCAGGGGGGGCACCATCGGGCGTGACGGCACCTGCGGCGGCCCATCCGGGGCCGGCCGGCTCGCCGGGTCCTCGGCCCACAGCAGGGTGCCCTCGTCGGGCGGCAGCGCCGTCGTGTCGGGCAGGATCACCAGCGGCGCCTGCAGCCCCTTCGCCCCGTGGACCGTCATGACGCGCACCAGGTTGCCGGCGGCGTCCGGCTCGCGCTTCACCTCGGCGCCCGACCGGCGCAGCCAGTGCAGGAACCCCTGCAGCGAGGGCGGGTGCAGCCTTCCATAGGTCAGCGCCGCCTGCAGCAGCTCGTCGATCGGCTCCGCCGCCTCCGCCCCCAGCCGCGCGAACAGCCGCGCGCGGCCACCGAGCGGTCCCAGCGCCTCGACCAGCAGGGCGTAGGGGGACACGTAGTCGACCCGCGCCAGCAGCGCCGCGAAGAACCGCCAGGCCGCGTCCCAGTGCGCCCGTTCGGCGGCGCGGTCGCGCAGCGTCTCCCACAATGGCCCCGCACGGCCGATCGCGAGGTCCATCAGGTCATCGTCGGTCAGCCCGCCGAGCGGCGAGGTGAGCAGGCAGGCGAAGGTCAGGTCGTCCTGCGGCAGCAGCAGCGCGTCGCACAGCGCGAGCAGGTCCTGCACCGCCGGCGGCTCCGTCAGCACGAGCCGGTCGAGCCCGGCCACCGGCACGCCGCGGGTCTTCAGCGCGCGGACCAGCGCGTGCGCGAACGCGTTGCGCCGCCGGACCAGCACCATGACGTCGCCGGGCGCGAGCGGGCGGCCCTTGCTCTCCAGCCTCACGCCGCCGCCGGTCTGGTCGCGGATCCAGTCGGCCAGCGTCTCCGCCAGATGCTGCGGCGCCGATCGCAGGCCCTGGTTCTGTTCGGGCACCTGCCAGGGTTCGAGTGGGGTCGCGTCGGGCAGCGGCGTCAGCGGCCAGAGTTCGACCCGTCCGGCCTGGAGCACGCGGTCGGAGTAGTGGGTCAGCCGCTCCCCCGCCTCGACCACGCCATCCCCGGCCGCCGGCTGCGCGAACACCGCGTCCACCAGCGCCAGCACCGGGGCGGTGGAGCGGAACGAGACGTCGAGGCCGGTGTCGCGCCACGGCTGGCCGGCACGCTCGACCCGCGTGCGCAGCAGGGCGCGGGAGCGGTCGAACTCCTCCGCATCCGCGCCCTGGAAGGAGTAGATCGACTGCTTGCGGTCGCCCACCGCGAACACCGTGCGCACCGCGTCCGAGGCGCCCGCGCCGGCGAAGAACTCCGCGGTCAGCGCATGCGCGATCTTCCATTGCGCGGGGGCGGTGTCCTGCACCTCGTCCAGCAGCAGGTGGTCGAGCCCGCCATCCAGCTTGTACAGCACCCAGGCGGCGCCCGGATCGACCAGCAGGTCGGAGGTGCGTCCGATCAGGTCGTCGTAGTCGACCAGCCCGGTCGCCTGCTTGTGCCGCGCATAGGCCTGCAGCACCGGGGCGGCGAGCGTCACCAGCGCCGCCGAGATCGCCGCGAGCTCCAGCGCGCGGCAGCGGTCGTCCGCCTCCTCGATGCGCGCGGCCTCGGCCTGGAAAGCGGGCAGCAGGTCGGGGTCGGTCTTGTCCAGCTTGGCGTTGACGAAGGCGGTGTCGCCCCGCACCACCCCCGCCTGGGTGAAGAAGCACGTCCGCCACGCATCCCAATGCGCCGCGCGATCCTCCGCCGGAAGGCTCAGCCAGCCGAGGATCTCGGCCGCCCGCTCCGCCACCTTGGGCGCGCCCTGCGCCTGGACGCGCCGCGCCGCCTCGCGCAGGTTGGGCTCCGCCTGCCAGTTCACCGCCGCAGCGACGATTTCGGCCCCGCTCGCCGCGTCAACCCCGAGCGCTCGGCGCTGCGCGGCTTCGAGCGCGGGGCCGAGGGCGAGCGCGCCGGCCAGCCGCTGCCGGTCCGCCTGCAGCGCCGCGACGTGCCGGCCGAACTGATCCGCCGTGGCGAGTCCCGCCAGCCGTTCCAGCGCCGCCCGCAATGCGGGCGTGTTGGCGGTGGCGAGCATGTCCTCCCGCGCCTCGGCCAGCGCATCCTCGGCATCGCGGTCGTCCACGAGCTGGAAATGCGGCGACAGCGCCGCCTCGAGCGGGAAGCGGCGGAGCAGGGACTGGCAGAAGGCGTGGATCGTGCCGATGCGCATGCCGCCCGGCAGGTCGAGCACCGTCGCGAACAGCGCGCGGGCGCGCATTCGAGTGTCGTCGGTGGGTTCCACCTGCAGGCGGCGGAGTTCCTCGTCGAGCGCCGCGTCCGCCAGCGTCACCCAGCGCCCGAGGGTCCGCTGCAGCCGCAGCGCCATCTCCGAGGCGGCGGCCTTGGTGAAGGTCAGGCACTGGATGCGCTCCGGCTGCGCGCCCGCGAGCATCAGCCGCAGCAGCCGGTCGGTCAGCAGCTTCGTCTTCCCCGACCCGGCCGAGGCCGCCACGAAGGCCGAGACGCCGGGATCCGACGCATCCAGCTGTGCCCGATTCGCCCGCACCCGAGGCGACGACTCTCCCTCCCCCCGCGCGGGGGAGGGCCGGGGTGGGGGGGCGTCCGGGGCGTGAGCGACGGCGATCGGGTCGGGCGGCGGAGCGGCGGCGGGGGCTGCATCCTCCGCCACCCCACCGGCCGGGGCCGACGCACCGCCCCCGCCCCCCATCCCCCTCCCGCGAGGGGAGGGGGGGCGTTGCCGGGGGGCGGTCATGCGTCGTCTCCGGCGGCCGACCATTCCGCGACGCGGGCGAGCTGCGCGTAGTCCGAGAACCGCGGCGCGCGGTCGGGATGCGGCTGCGCCAGGTAGCAGCGGTCGGGGTGGTCGAAATCGTCGATCAGCCGGCTCAGCCTCTCGGCGGCGTCCAGGGTCGCGGCCTTCACCTCGTCGGTCTTGCCCTTGAACAGCACGTGCGCGCTGCCCGGGACGAAGCCGCCGGTCAGGTGCCAGTAGACCAGCTCCACCGCCGTCCCCTCGACCTTGGGCCCGAAGCCGCCCGTGCGCGCCATCGCCGCTTCCAGCAGCAATTGCGGCGCGAGCCCGGCCTCCACCTCCTGCTGCGTGGGCGGCGTGCCGGTCTTGTAGTCCAGGATCGCGAGGTCGCCGTCGCGCCGGCGCTCGATCCGGTCGGCGCGGCCGACCAGCAGGAACGGCCCGCCATGCCGCTCCAGCCGCAGCTCGCCCGCGAGTTCCGTCGCGATCTCGGCCGGCGGGTGGTCCGCGCGGCGCGCGGTCTCGGTCTCCGCCACCCAGTCGGCGATGCGTCCCAGCCGCGGCGCCCACCAGGTGGCGAGCGCCTCCCGCAGGCCGGCATTGCCGAGGGCGATCTCCATGAAGCGGCGGAGCTGCGCCGCGGCGTCGGGCGGCCACCGCGTGCCCCATTCGGCCAGGAACCGGTGCAGCCCGTCATGCACGAGCGAGCCGTAATCCGCTGCATCCGTCGCCTCGTCGAGCGGCCGGAGCGCGTGCAGGTCCAGAACGTGCCGCGCATAGATCGCATACGGATCGCGCAGCCAGGTCTCGATCTCGGTGACGCTGAGGCGGCGCGGACGATGCGCCAGCGCGGGACGCGGGCGCGGCGGCGCGACCGGATGCGGCCCGTCCGCCGGCAGGTCGAGCGCGCGGACCCAGCGCGCCGCCGGATGTTCGGGCAGCGTCAGCGCGTGTCCCAGCAGCAGCATGTCGAGCCGCGTCAGCCAGCGCGCCGGCACCGCGGGGGCGGCCTCACGGCGCAGCGGGCAGCTCAGCACCACCTCCGGTGCGGCGCAGGCCGCGGCGAGGAAGTCGTGCGCGGCCTGGCCCACCGCCTCCTCGGGCGCGGGCAGGCCGACCTTGCGGCGCATCGGGCGGGACAGCCATGGGCCGGGATCGGGCGTGGGCGGCCAGACGCCCTCCGCGAGCCCGCCCAGCACGATCCGCTCCACCGATTGCAGCCGCGCTTCAAGCAGGCCCCAGATGAACACGCGCGGGTGCTCGACCGTGCCGGCCGCCTGGCCCCGCAACGCCCGCCGGCTGCGCACCGCGACCCCTTGCAGCACCGCGTCCAGCAGCCCCGGCAACACGGCGCGCCGCTGCGGCGGAAGCGCGGGCAGGGCGCCCTGCACCGCGGCGAGCTGGGCGGCGAGCGCCTCGCCCTCCTCTCCGGCCCAGAGCCGCGCGGGACCGGTCTCCCGGTCGGTGGCGGCCAGCGCCTCGGCGGCGGCGATCAGCCCGGCCAGCGCCTCGTCCGGCGCCACCTCGACCGCGCTCGCGATCCGCAGGGTGGCCGCGAGGCAGGCTTCCACGCGCGCCACGAAGTCTCGGAGTTCCGGAGCTTTCCGATCCACGGTTCGGCGCAGGTTCTCGATCCGCGGCGCGGGCCGCGGTCCCCGCAAGGCGCGCATTTCCAGCCGACGTGCGAACGCGCGGCAGGCGGCCGGCGCCATCCCGGCCGCGGCGAGCGGGTGCTTCAGCAGGGCGAGCAGCGGGACCGGGGCCAGCTCTTCCGCGACGGCGGTGGTGAGCAGGCGCAGGAAGACCGCGGGCGGGGTCTCGGCCAGCGGCTCGCCGGCGCTGTCGTCCGCGACGATGCCGAAGCGGCGCAGCTCCGCGGCGACCCGTCCGGCCAGGTCGCGGTCGGGGGTCACCAGAGCGGCGCGGGCGTTCGGCGTCTCCAGCGTCTCGCGCAGCACCAGCGCGATCGCCGCGGCCTCCTCCTGCTGGTCGGCGGGGGCGAGGCGGCGAAGCCCGTCCAGCACGAAGGGCGGCGGAGCGTGCCAGGCGCCCAGCCCGTCGGCCGGCAGCAGCGCCGTGGTGAGCGTGGTGAACCGGCCGGGCGGCACGGCGGAGGGCGGCGCCGCGGGCCAGGGCCGCACGTCGCCGCGCGTGGCGCCGAGGTCGGCGAGCAGCCGCGCCAGTCCGGCCTGCGGATGGCCGGGCGCCAGCGTGGTCCACTGCGCCTCCGGCATCTCCAGGTCGAGCGCGGGCAGCACCACCGCGCCGGCCGGAAGCGCGGCGACGACCCGCAGCAGGCGGGCGACGGCGGGAATCCCGGCGGTGGTGCCGGCGATCAGCACCGGGTCGGCCGGCGGATCGGCCGTCCAGGCGGCGGCCTGGGCGTCGAGCAGGGCGACCTGCCGCGCGGCCGGGTTCATCAGCCCGTTCTCCCGCAGGTGCGCGGGCCAGGCCTCGGTGACGATGCGCAGGAAGGCGAGCGTTTCGGCCCAATGCGCCGCGAAGGCGGGGTCGGCCGCATCGGGCAGGCTGGCGGCGAGGTCGATCTCGGCGCGTTCCGCCTCGTCCATCAGCGCGGCGAGATCCGTGGCGAGCAGCCAGGCGCGGTCGGCGGTCTGCGGCGCGCCGGCGCGCCCGCCGAGGGCCAGGATCAGCCGGGCGAGGGCGGCGAGGCGCTGGGTGGGCTCGATCGCGGGCGCGAGGTCGAGCGCGCCGGCGAGCGTGAGTGGCGCTTCGTCGAGCGCACCGAGCGCGGTGATGCGGGGGAGGAGGAGGGGCCGGCCGTTGGCGCGGCGCAGGAAGGCTTCGGCCAGCGCGCGGGCGGCGCGGCGGGTCGGCAGCAGGATGAGGCCCCGCGCGCGCTGCAGCGGGTCGTCGCTGCGCGCGAGCCACGCATCGGCGATGGCGTCGAGGAACGGGACATGCGGCGGGACCGCGAACAGGGCGGGGGTCATGGGATGCCGGCCATGGCGGTGGGGGGCCGCTCGCTCATCGCCACGGCCATTGGGCCGCACTGCCTGAAGGGCGCCAGCCGACAGGACCCCACCGTCATGGCAGGCCTTCGAGCCGGCCTTCCCCGAGGCAGGGTGCCGGTCGGGATGGCCGGCTCGACGGCCGGCCAGGACGGTGAAGCGGTGCCGGCGGGGGCGGTGCCGGTTGGGATGGCCGGCTCGACGGCCGGCCAGGACGGTGGAGCGGTGCCGGCGGGGGCGGTGCCGGTTGGGATGGCCGGCTCGACGGCCGGCCATGACGGTGAAGCGGTGCCGACGGGGGCGGTGCCGGTTGGGATGGCCGGCTCGACGGCCGGCCAGGACGGTGAAGCGGTGCCGGCGGGGGCGGTGCCGGTTGGGATGGCCGGCGCGACGGCCGGCCATGACGGCAGAGGGCGAGAGGGCGGCTCCCCCGCAGCGGTGGACGGCACACCCCCCTCGTCATGGCCGGCCGTCGAGCCGGCCATCCCCACCGGCACCCTGCCGCCAAGGCGCGGCCGCACCTCCCGATCCATCGCCCAGGCGCTCATCGCCAGGGCCAGCGCGCGTCGCCGGTGACGCGGGCCTGCAGGATCTCCTCCGCCTCGGCGAGGTCCGCCGGGGTCGAGAGGTGGAACCAGATCCCGTCATGCACCACCGCGCGCAGCCGCCCCGCTTCGATCGCGCGGTCCCAGGCCAGGTTCATGCTGAACCGCCCCTCCGGCGTGCCGTCCAGCAGCGACGGGCGCATCAGATGCACCCCGGCATAGATGTAGGGCACGATCTCCCGTTCCTGCCGGCGGCGGATCATGCCCCATTTGTCGACGGCGAAATCGCCGAAGCCGACCTCGGCATGCACCTGGAAGGTGCGGTGCACCAGCAGCACGGCGTCGACCGACTCGTCGAACGCTTCGGCCACCCGGTCGAGCGCCGGATGCGGCCCGTCCAGCCAGAACGCATCGCCGTTGACCACGAAGAACGGGTCGGGCCCCAGCAGCGGCAGCGCCGCCTTCACCCCGCCGCCGGTCTCCAGCAGCGTCGTCTCGCGCCGCAACGTCACGCGCGGCGGCGGCACGCGGCCGGCGAGATGCGCGGCGACCCGGTCGGCCTGCCAGAACGCGTTGACCACCACATGCGCCACCCCGGCCGCGGAGAGCCGGTCGATCGCGTGGTCCAGCAGGGTCGTGCCGCCCAGGGTGAGCAGCGGCTTGGCGGTCTCGTCGGTCAGCGGCCGCATCCGCGTGGCGAGCCCCGCGGCGAGGATCATGGCGGAATGCGGTCGAACGGTCATGCGGTCAGTCCTGGCTTGCAGTCAGTCCCGGCGGGTTGGCGCGGCGATCGCGGGGGACCCAGCGATCGAGCGCGGCGGCGAGAGGTGCTGCGGCGGGCTCCGCCAGCGCCTCCTCGAGCAGGTGCCAGGTCCGGGGACCGAACGCCAGATAGGCCGGCCGGTGGTCGCGCAGCGCGAGCCGCACCCATTGGCAGGCGACCCGCAAATGCCGCTGCGCGGCGCAGATCGCGTAGGCGGCGCGGAACGCGGCAGCATCGAGCTCCGGCCGCGCCGCCAGGTAGCGCGCGACACCGCGCGCGGCCAGGGACGGATCGATGTCACGCCGCGCGTCCTGCAGCAGGGAGACGAGGTCGTAGGCCGGGTGGCCGATCGCCGCGGTCTGGAAGTCGATCACGCCGACCCGGCGGATCCCCGCGCGGTCGGGGAGCCAGAGCAGGTTGCCGGCGAACCAGTCGCGATGGACGAAGACGTGCGGGCCGGCGGCGAGCGGGGCCAGCATCTCGGCGAGCGCGGCGCCCACTTCCTGCCGCGCCGCCTCTGGCGCGGGTCCGCCGAAAGCCGCGGGCCACCACCAGTCGAACAGGGTGCCCAGCGCGGTGGCGCGCATCTCGCGCGGCCCCCAGTCGGGCAGCCCCGGCGGCGGGGCGGCGCGCTGGATCGCGACCAGCGTGTCGATCGCGGCATCGAACAGCGTCTCCTGCGTGCCGGGTGCGAGCAGCGTCGGGAACAGCGCGTCGCCCAGGTCTTCCTCGAGCACGATGCCCGCCTCCGGATCGGCGGCGATGATCTCCGGCACGGAGAGGCCGAGGCCGGCGAGATGGGTGCCGATATGCAGGAAGGGGCGCACGTCCTCGGGCGGCGGCGCGTCCATCAGCACGGCCGGCCGAGGTCCGCCGGTCAGGCGGAGGTAGCGGCGGAAGCTCGCATCCTGGGCGAGCGGCGCGGCGCGGGCGGCGCCGAACCCGGACTTGGCGAGGAACGCCGCGAGCCGGGGCGACAGCAGCGCGTCCTGCGCCGCGTCCCCCGGCCAGGCGGTGACCTCGGCGGTGCGCGTCTCGCCCTCGCCCAGCGCGAGGCGCAAGGTCACGGCGCCGGCGGGGCGCTGGTTCCCAAGCCGTTCGGGCCATTCGACCAGGGCGATTTCCTGCAGCGCGTCGTCCCAGCCGAGTTCCACCAGGGCCGCGGGACCGTCGAGCCGCCAGAGATCGTAATGGTGCACGGGCCCGGCCGGCGTGTCGTAGCTCTGCACCAGGGTGAAGCTGGGGCTGGGCACCTCGAGCGCGGGGTCGCCGGTCAGCGCGCGCAGGAAGGCGCGGGCGAACGCGCTCTTCCCGGCGCCCAGCGGACCTTCCAGCAGCACCAGCAGCGGGGGACGTGCGCGCTGGGCCAGCGCCTCGGCGAGGCGCTGGGTGGCGGCGAGATCGGGGAGGACGAGGCGCTGTGGCGCGGCCGGCGGCATGGGCCGAGTGTGTAGCAGGGCCGGAGTCGCGGACAACCGGGGGGCCGTATCGCGGTAGCCGGCGCGGTCCCTGCGTGGTCCCGGGTCGCCGCCCGGTCGACCTGCATCGCCCCGGCTTGCGGGCGCGGCGGCGCGGGGGTACGCGGTGCGGCATGACGGAGCATCTCACCACCGACGTGGCCATCGTCGGCGCCGGCCCGGTGGGCCTGTTCGCCGTGTTCGAGCTGGGCATGCTGAAGATCGACGCCGTGCTGATCGACGCCCTGGGCGAGGTCGGCGGGCAATGCGCGGCGCTGTATCCCGAGAAGCCGATCTACGACATCCCCGCCCACCCGGCGATCGAGGCGGCGGCGCTGATCGACCGGCTCGAGCTGCAGATCGCGCCCTTCCGCACGAAGCGGCTGCTGGGCCGGGTGGTGCAGGGCCTGTCCGGCCAGGCCGGCGATTTCGTGCTGACGACAGACCAGGGCGACACGGTGCGGGCGAAGGCGGTGGTGATCGCCGCCGGCGCCGGGGCGTTCGGGCCGAACCGCCCGCCGCTCGATGGCCTGCCCGCCTACGAGGCGACCGGCGCGGTGCAGTACTACGTCCGCCGGCGGGAGGATCTGCGCGGCAAGCGCGTGGTGATCGCCGGCGGCGGGGATTCGGCGGTCGACTGGGCGCTGTCGCTCAAGGACATCGCGCGGGTCTCGGTCGTGCACCGGCGGCCCAAGTTCCGCGCCGCCCCCGAGACCGCGGCGCGGCTCGCCGCCGCGGCGGAGGCCGGGGAGGTCGAGATGGTCATCCCCTACCAGCTCCATGCGCTGCACGGCGCGGACGGGGCGCTCGCCGAGGTGGAGGTCGCGACCCTGCAGGGCGAGACGAAGCGGCTGCCGGCCGACGTGCTGCTGCCGTTCTTCGGCCTGTCGATGGATCTGGGCCCGATCGCCGCCTGGGGGCTGGACCGCACGCAGCACCACGTGGCGGTGACCCCGGCGACCTGCGAGACGAGCATCCCGGGCGTGTTCGCGATCGGCGACGTGGCAACCTATCCGGGCAAGCTGAAGCTGATCCTGCAGGGGTTCAGCGAGGCGGCGATGACGGCGCATGCCATCCACCCGCTGGTGCATCCCGACCAGGCGCTGCATTTCGAGTATTCGACGTCGAAGGGCGTTCCTGGGTCCGCCTGACCGCGTCGCGACCGGCTGACGGCGTCCCTGTGGGGGGGATGCGAAGCTACTTGCCTGATCCCGTGATCGCCGCGCGCGTCGGATCATGTTGCACTGCACAAACTCGTTGCCTACTATCGTTCGTATTCAAACGAGCGTCGGAGGGTGACGCGATGCGTCGACACGATCAGCGATCCTCGAACCACGAGAGTGCGCTTGCGATCTGGGGGCCGGTGATGGTCGCGGCCGGCATCATGGTCACGGGCTTTCTCGGCACGCTCGCGGTGCTGCAGATGGATGCGTTCCGTCCGCACCTGGGCGACATGGTCGTCTTCCGTCCCCGCGGGCCGGATGCCGATCCCTGGCAGATCCGGGTGACGGCGACCGAGGTCGCGGGCCGCGCGGGCGACGCCACCTGCACGCTGAAGCCGCAGGTCATGGCGACGGCCGGTGGCAGCCTGGTCGTCGAAGCGCGGCGGGAGACCTCGCCGCCGCTGTATCGCCTGCACTGGGCCGGGACGCGGACGGAGGAAGGGCCGGGCGACTGCGGCTCCGCGGCGGATTTCACCTTGACGCGGAGGGACCTGCAGAAGGTGGCGAACGCCGCCGGCGGCTTCGGCCTGCACACCGGTGCCGCCGCACCCTGACGTTTCCCGCCGGCCGCCCCCGGGATCGGCGTTTCCCTGGATCGGTCGCGCCCTGGATCGGCCGAGCCCTGGATCGGCCGTGACCTGAACCGCGTAGCCGGTCATTTCATGCCGCGGAGCGTCTCCACGAGCCGCGCGCACTCGGCGTCGGTGCCGACCGTGATCCGCAGCCAGTCCTCGATGCGCTTCGTCCTGAAGTGCCGGACGAGCACGCCGCGGCTGCGCAGGCCGGCCGCGAGGTCCGCCCCGGCCCGCGCGGGATGCCGCGCGAAGACGAAGTTGGCGGCGGACGGCAGGACCTCGAACCCAAGCCCGCCGAGCGCCTCGGTGAGCCAGGCGCGGGAGGCGACGATGCGGTCGCGGCTTTGCACGAACCACGCCTCGTCCCTGATCGCGGCGGTGGCGCCGGCCTGGGCCAGCCGGTCGAGCGGGTAGGAATTGAAGCTGTCCTTGACGCGCTCCAGCCCCTCGATCAGCGGGCGCTGGCCGATCGCGAAGCCGACCCGCAGCCCGGCGAGAGCGCGGGACTTGGACAGGGTCTGGATTACCAGCAGGTTCTCGTACCGGGCGACCAGGGGGATCGCGCTCTCGGCGCCGAAATCGACATAGGCCTCGTCGATCACCACCACCTGGTCGGGGTGGTCGCGCAGCAGCGTCTCGATGTCGGCGAGCGGCAGGGCGATCCCGGTCGGCGCGTTCGGGTTGGGCAGGATGATCCCGCCGCAGGGCCGGCGGTACTCCGCCACCCGGACCTGCATGGCATCGTCCAGCGGCACCGCGTCATGCGGAATGCCATACAATCCGCAATACACGGGGTAGAAGCTGTAGGTGATGTCGGGCGTCAGCAGCGGTGCGTCGTGCTGCAGCAGCGCATGGAAGGTGTGCGCCAGCACCTCGTCCGATCCGTTGCCCACGAAGACCTGCTCGCCCCCCACCCCATGACGCTCCGCGATCGCGGTGCGCAGCGTGGTGGACAGCGGGTCCGGATAGAGCCGCAGCCCCTCATGCGTCTCCGCCGCGATGGCGGCGAGCACGGCGGGGGAGGGCCCGTACGGGTTCTCGTTCGTGTTCAGCTTCAGCAGCGTGCCCTGCTTCGGCTGCTCGCCGGGGACGTAGGGGGACAGGCCGGCGACCACCGGACTCCAGAACCGGCTCATGCCGAAAGCCTCGCTTCGAGTTCGGGAAGATGCTCGCGGCCCCAGAACAGCTCGCCGTCCAGCACGTAGCTGGGCACGCCGAAAACGCCGTCCGCCTCCGCCGCGCGGGAGATCGCGTCGACCTCGGCGAGCAGGGCCGGTGCCGCGTCGGCGAACCCGTCCGGCGCCCCCGCCTCGGCCAACACCCCGGCCAGGACCGCCGGATCCTCGATGTCCAGCGCGCGTTGCCAGAAGCGCTCGAACACACGGTCGTGGTAGCGGCGGAACACGTCCTCCCCGGCCGCCTGCGCATGCAGCATCCCGGCCGCGGCCAGGCGCGAGTCCCAGATCTTCTGCGTGCCGCGGATGGTCAGGCCGCGCTTCCGCGCCTCCCGCCGGCAATCCATGTAGCTGTAGCGGACCCGTCGCCACTGATGGGCGTTGCGGTCCTCCTGCAGCACCCGTCCCGCCGCGTCCACCGACGCCGATCCCAGGTAGCTGGGGATGTCCAGGATGTACGGGCGCCAGACGAGCCGCACCGGCACCCGCGCCGCCAGCTCGGTGGTGAGGTCCTTCGCGAGATAGGCGTAGGGGCTCTTGTAGTCGGTATAGACCGTCAGGGTAGGGGCGGCGCTCATGGCGCCGGACGGTAGAGCAGAACCGCACCGGACGGAACATGGTGCGGACCCTCCGCTCGGGTCGCGCGCGTCCCGCCCCATTAGGGAAATCTCAATCCGCCGGCCATAGCGTGTGCCGTCCCTCGGCACAGGCAGAGAGCGATGCTGGAAGACCGGATCGAGCAGACCGTCATCGTCGCCGACAACGATACGATGGTGCGGGGCCTGATCCGCTCGATCCTGGAGCAGCCGGGCCGCGCGATGCTGCTGGCGGGCGACGGGGACGAGGCGATCGCCCATGCCGCCCAGGTTCAGGCCGCGCTGGTGCTGCTCGACCTGCGCATGCCACGCGTGGACGGCATCACCGCCTGCCGCCGCATCCGGGAGCTGCCGAACTACCGGGAGATCCCGATCGCGATCCTGACCCTGTTCGACGGGGACCGCGTGCGGCGGGAGGCGCGGCGCGCCGGCGCCACCGCCTTCTTCGCCAAGCCGTTCACGACGGACGGGCTACGCCGCGGGCTCGAGCCGCTGATTGCGGCCGGCCAGGCCGCCGCGGCGCGGGTGGCCCCGCCGGAGATGTCCAACCTGCTGTTCTGACCGGCGGGCGCCCCGGGTCTCCGGGGCCGCCCCCGGCGCGTCTCCGATCGACAGGCGCCCCGGGTCTCCGGGGCCGCCATCCCGGTTCGCGCGCTCGCCGCGCGTGCGCTTGCGGATTGGCAAATCCCAACCTCCCGTCCAACGCCTCGCAACCATGCCTCCGTCATGCGTGCGGCCGACCGCGCGGACGGGGCCGATCGACGAGCGCCCTCGCCCCCGCCCGGGATTGGGAAACGGTATCCTGCAGCCCCGCTCCTCCCAATCTCGGTGGCGGCAAGATGATGGTCGGCGGCAGGCAGGCAGCCTCCGCGACATGGATCGGAAGGGAGAGGCATGAAGGTCCTGTTGGTGGAAGACGACCAGGAGAGCGCGGCCTATGTCGCGCGGGGCCTGCGGGAGCAGGGCCATGTCGTCGACGTGGCCGCGACCGGGCGCGATGGCCTGTTCCTCGCCACCGACGGCGGCCATGACGTGCTGATCGTCGACCGCATGCTGCCGGACCTGAACGGGGTCGGGCTCGTGCAGGCCCTGCGTGCGTCGGGGGTCAAGACCCCCGTGCTCTTCCTCACCGCCCTCGCCGGCGTCGGCGATCGCGTGCGCGGCCTGGACGCGGGCGGCGACGACTATCTCGTCAAGCCCTTCGCCTTCGCCGAACTGCTGGCACGGCTGAACGCGCTCGCGCGCCGGCCGCCGCTCTCGGACGTGCCGACCGCCCTGCGCGTCGGGGATCTCGAGATGGACCTGCTGAAACGGAGCGTGACGCGCGGCGGGCGGACGGTCGAGCTGCAACCCCGCGAGTTCCAGCTGCTCGAATACCTGATGCGCCACGCCGACCGTGTCGTCACGCGCACCATGCTGCTCGAAGCGGTCTGGGACTTCCATTTCGACCCGCGCACGAACATCGTCGAGACGCATATGAGCCGCCTGCGCGCCAAGCTCGCGCAATCCGGCGGCGGCGAGCTGATCCACACGGTGCGCGGCGCGGGCTACTCCCTGCGGACGCCCGGCACGAGCGCTGCATGAGGCCGATCACCGTCCCCCGCGTGTTCAGGGCGGTCAGCTTCCGGTTCGCGGCCCTCTACGTCGTCCTCTTCGCCATGTCGGCCATCATTCTGGGCGTCGTGGTGTTCGCCGAGGCGCGATCCGCCCTGCGCGAGCAGATGCAGTCCCGCATCGAAACCGAGACGGCGTTCCTTGGCGAGGAGTTCCGGGCGGATGGGCTGGATCACCTGGTCGAGGTGATCACGGCGCGTGGGCGAGGCACGACGGCGCTCGACTACCTGCTTCAGGATCCGTCGGGCCGGCATCTGGTCGGCGAGGTGCCGGCGCAGCCCGGTCTCCGGCCCGGCTGGACGACCATCGACGTGCCGCAGGCCTGGGAGGATGGTGGCCGGCCGGAACGCATCCGCGCGCTGGTCACCGACCTGGGCGATGGGTTGCGCCTCGTCGTCGGCAGCGATCTCAGGACGATCGGCGATCTGGAGGAAGCGGTCGCCACCGCCTTCCTCTGGACGATCGGACTCGCGGCGGTGCTCGGCATCACCGGCGGGCTGCTGCTGAGCCGCGCCTTCCTGCGTCGCGTGGATGCTGTCACCCGCACGGCCGAAGCGATCATCGAGGGAGATCTCTCCCGGCGCATCCCGATGCACGGGACCGGCGACGATCTCGATCATCTCGCGGCGACCCTGAACCGGATGCTCGACCGGATCGGCACGCTCATGGACAGTCTGCGGCAGGTCAGCAGCGACGTCGCCCATGACCTGAGGACGCCTCTGACACGCCTCTACCACCGCCTGGAGGAGGCGCGGCTGCGCGCCCGTTCGGGCGAGGCGCATGAGGCTTTGATCGAGGGCGCGATCGCCGAGGCCCAGGGTCTGCTCGCCACCTTCTCGGCCCTGCTGCGGATCGCGCAGGTCGAGGGCGTGTCGTCGCGGGCCGGCTTCGGCGAGGTCGATGTCAGCGCGCTCGCGGAGACCGTCGCCGATGCCTACCGCCCCGACGCGGAGGACGCCGGCTACCGGCTCGTCGGCGCCATCGGCCCGGACCTCGGCATCCAGGGGGATCGGGAACTCCTGACCCAGGCGCTGGCGAACCTCGTGGAGAACGCGCTGCGGCACACGCCGCCCGGAACCCGGATCAGGATCTTTGGGCAGCGTGCCGGCCCGAGCGCGGTGTGTTTCGGGGTGGAGGATGACGGCCCCGGTGTCGCCGCGGAGGAGCTGCCGCGCCTCACCGAACGCTTCTATCGCAGCGAACGAAGTCGCACCGCATCCGGCAACGGCCTCGGCCTGAGCTTCGTCGCTGCCGTCGCCGACCTGCACGGCGCGCGCCTGCAGCTCGAACGGCTGAACCCCGGGCTGCGCTGCGGGATGTGCATCTCCCGGCGCGAGGCGCACGTCGCGCTCATCGACCGCGCGAAGCCGGTCACCCGCTGATCTGAAACGGAGACGGAAAACCCATGCATCACGCGACACGAGCGGGCCGCGCCAGCAAGGTGCCGGAGGTCACGCTGGCATTCTGGATCATCAAGATCGCCGCCACCACACTCGGAGAGACCGGCGGCGACACGGTGACGATGACGCTGAATTGGGGCTACCTCGCCGGCACCGTCCTGTTCATGGCCATCCTGGTGCTGCTCGTCATCGCGCAGATCCGCGCGCGGCGTTTCCATCCGGTTCTCTACTGGGCGACGATCGTGGCTTCGACGACGTTCGGCACCACGATGGCGGATTTCGCCGATCGCTCGCTGGGCATCGGCTACACGGGCGGATCGAGCCTGCTCTTCGTCTCGCTGATCGGCGTCCTGGGCCTGTGGTACCTGTCGCAGGGCACCGTCTCGGTGAATACCGTCGCGACGCCGAAGGTCGAGGCGTTCTACTGGGCGGCGATCACCTGCTCCCAGACGCTGGGCACCGCCCTCGGCGATTGGCTGGCCGATACCGGCGGCCTGGGATACGAGGGAGGTGCGCTCGTGTTCGGTGCCGCCCTGGCCGTCGTCGCCGGCCTCTACGCCTGGACCGGAACGTCGCGGGTGCTGCTGTTCTGGGCGGCCTTCATCCTGACGCGACCGCTGGGCGCGACCGTCGGCGATTACCTCGACAAGCCCGTGGCTGATGGCGGACTGGCGCTCAGCCGGCCGCTCGCGTCGGCGGTGATCGCCGTCTTCATCGTCGCGTGCCTGCTGGTGCTCCGGCAGCGCCCCGGCCGGCATCCCGGGGAGGCGCCCGCCACCGTCTCGGGAGATTGAGTCTGCCGCGCCAGGCGCAGGCCCTTCCGCTCAGGGTGGGGCGGGGGACAGTTCCTCCGCGACCACGTACTGGCGCAACTGACCGAGGCTGCGCTCCGCCAGGGCGATCAGCGCCGGGTTGTCGAACACCTCCCGCCGCACCGCGTCCCGCAGCGCCGCCGACAGCGCGAGGAAGCCCATCAGCCCCGCAGCGCCGGCGGTGTCGTGCGCGTGGTCGAGCAGGGCATCCTGGTCGGGGTCCGGGCCCGCGCGCAGCAATCCGATCAGCGTCTCGATCCGCGCGGCCAGGGTCTGGACGTGCTCCCCGAAGCCGGCCGGCCCGACCGTTCGCGCGACGTCGGCGAACATCGCCTGGTCGAGCAGCGGGGGTGGTCCGGCCGCCGGCCCGGAGCGTGGCGCCGCAGCGGCAGGGGACCGTTCGGCACCCTCCACCCCGACGCCGCCGCCCGGGGCGCTGGGTTTCGCCCGCACCAGGCCCGCACCCGCCGGCGGCCACGGATCGGACCCGGTGCCCACCGGTTCGATCGGCTGGCGGGGGCCGGCCACGCGACGGATCGCCGCCATCAGGTCCGCGCGGCCAAAGGGCTTGGTCAGCACCAGGTCGATCTCGGCCGCGGCGAAGCCGGGTGCGCGGCGGACCAGCGCGTCCGCCGTCAGCAGCAGGATCGGCGCGCGGCCGCGGGCGCCGGGCAGGGCGCGGATCGCCGCCGCCAGCGCGAGCCCGTCCATCCGCGGCATGCGCAAATCCGTCACCACTACGTCCGCCCCGGACTCGGCCATGACCTGCAGCGCCGCGCGGCCGTCGCCCACCGCCGTGACCGCGTGGCCACCCTGGCGCAGGAACCGCGTGATCAGGTCGCGATTGATCGGGTTGTCCTCCACCAGCAGGACGGAGAGCGGCGGGCCGGTCTCGGACGGGTCCGGCGCGTCGGGGGCGGGTGCGGGGGCGGCGACCGCGGTGACCGGGACCTCCACCCAGAACACGCTGCCGCCGCCGGGTGCGTTCTCATGCCCGATCGTGCCGCCCATGCCGCGCACCAGCCGCGCCGCGATGGCAAGCCCGAGGCCACTTCCGCCGGCCGGGGGCAGCGGCGCATCGAGCCGGTCGTAGGCGCGGAACAGCCGCGCCCGCAGCGCCGCCGGGATGCCGGTGCCGGTATCCGCGACCTCGCAGCGTAGCCGGTCCGCGCTGCCCGACAGGCGCAGCGTCACCGCCCCCTGGCGCGTGTATTTCGCGGCATTCGCCAGCAGGTTGATCAGCACGAGGCAGAGCTGGCGCGAATCGACCGAGACGGCGCGCGGCAGTGCCGGGTCCACCTCCCAGCGCAGGTCGAGCCCGCGGGAGGTGGTCTCCGGCTCGATCACCAGCCGGCATTGCGCCACGAGGTCGCCGAGGAGCACGGGGGCGGGGTGTGGCGGCATGTCGAGCGGCCGGTCGCGCGTGATGTCGATCACCCGGTCGATCACGTCGCGCATATGCGCGCCCGAGGCGATCAGGGCCGCGAGCAGGCCGGTCTGCTCGGGCCGCAGCGTCTCGTCGCCCGCCAGCAACTCGGCATAGCCGAGAACCGCGGTCAGGGGGGTGCGCAGTTCGTGGCTCATGGTGGCGAGCAGGCGCGCGCGGGCGGCGGCCGAGTCTCGCGCATCGGCCTCCGCGCGGGCCTGGCGCGCGGCGGCGCGGGCACCGAACCGCAGCAGCAGGAGCTGCAGCAGGCACAGGGCGAGCGCCGCGGCGCCGAACCAGGCGGCGCGGGTCTGCCAGGGCGCGTCGACCCCGGCGGTCGCGAGACCCACGGCGATGGTGAGCGGCCAGGTGCCGACCGGACGGTAGGCGGTCAGGCGCGCGACGGCGTCGAGCGGATCGGGGCCCTCGTTCATGGCGCGATGCAGGAACGCCCCGGCGCGCGGCGGCGCGGCACGGCCGATCGCGTTCGGATCGGGCGGGAGCCGCCCCAGGACGATGCCGTCGTCCCGCAGCAAGGTCAGGCTGCCGTTCGGGCCGGGGTCGAAGCGGCTCAGCAGATCCTGGACGGAACCGAGCCGGAGACTGCCGACGACGACGCCGGCGAAGGTGCCGTCGGCGCGGGAGAGGCGGCGGCTGAGCGGCAGCAGGGCCGGCTGGTTGGGCCCGGTCAGGACCGGGCGGGCGACGTAGAGCTGGTCCCTGGGGTTGCGCCGATGCTCCTGGAAATAGTCGCGGCCGGCCCAGTTTCCCGGCCGCGGCGTTGCGGCGTGCAGGTCGGCGATGACCTCGCCCTGGGCATCGAGCACGTTCAGGAAGCCGAAGGGCGGGCCCGCCGCGGTGCGGTCGAACAAAACCATCTGCCGCAGGTCGGGCGCGAGATCCCACAGCCCCGGCAGCTGCAACCCCTGCGCGACGGCCTGCAACGACAGGTCGTACTGGCTGATCGCACGGCCGAGGTCCTGCGCGATGGCGGCCGCGATCGTCTCGGCGGTATGGGCGGCCTGCGCGCGGGCTGCGGTGCGGTCCTGCAGGATCACGGCGCTGCAGAGCAGGGCGAAGCCGACCGTGACCAGGGCGCTGAGGATCAGCAGCGTCCGCACGGCTGGCTGACGCCCTGAGCCGACGGGGAAGCGGAGCGGGCGCATGGGCTGGGTCTCGATGCCTGCGCGGCAGCCTAAGCCGGGAGAGGTGAGGATTCGCTTAACGCCGGCATCGTCGTGGGCGGCGCGGGTGAGGCCGCGCTGCCTGGGAAACGCATATACCCGTTTGGTGCTTGCTTCGTGCGGGAATTTGGCGCACTTCTGGTGGTGAAACGTCGATAAAAGATATATCAGATATGAGTTTTTGCTCATGATCACCGCCGGCCAGATGCGCGCCGCCCGGGCCCTGCTGGGGATCGACCAGCGGCGCCTGGCCGAACTGTCCACCCTGTCGCTGCCCACCATCCAGCGCATGGAGGCGAGCGGCGACGTCGTGCGCGGCAACGTCGACTCGCTGGTGAAGCTGGTGCGGGCGCTGCGCGGAGCCGGGGTCGAGCTGATCGACGAGGGCGCGGCTTCGGCCGCCGGCGGCCGCGGCGTGCGGCTGATCGGACGCCCGGCGTGACACGCGCCCCTGCCGCCCGCGACCGCCGGCGCGCGTGATGGCGCTGATCGGGCCGGCTTTCGGGAGCTTCGCCCTGCTCGCCGCGCTTGGCGTCGTGCTGGGGCGGCACGCGGCGGGGCGATGGCTGGTCTATGGCGGCAGCCTGCTCGCCTGCCTCCTGCTGCTGGCTACCGGGATCGGGGCGCTGGACGCCCCGCCCGAGACGCTGGTGCTGCCGGTCGGGCTGCCCTGGACCGGGGCGCATCTCAGGCTCGATCCGCTCTCCGGGGCGTTCCTCGCGCTGATCGGGATCGGGGGCGCGGGCGCCTCCCTGTTCGCGGTCGGCTATGGCCGGGACGAGCATGCGCCGCAGCGCGTGCTGCCCTTCTATCCGGCCTTCCTGGCCGGCATGACGCTGGTCGTGCTGGCCGACGACGCGTTCAGCTTCCTGTTCGCGTGGGAACTGATGTCGCTCGCCTCCTGGGCGCTGGTCATGGCCGACCATCGGCCGGACGCGACGGCGCGCGCGGGCTACGTGTACCTGCTCATGGCGACGTTCAGCGGGATGACGCTGCTGCTCGCCTTCGGGCTGCTGGCCGGGACCGGGGGCGGCTACGCCTTCGCACAGATGCGGGCGGCGCAGCCTGCGCCGTTTATCGCCGGCCTCGCCTTCGCGCTCGCCCTGATCGGCACCGGCGCCAAGGCCGGGCTGGTGCCGCTGCAGGTCTGGCTGCCGCTCGCCCATCCCGCCGCGCCCAGCCACGTCTCCGCGCTGATGAGCGGGGTGATGACCAAGGTCGCGATCTACGGCTTCCTGCGCATCGTGCTCGACCTGCTGGGCGCCGCCGCCTGGTGGCAGGCGGTCGTGGTGCTGGCCCTGGGCGGCATCACCGCGGTGTTCGGCGTGCTGCAGGCGGTGATGGAGCGCGACCTCAAGCGCCTGCTCGCCTGCTCCACGATCGAGAATGTCGGCATCGTCTTCGTCGCGATCGGGCTGGCCATGGCGTTCCGCGCCAACGGCATCGCCGGTGGGGCGGCGCTGGCGCTGACCGCGGCGCTGTTCCACTGCCTCAACCACACGCTGTTCAAGTCGCTGCTGTTCCAGGTGTCGGGCGCGGTGCTGGTCGCGACCGGGACGCGCGACCTGGAGCGGCTGGGCGGGCTGATCCACCGCCTGCCGGTCACCGCGATAGCGGCGCTGGTCGGCTGCGCCGCGATCGCCGCGCTGCCGCCGCTCAACGGGTTCGCCTCGGAATGGCTGATCTTCCAGGCCGTGCTGCTGCGCCCGGACCTGCCGCAATGGGGGCTCAAGCTGATGCTGCCGGTCGACGGCGCGCTGCTCGCCCTGGCCGCGGCACTGGCGGCGGCGTGCTTCGTGCGGGCCTACGGCATCGTCTTCCTGGGGCGCCCGCGCAGCGAGGCCGCGGCGGTGGCGCAGGAGGTGGACCCGGTCTCCCGCGCGGCCATGCTGATCTTCGCGGCGCTCTGTGCGCTGGCCGGCCTGTTCCCCGGCGTGGTGATCGACGCGCTGGCTCCGGTCGTGCAGCCCTTCGCGGGCGGGCGCATGCCGGTGCAACTGGGCGAGGACTGGCTGACCGTGGTGCCGGTCGACGCCGCGCGGGGCACCTATAACGGCCTGCTGGTCGGCGTGTTCATCCTGGGCTCCGCCGCGCTCGCCGCCGCTGCGGTGCACCGGCTGGGCTCGCGCGCGGTGCGGCGCGGGCCGGCCTGGGATTGCGGCTTCCCCGATCCGCGGCCGATCACGCAGTACGGCGGCGATTCCTTCGCCCAGCCGCTGCGGCGGGTGTTCGGCTCCGTCGTCTTCCAGACGCAGGAGCAGGTCGACATGCCCCGGCCGGGCGAGATGCGCGCCGCGGCCATCGTGAAATCCATCCGCGATCCCGTCTGGGACCTGCTCTACGTGCCGCTCGGTGGCTTCGTCGCGCGCCTGTCGGACCGCATGAACGGCCTGCAGTTCCTCACCATCCGCCGCTACCTCGGCTTCGTGTTCGCGATGCTGATCGTGCTGCTGCTCGCGCTGACGGTGACGCAGTGAACGGGATCGCGCTCGCCGGCGCGGGATGGGGCGGACAGGGCCTGCTCGCGGCGCTGCTGATCCAGGCCGGGCAGATGGCGCTGGTGCTCCTGGCCGCGCCGCTGCTGGTCGGGATCGTGCGCAAGGCGAAGGCGCGGCTGCAGCGACGCCGCGGCGCGTCCGTGCTGCAGCCCTATCGCGACCTGCGCCGGCTGCTGGGCAAGGAGGTCGTGCTGGCCGAGAACGCCTCCTGGCTGTTCCGCACCGCGCCCTACGCGATCTTCGCCGCGACCTGGGTCGCGGCGGCGCTGGTGCCCACCTTCGCGACGGGGCTGATCTTCTCCTGGACCGGCGACCTGATCGTGATCACGGCGCTGCTGGGCGGCGCGCGGTTCGCGCTGGCGCTGGCGGGCATGGATATCGGCACGAGCTTCGGCGGCCTCGGCGCCTCGCGCGAGGTCATGATCGCCTCGCTCGCCGAACCCGCGATGCTGATGCTGGTGTTCTGCGTCGCGATCGTCGCGGGATCGACGCAGCTCTCCTCCGTCGCCGCCTACATGCTGACCCAGCCGGTGGGCCTGCGGGTCTCCCTCGCGCTCGCGCTGGTCGCGCTGTGCATCGTGGCGGTGGCCGAGAACGGGCGCGTGCCGGTCGACAACCCGGCGACGCATCTCGAGCTCACGATGGTGCACGAGGCGATGGTGCTGGAATATTCCGGCCGCCATCTCGCGATGATCGAGCTCGCCTCCGCGCTGAAGCTGCTGCTGTTCGCGTCCCTGATCGGCTGCCTGTTCTTCCCCTTCGGCCTCGCACACGCCGGCAGCGCGTGGACCGGGTACCTGCTGGCGATCGGATTGTGGTGCGGCAAGCTGCTGGTCATGGCCGGGCTGCTGGGCACGCTCGAGCTGTCGATCGCCAAGATGCGCGTCTTCCGCGTGCCCAACTTCCTCGGCGCCGCCTTCATGTTCGGGCTGCTGGGCGTGCTGCTGCTGTTCGTCTCACGGGGGATGTGAGCATGCACGGCCTGTCCTTCGACATCGCGCATATGCTGGCCGGCTCGCTGGTGCTGGTCAGCTTCCTGATGCTCTACCAGGTGCGGCTGACCGCGCTGCTGCACGTGCTGGCGCTGCACGCGCTGGTGCTGGCGGCCTCGGTCGCGTGGCAGGCGCACATCCAGGATGCGCCGCATCTCTACGTCACGGCGGCGATGGCGCTGGGCTTCAAGGCGCTGCTCATTCCCTGGGCGCTGCGCCGCATCGTCTTCCGCCTGGGCATCCATCGGGAGATCGAGACGGTGGGCGGGATCGGCCTGACCATGCTGGGCGGCATGGCGCTGGTCGCGCTGTCGCTGCAGGTGATGCTGCCGGTCACCGCGATGTCCGATCCGGTGGCGCGGGAGGATATCGCCCTCGCGCTCTCGGTCGTGCTGATCGGGCTGCTGATGATGGTCACGCGCCGCAACGCGGTCAGCCAGGTGGTCGGCTTCCTGTCGCTGGAGAACGGCATCATCCTGGCGGCGACCGGCGCGCGCGGCATGCCGCTGGTGGTGGAGATCAGCGTCGCCTTCTCGGTGCTGATCGCCTTCATCGTCGTCGGCATCTTCCTGTTCCGCATCCGGGAGCGCTTCGACACGGTCGACGTGGGCGCGCTCGACGAAGTCCGCGGGGGGCGCGCGTGATCGATCCCGTTGTTCTCGTGCTGCTGATCCCGCTGGCGGCGACGGCGCTGCTGGCGGCAATCCCGAACTACCGGCTGGGCGCGGCGCTGAACGCGGCCGCCTGCCTGGCGACGTTCGGCGCGTCCGTCGGCCTGCTGCTGCACCGGCCCGCCGCGGGCGCCTACCTGCTAGTCGACGACCTGAACGTCGTGTTCGTGGTGCTGAACGGGTTCGTCGCCGCGACCACCAGCCTGTTCAGCGCGTCCTATGTCGGCCACGAGCTCGCGACCGGCCGGCTCACGCCGCGGCACCTGCGGTTCTACCACGCGATGTTCCAGCTCATGCTGTTCGGCATGAACCTCGCCCTCGTCGCCAACAACATCGGGCTGATGTGGGTGGCCGTCGAACTGGCGACGCTGACCACGGTGCTGATGGTGGGGCTCTATCGCACGCCGGAGGCGCTGGAGGCGGCGTGGAAATACTTCATCCTGGGAAGCGTCGGCATCGCGCTCGCGCTGTTCGGGACGATCCTCGTCTACCTCGCGGCGCGGCCGGTGGTGGGGGAGGGGCTGGACGCGATGGTCTGGACCACGCTGCTCGCCCATGCCCGCGACTTCGACGCGCCGCTGCTGAACATCGCCTTCGTGTTCCTGCTGCTGGGCTACGGCACGAAGGTCGGGCTGGTGCCGCTGCACGCGTGGCTCCCGGACGCGCATGCCGAGGGGCCGACGCCGATCTCCGCCGTGCTCTCGGGCCTGCTGCTCAACGTCGCGCTCTACGCGCTGCTGCGCTTCAAGATGCTGCTTGCCGCCAACCCGCTCGCCCTCGCCCCCGGCCCGCTGATGATCGCGCTCGGACTCCTCACCGTGCTGTTCGCCGGCGTGATGCTGTACCGGCGACGCGACGTGAAGCGGCTGTTCGCCTACTCCTCGATCGAGCACATGGGGATCATCGTCTTCGCGTTCGGGCTTGCCGGGCCGATCGGCAACTTCGCCGGCCTGCTGCAGATGGCGATGCACAGCCTGACCAAGTCGGCGATCTTCTTCTCGGTCGGCCATCTCGCGCAGGTGAAGGGGACGCAGCGCATCGCCGAGATCGGCGGCGTGACGGAGACGCACCCGCTGCTGGGCTGGGGCCTCGTCGCCGGCGTCTCGGCGATCGTCGGGCTGCCGCCCTTCGGCGTGTTCGCCGCGGAGTTCCTCGTGGTGACCTCGGCCTTCGCGCAGCACCCGCTGCTGGCGGTGGGGCTGGTGGTGGGCCTGTTGCTCGCCTTCGGGGCGCTGCTGCTGCGCCTGACGCAGGTGGCGTTCGGGGCGGTGCGCGGGCCTTTGCAGCCGGTGCGGGCGTCGCACCTGCCGATGCTCGCGCACCTCGCGCTGGTGCTGGTGGCGGGCGTGTGGCTGCCGCCGCCCATGGTCGCCTGGTTCCAGCACGTCGCGGAGCTGCTGGGATGAGCGCGCACTATCGCCGCACGCAGGTCGACGCGGCCGCTTGGGAAGAGGCGGCCGACGCCTTGGTTGCGGGCGAAACCACGCTGCTCAGCCTGTGGGCGGAGATCGGCTGCGTCCACATGGCGGTGCTGGACGAGACCGGCCCCGATGCCGCCGCGGGCGGAGGGAGGATCGCGATCCTCAGCCTCGACTGCCCGGACGCGTGCTTCCCCTCGGTCGGGCGCCGCCATCCGCCGGCGATCCGGCTGGAACGCGCGGTGCGCGACCTGTTCGGCCTTGTGCCCGAGGGGCTGCCGGATACCCGCCCCTGGCTGGACCATGGCCGCTGGGGGGAGGAGAGCGTGCCGGCCGCCGCCTATCCGTTCCTGCCGGTCGAGGGGGACGGGCTGCACCAGATCCCCGTCGGCCCGGTCCATGCCGGCATCATCGAGCCCGGGCATTTCCGCTTCACCTGCGATGGCGAGACGGTCGTGCGGCTGGAGGAGCGGCTGGGCTACGTGCACAAGGGCATCGACCACCTGCTGGCCGGCGCGCCGCTGCCGGCCGCGGCGCGGATCGCCGCGCGCGTGTCGGGCGACAGCACGGTCGCCTGTTCGCTGGGCTTCGCGCGGGCGGTCGAGCAGGGCCTGGACATCGCGCCGCCGCTCCGCGCGGTCTGGCTGCGCGCCGTCATGGCGGAAGTGGAGCGGCTCGCGAACCATCTCGGCGACTGGGGCGCGATCTGCAACGACGCGGCGTTCAGCCTGATGCTCGCGCATTGCGGCGTGCTGCGCGAACGGGTGCTGCGGACCGCGGCGACGTGCTTCGGGCACCGGCTGATGATGGATCGCGTGGTGCCGGGGGGCGTGGCGGTGGACCTCGACGCGGCGGGTCTCGCGGCCCTGCACGACCTGGTCGCGCTGCTGCGTGCGCGCGTGCCGCCGCTGGTGAAGCTCTACGACGACACGGCGTCGCTGCAGGACCGCACCGTGGGCACGGGCCGCGTCAGCCCGGCGCTGGTCGCGCAGTTCGGCGCGGGCGGGTTCGTGGGCCGCGCGGCGGGACGCGCCTTCGACGCACGGCGCGCGATCGGTGACGCGCCCTACGACGCGCTGAGCTTCGAGGTGCCGGTGCTGCAGGCGGGCGACGTCAACGCACGCGTCTGGGTGCGCATCCGCGAGATCGAGCAGAGCCTGTCGCTGCTGGAGCAGCTCCTGCGCGGCCTGCCCACCGGCCCGCTGCGCATTCCGGACGACGACCTGCCGCGCGGATCGGGCGAGGGCCTCGCGCTGGTCGAGGCGTTCCGCGGCGACCTGTTCGTATGGGTCCGCCTGGAGGCGGGCCAGGTGCGGCGCTGCCACCTGCGCGACGCGTCCTGGTTCCAATGGCCGCTGCTGGAAGCGGCAATCGAAGGCAACATCGTCGCGGACTTCCCGCTGTGCAACAAGAGTTTCAACTGTTCCTATTCGGGGCACGACCTGTGAGAGGGGCATTGTGCCGGGGCTTGGCCCGTCCCCCTGTGTCATGGCCGGGCTTGGCCCGCCCCCCTGTGTCATGGCCGGGCGTGGCCCGGCCATCCACGACTGCTCCCGTTCCGTACCTCGAAGTCGTGGATGGCCGGCACAAGGCCGGCCATGACACGGGGACCGGCGGCGGTGCCGGGCATGACACGGGGCGCGGTGGCGGTGCCGGCCATGACACGGGCGGCCGAACCAAGCTCCGCCGCCGCACGCGGACCGCGCGCCCATGCTGAAGCATCTTCTCCAGGGCCTCCGCCGCCCGCTCACCGAGGCCGCGCCGGACGCCGACCCCGCTCTCGCCGACCTCGCCGCGACCCTCGACGCCACTGCCCGCCGCCGGCTTGGGCGCTCGCTCGCGATCCGCCAGGTCGATGCCGGCTCCTGCAACGGGTGCGAGCTCGAGATCCACGCGCTGAGCAACGCGCTCTACGACCTCGAGCGCTTCGGCCTGCACGTCGTCGCCTCGCCCCGGCATGCCGACGTGCTGCTGGTCACCGGGCCCGTCACGAAGAACATGCGGGAGGCGCTGGAGCGCACGTGGCGCGCGACCCCCGATCCGAAATGGGTGGTGGCGGTCGGCGATTGCGGCGCCGATGGCGGCGTGTTCAAGGGCAGCTACGCGGTCGAGGGCGGGGTCGCCGCGGCGATCCCGGTCGACCTCGTCATCCGCGGCTGCCCGCCCACGCCGACGCAGCTCCTGCAGGGGCTGCTCGCGCTGCTCACTCCGCCGGAACCGCCGCCCTCCGCCGGGTGACCGCGCTCACCACCGTGAGCGCCACCAGGTTCAGCACCAGTGCGATGATGCCGATGTTGAGGTCGCGCACGCCCTCGGGCCAGGTCGGGAACAAGGTCGCGAAGCTGGTGTGCGTGAGCGAGGTCGCGGCCACTGTCGCCACGCCCACGCAGATGCCGGCGATCGCGCCCTCGCGCGTCACCGGGTTGTGCGGCAGCAGGCTCGCCACCAGGCAGGGGAAGAGCTGCGTGACGAAGGCGTAGCCCATCAGCAGCAGCGCGACGATCGTCGTCCCGCCGCTCAGCGTGAACCACACCGCGACCAGCGCCACGACCGGAACCAGGCCGCGGGCGAGGTTCGTCACCGTCCGATCCTCGGCATCCGGCCGGAACGCGCGATACAGGTTGTTCGCGAGCAACGTCGCCGACGACATCAGGATCATCGAGCCCGGCACCAGCGCGGTCAGCACGCCGGCCGCGCCGATCACGCCGATGAACCACGGGTCGAAATGCTGCAGCGACAGGCGGAACAGCGCGAGGTCGATGTCGCCGCCGGTCAGCCCCGGGACCTTCAGGATCGCCGCGAACCCCACGAAGAACACGAACAGCAGGATGAGCTGGTACAGCGGCAGCAGCGCCGCGTTGCGGCGGAACGCGCGCTCCTCCTTCGCGGTGTAGAGCGAGCCGAACGTGTGCGGCCAGCAGTAGAATCCGAGCCCGGTCAGCAGTACGGTGGAGTCGAACCAGGCGATGCTCTCGCCGGTGGGACGCAGCGCGAGAAAGCCGGGCTTGGCGGCCTCGATCGCGGTGAACATGGCCGTGTAGCCGCCATATTCCTTCAGCGGCAGGTAGATGCCGAGGAACAGCACCACGGCGAGGATCAGCGTGTCCTTCACCACCGCCGTCCAGGCGGAGCCGTGCACGCCGGAGACCATCACATAGGCGGTCACCACCGCGGCGCCAATCCAGATCGCCGGCGTGGAGCCGATCGAACCGTAGGATGCGGTCGCGACGATGATGCCGAGGCCCTTCAGCTGCAGCACGAGATAGGGGATCAGCGCGACGATCCCGACCACTGCCACCAGCACGCCCAGCGCGGAGCTGTCGTATTTGCGCGCGAAGAAATCGGGCTGGGAGATCAGCCGGTGCTGCTTGGCGTAGCGCCAGATCGGCGGCAGCAGCCAGTAGGAGATGATGTAGGCGAGGCAGCCGTAGCTCAGGATGTAGAAGGCGGGACCGCCATGGCCGTAGGCGTAGCCGGAGCCGCCGAGGAAGGTGAAGGTCGTGTAGATCTCGCCCGCCATCAGCACGAAGACCAGGATTGTGCCGAAGCCGCGGCCGCCGACGCTCCACTGCTCGAGGTCCATGTCCTTGCCGCGGCGCGCCCTGAGGCCGAGGAGCAGGGCGCCGAGGGCGGTGAGGGCGATGATGAGGAGGGCGGCGTTCATCGGGGCGTCCGCCGCGCGGGCTCATCCGCGTTCGCCGGGTCGCATTGGTAGATGATCGTCATGATGGCCGCCGTCAGCAGGATCCACAGCACGATCCATGCGAGCAGCAGCGGCATGCCGAACACCAGCGGCGTCACGCGATTGAAGAAGAACACGCCGCCCAGCAGCCCCAGGAAGGGGAGGGCGGCCAGATACCTGACCCACGCCATTTTCGTTCTGCCACTCTCGTCCGGTGTCGTTCGACACGTTCCAGGTTCACGCCCGGTCGGTGGCCGCACGCCGCGGCGGACGAGGCATTTGCCGCCGCGCCGCCGACCCCCGATCCGACCGGCAACGCGCGGATGCGGGCAGAGTTGCCGAACGGGCACATCGGAACTTGCGAGTGACGCTGCGGTGCAACACTCTGGGTGGCATGAACGACCTCGACCCGACCGATCTCCGCCGGATGGACCTTCGCCAGAACGCCTCGCACTGGGGGGCATTCACCGCCGCGGTCCGGGAGGGCCGCATCACCGACATCCGGCCGTTCGCGGCCGATCCCGACCCGTCGCCGATCATCTACGGCACGGCCGAGGCGGTGCATGGCCGCCTGCGCATCGATCGCCCTCATGTCCGCAAGGGCTGGCTGGAGGGCGATCGCGCCGGCGGCACGCTGCGTGCGCGGGAGCCGTTCGTGCCGGTGGACTGGGACACGGCGACGCGGCTGGTGGCGGGCGAGCTCACCCGCGTGCGCGACGGGTTCGGACCGGCCAGCATCTATGGCGGGTCCTACGGCTGGTCCTCGGCCGGGCGGTTCCACCACGCCAAGACGCAG
Source organism: Rhodospirillales bacterium 69-11 (assembly GCA_001898425.1). Classification (GTDB taxonomy): domain Bacteria; phylum Pseudomonadota; class Alphaproteobacteria; order Acetobacterales; family Acetobacteraceae; genus Rhodopila. The sequence continues at coordinate 39,852 of MKTV01000029.1, forward strand.
CTCCAGCGCATGCTGGCGGTCGCGGGCGGGTTCACCACCAGCCTCATGAGCTACTCCTACGCAGCCGGCCAGGCGATCATGCCCCACATCCTGGGTGACATGAGCAGCGTGGTCGGGCCGGTGACCGATTGGCGCGCCATCGCCCGCATGCGCGGGTGATGCTGTGCTTCGGCGGCGTCCCGCTGCGCAACGGTCAGATCATCAATGGCGGCGGCGGCGAGCACGACATGGGTCCGTGGCTGCGCCATGCCGCCAAGGCGGGCGTGCGGCTGATCAACATCTCGCCCGTGAAGGCGGACATGCCGGAGGACGTGCCGGCCGAGTGGATCCCGATCCGGCCCACCACCGATACCGCGCTGATGCTGGCGCTCGCCCATGTGCTGATCACCGAGGACCGGGTCGACCACGCGTTCCTCGACCGCTGCACCAGCGGCTACGACCGGTTGCGCGCCTATGTGCTGGGCGAGACCGACGGCACGCCCAAGACACCCGACTGGGCGGCGGCCGAGACCGGCATCCCGGTCGATCGGATCGTGACGCTGGCGCGGGAGGTCGCGGGCGCGCCCACCATGCTGACCGCCGCCTGGTCCTTGCAGCGCGCGGAGTATGGGGAGCAGCCGTTCTGGATGCTGGCGGCGCTCGCGGCTCTGCTGGGCAGCATCGGCAAGCCGGGCCTGGGCGTGGGGTTCGGCCACGGCTCGATCGCCGGCATGGGCACGATCCGGGGCGACTTCCCGACCGTCGGCATGTCGGCCTTTCCGAACCGCGCCAACAGCATCATCCCGGTCGCCCGCATCACCGACATGCTGGAGAACCCCGGCGCCGAGTACGACTACAACGGCCGCCGGCTGCGCTATCCCGACACGCGGCTGATCTACTGGGCGGGCGGCAATCCGTTCCACCACCACCAGGATCTCAACCGGTTCCGCCGCGCCTGGGCACGCGCGGAGACGATCGTGGTGCACGAGCCGCGGTGGACCTCCGCCGCGCGCCATGCGGATATCGTGCTGCCCGCCACCACGACGCTGGAGCGCGACGACATCGCCTCCTCCGCGCGGGACCGGTTCGTGCTGGCGATGAAGCAGGTCGTGCCGCCGCAGGGCCAGGCGCGCGACGACTATGCGATCTGCGCCGACATCCTGGATGCGATGGGCTTGCGCGAGCGTTTCACCGAACAGCGTGACGTCGATGCCTGGCTGCGCTTCCTCTACGGCCGCTGGCACGACCAGATGGGCAGGATCGGCCACCCCGTGCCGGATTTCGACGCGTTCTGGGCGGAGGGACGGGTCGAGCTGCCGGAGCGGGCGGACGACGTCGTGCCGCTCGCCGAGTTCGTGCGCGACCCGGAGCGCCACCGGCTCAACACCGGCAGCGGCCGGATCGAGCTGTTCTCCGAGACGATCGCCGGCTTCGGCTACGACGATTGTCCGGGCCACCCGACCTGGTTCACGCCCCGCGAGTATCTGGGCGCCCCGCGCGCGGCGCAGTACCCGCTGCACCTGCTGACGGCGCAGCCCGCGACTCGGCTGCACAGCCAGATGGACGCGGTGGGCGTGAGCCGCGACAGTAAGGTCCGGGGCCGCGAGCCGATCTGGCTGCATGCGGACGACGCCGCCGCGCGCGGCCTGGCCGACGGTGACGTCGTGCGGGTGTTCAACGATCGCGGCGCCTGCCTCGCCGGCGTCCGGCTGACCCGGGACCAGTTGCCGGGCGTGGCCGTGCTGCCGACCGGCGCCTGGTACGACCCGCAGGACGCGCTGTGCGTGCACGGCAATCCGAACGTGCTGACGCAGGATATCGGCACCTCGAAGCTGGGGCAGGGACCCGTGGCGCAGAGCTGCCTCGTCGAGGTCGAGCGGTTCGACGGTCCGTTGCCGCAGGTGACGGTGCACGCACCACCCGCGACCACGGAGGGATGATGGCCGCGCCCCTGCTCTCGGTCCGCAATCTCGCGGTCCGCTACGGCGATCTGGTCGGTCTGGCGGACGTCACGCTCGCCGTGCCGGCGGGGTCGGTGGTGGCGCTGCTGGGGTCGAACGGTGCCGGCAAGACCACGACGCTGAACGCGATCGCCGGGTTGGTGCCGACGGCGGGCGGCCAGGTCACGTGGGACGGTGCGGACATCACCGGCCAGCCCGCCTATGCGGTGGTGGGACGCGGGCTGGCGCTCGCGCCCGAGGGATGGCGCCTCTTCGTGCAGCAGACCGTCGAGCAGAACCTGCGGCTGGGGGCCACGGTGCTGCGCGACGGGTCCCGCGTGCCGGCGCTGCTGGAGCGGGTGTTCGCGCTGTTTCCCCGGCTGAAGGAGCGGCGGCGGCAGCGGGCGGGCACCTTGTCGGGCGGGGAGCGGCAGATGCTGGCCATGGGGCGCGCGCTGATGAGCGACCCGAAGCTGCTGATGCTGGACGAACCGAGCCTGGGGCTGGCGCCGGCGGTGGTGGAGGCGATGTATGAGACGCTGGGCCGGCTGCGGCGGGAGGGACTGACCCTGCTGCTCGCCGAACAGGCAGTGGAGCTGGCGCTGGAGGTCGCGGACTACGCCTACGTGCTGCAGACCGGACGGACGGTGCTGGAGGGCAAGGCGTCCGACCTGGCGGACGATGCGGACGTGCAGCGGATCTATCTCGGGCTGGAGACGTCCGGCGCAGAGGGGGCGACCTCCGGGGTTCCGTGATTCGTCGTGGCATGATCCGTCATGGCATGATCCGTCATGGCATGATCCGTGTTACGAAATCCGTCATGGCGGCGCCCCCTATGGGACGCGCACGTCATGGCCGGGCTTGACCCGGCCACCCCCACCGGCACGGCGCGGCGACGGCGCTCCCAACCCGGGACGGCGCCCCCGATGGGACGCGCACGTCATGGCCGGGCTTAACCCGGCCACCCCCACTGGCACGACGCAGTGAGGCTCGCTGGACCGAACCCGGCCTCGCAGCAGTGCCTAGGGACGCGTGGCTGGACAGGTGCCGGTGGGGGTGGCCGGGTCAAGCCCGGCCATGACGAAAAGGGGAGAGCCGGGGCGAGCCTGGCCATGACGGTGCGGCTGGGGAGAGCCGGGTCGACCCCGGCCATGATGTGAGCGATGACGGTGCGGCTAGGGTGGCCGGGTCAAGCCCGGCCATGACGAAGGGGGAGAGCCGGGATGAGCCCGGCCATCACGTGGACCATGACGAAGCGGGGAACCGGGTCGACCCCGGCCACCACGAAGAGCGGTGCCGCTCACGCTCCTCAGTGCGTCAGCGGGATCGCGTGGCCGGTGTCGTAGGCGGTGATCGTCACGGAGCCCGACGGCGTGCCGGCCAGGTTGTCGGTGACATACAGCGCCGACTGGCCGGCAATGTGCAGATCGCCCACCAGCGTCGAGCCGTTGTAGAGGAACATCTCCCCGACGGTCGGCGCGCTCATCTTGAACACCGCGCTCGTCGCCTGGGTGCTGTCGAGCGTGATGCTGCTCGACGCCCCGAACCCCGTCACCGGCGCCATGAACGACATCGCCGTGCTCGGGCGCGCCGCACCGTCACCGATCTCCAGATGCGCGGAGGTGAGCTGGATCGTCTCGCTCGTCGGCGCGCTGGCCAGCACCAGGTTGCTGTTGCCGGTCGCCACGATCGTGCCGGTGCCGGTCAGGGCCCCGGCGGTCAGGGCGGCCCCGTTCAGCGTCATGGTGGAATCGTTCTCCAGCCGGCCATGCGGCAGCCCCGCCGTGCCGGTGGTCTGCACGGTCAGGCTCGATCCCGCGTTCAGCGTGCTGGGACCGCCCACCAGCAGATAGCTGCCCGATCCGGTGAACTCGCCCACATACAGCGCGCCCGACAGGTTGAGCCCGGTCGTGCGCACCACGTCCTGCTGCTGCGGGTAGCCGAGATAGAGCGACCCGGATCCGCTGATCCCGCCCAAGGAGAACGTGCCCGCCTGGGTGAATTGCAGCGTCCCGCCATTCAGCACCATCGCGACGCCCGTCGCGTCGCCAGCGGCGACCGAGACCTGGCCGAGGCTGCCGATCACCGCGGTGTCGCCGGCCTGCGGCACGCCCATCGGCGACCAGGCGCCCTGGGTGGCGAAGCTGCCCGCGGTGCCGGTCCAGCTGCGCGTCACGTGCAGCACGGGGCTCGCGGTGCCGGCGGCCTTCCACGTGTCGGACGGCTTCGCCTTGCTCCACCATAGGTGATCGGCGTTCTCCTGCCAGATGCGGCCGTTCGCGTAGGCGATCTCGACGACCCGCGCGCTGGACATGTCGGTGACGCCGTTCAGCGTCACATGCCCGGCCGAGATGCCCCAGAAATTGCCGCTCGCATCCATGACGGTGCTGGCCGAACCGGCCACCACCACGCTGCCGGAGAGCGAGGCATGCTGGTTGGGAATCGGGTCGATCGCGGTGCCGGTCGGCGGATACCAGGCCGCGCCAAGGGACGTCTTGCCCCACCAGAGGTTATCGGCGTTCTTCTGCCAAACCGTTCCGTTCTCGTAGGCCATTTCGATGACGTTGGACGTTCCGGCATCGACCACGCCGTTGACGGCAACGCGGCCGCCGACGATCGTCCAGACATTTCCGTTTGAATCGGTGATGGATTGGCCAGGACGAGAAATGATCGTGTTGTTCGGAGATGACATGTTGCTTCCGCCGATTGCTACAAATGCAAGTCGTTACGGAGGGTCTAATGTAGTCACGCGTGTGGACGCGCTCACGACGGAGTGAGCAAAATCCTTGTGAAGGGAAGTTGGCCACGCGCCCATTCCATTACACAACCAGCATAGCCGCGCGGTCGCGCGAGGCGCCGGGCCGGGGCGGATCAGGGCAGGGGATTTGCGGCCGAGGCCGCGGAGCGGGGCGATACGGCGTCGGGGCCGCTCGGCGGAACGCCCCCTCCCCAGCGCGGGAAGGGGGCGGACACGGTCAGCGGACGACGGCGATCTGCTCGCGGCGGACCTGGACGGTCAGCTCGTCGAGCGCCTTGCCGACTCGGTCGAGCATTTCACCGATTTCGGCCTTGGTGATGATCAGCGGCGGGCTGAAGCACAGCGCGTCGTTGACCACGGAGCGCGCGATCACGCCGTGCTGCTCGCACAGCTTGGTCAGGCGCGCGCCGACCTTGGCGGCGGGGTCAAAGTTCTTGTGCGCCGCCTTGTCGGCGACGACCTCGACCGCGGCGATCAGGCCGGTGCCGCGGACTTCACCCACCAGCTCATGGTCGGCGAAGCGGCGCCGCAGCTCGCTCTGCAGGTAGCCGCCCACCTCGGCGACGTGGCTGCCCATGTCGAGGTCGTCGTAGATCTTCAGCGTCTCGACCGCGACCGCGGCGGGCACCGGGTGGCCGGAATAGGTGAAGCCGTGGCCGAACGTGCCGATCTCGTGGCTCTGCTTGGACAGGCCCTCGAACACCGTCTCGTTCACCATCACCGCGCTGATCGGCAGGTAGGAGGACGACAGCGCCTTGGCGCAGCTGATTATGTCCGGCTTGATGTCCATGGTCTGGCTGCCCCAGTAGTTGCCGGTGCGCCAGAACCCGCAGATCACCTCGTCGGCGACCAGCAGGATGTCGTACTTCTTCAGGACCGCCTGGATCTTCGGGTAGTAGCCCTTCGGCGGGATGATCACGCCGCCGGCGCCCAGGATGGGTTCCGCCCACATCGCGGCGATCGTCTCCGGGCCTTCGGCCAGGATCAGCTTCTCGAGCTCGTCGGCGCAGCGCGTCGCGAACGCTTCCTCCGACTCGCCGGCCACCGCCTCATGGTAGTGGTGCGGCGTCATCGTATGGATGAAGCCCGGCAACGGCACGTCGAAGGCGCGGTGGTTGACCGGCAGGCCGGTCAACGAGGCGGAGCCGATGGTGATGCCGTGATAGCCCTTGCGACGCCCGATGATCTTCTTCTTCTGCGGCCGGCCATGGGCGTTGTTGTAGTACCAGACCATCTTGATGGCGCTGTCGTTCGCTTCCGACCCGGAGTTCGCGAAGAACACCTTGCTCATGGGCACGGGCGCGCGCTGGATCAGCATCTCGGCCAGCTCGATCATCGGCTCGTGCGACTTCGCCGCGAACGAGTGATAGAACGGCAGCTTGCGCATCTGGTCGGTGGCGGCCTTCACCAGACGCTCGTTGTCGAAGCCGAGGGCGGCGCACCACAGGCCGGCGATGCTCTCGATGTATTCCTTGCCGGTGTCGTCCCACACCCGCACGCCCTTGCCGTGGGTGATCACCACCGGGCCGACTTCGAGATGGGCCTTCAGGTCGGTGTAGGGGTGCAGCACGTTCGCGATGTCGCGGGCGGCGGCGGAATTCGCGCCGGAGGGCGGGGGCGGTGCCATGATCTGGCCTCCTGGTGAGTAGTCCCGGAAAGCCGGACTGTAGGCCCTTCCAACCGATGACGGGAAGGGGAGGCGGGGGGTGTGGCACGCCGGCTCCGGACCAATTCGCGCGGCC
>MKTV01000029.1:46288-52142 GCA_001898425.1 Rhodospirillales bacterium 69-11
CGCCGAACCACGCGGCGGGTTCGTTGCACCTGCAACGAGACGGGCGGGAGGCGGCTTGGCAGACGGGCCCCGAGGCGGTCATCTGCGCCTGTCCCGGATCGCGGGATCGCCCTTTGGACGGAGAACGGCCATGGCCCTGCGCGGCGTCTTCCCCGTAGTACCCACGATCTTCCACGAGACCGGAGAACTCGATCTCGACGGCCAGCGGCGCGCGGTCGACTTCATGATCGACGCGGGATCGCAGGGCCTGTGCATCCTGGCGAATTTCTCCGAACAGTTCGTGCTGTCGGATGCCGAACGCGACCTGCTGACGGACCGGATCCTGGCGCATGTCGCGGGCCGGGTGCCGGTGATCGTCACGACCACGCATTTCAGCGCCCGCATCTGCGCGGACCGCAGCCGGCGGGCGGAGGCGGCGGGGGCCGCGATGGTGATGATCATGCCGCCCTATCACGGCGCGACCATCCGCGTGCCGGAGGCCGGGATCGTCGGCTTCTTCCAGACCGTGTCGGATGCGATCGGCATTCCGATCATGATCCAGGACGCACCGGTGGCGGGCACGCCGCTGCCCGCGCCGCTGCTCGCGCGCATGGCCCGCGAGATCGCGCAGGTGGGCTATTTCAAGATCGAGACCGCACAGGCCGCGGCCAAGCTGCGCGAGCTGATCGCGCTGGGCGGCGACGCGGTCGTGGGCCCCTGGGACGGCGAGGAGGGCATCACCCTGCTGCCCGATCTCGAAGCGGGCGCGACCGGCGCGATGACCGGCGGCGGCTATCCGGACGGCATCCGCCAGATCGTCGATGCGCATGTCGCCGGTGATCGTGAGGCGGCCGCCGCGGCGTATCGGCGGTGGCTGCCGCTGATCAACTACGAGAACCGGCAATGCGGGCTTGCCGCGGCGAAGGCGCTGATGCAGGCGGGCGGGGTGATCGCGTCCGACCACCTGCGCGCGCCCCAGACGCCGCTGCACCCGGCCGCGCGGGCCGGGCTGCTGGAAACGGCGCGGCCGCTCGACCCGCTCGTGCTGCGCTGGGGGCGCTGAGCCGCCGTCGCCCGCGCTCCGGTGTCATGGCCGGCCGCGTGCCGGCCCTCCGGTGTCATGGCCGGACGCGTGCCCGCCCCCCGGTGTCATGGCCGGCCGCGTGCCGGCCATCCACGGCTTCCTACCGCTCGGAATGCCGTGGATGGCCGCCCAGCCGGCCCGTGGCGGGCCGTTCAGGAATCCCGCGCGCCGATCGTGCGCGTGCGGAACTCCTCGGGCACCGCGTGGCCGAAATCGGTGAAGGCGCGCTTCACCGCCTCGGGCGTCGCGCCGAACACCTGCTTGCGGTTCTCCTTCGCCCAGGCGTTGGAGCTGGCGATCGGATCGAGCGAGCCCTGGAACACCGGCATCACGTAGCGTGCGAACAGCTCGTAGCTGCGCATGGTCTGCTCGCGGTTGGCCCATTCATGCGCGCGAAACAGGATCCCGCCGAACCCGCCCTGGCTGTATTCGAGCAGCCGTTTGATGCCCTTGATCACCGTCTCAGGCGAGCCGACCAGCGTCGTGCCCATCTTCACGCCGTCCGCCAGCGGGTTCTCGGCGCGGCCGGGCGGGCGGCCCAGCGTGTCCTCGAAATAGGTGACGGTCTCGTTGCGCTCGCCCTTGCGCACCTCGTCCAGCGCCTGCTGGTCGTCCTCGGCGATGTGCGCGTTCACCACCACGCGCCACTTCTTGCGGCTGATCGTCTTGCCCGCCTTCGCCGCCGCGTCCTCGGCGATCTGCCACTGCTTGGCCAGCGCCTCCGGCCCGCCGGGCAGGCCGGCCCCGATCGACAGCACGCCCACGCCATGCGTGCCGGCGGCGATCATGCCGAACGGGGTGATCGTGCTCGCGACCGCGATGTCGAAATGCGGGTCGCTGTACGGCGCGAGATGCAGCCGCGCGTCGCGCATCTCGAACCAGTCGGTCTTCATCGTGACCGGCTCTTCCATCTTCAGCAGGCGCATGATCGCGTCCATCGCCTCGAGCATGCGCGGCCGCTGCGTCGCGGGCTCGATCCCCAGCATGTAGGCGTCCGACGTCAGCGCGCCCGGACCGCAGCCCAGCATCGCGCGGCCGCGCGTCATGTGGTCGAGCTGCACCCAGCGCTGCGCCACCATCAGCGGGTGGTGGTAGGGCAGGGAGGTCACGCCCGACCCCAGCTTGATGTGGCGGGTCTTCTCGGCGGCGGCGGCGATGATCAGCCCGGGATCGGCAATCAGCTCCCAGCCGGCGGAATGGTGTTCACCGATCCAGGCCTCGTCGTAGCCCAGATGATCGAGCCACTGGATCAGCTCGATGTCGCGGTCCATCGCCAGCGTGGGGTTCTCGCCCAGACGATGGAACGGCGCGAGAAAGATGCCGAACGTCAAGCCGCGATGGGCCATGCTGCGTCTCCTTCATCGCCGCATGCCGGCGGCGTTCGATCATTGCCGCCCGCGGCGGCGCGGCCGCACGAGCGCGGCGTCGCGGTATCGTGCAACGCGGCGCTGCCGTAGCCAAGCCGGGGAGGCCGTGGCAGCCTCCGCCGCAGAAGCAACGAGTGGAGGAGACGGGTCATGCGGCTCGCGGACAAGGTGGCGATCATCAGCGGCGCGGCGTCGGGCATGGGGGCCGCGACGGCGCGGCGGTTCGCGCGCGAGGGCGCGCGTGTCGTGGTGGCCGACCTGCTGGAGGATGAGGGCCGCGCCGTGGTCGCCGAAATCGAGAAGGCCGGCGGCACCGCGATGTTCCAGCGGCTCGACGTCACCGAGGAAGCGAGCTGGGCGGCCTGCGTCGCCGCGGCGGTGGGCGCGTACGGGCGGCTCGATATCCTGGTGAACAACGCCGGCATCAGCGGCAGCGCGGTGAACGACCTGCTCGAGAGCGGGATCTGGGATCGCGTGATGACGGTGAACGCGAACGGCGTGTTCTACGGCACGAAGTATGCGGTCGAGCAGATGCGCAAGAACGGCGGCGGGTCGATCGTGAACCTGTCCTCGATCTCGGGCGTGGTCGGGCAGAGCATGGTGCACATGGCGTACAACGCCTCGAAGGGCGCGGTGCGGACGATGACGAAGTCGACGGCGGTGCAGTTCGGCGCGGAGCGGATCCGCTGCAACTCGGTGCATCCGGGGCTGATGCCGCCGATGCGCACCTCGGGCGCGACGGCCGATCCGACGGTGCGTGCGAAGATGCTGAAATCCGTGCCGCTGGGGCGGACGGGCGAGGCGGAGGAGGTCGCCAACGCGATCCTGTTTCTGGCCTCCGACGAGGCGTCCTACGTGACCGGCGCCGAGCTCTACGTGGACGGCGGGTATCTCGCGATGTGACCGCGACGGGGTGGGCGGGCTCCGTGTCAGGGCCGCCCCCGTGTCATGGCCGGCGCAGGCCGGCCATCCACGGCTCTCTTGCTGCAGCTTGGGGCAGGCGAAGTCGTGGATGGCCGCCCTTCGGCGGCCATGACACGCGAGCGGTCATGACACGTGGGCGGCCATGACACGCGAGCGGTCATGACACACGAGGGGCCATGACACACGGGGGGCCATGACATGGGTGCGCACCGGCCGTCACACGCCCGCGCCTCCGGTTGCCCCGCGGCGACACACGTATAGACTGCACTGATGACGTCCCTCACCACTGCCGAGATGCTCGCGCGCCTGGTGTCGTTCGACACCACGAGCCGGAACAGCAATCTCGAACTGATCGCCTTCGTGCGCTCCTGGCTCGACCAGCACGCGATCCCATACCGTGTCAGCACCGATCCGGACGGGCGGAAATCCAACCTCCACGCCATCATCGGGCCGCAGACGGCGGGCGGCATCGCCCTGTCGGGCCATGTCGACACCGTGCCGGTGGATGGGCAGGCCTGGAGCGCCGATCCGTTCGCGCTGCGCCGCCAGGACGGCAAGCTGTTCGCGCGGGGCGCCTGCGACATGAAGGGCTTCGTCGCCGCCTGCCTCGCCGCCGTGCCGGCGCTGAAGGCGCGCGACCTGCCGAAGCCCGTGCACCTGTTCATCACCTATGACGAGGAAGTCGGCTGCTGGGGCGCGCAACGCCTGATCGAGGACATCGCGGCGTCCGGCCTCCGCCCCGATCTGTGCATCGTGGGCGAGCCGACCGGCATGCAGCCGGTGCTCGCGCACAAGGGCAAGCTCAACCTCGGCGTGACCGTGCGCGGCAAGACCGGCCATTCCTCGGAACCGGCCAAGGGCGTCAACGCCGTGCAGGCCGCCGGGGAGGCGATCGCCTGGGTTGCGGCCGAGGCGCGCCGCCTCGCGAAGGAAGGACCGTTCGAGGACGGGTTCGACCCGCCGCACACGACGATCCATGTCGGCACGGTCGAGGGCGGCACGATCCTCAACATCATCCCCGAACACGCCGCCTTCACCATGGAATGGCGGCACATCCCGGGCGACGACCCGCATCTCGCGATGCAGCGGCTGCAGCGTCATGTCGCCGAGACGATCGAGCCCGCGATGCATGCGGTCGATCCGCGCACCGGCTTCGACTGGGAGATCCAGCTCGAGATGCCGGGCCTCTCGCTCTCGCCCGACCATGAGCTGACGACGCTGGTCAAGCAGCTCACCGGCGCGAACGCGACGGGCAAGGTCAGCTACGGGACCGAGGGCGGGTACTACGAGAAATCCGGGGTTCCCTCGATCATCTGCGGCCCCGGCCACATCGCGCAGGCGCACCAGCCGGACGAATGGATCGCGGAGAGCGAACTCGCCGCCTGCGACGCGTTCATCCGCCGCCTCGCCGATCGCCTGAGCGGGTGAGGCATGCCGGCGCCCGTCCCGACGCCGCTGCCTGAGTTCGCGGTCGCGCTGAGACCTCCCGACCTGTCGCCGTGGCGGTCGGGCGATGCGGGCGTGCCGGGCTTCATCACGCGCCGCGCCGCATCCCCCGGACCTCATCTCGCCCTGCTCGGCCTCATGCACGGCAACGAGTTCGCCGGCGCGATCGTGCTGGACCGGTTGCTGCGCGCGGGATTCATGCCGCGGCGCGGCGTGCTGACGATGGGGTTCGTCAACCTCGCGGCGTTCGAGCGGTTCGACCCGCGCCGGCCCACGGCGTCGCGCTTCATCGACGAGGACCTGAACCGCGTCTGGGACGAGGCGGTGCTGGACGGGCCCCGCACGTCGCGTGAACTTGCGCGGGCGCGCGAGATCCTGCCGCTGATCCAGACGGTCGACGTGCTGGTCGACCTCCATTCGATGCTGTGGCCGGCCGACCCCGCCATCCTGAGCGGGCCGAGCGGCAAGGGGCTGGCATTGGCGCGCGGGATCGGCACGCCGTCGCTGGTGATCGCGGATTCAGGCCATGCCAATGGCAAGCGGCTGATCGATCACCGCCGTTTCGTCGATCCCGAGACGAAGGCTGCGGCGGTGCTGGTCGAAGCGGGCCAGCACTGGGAGGCGGACACCGTCGCCGCGGCGGAGGCGGCGGTGGCGGGCGTGTTGCGGCACCTCGACATGCTGCCGGCGAACGCTCCGCTTCCCGCACCGCCGCGCGTGCCGCAGCGCGTGGCGGAGGTGACCGCGGCGATCACCGCGGCGACGACGCAATTCGCCTTCGTGCAGGCGTGGCGCGGCGGCGACGTGGTGAAGCGGCGCAACACGCTGATCGCGCTGGACGGCGCGAGCGAGGTGCGCACGCCGCACGACGACTGCCTGCTGGTGATGCCAAGCCTGCGACCGAGCCGCGGCCACACGGCGGTGCGGCTGGCGCGGTTCGTGGGGTAGGAGCGGCGGCTTCGCGCGACGAGCGGGCGGCGGGTGCGGGGCCGCGCTCCCCCCATCGTCATGGCCGGGCTCGACCCGGCCATCCCTCGCGGCACCCTGCCGGTGG
>MKTV01000029.1:52162-103631 GCA_001898425.1 Rhodospirillales bacterium 69-11
GCCATGACGATGGAGGGGCGGCCACGACGGGGGCGGCCACGACGGGGGCGGCCACGACGGGGGCGGCCATGACGGGGGCGGCCACGACGGGGGGCGGCCATGACGCGGGCGGCCATGACGGGGGCGGCACGACGGGGGCGACCTAGACGTGGGCGGCCATGACGGGGGCGGCCGGACCTCCGCTCCGTTCGCCGCCTCGCGTCCGCCCGGCTTCGCCCGTCTGCCCCCCGGCCTCAGTGCCCGCGCAGGATCTGGCTCAGGAACAGCTTCAGCCGGTCGGTCTGCGGGTCCTCGAACATGCGCTGCGGCGTGCCGCTCTCGACGATCTCGCCGCGGTCCATGAACACCACCCGGTCGGCGACCTGGCGCGCGAAGCCCATCTCGTGCGTGACGCAGACCATGGTCATGCCCGATTCCGCGAGGCCGATCATGGTGTCCAGCACCTCCTTGATCATCTCGGGGTCGAGCGCGGAGGTCGGCTCGTCGAACAGCATGATCTTCGGCTTCATGCACAGCGCACGCGCGATCGCCACGCGCTGCTGCTGGCCGCCCGACAGTTGCCCCGGATACTTCTTCGCCTGGTCGGGGATCTTCACGCGGGTGAGATAGCTCATCGCCAGCTCCTCCGCTTCCGCCTTGGGCATCTTGCGCACCCAGATCGGGGCGAGCGTGCAGTTCTCCAGGATCGTCAGGTGCGGGAACAGGTTGAACGACTGGAACACCATGCCGACCTCGCGCCGGATCGTGTCCAGCGCCCGCAGGTCATCGGTGAGTTCGGTGCCGTCGACCAGGATCCGGCCTTCCTGGTGCGTCTCCAGCCGGTTGATGCAGCGGATCATGGTGGACTTGCCGGAGCCCGAGGGGCCGCAGACCACCACGCGTTCCTGCTGCGCGACGGTCATGGAGACGTCGCGCAGCACGTGCATCGTGCCGTACCATTTGTTGACCTTGTCGAGCACGATCGCCGGCGGGGCGTTGGTGTCGATCCTGTGCGGAACGGGGGCGTCGGCGAAGGCGGCCTGGCTCATGGTCGTGGCTCCGGTCAGCGGCGGCGGGCGCGGTTGAGGTCCTGCTCCAGGCCGCGGCTGTATTTCGACATGGCGAAGCAGAAGCAGATGTAGATGATCGCGAGGACGACGTAGACCTCGGTCGAGAAGCTCTGCCAGGGCGGATCGCTCAGCGCGACCTTGCCCATGGTCAGCAGGTCGAACAGGCCGATGATCAGCACCAGGCTCGTGTCCTTGAAGAAGCCGATGAACGTGTTCACCAGCGGCGGGATCACGAGGCGCAGCGCCTGCGGCAGGATGATCAGCCCGGTCTTCTGCCAGTAGGTGAGGCCCATCGCGTCGGCCGCCTCGCTCTGTCCCTTCGGCAGCGCCTGCAAGCCGCCGCGCACCACCTCGGCGAGGTAGGCGCCGGCGAACAGGATGAAGGCGATCTGCGCGCGCAGCAGCTTGTCCACGTTGACGCCGGCCGGCATGAACAGCGGGAACATCACGCTCGCCATGAACAGCACGCTGATCAGCGGCACGCCGCGGATCAGCTCGACATAGAGCACGCAGAGCAGCTTGATCGCCGGCAGTTTCGAGCGGCGTCCGAGCGCGACGAGGACGGAGAGCGGGAAGGCGAAGGCGAGGCCGAAGGTGGCGAGGATCAGGGTGATCGGCAGTCCGCCCCAGTAATCCTCGGGCACTTCCTGCAGGCCGAACACGCCGCCCCACATCAGCACGCCGATCACCGCGAGGGTCGCGATCCAGATCAGCGCGAGTTCCTTGCGCCAGAACCGGCGCATGGCGGAGACGACGTAGAGGCCGATGAACAGCAGCACGCAGATCGCCGGCCGCCACTGTTCCTCGTACGGGTAGCGGCCGAACAGGATCAGCCGGTACTTGTCGCCGATGATCGCCCAGCAGGCGCCGATCCCCTTGGCGTTCTGGCAGACCGCCGTGTCCGGCCGTCCCTGGGCGTTGTACGGCACGCTCCAGATCGCGTTCACGAAGGCCCATTCGACGAAGCCGACGAGCGCGCGGAGGATCACGTAGACCAGGACGAGCGTGATCGCGGTGGACCACCAGGAGGAGAACAGGTTGGCTCGCGCCCAGGCCCAGGGGCCGACCAGGCCGGCGGGCGGGCGTTCGCGGGCGGCGGCGTAGCCCGGCTCCGCGGTTGCCACGGTGTCGCTCATGCTCAGCGCTCCACCAGCGCGATGCGCGCGTTGTACCAGTTCATGAACAGGCTGATCGACAGGCTGATGGTGAGGTAGACCGCCATGATCACGGCGATGCCCTCGATGGCCTGGCCGGTCTGGTTCAGGGTCGTGTTGGCGATCGAGACGATGTCCTGGTAGCCGATCGCGACCGCGAGCGAGCTGTTCTTGGTCAGGTTCAGGTACTGGCTCGTCATCGGCGGCACGATGACGCGCAGCGCCTGCGGCAGGATCACCTTGCGCAGCACCATCCCCGAACGCAGTCCCAGCGCGCCGGCGGCCTCCCACTGGCCCTGCGGCACGGCCTGGATGCCGGACCGCACGATCTCCGCGATGTAGGCGGCGGTGTAGGTGACGAGGCCCAGCAGCAGCGCGAAATACTCGGGGCTGAGCGAGCCGCCGCCCTGGAAGTTGAAGCCGCGCAGCACCGGCACCTCGAAGGTGAGCGGCGCGCCGAAAATGGCCCAGACGACGAGCGGGAGCGCGACCATCAGCGCGAGCCCCACGGGCCAGACGCGCGGTCGCACGCCGGTCGCCTCCTGCTGGCGGGCCGCGTGCCGGTTCCACAGCACCGTGCCCACCAGGCCGACGAGGAACGCGAGCGCCGCCCATTCATGCGCCGGCTGCAGCTCGAGCAAGGGGATTTTGATGCCGCGGTTCGACAGGAACACGTCGCCGACCCGGATGGACTGGCGCGGTGCGGGCAGGCTCTGCAGCACGGTGTACCAGAACAGCAGCTGCAGCAGCAGCGGGATGTCGCGCAGCGTCTCGACGTAGAAGGCGGTCAGCTTGGCGAGCAGCCAGTTGCTCGACAGGCGGCCGATGCCGATGACGGTGCCCAGGATCGTGGCCAGCACGATGCCGACCACGGCCACCTTGAGCGTGTTCAGCACACCGACGAGCAGGGCGCGGCCGTAGGTGTTGACCGCCGGATTGTAGGGGACCAACGCCTCCCCGATCGGGATGCCGGCGACGCGGTCGAGGAAGCCGAATCCGGTCGCGATGTGACGCGCCGCGAGGTTCTGGTTGGTGTTGTGGACCAGATAGCCGATCACCGCGGCCACCAGGCCCACGATCACCACCTGCCAGACGATCGCGCGGAAGGTCGGGTCCGACCAGGACAAGCGCAGCCGCCGTCTGGGCGCTGCGCGGGCGGCGGCGAACCTCGGATCGGCGGTGGCGTCTGACATGGGAAGCGGGTACCTCGACGTGGTGGTAGGCCGTTGGTGGGCCGTGGTGGTGGCCGATCCCGGGCTGACGGCATCGGGACGGGACGCGATGGAAAGCAAGATCGGGGCCACCCGATGCCGCGTTGGCCGCAGGGCCGCCCCGCCCCGACTGTGCGTCAGTCGGTCACAAAAGATCAACGGGTCCAGACCAGATTGGCGGCTGTCTCCTGGCGGGCCGGTCCCTCGCGTCCCGCGGCGGTCCCCTCCGGTCTTGCCCTGCGGCGCCGCTCCGCTGCGATGACCCCGAATGAAAAAGGCCGCTCGGTTGTCCCGAGCGGCCCATCTTCGACGCTGGCTGGATCAGCGGATCAGCGGATCAGCGGATCGGCGGCGCGTATTGCAGCCCGCCCTTGGTCCAGAGGTTGTTGATCCCGCGCGGCACGCCCATCGGCGTGATGTTGCGGTCCCAGACCTCACCAAAATTGCCGACCTGCTTGATGACGTTGTACGCCCACTTGTTGTCGACGCCGAGCGCCTTGCCCATGTCGCCCTCGAGGCCGAGGAGGCGACGGATGTCGGGATCGGTCGAGTTCATGAACGAATCGACGTTCTGGCTGGTGATCCCCTTCTCCTCCGCCGTGATCATGGCGATGAAGGTCCAGCGGACCAGGTCGAACCACTTGTCGTCGCCCTTGCGGACCATCACGCCCAGCGGCTCCTTCGAGATGATCTCGGGCAGCAGCACGAGGTCGTTCGCCTTCGGGCCCTGGCTGTAGCGGAAGGTCGCGAGCGCCGAGGCGTCGGTGGAGTAGGCATCGCAGCGGCCGGACAGGAACGCGCCCTGGATCTCGGACAGGTCCTGGATCAGGATCGGCGTGAACTTCATGTTGTTGACGCGATAGTAGTCGGCGATCGCCAGTTCGGTGCTGGTGCCGGGCTGCACGCAGATCGTGGCGCCGTCCATCTCCTTCGCGGACTTCACGCCGGACGACTTCTTCACCAGGAAGCCGGTGCCGTCATAGTAGTTCACCCAGGCGAACTCGAGCCCGAGATTGGCCTCGCGGCCCAGCGTCCAGGTGGTGCTGCGCGACAGCACGTCGATCTCGCCCGACTGCAGCGCGGTGAAGCGGTTCTGCGTCGTGGTGGGGACGAACTTCACCTTGCTCGCATCGCCCAGCGCGGCGGCGGTGACGGCCCGGCAGGAATCGGCGTCGATGCCGCGCATCACGCCCTGGCTGTCCGGCAACGAGAAGCCCGGCACCTGGCCCGAGATGCCGCACAGCACCTGGCCCTTGGAGCGGGAGGAATCCAGCGTGGGGGAGCCCGACCCTTGGGCCTGGGCCTGGCTCGTCATGCCGGCCGCCAGCAGGCCGCCCGCCACCAGGCCGCCGGTCAGCACCCGCTTAGCGAGCGAGCCGGAGGCTCGGGACCGATTGAACACCGTCATGCATTCATCTCCCAGATGAGCGCGGGGGATCCCGCGTACGGCGCGACTGTGCGTTCGGCCTGCGTCAAGATCAACGGGGCCGATACAAAATCCCGGCTCCGTGTCATCGTGTTCGCGATGCATGGCGGCGGCTGCCCAACAAACGGCATGGGTGCTGCCGGATTTCGCGCCATCCGCGGTCCCGTGGCGCCGGTAAGTGGCACGCGGGCCGGCACGGGGCACCCGCCGGCACGCTTCGCCCGCGCCGGCACGTGACCTTCGCCGCGCGAGAGCACGTATCGGATTCTGCGACACGTCCCGTCCACCGTTGCCGGCGCGCTCCAACCCTTGATGGTCTCCGCGCGCTGCGGTAGAATTTCCGTGAGAAAACACGCTTTGGTTGTGCTCTTCGCGACCCGCGCCGCCCGAGGTCCGCCATAGACAACGTCCCAGACACGAGCACGCGGCCAAGGCCGGAGATGTCCTCCCCTGAAACGCCGCTCCTGCGCATCCGGGTCTTCGGGCAGATGCGGGCGCAGGATGCGCTGGGCCGGTCGGTCCTGCCACGGGCGCGCAAGACCCGCGCCCTGCTCGCGATCCTGGCGCTCGCCGCGCCGGAGCCGGTGTTGCGCAGCCAGATCACCGCCCTGCTCTGGAGCCAGCGGGAGAAGGAGCAGGCGCGCGCCTCCCTGCGCCAGGCGGTCCACGAACTGCAGGACACGCTGGGCAGCCTCGCCAGCCGGATGATCGTCGCGGAACGCAACCATGTCGGCCTCCACCGCGCCGGGCTCTGGGTCGACGCACGCGCGGCCGGTCCCCTGGGTCACGAGGAGGGCGGGCTGCTCGACCTTTTCCGCGCCCCGCTGCTCGAGGACCTGGCCGGCCTCGATCCCGCCTTCGATCGCTGGGTGCAGGAGGAGCGGCTGCGCCTGCTGCGCGTCGCCCGCACGCTGGGAGAGGGGATGCTGGCCGGCGCCCTCGACGCGGCGGAGCGGATCGCCGCGGCGGAACGCCTGCTGCTCGTCGATCGCGCGCATGAGGGCGCCTGGACGGCGCTGATCCGCGTCCACGCGGAGCGTGGCGACCGGACCGCCGCGCTCGCCTGCTTCGAGCGCTGCCGCGCGGCCCTGGCGGAGACCACCCACCTCGTCCCGAGCGCGGCGATCCAGACTTTGGTTGCCGAGTTGCGCGCGACCGCGCCGGCGCCCGTGCCGAACTCGGCCGCCGGGACCGTGTCCGCGTCGGCCGGCGCCCCGGAGGTTGCGTCACCCGGCGCGCCGCGCGGCCCACTCTCCCCGGCGCGGCCGAACGCCGTCCGGCTGGGCATCATGCCGTTCCGCGCGCCGGAGGGTGACGTCGATCCGAAGCTGACCCAAGGCTTGACCGAGGAGGTGGTGGGGGCGCTCGCGCGGTTCCGCGGCCTGTCCTGCATCCCGATCAGCTCCATCGCCGTCCTGCCGACCGACCTCACCCGCGACGCCCCGCTCTGGGAGCAACTCGGCCTCGACTACGCGCTGGAGGGATCGGTCCAGCGCAGCGGGGATCGGGTGCGCGTGCGGGCGCGCCTGATCGACGTGTGGGCGGCGGGCGAGGTCGTCTGGGCGGACCGGTTCGGCGGTGCGATCGGCGACATGTTCGACCTGCAGGACGAGGTCGCGGCGGCGATCGTGGCGCAGATCGACCCGCACATCCTGCTGCGCCAGGGCGAGCGCCTCGGTGCGCGCCGGATCCGCGCCACCACCGCGCATGAGCGGCTGCTGCAGTCCATCCCCGCGATCTACCGGCTGGAGCGGAACGGGTTCTTCACCGCGGGCGGGCTGCTCGATTCAGCCGTGGCCGAGGATCCCGGCAACGCGCCGGCCCATGCCTGGTACGCGTATTGGCACCTGTTCCTGGTGGGCCAGGGCTGGGCCAACGACCTGCGCGCCGCGACGATGCGGGCCGCCGAACTGGCGGGACGCGCGGTGACGCTGGACCCCGGCGATGCGCGGGCGTTGACCCTGGCCGGCCATGTCCGCGCCTTCCTGGCCCGCGAGCCGGAGGAGGCCTGCACGCTGCACCAGCGCGCCGTCGCGCTGAATCCGAACCTCGCGCTCGCCCGCTGCTTCTTCGGCCTGGCGCAATGCTATCGCGGGCGGCCGGAGGACGGGCTGCCGCTGATCGAGCAGTCGATCCGCCTCTCCCCCTACGACCCGCACATGTTCTTCTTCGAGATGTCGCTGTCGATGCCCCACCTGCTCCGCGGCGAGTACGAGAAGGCGGCGGAGGCGGGGCGGCGCGCGATCGAGCTCAATCCCGGCTTCTCCTCCTCCTACAAGGGGCATCTCTGCGCACTGGGGCATCTCGGGCGGGAGGAGGAAGCCGCGAAGGTCCGCGCCGCGCTGCTGCGGCTGGAGCCGGGGTTCTCGGTGGCCGAGGCGGTGGACCGCTCCCCCCTGGTCCGCCGCGAGGACCGCGCCCGCTACGCGGAGGGCCTGCGCCGCGCGGGGCTGCTGGATTAGCCGCCGCCGGACCCGCCGCCCGCACCCGCGTGCCCCGGCCGCCGCCCGCACCCGCGGCCCCCATCCGTCATGGCCGGCCGTCGAGCCGGCCATCCCCACCGGCAGGCTGCCGCGACGGATGACATGCACGAGGCCGCTCGTGCCGGGGAGGGACCCCGCCAGGGGTCACGCGACCCCGCAGTCCAGCACCAGCCGCGTCAGCCCGCGCACCAGGATGCTCTCCTGCCGCTCCACCGCGACGACGCGCAGCTCCGGGAAGCGACGGCCGAGGGCGGCGAACACCAGCTCCGCCTCGAGCTGGGCGAGGCTGCTGCCGGCGCAGGTATGGATGCCCGCGCCGAAGGCGAGGTGCCGCGTCTCCTCGCGCCCCAGATCCAGCCGGTCCGCCTCCGCGAACACGCGCGGATCGCGGTTGGCGGAGCCGAGGCCGAACCCGACCACCTGGCCCGTGCGGATCGTGACGCCCTGGAACGCCAGATCCGCCAGTGCGTGGCGGAAGGCGATCTGCTGCGGGCTGTCGTAGCGCAGCAGCTCCGTCACCGCCGACTTCACCCCGACGGCGCCCTCGCGCAGCCGCTGCCATTCCCCGGGATTGGCGGCGAGCGCACGCAGCCCGTTGCCGATCAGCAGCGACGACGCCTCGTGCCCGGCGAACAGGAACAGCACGCAGGAGGCGAGCAGCTCCTGGTCGTCGAGGAAGCTGCCCTGGTCCTGCGCCGCGATCAGCAGGCTCAGCAGGTTGCCCTGGGGCGCACGCCGGTGCGCCGCCACCAGCCGCTCGAAATACGCGATCAGTTCGGCCGCGCGCCGGCTGCCCGCGGCGATCCGTTCGGGGGTGCGCACCAGGTCGAGCGAGAGCGTGATCTCGCGCACCCAGCCGCGCACGAGCGGATGATCCTCCTCCGGCACGCCCATCAGGTCGGCCACGATGTCGATCGAGAGCGGCGAGGAGAAGTCGGAGACGATGTCGAACGGGCCGTCGTCGGGGATGCGGGCGAGGGCGGCGGCGATCAGCGCCTCGATCCGCGGCCGCATGCCGAGGACGGGGCGCAGCGCGAACACGGGCGCGGCGATGCGGCGCAGGCGCGCGTGGTCCGGCGGGTCCTTGAACAGCATCCAGGCCGCCAGCATCGCGTAGAGCGGCTTCTGCTGCTCCGGGATGGGCGGGAAGGCTTCGGGCGGCAGCACCTTGGTGATCTCGCGGCCGAACCGGTTGTCCTTGAGCCCGGCGGCGACGTCGGCATAGCGGCTGACGAACCAGAACCCGGCATAGCCCTCGGCCGGCGTCGCGGCCCAGCCGACCGGGTGATCGTCGCGCAGCCGCGCATAGGTCGGGTACGGATCCTCGAGAAAGGCCGGCTCGAGCGGGCGGAACACGGTCTGGCGCGCACCGGACATGGCGGTCAGCCCGCGTCCCTGGTGGTGGCGACCAGGGCGGCGAGCTCGCCCACGTCCTTGGCGGTATAGGCGGCGCGCCGCGGCAGCTTGACCGCGAACCGCTTCTCCAGCGCATCGAGGATCATCAGATGCGCGAGGCTGTCCCATTCCGGCGTGTTCTTCGCGCAGGTGTCCGCGGCGATCTCGGCGCGGTCGATTCCCAGGCTCTCGGCGACGATCGCGCAGACGGGGTCGAACAGGTCGGGGGTCGGGTCTGGGGTCGGAGGCATGAGCGATGGACCGGCCTTGGTGCGAAGGAGCGGGAGAATGTTCCAGCCGAGGTTGCCGGCGGCGTAGCCGGCGATCGGGATCGGGCGCTGCGCCGGGTCGAAGCGCAGGCCCTCCGACCGCGCCAGCAGCACCTCGAAGGCGATGCGCGCCTCGAGCCGCGCGAGCGGGGCGCCGGGGCAGGTGTGCACGCCGGTGCCGAACCCCAGATGACCGCGTGCGTCGCGCGCAAGGTCCAGCGTGTCGGGATCGGCCCAGCGTTCCGTGTCGCGATTGGCGGAGCCGGGGAACAGCATCAGCAGCGCGTTGGCGGGCAGGTCCACGCCGGCCAGCGTCACGGGCCGGGTCGCGCGGCGCGCGATGCGCTGCAGCGGCGGACGCAGCCGCGCGAGTTCCTCGACGAAGCGGGGGATCAGCGCGGGGTCGGCCTTGAGCCGCGCCCAGAGCGACGGCGTCTCGGCCAGGACGTAGGCGCCGCTCGCGATCATGTTCGCGGTGGTCTCGTGCCCGCCGATCAGCAGCAGCGCGCAGAGATTGCGCAGCTCCTCCCGGCTCAGCGTGCCGCGCGCCTCCTCGGCGACGAGCGTGCTGATGATGTTGTCGGTGGGCGCGGCGAGGTGGCGCTCGATCGCGGCGTCGAGGATCGCCATGAGCTGGGTGAGCCCGACCTGCGCCTCGGCCAGCAGGTCGGGGCTGCCCATGCCGGTCGCGGCGAAGCTCGCCAGCAGCGCGTCGCGCGCGTGCCGGTTCATCGCGTCGCGCTGGTCGAGCGGCACGCCCAGCATCTCGCAGATGATCGTGACCGAGAGCGGGTTGGCGTAGACCTGCACGAAATCCATCCGCTCCGGCGCCGCCTCCAGCAGCGCCTCGGCCACCTCCCGGATGCGCGGCTCCAGATGCGCCACCGCGCGCGGGGTGAAGGCGCGGGTGACGGTCTGGCGCAGCCGCGTGTGGTCGCGCGCGTCCTTCATCACCATCGACATCAGCGGCACGTGCATGCCGAGATCGGACGCGTAGGTCGCCGGATCGCGCAGCACCGCCTCCACCTCGGCATGGCGGGAGATGACCCACATCGGCACGCCCGCCAGGCGATGGACCGGGTCGTGCGCCCGCAGCCAGGCATAGGCTGGGTAGGGGTTCGCCTGGATCGCGACGTTGGCGAGGTCGAACCCGGCGGAGGGATAGGCGCCGCTCATGCGGTGCGGCCTCGCGCGCGGATCGCCCGCCACAGCGCGGCCGGACCGGCGGCCGGATCGGGCGTGCCGCCGATCGCGGCGAGATGCGCCGCCAGCGCGTCGCGCGCGAGCTCGGTTACGATCGTCGCCATGGTCGGCAGGTTCGCCGCGTCGAGCATCGCCAGATGGTCGCCGCGCAGCGTGCGGGTGACGACGCGGCCCTCCACCAGCGGTGCCCAGCCGAGAGCGGGGTCAGCGGCGGCCTCGCCCGTCTCGAATTGGAGGAACTCGGCCGGGAACCCGCCCTCCGACCGCAGCACCGCGAGATCGCCCGGCACCGCTCCGTGCCTCGCCGCCCCGATCGCGCGGAAATTGGCCTTGAACAGCGCGGCCATGCGGTCGAGCGGCAGGGACAGCGCGCCGAACAGCCCGGCCGCCTGCATGCGCGCGGCGGTCGCGCGGAACGCGGCTTCCGGCGCCGCGCCCTCGGCCGGCGGCATCGCTCCGCCATACAGGGCGGCGAGGCCGCGTGTCATCGCGGCATAGGCGAGGTCGTCGCTCTGCAGCGCGGCGAAGTCACCGAAGGTGCGCACCGTGTCGCCCAGCAGCAGCAGCGGCACCGGCTCCCCCGCCGCGCGCAGCCGCCGCCCGACGGCGAGCGCCACATGTCCGCCGAAGGAGTGCCCGCCGATCAGCCAGGGTCCGCGCAGCCCGGCCGCGCGCAGCCGCGCAATCACGTACTCCGCCTGCGTCTCGAGATCGTCGAGCGGCGTCTCGCCCTCGGCGAGGCCGGGGAGCTGGACGGACACGAGGTCGAGATCGTCCGCCACCGCGGCCGCCATGTCGCGCAGGTAGAAGGGCAGGGCGAACATGCCCGGCATCATCAGCAGCTTCGGCCGGTCCCCGTCGCCGCCGAACGAGACCAGCGGGCTGGTCGTGGCCTCGCCGCCCGCGAGCGCGCGGGTGAACGCGGCGACGCTGGGCGCCTCGAAGATGCGCTGCAACGGCAGGGTGCGGCCCAGCCGCTCGCCCAGGAGTCGCTGGAGCGAGACGAGGGTGAGGGAGCTCGCGCCGTATTCGAACAGGGAGCGGGCCGGGTCGATCGCCGTCCCGCCCATCACCTCGGCGACCACGCCGGCGACCGCGCGTTCCAAGGCGCCGCCGGACTCGTGCCCCTGGGCGCCGGCGCGCGCGGACGGACGCGCGGGGACGAGCGCGCGCCGATCCACCTTGCCGTTGGACGACAGCGGCACCGCGTCGATGAACGTCAGCCCGGCGGGCACCATGTAGGCCGGCAGCCGGTCCCGCAGATGGGCCAGCAGGTCGGCTTCCAGCGCCGCGTCGCTCGCGGCCGGGGTCCCGGCGCGGGCTAGGATCACGTCGAAGCCCATCAGGTCCTCGAGCGAGCCGGGGACGACGGGCGTGGCGATCGCCGAGAACCCGGCCTCGGCCAGCTCTCGCTCCCACACCGCGCGGGAGAGCAGCGGGTGGCGCGGCCGGCGCGCGAGGTCGGTACGCGCGTCGAACCCGGATTGCAGCCCCATGCCGAGGTCGTACCAGGGGAAGAACCGCGTCTCCTCCAGCACGACCAGCACGCCGCCGGGTGCGAGCCAGCGCCGCAGCCGCGCGAGCGTCGCGCCGATATCGGCGGCGACGTGCAACGCGCTCGAGGCAAGGATGACGTCGTGCCGCCCCTCGTGCTCGGCCGCCTCCGCATCCAGGTCGAGCGTTGCGAAGGACAGCCAGTCGCGGCCCGCGAACTTCGCCTGCGCGGCGCGCAGCAGATGCGGGTTGAGATCGGTGAACAGGTAGGTGAGGCGGTCGGTCGGCAGGTCACCCTCAATCGCCGCGAGGGTGGTGCCGAGTCCCCCACCGACTTCGAGGACGGAGAGGGGGCGGGAAGCTGCCGGGGGCGCGGCGTCTGTCTCCGGGGTCATGGCCGCGCCGGGCCGTGTTCCCTCCGTCATGGCCGGGCTTGGCCCGGCCATCCACGACTGCCCCGCCCGTTCCCCCGAGACGAGCGCCCCCACGACCGCCCCGATCACCGCGTTCGGCGTGGCGAACAGCCGCGCATACACGTCCGGCGTGCCGGCATCGAGGTAGATCGCCGAGGAGTGCTCCCGTTCGGTCAGGATGTCCGGCAGGCGCGCGATCACCCGGTCGAGGAAGTCGAGCGAGGCGGGTTCGAAGCCGAACCGGTCCACCCCGCTGATCTCGTGGCTGGACACCGGCTCCGCGCCCATGCCGACGCGGGCGATCTCGGGCAGCATCCGCTCGAGCCAAAGCCGGTAGCGCGACGCGACGCCATGGTCGCGGATCAGCGACTCCGTCTCGGGCAGTTCGTAGCTGCCGGTGAGCGTGCGCAGCGCGGCAGCGGCCGCGGCGGCCGCCTGGTCGGTGAAGGTCGCCGCGGTGAGCTCGAACTCGTCCCGCCCGATGGACCGGGCGCGGACGGCGAGCGCGGCCTGGGCGGTTTCGCACAACCGCTCCCAAGTGGCGTCAAGCGGCGTCGCGCTCGCATGCGGGACGACGAAGCCGTGCAGCGTGCGCTCGCGCCCGGTGGTGACCGGGGCGGTGACGACGGCCTGGGCGACGGCGGGATGCGCCCCGAGTGCGGTCTCGATCTCGCCGAGTTCGATGCGATGGCCCTGGACTTTGACTTGGAAGTCCTCCCGCCCGAGGAACTCGATCGGGTGGGGCGACGCCCCGTCCGTCATGACGGGCGAAGGCCGTGTCTGTGTCATGGCCGGCAAAGGCCGTGCCTCCCGTGTCATGACGGGCGCAGGCCGTGCCTGTGTCATGGCCGACGAAGGCCGCGCCTCCCGTGTCATGGCCGGCGAAGGCCGCGCCTCCTGTGTCATGGCCGGCGAAGGCCGGCCATCCACGACTTCCTCTCGGCCGCGTTCAGGAGTCGTGGATGGCCGGGCCAAGCCCGGCCATGACACGGAGGGCACGGGCCGCTCGGTGTTCACGCCCGCCCCGTCCGACACGCCCGCCGCGGCCGTCACGCCCGTCCCGCCCGCCCCGCCCGCATACGCCCGGAACCGCCCCAGATCCCCCGTGCGGTAGCGTCGTTCCCCGGTCATCGTGTTGCGCACGAAGCGCGCCGCGGTCTGCACCGGGTCGCGCCAGTAGCCGCGCGCGAGGCCGGCGCCGGAGATCTCGATCTCGCCCACCACCCAGTCCGGACAGTCCTCCCCCTGCGCGCTCACCACGTGCAGCATCTGTCCCGCGAGCGGCGTGCCGTAGGGCACGCTCGTCCAATCCGGATCCAGCGGCCCGATCTCGTGCATGTTCGACCAGATCGCCGCCTCGGTGGCGCCGCCTAACGCCACCAGCCGGGCCGAGGGCGCCTGGACCCGCAGCGTTTCGACCAGCTCGAGCGGCACCCAATCCCCGCTCAGCATCACCAGCCGCAGCGCATGTCCCGCCGGCAGCCCGTACGCGGTCTGCAGCGCCATCAGCGCCGGCACGCTGTTCCACACCGTGACGCGGTGCCGCACGAGCAGCTCCGCCCAGACCGAGGGATCGCGCGTCGCCTCCGCCGGCGGCAGCACGAGCGCGCCGCCGAGGCTCAGCGGGCCGAAGATGTCGAACACCGAGAGGTCGAAACTGAGCGAGGACAGGCCGATCGTCCGGTCCTCCGCACCCAGGCCCCAGCGGCGGTTGACCTCCGCCACCGTGCCGACCGCGGCGGCGTGCTCGATCATCACGCCTTTGGGTTCGCCGGTGGAGCCCGAGGTGTAGATCACGTAGGCCAGCCGCTCCGGATCGGTCACGGCCGGCAGCGCCGGTGCGCCCGTCGCGGCCTTGGCGAGTGCGGCATCCAGCGCGGCCGGGTCGTCGAGCAGCAGCGCCTCGCCGCGTTCCACCAGCAGCGCGCGGCGATCGGCGGGCAGGGCGGGATCGATCGGCAGATAGGCGGCGCCCGCCTTCAGCACGCCGAGAACGGCCACGACCTGCCGCCAGGAGCGAGGGAAGCTCACCGCCACCAGCCGGTCGCGCGGCGCGCCGTCCAGCCGCTTCAGCAGATCGGCCGCGAGGTGCCCGGCCGCCGCGTCCAGGGTCGCGTAATCCAGCGTCCGGTCGGGTGCGATCACCGCGGGCCGGCGCGGCATCGCGCGGGCGCAGCGCTCGAACGCCGCATGCAGCAGCGCGGGCGCCGGTCCCGGCACCATCTTCGCGCGGGGCTGCGCCGGCACCGTCGCGGTCAGCCGCGCATCCCACAACGTGCCGTCGGCCAGGCCGAACAGCAGCGCGCGATAGGCCGCGACCATGGCGTCGACGACGCCGTCGGGGAACAGGTCCGCGGCCACGTCCCAGTTGCAGAAGAGCTGGCCGTCCTCCTCCGAGATCTGGTTGTCGATCAGCACCTGCGGCGTCGAGGAGACGTTGTAGACCGTCGTCCCCAGCCGGTCCCAGCCGCCCGACTCCGTCTCGGCGACCGGCCCCTTGCGGCGGAAGCCGAGGGCCGAGGTGAACACGACCGGCACGGTGGGCGCGGCCTGGCCGGTCCGGCGGGCGATCTCGCGCAGCACGTGGCTGCCGCCCACCTCCGCATGTTCCAGATCGGCGGCGAGCTGCCGCGCCAGCGTCCTGGCGCGGTCGGCGAAGGCCGGTGCGGTCGCGTCGACCTCCAGCAGGATGGTGGAGGTGTAGTCGCCCAGCACCAGCGGCATGTCGGGATGCAGCGCCGGCCGGTTGAACGACGTCACGGTCAGGCAGAAGCGCTGCGTGCGGCTCCAGGCGGCGAGCGTGTTGGCGTAGGCGCACGCGAGCAGCGTGGGCAGCGTGACACCATGTGCCTGGGCCTGGCGGCGCAGCGCGGCGGCGGTGTCGGCGGGCAGCACGACATTGTGGCGGCGGAAGCGCGCGCCGACCCGATCCGCGGCATCCGGCCGCAGCGGCAGGTCGGGGCCGGGCGGCAGGGTGGCGGCACGCTCCGTCCAATACGCCGCGCTGCGCTTCCACGAAGCGGCCTCCTGCGCGGCGAGCTGGGCCAGCACGACGTCGCGGAAGCTCACGCCGATCGGTGGCAGCGGGGCGGAAAGGTCGTCGTACAGCACGCCCCATTCCCGGCGCAGCGCATGGATGCTGGCGGCGTCGAGCGCGATCAGGTCGAAGCCCATGTGCAGCCGCGCCTTGCCGTCGAAGCGAGTGACGCGGATGTCGAACAGCGGCCACGCATCCGGCGCGGCAACGCGGCGCGGCAGCTCCGCCCGCAGGCGCGCGAGCTCCGGTCCGGGATCGGTGCCGGTCAGGTCGAGGATGGGGAACCGGCATTCCGGCACCTCCGCCAGGATCTGCTGCGTGCCGTCGGGGCGGATCACCGCGCGCAGCATGTCGTGACGGCGGATCAGGACGTTCCACGCCGCCTCGGCGCGGGCGAGGTCGACCTGGTCGGTGTCGAACTCGGTGTAGAGGTAGCAGCTCACGCTGCCGAGGGTCAGGTCGCCGCGCCGTCCCACCCAGTAGGCGCGCTGCATGTCGGTGAGCGGGAACGGGTCGTGCCGATGCGCGAGATCGGGTGCGAGCATCGCCGGCGCGCGGGCGCGGGCGGCCTGCCCGAACGTGGCGGGCGCCCCCGCGGCGATCGCCGGTGCAGCCGGCGCGGGTGCGGTCGCGTGCAGGCCGGCCGCAGTCGCGTGCAGCGCGGGTGCGGGCGGTGCCGACGCGGGCTGTGCGGGCGCGTGCGGTGCGGCGTCCTGCGGCGTGGTCGCGGGTGCGCTCGTCAGGGAACGGAGCGTGGCGCCCTCGATCAGCTCGCGCACCGACAGCGACAGGCCCAGCTCGCGTTCCGCGCGGTTGCGGATCTCGACCGCCACCAGCGAGTCGAGGCCCAGATCGTGCAGCGGCACATCCGGATCCGGGGAGGTCGGCAGACCGAGGCATGCCGCCACGATCATCCCCAGCACCGTCATCTGCCGGTTCGAATCGCCGGCCACCTGCGCAGCATGGAGGGCCACGGCGGGGGGCGGTGACGCGGGCAGCCCCGGGGCCGGCAGCGCCGCCGCGAGCGCGTGCAGCGTGGCGCCTTCGATCAGTTCACGCACCGACAGCGACAGGCCGAGTTCGCGCTCCGCGCGGTTGCGGATCTCGACGGCCACCAGCGAGTCGAGGCCGAGATCGTGCAGCGGCACATCCGGATCGGGCGGTCCCGAGAGGCCGAGACAGCCGGCAACGATCCCGCCCAGCGCCGTCACGATGTCGGCGCGCGTGGCGGCGGTGCGGGTGGCCGCGGCCTGCGGGGCGGCGTCGGGGGGTGAGGACGCGATCGGGGCGGCTGCCGCCGGCCCCGATGGGCCAGGCCATGCCGCCGCGGATGCCGCAGCGGACGGACCCTGCGCTGCCGCGTCGGCCGGCGGCGGTGAGGCCGCAGCCTCCCGCGGCAGCCGCGCGAGGAGCGTGCGGAGCGACGCGCCCTCGATCAGCTCGCGGACGGAGACTTCTAGGCCGAGTTCGCGCTCCGCGCGGTTGCGGATCTCGACCGCGACCAGCGAGTCGAGCCCGAGATCGTGCAGCGGCGTGTCGGCATCGGGCGGCGCGGCGAGGCCGAGGCACTGGGCGACGATGCCCCCCAGCACGGCCGCCGGTTCGGGGCCGGTGCGGGGCGGCGGGTTGGCCGGGGTCACCGCCGGTCGTGCACCGGCATCGCGGGGCATGGCCGGCTGCGCACCGGCATCGTGCGGCTCCGCCGGCACGGCGTCCCGGTGCGCCGCCGCCTGCGCAACCGAGCGGAAGAGGCCGGGCGGGAAGTCGCCGAAATGGGCGGTGAAGCGGGCCCAGTCGACGGATGGGAGCACCGCTGCCGCGCCCTGCATGCCGTTCAGCGCGCGGCCGAACGCCGCCGTTCCCTCCGCCGGCCCGATGCTGCCGAGGCCCAGGCGTTCGGCGTTGCGGTCGAAGCCGAGGGCCGCGGCGGAGCCGATGTCGCGCCAGACGCCCCAGTCGAGGCTCACCGCCGGCAGCCCCTCCGCCTGACGCTGCGCGGCCAGGCCATCGAGGAAGGTGGCGCAGAAGGCGTGGTTCACCTGGCGCGCCGATCCCAGCACGCCGGCCGCGGAGGAGCACAGCACGAAGTGCCGAACGGGATGCGCCCGCGTCGCCGCGTCCAGCGCCAGCGCGCCGGCGATCTTGGCATGCACGACGGGGCCGAACGTGGCGGCGTCCTGCGCCGCGAGCGGCGCGTCGGCGAGGAGGCCGGCCGCATGCACCACGCCTTGCACGTCCCGTTCGCGCAGCAACCGGACCAGCAGGTCGGCATCCGCGGCATCACCCGCGACGCAATGAACCGGCACGCGGACGTCCGGCGGCGCGGCCGGTGTGCGGCGGCTCAGCAGTACGAGCCCGCTGGCGCCATGCGCCGCAAGCCAGGCGGCGATCGCCTGGGCGAGCCCGCCGGATCCGCCGGTGATCAGCCACGTCCCGTCCACACGCGCGAGCGGCGCGGGGGCGGCGATGGGGCGGAGCCGTGGCACCTGCCGCGTGCCGTCCGCATCCCAGCGCACTTCCGCCTCCGGCGCCTCGGCGCGCAGCTCCGCTTCCAGCGCCTCGGCGCCGGGCGGGGCGAGCAGCAGGCGGGGGTGGAGCGCGGGGGCCTCGATCGCGACGGTGCGCAGGAAGCCCGGCAGGCCGGCATGGCCCAGCCCGTCCTGGCCGACCAGCACGAGGCGGTGCGCGGCCTGGCTCGCCTGGAGCGCGATCCGGGTGAGGCCGGCGAGCAGCGCGAGCTGCCCCGCCTCGGTCGGTTCGGCGGGAGGCACGACATGCACCAGCGTGTCGGGTGGGGGCTCGATCCCGGCCAGCCACGCGGCGGGCGATGCGGCGGCCGGGCCGGCGGAACCGCCAGAACTCGTGGACGCGCCAGAACTCGTGGACGCGCCGACCGACGGCGTGTGTCGCGCCGGTGCCGGCGGGCGGCGGGCGACGATCACCTCGCCGGTGCCGTCGGCGGTCTCGAAGCCGGTCTCGGCCAGGACCTGTTTCCACGCGGCGCGCGAGAGCAGCGGGTGGTCCGGGCGCAACGCGGTGTCGCCGAAGCGCCACCAGCCCTCGGTGAGGCCGAACACGAGGTCGACCCAGCGTCGCGCCTCGGTGCTCTCGACCAGTATGAGCACGCCGCCGGGCGCGAGCAGCGCGTGCAGATGGCGCAGCGACCGCGCGATATCGGCGGTCGCGTGCAGCACGTTGGCGGCCAGGACGAGGTCGAACGACCCGGGGCCGAACCCCTGGGCGGCGGGCGGCCGTTCCACGTCGAACAGCCGCATCTCCAGCGCCTCGCCCGCGAATTTGCGCCGTGCGGCGCCGAGGAACCCGGTGGAGAGGTCGGTGAAGACGTAGTGCCGGCGGTCGCGCGGCAGCGCGGCCAGGACGGCGCCGGTCGCACCGCCGGTCCCGGCGCCCACTTCCAGCACGCGCAGCGCGCGGCCGGGGGGCAAGGTGGCGGCGAGGCGGCCGGCGGCCTCGGTCAGCAGGCCGTTCACCACGCGGGCGTAGGGAGAGGTCTCGTAGAAGGCGCCGGCGCCATCCCCCTCGGCCGGGAAGAGGAGCGCGAGCGGCTCCTGCCGGCCGGTGAGCACGTCGGCGAGCGCGGCGCCGCAGCGGCGCAGGACGGCGATCTCGCCCGCCATGGCCGGGGCGGCGGCGGAGAGTGCCGCGGCGCGCGCGTCCGGATCGGTGTCGGGCGCGGTCCGGCGGACACGGACGCGCCGGCCGGTCATGATCAGCACGCCATCGTCGGCCAGCATGCGGAGGATACGGCGGAACAGGCGGCGGTGGCGGTCGGCGACGCCCAGCGCCTCGGCGGTGGCGGCGAGGGTGAACTCGTCGCCGGCGGC
Organism: Rhodospirillales bacterium 69-11; assembly: GCA_001898425.1. Lineage (GTDB taxonomy): Bacteria > Pseudomonadota > Alphaproteobacteria > Acetobacterales > Acetobacteraceae > Rhodopila. The sequence continues at coordinate 71,142 of MKTV01000029.1, forward strand.
GAGCGGCAGGCCGAGGCGGCGGAGCGCGCGGACGGCATAGGACGTGGCGGCGTCCTCGAGGCCCTGGGCCATGGCGGCGTAGGCCTCGGTGCCGTGCCGCGCGGCGAGCGCGGTGCCGGCGGCGTCCAGCGCGGCGGCGAGGTCGGCGGGCGGCGGGAGGAAGTCCGGGCCGGGCGGCGCGTCGGAGAGCGGCGCGGGCGTCCAGGCGATGCGGTAGAAGCCGCCCTGGTCTCCGCTCCCACGGGCGCTCTCGTCGCCGTTGCTGTCCCCGCGTCCCGGGGCGCCGGTCGGGGCGCCGGTCGCCCCGTCGGCGCCGGCGGCGCGGAACAGCAGGCCGGCCACTTCCAGCGCGATCCCCTGCGCATCCAGCACCGTGACCTCGGCCTCGATCCCCTGCGGGGTGTGGCGGGCGCGGGCATGGACGGTGGCCTCGGCACCGATCGCGTGATGCAAGACGAGCCGCGCGATGCGGGTGGGCACGAACTGTCCGGCGGTTTCGGGCAGGGCGGCGGCGACGAGTTGCAGCGCGGCATCGAGCCGCGCGGGGTGGATGGCGAACCGTGTCTCGCCGGGGGCGGGACGGAGCGTCGCGGTGGCATGCCCGTCCTGGCGGCGGATCGCGTCCAGCAGCCGGAAGGCCGGCCCGTGGCGCACGCCGCTGCGGGCCATCGCGTCGTACAGCGCCTCGGCCGCGAGCGGCGTGCCGAGGGGTGCGAGCGGAGCGGGGCCGGGCGAGGGGGCGGGGACGAGCCGGGCGGTCGCGTGCAGCACCGGGTCGCTGCCGTCGGGCGCGACGCTCGCGATCCGGATCGTGTCGCCGGCGAGGATGGTGTGGACCGTGCGCTCGCCGGGGGTGAGCGGCGCGGGGATGCGCAGTTCCTCGAGCGCATGGCCGGGACGGGCGGCGAGCGCCATGGCGACGAAGCAGGCGGCGGGCACGACGTGCCGCTCCCCCACGACGTGCTCCGCGAGGAAGCCGAGGTCGGGGTGGCCGGGCGAGATGGTCGATTCCCAGCGGGTTTCGGCTGCGAAGGGCAGGGAAAGGCGGCGGCCGAGCAGCGGGGAGGCGTGCGGGTCGGTGGCCGTGGAGGGGGTGGGCGGCGGGATCGCGGTGTCGGGGGCGGCGTCGATCCAGAAGCGCTGCCGCTCGAACGGCGTGAGGGGGAGCGCGACCTTGCGGCCGCTGGTCGGTGGCAGGGCGGGTGGAGGGGCCTTGGAGGGCACTGCGGTGGCCAGGGCCTCGGGGCTGTCGACCAGCACCCACCAGGGCAGGCGCGCGCGTCCTGTCGCGGCGGTGTGGCAGATGTCGGCGAAGGTGTCGGTCGTGGTCGCAAGGTGCTCGCGGTAGCGCGCGATCAGGCTGCGGAGCGCGGATTCGGAGCGGGCGGAGAGGAAGAGGCGGCTTCCCGTGTCGGGGCCGCCTCGCGCGGCGCGGTGGTGGGCGCCGCCCTCGGTGTCATGGCCGGCCTTGGGCCGGCCATCCACGACTTTGGCGGGGGCGGCAGGGGACGTCGTGGATGGCCGGCCTTCGCCGGCCATGACACGAGGGGTCGAGGCCATGACACCAAGCGCCGCCGTGACACCAGGCGCGCCGGCCATGACACCAGGCGCGCCGGCCACATCACCAGGCGCGCGTTCCAGGACGATGTGCGCGTTCGTGCCCGAGAAGCCGAACGAGCTCACGCCGACCGCGCGGATCTCGGCCTCCGCGAGGGCCGTGGGCACGCGGATGTCGACCCCGCCGAGGTCGATATGCGGGTTCAGCCGCTTGAAGTGCAGCGTCGGCGGCAGCGCCTGGTGGCGCAGCATCTGGATCGCCTTGATCAGCCCGGCGACGCCGGCGGCGGCCTCGGTGTGGCCGATATTCGTCTTGACCGACCCGACATGCAGCGGCCGCCTCCGGCTGGCGAACACCGATTTCAGCGCGTGCATCTCGATCGGATCGCCCAGCGCCGTGCCGGTGCCGTGGGCCTCGACGTAGTCGACGGACTCGGGCGGCAGGCCGGCATTGGCGAGCGCCTGGCGGATCACCGCCTCCTGCGCGAGCCCGTTGGGCGCGGTCAGGCCGGCGCTGCGGCCGTCCTGGTTGATCGCCGATCCGCGGATCACCGCGAGCACGCGGTCCCCGGCCGCCTCGGCGTCCGACAGGCGCTTGAGCAGGATCACGCCGCAGCCCTCGCCGCGCACGTAGCCATCGGCGCCTTCGTCGAACGTCTTGCATGCGCCGTCGGGCGACAGCATGCGGCCCTGGCAGAAATTCACCGTGATGTCGGGCGTCAGCATCAGGTTGACGCCCGCCACCACCGCCAGCGTGCATTCCCGGTTGCGCAGCGCCTGCACCGCGAGATGCGTCGCGACCAGGGAGGAGGAGCAGGCCGTGTCCACCGCGAGGCACGGGCCCTGGAAGCCGAACGTGTAGGAGACGCGCCCCGAAGCGACGGAGGCCGCGTTGCCGGCACCCGCCGAGGCGTTGCTGCCCGACCCGTGCGCCGTGCGCGAGAGCAGCGCCGAGTAGTCGTTCGTGGAGATGCCGACGAACACGCCGGTCGGACTGCCGACCAGGGAGGGCGGCGGGATGGCCGCGTCCTCCAGCGCCTCCCACGTCGCTTCCAGCAGCAGGCGCTGCTGCGGGTCGATGCCCACCGCCTCGCGCGGGGAGATGCGGAAGGCGAGCGGCTCGAACTGGTCCACGTTCTCGATGAAGCAGCTCTTGCGCACGTACATCTTGCCGGGCCGCCCCGGGGTCGGATCGTACAGCGCATCGACGTCCCAGCGGTCCGGCGGCACCTCGCGGCTGCCGTCGAGCCCCTGGCGCACGGCGTCCCACAGCGCCTCGGGGGAGACCGCGCCGGCGGGATAGCGGCAGGCCATGCCGACCACCGCGATCGGCGCGGCGGCGGCGCGTTCCAGCTCCGCGATGCGCGCGCGCTGCGCCTGCAGGGCGATCACCGCCTTCTGCATCGGCGTCATGGCGACGGCGTCGTCGGGCATGGATCCTCCGGTTTCAGGCGCAGGCGTCGCGCAGGCGGGCGACGATTTCGGGGAGCGGGATGTCGTGGGTGCCCTCGGGCGTGCCGGCGATCAACTGCAGGCAGGGGCCGCGATAGGACAGGATCAGGATGCCGCCGCCGCCGCGCGCGGCGCTCAGGACGAGCTGCATCGTGGTGTCGGGATCGGCCTCGGCGCGCGTGCCCACCGTGGGCGCGCCCGTGATGGTCATCGTGGCGGGCTGGTAGTCCGGCGTGCCGCCCATCAGCAGCCGCGGCAGGGCGAGCAGCGCGTCGCCGGCGGCGCCCGCGCGGATCTGCTCGAACAGCGCGGCGCGGTTGTCGCGGGCGGCGTCCCAGAACGGACCCTCGGCCAGCGGCGTGAAGACGTGCGCGACGGCGAGGCCGGGGCCGGCGGGCGGGGCCGGCCGGATGAAGCGCTCCATGTCCACCGCATGCGCGACGGTCGCCACCTGCATCGTGTCGCGCAGCGCGATGGCGAGCGCGCCGTTCAGCGACACGCCTTCTTCCTCGCAGCGGTCCGCGAGGCGCCGCGTCTCGGCTTCGGTCAGCACGTGCCGCGCGAAGCGGGTGGGCGTCGCGCGGGGCAGGATCGCGGTGAGCCGCTCATGCCCCAGCGCCTGCCAGCGCGCGCCGGCGCGGGCGGACCACCATGCGTCGAGCAGGGTGTCGGCCTCGGCGTCGCCATACTGGGCGGGGGGCAGGAGTTCCTCGCAGGGCGGCGCAATCGGGCCGGGGTGTTCGCCGGCGAGGAAGGCATGGGCGACGTGCAGGCTGGTGCGCCAGTCGGTCAGCGCGTGGTTCACCGCGAGGATCAGCGTCGTGCCGGCGGGATGGTGCTGCAGGACGGCGTGCCAGGGCGGGTGACCCTCGGTGCCGACGCGGGTGCCGAGCAGGGCGGCCGCGGTGGGGAGCCAGTCGTCGGGGGAGGCGGTGGTCTCGTGCCGGAGGACGCCGGGCGTGTCGGAGGACGCCCAGCGCGGGCGGCCCTGCGCGTCGCGGCGGATGGTGGGGAGGGTGAAGCGGGTAGGGGCGTCCGTGTCTTGGGCCGGCCCGCGTCCGCCCGTGTCATGGCCGGGCTTGTCCCTCCCCGTGTCATGGCCGGACTTGTCCCTCCCCGTGTCATAGCCGGACTTGTCCGTCCCCGTGTCATGGCCGGGCTTGTCCCGGCCATCCATGGCTTCGCTCCCCGCGGCACCGACAGTCGTGGATGGCCGGCCTTCGCCGGCCATGACACGGGGGGCCAGGCCTTCGCCGGCCATGACACGGGGGGCCAGGCCTTCGCCGGCCATGACACGGGGGCGTGGGTCTTCACCGGCCATGACACGGGGGGCCGGGCCTTCGCCGGGCATGACACGGGGGGGTGGGCCGTCCCCGCGGCGTCGTTCCACCACGACGATGCTGTTCATCGGGGCGACCGCGTCGAGCAGCCAGAACTTCGCCTCGTTCGGGCTCAGCAACCGCTGCATCGCTCAGGCCCGCGCGGTCTTCTCGAGCAGCAGGTCGACCATCTTGCCGACATTCTCGAGCTTGCCGACTTCGGCCGGGTTCAGCTTCACGCCGAACGCGCGCTCGACCGCCAGCACCAACACGATGTGCTGCAGCGAGTCCCAGTCGTCCAGGTCGGCCGCGGTCATCGCATCGTGGATGCGCAGGTCCGGGTCGTCGAACGTGTCCTGGAACACGGTCTCGAGGCGGCTCACGATGTCGGCGCGGTCAGGCATGCGGCGTGTCCGATGAAGGGGCGAGCTGGACCCAGGTGGTCCAGCCGGTGTCGCGCGTGGCGAGGTCGAGCACCCAGTCGGTCTCGCTCGTCCGGGTGAAGCCGATCCGCGGATACAGGTCGGCGACGAGCCCGTTCTTCGCCGATCGCACGTAGCGTCCGACGATCCGCGTGCAACCCTGGGCGCGGGCGACGTCGCGCATCAGGCCGGCGGTGAATTCCTCAACCGACCGGCCCAGCACCCGGCAGCTCATCACCCAGGTGTCCACCAGAAGGTCGCCGCCGTCGCGCCGCAGCACGAGGCAGGCGATCAGCCCGTTGTCGCCGAACCGGTCGGCGAGGCGGATGTGGCGCAGCGTCACGTCGTCCCGCGCCGCGAGCGCCGCCAACTCCGCCTCGCCGTGGCGGGTGCCGGTCAGGTGGAACTGGTTGCTCTTGCCGATCAGCTGCGCCATGCGCGGCAGGTGGAACGGATCGGCGCCGCCCACGGTCGCCACCATCTCCAGGCTGCGCAGATAGGCGTCCATGTCGACGAAGCGGGCGCGCACCGCCTCGCGCGCCGCGTTGTCGGCGTAGTAGCGGCTGCGCTCCGCATCCTCGGCCGAGAACGCGGCCGGCTCGAACCAGCCGGGGGCGGCGAGGGCGGCGACGTAGCCGGACGGGTCCTCGGGCAGGTCCACCACCGCGACCTCCGGCAGATGGCGGCGGACGATGTCGCGCTCCATCGGGTTGTCGTCCACGAACACCAGCGCATCGAGGCCGATGTTCAGCCGCCGCGCAATGTCGCGCAGATTGTCCGCCTTGTTGTCCCAGTTGGCCACGAAGGCGGCGAAGTCCTCGACGCGCAGCACGCTGTCCGGATGGTCGCGGAACACCGCGGCGGCCGTCTCCGCGTCGTTCTTGCTGCAGGCGGCGAGGATCACCCCGCGCTCCTTCAAGGCGCGGACATGGGTCTGGAACGCGACGAACGCCTCCCCGTCGGCGCCGGATCCGAGCCGGATGCCGGTGAGGCCGTCGTCGCCGATGACGCCGCCCCAGAGGGTGTTGTCGAGGTCGAGCACGAGGCATTTCTTGGCCAGTCCCCGCGCGCCCGCCAGCAGCCGCGAAGCGGCATGCGCCACGAGGCCGGAGGCGTCGAGCGCGAAGGCGTGGCGGGAGTGGAACCACCAGCGCGCATCGTCCCATCGCCGGCGCCCGTAGACGGCGGCCACGTGATCGAGGTCGAACAGCACGACGCCCGTGGGCGCGGCCTCGGCCAGCGCGGCGTCGTAGCGGCGGAGCATGGCGCGTCGGCCCCAGGGCGCGGCGCCGGCGAGATTGCCGAACGGGTCCTCGGCCGGCAGTTCGACGAGCGTGTCGAGCACGAGGCATCCCGCCGCCTCGGCCAGCCGGTGCCACAGCATGCGGCGCTCCGCGACGGCGGCTTCGATCGCCGCGTCCCGTTCGGCCATGCCGGCGCCGGGTGCAACCGCGAGCGGCACGTCGCGTGCGGTCGCGAACAGCCAGACCACGTCGGGGCGGTCGCGATACAGGGCGGATCCGGGTTGAAGGACCGAGGCCGCGACCGTGTCGAACGGCGCCACGCTCACCGCCGCGTCGAAGCCGGCCTGGGCGAGGAACAGCCGCAGCACCGGCGCGAAATGCTCGAGCGTGTGGGAGGCGAGCAGCGCGACGCGCAGCTTGCGCAGGCCGCAGGCGCCGAGGTCGATGCGGTCGAGCGCCTTGGCGAGCCGAACGAGGTCGACGTAGTCGGCTTCCGGCGCGGCGGCGGCGAGGAGCAGCGCCAGGGCGTGCCGGTGATCGCCGGCCAGGGCCGCCACACGCGCCTCGGCGAGCGCGGATTTCAGGGGGGTGGTGGCGGGCATGACCGTGATGCCAGCCGCCTGCGCTGCTTCCAGCGGCACCCTCGACCCCCCGCGTGATTGATCCGTTGCGTTCCGCGCCGACCATAGTGCCTCGCCGTATCGGTTGCCAGCACCATGAGCACCCGCCGGCCGTCCCGCGGGACGGCCTTGCACCGGGACGCCCGTGGTTGACGGCGGGCGCCACCGCGGCAAGGGTGCGCGCCATGCGCATCGCCTCCCTCCTGGTCGCCGCCGGCAGCGGTGTCCGCTTCGGCGCCGAGACCCCGAAGCAGTTCCTGCGGATCGGGGGCAAGCCGGTGATCCGCCACGCGGCGGAGGCCCTGGCGGCCGAGAGCGACATCCTGCAGCCGGTTGGCGACGCGGCGGCGATCGAGGCGGCGCTGACCGGGCTGCCGCACCGTCCGGTGGTCGCGGGCGGCGCCACCCGCCAGGACAGCGTGCGCGCCGGGCTCGAGGCGCTTGCCCCGTTCGCCCCCGACATCGTGCTGGTGCACGACGCGGCGCGGCCGATCGTGCCGAAGGGCACCATCGCCGCCCTGGTCGCCGCGCTGGCGGAGGCACCGGGCGCGATCCCGGCCGCGCCGGTCGCCGACACGCTCAAGCGCGTGGTGGCGGGGGCGATCACCGAAACGGTACCGCGGGACGGGCTGTTCCGTGCGCAGACGCCCCAGGCGTTCCGCTTCGCGACCCTGCTGGCCGCGCACCGCGCCGAACTGCAGGGCGCGACCGACGACGCCTCCCTGCTGGAGGCCGCGGGCGAGCGGGTGCTGGTCGTGCCGGGGTCCGAGGACAACATCAAGCTGACCTGGCCCGAGGATCTCGGCCGGCTGGAGCGCGCCATGACGACCCTGTTTCCCCGGATCGGCACCGGGTTCGACGTGCATGTGCTGGTGGAAGGCCGGCCGCTGATGCTGTGCGGCATCGCGGTGCCTCACGAGAAGGGGCTCGCCGGCCATTCCGATGCCGACGTGGGCATCCACGCCCTGTGCGACGCGATCTACGGCGCGCTGGCCGAGGGCGATATCGGCCGGCACTTCCCGCCCAGCGAGGCGAGCTGGAAGGACGCGGACAGCGCGCGCTTCCTGCGCCACGCGGCGGAGCGGATCGCGGCGCGCGGCGGGCGGCTCGCCAATGCGGACGTGACGCTGATCTGCGAACGGCCGAAGATCGGGCCCCATGCAGCCGCGATGCAGGCGCGCCTGGCGGAGCTGCTGGGCGTTGCCGCCGACCGGATCTCGGTGAAGGCCACCACGACCGAGAAACTGGGTTTCACCGGTCGGGGCGAGGGCATCGCCGCCCAGGCCGCGGTGTGCCTGCTGCTGCCCGACTGACCGAGTTCAGCAACGAGACCAAGAGGGGATCCCATGACCCATCGCCGATACCTCGCCGCGATCGCCGGTTGCCTGCTGCTCGCCGGATGTGCGCAGCAGGCGGGCGTTGCGGGGAACCCGTACCCGCCCGTCCCCGCGCCGATGGTGGAGGCGATCCCGAAGCCGCCGGTCACCGGCCAGGCACTGATGTGGCAGCCGGGCCACTGGGAGTGGAACGGCACCGGCTACATGTGGCTGCCGGGCCAATACGTGCCCGCCGCCGGCCACGGGTCGCTGTGGATGCCGGGCTTCTGGGCGCAGACGCCGTCCGGCTGGGCGTGGACCCCGGCGCACTGGACGTCCTGACCGCGCTTCGGTCGACTGGAAGCGGGCGGCACGGGAAAGAGGGGCGGCGACCTGAGCCGCCGGCCCTGCCGCCGACGCTCAGGCCCGCGCGTCGATCACCATGTTGAACGGCGTCTCCACCACCTTGCGCACGCGGGAGAAGCCGCCGTCGCGGATCATCCCGCTCAGGCGTTCGAACCCGGCCTGCGCGCCCAGCGCCGCGCGACCCGCCTGCGCGAGCGAGGTCGGCACGCAGATCAGGGTGGAGGCCGCGTAGTAGATCCGGCTGAACGGAAGGGCGATGTTGTCCTGGAGCCGGTCCGCCGCCATCGGCTCCACCACCATCCACAGCCCGTCCGGCGACAGCGTCTCCCGCACGTGGCGCGCCGCCCCGGCCGGATCACCCATGTCGTGCAGGCAGTCGAAGAAGGTGACGAAGTCATATTGCCGGTCGGGGAAATCGGCGGCCGTCGCCACCTCGAAGGTGATGTTCTCCACCCCATGCTGCTGCGCGTGCCGCCGCGCCTGCTCGATCGAGCTCGGATGGAAGTCGTAGCCGAAGAACTGCGACTGCGGGAATTCCTTCGCCATGAACACGGTCGAGAACCCGTGCCCGCAGCCGACATCCGCGACCCGCGCGCCGGCGCGCAGCCGGTCGACGATCCCCTCCACCGCCGGCAGCCAGTTCTCGACCAGGTTGTGCTGATAGCTGGGCCGGAAGAACCGGCCGGCGGCGCAGAACTGGCATTGCGACATGTCGCCCCAGCCGACGCCCCCGCCGGTCCTGAACGCGGGCTCGACGAACGCCTGGTTCTCCATCATCGCCGCGACCAGGTCGAAGGCGCCCATCATGTAGACGGGGCTGTCCTCGTCGGCGAACACCGCGGCCTGTTCGGGCGGCAACTCGAACGTGTCGTGCTCCGCGTCGTAGGCCAGATAGCCGGAGGCCGCCTGGTTGCTCAGCCATTCCCGGCCGTAGCGCGGCGCGATCCCGACCTTCTCGCAGATCTGCTGGGCCGTCATCGGGCCCGCCGCGTGCATCGCCGTGTAGATGCCCAGACGATCCCCCACGCGAATGAGCGGAACGTTCACCGCCCCCGCGATTTCGCCAAGGATCTTCCCGACGAAGTCTTCCAACTTGGCTTGATTCACGGTTCCCTCCCTGGTTTGTTCTTGATGAAAGGGCATGATTCACGCGCGTCATGCGCATAAGCAACTGTCAAATGCAAAATGCCGTCGTGAACCTTCGAAGGCAAAAACCGCGCGTAACGAGCGGAACGGCGGGAGGGTCGCCGGGGCGCGAGCGTGCACGGATCGGGGCATTGCAGGAACTGTTGCGCGGGTCACCGCCCACGGCGCCGGTCAGCGCCCCCGGCGCGGGTCACCGCGCACGGCGCCGGTCAGCGCCTCGTCAGCAGTGTCTCGTGCAGATCGTCCCAGCAGGTCCGGTCGGGCGCGCAGATCAGCCCGCCCTGCGTCTCGGTCGGCCGGTAGGGGGAGCCATCGAAGCGCGCGCTGTAGCCGCCGGCTTCCTGGTGCAGCAGCCAGCCGGGCGCATGGTCCCAAGGGTAGAGGCGATTGAAGAACAGGAAATGCCCGAACCCCGCCGCGGTCATGCGGTATTCGTGCGCGGCGCAGCGATAGTCCCAGCAGCCGCCGAGGCGGATCAGGTTGCCGCACACGGTGCTGCGCGCGGGTTCTGGCAGGAACCGCCAGGAGACGTTGCCCGCCATTTCCGCGGCCGGGGCAGGGGCTGCGACACGCAGCGCCGTCTGGCTGCCGTCCGGCGTTTCCACCCAGGCTCCCTCGCCGCGCAGCGCGAGCGCCGTGTCGTCGCCCAGCGGGTCGTGGATCGCCGCCGCCACGACCTCACCCCGGACGATGGCGGCGGCCATCACCCCGAACAGCGGCAGGCCGGAGGCGAAGTTCGCGGTGCCGTCCACCGGATCGACGACGAAGGCCAGGTCGGCGGTGGCGAGCAGGTCGAGCCGCGCGGGGTCGGCGGTGGTGGCTTCCTCGCCCACCACGACGCAGCCGGGGAAGCGGGCGAGCAAGCCGGCCGTGATCCGCTGCTCCGCCTGCTCGTCGGCCGCCGTGACGAGATCGAGCGGGCCGGTCTTGGTGCGCACCCCGTCGGCGCCGAGGCGCCGGAAGCGCGGTATGATCTCCGCACGCGCGGCATCCCGGAGCAGCGTCGCGAGATCGCGCAGGTCGCGGGTGCGAAGGATCAAGACGCGCGGCTCGGACGGACGGACGGGCATGCGCGCGCGGCAGGGCGCGCGTCCCAGCGGCCGGGGCTGCCCGCTTCCCTGACGCCAGGGTGAGGGGCGCGCCCGACGTGGCGGGAGGGCGCGATCCCGCCAGCCGGCACGCGCCAAGGCGTCGCGCGCCAGGGCATTGCAAGGCAGGGCGTCGCGCGCCAGGGCGTTGCAAGCCAGGGCGGCAGGTCAGGCGTCATGACGCTCGAACCGCGCGCGGTCGGCGGGCAGCAGCCGGACGGTCACGTGCACGCCCGACTCGCGGTCCTGCCGATCCACCACCTCGCCATGCTGGTAGAGCCAGGCGAGGCGGGCTCCGTCCTGCGGCGGGATGTCGTAGGCGGCCAGCTCCATTCCGGCGGCGATCCGCGCATCGATCGCGGCGCGGACGGCGTCGAGCCCTTCGCCGCTGATGGCGGACACCGCGACCGCGCCCGGCCGCAATTCGACGTTCTGGGTTCCGCCCAGCAGGTCGGCCTTGTTCAGCACCTCGATCATGCGGTCGCGGTAGCCGTCGTCGAGCAGGCCTTCGCCCACCATGTCGTCCAGCACGCGGAACACGTCGGTCCGCTGGGCGGCGGTCTCGGGATGGGCCGCGTCACGCACGTGCAGGATCACGTCGGCGGCGGCCACTTCCTCGAGCGTCGCGCGGAAGGCGGCGACCAGCTCGTGCGGCAACTCGCTGATGAACCCCACGGTGTCGGACAGGATGGCGCGCCGGCCGGAGGGCAGGCGGATCCCCCGCATGGTGGGGTCGAGCGTGGCGAAGAGCTGGTCCCGCGCGGTCACGTCGGCGCCGGTCAGCGCGTTGAACAGCGTGGACTTCCCGGCATTGGTGTAGCCGACCAGCGCGATCACCGGGAACGGCACGCGGTTGCGCGCGGAGCGATGCAGGCCGCGGGTGCGGCGGACCTGTTCGAGCTCCTTCTTCAGCCGCACGATGCGGTCGCCGATCAGGCGGCGGTCGGCCTCGATCTGGGTCTCGCCGGGGCCGCCCAGGAAGCCGAAGCCGCCGCGCTGCCGCTCGAGATGGGTCCAGGACCGTACCAGGCGCGAGCGCTGGTACTCCAGATGGGCGAGTTCGACCTGCAGCGTGCCTTCGCGCGTGGCCGCACGCTCACCGAAGATGTCGAGGATCAGGCCGGTGCGGTCGATGACCTTGCAGCCCCAGGCGCGCTCCAGGTTGCGCTGCTGCACCGGGGAGAGGGCGGCATCGACCACCGCGACCGTCACCTGAGCGTCCCGCAGGGCCTGCCCCTGCTGGGCGACCTGACCCTCGCCCAGCAGGGTCGCGGGGCGGCGGGTCCGCAGCGGGAGGATGGCGGAATGGACGATGACGAGGTTGATCGACGCGGCCAGGCCCGCGGCCTCGGCCAGCTTCGCTTCCGCGGCACGTGCGCCGTCGGCCCCGCGCGCGGCATCGCCGTCGCGGGTCAGCCGGTCCGAAAGGGCTCTGTCCGAATGAGCTCGCTCCATCTGGGATCTCTCCCAGGGGAGGATGATGGCGGCGCGGGTCGGGCCCGCGCCGGTTTCATGGGTGCCCTTCGGCGATCGTCTCTCGAATGGGGTCCCGTTCGGGGCGGCATCGGCGTCTGGCGCGCGCCCCGTCCGTGGCTCAGCCTCCGGTGGCTGCAGGGGCCATCTCCCGAACCTGGCCTGTGCCGGTCTCCGCCTTGGTCGCGTCGAACAACTGGATCGGCGCGCCCGGCATCACCGTGCTGATGGCGTGTTTGTAGACGAGCTGGGTATGCCCATCCCGTCGCAGCAGAACGGAAAAATTGTCAAACCAGGTAATGATCCCCTGAAGCTTGACTCCGTTCACGAGGAACACCGTCACCGGTGTCTTGTTCTTTCGCACGTGGTTCAGGAACACGTCCTGAACGTTCTGCGATTTCTCATTGGCCACGGCGGGCAATCCTTCTGCTACGCAGTGCGTGTTGTTGGTTGATCCGGAGGGTCGTGGCACGCCCGCCGGCGGTGTGACGTCTCAATCGGCGCATGCGCCCGCGGCTAGGAGTCGAAGCCGAACCGCGAGGTCATGCGCGGAGGAGAAATGGCGATCCGGCGCGGCTCGTGCAACTCCCCCGTCATGGGCGGCATCCCCGATCAGCACGGCCGTGACGCCCGCCGCGCGGGCCGCCTGCATGTCGAGCGCGGTGTCGCCCAGATACCAGACGGTAGGGTCGGCCGTGCGTCCCAGCCGCGCCAGCGCGAGGTGGATCGGCGCCGGGTCCGGCTTGTCGATCGCGGCATCCCCGGCCCCCACGACGGCGCCGAAATGGTCGGACCAGCCGAGATGTACAACCTCCCGCCGCAGGAAGGCGCCCGCCTTGTTCGACACGACGCCCTGCGGCCAGGGCGCGCCGGCGGCCAGCGCCTCCGCGGCGTGCGGCATCGGCCGCACGTGCTCGAGATGCTGGTCGGAGAGCGTCTGGTAGAACAGGTCCCGCGCCCGCTCCCACGCATCCCCGAACATCACGGGGAAGCTCTCGCGCAGCGAGACGCGCACCCGGTGACGGGTGTCCTCCACCGTCCAGAGGGGCTTGCCGAATTCGGTGAAGACGGCGTTCAGCGCGGCGGTGATGCCGGCCCACCCATCCACCAGCGTATTGTCCCAATCATACAGCAGGACGCTCGGTCGATCGTCGGTCATGCACGAACTTAGCACATGGCCCGCGCCGCACGCGCGCGAGACGGACATTGCCGCTGCGCCCTCACCGCGTATGTGCCGAGCGTATGTGCCGGGGTGCGCATGGGGCCGCGCGGGGCGGGCGGGCGGACGCGCCGCCGACGGAGGGGCAGCCGCATCGCCCGCGCCGCGTCACGCCGGCGACTTCATCACCCGGGAGAGGCGGTAGGCGTTGGCGCAGATCCGCAGCCAGCAGGCGAAGGAGAAGTCGTGTGCGTTGTCGTCCGGCGCGAACCGGTCGATGTAGCCCTTCAGGATGCCCGGCATCGCGATCTCCACCGTGCCGGCTGGCCGGCCGGGTTCCTCCGGCACGACCCAGAGCAGCGTGTTGTCGCCATGGCGCCGGAGCGCGAGGAAGAGCGGCAGGATCTCGTCCTCGGCGACCGGGAGGTTGCGCTTGTAGACGAAGATCTTCTCCGCAACCTCCAGCTCCTCCATGAACTTGCGGCGGAGGAACTTCAGGCGTGCGGTCTCCTGCTCGCGCACCAGCCAGACGCTGCGATCCCCCTCGTAGACGAAGGTGTGGTACACGAGGCCGTAGCGCTTCTCGTGGATCATGTACTCCTTCTTCGCGCCGCCGCCTTCCAGGCGGGGCTCGATCTCCTCGGCCGCGCCCAATCCCTCGAAATCGCCGTCCAGGCCGCGGATCAGGTTGCGCAGGAAGGTGGAGGAGAAGCGCAGGAGGCCGAGTGGTTCGGAGTCGCAGCGCCGCTGCACGAGCCCGAACTCGCAGTTCTCGCCCAGGCTCTCGAACTGCATCGCGAGCTGCTGGAGGGTGAGCCCGGTCGTGTCCTGGACCCAGTCGGCGTCATCCGCCTCATGCGGCTGACCGAAACGCGGGCGGCCCTCCGGTCCCAGGGTCAGGCCGCGCAGCGCATCCTCGGCGGGCGTGATCCGCGGCGGGTCGGTGCGGAACAGGCGCGCCTCGCGCACCGCGAAGGAGAGCTGGCGCGCATCCTGGCTGGCGCCGATTGCGTTCGGACGGACCGCATCCGGATGGCGGATGGTGATGACCACCTTCTCACCCGCGGGAACCAGCTCCTCCCGCAAGTGGAAGCCGATCAGGCTCGGGCGTCGCAACGCGGAGGTGCCGACCACGGTGTCGCCGACACACACCGTGAGGTGCTGGACGGGAACTTCCGGCGGATGGACGAAAGGGATCACGTCGAGGGTCAGGAGGCAGTCGCCGCGCGCCTCGGCCCCGCGCTGCAGCAGGATGTGGCTCTCCTCGCCCAGGGCCCAGGTGAACTCCGGCTCCGCGGGCGACCACCCGCCGCCGAGATAGCCCAGCGAGTTTCCGGTCGCCCCGAAATCGATACGGAGTTCGAGATCCGCCGTCATCTGGGCCGATCCACGGACAGGCGCGCGCGATGCGGCGAGGCGAAGCCCGACTCGGCTTCGTCCAGAAATCGTAGACTTTCTGAAATCATTGGACCGTCCGCTTCGAGGCGCCGGCGCACCGACCACAGGATGCGATGCCGACGCGCGTGACGACGGGATATTCCAGCGCCGGTTCCACCGCCGGCCAAACGGGAAACTGCGTCAACGGCTTCGAGTTCCTTCGCCCCTGCGGCCTCGATGCAAATACCGTGTGAAACCGGACCGGCTGAACCGGCGAGATGTCAGGATTAGCCTGACACTCATATCGCATGTGTATGCTTCGGGACGGGGCGGTGCAACGTCCCGTAGTCGTTCGTGGTTCGCCCACATGCGGCACGTTTCCCCCGCGGCGTCTCGCCAGCCTGCCATTTTGTCGAAAGCCAAGGGCAGGTGAAAGTGATGTCGGACATGGACCGTCCGACACACGCAACGGTGAACGCGCCGGCGCGCGCGTGTCCAGAGTCGGGATGCGAGGGGGATTCGCGGCGGGCGCTGATCGCGCGGCCGGCGTGGTGGTGGCAGCCGAACGGCCGATCGGTGGTCGGGGCGGCCGGATTCGAACCGGCGGCCTCGTGTACCCAAAACACGCGCGCTAACCAGGCTGCGCCACGCCCCGCCCCGCCCAGAAGCCGGCAACCTATGGAGCCACGCCGCGCAAGGCAAGCCGGTCGGCCGCGGTATCAGCCGGCGTTGCCGAAGATGCGCTGCTTCACGAGGTCACCCACCCGGATTCCCAGCTTGGCCGTCACCCCGCCGGCAAGTTCCAGCGTGGCGCGGACCGGCCCACGGCTGTCCACGATGGCGAGGCTCTGCGGCACGGTGTTCTCGGCGATGCTGCGGATGCGCCCATCGGCGTTGATGAACACCATGTCGAGCGGCACCAGCGTGTTGCGCATCCACATCTGCGACTCGCGCGGCGACTTCCAGTCGAACAGCATGCCGCCGTCCTCGGGCACCTTGGTGCGGAACATCTCGCCCACGGTCTGCTGGTCCGTCGTCAGCGCCATCTCCACCATGAAGACGTGCTCCTTCCCGTCACGCGTGACGATGACGAGCTTCTCCTTCGGCAGTTCCGGCTGCGGCTTCGTCGTGTCGGCCGCCTGCGCGCGGGCCAGCAGCAGCGGCGCGCCGAGGAACAGGCCGCCCACGGTGCGGCAGAAGAGACGGCGGTTCATGCGGGGGGAGTCTCCTTCAGGACCTGGTCGGCCAGGCGTTCGACAGGCTCGCGCACCGGTCCCTCCCGGGGCGGGTCGCGCAAGGTGGTGAACCAGTGCGCGGGCGGGTTGCGGCCGGCGGCACGGTCGTAGCGCAAGTCGCGGAGCACCCGTTCGGCGGCGTCCGGCAGCCGGTCGGGCAGGGTGAAATCGTTCAGCGTGCCCCAGATCGCCGCCCAGCAGCGGCCGACCGACCACGGGTTGTAGCCGCCACCGCCCAGGACGATCAGCCGGGGCGCGCGGCCGCGCACATCCCTCGCCACGGCGCAATGAGCGTTGTTGGACAGCGAGAGCTTCGCCAGCGGGTCCTCGTCCAGCCCGTCGGCGCCCGCCTGCAGCATGATGGCCTGCGGCCGGAACGCGTCGATCAGCGGCAGCACGGCGTGCCGAATGACCCAGGCGAACTCGGAGTCGTTGCAGCCGGAGGGGAGAGGGAAATTCCAGGCCGCACCGCCGGCGCGATCGCCGGCGGCGCCGGTGAACGGCCAGCGCTTGTCCTCGTGCAGGCTGATCGTCAGCACGCGCGGGTCGTCGTGGAATGCGTCCTGCACGCCATCGCCGTGGTGCGCGTCGATATCGAGATAGACGATGCGCTCCAGACCCTGGTCGAGCCACGCGAGCAGGCCCAGCACCGCGTCGTTGAGGAAGCAGAAACCCGCGGCGCGGTCGCGGCGGCCGTGATGCGTGCCGCCTCCGGGGCAGTGCACGATCCCGCCCTCCGCCGTGAGCCGCGCGGCGAGCAGCACGCCGCCGGCGGAGATCGCGGGGCGGCGGTACACCTCCCGGTAGATCGGGTTGCCCTCCGCGCCGATGCGGAAGCGCGCGCGGTCGGCCTCGGGCAGTGCCTGGTCGCGTTCGGCGCGCTGCAGTGCGTCCACATAGGCCGGGTCGTGGAAGCGCGTCAGGTCGGCGACCGACGCCATCGGCGCGTCGTGATACACGCCGTCCGGCAGCCAGCCCAGGGCGCGGCAGAGATCGGTGCAGACCGAGACACGGGGGACGGCGAGCGGGTGCTTCGGCCCGTAGCTCGAGTTCCGGTAGATCTCGCTGCCGACATAGAGCGGGCGGCTCATGGCCGGACCCGCACACCGTGGCATGCGCGCGGTGGGCCGGAACTCGCGCGGCGCCGGCTCACGTCCGCTGCGGCATGCCCTGCGGGATGATCGTCTGCACGATGGAGGCGTCGAGCGCCTCGTAATCGTGGTAGCCGATCGTCGCGTACAGCTCCGCGCGGGTCTGCATGCGGTCGACCATGTTCTGCGTGCCGCCGTCGCGCGCGATCGCGGCGTAGAGCTCCGCCTGCGCCTTGTTGGCGACACGCAGGCTGCTCACCGGCCAGATCACCATCTTGTAGCCCATCGCCTCGAACTCGGCGGCGGTGAAGAACGGCGTGCGGCCGAACTCGGTCATGTTGGCGAGCAGCGGCACGCCGGGCAGGCGGTCCGCGACGGTGCGGAACATCTCGGCGGTGTTCAGCGCTTCGGGGAAGATCGCGTCGGCCCCGGCCTCCATGAACAGCTTCGCGCGGGCGACGGCGCCGTCGATCCCTTCGCTCGCCGCGGCGTCGGTGCGCGCGATGATGAACAGGTGGCGGCGCGCCTTGCGGGCGGCGGCGATCTTGGCCGCCATGTCGTGCGCGTCGGCCAGCTTCTTGTCGTTCAGGTGGCCGCATTTCTTGGGCAGCAACTGGTCCTCGATATGGACCGCGGCGGCGCCCGCATCCTCGAAGCTGCGGACCATGTGCATGACGTTCAGCGCCTCGCCATAGCCGGTGTCGCCGTCCACCAGCACGGGCAGGCCGGAGGCGCGGGCCACCTGGCGGATGAAGAAGCACACCTCGTCCACGGTGATGACGCCGAGATCGGGCAGGCCCATCGAGGCCGTCATGGCGGCGCCCGAGAGATACAGCGCCTCGAACCCGGCGGCCTTCGCCTGCAGGGCGGCCTGGCCGTTATGCGTGCCGGGCATCTTCAGGATGCCGGGCCGCGCGAGCAGGGCGCGGAGGCGGGCACCAGCCGGTTCGGTCGGCAGGTCGGCGGCGACGAGATAGGTCATGGCGGGCACTCCCGGTGCGTCGCGGTTCGGATAGCCGACCGCCAGAGGGAAGGGAAGCCGCAGGGGGAAGGGAAGCGCAGAGGGAAGGGAGGCCGCAGGGGGAAGGGAAGCCGCAGGGGGCAGGGGGCAGGGGGCGTGAAGGCGGAGGGGCGGGGCGGGAGGGCGGCGGCGACAGTGCCGGGTTGACCTCGGGCCGGCCCGTGCCCTTCTCCTGCCCCCGAACCCCGAGGACATCCCGTTGCTCCGCCTGACCGAACTCATCCTGCCGCTCGATCACGACGAAGCGGCGCTCCCCGCCGCGATCGCCGCACGGATCGGCTGCGCGCCCGCGGCCCTGGGGCGCTGGACCATCGCGCGGCGGGGCTACGATGCACGGCGGCGGGACGCGATCCGGCTGGTGTACTCGATCGACGTGGAGGTTCCGGACGAGGCGGCGCTGCTGGCCGCGCGTCCCGACCTGGCGCCCACGCCCGACACGCGCTGGCGCCCGCCGGTGCGGCTGGACCGGCCGCAGGCGGTCCGCCCGGTGGTGATCGGCTGCGGGCCCTGCGGGGTGATGGCGGGCCTCGCGCTCGCCGAGATGGGGCTGCGGCCGATCATCCTGGAGCGCGGCAGCATCGTGCGCGAGCGCACGCGCGACACCTGGGGCCTGTGGCGGCGATCGGTGCTGACGCCGGAGAGCAACGTGCAGTTCGGCGAAGGCGGCGCGGGCACGTTCTCCGACGGCAAGCTCTACAGCGGCATCAAGGACCCCCGCCATCTCGGGCGCAAGGTGCTGACCGCCTTCGTCGAGGCCGGCGCGCCCGAGGAGATCCTGTTCATCTCCAAGCCGCATATCGGCACGTTCCGGCTGGTCACCGTGGTGGAAGGCATCCGCGCCCGCATCGAGGCGCTGGGCGGCGAGTACCGCTTCGGGGCGCGGGTCGAGGACCTGCTGGTCGATACCGCTCCGGACGGCGCGCGGGCGCTGCGCGGCGTCGTGCTGGCCGATGGCGAGCGCATCATGGCGGACGCGGTGATCCTGGCGGTGGGCCACAGCGCCCGCGATACGTTCGGCATGCTGCACGCCCGCGGCGTGTTCCTGGAGCCGAAGCCGTTCTCGATCGGCGTGCGGATCGAGCATCCGCAGGCGTTGATCGACCGCGCGCGCTTCGGCCGCTTCGCCGGCCATCCGCTGCTGGGCGCCGCCGACTACAAGCTGGTGCATCACGCGGCCAACGGGCGATCGGTCTACAGCTTCTGCATGTGTCCCGGCGGCCGGGTGGTGGCGGCGACCTCCGAACCGGGCTGCGTCGTGACCAACGGCATGAGCCAGTACTCGCGCGCCGAGTTCAACGCGAATGCCGGCATCGTGGTCGGCATCGACCCGCGCGACTACCCCGGTGGTCCGCTGGCCGGGATCGAGTTCCAGCGCCGCTGGGAACGCGCGGCCTTCGTCGCGGGCGGGGAGAGCTACGCGGCACCCTGCCAGACCGTCGGCGATTTCCTGGCCGGCCGACCCTCCACCGCGCTCGGCGAGGTGCCGCCGTCCTACAAGCCGGGGGTCACGCCCACCGACCTTGCGCGCTGCCTGCCGGATTTCGCCGTCGCCGCGATGCGGGAGGCGCTGCCCGCCTTCGAGCGCCGCATCCCCGGCTTCGCGCGACCCGACGCGGTGATGACGGGGGTGGAGACGCGAACCTCCTCGCCGCTGCGCATCACCCGCAACCGCGGTTTCGAGAGCCTGAACACCCGCGGCCTTTTTCCCGCGGGCGAGGGGGCCGGCTATGCGGGGGGAATCCTCTCGGCCGGGGTGGACGGGATCCGCGTGGCGGAAGCGGTCGCGCTGCGGCTGACCGGCGCGGCGCCGCTCGACCCGCGCGCGGCGGAGGTGGACCGGAGCGAGGCGCCCGCGATGTGAAGGGGAGCGGCCGGGTGGTCGGGGGCGTGAGTGGCGTCGGTTTCACCACGGAGGAAGGACGAGAGCCACGGAGGGCCACGGAGGCTTTCAAAGGGGGCATTGCCCCTAAAGGAGACCCTGTCCGCTAGAGGGGGCCCTGCCCCCTGAAGGAGGCACTGCCCTTGCGAGGGCAGCACTGCCCTTGCGGTGTCATGATCGAAGGCCGACCATCCGCGGCGTCATGCCGATCGCCGCGGCCCAGCAGCCCGCACGCCCACGTGCCGCGCGACAGCGCGCATCCCGCTCCGTGGCCCTCCGTGGCTCTCGTTCTTCCTCCGTGGTGAACCCGCAGCCACGCCAGAACGAGACACTCGCCCCGTGCCCCCGCCCGAACGCGACCGAGCGGGCGTGCGCGGCCTATTCCACCGTCACGGACTTCGCGAGGTTGCGCGGCTGGTCCACGTCCGTGCCCTTCAGCACGGCCACGTGGTAGGCGAGCAGCTGCACCGGGATCGCATACAGGATGGGCGCGACGAACGGGTCGCAATCCGGCAGCACCACCGTCTCCGCCGCGATGCCCGAGAGCTTGGCGACCCCGGCCGCATCGCTGAACACGATCACCTGGCCGCCGCGCGCCGCTGCTTCCTGCAGGTTGGACGCCGTCTTCTCGAACAGCGGACCGGAGGGCGCGATCGCGATCACCGGCACGGCCGGGTCGATCAGCGCGATCGGCCCGTGCTTCATCTCGCCGGCGGCATAGCCCTCGGCGTGGATGTAGCTGATCTCCTTCAGCTTCAGCGCGCCCTCGAGCGCGATCGGGTAGCAATTGCCGCGGCCCAGGAACAGCACGTCGCGGGCCTGCGCCACGCGTTGCGCCACCGCCTGGATCGCGCCATCCCGCTCCAGCACGTCCGCCGCGCGGCTCGGCACCTCCAGCAGCGCGGCCGTCATCGCGGCCTCCTGCTCCGCGCTGATCGCGCCGCGCGCCCGGCCGGCGGCGATCGCGAGGCAGGCGAGCACCGAGAGCTGCGCCGTGAAGGCCTTGGTGCTCGCGACGCCGATCTCCGGGCCGGCCACCGTCTCCAGCACCGCGTCGCTCTCGCGCGCCATGCTGCTCTCCGGCACGTTCAGGACGGAGAGGACCTGCTGCCCCTCGGCGCGCATGTAGCGGAGCGCGGCGAGCGTGTCGGCCGTCTCGCCCGACTGGGAGACCAGCAGGCCGAGGCCGCCCTGCGGCATCGGCGGCGTGCGATAGCGGAACTCGGAGGCCACGTCGCCATCCGTTGGAAGGCGCGCGATCGACTCGAACCACCAGCGCCCCACGAGGCCCGCGTAGAAGGCGCTGCCGCACGCGCTCATGGTGATGCGCGGCACCTGCGCGAAGTCGATCGACAGGTCCGGCAGCGCGACCGCGCGGGTGGCCGGATTCACCATGCGATGCAGCGTGTCGCCGATCACCGCCGGGTGCTCGTGCAGCTCCTTCTCCATGAAGTGGCGGAAGTTGCCCTTGCCGATCGCCGCGCCGGTCATGCGGGTGAGCTTCACCTCGCGCTCCACCGGCCTGCCGTCGATGTCGAAGAACGAGGCGCCACGGCGGTTCACCACGGTCCAGTCGCCATCGCGCAGATAGGCGATGCGACGGGTCAGCGGCGCGAGGGCGAGCGCGTCGGAGCCCACGAACATCTCGTCCTCGCCGAAGCCGACGGCGAGCGGGGCCCCGTGCTGGGCACCGACGATCAGCTCCGGATGGCCGGCGAAGATCATCGCCAGCGCGTAGGCGCCTTCGAGCCGGCGCAGCGCCGCGCCCGCCGCTTCGATCGGCGCCATGCCGCGCTGCAGGTGCAGGTCGACGAGCTGGGCCACGGTCTCGGTGTCGGTCTCGGTCGAAAACTCCTGCCCTTCCGACTCGAGTTCGGCGCGCAGCTCCGCGTGGTTCTCGATGATGCCGTTGTGGACGATCGAGACGCGGGACGTGCCGTGCGGGTGCGCGTTGCTCTCGGTCGGCGCGCCATGCGTGGCCCAGCGGGTGTGGCCGATGCCGGTGGTGCCCGGCAGGGGCATGCGGTCGAGCGCGCTGGTGAGATTGCCGAGCTTGCCTTCGGCGCGGCGGCGCTCGATGTGGCCGTTCACGAGGGTCGCGATGCCGGCGCTGTCATAGCCGCGATATTCCAGGCGGCGCAGCGCTTCCAACAGCACCGGCGCCGCCGGCTGGGATCCGATCACTCCGACGATGCCGCACATGCCGTCACTTGCCTTTCTTCGTTGCGCGGAATTCGGCCGCGCGTCCTGGCTTCTGCACCTGCCGCCCGCGCGCGAGCGCCAGCGCGTCGGGGGAAACGTCCTCGGTGATCACGCTGCCGGCCGCCACGATCGCGCCGTCGCCGACCGAGACGGGTGCGACCAGCGCCACGTCGGAGCCGATGAAGGCGCGCGCGCCGATCGTGGTGCGATGCTTGGCATACCCGTCGTAATTGCAGGTGATTGTGCCCGCACCGATGTTGGTTCCCGCGCCGACGGAAGCGTCGCCGATATACGTAAGATGGTTCGCCTTGGCACCAGTTGCCATCGTGGCGGCTTTCAATTCGACAAAGTTACCAATGTGTACGTCCTGCTGCAGAACGGTGCCGGGACGGAGCCGCGCATAGGGACCGACGATACAGCCCGGCCCGACCTCCGCCCCTTCCAGGTGCGAGAAGGCGCGGATCTGCGCGCCGCTGGCGACCCGGACGCCGGGGCCGAACACGACGTTGGGCTCGATCGTCACGTCCGGCTCGAACGCGGTGTCCATCGACAGGAAGACCGAGGCGGGATCGACCATGGTGACGCCGGCGTCCATCGCCGCCTCGCGCAGCCAGCCCTGCATCACCGCCTCCGCGGCGGCGAGTTCGGCGCGGGAATTCACCCCGGCGACCTCGTCGGCCGGCGCCTCCACCGACGCGACCCGTCCGCCTTCGGCGCGCGCGAGCGCCACCACGTCGGTCAGGTAGAATTCCCGCTTCGCGTTGTCGTCCCGCACGTCGGCGAGCCAGCGGCGCATGTCGGCGGCCTGGGCGCACAGCACGCCCGCATTGCACAGGTCGATCGCGCGCGTCGCGGCATCGGCGTCGGCCCATTCGACGATCCGCTCCACCCAGCCGTCCGCGGTGACGACGCGCCCGTAGCGGGCGGGGTCGGCGGGCCGGAACGCCAGCAGCGCGAGGTCGGCCGCGCCGTCGCGCCGCTGCTGGAGCAGGCGGGTCAGGGTGGCCGGCCGGATCAGCGGATTGTCGGCGTAGAGGATGGCGACGTCGCCGTCCCCGAACAGGTCGGCCGCCTGCAGCGCCGCATGCGCGGTGCCGCGCCGCTCCGCCTGCACCACGGTCGCGTGCGGCGCCGCTTCCCGCGCCACCGGCTCCATGTCCGGACCGAGCACGACGACGATGCGGTCGAACGCGGTTTCGCAGGAGCCGAGGAGGTGGCGCAGCATGGAGCGACCGGCGATCCGGTGCAGGGTCTTCGGCAGGGCGGATTTCATCCGCGTGCCGAGACCGGCGGCCAGGACCACGGCTGTTGCTTGCATCCTCTACCCCTGCTTGGCTGCGGTCCGGGCGTAGCGGGGCGATCGGGCGGATGTCAAAACACTCCGTTATGTTCATGGTTCAATTCAGATTGCGGAGTGCAACACGGTGGGTCCCACGCTGCTGCTCGATCTCGACGGGACCCTGGTCGACACGGTGCCGGACCTCGCCGCCGCGCTGAACCGGGTGATGGCCGCCCGTGGCCTCGCCCCGTTCACCGAAGCGGAGACGGCGCGGATGGTGGGCGACGGCGTCGCGACCCTGATCGCGCGGGCCTTCGCCGCGCGCGGGCGCACGCCCGATGCCACGGCGGTGGCGGACTATGCCGCCGATCCCGCGCTGTTCGTCCCCCGCGCGAGCCGGCCGTTCCCCGGCGTGGTGGCCGGCCTCGCGACCCTGGCCGAAGCCGGCTGGCGGCTCGCCGTCTGCACCAACAAGCCCGAGGCCGCCGCCCGCTCCCTCCTGGAGCAGCTCGGGATCGGCGGGTTCATGGCCGCGATCGGCGGGGGCGACAGTTTTCCGGTGCGCAAGCCCGATCCCGCGCATCTGGTCGCGACGCTGCGGGCCGCCGGCGGCGTGGCGGAGCGCGCGATCATGGCGGGCGACCACGCCAACGACGTGGCCGCGGCACGCGGCGCCGGCATCCCGGCGATCTTCGCCGCCTGGGGATACGGGCCGGCGGAGATGGCCGACGGCGCGGCGGCCGTCGCCCAGGACGCGACGGAGATGGTGCGGATCGCACGGGCGATGATGGACGCCTGAGACGGGGGACGAGGGAGGCCCGGCACGGGCATCACCTCGGACGATCGGAGGAATCAGAGGAATTCGTTTTTCGCGATGGACGGACGGGCCCAGCTTGAGGGCCAGCCACAGGAGATGCCGCCATGGCGATCGCACCTGCCGCCCAGCCGCCCACGCCAGTGCCGCGTGCCGCCGCGGCGCCCCGTTCGGCGCCGTCGGGTGACCCGCACGGGGCTCCGCCGCGCGAGCGGCATTCGCCCCCGCCGGCTGCGCCCTCCACCCCACCGGCCGCGGTCGGGATCGCGCTGGCGGGCATGGCGGCGCTGGC
Source organism: Rhodospirillales bacterium 69-11 (assembly GCA_001898425.1). Classification (GTDB taxonomy): domain Bacteria; phylum Pseudomonadota; class Alphaproteobacteria; order Acetobacterales; family Acetobacteraceae; genus Rhodopila. The sequence continues at coordinate 95,494 of MKTV01000029.1, forward strand.
ATCGGGCATGGGGATCGGGCGTTTCGTCTACACGCCCATCCTGCCGGCCATGGCCGAGGGGCTGGGCCTCGCATCGACCTCCGCCGGGCTGATCGCCTCGGCGAACTTCGTGGGATACCTGGCCGGCGCGCTGCTCGCCGCCACACCTCTGCCGGGCGCGCGCCGCACGTGGTTCCTGGGGGCGCTCGCGGTGGGCGCGCTGAGCACGATCCTCATGGGCATGGTCGGGACGATGCCCGCCTTCCTCGCGCTGCGCTGCGTGGGCGGGGTCGCCAGCGCGATCGTGCTGGTGATCGGTTCGGTGCTGGTGCTGGACGCGCTGGCCGCGGTCGGACGCAGCCGCCTCGCACCGCTGCATTTCGCGGGTGTGGGCGTCGGGATCGTGGTGTCCGCGCTGGTGGTGAGCGGGCTCGAAGCCGCGGGACAAGGCTGGCGCGCATTGTGGATCGGCGCCGGGGTTGCCGCCGCGCTGGCCGTGCCGGTCGCGGTCTGGGGGCTGCCGGCGCGGGAGGCGGCCGCGCCGCCGGTCCCGTCCGGTGGCGCCCCGGGAGGTGTCCGGCGCGGGCCGGTGGCCGCGCTGGCGGTCTGCCACGGCCTGTTCGGCTTCGGCTACATCGTGACCGCGACGTTCCTGGTGGCCGTCGTCCGCGCCTCACCGGGTGCGCGGGCGTTCGAGGCGCTGGTCTGGCCGGTGGTCGGCCTCGCGGCAGCCCTCTCCGTCCTCCTGTGGGGGCGGCTCGGGGCGCGCATCGGCGTGCTGCCCCTGTATGGCGCCGCGTGCCTCGTGGAAGCGGTGGGGGTGGCGGTCGGCGGCTTCTGGCCGACACCGGCCGGGGCGTTGCTGTCGGCGCTGCTGCTGGGCGGCACGTTCATGGGGATCACCGCACTGGGCTTCTCGGCGGCGCGGGCGCTGGCGCCAGGGGAGGAGCGGCGGGTCTCGGCGCTGATCACGGCCGCCTTCGGTCTCGGCCAGATCGTCGGGCCGGTGCTGGCCGGCTGGCTGCTCGACCGCGCGGGCGGGTTCGCGCTGCCGTCGGGGATCGCGGCGGGGGCGCTCGTGGTCGGGGGAATCATGGCATTGGGGACCGCGCGCGCGGTGCGGTGAGGGCGCTCTCCCGGCGGCGCGCTGTCATGCCATCGGGATCAGGACGGGTCCTCGGGCTTGGCGCCGTCCACCGGACCGGGGATCGGATCGGCGTTGGTGCCCTGCTGTGCGTTCGGGAAGCTCCGGTGATAGGCGGGCTGGGGACGCAAGGTCTCGCCGGCGGCGGTGCCGGTCCCGGTCCCGGTCCCGGTGGCCGCCTTGGGGGCGGACCGCGCGGCGCGGCGCGCCTTGTGCCAGGCGCGGATGTCGTCGGTGGTGACCCAGCCCTTCGCGTCCAGGTCGATCTCCTTGAAGTGGCGGGCGACGGTGACGTAGCCGGCCTTCGCCTGCTCAAGGGTCAGCCGCCCGTCGCCGGTGGTGTTCGCCTGGGCGAAGCGCTGCTCCCAGCTCAGGCGCTTCTTGGCGGGCTTGGCCGGCGGGGCGGCGGGTCCGGGCGCGTTCGCCGACTGTGCGTTGACGGCGGTTCCGGTCGTGCTGGCAAGCGTGGCGTTCGGGGTCAGGGACACCGCAGTGAGGGGGGCGGGCGTCACGCCGGCCGGCGGCGCGCTGGCGGATGTGAGGTCGGTGGGGGTCGCGCCGATGGGGGCCGCGCCCGTTTGAGGGCCGCTGGACACGCTGGACACGGCCATTCCAGCCGCAGCGGACGAGGGGGGCGTGACGCTCGCCGTCGTGGCCGGCGCCCGCGGCGCGGTGGCATCGGGCGCGGGCTGCCCGGATGCGCCGGCCGTCCAGGCCAGCCCGGCGGCGGCAAGCATGGCGATCAACGACGGGCGCATTGCGGGCTCCTTGCGGTGTCCCGCCAGCATGCCCGTCGCTGGCTAACGCTTCGTGAATGCGGTCAGTGCGCGAGCACGGCGCGCATGACCGAGATCGCGAGGTCGACCCCGGCCGCGTCCACGTCCAGATGGGTGCAGGCGCGGGCGCGGTACTTGCCCATCGTGGAGATCATCACCCCCTCCCGCCGCACCCGGTCGGAGAGGTCGTCGGCCGTCAGGCCGGTCTCCCGCGTGTCGAAGAACACGAGGTTGGTCTCCGGCGTCTCGACCGAGAGGCCCTGGATCTGGCTGAGCCTGCGGGCGAGGCGCTGGGCGTTGCCGTGATCCTCGGCGAGCCGGTCGACGTTGTGGTCGAGCGCGTAGAGACAGGCCGCGGCGCAGATCCCGGCCTGGCGCAGCGAGCCGCCGAGGCGCTGCTTCCACCGCCAGGCCTGGTCGATGAACTCCGCCGGCCCGCACAGGACGGCGCCGAGCGGTGCGCCGAGGCCCTTGGTGAAGTCGAGCCAGACGGTGTCGCAATGGGCGGTCATCTCCTGGGCGGGCACCCCGGCGGCGACCACGGCGTTCATCAGGCGGGCGCCGTCCATGTGGGTGGCGAGCCCGTGCGCCTTGCCGGCCTGCAGCACGGCGTCGAGCTGCGCGATCGGCCAGACCGCGCCGCCGCCGAAATTCGCGGTCTGCTCGACCTCCAGCAAGGTCTGCGGCGGGGAGTTCCGGCGCTTCTCGCGGAACGCCGCCTGCAGCGTGGGCACGTCGAACATGCCGCGCGCGCCCGGCAGGCCGAGCACGGTCGCGCCGGTCAGGGCGGCGGGACCGCCGCCCTCGCTGGTGATGATGTGGGCGCTCTCATGCGCGATGATCTCGTCGCCGGGCCGGCAATGGGTGAGGATCGCGATCTGGTTGCACATCGTGCCGGAGGGCAGGAACATCGCCGCCTCCTTCCCCAGCAGGGCCGCCATTCGGTCGCAGAGCTCGTGCACGGTCGGGTCGTCGCCATGCTGCTCGTCGCCGACCTCGGCGCGCATCATCGCGTCCTTCATCCCGGCGGAGGGTTTGGTCTGGGTGTCGGAGTAGAGGTTCACCCGCACCGGCGGCAGGGAGGGATCGGGGCGGGCGGGGGCGTACACCATGAGGCGGTCTCCGGGTTCGGGCGGCAGCCTGGGGCGCGTCGGCGGACGCGGCGCCGGCACGCGGGCGGGTTCGAGGGGCCGCAGGAAAGCAGGATCGGGCTGCCGTGTCAGCCGGGTGGGGCCGGGCCGCCGCGCGCCGGCCGCACGGGAGCCCGCAGGAAGGCGGCGCGGGCCGCCGTCGGCCGGCGTCAGCCGAGTTGCGGCTTGGCGATCGAGGCGGGGGGCGCCGCGGCCGGGGTGGGGTGTGCGGTCGTGCCGGGCGGGCCGTAGACGTCGCGCGCGCGCTTCTTGAACGCGTTGACCATGCGCTTCACCGCCTCGTTGAACACGACGCCGATCGCGGCCTGCAGGATGCGGCTGCGGAACTCGAAATCGACGAAGAACGCGACCTCCGTCCCGCGCTCATGCGGGGTGAAGTCCCATTGGTTGTTCAGGTAGCGGAAGGGGCCGTTCTCGTAGCTCACCTTCACCTGCTGCGGCCGGTCCAGCGTGACGCGGCTGGTGAACGTCTCCCGGAACGGGCCGAAGCCGATCGTCAGGTCGGCGATCAGCTCCGCGTCGGTCCGCTTGCGCACGCGCGCGGCGACGCACCAGGGCAGGAATTGCGGATACTTGCCGACATCCGCGACCAGGTCGAAGAGCTGGTCGGGCCGGTAGGGCAGGATCTGTTTCTCGGCGTGCGTCGGCATCAGGCGGCGGCCGCGGCGAGCTTCGCCTCGCGGGCGGCGCGCAGGGCCGCGAAATCGGCGTCGGCGTGATAGGAGCTGCGGGTGAGCGGCGTGGCGGAGACCAGCAGGAAGCCCTTGGCGCGGGCGAGCCCGGCGTAGTCGGCGAACGACTCGGGCGTGACGAACTCGGCCACCGCGGCATGCTTCACCGTCGGCTGCAGGTACTGGCCGAGGGTGAGGAAGTCGACATCGGCGACGCGCAGATCGTCCATCACCTGCATGATCTCGGTACGCGCCTCGCCCAACCCAACCATCAGGCCGGACTTCGTGAAGATGGACGGGTCCGCGCGCTTCACCTCGTCGAGCAGGCGCAGCGACTGGAAGTAGCGGGCGCCGGGCCGGATCGTGGGGTAGAGCCGGGGGACCGTCTCCAGGTTGTGGTTGAACACGTCGGGACGCGCCGCCGCCACGACCTCGAGCGCGCCGGGCTTGCGCAGGAAGTCGGGGGTGAGGACCTCGATCGTGGTTTCCGGCGCGGCCGCGCGGATCGCGCGGATCACGGCGGCGAAATGCGCAGCCCCGCCATCCTTCAGGTCGTCGCGGTCGACGGAGGTGATCACGACGTGGCGCAGGCCGAGTTGCGCGACGGCGTCGGCCACGCGGTTGGGCTCGTCCGCGTCCAGCGCATCGGGCTGGCCGGTGCGCACGTTGCAGAAGCTGCAGGCGCGGGTGCAGGTGTCGCCCATGATCATCATGGTGGCGTGGCGCTGCGACCAGCACTCCCCGATGTTCGGGCAGGCGGCCTCCTCGCACACGGTGACCAGCTTGTTCTCCCGCATCAGGTCGCGGGTCTCGCGATAGACCGGGTGATTGGGCGCCTTGACGCGGATCCAGGCGGGCTTCCGCTGGATGGGGTTGTCCGGCCGATGCGCCTTCTCGGGATGGCGCAACGCACCGCCGGCGCGGTGGTCGATCACGATGCGGGTGGACATGGCGCCGTAGAAGTGGCGGTCGCGGCAGGGGCCGTCAAGCGGGGTGTAACGATCGGGCCGGGATTGCCGTTCGGCTCACCGCGGGCGCCGCCTTTGCGAGCGTTCTCGCGCGGCACCCCCTCCCCCTAGCCCCCTCCCGCGAGGGGAGGGGGGACGGTGTCCGGGATCGGGGGGGTCCAGTGGCGGCCGGGGATGCTGTCCAGCAGGCTCTGCGTGTAGGGGTGCCGGGGATTGGCGAAGACGGCGGCGGTCTCGCCCTGCTCGACGATGCGGCCGCGCTGCATGACGGCGACGCGGTTGCAGATCTGCGCCGCCACGCGCAGGTCGTGCGTGATGAACAGCATGGTCAGGCCAAGGCGCTGGCGCAGATCCTCGAGCAGGTCGAGCACCTGGGCCTGGACGGAGACGTCGAGCGCGGAGACCGGCTCGTCCGCGATCAGCAATTCGGGATCCATGGCGAGCGCGCGGGCGATGCCGATGCGCTGGCGCTGGCCGCCGGAGAATTCGTGCGGGAACCGGTCGGCCGCGCCGGGATCGAGCTGCACCAGCTTCAGCAGGTCGGCCGCGCGGGCGAGCGCCTGGGCGCGCGGCGTGCCGTAGGCGATCGGGCCTTCCGCGATGATCTCGCCCACGCGGCGGCGCGGGTTGAGCGAGGCGAACGGGTCCTGGAAGACCATCTGGATGCGCTTGCGCATGGGCTTCCAGGCACGACGGTTCAGCCGCGCGAGGTCGGTGTCGTGGAAGCGGATCGCGCCCGCTTCCGGCTGCACGAGGCGGACGACGCAGCGGGCGAGGGTGGACTTGCCCGATCCGCTCTCGCCCACGAGACCCAGCGTCTCGCCCTTGCGCAGCACGAAATCGGCATCGGCGACGGCCGGGATCGTGGCCCCGCCGCCGAACAGGCCGCCGCCGCGGCGGTAGGTCTTGCGCACGCCCACCGCCTCCAGCACCGGCCGGCCGGTCACGGCGGGGCGGGCGGCGGCGCGATGCGGCACGGCGGCGATCAGGGCGCGGGTGTAGGGATGCTGCGGGTCGTTCAGCACGGTCGCGGCGGGGCCGGCTTCGACGATGCGGCCGGTCTGCATCACGGCGACCCGGTCGGCGATCTCCGCGACCACGCCGAAATCATGCGTGATGAACAGGACGCCGGTGCCGCGCCGGGTCTGGATCTCCTTGATCAGCCGCAGGATCTGCATCTGGGTCGTGACGTCGAGCGCGGTCGTCGGCTCGTCGGCGATCAGCAGCGCGGGTTCGAGCGCGAGCGCCATGGCGATCATCACCCGCTGCCGCTGCCCGCCCGAGAGCATGTGCGGGTAGCTGCGCGCGAGCCGGGCGGGGTCGGGCAGGTTCACCGCGGCCAGCACCTCCGGCACGCGGGCGGCGGCGCCGCGGACGTTGTGCACCGCAAGGACCTCGGCCACCTGCTCCCCCACGCGCATCAGCGGGTTGAGCGCGGTCATCGGCTCCTGGAAGATCATGCCGATGCGGGCGCCGCGCAGGGCGCGCAATCCGGCCGGATCGAGCGCGAGCATGTCGCGCCCCTCGAAGGTGATGCCGCCGCGGACGCGCTTCAGCGCGGGCGGCAGCAGCCCCATGACGGCGCCGGCGGAGACGGACTTGCCGGAACCGCTCTCGCCCACGATGCACAGCACCTCGCCGGGATCGAGGGTGAGGCTGACGCCGTCCACCGCGTGCGGGCGGTCGGCGCCTTGTGGCAGGGCGATGGTGAGGTCGTCGATCGCGAGCAGGCTCATCGGCGGCGCGCCAAACGAGGGTTGAGGGCATCGCCGAGGCCTTCGCCCACCAGGTTGAGGGCGAGCACGGTCAGGAAGATCGCGACGCCCGGGAAGACGCTCATCCACCAGGCGAGGCGGATCACGCTGCGGCCGGCGCCGATCATGAAGCCCCACGACATCAGGTTGGGATCGCCGAGCCCGAGGAAGGAGAGGCCGCTCTCGAGCAGGATGGCGTTGGCGACCATCAGGCTCGCCAGCACGATCAGCGGCGAGAGCGCGTTGGGCAGGATCTCCCGGAACACGATCGCCGTGCGGGAGCGGCCCAGCACCTCGGCGGCCTGCACGAACTCGCGGCCGCGCAGCGAGAGGAACTCGGCGCGGATCACGCGGGTGACCGGCGGCCAGGACACGATCGCGATCGCGGCGACGATCGAGCCCAGGTTGGGCGAGAAGATCGCCACCAGCACGATCGCCAGGATGAAGCTGGGGATGGTCTGGAAGAACTCCGTGAAGCGCATGACGGCATCGTCCAGCAGGCCGCCCGCGTAGCCGGCGATGGCGCCCAAGGAGACGCCGATCAGCAGGGAGACGGCGGTGGAGACGGCGCCGATCAGCAGCGAGACGCGGGCGCCGTAGGCGATGCCGGCGGCGACGTCGCGGCCCAGGCTGTCGGTGCCGAGCCATGCGTCCGGGTCGAACGGGGGCTGGAAGGGCGCGCCTTGCATGTCCCAGGGCGAGAACGGGAAGACGACGTTGGCGAGCGCGGCGGTGAGGGCGACGAGGGCGAGGATCATGAGACCGAGGACGGCGCCCTTGTTGCGCGCATAGGCGCGGAGGAAGGGCTTCATGCCGCCTGCACGCGCGGATCGATCACGGCGTAGAGCAGGTCCGTGAGCAGGTTGAACAGCACGACCAGGATGGAGGTGACGAGGAACACGCCCAGCAGCACCTGGTAGTCGCGGGCGAGCAGCGCGTCGAAGGCGAGGCGGCCGATGCCTGGCCAGGCGAACACCGTCTCCACCAGGATGGATCCGCCGATCAACTGGCCGGCCTGGATGCCGGCGAAGGTGATCACCGGCAGCAGCGCGTTGCGCAGGATGTGGCGGCGCAGGATGCGGCCCTCCGGCACGCCCTTGGCGCGGGCGGTGCGGACGAAATCCTGTGACGCGACCTCGAGCATGGAGGCGCGGGTGAGGCGTGCGTAGACCGCCATGTAGAACAGGCCGAGGGTGAGCGCGGGCAGGACCAGGTATTGCGCGATGTCGACGACGGCGGCCCAGCCGTGCAGGTCGGCCCCGACGGTCTGCATGCCGAAGGAGGGCAGCCAGTTCAGCCACACGCTGAAGACGAGCACGAGCATGAGCCCGACCCAGAACAGCGGTGTCGCATAGAAGCCGAGTGCGAGGATGGTGATCAGGCTGTCGGCGACCCGGCCGACGCGCTGTGCGGCGAGCGCGCCCAGGGTGATGCCGGCGGCGATGGCAAACACGAACGCGGTGCCGGTGAGCAGGAGGGTCGCGGGCAGGCGCTCGAGGATCAGGCCGAGGACCGGCCGGCCCTGGCGGAAGGACGTGCCGAGATCGCCTTGCAGGACGTGGCCGACATAGATCGCGAGCTGGGTGGTGAGCGGCTTGTCGAGGCCGAATTGTGCGCGGAGTTGGGCGAGCATCTGCGGGTCGGCGGCGCCCGACTGGCCGGCGATGACGCTGGCCGGATCGCCGGGGGCGGCGT
>MKTV01000029.1:103782-111796 GCA_001898425.1 Rhodospirillales bacterium 69-11
TGGCCGGCGCAGGCCGCGCTCCCGGTGTCATGGCCGGCGAAGGCCGGCCATCCATGACTTTCCCTCGTGCGTGTGTCGAAGTCGTGGATGGCCGGCCTACGCCGGCCATGACACGGGGGGCGCCGCACCGCCGTCCTCACCCGAAGAACACCTGCCCGAACCCGGCATTCGGGCCCATCGCGGTGCGGATGACGTTGTGCAGCTTCTTCTCGTGCGTCGTCGGCCACTGCATCTCCATCAGCCAGATCTGCGGAATCTCCTCGCACAGGATCTGCTGGATCTCGGTGAAGGCCTTGGCGCGCACCGCGCTGTCGCCCGAATCCCGCGCGGTCTTGAACAGCGCGTCGATCTTCGGATTGGCGTAGCCGCCGGTGTTGGTGAACGTCACCTTCTTGATGTTCGTCGAGACGTAGGTGCGCTCCACCCCCAGCGTCGGATCGCCGAACTGGGAGACGAAATTCGTGCTGGTCTCGTAGTCCCAGTCGCCGATGCGCTTGGCCCAGGCGCCGGCATCGGTCGTCTCCAGCACCACCTCGATGCCGATCTTGCGCAGCGAGGTGCGGAAATACTCGGCAAGCCGCATCCACACCTCACCATACGGCAGCGCGAGGTGCTTGATCGTGAAGCGCACGCCGCTGGCGTTGGGCTTCAGGCCGGCCTCATCCAGCAGCGCCTTCGCCTTCTCCAGATTGTAGGGCTGCAGCTTGGCGACGGATGCGTCGTAGTAGCGCGTGGTGGAGACGATCGGGCCGGTGGCGACCTTGCCGATGCCGAACCACAGCTTGTTCAGGATGAAGTTGCGGTCGAGCGCGTGGCTGATCGCCTGCCGCACCCGCGCGTCGTCGAGCGGCTTCACGCGGTGGTTGATCTCGATCCAGGACAGCTGGGACGCGTATTCCCACCCTTTCAGCTCCACCTCGAGATTCGGCATGGCGCGGAAACGCGGGATGTCGAACGGCTCGATGTCGTTGGCCTGGGTCATCTGCACCTGGCCGGTCTGCAGCGCGAGCGCGCGGCTTTGGCTGTCCGGGATGATGTGGTAGATGATCTCGTCCAGGTACGGCTGGTCCTTCACCCAGTAGCCGTCATAGCGCTTCAGGCGCAGGAAGTTGCCGCGCTGCCATTCCACGAACTGGAACGGGCCGGAGCCGATCGGCTTCTGGTTGTGCGGATTGTTGCGGAAATCCGTGCCCTCGTAGATGTGCTTCGGCACGATCGCGCAGGCGGTGACGTCGAACATCAGAAGGAACGGCTCGAACGGGCTGTCGAGCGTCAGGACGACGGTGTGCGGATCGGGGGCCGTCGCCTCCTTGATCTTGCTGAAGATCGGACGCGCGCGCGGGGACAGTTCCATATGGAACTTCATGATCGAGAACACGACGTCGTCCGCGGTGAGCGGATGCCCGTCGTGGAAGGTCACGTTCTCCTGCAGCTTGAACGTGTAGGTCGTGCGGTCGTCCGACACGCTCCAGGATTTCGCGAGTTGCGGCATCGGCTCGAGCTTGAACGAGTACTCGAACAGGCCCTGGAAGATCTTGCCCCCGGCAAGCTGCGTCGGCGCCTGGTTGTTGACGCCGAGCACCAGGATGGGCGGTTCGGGCGTGAGGATGGTGTCGAGCGTGCCGCCGCGCTTCGGGGTGATGTCCGCGGCGATGGCGGCACCGGGCCGCAGCGCCGGGGCGAGGGCGGCCAGGGCGGCGCCGGACAGAAGGGTGCGTCGGCTGATGTCGTGCATGCGCGTGGCGTCCCTGTTGCTTGCCCTCCCATTGGTTCTTGGTTGAGAGGACGCTAGCGGTGGCCGGCAAGCCCGGCAACCCGTGATTTATGCAGGAATCACGGCAATGACACGAAAGCGGGCAGAGGCCGCTCGGAACAGGCGCGTCTGCCTGACGCGCGTGCAGCGGCATCTCAGGAGAGTGCCTGATCCGAGAGCTCGTGCGATCAGCCCCGCTTGACGCCCCAGAACAGCATGTAGCCCGCCTTCACGAAGCCACTGAGCTTGTCGCTGTGCGCGGTGGGCGTGAACCACTGCCCGGTCGGGAAGAAGGGCAGGTCCTTGAAGGCGAGGCGCTGCATGTCGCGGCATACCGCCTGCTGTGCCGGCAGGTCGGGCGCGTCGAACCACTTGTCGCGCAGCGCCTCCATCTCCGGGTCGGTCGGCCACCCGAACCATCCGCCATTGCCGTTGCCGCGCAGCGGGAAATGCGCGCCGGGATTGGACACGTTCAGCCCACCCCAGGTGGTGCAGAAGCTGTTCCATCCCCCGGCGCTCGACGGGTCGTGCTTGGCACGGCGGGAGACCAGCGTGCCCCAGTCCATGCTCGTATATTGCGAGTTGAGCCCGATGGACTTGAACATCGCATCGGTGACCTGCGCCATCGCGGTGAGCTGCGGCTGGTCGGAGGGCGACATGAGCACGATCGGCTCGCCCTTGTAGCCGCTTTCGGCGACGAGCTTCTTCGCGAGCGCGACGTCGCGCTTGCCGGTGATCTTGTCCATGTCGACGTCGCTTGCGAAGGGCGAGCCGGGGATGAAGAATCCCGCCGTGCGGCCCAGCGACTGCTGGTCGCCGAGCACCGCGTCGAGATAATCGTGCTGGTTGAGCGCCGGAAGGATCGCCTGCAACAGCTTCTGGTTGTCGAAGGGCGGCTGCGTGTGATTGACCGCGAGAACACCGAGCGCGCCGAGCGGATCGAGGACTTCCACCTTCAATCCGGGCGCCTTGCGCAGCAGTGGCAGCAGGTCCGCGATCGGGTTTTCCCACCAGTCCACCTCGCCCTGCTGCAGGGCGGCGGCCGCGGTCGCGGGATCGGGCATGATCTTCCACTCCACCCGATCGAAATGCACCATCTTCCCACCCGCGAAGTAGCTCGGTGCCTCCTGGCGCGGAACGTATTTCTCGTTCTTCGCCCAGGCCGCGGAGGCGCCGGACACCCATTCGTCCCGTAGGAAACGAAACGGACCGCTGCCGACGAACTCGGTGATCTGCGTGAAGGCGTCGGTCTTCGCGATCCGCTCCGGCATGATGAAGCAGCCGTTGGCACCAAGCGCATAGGGCATCACGGGAAAGGGCTTGGTGAGGCGGATGGTGAAGGTGCGGTCGTCCACCACCTTCATCTCCGCCGTCTGGCTCAGCAGCCGCTGTCCGAACCCGTCGCGCTTGCCCCAGCGCTGGATGGAGGCGATGCAGTCGCGCGACAGCACCTTCTCCCCGTCGTGCCACAGCAGCCCGTCGCGCAGCTTCATGGTCCAGAGCAGCCCGTCGCTCGACGTGTCCGCGCCTTCCAGCATCTGCGGCCGCCCGATCAACCCGGCATCGATGCCGTACAGCGTGTCCCACACCATGTAGCCGTGCATCAGCGCGACCGTGGCGGTGGTCCAGATCGGATCGGGATTCGCGAGGTTCGCCTGCGGCACGTAGCGCAGGACGCGCGCGGATTGGCCGATCGCGGGGCGGGCGAGGGTGGCGACGGACGCGGCGGCGGCGGTCGTGAGCAGGCTGCGGCGTGAGATCATGCGGGTCCTCTGGATGCGGCAAGCGGTCGCGCGCCGGCGATCCGCGCGCGACGGGCCGGTTCAAGTGCAAGCCGGTTCAAGTGCAGACTGTGTGGGTGCACGCGGCGTGCCAACAGCCGCGCGCTCCAGAGGGCGTGATCCGATCCTCTCGGACGCAACCAAATTCTTCCGCCGGGGTTCGGTACGCGACAGGGTTTCGCCCTGCCGGTGCTGCGCCGATCCGCGCCGCATCCCGACGATGAGAGTGCGATGACGCGACGATCTGGACGATTTCTCCGACTGGCCTTGTTGTTGCTGCAGTCCTGCTCGGTGCAGGACTCGATGACGGCTACGCATGGCCAGCAGGTGATCATGGGAATGAGCCGGCCGGACCTGGAGGCGTGTCTCGGTGTGCCCGACCAGCGCGACACGTTCGAGGACACCGACATCCTGACCTGGTACTCGACCTCGAGCTCGGCGCGCGGGCTGAGCGTCGGCCTGCCGGTCGTGGGCGATCTCAGCCTGTCGGGCGGCGGGTCCTGCCACGCCGTGGTGCGGCTCGAGCGCGGCGTGGTGACCGAGGTGCGCTACACCGGGGAGAACGGTGCGCCGCTCGCGCCGCAATCCTATTGCGCGCCGATCGTGCGCAGCTGCGTCGCATATCCCGAACCGCGGCGGGGCGTGGTTCCTCCGCCGGGGCCGTGACGCCGCTGCACGCCGGATGCGTCGCGGCGGCGGCGCGGGGTCAGGTGCGGGCGCGGGCGCGGGATCAGAAGTGGATGACGCGCTTGTAGGCGTCCAGCACCGACTCGTGCATCGTCTCCGACACGGTGGGGTGCGGGAAGATCGTCTCCATCAGTTCGGCCTCGGTCAGCTCGCCGGTGCGCGCGATGACGTAGCCCTGGATCATCTCGGTCACTTCCGCGCCGATCATGTGCGCCCCGAGCAGTTCGCCGGTCTTGGCGTCGAAGATGGTCTTCACGAGGCCGTCGGGCTCGCCCATGGCGATCGCCTTGCCGTTGCCGATGAAAGGAAACCGCCCGACGCGGATCTCGCGGCCGGCTTCCTTCGCCTTGGCCTCGGTCAGGCCGACCGAGGCGATCTGGGGGCGGCAATAGGTGCAGCCGGGGATGTTCTGCACGTTCATCGGGTGCGGATGCAGGCCGGCGATCGCCTCGACGCAGATGATGCCTTCGTGGCTCGCCTTGTGCGCGAGCCAGGGCGCGCCGGTGAGGTCGCCGATCGCATAGATGCCGGCTTCGCCCGTGCGGCAGAGCCCGTCGATCACGACATGGGTACGCTCGACCTTCACGCCCGTGCCTTCGAGGCCGAGGTTCTCCACGTTGCCGACGATACCGACGGCGGAGATGACGCGATCGACCGTGACGTCCTGCGTCTTGCCGCCGGCTTCGATCGTGACGGTGACGTTGTCGGCGCCCTTCTTCACGCCCTTCACCGCGGCGCCGGCCATGATCTTCATGCCCTGCTTCTCGAACGCCTTCTGCGCGAGGGCCGAGATCTCCTCGTCCTCCACGGGCAGGATGCGCGGCAGCACTTCGACGACGGTCACCTCTGCGCCCATGTTGCGGTAGAAGCTCGCGAACTCGATGCCGATCGCGCCGGAGCCGATCACCAGCAGCGATTTCGGCATGATGGGCGGGACCATCGCCTCCTTGTAGCTCCAGATCAGCTTGCCGTCGGCTTCCATCCCGGGCAGCTGGCGCGCGCGTGCACCGGTCGCCAGGATGATGTGCGGCGCCTTCAGCGTGACGACCGGCTTGCCGTCCTTCTCGACGGCGAGGGTCTGTTTGCCGGCGAGCTTTCCGCTGCCGTCGAACACCGTGACCTTGTTCTTGCGCAGCAGATGCCCGACGCCGGAGGAGAGCTGCTTGGCGACCGCGCGCGAGCGTTTCACCACCTTGTCGATGTCGAACTTCGCCTCGACGGGCGTGAATCCGAAGGCGGGGAGTTCGTGCAGCAGGTGATTGATCTCGCTCGTGCGCAGCAGCGCCTTGGTCGGGATGCAGCCCCAGTTGAGGCAGATGCCGCCGAGATGTTCGCGCTCCACCAAGGCGGTCTTCATGCCGAGTTGGGCTGCGCGGATGGCGGCGACGTAGCCGCCGGGACCACCGCCCAGGACGATCAGGTCGAAGCTCTGCTCAGCCATGACGGTCTCCTTCCGCGAGCGCGCGCAGCGCCGCGCCGCCGAGTTGCCGGACGTGCCAGTCCTGCATCTGGGTGGCGCCGAGGCTGGCGTAGAAATCGATGGAGGGTTTGTTCCAGTTCAGCACGCGCCACTCGACGCGCCGGCAGTTCTCGGCGACGGCGCGCTGAGCGAGGGCGCGGAGCAGGGCGAGGCCGATGCGCTGGCCGCGGAAGTCCGGCTGGACGAACAGGTCCTCGAGGAAGATGTCGGGCCGGCCGGTGAAGGTGCTGAACGTGTAGTACCACAGGGCGATGCCGACGGGCGGCTGGCCCGCGGGTTCGGCGAGGATCGCGTAGGCGCGCGGCTGTGCGCCGAACATGGCGGTGCGGAAGTCGTCCTCGGTCGCGACGGCTTCGTGCAGGAGCTTCTCGTATTCCGCGAGGGCCCTGGTGAGTCGCCGGACATGCGGGACATCGGCCGCGGTCGCGTCGCGGAGGGTCACGGACGTCGTCATGCAGCGTTCCCCGGATGAGGGTGGGCGAGGGGGGTGTGTGGGGCGTCGGGGGTGTGTGGGGCGTCGTGAGGCGAGGCTCCGCCCTCCGTGTCATGGCCGGCGCAGGCCGGCCATCCACGACTTCTTAACCCCGTCCATTGCGTGATCCCGCGATGCGCACCGCCTGGATCTACATCATGAGCAACCGACGCAACGGCACGCTGTATGTCGGCGTCACGAATGACATTCGCCGTCGTGTCGCGGAACATCGCGAGGGCCCGCCGTCCAGCTTCACGCGGCGTTATGGATTGTCGCGGCTGGTATACGTCGAGGAGCAGGCGGACATCGTCACCGCGATCCAGCGGGAGACGACGATCAAGCACTGGCCGCGGGCATGGAAGGTGCGGCTCATTCATCGGATAAATCCGGAGTGGGAGGATCTTGCGGGTGGGTTGCCGCTGTGACGTCGTGGATGGCCGGCCTTCGCCGGCCATGACACGGGGGAGGCGTGTCGTCGGCCGCCGTGCCTCCGGGTCCGGTCTCGCCCGGCCCCGTTCCGCCGTCCACCGTCCCGCCCGACCCGGTTCCCCGAACCGCTGTTTCGCCCAACCCCGTCCCGCAGTCCGCCCTCTCGCCAGACTCCGGCCCGCCGCTCGGCCGCACGCTGCGTCACAGCATCAGGCTCAGCGGATCCTCCACGATCTGCTTGAACGCCTTCAGCCATTGCGCGCCCAGCGCACCGTCCACCACGCGGTGGTCGACGCTCAGCGTGCAGGTCATCACCGTCGCGATCGCCAGCGCGTCGTCCTTCACCACCGGGCGCTTCTGCCCCGCCGCCACCGCCAGGATCGCTGCCTGGGGCGGGTTGATGATCGCGGAGAAGTCGGTCACGCCGAACATCCCCATGTTGGAGATGGAGAAGCCGCCGCCCTGGAACTCCTCGGGCTTCAGCTTGCCGGCGCGGGCGCGGCCCGCCAGGTCCTTCATCTCCCGGCTGATCGTCTGCAGGCCCTTCTGGTCCGCCTTGCGGATGATCGGCGTGATCAGCCCATCGGGGATTGCGACGGCCACGCTGATGTCCACGTCCTCGAACTGCGCGATCCCCTCGTCGGTCCAGGCCGCGTTCACCATCGGCACCTTCCGAAGCGTCGCCGCCGCGGCCTTGATGACCATGTCGTTGATGGTGATCAGGTAGTAGCCCGGTGCGTCCTTCTCCTTCGGGGAGCGCGCGTTCAGCCTGGCCAGCAGGTCGACCATCGCGTCGATCTCGATATCCATTGAGACGTAGAAATGCGGAACCGTCGACTTCGCCTCGGTCAGGCGCCGCGCGATGACCTTCCGCATCGACGAGTGCGGGATGAGCTTGTGCGGCGTGGTGATCGCCGGGGCGGCCGCCTTGCCGAGACCGCCGCCCAGGCCCTGCGCGGGCTGGGTGGCCGGGGCAGAGGCGGCGGCGGCCTGTGGTGCGGCCGGCTGCGTGCCGCCCTTCTGCGCGGCCTCGATATCGGCGCGCACGATCCGTCCGTTCGGGCCGCTGCCCTTCAGCGCGGACAGGTCGATCCCGGCCTGCGCCGCCATCCGCCGCGCGAGCGGGGAGGCGAAGATGCGCTCCCCACCGGCATCGTGACCGTTCCCCGACTGCGCGGGCCGTGATGCGTTCGGCTGCCCAGCAGCGGGCTGCCCACCGGACGACGGGCCGCCAGGCGACGCACCAGCAGAAGGCGCCGCCTCGGTGCGGCCGGGCGTCGCGGGGGCAGGGGATTGCGACGTCTCGCCCACCACCTCGGCCGGCGGGCCGGCCGCGGGCGTGGCGGGCTTCGCGGCGGCAGGGGCGGGTGAATCGGGCACCTTCTCGCCCGGATCGACCAGCACGGCGATCG
>MKTV01000029.1:111864-113209 GCA_001898425.1 Rhodospirillales bacterium 69-11
GCCTCGACCTCCATGGTCGCCTTGTCGGTCTCGATCTCGGCGATCACGTCGCCCGCCTTGACCGTTTCGCCTTCCTGCTTGAGCCAGCGCGCCAGCGTGCCCTCGGTCATGGTCGGGCTCAGCGCGGGCATCAGGATGTTCGTGGCCATGGGACCGGTCCCCTCAGACGATCTTCCGCACCGCACGCACCACCCAATCGGGCTGCGGCAGCGCGAGCTTCTCCAGGTTCGCCGCGTAGGGCAGCGGCACGTCCTCACCATGCACGCGCACGGGCGGCGCATCCAGCCAGTCGAAGGCGTGCTCGATCACCTGCATCGCGACCTCCGCGCCGATGCCGGCATAGGGCCAGCCTTCCTCCACGGTGACCAGCCGGTTCGTCTTCTTCACGCTCTCGACGATCGTCGCCGTGTCGAGCGGACGCAGCGAGCGCAGATTGATCACCTCCGCCTCGATGCCGTGCTGCGCGAGTTCCTCCGCCGCCTTCATCGCGACGCCCACCATGATGGAGAAGGCGACGAGCGTGACGTGCTGGCCGGTCCGCTCCACCTTCGCCTTGCCGATCGGCAGGATGAAGTCCTCGTCCACCGGACAGTCGAAGCTGTGGCCGTAGAGGATCTCGTTCTCCAGCACGATCACCGGGTTCGGGTCGCGGATCGCGGCGCGCAGCAGGCCCTTCGCGTCGGCCGACGACCAGGGCGCCAGGACCTTCAGCCCCGGCACGTGCGCGTACCAGCTCGCATAGCACTGGCTGTGCTGCGCGGCGACGCGGGCGGCGGCGCCGTTCGGGCCGCGGAACACGATGGGGCAGCCCATCTGCCCGCCCGACATGTACAGCGTCTTCGCCGCGGAGTTGATGATCTGGTCCATCGCCTGCATGGCGAAGTTGAAGGTCATGAACTCGACGATCGGCTTCAGCCCGTTCAGCGCGGCGCCCACCGCCATGCCGGTGAACCCATGTTCGGTGATCGGCGTGTCGATGATGCGCTTCGGCCCGAACTCGTCCAGCAGGCCCTGGCTGATCTTGTAGGCGCCCTGGTACTGCGCGACTTCCTCGCCCATCAGGAACACACGGTCGTCGTGCCGCAGCTCCAGCGCCATCGCATCGCGCAGCGCCTCGCGCACGGTGATCGACTTCGTCGGTCCCCAATCCTTCTCGGGCGCGGGCGCGGCCTCCAGCGCCTCCTTGCGCTGGCCCGCGGCGCCCGCTTCCGCGATCGCCTTCACGTCCGATCCCTCGGCCGCGACCTTGGGCATCGGCGCGGCGGCCGGCGGTGGTTCGGCGGATTTCGGCGCCGATGCGGCGGAGACGTCTTCTCCGTCCGCGCCCAGCACGGCGATCGGCGTG
>MKTV01000029.1:113238-118088 GCA_001898425.1 Rhodospirillales bacterium 69-11
GACCAGGATCTTCGCGAGCTTGCCCTCGTCGACCGCCTCGACCTCCATGGTCGCCTTGTCGGTCTCGATCTCGGCGATCACGTCGCCTGCGCGGACGTCGTCGCCCACGTTCTTCAGCCAGCGGGCGAGCTTGCCCTCGGTCATGGTCGGCGAGAGCGCCGGCATCAGGATCTGCGTCGCCATCGCTCAGCCCTCCAGCAGCACGTCGGTCCAGAGTTCCTTTTCATCCGGTTCGGGGCTCGACTGCGCGAAATCCGCCGCCTCCTGGATGACCGCCTTCACCTCGTCGTCGATCTGCTTGAACCGCGCTTCCTCGACGCCCAGCCCTTCCAGCCGGTGACGCGCATTCTCGATGCAGTCGTGCTGGGTGCGCATCATCTGCACCTCCTCCCGCGTGCGGTAGCGCGCCGGGTCGGACATCGAGTGGCCGCGATAGCGGTAGGTCTTCATCTCCAACAGGAACGGACCCTTGCCCGCGCGGCAATGCGCAACCGCCTGGTCGCCCGCGGCCTTCACCGCCAGCACGTCCATCCCGTCCACCTGCACGCCCGGAATGCCCCAGGGCGCGCCGTTCTGCGACAGATCGCGGCTGGCCGAGGCGCGGTCCACGCTGGTGCCCATGCCGTATTTGTTGTTCTCGATGATGAAGATCACCGGCAGCTTCATCAGGGCGGCGAGATTGAAGCTTTCGAACACCTGGCCCTGGTTCGACGCGCCCTCACCGAAATAGGTCAGGCTGACCCGGTCGTTGCCGCGATACCAGTTGGAGAAGGCGAGGCCGGTGCCCAGGCTCACCTGCGCGCCCACGATGCCATGCCCGCCGAAGAAGTTCTTCTCCTTGCTGAACATGTGCATCGAGCCGCCCTTGCCGCGGGAATACCCGCCGGAGCGGCCGGTCAGTTCGGCCATGACGCCGCGAGCCTCCATGCCGGTCGCCAGCATGTGCCCGTGGTCGCGATAGGAGGTGATGACCTGGTCGCCCTCGCCCAGCGCGAGCTGCATGCCCACCACGACCGCTTCCTGGCCGATGTAGAGATGGCAGAAACCGCCGATCAGCCCCATGCCGTAGAGCTGCCCCGCCTTCTCCTCGAAGCGGCGGATCAGCAGCATCATGCGATAGGCCTCGAGGAGCTGGTCCCGGTCGACCGGCGGCTCCTTCGTCTTGCTGCCGCGTTTCCTGGTCTCGGCCTGCGCCATGCCCATGCTCCCCCACCGCGGTGTCTGGGACATCCCCGTCGCCGGACAGGTAGCGGCGCCCAGCGCCTCCCGCAACGGCGAAATCGGGAAAATGCCTGATTGTGCAACGCAATAGGGCTGGTTAACCGAAAGGTGGTTAACACTTTGACCCGGCGTGCCCCCGCACTGTCCCACGACTTCTCCGTTGCGTGAGAAACGGTGCCGGAGACAGCTTGTTTCACGCCGAGCCGTGATTTCGCAGCGCCATTGCGAATGCAACCCGGCCGGGCGGGCGGTGTTTCCTACGCACCACCGCAACGACAGGAGGACAGCATGGCCGAACAGAAGAACGAAGGAGAGGGCAACCACACGGCCGCCAAAGCCTATGACGACGCGCAGAAGAAGTTCGCGCAGAGCGGCAAGGTGAAGCCCGCGGCCGAGGACGCCGCCCGCGCCGTCGACGGCCCCGAAGGCCCCTCCCTCCGCGAGGCCGAACGGCTCGGCAAGGCGCACGCCAAGGCCGAGGACCCCGCGCTCAAGCGATAAAGAATCGCGGACGGGCGGGGCTCAGCGCCCCCAGATCCCCAGGCGCGCCGACCGCGCCTGGGATTCCGCGTCACGCAGGCCAGGGCGGTCGTCCGCCGCCCGGGCCCAGCCGGCCTGGACGAGGGCGCGGTTCAGCCCGGCATCCCGCGCGCGGCACGTCGCAAGGATGCGGCCTGCCGCGTCATGGCCGTGCACCTGACATTCCAGACGGGACGCGTCGCGGATCAGTGAAGCCAGCAGATTCGCGGCCGCGACGCCGCAATCGACGGCAGCTCCGCCCATGTGACAGGTCTCTCCACGGGCCGCCGGCACGATCCCGTCCAGGCGGACCACCGCCTCCGGCAGGCGCAGCGTGCCGCCATCCACCACCGCGACCTTGGCCGGATCGACCGTGAGCTGCCCGATGACCGGCGGCTGGGCCGGCGCCTCCGACGGGCGTAGCACCAGCCAGCCGCCCACGCCCAACGCCCCGAGGCCGACCAGGCTGGCGAGGACGAGGGCGCGCGACGGCATCGACGGCCATGAAGGCCCGGTCGGGCGGAAGATCCGGCGCTTGCGGTCGAGCGACACCGTCCAAACCTCGTTGCGTGCTGCGTCCGAGTCGCTGCCCCACTGCCGAGCGCGGGCGGTCGGGTCAAGCCCAGAATGAATCCTGGCGCAGGAATTTCTCCCACGCGCGGATGATCCGCGGCCGGATCGTCGCCTGCCGTGCGGTCGCGAAGCCGGTGACCAGGCCCGCGGCATAGGCGTGACGGCCGGTTGCGCCGCCGAGTTCCGCCATGAGCTGGGCCGCCACCGCCCCGTCGTTCAGCACGCCCAGGCGCGCCTGCAGCACCGCGAGCTGCGCGATGAAGCGCCGCGCGGGTTTTGCCGGAAACAGCGGCGCGAGGATTTCCGCGGCATAGCGCATCCGCTTGGCGCGGAGCCGCACGCCGTGCAGCGCGGGCACGCCGAGTTCCTCGATCAGCTTGCCGGCGCCGCGCAGCTTCTTCAGGCGCCGCTGCAGCACGATCGCGGCGAACGCGGTCAGCGGGCGGTCGCGTTCGGCCAGGCGCTCCTCCGGGATGGTGTCGTGCCAGCTCTGCGCCCCCGCGAGCCAGGCCAGGTCCACGGCGCAGCGCCGGAACGCGGCGCTCTCCAGGTGTTCGGTCAGCGCGGCATGGCAGGCGGTGCGCCGCCGCGCGCCCGCGGCCAGCAGGCGCTGCAGCCGTTCATCGTCCGGCAGCACCCCCGCGATCGCGGGGGCGGTCTCGGTCATGAACACGTCCCAGTCCCGCGCCGGTCCCAGTGCGCGGGCGAGCATGCGCAGGTGGCGGTCGGCCTCGGTGACCGCATCGCAACCGATCGCGGGGCGGAACACCGCGATGGCGGAGCGCAGGCGGCGGACCGCGACCCGCGCCTGATGGACCGCATCCGGCAGGCTGCGGGGATCCGCGGCGACCGGCGCGTGATGCAGGATCACGTCGGTCAGGTGCCCGACCACATGGCCGAACGCGGCCGCGACGGACAGCTCCCCCGGCAGGTCCGGCGCGCCCAACCGCCGGGGCGGCGGGGGCTGGGCCGTGGCGACCGAGAGCGCCTCCCCGGCCAGGGTGGCCCGCGGCACCTCGGCGTCCAGCGCATCGACCAGCGTGCGCGCCGCGTGCCGGATCGCATCGTCCGGACCGGTGAGCGTCACGCGGGCGACGGCGCGCTCCGCGGCCACGGCGCGCAACAGGCCGCGCAGGCGATGCACCACCACCGGCCCGTCCTCGGTGGCGAGGACGTGTTCGGTCACTTGGCCTTCGAAGGCGGCGATCGGGGCCAGGGGGGTGGGAAGCGGGGATCCGTCCGCGCAGGCGAGCCGCGCCGGGTCCGCCCCCTCGCCGAGGATCGGGGCCGGCGCACCGGGCGGCCAGCTCTCCGCGGCGGGCACCAGGCGTTCGAGCCGCCAGACGCCCCGCTCCTCGGCCAGGGCGAGGCCGGCTGCGGCCAGGCGGCGGTCGGGGCTGTCGTGCCAGACGATGCGGCGGCGGACCAGGCGCGCGCGGCCGGTCCGCGGACGGGCGGCGCCCAGGTCTGCCGGGACGATGCCGGCGGCCGGCGTGTCCCGGGTTCCGGCGTCCTCTCCCTCGCCCGGTCGAGCGGGTTCGGCGGCGTGGCGGCCGCCGGCGACAGGCAGGGTCTGCGCAGGCGCGGTCTCGGCACGGGAACGCGCGACCAGCGGCAGGCGGGGCAGGGCGGCTGCCGCCTCCGGGCTCAGGCTGAGTTCGAAGTGCATGGTCAGTCCGCCGGCTCGAGGCTCCGCGGCGTCAGGAAGTGCTGCAGCCGGCCGCCGCCGGCATCGAGCTGCCACCAGGACCCGGCGATCGCGAAGTCGGCGAGGGCGCCGGTCGGGAACCCCTCCGCGAGGCGGCGCCCGGCCTCCCCGCCCTCCAGCCCGCGCGGGCCGGCCAGGGTCACGGCGAGTTCGTGCATGCCGGGGTTGTGGCCGATCAGCAGCACGCTGCGCACCGTCTCCGCCACCCCGTGCAGGGCGGACAGCAGCTGGGGGAGGTTGGCGAGATAGAGCGAGTCCATGGGCTCGATCAGCGGCTGGTCGTCCCAGGGCTCCAGCGCCTCCAGCGTCTCGAGCGTGCGGCGCGCGGTCGACACCAGCACGAGATCGGGGACGAGCCCGAGTTCCCGCATGGCGCGGCGCATCGTGCTCGCGGCGCGGCGGCCCCGCTCGTTCAGGGGCCGGTCACGATCGGCCAGCTTCGCATCGTCCCAGGACGACTTGGCGTGTCGCAATAGCAGAAGCTGGCGCATGCCTCGGATCGGGTCCCGCTCTGTGCTCGGTGGCGATCTTGCCACGTCGGGCAGCCGTTGTCCCGGCCCCTCTCGCCGGAGGCTGCAAGTCACGCTACTGTCATGGAAGCCGAGTCGTATGGAGCGGTCTCCTGCAGCGCATCGCACGCCGTGCTGTGCTGGCCGGAGGGCTGGTGTCCGCGATGGGACGCCCGCCCCAGGGACCGCTCGTGCCGCCGGGCAACCGGCTTGCCTTCCGCCTGATCCGGCACGGCAGCCCGATCGGCACCCACACGCTGGACTTCAAGCAGGTCGATGACGGGCTCGAGGTCCGCATCGCCGTCGAGGCGGTGGTGCGG
>MKTV01000029.1:118119-119494 GCA_001898425.1 Rhodospirillales bacterium 69-11
ATACCGCGCTGGAGGTCTGGCACGGCGGGCAGGTGGCCGAGGTGCGCAGCCGCACGGACCGCAACGGCACGGAACTGGCGATGCAGGCGATGCGCGTTCCTGCCGGGCTCGCGGCCGAGGGGACCGGCACGCCGCGCTACGTCGCGCCGGCCGACGCGCTCGCCACCACGTACTGGAACCGGCAGATCCTGCGCGTGCCGCTCGTCGGCACCCAGGATGGCGGCCTCGTGCATCCGCGCGTGACGGACCGGGGGACGGAGATGCGGCGCACCGCCTCGGGCGCCCCGCTGCCGGTGCGGGTCTGGCAGCTGTCGGGCGACCTCGACCTGACGCTGTACTACGACGCGGATGCGCAATGGGCCGGCATGAAGTTCACCGTCGCGGACGGGTCGGAGGTGACCTACGAGCGCCTGTAGCCGGCGGCGGAGCGATGCAGCGGCGGCGCGATCCGGGGCGGCGGCGCGGCGCTGCGGCGCGACTCCAGGGCGAGCGGGGGCAGGTCGATCCAGGACAGGTGGCCGCCCTTGCCCGCCCCGGTGTCGAGGAACACGGCGCGCCCGCCGAGCGCCCCGGCGCGGACATAGGGCCGCCCGTCGCTGCTGCGCCGGTCATGGCCGCAATACACCGTCAGGCCGTGCGGGATCCGGTCCACCCAGCGGAGGCTGCGTTCGGGGAAGCCATCGGGCTGCATGCGGCCGGTCGGCTCCCCATACAGCGCGCGCGCCAGCGCGCCGCGCGGCCGGTCGAGCCCGTGCGGCGGGGCGGGGCCGTCCAGCATGTCGGTATGGAATCCGCCATGCACGAACAGGGCGTTGCCTTGCAGGATCCAGGCCGGGGCCCGCGCGACCTCCTGCAGCACGCGGGCGCGGAGCGGCGGATCGAGCTGCGCGGCGGTGGCCTGGGCGACACGATCGTCGCGCAGAGCCTGTCCGGCGAGGATGCGCGCGAGCTTGAGGTCGTGGTTGCCGAGTAGGAAGAGGCCGCGGCCCTGGTCGATGAGCTCGAACATCAGGCGCAGCACGCCCGGGCTGTCCGGCCCGTGATCCGTCAGGTCGCCGAGTTGCACGATGAAGCGATCCTGCGCGGCGGCCGCGTAGCGGAAGGCGACGGCGTCGCCGTGCACATCACCCACCACGCGGAGGGCGGCGCCGGGAGGGATCGCGAGCGAGGTCATTTTGTCGTCACAAATGATACGCCCCGGTGCCCCCCGCCATGCAACACATTGCGACGCGCTCCGCTGCGCATGGTCCGTCCCCCCGTGTCATGGCCGGCGGTCGCCCCCCTGTGTCATGGCCGCCGCAGGGCGGCATCCACGACGTCGCGCCCCGCCCCCTGTGTCATGGCCGCCGCAGGGCGGCCATCCACGACTTCCGAA
>MKTV01000029.1:119550-137275 GCA_001898425.1 Rhodospirillales bacterium 69-11
CGGCCATGACACGCGGAGTCATGCCTTCGGCAAGGCCGCGAACGCGGCCAGGGCGCGGTCCCGGCCGCCCATCAAGTCCACGATCGGCCGCGGGTAGGTCCGCCCCAGCGTGACGCCGGCGGCGGCGAGCGTGTCGTCGGATGCCTCCCACGGCGCGTGGATCACCTTCGCGTCCAGCCGCGCGAGTTCGGGCACCCAGCGGCGCACATACGTGCCGTCCGGGTCGAACTTGCGCCCCTGCAGCACCGGGTTGAACACGCGGAAATACGGCGCAGCGTCGGCCCCGCACCCGGCGATCCACTGCCAGCCGCCGGCATTGTTGCCGAGATCGGCGTCGACCAGCGTGTCCCAGAACCACCGCTCGCCCTCCTGCCAGGGCAGCAGCAGGTGCTTCACGAGGAAACTGCCGACGAGCATCCGTACGCGGTTGTGCACCCAGCCGATCTGCCAGAGCTGGCGCATGCCGGCATCGACCAGCGGGACGCCGGTGCGCCCGCGCTGCCAGGCCCGCAGCCCGGCCGGGTCGTCGCGCCAGGGCATCTCCGTGAACGCGGCGCGCAGCGGCATCTCCGGCATGTCCGGGTGGTGCCACAGCAGGTGCTGGCAGAACTCCCGCCACAGCAGTTCCCGGATGTAGGCGGTCCGGTCGCGGCCCACGGCGTACCAGACCTGGCCGGGCGAGAGCTCTCCGAAATGCAGATGCGGCGAGAGCATGGAGGTGCCGTCGCGGTCCGGTCGGTCGCGGTCCGCGCCATAGCGGTCTGCCGGCTTGCCGGCGAAGGCGGCGAGCCGCGCCGCGGCGCCGGACTCGCCGGGTGTCCAGGTGGCCCGCAGCCCGCCCGCCCAGTCCGGGTGCTGCGGCAGCAACCCCCAGGACTCGAGCCGGTCGGATGTCGGCCCCCGCGCGCCGGGGATGGTGGCGGGCGCCGGGAGCGGCGGCGGCGGGTCCGGCTGCGCGAGGCAGGCCTTGGCGAAGGGCGTGTAGACGCCGAACGGACCGCCGCCGCGGTTGCGGATCGCCTCGGGCGGGAAGAGCAGGGTGGTGCGGACCCGGTGCAGCGTGCGGCCCTCGGCCCCGAGCGCGTCGGCCACCGCGCGGTCGTGGGCGCGTTCGGCGGGCTCGACCGGGGCGCCGGTGAACACGGCCCGCGCGCCCGTCTCGGCCGCCAGCGCCGGGATCACCTCGGCCGCGCGCCCGCGCCGGAGCAGCAGGTCCGCCCCGCGGGCCCGCAACCCGGCGCCCAGCGAGGCGAGGCTGTGGTGCAGCCACCAGCGGGACGCGGCGCCGGGGGCCCAGGGACCTTCCTCGTCCAGCACGTAGACGGGCAGCACCGGTGCGCCCGCGGCCAGGGCGGCCTGCAGCGCGGAATGATCGGCGAGGCGCAGGTCGTTGCGGAACCACAGCAGGACAGGAGCGGTCATGAAACCTCGTGACGATGTCAGGGCGGCTGCCTGGCGAGCCAGGCGGCGGCGGCGCGGTCGGCACCGGACGGCAGCGGCGCCTCGGGCGCGCGCATCCAGGTGATGATGTCCTCGGTGGGCGTGATGCGGTGCAGGTCGCGCAGCAGCAGGTGGTAGCCTTCGGGATAGAAGGCCCGCACCGGGCCGGGCGGCAGCGCGCGCCAGGTGGCGGCCGTCGCCTTGGGCGGGATCAGCTCGTCATGGCCGCCATAGAGGAACAGCGCGCGCGCATGGAAGCGCGGCGCCGCGGCGAGGGCGCCGTCCATCAGGTCCACGAGCCCGCGCACCGCGTCCACGCGCGTGCCATGGATCGTCAGCGGATCGGTCGAGAGGCGACGGATCGCCTCCCGGTTGTCGCTGGCGCGGACGCGCACGAAGCCGCTGCCGGTCAGGCGCAGGCCGGGCAGGGTGTTCGCCATCAGCCAGAGCGAGGACCGCAGGAACACGTTCATCTTCGCGCGGCCCCAGACGGCGGGCGCGATCAGGATGTAGCCGTCGACCGGCGGCGGGTCGGGTTCGGTCGCGAGGCACATCAGCACCGCGGCGCCCATGCTCTCGCCCATCAGGTAGAGCCGCGCCTGGGGCCAGCGTGCGCGCAGCAGGGCCACCATGGCGCGCACGTCGGCGGTCATCCCGGCGCGGCCGGCCCAGAAGCCGCGGCTTGGGCTGGCGCCGAAGCCGCGCTGGTCGGGCGCGTAGAGGGCGACGCCGGCCAGTGCGAAGTCCGGGCCGGGATACTCCCAGGCGTCGCGGCTGTCGTTCATGCCGTGCAGCGCCAGGACGACGGCCCAGGGATCGCCGCCCGGCAGCCAGGCGCGGAAGGGCAGGCGGGTGCCGTCCGGCATAACGAAGGCGTCGGCGGTCTCGGCGGGGGGACCGAGCGGCGGTCCGGGTGGGGCGAGTTCGGTCGTGCAGGCGGCGAGGACCGTGGCGGTGGCGGCCAGGAGCAGGGCGCGTCGGGCGGGAACGGGCGGCATCGCGGGCGGATTCGGGTCCTGGCGGAAGGAGTGTTCGGCGTTCGGCTCTCGGCTTCGGTGTCCTGGCTTCGATGTCCTGGCCTTGGTGTCCTGGCCTTGGTGTCCTGGCTCCGGTGTCCTTGGGGCGGTTTCGGACCGTTGGTGCCCTCGGGCAACGGTCCTTGCAGATGGAAGCCGCCGCGCCAAGGTCAACGGCCCCGCGACGCCGCGGGTCGAGCAACCCCCCGTGCCCGGCCGGAACGGCTGGTTGAAACGCGGCGCGGCATCGGTATCATCCGGACGCTCAACCGACCACGAAGGCTTTGCCCCCATGCCGGACGCCGCTGGCCTCGCTGCGCCCACCGAGACCATCCATGTCGACCACCGCACCGTCCCCTGCGACGGCGGCGACGGCGCGCTCGGCCACCCCCGCGTGTTCCTCTACATCGAGGGCGAGCGGGTCATGTGCCCCTACTGCTCGCGCCTCTACATCCTGAACCCGGGAGCCGACGACGGACACGGACACTGATCCGGCCCTGCTGGCGCCCGCGTCCCCGCCGGAGGCGCCGCCGCTCCACCTGGTCCTGATCGACGGATCGGGCTTCATCTTCCGCGCCTTCCACGCATTGCCGCCGATGTCCCGCCCCGACGGGACACCGGTCAACGCCGTGTTCGGCTTCACCAACATGCTGGCGAAGCTGCTGCGGGAGCATGTCGGCACCCATCTCGCGGTGATCTTCGACGCCGGGCGGGTGACGTTCCGCAACCGGCTCTACGACGACTACAAGGCGCACCGTCCGCCGCCACCGGACGAGCTGATCCCGCAATTCGCCCTGGTGCGGGAGGCGACCGCCGCCTTCGGCGTGCCCGCGATCGAGCTCGAGGACTGGGAGGCGGACGACCTGATCGCCGCCTATGCCAAGGACACGGTGGAGCGCGGCGGGCAGGTCACCATCGTCTCCTCCGACAAGGACCTGATGCAGCTCATCCGGCCGGGCGTGGAGATGCTCGACCCGATCAAGCAGAAGCCCATCGGCCCGGTCGAGGTGATGGAGAAGTTCGGCGTCACCCCCGACAAGATGGTCGAGGTGCAGGCGCTGATCGGCGACACCACCGACAACGTGCCGGGCGTGCCCGGCATCGGACCCAAGGGTGCCGCGCAGCTCGTGAACGAGTACGGCGACCTGGACGCCGTGCTGGCCGCCGCGCCCGGCATGAAGGCCTCCAAGCGCCGCGACATGCTGATCGAGCATGCGGAGCGCGCACGCATCTCCCGCCAGCTCGTGAAGCTGCGCGACGACGCCCCGCTGCCCACGCCCGTGGCGGAGCTCGGTGTCCGCGAGCCGGAGAAGCCCAGCCTCGCGGCGTTCCTCAAGGCGCAGGGCTTCCGCTCCATCGTGACCCGCCTGGGCCTCGATGGCAGCGCCCCGGAACCGGCGGCACCCGCCGCGCGCACGGCGCCGCGGCAGGCGCCGCACCCGGCCGGCGACGGACAGCCGGTCACGGGGGAGGAGGCGCCCGATGGAGCGCTCGCCTTCCTGATCCCCGCGCCCGCCGGCGATCCGGTCGCCGAGGCCGCCGCCTCGGGCTTCGGCCCATACGAGACGGTCTCAACCGTCGAGGCGCTGCGCGGCTGGGTGCAGGACGCGCGGGCGGCCGGACGGGTCGCGATCGACACCGAAACCGACGGGCTCGACGGCATGCGCGCGCGGCTGGTGGGGTTCTCGCTCGCCACCGCCGCCGGCCGCGCCTGCTACGTCCCGCTCGCGCACGAGATCCTGGAGCCGCAGCTTCCGCTGGCCGAGGCGATCGCCGAACTCGGCCCGCTGCTGACCGACCCCGCCGTGCTGAAGGTGTTCCAGAACGCCAAGTTCGACATGATGCTGCTGGAGCGCGCCGGCTTCCCGCGGCCCACGCCGATCGACGATTCGATGATCATCTCCTACGCCCAGGAGGCCGGGTTGCACGGCCACGGGCTCGATGAGCTGTCGCGCCTGCATCTGGGCCACACGCCGATCGCCTATGACGAGGTGACCGGCACGGGGCGCAACCGCATCCCCTTCACCCAGGTCCCGCTCGACCGCGCGACCGCCTATGCCGCCGAGGACGCCGACGTCGCGCTGCGGCTGTGGGAGGCGCTGCGGCCGCGGCTGCGGCTCGCAGGCGCGCTCACGCTCTACGAGCAGATCGAGCGCCGGCTGATCCCGATCCTGCTCGACATGGAGCGGGCGGGGATCAAGGTGGATGCCGACGACCTGCGCCGCATGTCGACCGAGTTCGAAGGGCGCATGGCGGTGATGGAGCAGGACTGCCATCGCCTCGCCGGCCACCCGTTCAACGTCGGCAGCCCCAAGCAGCTGGGGGAGGTGCTGTTCGACGAGATGAGCCTGCCCGGCGGCAAGCGGATGAAGACCGGCGCCTGGGGCACCGATTCCTCCGTGCTGCAGACGCTCGCCGACCAGGGGCTGGAGCTGCCGGCCAAGGTGCTGGAGTGGCGCCAGCTGCAGAAGCTGAAATCGACCTATGCCGATGCGCTGGTCGACCAGATCAACCCGGAGACGGGGCGAGTACACACCTGCTTCGCCATGGCGATCGCCTCCACCGGGCGGCTGTCCTCAACCGATCCGAACCTGCAGAACATCCCCATCCGCACGGAGGAAGGCAGCCGCATCCGCCACGCCTTCGTCGCCGAACCCGGGCATGTGCTGGTCAGCGCCGACTACTCGCAGATCGAGCTGCGGCTGCTGGCGCATGTCGCCGACATCCCCGCGCTGCGCGACAGCTTCGCGAAAGGGGAGGACATCCACACCCGCACCGCGTCCGAGGTGTTCGGCGTGCCCATGGAGGGCATGGACGCGATGACCCGTCGGCGGGCCAAGGCGATCAATTTCGGCATCATCTACGGGATTTCCGGGTTCGGCCTCGCCCGCCAGCTGGGCATCACGCCGGGCGAGGCGCGCGGCTTCATCGACCGCTACTTCACGCGCTACCCGGAGATCCGCGCCTACATGGACGCCGCGCGCGACGAGGCCCGCAAACACGGCTTCGTCACCACCCCGTTCGGTCGCCGCTGCTGGGTGCCGGGCATCGCGGAGAAGAACCCGGCGCGTCGCAGCTACGCCGAACGCCAGGCGATCAACGCGCCGCTGCAGGGGGGCGCGGCCGACATCATCAAGCGCGCCATGGTGCGCCTGCCCGAGGCGATGCGCGCTGCCGGCCTGCGCTCCCGCCTGCTGCTGCAGGTGCATGACGAGCTGGTGTTCGAGGCGCCGGAGGACGAGGCCGACCGGCTGTCCACGCTCGCCCGCGAGGTGATGGAATCCGCCGCCGCCCTGCGCGTGCCGCTGGTGGTCGAGACCAATCACGGCCGCAGTTGGGGCGACGCGCACTGATCCTCGAGCGAGCGCCCCGTTCGCGGTCGCAAGGGAACGCCCGCTTGTCGCGAGGGCACGCCCGCTTGTCGCAAGGGAACGCCCGCTTGTCGCGAGGGAACGCCCGCTTAGTGTCATGGCCGGCGCAGGCCGGCCATCCATGACTTCGGGTCCTGCATGACGTCGTGGATGGCCGCGACACGCGCGGCCATGACACGGGGAACGTGGTGCAGCCCTGACGTGAGTTGCACATCGGAAGTCTACGACAGGCCGAAATAGGCCTTGTGCAGGCTGTCGTCGGCTTCGAGTTCCGCAACCGAACCCTCGAACCGGATGCGCCCGCCTTCCAGTGTGAAGACACGATCGGCGAGATCCAGGAACGCGACGTTCTGTTCCGCGATCAGCATCGCCAGGCCCTGTTCGCGGAACTTGCTCAAGACCTGGATGACCTGGCTCACGAACAGTGGCGACAGGCCTGCCGAGGGTTCGTCCATCACCAGCAGCTTCGGCGACGACGCCAGGGCCTTGGCGATCCCCAGCATCTTGCGTTGACCCCCCGACAGGGCACCCCCGAGCGTGCTGCGGCGTTCCGCGAGGTCGGGGAAGTAGCCGTAGAGCTCGTCCATCCGCGACTTGAGTGCGGATTTCTCGATGAACTGGCCGCCGACGCGCAGGTTCTCCTCGATGGTCAGGCCGGGGAACACGCCGATCTCCGACATGTAAGCCAGGCCGCGGCGGACGCGACGATCGGTGCGCCAGGTGGTGACCTCGTCGGGGTCCAGGAACACATGCCCCTTCCAGGCCGGCAGCAACCCGACGATCACCTTCAGCAGCGTGGTCTTCCCGGCCCCGTTGGTGCCGAGGAGCACCACCGATTCCTTCGCTCGCACGGTGACCCCGGCGCCCCACAGGACCTGGACACGGCCATAGCCTGCCTCGATGCCTTCCGCGCGGAGGACGGTTTCAGCCATGATGGCCTCCACCCAGGAACACCCGAATGACGTCCGGATCCTTCGTGGCGTCGGCCAGCGTTCCGCCGAAGAACTCCTTGCCGGCCGCCATGATCACCACGCGGTCGGTCACCTTGTCGATGAAGCCCATCAGGTGCTCCACCACCAGCAGCGCCATGCCCCCATCGGCCAATGCGCGCAGGCGGTCCGCCATGCGGTTCAGTTCGGACGGGTTCAGGCCGGCGGCCAGTTCGTCGACCAGCAACAGCTTCGGCTCCGTCGCCAAAGCGCGCGCCAGATCCAACGTCTTCTGCTGCGCGCTGTTGAGTTCGGCGGCCGGCCGATCGGCATACTGATCCAGTTCCAACTCGGCCAGCAGGGCATCGACGTCGAACCCCTCTCGCGGGTCGCCGTAATGCGCGGCGAGTTCGACGTTCTCCCGCACCGTCAGCGACAGAAACGGCCTGGGTGACTGGAACGTCCGGTTGATGCCGGCTTTCGCGAGCGCGTGCGGCTTCTCTCCACCGATCGAGCGGCCTTCATACCGCACCGTCCCACCGTCGGGCGCGTACAGGCCGGAGATGACGTTGATGCACGTCGTCTTGCCTGATCCGTTCGGTCCCACCAGGCCGAGGACCTCGCCCGGCTGAAGGTGAAAGCTGACGCCGGCCAGCGCGGTGAAGCCGCCGAAGCGTTTCACAAGGTCCTGGACCCGCAGAAGCGCGCCCGCTTGCTGTGCTTCAAGGGACACGGATGCCTCGGCTGGTCAGCAGGGACACGAGGCCGTTGGGCAGGAACAGCACCAGCAGCACGATCAGCGCGCCGTAGGTGAACTGGAAATACTGCGGCACCGCGATGCCGATCACGTTGTAGACGCCATACAGGATGAACACACCGAGCAGCGGCCCCACCAGGGTGGTCGCGCCGCCGAAGAGGAGGAAGACGGTGGCGAAAATCGAGACCGACAGGTCGAAGGCGGTGTCCGGGTAGAAGACCGAGATGTGCCAGGCGAACACGCCGCCCACCAGTCCCGCGATCAGCGCGGACAGTGTCCAGGCCACCGTTCGTCCCCGCACCACCGAGATGCCGGCCATCGACGCGCTGACCGAGTCGTCGCGGATGGCCTGCAACGACATGCCGAAGCGCGAGTTGCGCAGCCAGACCACGACCAGCAACGTCGCGGCCAGGATCGCCAGGGCGAGGTAGTAGGACGCGGCCGGCGCGAACACCCCGGCGAGGGAGACGCCATACGGACCTTTGGTGACGGTCTCGAGGTCCGGGTTGGCGATCACCTCGTACAACGCCTGCGCGGCAGCCATGGAGGCGATGGCGAAATACGCGCCGGACAGGCGCAGCAGCGGTAGGAGGATCACCGACAGCACCAGCGCGGCGAGCCCGGCGCATCCCATGGCGGCGAGCGCGGGCAGATGGAGGTGCATGACGGCGAGGGCGAAGCCGTAGGCACCGGCGCCGAAGAAGCCGACATAGCCGAAGGGCAGGTAGCCGGTGAAGCCGTAGATGATGTTCAGCCCCTGCGACAGCGTCAGGAACATGATGAAGTTGAACAGCATCAGCTCGTTGGAATAGACGCCGCGCGCGATCGCCATTCCGGCGACCACGATCGCGGCGATCGCCGCGTCCAGTAACGCCCTGCGCGCTCGTGAACTACGCACGGCGGACCTTTCGGCCGAGGATGCCCTCGGGCCGGATCAGCAGCACGCCGATCAGCAGCAGGTTCGGCAGAAGATTGGCCCAGGAACTCAGATAGGTCTGCATCAGCATCAGGGATACGCCGTAGATGATCCCGCCCAGCAACGTGCCGAGAGGGTTGCCAAGCGTGCCGACCACGATGACGGCGAAGGCGGTGAGGTTGATCGCCACGCCCATGTTCGGCGTGATGCTGCCCATGATGAACGGGGCGAAGACGCCGGCGATGCCGGCCAGCGCGAGGCTGATGCCGAACGCCACGGCGGAGACCTTGTTGACGTCGATGCCGGTGGCGAGGGCTTCGTCGCGGGACACCATGACCGCCCGCGTCAGCGTGCCGAGACGGGTGCGATACAGGTAGAAATACACCGCCAGCACGGCGATCGCCGAGGCCGCGGCGGAGTAGAACCACGCCTTGGGCAGCCTCGTGCCGAAGATGATGATCGGGCCGATGCCCATCAGCCGCGGCGGCAGGGAGCGTTCGGTGGCGCCGATGGAGATCGTCGTCATCGCCTCGATCATCTGCGACAGGCCGAAGAACAGGATCAGCGACAGCATCTCGGAGTCGCGTGATCGCAGGAGCCTCGGCACGACCGCGTAGTAGAGCGGCAGCCCTGCCACCAGGAAGACGACGAGCACCAGGATGGCCGACACCATCGGGTGCAGGCCGAGGCTGGTGAACAGCGCCCAGGCCGCGACGCCGCCCAGCATCAGGACGTCGCCGTGGGCCAGGTTGACGATGCGCATGACGCCGAAGACCAGGTTCAGACCCAGCCCGACCAGCGTGAAGTACAGACCGAAGAAGATGCCGGCGATCACGGCCCCGATCAGCATGGCACGTCACTCACGTGTGTTCCGCCGGAATTGCTCCGCTCCCTCGTTCGTTGCAACGGAGATCAACTCGCTGCCGAGTCAAGGCCGGTTCACTTGCCCAGGACCGCCTTGCCGTTCGCCAGATCCGGCGGGTACACCGCGACGAGTTTCACGTCGTTCTTGCCGGCCGGCTGCAACTGACCCAGCGGCGTGACTTCGCCGATCTGGGCGCCGTCCTTGCGCAGTTCGAACGTGCCGTCCAGCGTCTTCAGCTTGCCCGACAGGGCGAAGACCGCGTCATGGATGTCCATCTGGTCGAGGCTCTTGGTCGTCTCCAGCGTCCGCTGGATCACGAGCCCGGTCATGTAGCCGTAGATGGCGTTCGCACCGAAGGCGACGCCTGACCCCGACGGGTACTTCTTCTCCCACGCCGCGCGGAATTCCTTCTGCGTCATGCCGACTTCGGGCTTGTATTCGTAGTTCGACGCCGGAACGTAGCTGAAGGTGTTCGTGACGGCGGAGACGCCGACGTTCTTCTCGATCTCTTCCTTCTCCGTGCCGCCATAGATCGTGAACACGAAACGGAACTGGTTCCCGCTGTCCTGGAGGTTGCGGAGGAAGGCGATGTCGTTTCCGACGTAACCGAGCTCGAGCACGGCGTCGGGGTTCTGGGCGGCGATGTTGTTGATCAGGACGGTGTAGTTCGACGTGTTGGTCGGAACGCCCTGGTAGTAGACGACCTTCACCTTCTTGTCCCGCTCGAAGAACCCTTTCAGGGCGGCGGCCTGGGTGCCGGTGAAATCATTCGTCGAGTACAGGATGGCGACGGTGCGGATGCCTTCCTTGTAGCCCTCGTCGTTCAGGAAGTCCGAGATGTAGTGCGGCCAGATGGTCGACACGGGATCGGCCATCAGCGCGATGTAGGGGTTGTCCTCGCTGAAGAACGCAGCCCCCGTGCCGGAGACGTCGAACAGGAACTGCTTGTGCTCACGCGCGATCGGCACGCCCACCGAGGTCAGCACCGACCCGGAATCGGCGATCAGCAGATCGACATGATCCTGCGTGATCAGCTGATTGTACAGCGTCGCGGCGGTCGCGGTGCTGGACTGGTCATCATAGGCGATCAGCTTGATCGGGATGCGTTTGCCGCCGAACGCGGCCATCTCGACGCCGCCCTTGGCATTTGTCTCGTCCACCCACAGCTTGAAGGCGTCATAGACGGGCATGGAGATCGAGGCGTACGGTCCCGAGCTGGCATAGAGTTCGCCGATGGTGATCTGGCTGGGTGCCGCAGGCGCTGCCTGAGCCGGCGCCAGTACAGCCGCGATGCCGGACGCAGCAAACATGCTGAGCGCCAATAGCTTGGACCTCATTCGCATCCCCTTCGTATTCGTGTCCTTGTGCGATTGGTCGCTCGCTGAGTGGCGGCCATCCGTCGCGATCGGGTGTGGGCCCGACTGTGCAGACGTGTCAATCCGCCACCAAGTTAAGTTCCGGCGAGGAGCGAACCGGGCTGATGACAAGTGATACGATTTGTACGGTCCAGGCCAGGGCGGCACCGCGGCTCGCGATCGGGGCGCTGACAGGTGCCGCCGCGGCCTCCTGTCCTGGCGGATTCTCGAGACCAGAGCTGAAGTTTTTCGCCCAATCGATGTCACGCATCGTGCTCGGCTTGCCGCACGGCAGGGCAGGGCGATGCACGGCGCGGCCGGCTCGCCCGAGTCTCATGGTGGCTTCGGATGCAGAGCCGAAGTGATCGTCGGGCTATTCGTGAACTTCGATGTGAAGTGTCCGAGCAAGTGACATCGCCGCCGGACTGCACGGAGCGTCCTGCAGCCGATCACCGCCGGCTCGGAGATCGAGCGCGGGCCTCAGGGTTCGGGCGTCGCGCGAGGCGCGCGATCGCCGGCGCGCGCCTCGGGACGGGCCTCAGGCCTCGGGGGTGGGGTCCCGGAAATACGGCTCCACGGTCCCGCGCACCTTCATGGCGAGCGGCTTGCCGAAGCGGTCGACGGTCTTGCCGACGGCGAGCCGCGCCCATCCCTCGCTGACGCAGTATTCCTCGACATTGGTGCGGTCGATGCCGTTCAGCCGCACGCCCACGCCGCGCTCCAGCAGGGCGGCGTCGAAATGCGGGCTCTTCGGGTCGTTCGAGAGGCGGTCGGGCGGGGTGTCGGTCATCGCTGGTCTCCGGCCGAGATGCAGAGCGGGGGGAGATAGCGGCCTCGCCCCGTCTTGGGAAGCGTTGGAGGTGAGGGGGGCGGTGGTCCTCGGTGCCGCGGCCGATGCGGACCCCTGTGTCGTGGCCGATGCAGGCCCCTGTGTCATGGCCGGCGCAGGCCCCTGTGTCGTGGCCGATGCGGACCCCTGTGTCATGGCCGGCGCAGGCCGGCCATCCACGACTTCATGCGGTATCTGAAACTCGTGGATGGCCGCGACAAGCGCGGCCATGACATAATAAGCGCGGCCGCTGCCACGACACGAGGCGCGGCCGCTGCCATGACGCGGAGGCGCGGGCGTGGCCATGACACGACGCGCGAGCGCGGCCATGACGCGGGCCCCACGCCCGCCCCTGCGCCCAAGGTCCAGAACGTGCGTGCCAGCCCCCGTCACACCGTCATCGGCCCGCGCCGCGGGGTACTCCCGCCCATGCTGTCCGTCGTGACCGGGAGACCCGCCGCGGCATAGGCCTCCCGCTGCGCCGCCGGGGACAGCCGGACCAGCCGGTCCGCCAGCGCAGTCAAGGGACCCAACGGCGAGCCCGCCACCGTCCGCTCCACCCACCCGCGCGTGCGGGGCCAGCGCGCCGGGTCCAGGGTGACGCGCGACCAGGCGAGGTTGCGGAACAGCACGGCCACCGACAGGTCCGCGATCGACAGCGGCCCGAACGCGAACCCGTCCGCGGGTGCGACGCCCTCCAGATAGTCGAGCACCGGCGGAAGTTCCCCGGTCACCGCCCGCTCCACTTCCTCCACGTCCCGCGGCCGGCCCCAGATGCCCGGCTTGATCACCGCCTCGTTGAACACGCGCCACATGATCACGTCGCTCATGCGCGTGGCGGCGAACGCCTCCAGCCAGCGGGCCCGCGCACGGTCGGCGACGTCCGTCGGCCAGAGCGGCGGGTCGGGGTAGCGCTCCTCCAGGTACTGGCAGATCACCGCGCTGTCCGAGAGCGTGACCCGGTCGTCGATCAGCACCGGCACCCGGCGCAGCGGGCTCACGGCCTCGAACCGCTCGTTGCCGAAGAACGGGATGATCGGGTCGATCGTGACGGGCACGCGCTTCAGCGCGCACACGGCAAGCACCTTGCGGACATAGGGCGACACGGCGCCCCCGATGATCGTCGCCGGGGCAGGGCTCTCGGGCATGCAACGCCTCCTGGCGCGATCATGCCGCAACGCGGAACGGCGCGGCAGATCCAATCCGGCGGGCCGCAGCGGACCGGGAATCCGCGCTGCCGTTGATCGGAGGGGAAAGGGACGTGTCCCGGAGAGATCAGGGCAGGGAAGCGCATTTTCCGCGGATAGGCGCTCAGGCGTAGATATTCTTTCTTCTCTAACCCCTCTTGCGCCCAGGAGAAATAAAATCATTCTCCAGCCCTCCATCGCGCCGGGTGGTCCGCCCGCCCGCGCCGCTCGTCAGGAAGTCCGATGCGCACCATCCTCCTCCGGCTCCGCCGCCAGCTTCGCCGCAACGCGCGGCAGCACCTGCAACAGGACCTGCTCCTCGCCTGCGCCGGGTGGTGGATGTGAACGGCGCCCTTGCGCGGCTCGTCCCCCCGGACTTCGCGCCAGGCTCCGTCTGGCTGGTGGGGGCGGGTCCCGGCGACCCCGGCCTGCTCACCCTGCACGCGCTGCACGCCCTCGCCTCGGCCGACATCGTGCTGCACGACGCGCTGGTCGCGCCCGAGATCCTCGCGCTGATCGAAACCGCCCATCGCGAGTCGGTCGGCAAGCGCGCCGCGGGCACGCGCACGCCGCAGCTTCGCATCAACCAGCGGCTGGTGACCCTCGCCCGCGCCGGGCATCGCGTGGTGCGCCTCAAGGGCGGCGACCCGCTGGTGTTCGGCCGTGGCGGAGAGGAAGCGGTGGCGCTCGCCGCGGCCGGCATCCCGTTCCGCATCGTGCCCGGCATCAGCGCCGGGATCGGCGGCATGGCCAGCGCCGGCATCCCGCTGACCCACCGCACGCTCGCCCGCAGCGTGGTGTTCGCGACCGGCCACGACTCCAGCGGCGCGCTGCCCGACAGCCTGGACCTCGCGGCACTCGGGCGCGGCGGAGACGTGCTCGTGTTCTACATGGGCACGCGGCAGGTGCGCGCGATCGCAGACCGGCTGATGGCGGCCGGCCGCCGCCCCGACGAGGCGCTCGCCTTCGTCACCGATGCCACCACGCCCCGCCAGGACGTGCGGCTCGCGACGCTCGCCACCGCCGAGGCCGCCGCCGCCAGCCTGCCCGCGAAGGGCGCGACCCTGATCGTCGTCGGGCCGGTGCTGGCCGTGCGCGACCTGATCGCGCCGTTGCAGCAGACCACCCCCATGGCCGTCCGCGACCCGGCGGCGCAGGACGTCGGAGACCCCGCATGAGCACGACCGCCGCGACCCGCAACCCGCTCGACGCCGGCGCCCCGTTCGGGCTCGAGACCGGCGCCCCGTCCGGCCCCGATGCCGGCCCCCGCCTGGGCGACGATCAGCTTTGCGAGATCCGCCGCCTGCTCGCCGCCGCATCGCACGACCAGCGCCTGTGGCTCGCGGGCTACATCGCGGGCCTCGACCAGGCTGCCGGAACCAGGATCGCCGCGCCTGCGACGGCGGTCGCGCCGCCCGCGCAGAAGGCGAAGCTCACGATCCTCTACGCGACCGAATCCGGCAACGCCGAAGCGCTCGCCGCCACGGCCCGCAAGACCGCCCAGCGTCTCGGCTTCCAGGCCAAGGTGCTGGACATGGCGGATGCCACCCCGGCCCAGCTCGCCGGCCTCGGCACCGTGCTGGTGATCGCCAGCACCTGGGGCGAAGGCGATCCGCCGCAACGTGCCGAGGCGTTCCATGCCGCGCTGATGGCCGGGGACGCGCCGCGCCTCGACGGGCTGCGCTACGCCGTACTCGCCCTCGGCGATCGCGCCTATGCGCGGTTCTGCGAAACCGGCCGGCAGTTCGATGCGCGGCTCGAGGCCCTGGGCGCCACCCGGCTCGCACCGGTCGTGGAATGCGACCTCGACTACAGGAAGCCGGCCGCGACCTGGATCGACCAGACCTTGCGGCTGCTCGACGACAAGCCGGCCGATCCCGGCGCGGCGGTGATCGCCTTTCCGCGGCCCGCCGCGGTCGAGGAGGAGGAAGCCGATCCGGTCCCGGTCGCGGCCGAGGTCAGCGAGCGCACCAACCTCAACTCCAGCCGCTCCGACGTGCAGACCTGGCACGTCGCGCTGTCCTTTGCCGAGGGCGCGCCCGCCTACGAGCCGGGCGATGCGATCGGCTTCGTGCCGGCCAATCATCCGGCCGTCGTGGAGGAGGTGCTGCGTTCGGCCGGAATCGCCGGCGACGACGCGCTGCACGCGGCGCTGACGCATGATCTCGACGTCACGCTGCTGACCCGCCCGCAGGTCGCGGCCTACGCGGCGCTCACCGGCGATGCGACGCTGGGACGCATCGCGGCGGACGAGGACCTGCTCGCCGGGTTCCTGCGCGACCGGCAGTTCGTCGACCTGCTCGCCGCCGCGCCGCATGCGCTGACCGCCGACCAGCTCACCGGCCTGCTGCGGCCGCAGCCCGCGCGGCTCTACTCGGTGGCGTCCAGCCGGAAGGCGGTGGGGGACGAGGCGCATCTGCTGGTCGCGAAGGTCGCGTGGGAGAGCCACGGCCGCGCGCGCACCGGCGTCGCCTCGGGCCAGGTGGCCGACCGGCTCGCAACCGGCGACGCGCTCGCGGTGACGCTGAAGCCGAACCCGCATTTCCGCCTGCCGGCCGATCCGGCGGCGCCGGTGATCATGATCGGGCCCGGCACCGGCGTCGCTCCGTTCCGCGGCTTCCTGCAGGAGCGGGAGGCGATCGGCGCCACCGGCCGCAACTGGCTGTTCTTCGGCGCGCGGCGGTTCACGCACGATTTCCTCTACCAGCTCGACTGGCAGGAATGGCGCGCGGCCGGGCTGCTGACCCGCATCGACCTCGCCTTCTCCCGCGACCAGCCGGAGAAGATCTACGTGCAGCACCGCATGTGGGAGGCGCGGCGGGAGCTGTGGGCCTGGCTGCAGGAGGGCGCGACGCTCTACGTCTGCGGCGACGCGAAGGCCATGGCGCGCGACGTCCATGCCGCGCTGCTCGCCATCATCGCCGACCAGGCCGGCCAATCGCCGGAGGATGCCGCCGAGACGCTGCGCAGCCTGCAGCGTGCCGGCCGCTACAAGCGGGACGTGTACTGAGATGACCCAGCTTTCACGCAACGAGCACATCAAGGCCGGCAGCAACTTCCTGCGCGGCACGATCGCCGAGGGGCTGCTCGACCAGCTGAGCGGCGGGCTCGCCGAAGACGACCAGCAACTGACAAAGTTCCACGGCATCTACCAGCAGGACGATCGCGACCTGCGGCCCGAACGGGCGAAGAAGCGGCTGGAGAAGGCGTTCAGCTTCATGG
Organism: Rhodospirillales bacterium 69-11; assembly: GCA_001898425.1. Lineage (GTDB taxonomy): Bacteria > Pseudomonadota > Alphaproteobacteria > Acetobacterales > Acetobacteraceae > Rhodopila. The sequence continues at coordinate 135,438 of MKTV01000029.1, forward strand.
CGCGGCTGCGCGTGCCGGGGGGCGTGCTGACCGCGGCGCAGTGGATTGCGATGCACGACCTGGCCGCGACCCGCGGCAACGACACGCTGCGCCTGACCACACGGCAGACGATCCAGTTCCACGGCATCATCAAGAGCAACCTGCGTCCAGCGATCCAGGCGATCCACGCGGCGCTGCTCGACACAGTGGCCGCCTGCGGCGACGTGAACCGCAACGTGATCGCCTCCGTCGTGCCGCAGCTGCCGGAGGCGCATGCGGCGGTGGTGGCGCTGGCGAATGCGATCAGCGACCGGCTGCGCCCGCATTCCCGCGCCTGGCACGATATCTGGATCGACGGCACCCGGGTGGCGGGCGGGGAGGAGGAGGACGAGCCGATCTACGGCCGCACCTACCTGCCGCGGAAGTTCAAGATCGCGATCGCCGTGCCGCCGCAGAACGACGTCGACGCCTTTGCGCACGATATCGGCTTCATCGCGGTCCTCGAGCAGGGGCGCATCGTCGGCTACGACGTGGCGGTGGGGGGCGGCATGGGCATGACCCATGGCGAGCCCGATACCTTCCCGCGCACCGCCGACGTGATCGGCTTTTGCACGCCGGACCAGGCCGTGGACGTGGCGGAGGCGGTCGTGACGATCCAACGCGACTGGGGCGACCGCGCCGACCGCAAGCATGCGCGGCTGAAATACACGATCGAGCGGAGGGGCCTCGACGCGTTCCGCAGTGAACTCGCCGCGCGTCTCGGCTGGGTCCTGGGTGCGCCACGCGCGGCGGGGTTCGCGCGGACGGGCGATCCGTCCGGCTGGCAGGACGCCCCCGACGGCACCGGCCACTATGTCCTGTTCGTGGAGAACGGCCGCGTCGCCGGCCCGCTGCTCGACACGCTGCGGCAGGTGGCGGAACGGCATGCTGGGCGGTTCATCATCACGCCCAACCAGAACCTGGTGATCGCCGACGTGCCGCCGGACGAACGGAGCGCGATCGAGGCCCTGCTGGCGCCGCATGCGACGGCGAGCCGCCTGCGGCGCAATGCGATGGCCTGCGTGGCGCTGCCGACCTGCGGCCTCGCTTTGGCCGAGAGCGAGCGCTACCTGCCGACGCTGATCGGCGCGCTCGAGCAGGAGGTGGCGCGGGTCGACCTGACCGCGGACGACATCATGATCCGCATGACGGGCTGCCCGAACGGCTGCGCGCGGCCGTACCTGGCGGAGATCGGCCTCGTGGGCACCGGGCCGGGGCTGTACAACCTGTATCTCGGCGGCGCGTTCGACGGCACGCGGCTGTCCAAGCTGTACCGCCGCCAATTGGGGCATGACGCGATCGTCGCCGCGCTATCGCCGCTGCTCGCATCCTACGCCCAGGGCCGCCGGGCAGGGGAGCGGTTCTCGGACTTCGTCATCCGCACCGGCGTCGTGCAGGCGACGGAGGCCGGCAACCGGTTCCACGACGACCTCCCGACGGAGCTCGCGGCATGAACGCGCTCGCGCTCTCGCTCCGCGCCGTCCTGGCGCCGGTGGCGGGCGTGCCGTTCGCGCTGGCCGCCCTGCTGCCGCTCACCGTGGTGGACGGGCAGCATGCGGTGCTGGGGTTGGTGACCGCGGTGCTTGCGACGTTCACCCTCGTGCTGCCGGTCATGGCGATCCTCGAGGGCGAGGCGAACCAGGCGGCGGAGGCCGCCACGCGTCTTCCGCTCACCGCAGGCCGCTACGCCGCGTTGCTCGCGCTGTGGGTCGCGGCCGACCTGGCGGGCGCGCTGCTCGCGCGGTGACGGGGAGATCTTCTCCCCCTCCCCCTGCGGGAGGGGGCTGGGGGAGGGGGTGTTCCGCGGCGTGGCACTTGGG
>MKTV01000029.1:137393-140554 GCA_001898425.1 Rhodospirillales bacterium 69-11
CCCCTCGCGGGAGAGGGCCGGGGTGAGGGGGCCCGCCATCCCACCTCCACCCGTCCGGTTTGGGGGGGCCACCACCCCACCTCCGCACATCCGGGGTGAGCAGCCATCATCCCGCCGGCGGGCCGACATACTCGGAGGTGGGGCGGATCATGCGGCCGCCGGCGCGCTGCTCCAGCGCATGCGCGATCCAGCCGGCGCTGCGGCCCACCGCGAAGACCGGGGTGAAGGCGGCGCGGGGGAAGCCGACCGCATCCAGCAGCAGCGCCGCCATCACCTCCACGTTCGGCGGCAACGCCCGTCCCGGCTTCACCCGCGCGATCGCGCGTCCGACCGCCTGCTCGAGCCGCGCCGCGAACGCGACCCGCGCCGCCGCGGGGCCGAAACGCTGCAGCGCCGTCCGCATCGCCTCCGCCCGCGGATCGTTGCCGCGGAACACGCGGTGGCCGAACCCCATCAGCCGCTCCCCGGCAGCGAGCTTCGCCACGAGCCAGTCCTCCAGCGCGTCGTCCGGCACCGCTGCCGCCGCATCCAGCATGTCGAGCGTGGGGCCGGGCGCCCCGCCGTGACGCGGACCGGTGAAGGCGCACCACGCGCCCAGCACCGAAGCGGCGAGCGACGCATGGGTGGACGCGATGATGCGGGCGGTGAAGCTCGACCCGGACAGGCCGCTCTCGGCCATCACCGCAAAATACGTGTCGAGCGCCTGGATCGCGACCGGATCGGCCGGCGCGCCATGCGTCATCCGCAGCAGGTCCGCGGCCGTTCCCAAGTCCGGGTCGGGCGGCACCGGCGCCGTCCCGCCGCCCGCGCGGCGGATCGCGCCGACCGCGACGGTCAGCGCGGCCACGAGATCCTCGGGCGTGCTCGCATCGGGCTGTTCGGCCAGGGCGAGCCGCAGCGCCTCCAGCGGCGGGCGCGCCGCCGCCGCCGCGAACCACCAGGGCGTCAGCCGCTCGAATGCCGCGGTGCGCGCGGCCCCGAACCGCGCGCGGATCGTCCCGCCGGTCAGGCCGTCGCCGGCGAACCCGTTCCAGAGCAGCGCCACGGTGCCCTCGAACCCCAGCGGCACCAGGTCGGGGATCGCGACGCCGCGGACCCAGACCATGCCCGCGGCAGAATCGGTGTGGCTCAGCACCGTCCGCGCCGCGACGACGCCCTCCAGCCCTTCGCTCACGTCCCGTCTCCTGCTGCTGTGGCCGCCCCACCATGCCGGGGCGCATCCGGAGTGTCAGCCCGCTTGATCGCGGATCGGCGGGCTGCGAAAACGCGCGGGAACGTGAGGACGCAAGTCGTGAAGACCAAGACCGATCGGAGCAAGGCGGCTCAGCCCGCCGGTCCGGCCAGCCGCTCGCCATCGGCCAGGGCGCTGACCGAGGCGCAGCGCGCCTATGAGACGAAGCGTGCGGCCAAGGCCGGCATGAGCCTCGACAAGTGGCTCGACACCAAGCAGCGGCGGCTGGAGGAGGAGGCGAAGGCGCGGCAAAAGGCCGCCGAACCGCCGAAGCCCACGAAGCCGCCCGGCCTGTTCGCCCGCCTGCTCGAGCGCGCCCAGAAGCCACTCGGGTCCTGACGCCCTCCGGCGCCTGAGGCGTGCCGCGCCCGACCCGGCGCGGCGCCCGATCCGGCGCCAGCGGCTTCACGATGGCGTTCCCCCGCCTGCGATCGGCCGAGAGAGGCGCAACATGTGCCCGCGTCGACAACGATGAGGGGGCAGGCGGATGGCCGGCGAAGTGCTGCACGAAGACGCATCGATCCTGGGGCCGGAGATCCTGGATCGCCATCGCGCGATCTCCACCGTGATGGAGGAGCTGGAGGCGATCGACTGGTACGACCAGCGGATCAAGGCCAGCAGCAACGCGCAGCTCCGCGCCATCCTGACGCACAACCGCAACGAGGAAACCGAACACGCCTCGATGATCCTGGAGTGGCTGCGCCGCCACGATCCGGAATTCGACAAGCACATGCGCCGCTTCATGTTCACCTCGGGCCCGATCACGGAGGTGGCCGAGGCGGCCGAGGGCGACGACTCGATGCCGCCACTGCCGCAGGAACGCGGCGGCGGGACCGCGCGGTCCACCGGCGGCGACGGAAGCCTGGGCATCGGCGGCCTGCGCGGCGCCGTGCGGGGAGGGCGCTGAGCATGGATCATCTCCTGCGAGACCTCGCCCCGATCTCCTCCGCCGGCTGGGCGGAAATCGAGGACGAGGCGACCCGCACCCTGAAGCGCAGCCTGGCGGCCCGCCGGCTGGTGGATTTCGCCGGCCCCCAGGGCTGGGAGGCCGCAGCCGTCGGCACCGGGCGCAGCGCCCCGTTCGCATCGCCGTTCGGCGGAGGCGTCCAGGCCCGCAAGCGCGAGGTCCTGCCGATGGTCGAGCTGCGCGTCCCGTTCGAGCTGCGCCGCAGCGAACTCGAGGCGATCGACCGCGGCGCCAAGGACCCGGATACCGATCCGGTCATCGCCGCCGCGCGCAGCATCGCCCTGGCCGAGGACCGCGCGATCTTCTACGGCCTGCCCGACGCCGGCATCCAGGGCATCTGCACCGCACAGCAGGCGGCCAGCATCCCCCTGGACGGGGCGCCGGACACCTATCCGGGCCGGATCGCGGTGGCGCTGAACCGGCTGCGCGACAACGGGGTGGACGGCCCCTATGCGATCGCGCTGGGCGAACGCAGCTACACCGCCCTGACCGAAGCGACCCAGGGCGGCTATCCCGTGCTGGAACATGTGCGCCGCCTGGTCGACGGGCCGCTGGTCTGGGCCCCGGCGCTGGACGGCGCGGTCGTGGTCTCCCTGCGCGGGGACGATTTCCTGCTCACCGTCGGGCAGGATTTCTCGATCGGCTATCTCTCGCACGACGCCGATACGGTGAAGCTCTACATCGAGGAGAGCTTCACCTTCTGGCTGGTCTCACCGCAGGCGGCGATCCCGCTGGCGATGCCTGCCGTGGGATGATGCCCGCCGTGGGATGATGCCCGCCGTGGGATGATGCCCGCCGTGGGATGATGCCCGCCGTGGGATGATGCCCGCAGTGGGATGATGCCCGCAGTGGGATGATGCCCGCCGTGGGATGACGGCCGCGGCGGGGTGACCGCGGCGGGCTGGCGGTTGCGGACAGACGGCGGCGGCTGGCGCGATCCGTCGCGCCGCCGCCCGCACGGGT
>MKTV01000030.1:0-2462 GCA_001898425.1 Rhodospirillales bacterium 69-11
TACGCGCGATGATGCACGATGCGGCCTATCGGGATCGTTGGGCGGGCCGCTTCGATCGCGTCCTGACCGACGAATATCAGGACGTGAATCGCGCCCAGTTCATCTGGCTGCGATACCTCTGCTCCCATCATCATGAGATCTTTGCAGTCGGAGACGACGACCAGTCGATATTTGGCTGGCGTGGCGCCGATATTACCTACATCCGTAGGTTTGCGCGGCATTTTCCGGGCGCCACTCAAGTTCGCCTCGAGGAGAATTTCCGGAGCACAGGCAACATCCTGGCTGTCGCCAATGCCGTCATCGAACGCGACCAAAGCCGTCTCGGAAAGACCCTCTACACGCGCAAGCAGGCCGGCACGCCGATCGAAATCGTTCGCTTCAACACCGGCGAAGCAGAGGCGGCCGAGATCACGAAGGAGATCGTGCGCCGGCGCGCCGAAGGGACTTCCTGGGGGGAATTCGCGGTCCTCTATCGTAGCAACAGTCTCAGCCGCCTGTTCGAAGAATTCCTGATGCGCGGCCGCGTGCCATACACCATCATAGGCGACGTCGGCTTCTACCAGCGTGCGGAAATCAAAGACTCGCTCGCACTCCTCCGGCTGGTTGCAGCACCAGACGAGCGGCAGGCCGATGAGAGCTTCCGACGTGTCATCAACTCACCCGCGCGCGGCTTCGGCGCAAAGGCGATGACCATCCTCGAACAGGAGGCCGCCTGGCGCCGCGTCCCGCTCCTGCAGGCGCTGGAGACCGCGGCCCTGCCGCCGAAAGCCCGCGCAGGGGGTTTGCTCTTCGCTGACGCAATTCGCAACGTGGCGCGCCAGCCGGCGGCAACTGTCGCCGATCAGCTTTCCCTCGTCCTGGATGCGACAGGCTATCGCAAGATGCTGCGCGAGAGCCAGGCGGAGACGATGGAAGGCCGCCTCGACAATGTGCAGGAATTGATCCAACTGGCCGGATCCTTCCATAACGCGCGCGAGCTTCTCGACCACGCCGCACTTTCGACCGGCGGCCCAGGCGAGGATGCCGCCAACACCGTCAAGCTGATGACGCTGCACCGCGCGAAGGGACTCGAATTCGTGCACGTGTTTCTGGTTGCGTGGGAGAACGGGTTATTCCCGCCGACCTATGGCGACCTCAACGAGGAACGAAGACTGGCCTATGTCGGCATCACGCGCGGCATGCGGCGCGTTACCATCTCGCACTGCAGCTTCCGGCACGGACCAGCGAAACCCTCGGACTTCCTGAAAGACATACCGGGGTCGAACAGGGTCATAGGCTGGGCGGACGAACCCAATATCCCAGGGAAGAGGTCGCGCGCCGCGTCGGCTGCCTGATCTTGCGCCCGGCCCGGTATCGGAGGTCGCATGTCGAGCAACTGTCGACCAAAAGCTGAGCCCGAACCGCCTCTCGGCTCAATCGACGAACATGAGGCGCGGCGCTGCGCCATCTGCGGCGCCAAGCATCCGAGTTTCGGGTTCGGCCCGCCCATGACAAGGCCGGGCCTCACGATCTGGGCCTGCTTTGCACATTGGAAGGATGTGGAGAGCCAACTGACCAGTTGGAGGCAAGGGAGAGGCAATCCAGACGTGCGGGGCACGCTCTTATAGCGGCGTGGGTCGGGCACAACGGTAACCGAGTCACTAAAGACGGAATGAATTAGAGCCAGTCAGGGGCGTGCCGCATGCGCGTTCGACGCCGCAAGGGTCGCGCGGACGGCGCCGCGCGCCCGGCTTCGCCGGCTGCGCCCTTGCCCCGCCTCCGCGACGCGGCCGGCGGGAGGGGTCTTCGACAGAGAAGATCCGAAAGGAAAGCAGACATGAACAAAGTCGTGAAAGCGCTGCGCATCATCAGCGGCGCAATACTGTTCGCATTCGTCATCCTCGCCCTTGCTGCCGCTCCGGGGTTTCTTTCGGATTCGAGCACCACGGTTCCTGTCGCCAGCTTCGCGAGGATCGGGCGATGAGCAAGGAAGAGTTCGGCTACGCGACCTACATCGAGCAGGCGAAGCAGACCATCGGTGGTCACCTCCATATCGGCCGCGGCGGGTTCACGCTCCACTTCGAGACTTCGAGGCTGAGCGGATACGATTGCGACCACGTCAAATCGCTCTGCATCGCCGCAGGCTTGCCCGTGATCGGCAGTCGCGAAGCGCCAATCGAGCTCGTCGCCAAACTCGCTGTCAGCGGGCCGATGATCGCGGTCAACAGGCATCCCGATCCGCGTCCTTGGCATGCACTCGCTTACGCACCCCTCGGGGTAATCGCCGCCGCGTACCGGCGCGCTGGCGCCGAGGTGTTCAACGTCGCCGATTCCGATTTCGACGAAAGCGGGTTCGCCGAACTGACTGACCCTTCCCTCGCAACACTGATCGACGGTTGGCTCGCCTATGTCCGGCGTGCGGCCGCCTGAAAGGAAGATACGATGATCGACGACCAATTCGCAGCGTATGAGGCGAGGGTTGA
>MKTV01000030.1:2584-13167 GCA_001898425.1 Rhodospirillales bacterium 69-11
CGTTCCAGGAGGCAACGGCGTTCAGCGCGGAAAACGCGGAGATCCAGCTCCCAATCGCGGACATCACCGTCAAGACCGTGGTGTTCGAGACCGACACGGTCGCTGTCAAAGACAAGGTCACGACCGCCCGCGACTTTCTCGAGGCCCTAGCCAGCGATTTTCTTGAGGATACGCACTCCGGTTGGGAGGACGGCGAGGGCGCCTATGGCCAGTTCCGGTTCTCGCTCGCCGATCGGACGATCACCCTCGAATACAACGAGCGCTATGTCGACTCCCACTTGCACGAACACGAGTTTTGAGGAGGAAGCCATGGCAAACGCTTATCACCATGCCGTCTCCTCGGCACGAAGGTTCGGCGGCACGCCTGAAGCGTACCAGCCCATCCATGACTGGCTGGACGCATCGAAGATGATCATTGCCGACTTTCGCCATCGCGCTCTGCGCCACCACGCAGAGGGATGCTTCGCGGCGGTTATGTGGACATGCAAGCGCGGTCTGATCTTGGCACTGATGGAGGTGGTCGTCCCGGTAGTCCATAGGAGGGGCCCCGCCGTCCGCATAGCGCGTATCAGCGCGCAAGCGGAGCGGGCGGCGGGGAGGTGCCTGTGGACCCACCGGGGCGAGCACCGGGCCACACGCGCTGTCGCCATCTCAATCTACTCCTTGTCCAAGATCTGTGAGCAACTGCTCGATACGGTGGGCGACCGAGCAGTGCCGCTCGACCTCGCGCGGCCAGGACCGCTCGCGGGCATCGTCTGCAAGTGACAGTTCGAGCCGGTGGCGCTCTCGCGGCCTCGGAGCATAAGTTGGCGTCGTCACGAACCGCGAGCAGCTCAGATAGAGATCACATTCGCACGGCCCTTCCGAGGGCAGCCGCAGGCAATGCCCCAGTTCGAGCTCGGTCTTCAGGAAGTTGGTGCGCAACCAATCGATTGCACTGTCGCTGAGGGCGCCGGCGCGGATCGCCTCGGCTCCCGCACCCGCGATCATGGCGCCCGGTTCGAGCACCGAGCGATAGTCGCGTAATACCTCGGCATCGCTGATCCGCGCATAGACCATCGTCATCTGTGGACTCTCATGACCGAGGATGCTCATGATCGTGTGCAGCTTCGCGCCGCGCTCGGCAAGTTCGGTGCCGAGCGTATGGCGAAAGCGATGCATGGTGATCGTCGGTTTGCCGACGGCGTCGATAAGACTCGCTGCTTCGCATGCGCGCCTGAGCGGCGTTCCGAACAGATGCCGATCGCTCATAAGCTTGCCCCGCCAGACGAACACGAACCGGACCAGATCGCCGGTCCGCTCGTCGGGCAAGTGCCGGTCGGCGACCTCCGCGCGGATTGCCAGCACCGCGCGCAGAGCGTCGGCCGCTTCGTCATGGAGTGGGATCATACGTTCGCGTGCGGTCTTACCGACCGGGATGCGCAGTCGGGCGGTGCCATCGGAATAGTTGTCGAGGCAGTCGGTCGTAATCGGGCGCGGCGGCACAACGCCGGTCAGGAACGGCCGATGACGTTCCGAGACCCGAGCGGCGGCGCGATCGTGAACACGGGTGATCGGGTTAGGGCCATCGAACCGCTCGGTGATCCTGCCCCACTCGTAGAATGATGACACGGCGGCCAACACCCGGTTGATCGTCGCGGTGCTGAGACGTGCGCCCCGCTCGCCGTTGACTGTCGCGAGCGAGGGATACTGGGCAGCACCGCGACGATGGCTCCGCTTGTTCCGAAGGTGAAGCAGCAGATCAACCGCAAGCGCGGGCGTGAGGCTCGGCCATTCCAAACCTTGTTCAACCAGAAAGGATCGAAGATGCGAAAGATCTTGAGCATATGCGCGCGCGGTGTTGGGCGAACATCCCGACGCATCGAGATACACAGAAAACTGCGATGCAGCCGGGTCGAACCCACCCAATGCAGGCGCATCAATGCTTATAGAGTCGTTCGACATGGCAGACCTCCAGCCCAGTCGCACTCATCGTCGAGGCTACGCCGAAAGCGCTCTCTGGCAGAGTCTGTCCATATAACGGCGGAGGCTCTGTTCGGAACCACGATCACCAATTCGGACGGGCACGCCATTCCGGTCCGCCTGATCGCTGAGCAGCATATCCTCGAGGACCTGGGGCGCATCCCGTCTTTTGCCGATTGGGTGCGCTGCATCCGTCCAGAACCGTGGATGGCGCGCGCCGGCACCAGACTCGATGGCGGGGAGTTGGACCATGGCTGACTTCTATACGCAGTTCTCGTGCATCTTCGACGTCGGCACTGCGGAGAACGCCGCGCGCGCCGAGATGATCCGGGGAGAGTTCGCCGCCGAACTGGACAGGGATGAGGGGGAGACCCTTGGCTTCGACATGGAGGTCGACCACGAGTCCGATCCGGGCGCGTTATGGATCCATAGCGATGAATATGGCAGTCCGGAGCACGTGATCCGCTTCGTACTTCGCTGTGCCGCCGACCTGAAACTGGGCGGCTTCTGGGGCTTTTCCTGGAGCCATTCCTGCTCAAAGCCCCGGATCGACGCCTTTGGCGGCGGCGCCCATGTCCTCGATCTCGGCGCCAGCGCGACGATCGCAGACATCGACTGCAGCAACTTCGTCTACGAGCAGCTCGCGCGGGCGGAAGGCGACATCAGAATTGCCGCGTCAGAAGGGAAGGGGGGCCAACCATGACCCTCAGAACCTTCCTGGATGCATCCAGCGGCCACCTCTCGCCCGCCACATGGGCATGGCTCGACGACCAGCTCTCGGACGCGGTGCTCCGGGATCCGGCCAATGACGCCGCGGCACAGATCGCCGGCGGCAAGACGCGCTACGGATGGCTGGTCTATGCCCCGGAGGGGGTTGCCGAAGGTCTTCCTGATGACCTGGCGGGTGTTCTTCTGAAGGCGCGCAGGCAAGGCGCGGAATACGTTCTGTTCGACTGCGATGCGCCGCCAGCGACCGACCTCGCCATCCGGCACCCGGACTTCTTCGACGAGCCGAGTGCGGCCTGATCAGCGCAAGCTCGGAGAGGGCGCCATCGGCTGACCGCCAGCAGGCCGGGCCATCCGTTCCCCGGCCACCGAAGCAAGAGCCCTTCACACACCTCATAACCCAAACAGTCTCCGGCGGCGGCGTCGGGGAAGGAGAAACTCATGCTCGCACATCAGCGCGCGCTTCCGCCAGGCAATGGCGCGGAGGCCACCACACCCGCTTTGCGTCGCCGAAACGCCGAGGAGGGCCTTGGCGCCGGACAGCGCTGCAGCATCTGCGGATGCAGCATCGATTCCGACCCCGACGCCGACCGGAAGATCCCCGCCTGCAGCTCGTGCAAGGTCAGGCCCGAGGCGCGGCGGCTGCGCAATCCTCAGCCGTCGCGCAGCTTCACCGAGGCGGAGAGATCCCTCATCCGCAAGGTCCACGGCTATCTGCCTCCGCTGCAACTTCTGGGGATTTTGAACGATCGGCTGCGCAGCGATCTCGGCCCGGACGCCCAGCCCTACACGGTCGAACAGCTTCACGCGGAAATCGCAACGCTCCCTGGCGCCAAAGCCGGCGTCAGCCACGGCTGGGCCGGGCTGCGGAAACTTCTCGCCCAGGCGAAGCGCGCCGGCACGCTGGAACAGATCGACGAGCAGGTCATCAACGACTTCGCCGTCGTCTTCTCCCTCTCCCCGAAAGAATTGATGCGGATGAAGGACGTTCTCCTTCAGCCTGCGGAGGACTGACCCATGAAACGCAACGTCATTCGCCGCGACGAAATGCTCGGTGCGCCCCTCGAGCTCGGTGGCACGCCGATCACGCTGGATGAATACGCCACGACTGGACTGCTCGCCGTCGCGATCGGTCCCCGCGGCAACGGCAAGACGAACGCCGGGCTGCTGATGGCCGAGCAGCTCTCGGTGCAGGGCTGGGTCAGCGTGCTGATCGACCCCGAGGCCGAGCTTGAATCCCTCTATGGGGATGCGGTCGCTGATCCCGACATGCTGCGAAACGCACTTGCCAAACGCGACCAGGCAATCCTCGTCGTCAATGCGACGGATGCGGGGGAGTTCGTGCCCTACGGCCGTGCCATCCTCGACGTCGCCGACCAGTACCGGAAACCCATCTTCGTCGTGATCGACGAGGGTCAGCTTTTCAGCGCCAGCCGAAAGCGCAGCAACGGAATCGGCGAGGCCGCGGATATCATCAACGAATTCGCGGAGCGCGGCCGGAAGCGCGCGCTCGATCTGTTCATCACCGCCTTGCGTTACACCGGCACGCTGCAGAGGACGCTGTTCGCCAACAAGAACCTCACCTTGATCGGCTGGCAGGAAGACCCTACTGCATGGTCTGCGCTGGCACCGCAGTTCAAGGCATCGAAAGTCGAATTCGCGGATCTCAACGCGCTCACCCCGGGGCAATTCTTCTGCCTCAGCCGGCATGGCGTCGAGAAAATCCGCATGCCAATGGCCGAGGCACTGAAGACCGTCGCGCCGAAGGCCAAACCTGTCGCCAAGACCCTGCCGGCCACCTTCAATGAATGGTCCCGGGCGATGGAGCGGATCCCGACCGAGCGCCTGGCCGCGCTCAACGAGGATGTCGTCAAATTGCTCAGCGCTGTCGCGGAGCTCTCCGCCCAGCAGGTGTTGGCGGGCCAGGCCGCCCTCCAGGACGAGCTGGAGACGCGGACATGAGCCCCGCGCCTCAACCGCCCCGGGACGATGCCTGGGAGCGCTTCGTGGTCGAGCATGGCCATCGCGCTGTCGGAAGAGACCTCGCGTTCATCCTCGGCCTGTGGGTCATCCCCCGCGACGCCTGGGAGGCCTGGAAGGCGCAGCGGGTGTTCCCGGCCGCCGGCTACGTGCCACTGGCCAGCCTCAAGCAGGCTTTGTCCATACGGAGCGATAAGCTCTCCGAATATGCACGCCTGGGCTACGTGCCCACGGCGCTGCGCTGCAATCCCTACGGCACCGGCCGGCACTCGACCCAGTTCGGCACCTGGTATCTTGCCCCCCAGGTTGCCCAGCAACTGGTCGCCGATCGCCATGCCGGCCGGCCGATGCCCTGGCACGGTAAGCCACTGGCCGAAAATCTCCGCGCGACCTACCGGCTCTGGCAGCAGCGGAAGCACTCGCTGAGTTGCAGGACCTGCGCCACCATCTGGGGCGGGAAGGGTGTTCCCGCATCGCTCGAGGCTTACAGCGTGCGCTATCCGCCGCTCGCCCACGGCGCCAAGCGCCACCTGACCCTGCCCTGGATGCCCGGCCTGACCGTCAGTGAGCTGGCACGAAAGGCGGGTTGCGCGCGCAGCCGGATGTGCCGCGCCATCGCCAACGGCACACTGAATGCGCTTGAGCAAGGCGGGGAGACCTACATTGCCAAGACCAACGCGACCCGCTGGATCAGCCGCGGCTGTCCTGTCGGTGATTCCGATCGTTCATGGATCTCGGTCGCGACCGCCAGCAAACGCTATCTCTTCACAGCGCGTGAAATCAAAGGATTCATCGCGCGAGGCAAGCTCAAGTGGAAGACCGGCACGGTCGGCGCCATGCGCGGCATCGTCTACGTGCCGTGGCACCAATGCGCCGCGCTGCGCGAAACGATTGGCTTCACGGAAGGAGAGGCCGCACGGCGCGCCAGCGTTCCGGTCCCGGAGTTTCGCGCGGCACTCGCGGGGGTTGACTGGCGGGGCACCGGCGCGATCCCGCTGGTCACGGTGCAGGCTGTCATCAAGCGCCTGCGCTCCCGCCCCGGTGTGACGATCGAGGAAGCCGCTCAGCTGCTCGGCAAGGACATCGCCTGGGTCGAGGGTCGCATCGAAGATGGCACCGTTCGTCTTCTCCAGCGACGATGGAACGCCAACCAGCGCTACCTTTCCGAACCGATGATGCGGCGCCTTCGCGACGCAACCGGGAAGCCGATCTCAATCGCGTCCCTGGACGAAGACCACCTGCGCCTTGGCGAGGCTGCGCTCGAGGCAGGCGTGACGGCTGCCACCATCATCAACTGGGCAAATGCCGGCGAACTGGAGCGCGTGCAGACGCGCACCGGCTGGCACTATCCGCGCAGCGCGGTCCGCGCCCGCGCCCGCCTGTACTGGCAGCGCATCCGCTTCCAGCGTGCCAGGCCGCCGGAATGGCTGAGTGCTGAAGCTGGCCCCTGAACCTTCTCGAAACCCCGAATCACGCGGCGACAGGCGCATTTCGCCGGCCGCACACCTGAAGGAGCACCGCCTGATGCTTGAACGCGCCCCGGCGCACGATGCGCTTCCCTGCCTGTTCTGTGGCCAACCCGAGCGCGCAGAAATGTTCGAGGTCTGGGGACACGAATTCATGCTGCATACCTGCTGCGAAGGGCTTCACGAGCAGATCGTTCTGGACATGAACGACGACCCGGAATGGGCACGCCACTTCATCCGGTCGATCGGCATCGAAGAGATCTGCGGACAGCAATTGCGGCGCGTTGCCGATGATGGTTGCTGCGGCCTCGTCCTCGACTGGCAGCTCAGGTTCAAGCCCATCGCCGCCAATTCGGTGAGACGGTTCATCGGCCTGCACCATGCGCATTGCGGCATCCCCGTCACCTGGCGCTTCCACAATGCCGTCATCAACGGGGCGACGCTGATCGGCGTCGCCGTCGTCGGGAACCCTGTCGCGCCGGCCCTGATGGGCCGAGGTATTCTGGAGGTGAACCGGCTTTGCATCCGCCGCGACGTGCCGTCCGCGCTCCGGTGGAATGCGGCCTCCATGCTGTACGGATGGTGCGCGCGTGAGGCGCAGCGCCGCGGCTGGCGCAAGATCATCACCTACACCCGCGCCGACGAGCCCGGCACATCCCTCGAAGCCGCAGGGTGGACGCGAGAGGCAAGCGTTCGCGGACGTGGCTGGCACAGCGCCCGCCGGCGGCGCTCGAACCGCAACAGCTGGATCGAGAAGGTTCGCTGGAGCCGAACCTTCACCGCCAGCACTGCCCCCGCCCGCAACCACGAAAGGAATGCCGGGCCATGCGCTACATCTGTGTTGACCGAATGGATGACGGACACGTCAGTGTCCGGGTGGCCGCCGGCATAAGTAAGCCGAAGACGAAACTGTTCGAAGATCGGGGGGAAGCCATCCGATTTGCTGAATCAAGGATTGGCCGCAAGGGCGTGGTGATCGACACCACCCTCATGTCAGCCGAACAGCTTGCCGCACCCAAGACGCGCGAAGCACGCGCGGCCGCCGTGATCGAGCAAATCACGAGAGAAACGAAAGGCTGAGGGCTACCGCATCACCGCGGCCCGCCGCAAGGGGACGGCCTTCGGCCGCGCGCCGAGACACCCATCGCGCTCGCGCGATGGGGCCCGTCTGGGCGCGCCCTTGCCCCGGGCCGGCGGGATGCGGGGTGGGGAAGGGGTCATCCTGCAAGGAGAAGCCCCATGCCGACAGGCAATTCCGCCTCGATCGACCTTCGCGAAATCCGCCACTTTCATTTGTTCTGCGGCCTCGGCGGCGGGGCCCGCGGCTTCAACCGCGGCAGCGCCCGCATCGGCAACATGCAGGCCGTATTCCGCTGCCTCGGCGGCATCGACGTGTCGCCTGCCGCCATTCGGGATTTCGAACGGCTGGCCGGCGTTCCCGGCACGGTGCTCGATCTCTTCGACGCCGACCAGTACGCCGCCTTCCACGGCCGACCGGCCCCGTTCGGGTGGCGTCCCGCAGGGCCACAGGACATCCAGCGCGCCGCGGGTGGAGAACGCCCGCATATCGTCTTCCTGTCGGCACCGTGCAAAGGCTTCTCCGGCCTGCTCGCGGAAGCGCTGAGCCTCACGGACAAATACCAGGCCCTGAACAGACTCACGCTGCGCGGCGTGTGGCTCACCCTGGAAGCCTTCCAGGACGATCCGCCGGAACTCATCCTCTTCGAGAACGTCCCGCGCATCGCCCGCAGGGGCCGTGGTCTTCTCGAGCAGATCGTCGCCCTGCTTCGGAGCTACGGCTATGCCGTGGCGGAAACGACCCATGATTGCGGTGAACTCGGCGGCCTCGCCCAGACCCGGAAGCGCTTCCTCCTCGTCGCGCGTCACGAGCAGAAAGTTCCGCCGTTCCTGTACGAGCCGCCGAAGCGCCAGCTCCGCGCCGTCGGTGACATTCTCGGTCGCCTGCCGCTGCCGGGAGATGTCGAGGCGGCGGGCCCAATGCACCGCGTTCCCTCCCTGCAGTGGCAGACCTGGGTGCGCCTGGCCTTCGTTGAGGCAGGGTCCGACTGGCGTTCCCTCAAGCGTCTCCGCGTCGAGGATGGGGTTCTCGCCGAGTTCCGGCTGATGCCGGACCATCCCTGGCGGAACGGAACCCTTGGCGTCCAGCCATGGCACGCGCCAGCCGGCACGATTACCGGCAACGGCCGACCCGGAACCGGCGCCTTCAGCGTCGCGGACCCGAGCATCGACGGTCATGCCCGATCGGTGCAGCTCGGCGTAAGACCCTGGTCCGAGCCCGCGCCCGTCGTCACGGGCAAGATGTTCGTGGGCGGCGGTCCGCACGCCGTCGCCGATCCGCGCCATGGCGGCCCAGCCAAGTTCAACAACGTCTACCACGTCGTTCCGTGGCAATCGCCGTCGCCCGCCGTCACCAGCAGCCGCGACATCGCCATCGCGGATCCCCGGACGGGCTGGCCCGACGGCGCCCATACCAGCAAATTCCACGTCCACCGCTTCGACGAGCCGGCCCGCACCGTGACCGGCTCCGATCGCGTTGCCAGCGGCGCCATGTGCGTGGCCGACCCCCGCACCGACGAACGCCGGTCGGGCTCGATCGGGGTGGCCGCCTGGACCCAGACCACAGGTACCGTCGCCGGCGAGAGCCTCCCCAGCAATGGCAGCTTCGCGGTCGCCGATCCCCGGCCAAACCTCCATCGGGAGAAGGGCGATGCGTACGTCAACAGCGGCCATTACGGCGTGATCCCATGGTCCGAGACCGCGAACACCGTCTCCGCATCCGGTCAGCACGACAATGGCGCCTGGAGCGTCGCCGATCCCCGCCAGCAGACGCATGGCCTGAACCTTCCCGGAAGGCCTCTGCCGGCCGCCCAGGACCGGCTGGTGGCCGTCATTCGAAGCCTGGACGGCACCTGGCACCGGCCGTTCACCACCCTCGAACTTGCGGCCCTGCAGAGCCTCGTCGATCCGGAGGAGCACCTCGAGCTCGACGGTCTGTCCGACGCCGACTGGCGCGAGCGCATCGGCAATGCGGTGCCGCCCGAAGCCGCAAAGGCGATCGCCGACACGATGGGCACCACTCTGCTGCTCGCCTGGTCCGGTGAGAGCTTCATGCTTTCCGCCATGCCGATCTGGGTCAGGCAGATCGCCGTCGGGCTCTCGCTCCGCCAGGGAGCGCCGCTATGACACGCGGCCCCCGCGCGCTTCGTCCCAGCTATCGCCGGGCCCTCGCATGGATCGTCGAAAACGATGACACCGAATGGCTTGCGCCCGACGACGACGGCCAGGTCATCCCCTCCGTGACCGCCTCCCTGGTGGCGGATCTCTTCGGACATTCCGATGAGAAGGTCGCGCGCGATCTCCAGCGAGAGATGAAAAAGCGAAGCTGAAAAGACACCGGCTACCGCGCCGTGGCGCGGCCGCCGCAAGGGACAAGGCCTGCGGCCTCGCGCCGGCCACCCATCGCACGAGCGCGATGGGACCCGTCCGCGCGCCCTTGCCCCGGCCGGCCAGGACGCGGGGCTGGGAGGGGTGTTCCACTCACGGAATGAGGACATCCAGATGCGCAAGCATGAACGAAACCCCCGTGACCACTACGCCGAAATCACCGACCAAATCATCGCTGCCCTGGAGGCAGGAACGCCACCCTGGCGGCAGCCCTGGGACAACGCGAAAGCCGGCGGCCCCTCGATGCCGCAGAATGTGGTGACGGGTGCGCGCTACCGCGGGATCAATGTGCTGACCCTCGGCATGTCTCCGCTCGCCTTCATGACTTCCGATCCGCGATGGGCAACCTACAAGCAGGCGCAGGACCGCGGTTGGCAGGTCAAGAAAGGCTCCCGCGGCGTCACCGGATTCTTCTACAAGCGGGTTGAAGTGGATCGGGGAGACGACGACGCGCAGGACGCGAACGAAGGCAGCAAATGGTTCCCGCTGCTACGGTCCTTCACCCTCTTCCATGCGAGCCAGATCGACGGCGTACCGGCCTACACGCCTCCCGGTATTGAAGAAGCGCCATGGCGCGCGCCGGAGTCCGCGGAGAGCATCGCCCGGAATAGCCGCGCCGACATCAGAATCGGTGGCGAGCGCGCGTTCTACTCACCGGCGACCGATCACATCCAAATGCCGCCGCAGTCCGCGTTCCGCTCCGCAGCGGCGTGGGCGAGCGTCCAGCTTCACGAGCTATCCCACTGGTCTGGGAGCGGAACGAGGCTCAATCGCGATCTGAGTGGCAATTTCGGCTCCGCGAACTACGCGCGCGAAGAGCTCCGGGCGGAGATAGCGCAGGTCATGATCTGCGCGGAGTTGGGCATTCCGGATTGCGACTTCACCAACGGCGCCGCGTACGTTGCTCACTGGGTAAGCAAACTTCGCGACGACAAGAAGGAAATCTTCCGCGCCGCCGCTGAGGCGCAGCGCATCGCCGAGTTC
>MKTV01000031.1:0-755 GCA_001898425.1 Rhodospirillales bacterium 69-11
ACGCGCCCTCGATCGAATGGCCGACGAGATCGAAGCGGTATCGCCTGATGTTGTTGTAATTGTGGGGGATGATCAGAGAGAATTGTTCTCTGCCGCAAATCAGCCTGCGATTTCAGTTTTTTACGGCGAAGAAGTGAAAACGTCTGACACGTTTGGGCGCGAGGGCCTCCCTCAATGGCAGCGAAAAGTTGGGGAGGCTTATCTTATGGAGCGGGCCCATACACTGCGCGGATCTCCAGAACTTGGCCTTGACGTTATTCAGGGTCTTTTGGATCGTGGCATCGATATTGCGACGTCCCAATATGTGGTTAGTGCAGACGGCGCGGGATTCGGACATGCGTTCGGATTTGTGGTGAAGCGATTGTTCAGAGGACGTAACATTCCTATACTGCCTCTTTTGATAAACACATATTATCCGCCCAACGTACCGAGTCCTGCGCGCTGCTATGAAATAGGTCGCGCTTTAAGGGCCGCTCTGGAGCGGAGCGCGTTTTCCATTAGAGTTGCCATTATAGCTTCGGGTGGATTGAGCCACTTTGTTGTTGACGAGGCTCTCGACAGAAGTGTGCTCGATGCAATCAGGCGCACCGATGTTGCAGCATTGAAAGCTATACCAAGGGATGCCCTGAACTCCGGTTCTTCTGAGATTTTGAACTGGGTGCTGACCGCTGGTGCGCTCGAAGGCATCCCGCTGACTTGGTGCGAGTATCAACCGCTATATCGCACGCCGGCCGGAACAGGGATAGGAGCCGCGT
>MKTV01000031.1:818-3679 GCA_001898425.1 Rhodospirillales bacterium 69-11
ATCGTTGGGTTCAGCCATGGAAAGCAGCCCATCCCCGCAGCCTCGCGTGTCGGCCCGCTCGTTGTGACTGGTGGTGTCTATGGACTGAATAGGGAGACGGGCGCGCTTCCGAATGATGCGTCTGAGCAAGCGAAGCTGATGTTTGAAAACCTTCGAAGTATACTCGATGCAGCAGGCGTGACTTGCGAAAGCGTCGTACGCATGACGATTTTTGTAAGGACTCCCGCCATACGGGACGTTGTGAATGCGGAGTGGGTGAAAATGTTTCCAGATGCTTCGTCGAGGCCTGCGCGCCACACCATTCAAAACGATAACTTGCCGGAAAACATGCTTGTCCAGTGCGATGCGATAGCATTCGCGAGTGGTACATAGGCTCAGTGTCGGAAGAGTCATCTCTGGCCTCGCTTCCGGCAGATCCGAGATTTTTTGTGGGACAGCTTAGCTTTCTGTCAAATCAGCGGTGTTTCCAAGAATGGCTACGATACTCGAAAGACTTGTTCTGCTAGATACATGTGCAGTGTCTGATGCTTTGGACAAACTCAACCTGCGTGGTGCCGTTTGGGGATTGGGGCCGTTGACTGTGCGGCGGCGCGTTGCGGGCAGAGCGGTTACGGTCAAGCTTGGCCCGCCATTAAAAGGTACCCCTAAACAGCATCTAGGCGTAGGCGCAATTTTGGCGGCGCACGAGGGCGATATCATAGTTGTTGAGCATCGAGGCCGATTGGATACAGCCGGATGGGGCGGTCTCTTGAGCCGCAGCGCTGTGAAGAAGGGTGTTGCCGCTGTCGTTATCGATGGTGCGTGCCGCGACGTGGACGAGTGCATCGAACTCGGACTTCCTATCTACGCGCGGCAACCTGTTCCCGTTACGGCGCGCGGACGCGCCGTCGAGCACAGCTTTAATGAGGCCATCGTTATTTGCGATGTCGTCGTGAAGCCTAGTGATCTGGTTCTCGCGGATGGCAATGGCGTTGTCTTCATAGATGCGGTGGCCGCTGATGATGTTATCTTGGCGGCCGAAGAGATCTTTGCGCGCGAACAATTTATGGCAGGAGCCATTGATCGCGGCAGATCCGTTGGCGAAGTTATGGATGCGGAATATGAAAAAATGCTCATCAAAACGGGATAAGGTCATGGAAGATGTGGCGGCAAGGCTGAAGGCAATCGGAGTGACGTCGCTGTCCGATGCCCTAGATAGGTTGGGTATCGATGGCCAATGCCTCGGCATCATGGGATTTACCCGGGAAATGAGCTTTGCGGGCCCTGCCTTCACCGTCCGGATGGTGCCGGTAGGGCAAACTGGTGGTTCGGTTGGCGATTACATCGACGACGTGAAACCGGGTCAGGTTGTAGTTTTGGACAACAATGGCCGCTTAGATGCTACCGTTTGGGGAGATATTCTGACGCTCGTCGCTCACCTTAATGGGATTGCCGGTACTGTGATCGATGGCGTGTGCCGCGATGTTGGCCGGAGTATCCAGTTAGATTATCCGGTCTTTGCAAGGGCAAATACCATGCGAACGGGCAAGGATCGGGTAACTGCGGACGCATACAATGTTACGATCCAGGTCGCAGGGGTGCGCGTGTCACCTGGAGACTGGGTCGTAGGAGACGGCGACGGCGTAGTTTGTATTCCATCTGACGCTATCGAAGGGATTCTTCACACGGCGGAGAAGATCGAGGCAGCGGAGCAGAAAATCCGCGATGCCGTGCAGGCCGGCTCACGTCTCGACGAGGCGCGCGCCAAGGCGGGTTATCATTCTCTGCAATCAAGGGCTGAGCCACAGGCTAGGAACGATTAGCATTTTGCGTAAGTGCTTGCGTCGGTCAGACAAGATCTGATACTCGTCACGGCTAAATTTCGTGCAGCAAGTGCTTAATATCACGCGGTTCAGCGGTTTTTAAATTGAAGCGCAGCGCCGTATTGCGCCAAAATAGTTCCGCAGTGTAGTGCAGCAACTGCAACTTGACCTGAGCTCCTGAACCTCCTCCAAAAATGGGTATGTGGGCTGTCCCCGGTTCGGATGACACGCGCTTAAGCTAATCCTGCCTTCCTCTCGAAGTCCATTGGGCTCAGATATCCGATTGTCGAGTGCCTGCGCTTGGTATTGTAGAAGCGTTCGATGTAGTCGAACACGTCGGCCTTGGCTTCATCCCTCGTGCGATATGTCTTTCTTGCGGTGCGCTCCGTCTTCAGCGAGGAGAAGAAGCTCTCCATCGCCGCGTTGCCCAGACATTGCCCGAGCGGCTCATCGAGCAGGTGACGCCATGATCGGTTATCAGCCGCTGGAACTGCTCGGATGTGTACTGGCTGCCGCGGTCGGAGTGATGCAGCAAGGCGCGCGGCTTGCCCCGGCGCCAGATCGCCATCACCAACGCGTCGGTGACGAACTGCGCCGTCATGGTTGCGCTCATCGACCAGCCCACCACACGCCGGGAGAACAGATCGACCACCGCCGCAACGTACAACCAGCCTTCGGCCGTCCAGATGTAAGTGAAATCGGCAATCCATTTGCGGTTCGGAGCGGCCGCTTCAAAGCTGCGGTCGAGCACGTTGGGCGCGATGGCGCCGGCCTGCCGCTCACCCAAATCGGTCGGCAGCCGGCGCCGTCGCGGACGCGCTTTAAGCCCGTGGTTGCGCATCAATCGCTGAACGCGATGCAGGCCGCAGACAGCTCCATCTTCGATCAGATCGTGCCACACCCGCCTGGCCCCATAGGTCCGGTCGCTGGCCAGGAAGCTCGCGCGGACCTGGGCTCCCAGCTCTTCGTCGCTGCGGCTGTGTTGGCTGCGCGGCCGCGTCAGCCAGGCGTAGAAGCCACCGCGCGAGACACCGAGCGCCCCGCACAACCATACCGCCG
>MKTV01000031.1:3700-6018 GCA_001898425.1 Rhodospirillales bacterium 69-11
GCTTGGTGACCTCGCGCTTCAGCCGTGTGATCTCGGCCTGTTCCGGACTCTGCCGCCCGTTGCCGGGAAAGGCCTCTACCGGATCGTCAGCAAATGCTTTTACCCAATTGCGCAGCACCGTCTGGTGCACGCCGGGGTCGCGCGAGGCCTGCGCATACGCAACGCCCCGCTCCCTGATCAGCCTGACAGCCTCAAGCTTGAACTCCCGCGCAAACTTCCTTCATTCCATGACCCACCTCCAGTTCCATAAGAACACCTAACTCGGTGTCTTCGAAACCGGGGACAGGCCAATGTACCCAAGACGACAAAGTCACGCCGCCTTGCCTAATCTCATTTCTGACTGTCGATCCGATCCGGTTTCTCATTCTTGAGTGCGGGGCTTCCGCGCCTGCGCCAGAGCGTAAGGGTCTGTTCGCGCGTTTCGGACTGGAGCGTAAAGGCCAGTTCAAGGAAGCCACCGTAAAGCGCCGCGCGATCGTCGTTCGCGAGTTCCACCAGCCCGGATTTTGTGACCAGGCCACCGAGTTCGATCAGATGTTTGGTGCGCTCGCGCCGCTTCACCACCCACTCCCGCGTGTCATGTCTCGCGCGCTGTGCTTCCAGGCGATCTCTGTGGGCCGCCGCCCGCCGCAGCGCTCGCTGTGTTGCCACCAGATTTGCGCGGAGCTGACTTGGCTGTTCCCCGAAAGAACTCCGCACCCCGTTTGCGCCAGCGCTCCTTCTCGGCGGTGTCGTTTGTCTCGGCGATCGCGAGCAATCCACCAGCCAGCATTTCCGTATCGAGCGCGTCTGCGCCGGTCGCAACGATCAGCTCGCCAAGCTGACGCCGCTTGTTCTCCTTGAGCGCCTTGGTCTTGTCGGTCAGAGTTTTCAGAGCGGCATCGAAGTCGCGTGGTTTGCGCATTGTCTGTCTCCTTGTCGATTGTCCTGTTAGGATAAGCGTTGCGCCCGCCGATTGCTGCATTGTGCGTGAGACAGCGTGGCATGGTGCGATCCCTCACGAGAATCTTTTTCGGGAGGGCGCGCTTATACGTCGTGCCGACGTGCGCTTCGAAGCGTATGACCATCGGCATGGCGATCTATCATTTCTCCGCGAAGATCATCAGCCGCGCCAACGGATCGAGCGCGCTGGCCTCTGCCGCCTATCGCTCCGCCTCCCGGCTTCACGACCAGCGCCTGGACCGCCATCACGACTTCACGAACAAAAGCGGTGTCGTTCATTCGGAGGTGATGACGCCGGATGGCGTTCGGCAAGAGTTTCGGGAACGCGAGCGGCTATGGAATGCGGTTGAAGCGGCCGAGAAGCGGAAAGACGCGCAACTGGCCCGCGAAGTGGAGTTTGCCATTCCGCGCGAAATGGATCAGACGCAAGGGATCGAGCTGGCGCGGGACTTCGCGCAAAGGGAGTTTGTGCCGCGGGGCATGATTGCCGACCTCAATGTCCATTGGGACATTGGCGCAGACGGTGCGCCCAAGCCGCATGCGCATGTCATGCTCACCATGCGCAGCGTGGACGAACAGGGCTTCGGCGCCAA
Organism: Rhodospirillales bacterium 69-11; assembly: GCA_001898425.1. Taxonomy (GTDB): domain Bacteria; phylum Pseudomonadota; class Alphaproteobacteria; order Acetobacterales; family Acetobacteraceae; genus Rhodopila. Next base: position 5,236 of record MKTV01000031.1, read on the forward strand.
GGTGCGGGACTGGAACCGCGTCGATCTGCTGGAGCATTGGCGCGAAGCCTGGGCCGTCCATGTCAACGAGCGCCTGGCCGAGCTTGGAATCGATGCGCGGATCGATCACCGCTCACTGGAAGCCCAAGGCATCGATCTGGAGCCGCAGCACAAGATCGGCCGCGCCGCGCGGTCACGGGCCGCGGACGGATTGGAAGCCGACCGTCTGGATGAACATCGCGAGATCGCGCGCGAGAACGGCGAGCGGATCATCCGCGATCCAACGATTGCGCTCGACGCCATCACGCGCCAGCAGGCCACGTTTACAGAGCGCGATCTGGCGATGTTCGCGCATCGCCATTCCGATGAGTTGGAGCAGTTCAACGCCGTCATGGGAGCCGTCCAGAGTTCGCCGGAGTTGATCCGGTTGGGCCGTGATGGACGCGGCGAAGACCGCTTCACCAGCCGCGAGATGATCGCCGTCGAAGAACGGTTGCACCGCGCCGCCGAGTTGATGGTGGAGCGCACGCGGCATCGCGTTCGCGAGAGCAGCGTTTCGCACGCATTGAAGCGCGCCGAGTCTGACGGTCTTGTCCTGTCACGCGAACAGCGCACCGCCTTCGCGCACGTGACGGAAGCCCACGATCTTAACATCGTGGTCGGCTATGCCGGCGCGGGCAAATCGGCGCTCTTAGGTGTAGCGCGCGAGGCTTGGGAAGATTCCGGGTTCCGCGTGAGCGGTATCGCTCTTTCCGGTATCGCCGCCGAGAACCTCGAAGCCGGGTCTGGCCTCGCGGCACGCAC
>MKTV01000031.1:6150-21711 GCA_001898425.1 Rhodospirillales bacterium 69-11
TTCAGGCCATCGAAGCGGGCGCCGCCTTCCGCTCCATTACCGAGCGCGCGCCGCATGTCGAGATCACAGAAATCCGCCGCCAGCGCGACGGCTGGCAGCAGACCGCCACCCGCGAACTCGCCACCGGACGCACGAACGAAGCCCTCGACGCCTATCGCGGTCACGGCATGGTCCATGTCGCAGACTCGCGCGATGAGGCGCGCAGCAACTTGATCAAAGGTTGGGAGCGGGATAGCGCCGAGACACCCGGCAAAACCCGCATCATTCTCACCCACACCAACGACGAAGTGCAGGCGCTTAATGAACTCGCGCGCGGACGGCTCAAGGAACGCGGCGAGCTGGGAGAAGATGTTGCAATCCATGTCGAGCGCGGCGCGCGGGACTTTGCGGCGGGCGACCGCGTGATGTTCCTCAAGAACGACCGCGGGCTGGGCATCAAGAACGGCTCGCTGGGTATCGTGGAGACCGTCAATTCCAAACACATGGACGTGCGGCTCGATAGCGGCCGGATTGTCGGCTTTGATCTGAAAGATTACGCCCATCTCGATCAAGGCTACGCCGCCACCATCCACAAGGCGCAGGGTGTTACCGTCGATCGTGTGCATGTGCTGGCGACGCCGGGCCTGGATCGTCATGGGGCCTATGTCGCCCTATCGCGCCATCGCGAGTCCGTGGCGCTTCACTATGGCCGCGACGACTTCGCCGACGACGCCCGGCTTGCGCGCGTCCTGTCGCGCGACCGCGCCAAGGACATGGCGAGCGACTACACGCGGGAAGATCGAACGCCGGATCATCCCAAGCCGGAACGCGCGCCCGAACCGCGCCGGACCCGCAGCATCTTCACCGGATTCCATGCGAACCCGGTTGCGCGGCAGCCGATGGTGGCGGACGCGGCCAGCGAACCGGCGTCCGCGCTGCAACAGGCTGTCCGCCGTTATGCGCGCAGTGTCTTGGACATCGCCAAGATGGAGGAACTCAATCTTCCCATCTTGCCGCATCAGGTCCAGGCGCACGAGCGCGCTGGCGTTGCCCTGGATATGATCCGTCCCCATGCGTCGGCCGATCTTGGCAATGTTTTTGCCCGCGATCCGGCATTGGCGGAAGACGCCGCTATCGGAAAGACGCGAGCCACCATCCGTGCCATGCAGATGGAAACGGAGATCCGGACCAATCCTGAACTCCGCGCCGACCGTTTTGTCACCCGCTGGCAGAGCCTGGACCGCCAGCGTCTGCGCTTCGACCGCAACGGCGACTGGCGGGGCGAGCGCAATGTCCGTGGCACGATGGCCGATTTGGCCAAGAGCCTGCATCGCGATCCGCAACTGGAGTCGATCCTGCACAGCCGCAGACGTGAGCTTGGTATTGCGATGGAGAGCGGTCCCAGCATCGGGGGAAGCCTGATGGAATATCTGGGACGCGGCCGGAACCTGGGCTTGAGCCTCTAAGGAGAGCGATATGACGGACGCGCAAGAAGCGGCAACACCGCAGGAGAACATTGATCCGGCCGCGCTCGCGTTCGAGGAACTGCGTCAGGAGGTGGCGTTGACGCGGCGCGCGGTCGCCGGGCTGGCGGCGGAGCGCGCCGCCATTGAGATTCCCGATTACAGCGAGACGTTGGGCAAGATCGTCCAGAGTTCGGCGGTGACCGCAAAAAACCTCAAGGCGCTTGCGGAACATCCCATCCTCCACGCGACTGTACAGGATTGGGCCGATGCGATCGTGAAAGCGAACACGCCGGCCCGGCATGCCAGTCAGAACGCTCTTGCGAACCTTCACAGCCAATTGTCCCAGGTGGCCGATGACATGGCCGCGTCGCTGCGCAAGGCCCGCACGGCCGACAGTCAGCGCCAATGGCTGCTGTGGACATTCGGCGGCGGGTTGCTCGCCGGCGTCCTGCTCGGCATCTTCGCCATCTTGCCGCTCGTCCATGCTCTTTGAGGTAGTGAAGGTCTGATCGCAAAAATAATTTTGCACCGACCACTGTCCGCGCGCGCGTTCGTTCGCGTTCGTCTCCATGCGTGAAGGCACGCCGGCATTCGACGGTTACGGATGCGCGTTGAAATAGGCGCCGTTGACTCCGCATGGATGCGCGCAAATCTATTTGCCGTGGTCAGATCGGATGCTGGAATGCCAGAGCCCGAGAAAATCCTTCGCATGCGCACGGTACTTGATCGCACGGGACTCAGCAGGTCCACGATCTATCGCAAGGTGCGCGAGGGGACGTTTCCGCGTCAGGTTGAGATCAGCGAGCATTGCCGCGGCTGGCGCGAGTCCGCCATCAATCGCTGGATCGCCGATCCTGCTGCCTACCGCGAGAACATCGCCGCTGAACCGCTTCCCGCGAGCGTGGTCCTCACGCGACCGCGATTGCTTGCATAGCGCGGTCATCATCGATCATAGCGCCAGTTTCCCGTTTTCTTTGCTGCATCCCGTGAGAGTGCCGGGCCGCGGCACGCGGTCAAGCCCGCGCGTTCCGCGCCCCTTCGGGCTTCGGGGCTTGACCGCGTGCCTCTCCGGCCCGGCATACGCTTGGGATGCGCGAAACGGGGGTGGGAGGGTTTCTCCTGTTTCCAACTTGCCGATCCTTCTGAACTCTTGTTGATGATGATGTATGATGATGGTTTGTGAGGCCGCAGCGTAGAAAAGAGGGCTACGTAGCAAAAAAAGGCCATTGATTTTGTTCGTGGCCGTGCAAAGTTTTTCGTGGGGGCCTGCTCTTGTTCACGAGGCCACAATGATCCGCGACAACACATCTGACCGCACGGCGACCGATTTCGCTCAAACCACCGCGGCTTCTGTCCGCGTTTCCGCACGCCGGACGCCACCGATCGAAATTCCGTTCATGCAGCGGCCCACCTGCACCATCAAGGAGGCGTGCAAGGCTGCGGGTATGGGCCGGACGAAGTTCTACGAACTCATCAAAGGCGGCGTGATCAAGATTACGCCGGTTGGCCGGCGCCGCTTGGTGCAGGTGCCGTCGCTGCTGAAGTTTCTGAAAATCGCAATCGATGATGGCCAATATACGGGCACTGAAAAACTCTAATTTCCTTCGGCTTTTCGATGCGCTGGAAAGGCAACAACCATGCCTGTTCTGCGAAGAATGTCGAGGTGATCCGCCCACCAAGACAGCATTCGAACGCGCTCGCCCCAATGTTCGCCCCGGGCGTAAGCACGTCGAATATCGTTGCCCTCAACATGACCGAGTTGGCGCTCGATGGCGTCCGCATGCCACTGCCCAGCTTCGTTCAACATGGTGGAGGCAACGGCTCTAAAACCGTGTGCGGTCATTTCGTCTTTTGCGTATCCAAGCCGGCGTAGCGCCCCGTTCATCGTATTTTCCGATATGGATCTGCGCACGGTCAGAACACTCGGAAACAACAGGTCGGATCGACCAGTAATTTGGTTTAAATCGCGGAGTATATCCAACGCTTGTTTTGGCAGTGGCGACCGATGTGGCCGGCGCATTTTGGTGCGTTCTGCGGGGATCGTCCAAATGGCCTGATCCAAATCAAACTCCTGCCACTGCGCCGCCCGCAACTCGCCAGGCCGTGGAAAGAGTAACGCCATGAGCTTCAAGGCGGCTTTCGTGGTGGGCTGGCCGTCGAAGGTCTCGATGGCTCTCAGGAGGCCGCCGAACTTTTGTGAATCTAAGATTGCGGCACGGGGGGTGATCGTCGGGGTCGCAAGCGCTCCAGCCAGTGCTACGGTGGGATCGTGTTCGGCGCGGGTTGTTGCAATTGCATAACGAAACACGCTGCCGATGGTCGAGCGTAATCGACGGGCCGTCTCCAGCCGCCCGCGTTTTTCCACCTGACGCAAAACTACCAGAACTTCCGCGGACTTGATTTCGGCGATGGGACGATTGCCAAGAAGGGGCTTTGCGAAATCGAGCAGCCATTCGACCTTTTTCATCGTGGCTTGCGCGCGATTTTGCGCCTTCAGCTTTGCGATGTATTCGTCGGCCACGACGGAAAAGGTACAAGCCTGCGAAAGCTGTTTGGTGAGCTTTTCGAGACGGGCATTCGCAGCGGGATCGACACCACTTTCCAGCGCCTTCTTTGCCTCGTCTCGTTTCGCCCGCGCCTCGGCGAGCGAGACCTCCGGATAGGTGCCAAACGCGACCATCTTCTGTTTGCCGGCAAACCGATACTGGAGCCGCCACAGACGACCACCAGAGGGCGTAAGCAACAAGTGCAAGCCGCCGCCATCTGACAGCTTTCTTGGCCGGTTTCCGGGTCTGCTTTTGCGGACGGTGGTGTCCGTCAAGGGCATGTGTTGGTATCCGGTTTGTTGGTACTTTGGAAATTCCAACAAAAGTACCAACAAAAGTCGCAACTAGGAAGGGACTTCGCCGAACGGACGTGGACGCAATTTTTATAAAATCCCTTTTGGCTCAGTTATTTACTGAACAGCCCTGAACCTTTGCGAACAAACGCGAACGGGTAATGGTGCCCAGGGGCGGAATCGAACCACCGACACGCGGATTTTCAGTCCGCTGCTCTACCGACTGAGCTACCTGGGCTTACCGTGCCGCCGGAAAGCGCTGCTTTTAGAAGAGGCTGCAGGCACTGTCCAGCACTGTTATGGAGCGCCGGCCCGGCCGCTTCGGCGTCCTGCCCTGCTTCTAATCCACCTCTGAATCCGTCGAGCGGGAATCGTCCCCATCGCCCTCGTCCGTGTCCCGAGCCGGAATCGCGTACCGTCCGTTCAGCCAGCGCGAAAGGTCGACATCTGCACAGCGCCGCGAGCAGAAGGGGCGGAAGGCATGGTCTTGCGGCTTGCCGCAGATCACACAGAGCGGACCGCTAGGCCGGCGTGCCAACATCGAAGCCTTCGCGGGCAAAAGCATCCCGCGCCTCAAAAACGACCTGTGTCGCGCCACGGCGGGCCAGCGATTGGCGCACCTCGTCCTCACGCTGTTCCAGCCATTCGACAATCTCCGGCGAGGCCCGGACATGAATGGCCCGGCCGGGGGCGGCGGCGGCCTCCCGCTCAACCCGGCGAAGAACCTCCAGCGCCACACTTTCCCGCGTACGCTTGCGCCCGCTGCCGCTGCAGGTACGGCACCCCTCCGTCATCAACTTCAGCAGGGGATCGCGCACGCGCTTTCTGGTGATCTCAACCAGGCCAAATTCCGACATGGACGAGATCTGGGTCGGGGTGCGGTCTTTCGCAAGGCTGGCCGCCAGCACATCCAGCACTTTGCGGATGTTCTCCGGATCGTTCAGGTGGATAAAATCGATCACGATCAATCCGCCGGTGCCGCGCAGGCGCAATTGCCGCCCGATCTCGTGAGCCGCCTCCAGATTGACCTCGACACTGGTTTCTTCAAGGCCGGTCGCCGCGGTGTAGCTGCCGGAATTCACGTCGATGGCGGTGAGCGCCTCGGTGCCCTCGATAGTGATCCAGCCACCGGACTTCAGGGGCACACGCGGCTCGCACAGCAATTCGACCTCGCCCTCAAGATCGTAGAGATCGAACAGCGCCCCCGGCCCCGAAAAGAATTCGATCTTCGATTCGGCATCCGGCATGGTGCGGCGGCAATATTCGCGCGCGGCCCGTTCCGCCTCGCGATCATCGATCAGGACACGGATGGTCTGTGCGTCCACCTCATCGCGCATCGTACGCTCAACCGGATCGAGATCATGATAAAGCGTCGCCGGCGCCGTTGAAGCCTGGCGGCGGGCCAGCACCGGGCGCCAGGTTTCGGCCAACCGCTCCGCATCCTCGCGCAGATCATGCAGGTCCGCACCAATCGCGGCAGTGCGCAGAATATAGCCGGCACCCGGAATCAGATTTTCATTGGCCTCTGTGATCATCTGATCGCCAAGGCTCATCAGGCGGGCACGTTCCTCATCCCCCTCGATACGGCGGGAGAGCGCAATACCGGGCTGATTGGGCACCAGAACCGCGAGACGGCCGGGGATGGTGATGTTGGCAGAAAGGCGCGCGCCCTTTTCACCGATCGGGTCCTTCACGACCTGAACCAGAACTTCCTCGCCCTCATGCACGCAATCGCTGATCTTGGGGGCGCGTTCCTCATCGAACCCCGGCAAATCCGCCAGGCAGCGCGCCTCCCGTGCGCCGAGAAACCCGGCGCGATCGAGGCCGATGTCCACAAAGGCGGCCTGCATGCCGGGCAGCACCCGCTGAACCCGGCCAAGAATGACGTTGCCGATCAGACTGTGACCGTGGCGGCCACCATTGCGTTTGCGGACATGGCCGTCGTCGAGGCCGATGGTCCGTTCAAGGAGGATTTCCTCCAGACAGCCATCTTCGACGATTGCGACGCGTGTTTCCCCCGCTCCCACATTGATCAAGACTTCCTTGTTCATGCACGACTATTCTGAGGTGGCAAGCGAGACCTTAGCATGGAAAGGAATATCCGCACCCGCGAAGTAGAGTGACGGTTGCCGATAGTGGCAGCCCGACAACATTGGAATAGGGTCCGTTGAGCGCCTGCACAAAGCACTCGGCACGGCCCTGAATCGCGTAGCCGCCGGCCTTCCCCACCCCTTCGCCGCTGGCGATATAAACCGCAATTTCTTCGGCATTAAGCCGCCGGAAAGAGACCCGTGTGGCCACGACACGGCGGCGCGTAAAACCGCCCGGCGCGGCAACAGCGACGGCCGTCAAAACCATATGACGGCGGCCGGAGAGCATGTTCAGGCAGGCCTCGACCGCGATTTTGTCCACAGCTTTCGGTAGAATTCGCCGCCCGCAGGCGACAACCGTATCCGCGGCCAGAACCAGACCGCCGGAAATACCGAAGGAATTTATAACAAATTCTGCTTTCTCAGCGGCCAGCCGGAGTGCGTAGTCCCGCGGCAACTCACCCGGGCGCGGCGTCTCGTCGATGCCGGCCGCGCAGACACGGTCGGGCACGATACCCGCCTGGGCCAGAAGGGCCAGCCGGCGGGGGCTTTCACTGGCAAGGGTGAGAGCGGGCATAACCCCGGAATCGCGTCTACTTGAAGCGATAGGTGATACGTCCCTTGGTCAGATCATAAGGCGTCATCTCGACCATGACCTTGTCACCCGTCAGGACGCGGATACGGTTCTTGCGCATCTTCCCGGCCGTATGAGCGATAATCTCGTGGCCGTTCTGGAGTTTTACGCGGAATGTTGCATTGGGCAGCAGTTCGCTGACCGTGCCTTCAAACTCTAATAGTTCTTCTTTTGCCATTATTCCTCTGGCGGTCTTCAGCGGCCCGCGAGAATGCACCGAAATCCGCGAAAATCAAGCGGAGGCAGGCAATTCCGCAAGCGATCACGATGTCCCCGAAAAGCGTTGCCGGATACGCGCCATCAACTGGTCCCGCACCGCCCGGTAGGCGTCAAGCTGCTGGTTTCGCGAGCCCTCAACCGCCGTAGGGTCAACCGTTGGCCAATATTCGATCTCCACAGCAGAGGTCCGCGTCAATTCAACGGCCTTGTGCTGTGCCTCCGGCGACAGGGTAATGACCAGATCGAAAGATGAATCCTCCAGATCCTCGAATTGCTTGGGTTTGTGCTTGCCGATTTCGATCCCGATTTCTTCCATGACTTCGGCCGCCATCGGGTCCAGTTCGCCTGCCCGGGCGCCCGCGGAATCGATATGGACGAATTTGCCGTAGAGGTGGCGCATGATCGCGGCCGCCATCGGGCTCCGGACCGCATTGAGCGTACACGCGAAGAGCACCGCGCCCGGCAGCTCCTCCCCATTCGGCCCACGCATCGTGTCAAGCCTTCAGATGCAGCACGCAGATCAGCGTGAACAGGCGCCGCGCCGTATCGAAATCAACGTCGATCTTCCCGGCGAGGCGTGTCTGCAGGAGTTGCGAGCCATCATTGTGCAAACCACGCCGGCCCATATCCAACGCTTCGATCTGCGAGGGTGGCGCATTGCGGATGGCCTTGAAGTAGCTCTCGCAAACCAGGAAGTAGTCCTTGATCATGCGGCGAAACGGCGTAAGCGACAGCATGATACGGCCATGCTCGCTTTCATCCTCCAGCCGGATATCAAAAACGAGCCGGTTCTCTTCCACGCCGAGGTGGAGATGATAGGGACCACCCGCCGAACCGGCCGGATGAAAATCATTGCCTTCCAGCAAATCGTAGATCGCGATTTCGCGTTCCTGCTCGATCTCCCGTGTACGGCGAACGACGGACCGCTCATCAAGCGTGACGGCAATAAGCCGAAAGGGCGACGATGCACTCATTTGCGGGAAAGCCGCACGGCAATGGACCGCGCGTGCGCACCAAGACCCTCCGCATCGGCCAAAGTGACCGCCTTTGGGCCAATCGCATCGAGCGCTTCGGTACCACAGGAAAGCAGAGTCGTCCGTTTCATGAAATCCAGAACGGAAAGGCCGGATGAAAACCGGGCCGTGCGTGCCGTTGGAAGAACGTGATTGGGGCCGGCAATATAATCCCCCATCGCCTCGGGGGTGGAGCGGCCCAGAAAGATCGCACCCGCATGGCGAATGCGATCGAGCAGACCGGCGGGATCGCTGGTTGCGATTTCCAGATGTTCGGGCGCAATACGATTTGCCAGTTCGCATGCAGCATTAAGATCGGGCACGACAATCACAGCACCATGGGCCCGCCAGCTTTCCGCCGCGATCGCCTTGCGGGGAAGTTTTTCCAGCTGGCTGCCGACCGAGGCCACAACGCGATCGGCAAAATCCGCATCATCGGTCACCAGGATGCTCTGCGATGATGCGTCATGCTCGGCCTGGCTCAACAGATCCGCCGCAATCCATTCGGGGTCATTCATACCATCGGCGATGATGAGAATTTCCGATGGCCCGGCGATGGAATCGATCCCCACCAGACCGAACACCGCGCGCTTTGCCGCCGCGACATAAGCGTTTCCGGGGCCCACGATCTTATCGACGGGAGCGACGGTTCGCGTGCCATAAGCAAGTGCTGCGACCGCCTGTGCCCCGCCGATGCGATAAATCTCGTTCACACCAGCGCGCTTTGCCGCCGCCAGCACAAGCGGATTGATCTGCCCGCCGCTGGCAGGCGTGACCATTGCGATGCGCCGCACGCCCGCGACACGGGCAGGAATGGCATTCATCAGAACGGAACTGGGATAGCTCGCCGTGCCACCCGGAACGTAGAGCCCGACACTATCCAGTGATGTCCAGCGCCAGCCGAGCTGAATTCCGGCTTCGTCTGTAAAAAAGCAATCCTGCGGAATTTGCCGTCCGTGATAGGCGGCGATGCGATTGGCCGCGAGGTCAAGCGCCTCCAGCATCTCCGGCGAACACGCCTTTTCCGCCGCGGCAATTTCCGACGGATCAAGGCGCAGGGTTTGCGCTGTCAGCGTGACGCGATCAAATTTCTGCGACAGCGCAATCAGGGCATCGTCACCCGAAGCCCGCACATCGGCGAGAATGGTCGCTACCGCGGCGGCGACATCTTCTTCGGTTTCGCGCTTGCCCGAAATCAGGGCGGTAAACGCAACCTCAAAATCCGGTGCGTTCGCGTTCAGGCGGCGGGCCATATCACTGCTCATCCGTATCGTGCGCGGGGCGGCCGCGTGCAGCCCAGGCATCGCTCAGATCCGTGAGCGTTGCATCAAGGCATTCCACGTCAAGGCGCAGTTCACCACCGCCAGCGAAGAGAAGATCGACGCGCCCGGTGCAATCGGCCGGATCGTTGGCGGTAAAGCGGATTGCGAGAAGAGACACCACCGCGAACGGATTGTCCTGCCGCAGATTTAACGCTTTCACACCCAACACATTCTCGAAATGCAAGCCGGACCGCACACGCAAATTGCGCCGCCCGCCCTCTTCCCATTTGAAGCGGTTGAACACACCCGCGAAGCGGCGCGTCTTCGGCAGATAGGCAAGATCGTGCACGCGGGCAATCGCGTCCTGCAACTGGGCCGAGATCACCGCCAGATCGTCAGCATCAATGGCCGCAATGATCGGACCGGCCTTCATCACTGAATCCGTTCAACCTGCGCCCCGACGGCGGAGAACTTCTCCTCCAGCCGCTCGAAGCCGCGATCCAGATGATAAACGCGATTGACGATGGTTTCGCCCTCTGCCGCAAGCGCCGCCAGCACCAGACTGACCGATGCACGCAAGTCCGTCGCCATCACCGGTGCACCCTTCAGGCGGGGTACACCCCGCACCGTCGCCAGATCGCCTTCGACCTTGATGTCGGCACCCATCCGCAACAACTCCGGCACATGCATGAAGCGATTTTCAAACACAGTTTCCCGTATATGGGAGGTACCATCGGCAGTTGCCATAAGCGCCATGAATTGAGCCTGAAGATCGGTGGGAAACGCCGGGAACACGCCGGTGTTCACATCGACGGCCGTGGGGCAGACCCCATTGCGATGCACGGAAAGCCCACGATTGGTTTCCTGAACCTCGGTCCCGGCCTGACGCAGCAGGGCGATCAGCGCACCGATGGCCGAAGCCTGTGCCCCGACCAGTTCAACCTCGCCGCCAGCAATGGCCGTGGCAATGGCATAGGTCCCCGCCTCGATCCGGTCGGGCATGACCGCATAAGTGACGCCATTCAGGGCTTCCACACCATCGATCACGATTTCACTGGTGCCGAGACCGGAAATTTTCGCCCCCATTTCGATCAGGCAATGGCCCAGATCCTGCGTCTCCGGCTCGCGCGCGGCATTCTTCAGAACAGTGCGTCCCTTCGCGAGCACCGCGCCGGTCATCAGGTTCTCTGTCGCGCCAACGGAGGCGAAGGGAAATTCAAACGTGGTGCCTTTGAGCCCCGCGGGCGCGCTGGCAATCACATAACCATCCGCCAGATCGATCCGGGCGCCCATCGCCTCGAACCCCTTGATGTGGAAATCGACCGGCCGGGCGCCGATGGCGCAGCCGCCGGGAAGGGAGATTTTGGCCTTGCCATGGCGGGCCAGAAGCGGGCCCAGAACCTGGAAGCTCGCGCGCATTTTGCGCACCACATCGTATTCGGCCGTGGTGTGAACCGCCGTACCGGCATGGAGCCTATAGCGGGCGCCCTCACCCAACCTGTTTCCGCCTTCGGACCGGACCGACACGCCCAGTCCGCGCAGCAAATCCGCCATGAAGGCGACGTCTGCCAGATTCGGCATATTGGTCAGGGTCATGGGTTGATCGGTCAAGAGAGTCGCCGCCATCAGCTTCAGCGCGGCGTTTTTGGCCCCGCTGATGGGAATCTCCCCCTTCAGGCGGGAGCCGCCTATGACCCGGATTTTGTCCATAACCCCTCGCGTCGCGAGAGCGCCGCTCGCTCAGCGCCCCTTGTAGCCTGTGATTCCCCGCGCGAACAGAATTGTTCTAATGCTGTTTCGCGGCGCCTTTAGGGCATACTTCGGGCGCGGCGGCAGCAGTCGAACGATCCCCAGCCTTGTCATTCCGATCTGCACCAGAATGCGCCTGCTTGCGGCGGCGGAGATTCTCTCGCAGGGCGGCGGCCAGCCGTTCTTTCCTGTTTCCGGATTTGCTTGTCACGCGCCCTTTCCCTGCCGCAAAGCATGGGTTATAGCGTCCGCGCCCAAGATTGCCCCGCAGCAATTTTGTGTTCGGATGCCGGAGTAGCGTAGTGGTAGCGCAACCCCTTGGTAAGGGGTAGGTCGTGAGTTCAATTCTCACCTCCGGCACCAGTTTTATATTTCATTTCAATATATTATTCGATATTCGCACCAGAACCCGACATTTGCGGGCTCGGTTCTTCCTATCCGCACGATGGACAGGGCATGCTTGCGGCCAACGGTTTCATACGGGGTGCACGCTCAACTTGTCAGCGGAGCCACAGCCCACTAAGTGTGGAACGCCAGAATATGGCGGGGGCAATCGATGGACCATGGCGAGTGACGGTGAATAAGAGGCAGCCAGCGCCGATGGGGCGGCGGGAGGCCGGCAAACGGGAGCGCCGCCGCCGGATTATCGAGGCCGCCCGAACACTGATCCGCGAGACCGGAAGCACCGGCCTTTCGATGCGGGCGCTGGCCGCGCGTGCCGGCGTCAGCCTGGCAACACCTTATAACCTGTTCGGATCCAAGCGCGCGATCGTTCTTGCCGTGCTGGAAGACGTACGGGAATTCCGTGAACGCTTCGCGACCCTGCGATCTGCCGACCCGGTGGAACGAATATTCGCCGCCGTCGATCTGGCGCTCGAGTATTACAAGAACGATTCGTCGTTCTACAAAACGCTGTGGTCGGCGGTGTTCGACACATCCGATCAGGTGCGCGCCGAAATTCTCAACCCGCAACGCTATGCCTTCTGGCAGGGATTGATCATCGACGCCTCGAAAGCAGGCGCCATTTCCAAAGAATTCGATGCGGATATGCTGGCGAGACAGCTCGACTTCATTCTGCGGTCCGCGATGCTGGACTGGGTGGTCGGCGATCTGGACAATGACAGGCTGGCACCGACAGTCTTTTGCGGCTTTGCGCTGATCCTGAAAGCGGCATCGACACCCGGCTGGCGCACACCACTTCAGGCGCGCCTGCTTGACAGCCAGGAGCGGATCATGGCGAGCACGCCTCCAAGGCAGCAAATTGCCGGGAACGCCTGACCGCCGCATATGGTGGCATATATTGCCCAGGATTTCGTGGCGGTGGCTTGACCACAATTTATAACGAAGACTAAAAATACAAAAAAGAACACGGCAACAGGCACCGGTCATACCGTGCCAGGGAGGAATGCCATGCCGGAAACCGTGAAGGATATCCCGAAGATTGCGGACCTTCTGAAAGATTCGCCCAAGAACTGGGGAAAATGGGGGCCGGACGATGAGGTCGGCAGCCTGAACTACCTGACCTCGGCCGAGGTGCTGCGCGGGATCGCGGCGGTGCGCAAAGGCAAGGTGTTCACACTGCAGGTGAAAATGGGCGACCCGGCGGGCGATCCACTATGGCCGGGGCGCACCCAGCCGACGCGGGTAAACCTTCTGGACAAAGGCCATTATCTCTGCGGGAAAGCCACGCACTTTCCGGGCGATCCGGAATTTTCCGACGATATGCTGATCATGTCGCTGCAGGGATCGACCCAATACGATGCCTTGGGCCATGCCTGGTGCGGTGATGAATTGTGGAACGGCTTTGACGCACGCTCGACAGCGGGGCGGATGGACAAGGCAAGCGTGCTGCCCATTGCGGAGCGTGGCGTCGTCGGCCGCGGTATCCTCATCGACATGGCGCGCCACCGCGGCAAATCCTTTCTCGATCGCGGGGAGACTTTCACCCATGAAGATGTGCTGGCGGCCGCGGAAGCACAGCATGTCAAGATCGAAAAGCACGACATCCTCGTCATCCGCACGGGATGGATCGGCTCATTCTACAAACGCCCGCGGGAGGAGTTCTTCCGCGACTATCTCGAACCCGGGCTGACCTACAGCCCGGCCCTGGTCGACTGGTTTCATGACAACGAGATTCCCAATCTGGTGACCGATACGATGGCGAATGAGGTGACGATCGATCCCGTCACCGGTGTCGCCTTGCCGCTTCACAATGCGCTGATGCGCAACCTCGGCGTAACCTTCACCGAAATCACGCAACTGGATGAACTGGCGGACGACTGCGCAGTGGACGGGCAATGGACCTTCCTTTATGCCGCCGCGCCGTTGAAGATCGTTGGCGGAACGGGCGCACCCGTGAACCCGATTGCGGTGAAATAAGCCAAAGACATATGCGGATACATTATGCGGACATATGGGGTGCGCACATCGCACCCGCACCAACAACAGACATGAGGAGGGCAAACAGGTGGCACAGAATACAGCAATCGCCTCGCAAGATTTCAACTGCACAGGTTTTGACGTTGTTGATCATGTCGCAACAATCACGCTGAACCGGCCGCAGCGGCGCAACGCCCTCAATTTCCGGGCGTATGACGAACTCGAATCCGCGTTTCGCATCGCTTCCGCCGATCCGGAGATACGCTGCGTGATCGTGACCGGGGCGGACCCGGCCTTCTGCTCCGGCGACGATGTGCAGGAGATCATGGCCGGGCCGAAAGCCGTATCGCAAACATCACAGCCACCGATCGTGCGCCCGAGACCGACCCCGGCCGCAATGGCGGCGCTGGATTGCGAATGCCCGGTCATTGCAGCGGTGAACGGCGCGGCCGTCGGATGGGGCATGGAACTGGCACTGTTCGCAGACATCCGCATCGCATCCCAGAAGGCGAAATTTGCGGAGCTGTTCGTGAAGCGCGGCCTGGTCAGCGATATTGGCGGTTTTTACCGGCTGCCCGCTATCGTGGGACCGGCCAAGGCAGCGGAGCTTCTGTTTACAGGCGCCGTGATCGACGCCGACGAGGCGAAGCGGATCGGTCTTGTCACCGACGTAGTGCCCCACGAGCAACTGCTGGAGCGCGCACGCGCGCTGGCCGCCAGCATTGCGGAGAACCCACCACTCGCGGTGCGTTCATTGAAAGAAGGCTTGCGCCGCACCGCCTATGGCGATCCGAAAGAGATCGGCAGTTGGGCGATCGACCGGATCCGGCGGCTGATGCAGACCGAAGATCACAAGGAAGGCGTGGCGAGCTTCCTCGAAAAGCGCGCGCCCAAATTCAAGGGCCGCTGACCGTTCAGGCGGCAACGGGCGGGAAAGGCCCTGCCCTGCTGACCATGGCGGGAAGCTCCGCCAGATTGAGGCGTGGTGCGAGCCACGGCACCATGCCTGTAATCTTCGCGAGGTCGTAGCCCGTACTGAACCCGGACCGGTTCAGCATATAGAGCAGATCTTCCGTCGCGATGTTGCCGGTCGCGGCCGGCGCGAAGGGACAGCCGCCAATACCGCCAACACTGGAATCCAGCCGGCGGACACCGCATTCCAGGGCAGCGAATGCATTCGCAATGCCGGTGTTGCGCGTATTGTGGAAATGGCAGCGCAACGGCATATCCGGCAGCGCCTTACGCAACGCCGTCAGAAGCGATTTCGCCTGTGACGGCACGCCAACACCGACCGTATCGGCAATTGCGATCTCGACCGGTTCCGCCTCAGCCAGTTTCTGTGCCATTCCCACGACGCGGCTTTCAGGCACTTCCCCCTCAAACGGGCAACCGAACGCCACAGCAATTGTCACCTGCGCACGGCGGCCAGCACGTTTGGCATCGCGCAGAACGCGGCATGCCACATCCACGGATTCCGCAGATGTCTGTTTTTGGTTGCGAAGGCCGAATGTATCGGAAGCAACCGCGACCATGCCGATCTCATCAACCTTTGTCGCCAGCGCGCGTTCCAGGCCGCGCTCATTCAGGACCAGCCCGATATAGGTTGCATCTGCCCGCGACGGCAGCGCGTTCAACACCGCCTCACCATCCGCCATCTGCGGCACGCGCTTGGGATTCACAAAGCTGGCCACTTCAATACGGCGCGCGCCGGCATCGAGCAGGCGTATGATGAGCGAGACCTTGTCTTCCGTTGACAGGATCGCATCCTGATTCTGCAGCCCGTCGCGCGGGCCGACTTCGATGATTTCAACCTGCTCAGACATGACTTACGTCCGCGAACCAAGATCGATGATAGCATCTTTCGCCAGTGCCGCGAGTGCATCGGCATCGAGATTCAGGAGCTCTCCCAGAATCCGCGCGGTATCCTGCCC
>MKTV01000032.1:0-4730 GCA_001898425.1 Rhodospirillales bacterium 69-11
CACGAATGCGCCAACTACTTCACCGCTGCCGGCTACGATCCAGACTGATCGGAAACCGCTCTAGCGCGGAACGGCGTGTGGGACGGCGGCGGAGTTCATGCCGCACCGCCGTCGAGGAAGCCGATCACCTCGGCAATGCGGCCGTCCGCTCCGACCCGCACCACGTCCGTTCCGCCCGCCACCGGCGCGCCGCCCTCGGGCGCCAGCGTCCAGGAGAAACGCACGAACGCGCCATGCCCGTCGGGCTTGCCGCGAAGCGCAAAGGCGTGGCCCGGAAACTGCGCCCGCGCATTGGCGATCATGCCGGCGATCCCGTGGCGGCCCTCGCCCGCCATCATCGGATCGGCGTAGCGCGCGTCCTCCGCCCAGCCCGCCGCCAGGCTGCGGTCCCGGGATGCCGCGTCGGAATCGTTCCACAGGGCCAGGTAGTCGCGCGCCAGTGTGTCGGGATCGATCATCGCTCATCTCCTTGTTGACGAGCCGAGGATGGCGATCCGCATCGTGCAAAGCGATTACCCGGCAGGTAACGGCGGCAACTATCGCGCCCGGAATGCACGCCTGCCGACACACGCGCCCCTACGCGGCCGCTCAGGCGAGCAGATCGAGGATGCGGCGCGCGTCGGGTTCCGTCTCCAGCCGCGCGAGCACCTGCAGCACCGCATCCTCCGTTGCGGCCGGAAGCGGGCGCACGGCATGCGCGGCACAGTCATGGAACTTGGCCGCGCGCTGGTCGGGGCTGAGCGGGTTCGCCGGCGCCCCGCGGGCGACGCGCACCGAATGACTCATGCTGCGGCCGTCCGCCAGCCGCACCGAGACGGTGACCGGCCCCTCGGCGGCGATCCCGGCCACCCGGTCGGAGAGCGCGAGAATGCGCGGGTCGTCGAAGCGCGCCACCTCGTCGATGCCGACCCGCCCGGTCAGCAGCGCCGTCGCGATCAGGAATGGAAAGGCGAACTGCGCCTCGACGATCTGCGTCGGGCGGCGCTTCTGCGGCGCGCCCTCGGAATAGCCGGCGATCAGGGCCGGGGCCCCGGCGAGGGTGACCTCCGCGATCGGCGTGTCGGGTCCGAGTTCCAGCGCCTCGTGCAGCGCGAGAGCGGCGTCGATCCCGGCATGCAACGGACGCCCACACGGGTACGGCTTGAAGCTGACCTCCTCGCCCATGAAGCGGCTTCCCAGCGCCTCCGTCAGCGGGGCGAGGTCATAGCCGTTCGGCTGGTAGAGCTCGTAGAAGCCGAAGCGCCCGCCGAAAACGTCGATCGCGCCGGTGAAGCCGTCCGCGGCGAGGAGTGCGGCGATCAGCCCGGCGCTCGCCCCCTGCCCGGCCTGGAAGCGCTTGGTGAGCGCGCCATCCAGGATGCACTGGCGGCTGCCCGCCGCGGCACTGAGCGCGATGCCGAACGCCTGGTGCAACTGGCCGGCCGACAGGCCCAGCAGCTTGCCCGCCACCGCGGTCGCGCCGAAGACCCCGATCGTCGACGTGCGGTGCCAGCCGCGGTCGACCGTCGCCGCCCGCGCAATGCGGCAGGACACGTCGAGGCCCAGCGCGGCGGCCAGGATCAGCTCCTGGCCGGAGACGCCGCCGCACAGGTCCGCGGTCGCCAGCGCCGCGCCCAGCACGGAGGCGCCCGGGTGGATCGACCCGCCCGCATCGTAGGTGTCGTCGTAGTCGAGCGCATGCGCCATCGCCGCGTGCATGAACGCAGCCTGTGGCGCGGGCAGCCCGCCCCCCGCCAGCAGCAGCCGCGCCTCGGGTGCGCCGCGCCAGCTTCGATACAGCTTCAGCAGTTCGGGAATGCCGGGGGCGCCGCTGCCGCCGAGTGCACACCCCAGCGTGTCGTGCAGATCCTGGCGTGTGGCGTCGACGGTGGAGGCGGGGAGGTCGGAGAATCGCGTGGCGGCCACGTGCTGCGCGAGCGCGGCGGCAGGATCGGTCGGCATGGACGGTTCGCTCCCGGTTCTTCGTCCCATGGACGCTTGCAGGAGCGAGGCCGGCGATCAACCGCGGGTCAGGAGGTGCACCGGCAGGGGCTGCGTGGCCGAGGCCTCTGCCGGGTCGGTTCAGGCCCGCTCAGGCGCGGTTGCGCGTGACCAGCCGGCCGGCGCGGGACGCCGTGGCGCCCTGCCCCGCCACATAGGCGGACTGGCCGTTCACCCATGTTTCCAGGATGCCCTCCGCCGGCGTGGTCGGCGCTTCGTAATTCGCGGCGTCGCGCACCGTGGCCGGATCGAACAGCACGAGGTCCGCATAGGCGCCGGCGCGGATCTCGCCGCGATCCACCAGACCGAACACCGCGGCGGTGTGGCCGGTCATCTTGCGCACCGCCTCCTCCATGCTGAACAGGCCGAGGTCGCGGGCGTAGTGGCCGAGGACCCGGGGGAACGTGCCCCACAGCCGCGGATGCGGATAGGAATCGTGCGGCAGCCCGTCGCTGCCGATCATCGCCAGCCGGTGCTTCATGATCCGCTGCACGTCGTCCTCGTGCATCTGGAAGAAGATCGCGCCGGCGGGCAGCAGCTTCTCGGCGGCCTCCTTCGGCGGCAGCCCCCACGCCTCGGCGATATCGGCCAGCATGCGGCCGGCCATCTCCGGATGCGGCACCGACCAGGTGACCTGCACGGGAACGTCCGGCCGCAACCGCGCCGGCATCAGCACGGTGGAGCCTGCCGCGTACGGGTAGATGTCGAAATCCACCTTCTGCTGCGCCGCACCGCGGTCGATCAGCGGCAGCGTCTCGGCGGAGCGGCCGAAATTCTCCGGCATCGAGCATTTGTGGTGGCTGATCACCACCGGGCTGCCGATCTCGCGCCCGATCTTCAGCGTCTCCTCGATGGAGAGCAGCACGTCCTTCGCCTCGTCACGCATGTGCGTCACGTAGATCCCGCCCGCGCCCCGCAGCGCCTCGGCGACCGCGATCACCTCGTCGGTCGGCGCCATCATGTTGGGCGGGTAGTAGAGCCCGGTCGAGAAGCCGGACGCGCCCTGGGCCAGCGCCTCGGCCAGGCGCTTCTGCATCGCCGCCGCTTCCTTGTCGGTCGCGGCGCGCTGCGTGTCGCCGTTCATCGCCTCGACGCGCAGCGACATGTGGCCGATCAGCGCATAGGTGTTCACCGGCGACGGATCGCGCGCCAGCCGGTCGGCATAGTCGCCGAAACTGTCATAGACCCACCAGGATTCGTCCCCCAGCAGGTCGAGCGGCGCCGGCGGACGGGTCCGCATCCGCGCGGGCGACAGCGAGATGCCGCAATTGCCCACGACGACCGTGGTGACGCCCTGGGACATCTTGCACAGCATGCATTCCGGCCCGCACAGCACCGCGCGGTCGTCATGCGTGTGGGCGTCGATGAAGCCGGGCGCGACGGCCTTGCCGCTGCCAACCACCTCACGGTCGGCGCTGGCGCCGCCCAGGTCGCCCACCGCCACGATACGATCGCCCGTGACGCCGATATCCGCTTGGAAGCGCGGGCTGCCGGTGCCGTCGAACACGGTGACATCGCGGATGATCAGGTCGCAGCGCAGCGCCATGAGTGCCTCGTGAGGGAGTGATGCCCCATCTTGCCCCACCCGCGCCCGATGGTCACCGCCTCACGATCCGGGATCGGGGACATAGAGCCGCGGATCGCTCGTGAGCTCGATCAGGTCGAGCTCCTCCTCGATCCGGTGGAACGCGTCGTCCCCGATCGTGCCGCTCTGGCGCAGATCCGCGAGCGTGCGCCGCTGCGCCGCGACTGCCTCGGCATGCAGCGCGACCAGGGCCTGCTGGCGGCGCAGCTCCTCCGGGTCGGCTTCCGCGCGCGCCAGGTATTTGTGCGCGAGGCCCGCCACGCCGTCGCTGCCGCTCCGCCCTTCGATCAGCGCCAGGGCCGCGCGTGCGGTCGCGGCGCGCGCCAGCCGCGTCTCCGCGGCGACCGACCCGTCGACCGGAATCGGCAACAGCCGCATCAGCGGGCGCAGCGTCAGCCCCTGCACGACCAGGGTCACCAGCACCACCGCGAAGGCGCAGAACAGGATCCGGTCGCGTTCGGGGAATCCGTCCGGCAACGCCAGCGCGGACGCCAGCGTGACGATCCCCCGCATCCCGCACCAGGAGACCAGCGTCGCCCCGGCATACGTGGGACGCGTCCCCTCCCCTCGGCCCCCACCGCTCGGACGCATCCGCACCCGGCTGACGGTCACGTAGCCGAACACCCAGGCCGCCCGCACCAGGACCGTCAACGCGCAGAGGCCGCCCGCCAGCGCAACATAGTCGAGCCATGCGCCGTCCAGGCGCAGCAGGATCGGCTTGAGCTGCAAGCCGATCAGCACGAAGGCCAGCACGTTCAGCACGAACACGACCACGTCCCACACGGCGTAGGACGCCAGCCGGTTGCGCGCCGGCGTGCGCAGCGGGGAGCGGCGGGCCAGGACCATCGCGTAGACCACGACCGTCATGATGGCCGAGACGCCGATCCGCTCCGCCAGGATCCACACCGCGAACGTGCCCAGGAACTGCAGCAGCACGGACAGGGCGAGCTCCGCCCGCTGGACCGGGATCAGCAGCCACAGCCGCGCCGCCGCCCAGCCCAGGACGCCGCCTCCGATCACCGTGCCGGCGATCACCGGGACCAGCGTCCAGCCCATCACCGCCTCCCCCAGCGCGGCACCGACCGCGATGCGGTAGATCAGCAGGGCGGCGGCATCGTTCACCAGGCTCTCGCCTTCCAGGATCACCATCAGCCGATGCGGCGGG
>MKTV01000032.1:4781-18858 GCA_001898425.1 Rhodospirillales bacterium 69-11
ATCGCGCCCAGCGCAATGGCCGCCGCCCAGCTCATGCCGGGTACCACCGCATGCGCCAGCGTCGCGACCGCCGCCACCGTGAGCCCGACCACGATCACCGCCAGCGCACCGATCGGCAGCCAGTTCTCCCGCATGTCGCGCGGCGAGGCGTCGAACGCCGCATCCAGGAGCGTGGGGGCGACGAACAGGGTGAGCGTCAGTTGCGGATCGAGGTCGAGCGCCGGCGTGCCCGGCAGCAGCGCGGCCGCCGCGCCCGCGAGCGAGAGCAGAGCCGGATAGGGCGCGCCGATGCGCCTCGCCCAGGCGACCAGGAGCGCGCCACCGAGCAGCAGGAGGATGATGAGTTCGAAGAGAGCCATGGGGGATCTGAGGACGGGGGTGGAGAGGGTCTCGCCCGCTCCGCCGCAATGCAAGCGACGGACGAGTGATGCGGCCCGTGGCGCCCTGGCTGGCGCGCCGCAGGTGGTCTATCCAATCGGTTCCGCAGCCCGAGGTGTCCGATGCCGACCTTCCGCCCTGCCGCCCTTCGTGCCGTCACCGCGCTCATCGCCCGCCGGATGGGATCGGCCGAGACGGAGGCCGCCGAGGTCGCCGATCACCTCGTCCGCGCCAATCTCGCGGGCCACGACAGCCATGGCGTGGGCATGCTGCCGACCTATGTGCGGCTGCTGCAGTCCAGCCTGCTGGTGCCGAACCAGACCGCCGAGACCGTGCTCGATGCCGGCGCGCTCCTGGTGGTCGATGCGCGCCGCGGCTACGGGCAGCGGATGGCCGCCGACGCCGTGCGCCGTGCCGTCGGCCGCGCGCGGGAGCTGGGCGCCTGCGTGCTCGCGTTGCGCAACGCCGCGCATATCGGGCGGATCGGCACGTATGGAGAGCTCGCCGCCAATGCCGGCTGCGCCTTCGTCGCCTTCGTCAACGTTTCCGACCATGCCCCGCCCCAGGCCACGTTCGGCGCCGCCGAAGGGCGGCTCGGCACCAACCCGTTCTGCGTCGCGGTTCCGGGATCGGACGGACCGGCGCTGCTGCTCGACATGGCGACGACCACCATCGCCGCCGGCAAGGCACGCGTCGCCTACAACAAGGGCACCAGCGTGCCGGAGGGCGCGCTGATCGACGCCGAGGGCAAGCCGACCACCGACCCGACCGCGTTCATCCGCGACCATCTCGGCGCGCTGCTCGCCTTCGGCCGCCACAAGGGATCGGGGCTCGCCGTGATGTGCGAGATCATGGCCGGCGCCGTGGCCGGGGGCATGCGCGCGGACGAGCCCTATGGCGACGGGGTGATGAACTCCATGCTCGCCATCGTCATCGACCTCTCCAAACTCGGGGATCCTGCGGAGATCGTCGGCAGCGTGGAGGCGACCAAGGCCTTCATCAAGTCAGCGCGCGTCGCCCCGGGCGTGGAGGAAGTGCTGCTGCCCGGCGAGCCGGAGCGCCGCAGCGCCGAGAAGCGCTCGCAGGGGATCGAGGTCGATCCGACCACCTGGAACGACATCTGCGCCGCCGCCGGCAAGCTGGGCATCACGCAGGCGGAGATCGACCAGGCGCTGGGCGCCAACGCCGGCTGAGGGGCAACGGCGGGGCCGCTCGCGCAGCGGGCGCCTCGCCAGCCGTAACGCCCCGTAGGCTCGCCGGCTCCGTCGCGCCGCCGGCCACGTATCCGACGCCGGCCGGGCAGGACCGGATTGGCCGGCGGTCAGAACCGGACGGACAGCGCCGCGGATCCGAACTGGTGCAGCCCGCCGCTCTGCCCGTGGAACTCCTGCGTCTGCGCCACATAGGCGAAGGTCAGCCGCATGCCATAGGCCATGACGGCGAACCCCGCCTGCATCTCGCCCACGTCCCAGACCGGGCTGACATGCGGACCGCCGCGGAAGATGGACTGGGTCAGCAGCAGATCGTAGGCGACGGCCTGTCCGTTGGCGCCGGCGAAGACGTACCAGGCGAACGGCCGGGTCGGCGTGAACGCATCCCCGCCGCTGAGGCCGGGCCGGACCCGCGGCACGCCGAAATCCGAGTCCAGCCCCTGCCCGAGGCGGAAGGACACGCCGACCTGGGCGTAGTCCCGCAGATTGCCGACCCCGACCGTGAGCGCCGGCAGCGCATCCGTCTCGAGCGCCCCGAATTGCGCGATGGGCAGCCGCCACGTGCGCTCGTGGAGCACCTCGAAGGCGAAGGTGTTGTCGATCTGCGAGCCCCAGCCCCTGTTCTTCGACTGGCCGATCAGGTCGTGGAAACCATTCTGCAACGCTTCCCCGCCGGAGGCCGGGCCGACGACGCCCAGGCTGACCGTCAGCACGCTGCGGCTGTCGTCGGTGTCGCTCAGCAGGGAGAAATGGCCCAGCAGGACGCCGGCATAGGGCCGGTCATACGGATCCGCGGGCGAGATGCTCGTGTCGATCGGCGTGTAGATCTGCTGCGTCAGCGCGATGCCGACGCGCTGCTGCCCCTCACCCCACAACGAGCGGCCCAGTCGCGCAGCAAAATCCGGCACCTGGTCGGTGCCGGACATCCAGCCGAGTTTCAGTCCGTTGGTGTAGAGCCGGTCGGTGACGCGACCGGCCGAGATGGACGCGTTCTCGTCCTGCAAGGTCCAAATATTGGCCGTGTCCGGCTTGGGCTGCGCCAGCGCGACCGATGCAGGAAGGCTCACCGCGGCGGCGAGGGAGGCGAGGCAGGTCCGTCGGAACATGGGCGGTACCCTCGGCGAGGCGAGACGGGAAGGTCAGATACGAAGCGGTCGCAACCAGCCGGATTCGCGCCGCCCCGTCAATATGTCCCCCCCGTGACATCCCGCCTCAGGTCAATCGGGCGGCTCCCGCGGCCGTGAGATGGGCAAGCCGCCCGCCCGCGATCGTCGCCACGAGTCGGCGGCTGTCCGGATCGATCAGCACCAGGTCGGCCCGCTTCCCCGCCGCGATCGTCCCGCGATCGTCCAGGCCGCCCGCGGCGGCAGGGTTGGCCGAAATCAGCGACCAGGCCTGCGACAATCCGAGGACGCCGCGTTCCGCGAGCATGAGCGCGGCCCGCATCATCGCCGGGTAGTAGTAGTCCGAGGACAGCACGTTGCAGATGCCCGCCTCGGCGAGCCGGGCTGCGGAGGCCCAGCCGAGATGCGATCGGCCGCGCACCACGTTCGGGCTGCCCATCACGACGAAGTCACCGGCCGCCCGCGCCGCGGCGCCGACCTCCTCCGCCATCGGGAATTCGCAAATCCGGGCCCCCTTGGCGCGGAACGCGTCCCGGACCGCGATGGAATCGTCGTCGTGGCTGGCGAGCGGGATACGCGCGGCACGGGCCGCGGCGGCGATGCGCTCCTGCGCGGCCGGCACCGCGTCGGCGCGCGCGCCCACCCGTTCGGCGACGGCCGAGAACTCGGCGAGGCTCATCCCGGCGCGCTCGCTGAACTTCGCGCCGGCCACCGGATCCGCGAGCTTCTTCAGGATCGACGGCGTGTGGTCGTTGAACGCCAGCAGATGGACCCGGCCCGCGGCGATGTCGGCCAGCGCGGTGTCGAGCGCGTCGAGGTTGTAGGCCTCCCACCGGAGATGGACGCGCATGTCGCAGGTCCAGTGTTCCGCCTCCAGCCCCTCGAGCAGGGCGCGCCAGGCGCCGAGGCTGCGGAGGCCCGGCTCCCAGGACAGCGTCACCCCGTGGAACGCGGTGGTGATCCCGTTGGCGAGCAGTTGCGCCTCGGTGTCGCGCAGCGCGAGGCCCGTCGGGAAATCGACGCCCGGCCGCGGCTGCAGCTGCCGCTCGAACGCGTCGCCGTGGATGTCGACGATGCCGGGCAGCACCCACAGCCCGGCCGCATCGAGCGTCAGGGCGGATGCCGGGGTGGCGCCGATCGCGGCGATCACGCCGTCGGCGACGTGCAGCGATTCGGGCTGGGGTCCGTGCTGCGGCAGCAGGACGTCGCCGCCGATGATGTTCAGGCTCTGCAAGGCACGACCTTTCAAGGTTCGAAGACGATCTGCACGCGCGGCGTCGGATAGCAGCCGGTGCCGAACTCGATGACGGAACCGAGGCGGTCGACGTTGACGTTCTCGGTCACCAGCACGGGGCGGTTGCGGGCCATGCGCAGCAGCTCCGCCTCGCTGGGCGTCGGCAGCCGCGCGGAGACGCGCGTCACCTGGCGCAGGTAGTCGCTGACGCCCACGGCCTGCAGCGCCTCGGTGATCCGCGGTGTGGCGCGCAGCGCATCGAGCAGGCCGCGGAACCGGGTGGCGGGGAAATAGTGCCGCGCGAGGCTCACCGGCCGGTCGTCGGCCAGGCCCAGCCGCTCGAGCATCACCACGCGCGCACCGGTGCGGACACCGAGCGCGCCGGCGACCAGGGCGTCGGCCGCCGTCTCCTTGAGCTGGAGGACGCGTCCCGAGGGCTCCTTGTTGTGCTTGCGGATCCACTCGGTGAAGCGGGTCCTCGGCTCGACCGTGTAGTCGAGCACGTCCTCCGCCACGAAGGAGCCGCGTCCCTGCTCCACGCGCACGAGTCCGGCGCGGGACAGCTCCTCGAGCGCGCGGCGGACCGTATGGCGGTTCACACCGAACTGCTGGGACAGTTCGGCCTCGGTGGGCAGGCGGGCGCCCGGCGGCAGGCCGCCGCCGGCAATATCCTGCTGCAGCCGTCCGGCGATCTGGCGCCACAGGGCGACACCCTCGTTGCGCAGCACCGGATGACGCACCGCGTCGTCGTGATCACGCAGGGGTTCGTCGTGACCACGCGGTGGCTTCATGGGAACTTCATCCAAGCGGGGGACTCCGTGCGAGATCGCCGTTGACGATACTTCGGCCGCGCTCTAGCTGTCTAGACATCTACACAGCGAACAGGCCGGCATGACCCACGAGATGCCCCAAGACGATCCCAACTCGGCCCGCCGCCGCTGGATGTCCGTCCTCGCCCGCGCCGACGCCGCCGCGATCGAAATCCGCCTGGGCGCCTGTCCGCCGCTGCCGGCCCATGAGCGCGTGCGCGGACCCGAGAGCGGGCTCGTGATGGTGCGCGGCCGCGCCGGCGGAACCGGTGCCCCCTTCAACCTCGGCGAGATGACGGTCACCCGCTGCTCGGTCCGGCTGCCGGGTGGACGGGTCGGCCATTCCTACGTCGCTGGGCGCGACCAGCGGCAGGCCGAACTCGCGGCCGTGCTGGACGCGCTGCTGCAGGATCCGGATTACGCGCCCCGGCTGGAAGCGGCGGTGATCGCCCCGCTTGAGGCCGCCCAGCAGGCGCGCCGCGCCGAACGGGCCGGCAAGGCCGCGGCGACGCGCGTGCAGTTCTTCGCCATGCAGACGATGCGCTCATGAGCACGCTGAACCCCGCTGCAGGCTCTGCTGGGCTCTCCCCCGGCTTCGCCGATCCGGTCGCCCAGGCCCAGGCCTGCTTCCGCGCCGTGCTCGACGCCATGGCGCGGCCCGGCCGGGTCCACACGATCACGGGCGTCGCCCCTCCCGCGCCGCTCGACGCGGCCACCGCCGCCGTCCTGCTCACGCTGGTCGATCACGAGACGCCGCTCTGGCTCGATGCGGCCCTCCGGGAGACCGCGCCGTGGCTCGCCTTCCATTGCGGCGCGCCGGTGGTGACGGACCCGCGCGCCGCCGCGTTCGCCGCCGCCAGGGGCCTGCCCGATCTGGACCGCTTCGATGCGGGGACACATGAGATGCCGGAGACCGCGGCCACGATCGTGGTGCAGGTCCAGGCCCTCGGCGTCGGCCCGCGATTCCGCCTGTCGGGGCCCGGCCTGCGCGAGCCGGCCGGGTTCGCGGTCACCGGGCTGCCCGCGGACTTCAGTGCGCGCTGGGCCGCCAATCACCGCCTGTTCCCCTGCGGGATCGACCTGATCCTGTGCGCGGGCGACCGGCTCGCGGCCCTGCCGCGCAGCGTCACGATCGAGGAGGACGGCTGAATGGCCTATGTCGCCGTCAAGGGTGGCGAGCGCGCCATCGACAATGCCCATGCCTGGCTGGCCGAGGAGCGCCGCGGCGATCCCGCCCTCCCCGACCTCACCCTCCCGCAGATCCGCGAGCAGTTGGGCCGCGCGGTCGACCGCGCGATGGCGGAGGGATCGCTCTACGACCCCGACCTCGGTGCGCTTGCCGTGAAGCAGGCGCAGGGCGACCTGATCGAGGCCGCGTTCCTGCTGCGCGCCTATCGCACCACCCTGCCCCGCTTCGCCCATTCCCGCCCGATCGACACCGCTGCGATGCAGGTGGAGCGGCGCATCTCGGCCGTGTTCAAGGACCTCCCCGGCGGGCAGATCCTGGGTCCCACCTATGACTACACGCACCGCCTGCTGGATTTCGCGCTGGCGGCCGGCGATCTCGTGCCGCATGCGCCGAAGGCCCACGCCCCGCAGGAACCGATGCCACGGGTGCCCGACATCCTGCGTGCCGAGGGCATGATGGAGGCGGACGCGCCGGACGATGCGGAACCCGGCGACCTCACGCGGGAGCCGCTGACCTTCCCGGCCGACCGCGACGTCCGCCTGCAGGCCTTGGCGCGCGGCGACGAGGGGTTCCTGCTGGGTCTCGGCTACTCGACGCAGCGCGGCTATGGCGGATCCCACCCGTTCGCCGGCGAGATCCGCATGGGGGAGGCCGCGGTGGAGATCGTGCCGCCCGAACTCGGCTTCGCGATCGACATCGGCGACGTGGTCGTGACCGAGTGCCAGATGGTGAACCAGTTCAAGGGCTCGAAGACCGTCCCGCCGCAGTTCACCCGCGGCTACGGGCTGGTGTTCGGCTTCTCGGAGCGCAAGGCGATGGCGATGGCTCTGGTGGACCGCGCGATGCGGGCCGAGGAGCTGGGGGAAGACGTGACCGCGCCCGCGCAGAACGTGGAATTCGTTCTGTACCATTCGGACAACATCGAGGCGACCGGCTTCGTCGAGCACCTGAAGCTGCCGCACTACGTCGACTTCCAGAGCGAGCTGCAGAACCTCCGCCGCCTACGCGCCGAGGTGGAGCGCGCCGCAGAGGCAGAGCAGTCCCCCTCCCCCGTGGCGGCGGAGGGCCGGGGAGAGGGGGCCGCCCCGCCGACACCGCACGAAGGAGCCGTCCCATGATCGGCTACAACTTCGCCTACCTGGACGAGCAGACGAAGCGCATGATCCGCCGCGCGCTGCTGAAGGCGGTGGCGATCCCGGGGCACCAGGTGCCGTTCGGCTCCCGCGAGATGCCGCTGCCCTATGGGTGGGGCACCGGCGGGATCCAGGTGACCGCCTCCGTGCTGGGGCAGCAGGACGTGCTCAAGGTGATCGACCAGGGTGCGGATGACACTACAAATGCAGTGTCGATCCGCCGCTTCTTCGCCCGCACCGCCGGGGTGCGCACCACCACCCACACGGCGGACGCGACGGTGATCCAGACGCGCCACCGCATCCCCGAGACGAAGCTGCGCGACGACCAGATCATCGTCTACCAGGTGCCGCAGCCGGAGCCGCTGTTCCGTCTGGAACCATCGCGGGTGGAGACCCGGCGCATGCACGGGCTCGCCGATTACGGCCTGATGCACGTGAAGCTGTATGAGGACATTGCGCGCTACGGGCAGATCTCGATCAGCTACGACTACCCGGTGATGGTGAACGGCCGCTACCTGATGTCGCCCAGCCCGATCCCGTCTTTCGACAACCCCAAGATGGACCGCATGCCGGCGCTCCAGCTGTTCGGCGCGGGGCGCGAGAAGCGCATCTATGCGATCCCGCCCTGGACGGAGGTGCGGTCGCTCGACTTCGAGGACCATCCGTTCCGGCCGATCAACGCGCCGCACGCCTGCGGATTGTGCGGGGCCACCGACGCCTACCTCGACGAGGTGGTGACCGACGACCGCGGCGGGCGGCTGTTCGTCTGCTCCGACACGGATCACTGCGCGGAGCGCCGCGCCGCCGGACATGTCGGCGCCGAGGGCATGAAGGAAGCCGCGGAATGAGCGACGAAACACTGCTCTCGGCGCGCGGACTCTCGCTCACCCTGGGGTCGGTCCAGGCGCTGCAGACGGTCGACGTCGACCTCTGGCCCGGCGAGCTGCTGGCGATCGTGGGCGAGTCCGGATCCGGGAAGACGACGCTGCTGAACGTGCTGTCCGGCCGGCGCGCGCCGGATGCGGGCGCCGTCTGGTATCGCGATCCGGCCGGGCGGCTGCAGGACGTGCACGCCATGCCCGCCCCGGCGCTGCGCACGCTGCACCGGTCCGACTGGGGGTTCGTGCACCAGGACCCGCGGCAGAACCTCCGCATGTCGGTCTCGGCCGGCGGCAATGTGGGGGAGCGGCTGATGGCGCAGGGCGCGCGGCATTACGGCAGCATCCGCGACGCCGCCCTCGAATGGCTGGAACAGGTCGAGATCGACCCCGCGCGCATTGACGACCTGCCCCGCACCTTCTCGGGCGGCATGCTGCAGCGGCTGCAGATCGCGCGCACGCTGGTGACGCATCCGCGCCTCGTGTTCATGGACGAGCCGACGGGCGGCCTCGACGTCTCCGTGCAGGCGCGGCTGCTCGACCTGATCCGCTCGCTGGTCTCGCGGCTGAACATCGCGGTCGTGCTGGTGACGCACGACATCGCGGTTGCGCGGCTGCTGGCCCACCGGATCGCGGTGATGCAGCGCGGGCGCGTGGTGGAGACGGGGTTGACCGACCAGGTGCTCGACGACCCGCAGCACCCTTACACGCAGTTGCTCGTCAGTTCGGTCCTGAATGCATGAGTATGCAGGCACTCACCACCCCCTCCGTCATGGCCGGGCTCGACCCGGCCATCCATCGCGGCACCGGTGCCGGCGGGGATGGCCGGGTCAAGCCCGGCCATGACGGGTGGGCACGGTCCGCCCAGCACCCTCACCTCCGGAGCTCACGCCCATGCGCCTGATGCTGCGCACCGAGTCCCTCGCCAAGACCTTCACGCTCCATCTGCGCGGCGGCCTCGCCATGCCCGTGCTCCGGGACGTCGGCTTCGACGTGCATGAAGGAGAGTGCGTCGTCCTCGCCGGCCCCTCGGGCGCCGGCAAGTCCACCCTGCTGCGCAGCCTGTACGGCAACTACCGCGCCGAGAGCGGCCGCATCCTGGTGCGGCATCACGACACCATGGTCGACCTCGCCACCGCCGATCCCCGGACCGTACTCGCCATCCGCGCCGAGACCATGGGCTATGTCAGCCAGTTCCTGCGCGTCGTGCCGCGAGTCTCCGCGCTCGACGTTGTGGCCGAGGTGCTGCTCGCCCGCGGCGTCGATCCGGACGACGCGCGCGCACGCGCGGCCGGCCTGCTGCAGCGGCTGAACATCCCGGCCCGCCTCCACGGCATCCCGCCCGCCACCTTCTCGGGCGGGGAGCAGCAGCGCGTGAACCTGGCGCGCGGTTTCATCGCCGGTCACCCGATCCTGTTGCTGGACGAGCCCACCGCCTCGCTCGACGCGGCAAACCGCGAAGTCGTGGTGGAAATGGTGCGCGAGGCCAAGGCACGCGGCACAGCCATCGTCGCGATCTGCCATGATGAGGAAGTGCGCGACGCGATCGCCGACCGCCTGTTCCCCCTGTTGCCGCTGCAGGATGCCGCATGACCCATGAGACCGTGCTGACCAACGCCATCCTGGTGTTGCCGGAGGAAGCCATCGCCGGGACGCTGGTGGTGCGCGGCGACACGATCGCCGCCGTGGAGCCGGGGCGCGCGCAGATCCCGGGCGCACTCGACATGGACGGGGACTACCTCATCCCCGGCGTCGTGGACGTCCATACCGACAACCTGGAACGCCAGGTGCAGCCGCGCAGCATGGCGCGCTGGCCCTCCCGGTCGGCCATGGTCGCGCATGACGCGCAATGCGCCGCCGCCGGGGTCACCACGGTGTTCGACGCGCTGTGCCTCGGCGACCTCGGGTTCGACAAGGAACGCATCCGCACGTTCCAGGACGGCGTCGCCGATCTCGACGTGCTGACCGAATCCGGACTGCTGAAATCGGACCACTTCCTGCACCTGCGCTGCGAAGTGCCGGCATCCGACATGCTGGCGCTGTTCGAGCCCGTCGCCGACCACCCGCTGGTCCGCATGGTCAGCCTGATGGACCACAGCCCCGGGGTCGGCCAATACGCCAACCT
The DNA here is from genome assembly GCA_001898425.1 of Rhodospirillales bacterium 69-11. Lineage (GTDB taxonomy): Bacteria > Pseudomonadota > Alphaproteobacteria > Acetobacterales > Acetobacteraceae > Rhodopila. Next base: position 14,863 of record MKTV01000032.1, read on the forward strand.
GGAATTCTACCGCGACCTTCGCCGCCGCGGCGGCCTGGACGAAGCCACCATCGACCGGCGCATCGCCGAGTTGCAGGACCAGCGCGCGCGGCTGCGGGGCCCGAACCGCCGAACCCTGCTCGACCGGCTGCGCGGCAGCACCGTCGCGCTCGCGAGCCACGACGACCGAACCCCGGAAGAGATCGCCGAGAACGCCGCCGATGGCATCCGCATCAGCGAGTTCCCCGTCACCATGGAGGCCGCCCGTGCCGCCAAGGCCGCCGGCATGCAGGTGATCGCCGGCGCACCCAACATCGTCCGCGGCGGCTCGCATTCCGGCAACGTCGCGGCGGCCGACCTCCTGCGTGCCGGGGCGGTCGACGCCTATGCCTCCGACTACGTGCCCCCGGCGTTGGTCGAGGCCGCGTTCCAGAGCGCGCGGGAAGCGCACATCACCCTTCCGCAGGCGGTCGCCATGGTGACCGAGACGCCGGCCCGCATGGCTGGCCTGACCGATCGCGGCCGCATCGCGCGCGGGTGGCGCGCCGACCTCGTGCGCGTGCGGCTGCACCAGACACTGCCGATCGTGCGCCAGGTCTGGCGCGCCGGGGAGCGCGTGATCTGATGGGACCGGACGCACGCGTCGCCGTCTATTACGCCCCCGAGCCCGACGATCCGCTCTTCCCCGCCGGCGCCACCTGGCTCGGCCGCGACCCTGAGAGCGGCGCGCCCGCGCCGCAGCCCGACCTGCCCGGCATCGCCGAGATCACCGCCGATCCGCGTCTCTACGGCTTCCATGCCACGCTGAAGCCCCCGATGCGCCTCGCGCCTGGACGGCAGTGGTTCGACCTACTCTCGGCGGCACAGGAGCTGGCCGCCGGGATCGCGCCGTTCGACATGCCGCCGCTCGCGGTCACCGACCTGCGCGGCTTCCTCGCCCTGCGGGAGCGGGAGCCGAACCGCGCGCTGTATGCGCTGGCTGACGCCTGCGTCGAACATCTCGATGCGTTCCGAGCCCCTCCAGGCGAGGAGGAGCTGGCGCGTCGCCGAAAGGCCGATCTCACGCCTGAGCAGGCCGCGATGCTCGAGCGTTGGGGCTATCCCTACGTGTTCGGCACCTTCTTCTTCCACATGACCCTGACGCGGCGGCTGAACGGGGGCGAGACGGCGGCGATCCGGCCGGCGGCCGAGGCGCATTTCGCCCGCGCGCTGGCCCTGCCGCGCCGGGTGACGCAGATCTGCCTGTTCACGCAGCGCGCGCCCGGCGAACCGTTCATGCTGGCCGAACGCGTGCCGCTGGGCGGCTGAACACCCGGCCTCAGCGCGGCGCGCCGGACGGACCGGCGGGCGGCACGGCTGCCGGCGGCGACTGCGTTCCGGATGCCGGCGCAGGTGATGCCGGCGCAGGTGATGCGGGTGCGGGTGATGCGGGTGATGCCGGTCCGGCCGCCTGTGCAGGCGAAGCAGGCGCGGGCGAGGCAGGCGCGGGGGAGGCATCGTCCTCCAGCGCGATCTGCCCGCTCAGATACTCGGCGCGGATCTTCACGAGCGCCGCCTCGTCCTGCGCGCGCGCGGCGCCCTGGCACAGCGGGGTGGACACGTGCGTGGTCATGCGCCGGTACACCGAGACGGTGTCGCCGGTCTGCTCCCAACTCGCCTGGTAGCCGAGCCGGGGCGTCTCGAGCGTGAGCGACGGCGGCAGGGCGTGGACGCGCTTGCCGGGAGGGAGGTGGAGCGACAGGCGCTCGCTCACTTCGCCCGACCAGCACGGGACGGGCGCGGTGTCGGCCGGATCGGCGTCGGGCAGCGAACCCAGAAGGAACATTCCCGGACGCGGTGTGGTCGTGAGCCCGGGCGGCAGGCGGAAACTCGTCCCGGCCAGCCGGTCGGGGCGCGGTGCCAGCCGGAAGCGGCCATCCAACATGAACCGGTCGCCGAACCCCGCGACGTCATGCGCCTGGTAGCTGCCGTTCCCGTCGTAACCCAGCATCCGCAGCCGCTGGCGTGCCGCCGCCTCCCCATCGCCGATCGCCGCCGCGAAGCTGCGCAGGTCGAAGACGAAGGGGCCGGTGGCCATGATGCGCGTGGTGCCGCTGATCGTGCCGGCCGCGTCCAGCGTCGCCTCGGTCTCGGTGTCGAAGCGGGCAGCGCCTGGTGCGAGCGGTGGGATCCGGTCGACTCGGGGCGCGGTCGGCGACATCACCAGCACCGGCTTGCCGTATTCCGAGAAGTGCAGGGAGCCGAACGGCACGCGGGCCAGCGTGGTGTCCGCCCAGAGGCCGAGGGCGGGGACATGCACGATGGCATGGTCGAGGCCGTTCAGGGTGGGCGGCGTGGTGAGGGCGTATCCGTGGTCTCCGAGACCGATCACCACGGGCCAGGCCACGATGCCTTTCGCCTTCAGCAGCGTCGCGAACAGCACGGAATGGCCCTTGCAGTCGCCGTATCGCGCGTGCAGCACCGCCTCCGCGGACGGAGGCACCAGGCCGCCACGCCCGAGGACGAGATCGACGTAGCGGATTTCGCGGGAGACCCATCCGTAGATCCGCCGCACCTGCTCCGTGGGATCGACACTCCCATCGGTCAGCCGGTCCGCGAGGGCCTGGAGCTCGGGCGTGACCGTCATCGCGTCGAAGAAGCCGGGAGCCAGGGAGGCCGCCATCGCTTCCTGATCCGGCCAGGTCGAGACCAGCAGCGACGCCGCGGAGTGTCGCGTCCCCGCCTGGTAATGCCAGGTGCGGGCGCCGTCCTCTGCCGCGCGATCCTCGGTGAAGCCCTGGGCCGCGACGTTCAGCCTGAGGCCAGCCGCCGGATGGATCGTGACGCGCGCGTCCGCTCCGGACGGCCCAGCCGGCACGGCGAACTGCGCCGCATAGCCGCCGGGATAGGTCGGGAGTCGGTGCATGATCCGCGCCAGCAGCACCGTGCGGTCCCCGAGTTCCAGGTCCGGGAAGATCACCACCGCCTGCCGCAGGTCCGAGAAGCCGAGGAAGCCGGGAGGAAGTCCCGGTGCGCCGAGCGTCTGGATCTGGATCGCGTCGGGTCCGACCCGCACCGTGAATCCGTCACGCTTGAGGGTCAGCGCTTCCAGGATCTCGATGCCGCCGGCGCCCTCCTGGTAGGGGATCCGCACCGTCTGCTTCGCGACGAGGTCGGCCTGCGTCTCGACCCGCTGTTCGAGCCGCACGGTTTCCACCGTGCTGAAATCGGGATGGAGCACGACGTCGTCGTCGAGCGCGTAACCCGGGATCGTCTGCGCCCGCAGCGGTGCGGTGACCACGACCGAGGCCATCAACAGGCAAAGCCGCAGCCAGTTACGCGATGTTCGACGCATCTTCGGCCCGGCCCGTCACGTTTCGGGCGCAGCCATAACGACGCGGCCCCGCAATCGCCAGCGGAAAGCACGCACGGTGTCGCAGGTCGTCACGCGGGAGGCGTCGCCGTGCGGCCTGCTCCCCCGTGCGCCAGATTCGGGTAGCGCGCGCATCTGCGCTGGAATGCGTCGCTGCTCTGATGCGGCGCCTGCGAACCTCGGGCCTGACGGATCGTCAGCGCCCCGCGGCACCGTCGGTTGCACGGCTGCGGCGACACGGCTTCGGTGACACGGCTCCGGTGACACGGGCCCGGCGACACGGCCCCGCTCACTCGGGATCGGTCAGCGCCGCCAGGAAGGCCGCGATCCCCGCCGCCAGGCTCCCGTCGTTCATCACGCGGCGCACCGGGACCCCGGCGGGCAGCGGCACCTGCCGCGCGAGGCGGGCCGCAATGTCGGCGGCGTCCTCCCGTCCGCGGCCGGCAAGCCGCGCGGCGAGGACCTCGGGTGGGGCGGTCACCTCCACGACGCGGGCGGGGAACCGCGCCGCGGCGGTGGCGATCACGCCGCGAGAGACGTTCGCGACCACGATCCGGCCCCGCGCCAGGTCATCTGTGATATCGCCCGGGATGCCGTAGCGCAGGCCGTGCGCCGCCCAGGACAGGGCGAAGTCCCGCCGCGCGAAGTCCGCCTCCGTCACCGGC
>MKTV01000032.1:18870-70138 GCA_001898425.1 Rhodospirillales bacterium 69-11
TGTCCCGCCTCGGCGGGCCGGGTGATCGCGCGGCGCACGAAGCGGATGCGCGGGTCACCCGCCAGCGCCTCCCGCGCCGCCGCCAGCAGCGTGTCCTTCCCTGCGCCACTCGGTCCCACCACCAGAACCAGCACCGGCCGCCTCCCGCATTGAGCGGGGCGCACCCTGGGCGTAGCGTGCGCGGCAAGCAACCGCAGGGGTCCACCATGTTCACGACTCGTCCGGAGATCGCGGGCACGTTCGGCGTCGTCGCGTCGACCCATTGGCTGGCGAGCCAGGTGGGCATGGCGGTGCTGGAGCGCGGCGGCAACGCGTTCGACGCCGCGGCGGCGGCGGGCTTCATGCTGCAGGTCGCGGAACCGCACCTCAACGGGCCGGGCGGCGACGCGCCGATCCTGATCCACGACGCGCGCGCGGACCGGCAGCACGTGATCTGCGGCCAGGGCGTCTCTCCGGCCGGGGCGACGCTGGGCGCCTTCGCCGATCTGGGGCTCGACCTGATCCCGGCCACCGGCTTCCTGCCCGCCATGGTCCCGGGCGCCTTCGATGCCTGGTGCCGCATGCTGCGCGACTGGGGCACCTGGGAGCTTTCAGACGTCCTCTCCTACGCGATCGGCTATGCCGAGAACGGGGTACACCTGGTCCCGCGGGTCTGCGCGACGATCGAGGGCGTGCGGCCGCTGTTCCAGCGCGAATGGACCAGCTCCGCCGCCGTCTTCCTGCCGGACGGCACGACGCCGAAGCCGCACACGCTGTTCCGTCGGCCGTCGCTTGCCGCGACCTGGCAACGGCTGTGCCACGAGGCGGTCGGATCGACGCGGGAGGCGCGCATCGATGCCGCGCGGAACGCCTGGTATCGCGGCTTCGTCGCCGAGGCGATCGACCGGTTCTTCCGGACCGAGGCGCTCGACGTCACCGGCCGCCGGCACCGCGGGCTGCTGACCGCCGACGACATGGCGAGCTGGGAGGCCGGGGTCGAGCCGCCGCTGGCCTACGACTATCATGGCCACACGGTGCTGAAATGCGGCGCTTGGAGCCAGGGCCCGGCCTTCCTGCAGCAGCTCGCGATCCTGCGCGGTTTCAACCTCGATGCGGCCGACCCGGTCGGCCCTGAGTTCGTGCACCTGGTGGTCGAGGCCGCCAAGCTCGCCTTCGCCGACCGGGAGGCGTTCTACGGCGATCCGGATTTCGTCGACGTGCCGATGGAGCACCTGCTCTCCGACTCCTACAACGCCGAACGCCGCGGCCTGATCGGCCAGACCGCCTCGCTCGCGCTGCGCCCCGGTTCGGTGCCGGGTCATGTCGGCTGGGTCGACCACGACGCGGCGAGCCGCATCCCGCTGCTGTCGGACCCCGCCGCCGCCGGATCCGGCGAGCCGACGATCGCCCGCATGGGGGTCAGCGGCGCCGATACCTGCCATGTCGACGTGATCGACCGGTTCGGCAACATGGTCAGCGCCACCCCGTCCGGCGGCTGGCTCCAATCCTCGCCCGTCGTCCCGGAGCTCGGATTTCCACTGGGCACGCGCGGGCAGATGTTCTGGCTGCGCCCCGGCCTGCCCAACAGCCTGGAGCCACGCAAGCGCCCGCGCACGACGCTGTCCCCCAGCCTGGCGCTGCGCGACGGCAAGGCGTGGATGGCGTTCGGCACGCCGGGCGGGGAGCAGCAGGACCAGTGGTCGCCGATCATGTTCCTGCGGATGGTGCATCACCGCATGACCATCCAGCAGGCGATCGACGCGCCGTCCTTCCACACGGAACACTGGCCGTCGAGCTTCTGGCCCCGCGTCGCGCGTCCCGGCAAGCTGGTGCTGGAGGGGCGGTTCCCGGACGCCGTGCTGGAGGCACTCCGCCACCGCGGCCATCTGGTCGGGAAAGGGGAGGACTGGAGCGAAGGCCGGCTCTCCGGTGCGCGGCTGGAGCCGGACGGACAGATGTTCGCCGGTGCCAACCCGCGCGGGATGCAGGGCTACGCGGTGGGGCGCTGATGCGGCGCCTCACCCAGCCCGGTCCGGTCGCACCCGCGCGCATCGACGCGTTCGGGGCCGCGCTGGTGCCGCTGGTGACGATGCTCGAGCCGGGACGGACGCTCGCCGAAGCGGTCACGCGTCCACTGGTCGCGGCCGGCTTCACCGCGGCGACGCTGCGGCTGACCGACGCCGGGATGGACCCGTTCCGTTACGTCCGGCCGGGACCGGCGGATGGTCCCGCGCACGTCGCCTGGTTCGACGGGCCGTATGCGCCCGCGGGAGAGGTCCGGGTCACCGAGGCGAACGCGACCTTCGGCTGGACGGACGGCGCCCCTGCCCTGCACTGCCACGCGGCCTGGATCGAGCCCGACGGGGCTCGCCGGGGCGGCCACATCCTGCCGACCGAAACCGTGCTGGCGGCGCCGGTCCGGATGGAGGCATGGGGGACGACCACCGTCCGGATCGAGTCCGCGCCGGATGCTGAGACGAACTTCACCCTGTTCCAGCCGGTCGGCGCCCCAGATGGCGCCGGGGCTCCCGGATCGGGCATCGTCGCGCGGCTGAAGCCGAACGAGGACCTGACCGCCGCCGTCGAAGCCCTGGCCGCGGCGCACGGGCTGCGGGAGGCGGTGGTGCGTGGTAGCCTCGGCAGCCTGGTCGGTGCGCGGTTCGCGGACGGGCACGTGGTGCCGGACCATGCGACGGAGGTGCTGGTGCGGCGCGGCGAGCTCCGCGCGGGCGTCGCGACGCTGGAGCTGGTGGTGGTCGACATGCAGGGCGAGGTTCACGCGGGCGTCCTGGCGCGCGGGGAGAACGCGGTCTGCATCACCTTCGACCTGTTCCTGGACGCCGCCTGACCTTCGCCCCCCCTCCCCTTGCGGGATTGGGTCGGGGGGCGGGGGCGCCTTGAGCCGCTGGAGGGTGCGTCGTTGGAGGGTTTCGGCGCTGTGCAGGGTTCGTGCGCTTGCCCCGGTCGCCCCCTCACCCCGGCCCTCTCCCGCGAGGGGAGAGGGGGCGGTCGGGGGCTAACCCAGTAGTCCGCGGCTGGCCAGGTTGCGCATCAGGGCGCCGGTGCCGAAGCTCCAGGGCTCACAGGCGTCGGTGGGGCGCATGCGGTTGACCAGCGCACCCAGCTTCGGAGCGGCGATCGTGACGATGTCCCCGGTCTTGTGGGTGAAGCCCTTGCCGGGTGCGTCCCGGTCCTCCACGGGCGCGAACATCGTGCCCAGGAACAGCACCGCCCCGTCCGGGTAGCGATGATGCGCGTTCAGCATCTGCGCGGCGAGATCGGCCGGGTCGCGGCTGATCTTCGCGATGGAGGAACTGCCTTCCAGGACGAACCCGTCCTCGCCCTCCACCCGCAGGGTCACGACCGTGCGGCGGATGTCGTCCATGCCGAACCCGCCGTCGAAGAAGCGCAGCAACGGCCCGATCGCACAGGAGGCGTTGTTGTCCTTGGCCTTGCCCAGCAGCAGGGCCGACCGGCCCTCCACGTCGCGCAGGTTCACGTCGTTGCCCAGCGTCGCCCCGACGACGCGGCCGGTCGAGGCGACCGCCAGGACGACCTCCGGCTCCGGGTTGTTCCAGGACGAGTTGGGATGCAGCCCCGCGTCGCTGCCGGTACCGACGGCGGCCATGGGCTGCGCCTTGGTGAAGATCTCCGCATCCGGTCCGATGCCGACCTCGAGATACTGGCTCCAGGCGCCCTGCTCGATCAGCACCTCCTTGAGCCGCGCAGCCTCCGGCGATCCCGGGCGCAGTTTCGCCAGGTCGTCGCCCACCAGCCGGTTCACCTCGTCGCGGATCGCCGCGGCAGCGCTCAGGTCGCCGCGCGCCCGTTCCTCGATCACCCGCTCGATCATGGAGAGCACGAAGGTCACGCCGGCCGCCTTGATCGCCTGCAGGTCGATGGGCGCGAGCAGCCAGGGCTTCGCCGGATCACGCGCCTCGACGGGTGTGTTGGCGAGCACCTGCTCGAACGGGGCGACCGGCTCGCCGGGGGCCGCACGCAGCGACGCGGCCGGATTCTGCGCCTCGCACAGGTCGCGCATGGTCGGGAAGCTGCGGGTGATGTCGTGCAGCACGCCATCGCGCAGCGCGACCACGCAGGGGCCGCCGACGGCGGGGTTCCAGATCCGCCCGGCCAGCGCGGCCTGGGAGGCATCCTGGGGCAGCGCATCCGCGAGAGCTCGTTGCAATTTCGCCATGCGTTCCCTCCTGCCGGTGAATCTCGACCTCACCCGCCCTATACTCTGGGACCGCGCACATCAAGGGAGGCCAGAGATGGACGATCGCACCGAGACCTCCGCCCTGCCGCAGTCCGAGGCGGATTGGAAGGCCAACCTCACGCCTGACCAGTACCGCGTGCTCCGGCAGCACGGCACGGAGCGGCCGGGCAGCAGCTCGCTCAATTCCGAGAAGCGGGCGGGCACGTTCCTGTGCGCCGCCTGCGGCCAGCCGCTGTTCGGCTCCACGGCGAAATACGAAAGCGGATCGGGATGGCCCAGCTTCTGGGCGCCGCTCGAGGGCGCCGTCGGGGTGACCGAGGACCGCAGCCACGGCATGGTTCGCACGGAGGTGCATTGCAGCCGCTGCGAGGGCCATCTGGGCCATGTCTTCCCGGACGGTCCGCCGCCGACCGGCCTGCGCTTCTGCATGAACGGCCTGGCCATGGCATTCAAGCCGGACGCGGGGCAGCAGACCGAGTGATCTCCAGGAGCTGACCCAAGCGACGCGGCGCGGCAGCGTTCGGCCGGGCCAAGCGGCCCGGCATTCGCTGCCGGGCCGCCCGCCTGAGGGTCGCGGCAGGGCGGTGCCGCGGCCGGTCAGTGCTCCACGCGGTGGGGTGTCTTCAGCACGATCCCGAACAGGCCCTTCTGGTTGAACCGCCGCAGATCCGGCGTGATCGGCTCCGCCGTGCAGACGAAGGACGGGAATTCCGGGTGCTGCTCGACGAAGCGGCCGAAGGACGGGTTGAGATCAATATCGTCGACCACCATCGCTCCGCCTGGCCGCAGACGGGACCAGGCGGTCTCCATCTCGAACGCCACGTTCCGCCCGCTATGCATGCTGTCGTGGATGAACAGATCCACCTGCCCCAAGCGGTCGAGCAGCACCGGCAGGCGACGGCGGCTGGTACCGGCGATGTAGGTCCAGCGCCGCCGCAACGCCTCGGTCCCGACCGCCACGCCGACCTCCTGCCGTGTCACCGGGTTGATCGGCGGCAGGTCGATGCTCCAGAGCCGGCCTTCGCCGTTGCGCTCCAGCGCTTCCAGGATGAAGCGGGAGGTCATGCCGTGGGCGACGCCGGTTTCCACCACGTTGGTCGGGCGCATGTACCGGATCAGCGTCCAGATGGCGCGCACGAACCCGGCATCGCCATCGTTCCAGGCGTGGAAGCTGCCCGGACCGACCTTCATGCCCTGGCCGCGCAGCTCCTGGATCACCGCATCCCACAACTCGGCGAATTCGGTTCGGGCGAAATCCGGTCCGATCCCCATGGCCGCCCGCATGCCCGCATCCCAGTTCGGATCCGCGGGATAGGCGACGGGATCCTTGCTCTCGAACCGGGAGAGGAACTCCTCCTGGAACGCTGCCAGCGCATCGAGCGGGTCCTGCGCGACATGCGTCAGGACCTTCAGGGGATGCCGCCTTACCGTTTCGAACATGCCGCCCTCCCGCCGGTGGCGGTCATGGTCGGGGCACAGATCGGGGGCTGCATCGCGTCTCCTCGGCGTTCGCTTCGACGTGAGCGCACAGTGATGTTGAAGCGTCCCGAGCGGGAATCACAACGCGACGAGAACTGATCTGCAAACGGAAGCGTGAACGGTTGGCCGGATCGGCGACGTTCGTATTGGTTCCGGCGAGGATGCGCCGGCGCGGCGGCTGGCCCGCCCGCAGCCGAGGGCACGCGCGCGCAGGAAAGCGCGGCCAGCCCCTTGATCCCGCGGGCGCTGACGGGAAGAGTTGGCATGGGCGGGAGGGGCGCATGAGGACTCGGAACGACGTCGCCTGGGACGACGTGCGCATCGACGTGATCGCCGAGGGCGAGGGCCCGCTGCTGGTGATGCTCCCCTCCTCGGCACGCGACTCGGAAGATTTCGACGACGTCGCGGCCCGGCTGGCCGCGGCCGGGTTCCGCGTGCTGCGGCCGCAGCCGCGCGGCATGTGCGGCAGCTCCGGCCCGCTCGAAGGCCTGACGCTGCACGACTATGCCGGGGACGTGGCGCGGGTCATCGACGCCGAGGGCGGCGGCCCTGCGATCGTGTTCGGCCATGCCTTCGGCCAATGGGTCGGGCGCATGCTGGCTGCCGACCATGCCAAGCTCGTCCGCGGAGTCGTGCTGGCGGCCGCTGCGGCCAAGAAGATCGATCCGGGATTGCGGGAGGAACTCAACCGCTGCCGCGACCTGTCGCTGCCCGACTCCGTCCGGCTGAGCGCGTTGCGGCGCGCCTTCTTCGCGCCCGGCCACGATCCCACGCCATGGCTGCGCAACTGGCACCCGGCGGCAAGCCGCGCGCAGCAGGCGGCGAGCGCCGCGACGCCGCAGCATGCATGGTGGTCGGCCGGCACCGCGCCGATCCTGGACCTGCAGGCCGGCAGCGACCCATGGCGCCCCCGCGACACCGCCGACGATATTCGCGACGAGCTCGGAGCCCATCGCGTGACGGTCGTGGTGATCCCGGACGCGAGCCACGCACTCCTGCCGGAGCAGCCGGAGGCGGTGGTGCGGGCGGTGGTGGAGTGGGCGCGGGGGTTGTAGGCGGACGGGCCTGGTGATGGCGACCGGGGGGATGGCGGGGGCGGGGTTGGCAACGGCGACTGGGGCGGAGAGTCAGGGTTCGGGGAACGCCAGGTAGGGTGTGGTGGCCGGGCGAGCCTGACGGCAGGCCGTTACCGCAGCTCGGGTGTCCAGGCCCGCACCGTGATGGCCGGGCTTGACCCGCCCCCACCGGCACGCTGCCGGAACGGCGACCCGCACGGTGCCGCGAGGGATGGCCGGCTCGACGGCCGGCCATGACGAAGGCGCAGCGACGGCGCGCCGTGACGGAGGCGCAGGGACCAGCCGGCTCGACGGCGCGCCGTGACGGGGGGCAGGGACCGGTCGGCTCGACGGCCGGCCCTGCCGAGCGAGAGACCGAGCCGTGCGGCTCGACGGTGCGGAGGCGGCGCGCGTTAGTCGGCGGGCTCGACGACCTCTGCCTCTTTCGGCTGCTTGCGGGCGCGGATGCGGGACAGCGCCTGCTCGACGTGGCGGCTGAACACGAACTCGGCGGGGCGCTGCTTGTCGAGCGGGATGTCGGGCGCCATCGGGCCCTCGGTCCGGATACCGCGCAGGGCCTGCGCCGCCGCCTTCCAGGGCTTGTTGACCGTCTCGGCCACCGCAGTCGCCTCGTAACCCGAATGCACCATGCAGTCGGCGCACTTCTCGTAGTTGCCGGTGCCGTAGGCGTCCCAGTCGGTGGTCTCCATCAGCTCCTTGAAGGTCTTCGCGTAGCCTTCACCCAGCAGGTAGCAGGGGCGCTGCCAGCCGAAATAGGTGCGGCACGGATTGCCCCACGGCGTGCAATGGAAGGTCTGGTTGCCGGCCAGGAAGTCCAGGAACATGGAGGACTGGTTGAACGCCCACTTCCCCTTCCACTTGCCCTTCCCCTGCCGCCGGAAGATGCCGCGGAACAGCTCCTTCGTCTTGTTGCGGTTCAGGAAGTGCTGCTGGTCGGGCGCGCGCTCATACGCATAGCCGGGCGAGACCGAGATGCCGTCCACGCCCATCGCCATCACGTCGTCGAAGAACGTCGCGACCTTCTCGGGCTCCGCCGTGTTGAACAGCGTCGCGTTGATGATGGTCCGGAAGCCGCGCTGCTTGGCCGCCCCGATCGCGGCCACGGCGCGGTCGTAGACGCCGGTCTGGCAGACCGAAATGTCGTGCTCCTCGCGCGAGCCGTCGAGATGCACCGACCAGGTGAACCACTTGGACGGCTTGAACAGGTGCATCTTCTTCTCGAGCAGAAGCGCATTCGTGCAGACGATGACGAACTTCTTCCGCGCGATCGCCCCCTCGACGATCTGGTCGATCTCCTTGTGCAGCAGCGGCTCCCCGCCGGCGATCACCACGACCGGGGCGCCGCACTCGTCGATCGCCTCCATGCACTCGGCGACCGACAGGCGCTGGTTCAGGATCTCGGCCGGGTAGTCGATCTTGCCGCAGCCGGCGCAGGCCAGGTTGCAGCGGAACAGCGGCTCCAGCATCAGGACGAGCGGATAACGCTTGCGGCGCAGCAGGTGCTGCTTGACCACGTAGCCACCGACGCGGAGCGCCTGGTTCAGGGGAACGGACATCTCAGGGAAACCCTCTCAGGCGTCGGCCAGTTCCGCGGGGAAGCGGAATCGCACGTCCTCGGCCACCCCGGCGAGGGTGGCCACTTCGATCTCACCGAACCGGCGCAGCCCGTCCAGCACGCCCTGGACCAGGGTCTCCGGTGCGGAGGCGCCGGCGGTCACACCGACCGAGCCGATGCCCTCGAACCATTCGGGCTGCAAGGCGCCGGCATCGTCGATCAGGTAGGCCGGTTTGCCCAGCTCATGGCCGATTTCCCGCAACCGGTTGGAATTGCTCGAGTTGCGTGAGCCGACCACCAGGATCATGTCGACCGCGCGCGCGAGTTCGCGCACCGCCGACTGGCGGTTCTGGGTCGCGTAGCAGATGTCGCGCACGTCCGGGCCGACGATGGTCGGGAAGCGCTCCGTAAGCGCGGCGATGATGCCTCGGGTGTCGTCGACCGACAGCGTCGTCTGGGTGATGTAGGCGAGTTTCTCGGGGTCGGAGACCTCGAGCTTCGCCACGTCCTCGACCGTCTGCACCAGATGCACCTTGGCGGGCACCTGGCCGATCGTGCCCTCGACCTCGGCATGGCCGGCATGGCCGACGAGCACGATTTCGCGACCCTGGCGGGCATAGCGCCGGCCCTCGTTGTGGACCTTGGCGACCAGCGGGCACGTCGCATCAATCACCGGCAGGCCACGTTCGGCCGCCAGCTCCTCGACCCGCTTGGCCACGCCATGCGCCGAGAAGATGGTCATCGCGCCGGGCGGAATCTCATCCAGCTCGTCGACGAAGACGGCACCGCGGGTCCGCAGATCCTCCACGACATGCCGGTTGTGGACGATCTCGTGGCGGACGTAGATCGGCGGGCCGTATTTCTTCAGCGCGCGCTCCACGATCTCGATGGCCCGCTCGACGCCCGCGCAGAAGCCGCGCGGCTGGGCCAGGACGACACGAAGCATCCGATGGTTCTCCTGGAACGGCACGAAACCAGACTAGTGCGGTCGGGTATGACAGGATGGGAGCACCCGATCAATGCCACAAGGGGGCAAGGCCGGGCGGCGTCCTTCGCAGGTGCGATATGGCATGCGGGCGCGGGGTTCACCCCCTCTCTTGCCTGCCGGACGCCACCGATGCTCCACTGTGGCAGCAAAGCAACAGGCTGCCGGCGACGGTACTGGCCCGGCATGCGCAATGCGGTGCAGCATGGTATCGGCTGAAGGCTTGAGAGTCGGGTCAGCAGACGGGGCAGAAGGTGAGCGCTGAGGGCAATGTGCTGACGGCCGGGACAGACCTGCCACAGGCGATGACGCGTGTGGCGGAGGTGGTGGAATCGGCACTCGAGACGCTGCTGCCATCCGTCGAGGGGGCGGAAGCCCGACTCGTCGAGGCGATGCGCTACGCCACGCTCGGTGGCGGCAAGCGCTTGCGGGCATTCCTGGTGATGCAGAGCGCCGCGCTGTTCTCGGTCTCGGAAACCTGCGCGGCGCGCGTGGCCGCCTCGATCGAGATGCTGCACGCCTATTCCCTGGTGCATGACGATCTGCCGGCGATGGACGACGACGACTTGCGTCGTGGCAAACCGAGCACACACAAGGCGTTCGATGAGGCCACCGCCATTCTGGCCGGCGACGCCTTGCAGGCTCGGGCGTTCGAGGTACTGGCAGAACCCGACACCCACTCCGACCCGCAGGCGCGATGCGAACTCGTGGCCGCGCTTGGGGCCGCGGCCGGCGCCCGCGGGATGGCGGGCGGGCAGATGATCGACATGCAGGCGGAGGGCAAGACGCTGGACGGCCCCGCGGTGACACGCCTGCAGGCGTTGAAGACCGGGCGGCTGATCCAGTTCAGCGCCGAAGCGGGCGCGATCCTGGGCCGCGCGCCCATGCAGCAGCGGCACTTGCTCGCCGCCTACGGCCGCGACCTGGGGGCTGCGTTCCAGATCGCGGACGACTTACTGGACGTCGAGGGCAGCACGGCGGAAATCGGCAAGACCCAGGGCAAGGATGCCGCCTCTGGTAAGGCCACCATGGTGGCGGTCCTTGGAATCGACATGGCGCGCGCTCATGCGGACATGCTCGCCCGTCAGGCCGCGGCCCATCTGGATGGCTTTGGCGAAAAGTCGGCGCTGCTCAAGGCACTGGCCGCCTTCGTGGTCGAACGGCGGAACTGAGTTGAGGAGAACTGTATGAGTCCGGTGAAGACGCCGCTGCTGGATCGCGTGCGCTATCCGGCCGACCTGCGCAACTTCTCACCCGAGCAGTTGCGCCAGCTGGCCGACGAGTTGCGCGCGGAGACCATTGATGCGGTGTCGGTCACTGGCGGGCATCTCGGCTCCGCGCTGGGCGTGGTCGAGCTGACCGTCGCGATCCATGCCGTCTTCGACACCCCGCAGGATCGGCTGCTGTGGGACGTCGGCCACCAGGCCTACCCGCACAAGATCCTGACCGGGCGCCGGGACCGGATCCGCACCCTGCGCCAGGGCGGCGGCCTGTCCGGCTTCACCAAGCGGTCGGAGAGCGAATACGACCCGTTCGGCGCGGCGCACTCGTCCACCTCGATCTCCGCCGGCCTCGGCATGGCGGTGGCGCGCGACCTGAAGACCGCGCGCGGCGAGCCGGACGATCGCAACGTCATCGCCGTGATCGGCGATGGCGCCATGAGCGCCGGCATGGCCTACGAGGCGATGAACAACGCGGGCGCCCTGCACTCCCGCCTGGTCGTCATCCTCAACGACAACGACATGTCGATCGCGCCGCCGGTCGGCGCCATGAGCGCCTATCTGTCGCGGCTCATGTCCTCCCGCAGCTTCCTATCGCTGCGCGAACTCGCCGCGCGGATGGCGAAGCGATTCCCGCGCGGCATCGAGCGGACCGCCCGGCGGGCGGAGGAGTATGCCCGCGGCATCCTCACCGGCGGCACGCTGTTCGAGGAGCTGGGCTTCTACTATCTGGGCCCGATCGACGGGCACAACCTGGACCACCTGCTGCCCGTCCTGCGCAACGTGCGCGAGGCGGAGGAGAGCGGGCCGATCCTGGTCCACGCCATCACCCAGAAGGGCAAGGGGTACGGCCCGGCGGAGCAATCGGCCGACAAGTACCACGGCGTCTCGAAGTTCAACGTCGTCACCGGCGAGCAGGCCAAGGCGCCGCCGGGGCCGCCCAGCTACACCAAGGTCTTCGCCAACGCGCTGATCGCGCAGGCCGAGAAGGACCCCAACATCGTCGCGATCAACGCGGCGATGCCGTCCGGCACCGGCCTCGACAGCTTCGCGAAGCGGTTCCCCGACCGCTGCTTCGACGTGGGGATCGCGGAACAGCACGCGGTCACCTTCGCGGCCGGCATGGCGACCGAGGGCATGCGGCCCTATTGCGCGATCTACTCGACCTTCCTGCAGCGCGCCTACGACCAGGTGGTGCACGACGTCGCCATCCAGTCCCTGCCCGTGCGCTTCGCGCTGGACCGCGCGGGGCCGGTGGGCGCCGACGGTGCGACCCATAGCGGCACGTTCGACATCGCCTATCTCGGCTGCCTGCCGGGGATGGTGATCATGGCGCCGTCGGACGAGGCCGAACTCGTCCACATGGTGGCGACCTCGGCCACGATCGACGACCGGCCGAGTGCGATCCGCTATCCGCGTGGCGAAGGCGTGGGCGTCGCCCTGCCCACCCAGGGCGAGATCCTGGCGCTCGGCAAGGGGCGGCTGGTTCGCGAAGGCAACAGCGTCGCGATCCTGTCCCTGGGGCCGCGGCTCGCCGACGCGCTGAAGGCCGCGGACGAACTCGCGGCGCGCGGCCTCAGCGCGACGGTCGCCGACGCGCGCTTCGCCAAGCCGCTCGACACCGCGCTGATCGAGCAGCTCGCCCGCCATCACGCCGTGCTGATCACCATCGAGGAGGGCGCGGCCGGGGGTTTTGGTTCCGCTGTCATGCACCATCTTGCGTGGCGGGGCCTGCTGGATGGGGGCCTCAAGGTCCGGCCGATGGTGATGCCCGATATCTTCATCGACCACGACTCGCAGGCGAAGCAGATCGCGGTCGCCGGCCTGTCGGCGAAGGACATCGTCGCCACCGCCCTGTCGGCCATCGGTATCGACGCGGCCGGCGGAGGCCAAGCCAAACAGGTCGTCACCGCCGTATGATCGCTGCCTCTCGTCGCTTCGTCATCGGTCTCGCCCTTGCCGGGACCGTGCTGCCGGCCCTCACGGTGCGCGCACAGGAGACTGCCGCCGTGCAGGCGCCGATCCACGCGCTGTATGCCGCCCTCGAGCAGTTGATGAAGCAGGGACAGGGCACGCCCTTCCCCCAGCGGTTCCAGACGCTCGCCCCGGTCATCGACCAGGTCTACGACCTCGACACCGTGCTGCGGGTGTCGGTGGGCGCGCGTTGGGCGACGCTGGACGAGACGGCCAGGAAGGCGCTGTCCACGGCGTTCCGCGACTTCACCATCGCGACCTATGTCGCGAATTTCGACTCCTATGACGGGGAGCGGTTCGAGATCCTGCCCGGCCTGCGGGCGTCCGGCGCGGACCAGATCGTGGCCAGCCGCATCGTGCCGGCCAAGGGCGACGCGGTGCGCATCGACTACGTCATGCACCAGAACAATGGCTGGCGGATCGTGGACGTGCTGCTCGACGGCACAATTTCCCGCGTCGCGGTGCAGCGGTCGGATTTCCGTGCCCTGCTCGCCCATGGCGACGCCGAGGCGCTGATCGCGAGCCTGCATCGCAAGACGGCCGACCTGTCGGGCGGCACCATCCGCTCGTGAGCCGCGCCACATGGTCGCGCTGGTCGTGAGCCGCGCCGGATGAGCGCGCTGGCCGGCATCGCTGCGGCGCTGTCCGCCGTGGGCGGGTGTCAGGCGGTTGCGGGGTGGATGCTGACGCGGCGCTTCACGGCGCAGCCGGTGCGCCCGCCCGACGCCCTGCCACCGATCACGGTGCTGAAGCCGCTGCACGGAGACGAGCCGCTGCTGGAGGCCGCGCTGGCCAGCCTGTGCGAACAGGAGTACCCGGCGCCGTTCCAGATCGTGTTCGGCGTGCAGGATGGGGCGGATCCCGCGATCGCCGTGGTCCGGCGGCTGCAGGCACGGTTCCCCGCCTGCGACATCGCGCTGGTGGTGGATCCGACGCTGCACGGCGCGAACCGCAAGGTCGGCAACCTGATCAACATGCTGCCGGACGCGAAGCACGATGTGCTGGCGATCGCCGACTCGGACCTGCACGTGCGCCCCGACTACCTCCAGCGCCTCGTCGCGGCGCTCGAGCAGCCGGATGTCGGGCTGGTGACCGTGCTCTACACCGGCCTGCCGGCCCCCTCTGCCGTAAACGGCATGAGGGGCGGACATGACGAGAGGCGCAGGCTTCCCGCTCCGCTCGCCGCCCAACTGGGCGCGACCCAGATCACGCACGGCTTCCTGCCCGGGGCGTTGCTGGCGCGGGCCATGGGGCGGCAGGACTGTTTGGGCGCCACGATGTGCCTGCGCCGGGAGACGCTCACCCGGATCGGCGGGCTGCAGGCGCTGGCCGATCACCTCGCGGATGACAACGTGCTGGGTCGGCTGGTCGCGCGGCTGGGCCTCCGCGTCGCGCTCGCGGACACCGTGGTCGCCACCACCGTGCCTGAGGCCCGCTTCGCCGCCCTGTGGCGGCATGAACTCCGCTGGGCACGCACGATCCGCGCGCTGGAGCCGGTGGGCTTCGCCGCGTCGGTGCTTCAATACCCGATTGCCTGGGCCCTGCTCTCGGTCGCGCTCGCCACCGCCGCGCCCTGGAGCCTTGGGGTTCTCGGGGCGGCCTGGTGTCTGCGGGCCCTCGCCGCCCGTGGAATCGACGTCGCTTTGTCGCCCAGGCGCGCGGGACTTGCATTCCCCGTGCCACTCTGGCTTCTGCCGGTGCGCGACATGCTATCGGTGGGCGTGATGCTTGCCAGCTATGCCGGAAGACGGGTGGACTGGCGCGGTCATCGCTTGCATGCCGACACGCCGACGCCACCTGACGCACACCCTACCCCGCTCCGCCCTGCCGAGGGATTGAACTCGCGATGATGAAGACCTTGTTCCTGCAGCCCCCCTCCACCGACGGGTTCGATGGCGGTGCGGGCTCGCGCTACCAGGCGAAGCGCGAGATCAAGTCGTTCTGGTACCCCACCTGGCTTGCCCAGCCGGCGGCGCTGGTGCCGGGCAGCAAGCTGATCGACGCGCCGCCGGCCCGTATCGGGCTTCAGACCGTGACCGACCAGGCGCGCGACTACGAGCTGTGCGTGATCCACACGTCCACGCCGTCCTTCAACTCGGACGTGAAGGTGGCGCAGGCGCTTAAGGACGCGAACCCGTCGCTGAAGATCGGCTTCGTGGGCGCCAAGGTGGCCGTGCAGCCGGACGAGAGCCTGAAGCAGGGTGCGCCGATCGACTTTGTGGCGCGCAACGAGTTCGACTTCACGATCAAGGAGATCGCCGAGGGCCGGGACTGGTCCGCGGTGGATGGCATCTCCTACCGCGACGGCAACGGCACCATCGTCCACAACCAGGACCGCGCGGTGCTGGAGGACATGGACCAGCTGCCCTTCGTGACCGAGGTCTACAAGCGCGACCTGCGGATCGAGGACTACTTCATCGGCTACCTGATGCACCCCTACCTGTCGCTGTATACGGGGCGGGGCTGCAAGTCGCGCTGCACCTTCTGCCTGTGGCCGCAGACGGTTGGCGGGCACCGCTACCGCGTCCGCTCGCCCGGACACGTGGCGGAGGAGATCGCGCTGGCGAAGCGCTATTTCCCGCAGGTGCGCGAGTTCTTCTTCGACGACGACACCTTCACCGACAATCTGCCCCGCGCCGAGGCGATCGCGCGTGAGCTGGGCAAGATGGGCGTGACCTGGTCCTGCAACGCCAAGGCGAACGTGCCGCGCGAGACGCTGAAGGTGCTGCGCGACAACGGGTTGCGGCTGCTGCTGGTCGGCTACGAGAGCGGCAACCAGCAGATCCTGCACAACATCAAGAAGGGCATGCGGATCGAGGTCGCGAAGAAGTTCACCCAGGACTGCCACGAGCTGGGGATCAAGATCCACGGCACCTTCATCCTCGGCCTGCCGGGCGAGACGAAGGAGACGATCGAGGAGACGATCCGGTTCGCGACGGAGATCAACCCGCACACCATCCAGGTGTCGCTGGCCGCGCCCTATCCCGGCACCTTCCTGCACAAGCAGGCGGTCGAGAACGGGTGGCTCGACGAGACCCATGCGGAGCTGATCGACGAGCACGGGATCCAGATCGCGCCGCTCCACTATCCGCACCTGACGCACACGGAAATCTTCGACAACGTCGAGACGTTCTACAAGCGCTTCTACTTCCGAGCGCCGAAGATCGCTTCGATCGTGGGCGAGATGGTCCGCAGCCCGCAGATGATGAAGCGCCGCCTCCGCGAGGGGGTGGAGTTCTTCCAGTTCCTGCGCGAGCGCCACACGGCCGCCTGACGCTCCGTCTCCCCCCTTCGCCGGGGGGATGCGCAGATCATCGCCCGCAGGCGGTTACGTGGAGCGCGTGTCTCGCACACGGGGTCGCGCCCCAGAAGGGTGCCTCACCGAGGGTGTCTCGCCGGGGTGTCCCAACCCAGGATGTCTCGCACGCGTGTGCCTCAGGGCGTCGCGGACATGCGGAAACGAGCGACAGGCACGGCCTGTCGCTCGTCAATGTCGATGCTTCGCTTGATGGGACCCATTTGCAGCAGCGCCGCCGACGCTCTGGACGCCGCCGGTTTCCAGGCGTGCGGCGTTGCACCTGCCCGCCGGCGACCCGGGCTGACACCGACCAAAGCGGACGCCACGGGCCGCAGCACCAGACGGTCGTGCCCTGCCGCACCGGACCAACGTGCCTTGACGCACCGGACGAACGGACCCTGCCGCACCGGGCGGACTCCGCCGGGCCGAACCGAACGAAAGCCGCCGGATCAATCTACACAGCCCTTCGCGCGGCGAGGCAGTGGCCTCAGCCGCGCATCCCAGGCCGCCCGGACCGGCGCCTCAGTGCACCGGAACGGGCGTCATCTCGTGCTGGACGATCGCAGCCAGGGCCACGTCACGGTTCTCGGCCAGCCCCATCGGCATCCCGTTGGCGGCATGGATGGCGAACCCGGTCGTCCCGTTGATCTCCACCGGCTTCACATACGCGATCTGCTGCATTCCAAGCTGCGCGAGCTGCTCGGTCGTCAGCTTGCGAATGTCGATCACGACCGGCTCCACGCCCCCCTCGGGCGCCGCCCCAGGCGCATTCCCCGAATTGATGTTCATCGTCCTTCTCTCCTTGCAGCGGCCCGCCATCCGGCCGGACCGCGCCTTCTGCGTTCCGGAAGCGTCCTGCCTCCCGGTGTTCGACCTGAACGCGGCTCAGCGCGTTTCGGTGTGACCTTCCACGACCGGACCGATATCCGCCTCATGCGCGGCGCCGTTCGCCTTGCCGACCTTGTTGATCTGGATCGTCCGGACCCGCGGTTCGGGCTGCGGCCGCGCGAGATCGATGTGCAGCAGCCCGTTGTCGAGCCAGGCGCCCTTCACCTCGATCCCTTCCGCGAGCACGAAGGCCCGCTGGAACTGCCGCGCCGCGATCCCGCGGTGCAGGAACACCCGTCCCTGTGCCTCGTCCGCTTGCCGGCCACGGATCACCAACTGGTTGTCTTCCTGCGTGATCTGCAGGTCGTCCATGGTAAACCCGGCGACGGCGAGCGTGATGCGGAGCCCGACGGGGCTGATCTGCTCGATGTTGTAGGGCGGGTAGCCGTCCGACGAGGTCTTGGACGCACGTTCGAGCATCTGCTCGAGATGGTCGAAGCCGAGGAACAGCGGCGATGTGAACATCCGGGTGGTCATGGCCCCCTCCTGCGAGCGAAGCGTTGCCCGGAACCCGTATGCGGCATCCCGGTCAGCACGCATCTTGGCAGCCGGCAGGCGGCTTGCAAGAGGGGCCGCGGTCCCACCAGGGGAAACGTTACCGTTGCGAAGAGGAGAACGGATGCGGCCCGATCCTGCCCTCGACGTCGTGGCAGAGCCCGCCCGCCCCGCACCGGTGCGCCATCCCGGCTTGCGGGCGGGCCGCCCGAGGCGGCTCAGCCGCGTAACGCCGCACGGCAGGGGGAGGAGGCGAACCCGAAAGAGGGAGGCGGCGGCGTCACCGGCGGGCGGCGGACAGCCGGCCGGGTCACGCAGCCGATCTGGTCTGGATCGCCGCCCGAAGACGGGGTGGCGCCCCATGGCCGACCGCGGCATGCCCGTCCTCCGTGGCGGCAATCCGGAAGTAATCGAGCACGAAGACGCGCACCGCCGACGTCCGTCCCCCGACATGACCTTCCGCCTCCACCCGGCGGACCAGGGCACTCATGTCCTGGCCTTCCCGTTCGCAGATCTCGAGCAATGCGTCCCAGAGTTCGGGCTCCAGCCGCATGCTGGTCCGCCCCCGTTCGGCGACGACGTTCCGATTGACGAGACGACTGGCGCTCACCGCAGCCCCCTTTGGCTATGATGCGGGAGATCAGCACGGACGCACTTAAGCAAAGGTTTGCGCCAGCCTCGTTTCCGAGGTCGTTTCGCATACGGTGGCAACTCGAACCGGTATTTCACGGGAGCGATGTGGTCACTTCGCCAGCCTCGGTTCCGGTTGACGCCGCATCAACCGGTCGGCAGGTAGGCTCGCAAAGCGTCCTCCAAAGGGAATCGGTCATGCGGCGTGTCGCCCTCCTGCTCCTGCTCGTCACGGCGTTCGCCGGTTCGGCTCATGCCGATCCGCAGCGCTTCGTCATCTTCTTCATCGAATGGTCCGCCGCGATCGACGATGCCGCCAAGGGCGTCGTGGCCGAGGCCGCCGACTACGCCAAGGCCCACCCGACCGAAACCATCCAGGTGACCGGCTTCGCCGACCCCACCGGCAGCAAGCAGGCGAACGTCCTGCTCTCCGAACTGCGCGCGCAGCGCGTGGCCGACCTCCTGGCCGAGGACGGCGTGCCGCCCGCGCGAATCCGGCAGGTCGGCCGGGGATCGGTGAAGTTCGCCCTCACCCCGCTGGAAAGCCGCCGCGTGGAAGTGGCGATCAGCCCGGCGAAGCACTGACCACGCCATGCGGAGGCACTGACCGCGCGATGCTGCAGACCCGGATTCCCGAGGATCCCGCGGCGGTCCTGCGCCGTGTCTTCGGCTTTCCGGGTTTCCGCGGCCAGCAGGACGCCGTCGTCCAGCACGTGATCGCCGGCGGCGACGCCCTCGTGCTGATGCCCACCGGGGGCGGCAAGAGCCTCTGCTACCAGGTGCCGGCCCTGTGCCGGCCCGGGATGGGCATCATCGTCTCCCCCCTGATCGCCCTCATGGACGATCAGGTCGCCGCCCTCCGTCAGCTCGGCGTCAACGCGGGCGCCCTGCATTCTGACCTCGACCCGGCCGAGGCGCGCAGCGTCACCCGCGACCTGATCGAGCAGCAGCTCGACCTCTTGTACGTCTCGCCCGAACGCCTTCTCGGCAACGGCACGCTCGACCGGCTCGCCCGCGTGCCGATCGGCCTGATCGCGATCGACGAGGCCCATTGCGTCTCGCAATGGGGACACGAGTTCCGGCCCGAATATCGCGGTCTCGCGTGCCTGCCGGGCCACTTTCCGGGGGTGCCGCGGATCGCCCTGACGGCGACCGCGGATCCGCGGACCCGCTCCGACATCCTCACCGCGCTGGCGATGCCGGATGCCGAGGTGTTCCTCTCGAGCTTCCATCGCGCGAACCTGCACCTGGCCGCCGCGCCGAAAGTGGGCGAGAGCGCGCAGCTGCTGGAGTTCCTCGCGCGCCATCCGGGCGATTGCGGGATCGTCTACTGCGGCAGCCGCGCCAAGACGGAGCGCGTGGCCGCGCGCCTGGTCGAGAAGGGCTACGCCTCGATCGCCTTCCACGCCGGTCTCGAGCCGCAGCAGAAGCGCGACGCGCTTGCCCGCTTCCGCTCCGGGGAGCCGCTGGTGGTGGTCGCCACCATCGCCTTCGGCATGGGGATCGACCGGCCGGACGTGCGCTTCGTCGTGCATCTCGACATGCCGGAGAGCCCGGAAGCCTACTACCAGCAGATCGGCCGCGCCGGGCGCGACGGCGATCCCGCCGATACGCTGCTGCTCTATGACGGGCAGGACATCGCCCGCGCCCGCCACTGGCTGGCCCAGTCGGGCGCGCCCGAGACGCAGAAGCGCGTGATGCGCACGAAGCTCGAGGAGATGATCGGGCTGACCGAGGCGGTCGCCTGCCGCACGCGCTCCCTGCTCACGTGCTTCGGCGAGGACCTGCACGCGCCCTGCGGCCATTGCGACAATTGCGATGCGCCGCCGGTGACCGAAGACGCGACCGTGGCGGCGCAGAAGGTGCTGTCGGCCGTCTACCGCACCGACCAGATCTTCGGCGCCCTGCACGTGATCGCGGTGCTGCGGGGCGAGGCGACCGAAGCGGTGGTGCGGCATCGCCACGACCAGCTTCCGACCTTCGGCGTCGGCAAGGATCACGCGGCACCTTACTGGCGCGGCCTGATCCGCCAGCTGATCGCACTGGGCGCGCTGGACGTCGACACGGCCGGCCATGGCGGGCTTTTCCTGGTGCAGGAGAAGGCGCGGCCGATCCTGCGGGGCGAACAGCAGGTGATGCTGCGGCAGGAGACGCCGCGCCGCCCCCGCGGCGTCACGCGCCCCGACCGGCCGGGGCTCACCGCGGCCTCCACAGGTCCCGAGGCAACGGGCCTGTTCGAGGCGCTGCGTACCTGGCGCGCGACCGAGGCGCGCACGCAATCCGTGCCGCCCTACGTGATCTTCCACGACACGGTGTTGCGCGAGATCGCCGCCGTGCGCCCCGAGACGCTGGACGAACTCGGCCAGATCAAGGGCGTCGGTGCGTCCAAGCTGCAACGCTACGGCGCACCCGTGCTGGAGGTGCTGCGAGCGGCGGCGTAACGGGACGGCTCACCAGGGGCGGCTGACGGGTGGTGGCGTGTCGCCCTACCCCACCATCATGGCCGGGCTCGATCTGCCATCCTTCGCGGCACTCTGCCGGTGGGGGTGGCCGGGTCAAGCCCGGCCATGACGACGAGAGGGGCTGGGGGTGGCCGGGTCAAGCCCGGCCATGACGACGAGAGGGGCTGGGGGCGGCTGGGGCAAGCCCGGCCATGACGAGGCGGGGAGTAGGCGGGCAACAGCCCACACCCTCCCCTCCCCCACGCCTGCTACTCGGCCGCCGCGCGCGTCACCCCCTTCAGCCCCGGCGACTGCAGCAACTCCGCGACCTTCGCGCTATCGAACCCGAGCACGTCGCGCAGGATCTCCTCGCTGTGCTCGCCCAGCAGCGGGGAACGCTTCACGTCCGCCGGACTGTCCGACAGCTTGATCGGGTTGCCGACCGTCAGGTACTTGCCGCGGGTCGGGTGATCCACCTCCACCACGGTCCCGGTCTCCCGCAGCGACGGCTCCACCGCCAGCTCCTTCATCGACAGGATCGGCCCGCAGGGGATGTCGTACTGGTTGAGGATCTCCATGGCCTCGAACTTCGTCTTAGTCATGGTCCACTCTTCGATCGTGTCGAAGATCGCCTTCAGCCGCGGCAGGCGCGCCTTGGGCGTCGCATAGTCCGGATGGGTCTTCCACTCCGGCTTGCCGATCACTTCGCAGATCGATTCCCAGACCGGCGCCTGGGTGATGAAGTAGATGTAGGCGTTCGGATCGGTCTCCCACCCCTTGCACTTCAGGATCCAGCCCGGCTGACCGCCGCCCGACGCATTGCCCGCACGAGGCACCGCTTCGCCGAACTCGCCGTCGGGATACTGCGGATACTCGGTCAACGGACCATGCGCGAGCCGCTGCTGGTCACGTAGTTTCACACGGCACAGATTGAGCACGCCATCCTGCATCGCGACCGTCACGCGCTGGCCGCGCCCGCTCGCATGCCGCTGGTACAACGCGGTGACGATGCCCAGCGCCAAATGCAGCCCGGTGCCGGAATCCCCGATCTGCGCACCCGTGACCAGCGGCGGCCCATCGTCGAAGCCGGTCGTGGACGCAGCGCCGCCCGCGCATTGGGCGATGTTCTCGTAGACCTTGCAGTCCTCGTACGGCCCCGGCCCGAAGCCCTTGATGGAGGCGAGGATCATCCGCGGGTTCAGTTCCTGCACCCGCTCCCACGTGAAGCCCATGCGGTCGAGCGCGCCGGGCGCGAAGTTCTCCACCATCACGTCGCAGGTCTTCACCAGCGCTTCCAGTACCGCCTTCCCGTTCGGATCCCGCGCGTCGACCGTGATCGAGCGCTTGTTGTGGTTCAGCATGGTGAAATACAGGCTGTCCACCTTGGGGAGGTCCTGCAGCTGGCCGCGGGTGATGTCGCCCGTGACCGGGCGCTCCACCTTGATCACGTCCGCGCCGAACCAGGCGAGCAACTGCGTGCAGGTCGGACCCGACTGCACATGGGTGAAGTCGAGGATGCGGACGCCTTCGAGTGCCTTGCTCATCTCATGCTCCTCCCTTTTTCGCGAGAGCGCTCTTGGGATTTAGGTTGCCGATGTTACCACTCTCGGTGCCCGCGGCCGGATCGATCACCGCGTTGATGAGCGTGGGTTTGCCGGAGTCCATCGCGTCTTCGACCGCGCGCTTCAGCTCGTCGGGCGTGGTGACGTTCACGCCGACGCCGCCGAACGCCTCCATCATCCGATCATACCGCGCGCCCGGAACGAACATCGTGATCGCCGGATCCGCCCCGCCGCTCGGGTTCACACCATCGCCGCGGTAGATGCCGTCATTGTTGAACACGACGACACAGACCGGCAGCCCGTAGCGGCAGATCGTCTCGACCTCCATGCCGGAGAAGCCGAACGCGCTGTCGCCGACGACCGCGAGCACCTTCTGGCCGGTCTCGATCGCCGCTGCGGCGGCGAAGCCCATGCCGATGCCCATCACGCCCCAGGTCCCGACATCCAGGCGCTTGCGCGGCCGGTACATGTCGATGACGCCGCGGGCCTGGTCGAGCGTGTTGGCGCCCTCGTTCACCAGGATCGCGTCCGGCCGGTCCTTGACCACGTCGCGCAGGACGCGCAGCGCCGAGTGGTAGTCCATCGGACTGGCGTTGCGGCCGAGCCGCGCGGCCATGCGGGCGACGTTCTGGTCCTTCTTGGCGGCGATGGCATCGGTCCAGGCGGAAGGCGGCGGTTGCCAGTCCGCGCCGATGCCTTTCAGCAGCGCGGCGACGCAGGAGCCGATATCGCCCACCACGGGGGCCGCGATCTCGACATTGCTGTCCATCTCGCGCGGCTCGATGTCGACCTGGATGAAGCGCTTCGATCCCGGCGGACCCCATTGCTTGCCCTTGCCGTGGCTCAGCAGCCAGTTGAGCCGCGCGCCGATCAGCATCACGACGTCGCTCTCGGCCAGCACGGTGGAGCGTGCGGCCGCGGCCGATTGCGGGTGGGTGTCCGGCAGCAGGCCCTTCGCCATGCTCATCGGGACGTACGGAATGCCGGTCTTCTCGACCAGGGCGCGGATGTCGTCGTCGGCCTGCGCGTAGGCGGCGCCCTTGCCCAGAATGATCAGCGGCTTCTTCGCACTGCGCAGCACGTCCAGCGCGCGGACCACGGACTCCGGCGCGGGCAGTTGCGCGGGCGCCGGATCGATCACCTTCACCAGGGAGCGGCGGCCCGCCTCGGCGGCCATCACCTGGCCCAGCAGCTTGGCTGGCAGGTCGAGATACACGCCACCGGGCCGGCCGGAGACGGCGGCGCGGATCGCGCGCGCGATCCCGATGCCGATATCCGCCGCGTGCAGCACGCGATACGCCGCCTTGCACAGCGGGCGGGCGATGGCGAGCTGGTCCATCTCCTCGTAGTCGCCCTGCTGCAGATCCACGATCTCGCGTTCCGAGGAGCCGCTGATCAGGATCATCGGAAAGCAGTTGGTGGTGGCATTCGCCAGCGCGACGAGCCCGTTGAGGAAGCCGGGTGCCGACACCGTCAGGCACACGCCCGGCGCCTTGGTCAGGAACCCGGCGATCGCCGCGGCATTGCCGGCGTTCTGCTCGTGCCGGAAGGAGATCACGCGCATTCCCGAGGCCTGCGCGAGGCGTCCCAGGTCGGTAATCGGAATGCCGGGCACGCCATAGATCGTCCGGACGCCGTTGAGCTTCAGCGCGTCGATCACCAGGTGGAACCCGTCGGTCAACTCGGCGTCCGCCTGGTCGCGTGCCGGGTCCGCTGCCGCTGAGGACATCAGCCTCTCCTCATGCTTGTCGGGGTTCGCCCGCGCGGGCGGGTCATGCCGCCGGTGCGGCGGCGCGGGGTGATTGCAAGCGACATGGTTTCCTCCAGAAGGCTTGCCGCAGGATGTCTCTATTCCTCCGTCCTGCGCGCGGCGCCGGACGGGCGGGTGTGTGGGCGAGCAGTGGCTGTCACGCGCCGGCACCGGCGGTGCGCGCGGCCGAACGATCGGCCAGGGGTGCGTCGAGGAAGTCGCCATGCCGTTCGACATGGGCGGCCAGTCCCATCGTGTGTTCCCGCACCAGCCGCGCCGCGCGATCGGCATCATGGTTCGCCAGCGCCTCGATGATCGCGTGATGGTCGGCGACCGACCGGCGCGCGCGATTGTCCTGTGTCATCGTCACCGCGCGGACGGCGCGCATGTGGATGAACAGGCTCTCGGTCAGGCTCTCCATCAGCCCGATGCCGCCCAGCCGGATGATGGCCTTGTGGAAGGCCATGTTGGCGTCGGAATACTCGTGGATATGCGCGTCCGGATCGTCCTGGAACGCTTCGCCCAGGGCGCGCAGTTCGGCGATCTCGGCCGCGGTGACGTGCGGGGCCGCGAGCCGCGCGGCCATGCTCTCGATCGCCGCCCAGACGGTGATCATCTCGACCACCTCGCGCTTGCTCTTGCGCACGACGAGCACGCCGCGGCGCGGAATGGCGCGGACGAAGCCTTCCTGCTCCAGGATCGAGAGAGCTTCCCGGATCGGGGTGCGGCTGACGCCGAGATCCTGCGAGAGCTGACGCTCGTCGAGCCGGATTTCCTCGTGCGTGCCGTAGATGTCCATTTCGGTGATGGCGCGCTTGATCGCGTCGCAGGCCTGGCGCCGCAGCGTCACGCCGGCATCGAGCGGTTCGACCCGCAGCCTGGGGTTCGCGACGTCCTGCATCGGGCGCCTCCTCCTGGCATGTGGGATACTGTATACCAGAGCCGGTCGCAACTCCGCCGCCTGCGCGCCCCCTGCTCCCCGGTCGCGCAGCCCGTTCACCCCGGTCGAGCAGCCCTGTTCAGCCCGAACGAAACGGGTTAGCCCTTCCGGACCGCACGCAGCAGGGGACGCGAGACCATGACCGCCACGGTGCTCTATTCGGAAAACAACTATCCCGATGACAGCGTCGAGCGGCGGATCTACGGCCCCGACGTGCGGGTGATCTTCCCCGCGACGTCGAGCTCCCTCGCCGATCTGTCGGATGCGGACTGCGCCGCCGCGAATGGGCTGATGATCCTGCGCTACAAGGTCCGGCGGGAGGATCTGGCGCGCTTCCCCAACCTGAAGGCGATCTGCCGGATGGGCGTCGGCTACGACAATCTGGACCGCGCCGCCGCCGCCGAACGCGGCATCATGATCCTGAACGTGCCTGACTACGGCACGACCGAGGTCGCCGACCACGCCATCGCCCTGGCGCTTGCGCTCCGTCGCGGCATCCTGCTGCACCACGAGACCCAACGCGCCAGCCCGCCGGCGGCGTGGCGCTACATCGACGATCCGCTGGTCCGTCGCTCCTCGGTGCAGACCTTCGGCATCGTCGGCATGGGCCGCATCGCGACCGCCGTCGCCTTGCGTGCCAAGGCGTTCGGCTTCCGCGTGATCTTCTACGACCCGTACCTGCCGAACGGCGTCGAACTCGGACTCGGCATCGGGCGCGCGGCAACGCTGGAGGAGCTGCTGCGGCAGACCGACACGCTGTCGATCCACACGCCACTCACGCCGGAGACGCGCAACCTGATCGGCGCGCGCGAACTCGCGCTGCTGCCGAAAGGCGCGATCGTGGTGAACACGGCGCGCGGCCCGATCATCGACATCGACGCACTGGGGGAGGCGCTGAAGTCCGGCCACCTCGCCGGCGTCGGGCTGGACGTCGTGCCGGTGGAACCGCCGGTCGAGCCGGTGCCGATGCTCATGCAGGCCTATCGCGACCGCGCGCCCTGGACGCTGGGGCGCCTGGTAATCACCCCGCATTCGGCCTTCTACACGCCGCAGGCCTGGGACGATATCCGCTCCAAATCCGCCGAGACCATGCGCGCCGCGCTGCTGGGGCCGCGCGCGCAGAACGTCATCCCGCCGGACAGCTACTGAACGCGCGCGCCGCGGCGGACGCGGCCGGTCACGGCTGGATCACCAGCCCGCCGTCGACGTGCAGCGTCTGGCCGGTGATGTAGCCGGCGGCTTCCGAGGCGAGGAACGCGATCGCCGCCGCCACCTCGTCCGGCAGCCCGATGCGACCGAGCGGAATCCGATCGGTCTGGCGCTGGAGCGTGCCGGGGCCGATGGCGCGGTGCGCGCCTTCGTCTTTGCGGATGAAACCAGGCACGACCGCGTTCACCGTTACCCCGGCCGGCCCCAGCTCGACGGCGAGCGCGCGCACCAGCGCCTCCAGCCCCGCCTTGGCTGCGGCGGAGGCCGGGAAGGTCGTGACGTCGGTGCGGAACGTGTGGGCGACGAAGCTGGAGACGGCGACGATTCGCGCGCCCTGGCCGAGATGCGGGAGGGCGGCACGGGCGAGGCGGAAGAACGCGCCCTGGATCGCCTCGACCGACGCGGTCATCGCCGCGTCCGAAACCTGTGCGAACGGCGTGCGGTCGGCGAAGCCGGCATTGCTGACCAGCACGTCGAGCCCGCCGAAGCGTGCCGTCGCTTCGGCGATCAGCCTCGCCGCGGTCTCCGGCACCACGAGATCGCCGGTGACGCACGCCGCCTCGGCGCCGGCCGCGCGCGCCGTTTCCGCGACCGCCTCGAGCCCGGCCAGGTTCGCCCGCGTATGGAGCAGCAGGCGGGCGTTCGGCGTTGCGAGCCGGCGCGCGGCCGCCGCACCAATCCCGCTTGCCGCCCCGGTGATCAGGATCCGTCTCGTGTCTGGCATCTGCTTGGTCCGCTGCTGGGTTCGCTTCCCGTCGTCGCAGACAGGGCGCGGGAAACGGTGACGTGTGGGCGTGAGCGGCGCGGCGGCCCCTACCCGCCCGCGACCCCCTGCGTGTTCACGTACAGCGCATACAGCCCGTGGCTCGCCGCCATGAACAGCCGGTTCCGCCAGCGTCCGCCAAAGCATAGATTGGCGCAGCGTTCCGGCAGCCGGATGTGCCCGATCGGCGCGGCAGCCGCGTTGAACACCCGCACGCCGTCCAGCTCCGGATCGCCCATGCCCCAGCCGCACCACAGGTTCCCGTCCACGTCGACACGGAACCCGTCCGGCGTGCCGGGGCCGGCGTCGATGAACACCCGGTTGTTGCGGAGCGTCTGTCCGTCCTCGGCCACGTCGAAGGCGCGGATCAGCCGGTTCGGCGTGGCGCGGGATGCCACGACGTAGAGGATCTTCTCGTCGGGGGAGAACGCGAGCCCGTTCGGACCCTCGATATCGTCCGCCATCATCGTCGCCTCGCCGGTCTGGCCATCGATCCGCCAGACCGCGGCCGGCAGCTCCGACTCGGCGCGCTCGCCCTCGTAGTAGCCGAGGATCCCGAACACCGGGTCGGTGAACCAGATCGAGCCGTCCGACTTCACCACGACGTCGTTCGGCGAGTTCAGCCGCCTGCCCTGGTGGCTGTCCATCAGCACCGTGACCGTCCCGTCATACTCGGTGCGGGTGACGCGCCGGCCGCGATGCTCGCAGGTCACGAGCCGCCCCTGACGGTCGCGCGTGTTGCCGTTCGCGTTCCACGAGGTCTTGCGGAAAACGGAGACGGCGCCGGTCTCCTCCTCCCATTTCAGGATCCGGTCGTTGGGGATGTCGCTCCAGAGCACGTAGCGGCCGTCGCCGAACCAGACCGGTCCTTCCGACCAGCGGCACCCGTCGGCCAGCCGCTCCACGGACGCGAGCGGCAGCCGGTAGGCGGCAAAGGACGGGTCCATCACGACGACCGACTCGTCCGGGTAGCGCTGGTTCGGTTCCCACATGCGTCTCTCTCCCCCTTCGGACTGGGACTGGATGCTAGCGGCCACGTGGGGGAGGGCAAGCCGCGCTTGCTCCCGGAATTGGCACGCCGCCTCGCCCGATCCGGCCAACGGGGGGCGCGTTGCAGACCCGACCACTCGAGGAGGACTTCATGACCCGCATCATGTCCACCACCGCTCTCGCCGGCCTGCTCGCCCTCGGGCTCGCGGCGACCCCGGCCTGGGCTGCCGGCACGCAGGGCAACAGCGACACGTCGAGCACGGGAACGACCGGGATGACCGGACCCGGCAGCTCCGGGACCGGCAACCAGGGCGCGAACGGGATGGGCGCGAGCAGCCAGCCCGGCACAAACAGCCGGACCGGCGTCAGCGCCACGGGAACCATGGCCGGCACCAACCCCGGCAGCACCGACCAGCATGGCGCGACCAGCGCGCAGGGCAACGGCGCCATCAACCAAGGCACCCGGTCCGCCAACAACGACCAGGGGAGCCGGACCGGGTCCAACATGAAGGGCGTGACGAAGCAGCACACCGGTTCGGGCGATACGGGCTACGGCGACCGTGCACCGAACGTGCTGACCGATCAGGCGGGACGTCCCGGCGGCCCGAAGAACCGCTGAGCCGGAAAACGACGGAAGCGGACCACGCCTCGCCCGCCTCGCGCGGGCGGGGCGGCTCCGCCCGGCGCGGCTGCCCAGGCGCGCCGTAATGGCCGCGGTGCGCCGCGACGGCCGCGGCGCGCCGCGCATCGGGGGCGACCTTGGTGGAGCCCCGGCAACCGGCCGGCGGACGTTGATCCGCGCCCTTCGTGTCGCTACATCCGGCCGATGCCCGACGATGCACGCCTGCCGGCAGCCGAGACGCTGCCGATCCTGATCGCGCCGCACGCGACGCTGAAGACGAAGGCGCGCCCGGTCGGACCCGCCGACGACGCGGCCGTTCGCGACCTGATCCCCCGCATGTTCGCCACGATGTACAAGGCGCCCGGCATCGGCCTCGCGGCACCGCAGGTCGACCGCCTGCTGCGCGTCGTCACGATCGACCTGATGCCGGACGACAAGCCGGCCCCGCTCACCCTGATCAACCCGGAGATCGTCGCCGCCAGCCAGGAGCTCGCGACCCGGGAGGAGGGTTGCCTCTCGCTGCCCGGCCAGTATGCCGACGTCACGCGGCCCGCGCGGGTCAAGGTCCGCTACCTGGACGAGACCGGCGCACGGCGCGAGATCGAGGGGGACAACCTGCTCGCCGCCTG
This sequence comes from Rhodospirillales bacterium 69-11, assembly GCA_001898425.1. Taxonomy (GTDB): domain Bacteria; phylum Pseudomonadota; class Alphaproteobacteria; order Acetobacterales; family Acetobacteraceae; genus Rhodopila. Next base: position 47,575 of record MKTV01000032.1, read on the forward strand.
CCTGCAGCATGAGATCGACCATCTCGACGGCGTCCTGTTCGTCGACCATCTCTCGGCGCTGAAGCGGAACATGATCCTCCGCCGGCTCGCGAAGGAGCAGCGGCAGAAGCGCGACGGGCGCTGAGACCGGCCATGCGCCTCGCCTTCATGGGCAGCCCGGATTTCGCGGTTCCCGCTTTGCAGGCGTTGCACGCGGCCGGCCACACGATCGCGGCGGTCTACTGCCAGCCGCCCCGTCCCGCCGGCCGGGGCCACGCCGTCCAGCGCTGCCCCGTCCACGTCGCGGCCGATGACCTGGCCCTTTCGGTGCGTACCCCCGCAAGGCTGCGCAAGGACACCGCCGAACACGGGGCGTTCGCCGCCCTCGAGCTGGACGCCGCCGTCGTCGCCGCCTACGGCCTGATCCTGCCCGAACCGATGCTGGCCGCCCCCCGCCGCGGATGCCTGAACATCCATGCGAGCCTGCTGCCGCGCTGGCGGGGCGCCGCGCCGATCCAGGCCGCCGTGCTGGCGGGCGACGCGGAGACCGGCATCACCATCATGCAGATGGATGCCGGGCTCGACACCGGCCCGATGCTGCTGCGCGAAAGCGTCCCGATTGGTCCCGAGACGACCAGTGCCCGTCTCCACGACGCCCTCGCCGCCCTGGGCGCACGGCTGATCCTGCGCGCCCTGGACGAGGCACCCGCGCCCGAACCGCAGCCCGCCGCAGGCGCGACCTACGCCCCGAAGCTCACCCGGGAGGACGGGCGGCTCGACTGGACGCAGGACGCGATCACGCTCGCCCGCCGGGTGCGCGCCTTCGATCCCTGGCCGGGCACCTTCACCACGCTCGCAGGCAAGCCGTTCAAGGTGCTGGGGGCCGTCCCGCTCGCCGCGCCTGCCGATCAACAGGCGGGGACCGTGCTGGATGACGCGCTCACGGTCGCCTGCGGCACCGGAGCGTTGCGGCTGACCCGGGTGCAGGCCGCCGGCCGCGCGGCCATGGATGCCGCGGCCTTCCTGCGCGGTCACCCCGTCCCCGCCGGGACGCGATTGGGTGACTGACGCGACCGCCGGCGCGCGGCCCCGTCCGGCGGACGGGGCCGTGACCTGGGCACTCCAGCTCGAATATGACGGCCGGCCGTTCGTCGGCTGGCAGCGGCAGGAGAATGGGCTGTCCGTCCAGCAGGTGCTGGAGGAGGCTGCCGCGCGATTGGCGGGCGGCGCCGCCGTCGCGAGCATCGTCGCCGGGCGCACCGATGCCGGCGTTCACGCGGCGGGCCAGGTGGCCCAGCTTGCGCTGCCCGACCGCTACGATGCCCGGAAGCTGCGCGACGCGCTGAACTACCACATGAAGCCGCATCCGGTCGTGGTGCTGCAGGCCGCGACCGCGCCGTCCGACTGGAACGCGCGCTTCTCCGCCATCCGCCGCCGCTACCGCTTCCTCATTCTGAACCGCCGCGCCCGCCCCGCCTTGCAGGAGGGCCGGGTCTGGCACGTCGCCGCCCCCCTCGACGCCGCCGCCATGCACCACGCCGCCCAGACCCTGCTCGGGCGCCACGACTTCACGAGCTTCCGAGCGGCGTCATGCCAGGCGAAGAGTCCGGTGCGGACGCTGGACCGCCTCGACGTGCGGCAGGACGGGCCGTTGATCACGATCGAGGCGGAGGCCCGCAGCTTCCTGCACCATCAGGTGCGCAACCTGGTCGGCACGCTCCGTCTCGTCGGGGACGGATCGTGGCCGGTCGGACGGGTGGCCGACGCGCTCGCGGCCCGCAACCGCGCGGCCGCTGGGCCGACGGCACCAGCGGAGGGCCTCTGCCTGATGGCGGTCGGCTATCCCCAGGACCCGTTCGCCACCGCTTCCTGACACAGAAGTCTCGAGGCTGGGCCGACCAACATCGCCGACGCCTGGCGTGAGGCACGAGTCGACAAAGCGTTTCCAATTCTCATTGCACACAATTATGGTCACGGGCGGGGAAGCGGTCTCAGGCGAGCATCCCCGTCCAAGAGCTGACGTCTTCTGCTCCAGCCGCGATCAAGCAAAGGGGGATGCTCGTGCCGGCGCGTGAGGTCTATGGTTCGCTCGCCCCACTCCTCGACTCGCTCGACATCGCCTTCTGCCTGTTCGACGCGCAGGATCGCGCCGTCTGCTGGAACGCGAGTTTCCTGACGTTCTTTCCCGAACATGCCGGCCACGTCTATCCGGGTGAGCCGTACCGGGAGAACCTCCACCGCTTCTACGCGGCGCGGCTCAGCGGCGCGGAACGCGACAATATCGAGCGCTATGTCAGCGACGGGCTCCAGCGGCATCGCAACCAGTCCCGCCCGTTCGCCTTCCAGCATCGTGGACGGCGGCTGATGGTCGCATCGTCGCGGGTCGCGGGCGGCGGGCGCGTGCGCATCTGGCGGAGCCTGGTCCAGGAGAGCCCGCGCGCGGCACTTCCCCCCGCGGACGCGACCCCCTTTCCGATCGACCTGCTGGATCATCTCGCCGACGGCGCCAGCATCGTCGATGGGTCGGACCGGATCGTCGCCGCCAATGCGGCGTTCTACACGCTGTACGACGTGCCGCACGGGGAGACGGTCGTCGGCCTCACGCTGCTCCAGGTGGTGCAGCGCGCCTGGGCGCGCGCGAGCCTGCCCGCCGACGACGCCGTCGCGGCGATGCAGGACAATCTGCGGTTCTTCGGCGCTCCGTTCGAGGTCGAGCTTCCGAACGGTCGCTGGCGCCGTGTGATCGCTCAGCGCAACCAGCACGGCATCGCCTATTTCAGCCACGCCGACATCACGCCCCTGATGCAGGCGATGGCCGAACTGTCGCAGATCGCCGTGACCGATCCCCTGACCGGCCTGCTCAATCGCCGCTCCTTCGAAGCGGCGCTCGAGGCTGCGTGCCGCCAGGCGGTACGGGTGGCGGCGCCGGTCTCCCTGATGCTGCTCGACGTCGACCGGTTCAAGACGGTGAACGACGGGCACGGTCACGCCGGAGGGGACGAGTGCCTGCGCCGGATCGGCCGCATCATCGCCGCCGTCACGCGCCGCGCGACCGATCACGCCGCGCGGCTGGGCGGGGACGAATTCGTGATCCTGCTGCCCAACACCGATGATCGCGGCGCGCGCCTGATCGCGGAGGCGATCCGGAGTGCCTGCGAGGCCGAGGCCTGGGGGGAGCTGACCCCGCCCCTGCCGCAGGTGACCGTCAGCATCGGCCTGTGCAGCGCGCCGGCGGGCGTCGAGATCTCGCCCGAACTGCTGCTGCGGGAGGCGGATACAATGTTGTATCGCGCAAAACGGGGTGGCCGGGACCGCGCCGAATCCTGCGTGTTGGCGGGCGGCACGACGGGCGGCGTGACCGCCTGACGGATCCGCCGCCGGATCCGCCGGCACCGGGCCCGCCATGCCGGCCGGACGCGTCTCCGCCATGCACCGCGGATTGGGGGCTCAGCCGCCGCCCAGCGCCATCCCCAGCAGCGCCGCCATCAGTCCGATCGTCTCGTCGAGCATCACCAGCCACACCGCGGCCAGCGCACTCACGCCCAGGACGACGCGGATCGCATACCACTCGATCCACAAGGCCCAGCCCAGGGCGAAGAGTTGCGCAGCCTCACCGATGATGGTCGGCGCGCCCAGCAGGTCCGGCAGCGCACCCAGCAGCACGAGGCAGTTGCCCAGCACGTTGCACCAGTTCCACACCACGATGAACCGCGGCCAGCGATCGGACCGCTGCAGCACCGCCGCGACCCGGTGGGAGGCGAGGACGAAGCCCAGCCACCCCACCGCGAGCACCAGCACGTCGTGCAGCAGTCCCCGCCCCGAGGCGAGCGCGGACGTGCCGCTGCCGGCGTTCGGCGCCGCCCCGGTCAGGCGCAGCGCGAAGACGATGGGCACGCAGGCGGCGATCGCCCAGAAGCTGCGGATCACGGCGAGCCGGTCGGTGCCGGCCAGCAGGGCGCCCTCCGCGCGGCCGCGCGCCAGCATGAGGGCCGCGACCAGCCCGCCCGCGAGGCTGCCCGCCCGCGTGCTCATCCTGCCGACAGCAGCCGCGGCCCAACGCCCAGCAGAACCGTGGCCGCGTTCATCGCGACGACCATCAGCGCGGCACGGAAGGGCGAGAGCTGCAGTGCATGCCGTGCCAGGAACCAGTGGAGCCACAGCGCGTAGCAGGCGAGGCCGAGCATCAGGACCGCGACGGCGGCATGCTCGCTCAGGCCGGCGCCCACCGCGATGCTCAGCACGGTCAGCACCAGCATCAGGACGATCGCGACGACCCATTGGCCCCAGTTGAACGCGGTGGCGAAGCGCAGCCACAGCGCATCCCGGTCCCAGAAGCGCGCCAGCTCGAAGGAGATCGCGGCGGGTGCGAGCAGGATGCAGAGCGTGAGGGCGAAATACGCCAGCGCCGAAAGCCCCGCGCCACGCAGCAGCATCACCACGACGCCGACCAGCGGAAAGGCGATCAGCGGTGCGAGGCTGCCCAGGAAGGCCTGCGGCGTATTGCCGAACTGCAGCAGCCCGTCCCGGCGCCCACGCGCGATCCGCCACATTCCAACGATGACGTTCGGGGCGGCGCGTGGCTCGCGCGGCGGCTGGGTCATGCCAGGAACGCAGACAGCACGCCGCGATAGATCCGCGCGAGATCGCGCAGCTCCGCGACGGGCACGCGCTCGTCGATCTGGTGCATGGTGGACCCGACCAGGCCGAATTCGGCGACCGGGCAGTAATTGGCGATGAAACGCGCATCCGATGTGCCGCCGCCGGTATCGAGCTTGGGCGTGACGCCGGTCGCCGCCTGGATCGCGCCCACCAGGATGTCCACCATCGGTCCGGGCTTGGTCAGGAACGACTCGCCGCTGATCGAGGTCGTGAGCTCGAACCGCTCCGCATGCTGGGCGACGGTCGCGCGGACCCAGGCGATCAGCGAGGCGCCCGAGTGGCGGTCGTTGAAGCGGATGTTAAGCGCGGCGCGGGCCGAGACCGGGATGACGTTGGTCGCCGCGTTACCGACGTCGATCGAGGTCACCTGCAGCGACGAGGGCTCGAACCACTCCGACCCGGCATCCAGGGGCGCCGCCGTGAGCGCGGAGAGGGCGCGGAGCAGGCGGTGCACCGGGTTGTCGGCGCGGTGCGGATAGGCGACGTGCCCTTGGGTGCCGAACACCTCGAGCCCGATGTTGACGCTGCCGCGCCGGCCGATCTTGACCATATCGCCCAGCTTGACCGGGCAGGTCGGCTCGCCCACCAGGCAGAAATCCGGCACCTGACCGTTCGCCTGCATCCATTCCAGCACCTTCACGGTGCCGTCGACGGCCGGGCCTTCCTCGTCGCCGGTGATCAGGAAGCTGATCGAGCCCTTGGTCGGGCCGGCCGCCAGGTGCTGCGCGGCGGCGGCGGCGAAGGCGGCGATGCCCCCCTTCATGTCGCAGGCACCGCGGCCATACAGCACGCCGTCGCGCACCTCGCCGCCGAACGGATCGCTGCGCCAGTTGCCGCCCACGGGCACCACGTCCGTGTGGCCGGCGAAGCAGATATGTGGACCGTCGGATCCGATCCGGGCGAACAGGTTCTCGATCTCGCCGAAGCGCAGCCGGGTGACGGCGAAGCCGAGACGGGCCAGCACGTCGGCCAGCACGTCCTGGGCACCGGCATCGGCGGGCGTGACCGACGCGCAGCGCAGCAGCGCCTGGGCGATCGGCAGCGGATCGGTCGGATCGGATACGGTCGTACTCATGCGGGCGCGGTACTCTTCCGGGAGCTCCGGCGCTGGATCGGAGGCGCGGGCGGAGCCCCCTCGCCCCGTCCCTCTCCCACCAGGGAAGAGGGAGATCGGGCGGCGGACATCAGTCGCGCAGCAGCTCGTTGATCGAGGTCTTGGCGCGGGTCTGCGCATCCACCGTCTTCACGATGACCGCGCAGTAGAGCGATGGACCCGGGGAGCCGTCCGGGAGCGGCTTGCCGGGCAGCGAGCCCGGCACCACCACGGAATAGGCCGGAACCCGGCCGACATGGATTTCCCCGGTCGCGCGGTCGATCACCTTGGTGGAGGCGCCGATGAACACCCCCATCGACAGGACGGCACCGCGCTCCACCACCACGCCTTCGGCCACTTCGGACCGCGCGCCGATGAAGCAGTCGTCCTCGATGATGACGGGATTGGCCTGCAGCGGCTCCAGCACGCCGCCGATGCCGACGCCGCCCGAGAGGTGGCAGTTCGCGCCGATCTGCGCGCAGCTTCCGACCGTGGCCCAGGTGTCGACCATCGTGTTCTTGCCCACCCAGGCCCCGACGTTCACGAAACTGGGCATCAGCACCGCACCCGGCGCGACGTAGGCGGATCGGCGCACGACGGCGCCGGGAACGGCGCGGAAGCCGGCTTCCTTGAACCGGTTCTCGCCCCAGCCGGCGAACTTCATCGGCACCTTGTCCCAGACCGGCGCGCCGCCGGGCCCCTCCATGGGCTGGGAGTCGGTCAGGCGGAACGACATCAGCACCGCCTTCTTGAGCCACTGGTTGACCTTCCAGCCGCTGCCGGTCGGCTCCGCGACGCGCACGCTGCCGTTGTCGAGCGCGTCGAGCGCCGCCTCGACCATCTCCCGCGCCTCGCCCCTGGTGGACGACGACAGCGTGTCGCGACGCTCCCAGAGATCGTCGATCGGCTGCTGCAGGCTGGTGACGGACATGGCGCGCGGGGTCCCCTCGATGATGGCGGCGGACGATGGAGAGCCTCCCGCGCACTGTCAACGGAAGACCATGGCCCTCCGCTCCCGTCCGCCGGCAGCGACGCCACGCGATCCCGGCCGACGGAAACGCTTCCTTCATCAAGTGCTGCGTGAAATGCCGCACCCGCAGGAGCCGTCACCCGGTCATGCCCGATCTCGTCCGCCTTCCCCCGAACCTGGCCGCCCGCCCGCTCGGGGGTCGCGGCACGGGACGGGACGGCGTGCCCGGGCCGCAGCCCGATGACACCGCGCCCGGCGCCGCACCCGGGACGCCGGCCGGCGCGCCGCGTGATGCGCTGCAGGCTGCCCTGATCGACAGCCGCGCCCGCTGGCGGGACCTCGTCACCATGACCGCCGACCTCGCCTTCGAGACGGATGCGGCCGGCCGCTTCACCTTCATCGTCCCGGATCCCGCCCTGCTCTGGCCCGTCACCGACCTGCTGGGCCAGCCCGCCCGCATGCTGCTGCCGCCGGGGTTCGAAGGGGCCTGTCCCAACCCGTTCCAGGTGACCGAACCGGTGCGCCTCAGCCGCGTCTGGCTCCGCCGCGGCGACGGCAGCCTGTCCTGCTTCGTCTTCTCGGCCGCCCCGTTGCGCGATGTGGCCGGCGACGTGATCGGCACCCGGGGGCTGGCGATCGAGATGGCCGGCTATGACGAGGAAGCGGCGCAGACCGCCGCCGCCCTGCGCCGGGGCGAGGTACTCGACCACATTCTCTGGCGGGTCGGGCAGGAGGTGCTCGCCCCGCGCATGATGCGGGCGGCTCTCGAGGGGCTGAACAGTGCCCTTGGCGCGGACGGCAGCAGCGTCGTGCTGCTCTCCAACCCCTCCCACGGCGCGGTGCTCGCCCATACCGCCGGCAGCGGCGGGGAGGAGACGCTGGCGATCGGCGCGGCCCTCCTCGAAGCGCCGCCGGCGGCGGGCTGCACCCGCGTCCCGGTCGACGGCCGGCCATTGCTGACCGCGCCATGCGAAACGCGGTTCGGCGATCGTGCGGGGCTCGTGCTCTGGCGCGCCCGGGGCGGGCGCGCCTGGACCGAGGAAGAGGCGCAGATCGTGGGGGCCGCCGCCGGGCTGGTGCGGATGGTGCTGGAGCATGAGACCATCCAGCGCGAGATGGCGCTGCAGGCGCGCACCGACCCGCTGACCGGGCTGCTGAACCGCCGCGCCTTCCTGGAGGAGCTGGAGCGCCGGGTCGACCGGCTGGACCGGGAGATGCTGCCCGGCACGCTGATGTTCGCCGACCTGGACAACCTCAAGCCGATCAACGACCGGCTCGGGCACGAGATGGGCGACCAGGTGCTGATCCACGCCGCCCTGCTGCTGCGCCGGGTCGTCCGTCCCGCCGACCTCGTCGCGCGACTCGGCGGGGACGAGTTCGCGCTGTGGATGGACGGCGCCGATCACCTGACCGCCGCGGAACGGGCGGAGCAGTTGCGCGACATCGCGCCGCTCGAACTGGCGGAGATCGCCGGGCCGGACGCGCCGCGGCTCAGCATGTCGATCGGCATCGCCTCACGGCGCCCCGGAAGTCCCGAAACGCTCGATGCGCTGCTGCGCCGCGCCGACCTCGCCATGTACGACGTCAAGCGCAACGGCCGCGAACACTGGCGCGTGGCGCTCGAGGAGTAGCCATGACCGCACCCCAGGGGTCGACGTCCGCCACGCGGGCTCCGGCGCCCGACGAGGCCGCGCGCGTCCGGCTGGGCGCCCATCCGGCCACTCCGCCCGAGACGCTGCGGGCCCTCGCCGCGGACGGATCCGCCATGGTGCGCGCCACCGTCGCGATGAACCCCGCAACCCCGCCCGAGGTCGACCACGCGCTCGCCCGTGACGGCGACGAGCGGGTGCGCGTGCTGCTCGCCCGGAAGCTGGGCAGCCTGCTGCCCGCGCTGCAGGGGGATGCGACGCTGCGGGACCACGCCGTCGGAGCGCTGCTGAAACTCGCCGAGGATGCCGCGCTCCGCGTCCGTGCCGCCCTGGCCGAAGAGCTGAAGGAGCTGGCTGATGCGCCCCACGCGCTGATCCTGCGGCTGGCGCAGGACGCGGAGGTGATGGTCTCGACGCCGATCCTGCGTTTCTCGCCGCAACTCACCACGCAGGATCTCCTCGCGCTGCTGGCGGAGCGCCCCTCCGCGGCGGCCGAAGCGGCGATCGCCGGCCGCGCGGCGATCGCCCCCGAGGTATGCGACGCGATCGCCACGCGGGCCGGCGCCGACGCGATCCGCGTGCTGCTGTGCAACCAATCGGCGCAGATCCGTGAGGCGACGCTCGACGGGCTGATCGCCCGCGCGGTCGATCACGTCCCCTGGCACGCGCCGCTCGTGCAGCGACCGCATCTCCCGCCCCGAGCGGCGCTCGCCCTGTCGGAAATCGTCGCGACGCAGCTCCTGGAGACGCTGGCCGCGCGGGCCGACCTGGATGTGACGATGGCGACGGAGCTTCAGGCGCGGCTGGCCCGCCGCCTGGCCCGGCATGGCGCCCCGGGCGACGGTCCGGGTGGCGGGACGGTAGCCGATCGATCGGGAGACGCGCCGCCCCACGCTGCGGACGGCGATCGCGCGGGCGGGAACGGCGGTGGTCCGGCGGAGGTGCCGGCCTGCAACCCGGTCCGCCAATCACCGGAGAAGGTCGAGCAGGCGCCGAGCACGGTCGTGTCCGGGTTGCGCGGCGGCACGCCGGCCGCCCAGCAGACGACCCGATCGAGCGGGGACTCCCCCGGGCCGGCCGCGGCCCCGGACGGCCTGAGCGAGACGGCGCTGCTGGCCGCCATCCAGCGCGGCGATCGCACTGCGGTGGCGACGATGCTGGCGACCGCGGCCGCGGTTCCGGCCGCGGTCGTCCATCGCGCGGCGACACTGCGCAGCGGCAAGGCGCTGGTCAGCCTGGCGTGGCGCGCCGGCTTCTCCGGCCAGGCGGCCATCGGCCTGCAATTGCTGCTGGGCCGGCTCGCCCCTGCGGACGTGTTGCGGCCGCTCAAGGGCGGGGGTTTTCCGCTCACGCCGGAGGAGATGAGGTGGCAGCTCGACTTCCTCGCCGCCCCGGCGCGCCCCTGACGCTCCTTCCCCGGCCCGCTGGAACACGGGGCAGCCGCCGGTGGGAGCCATACGAAACCTGACGCCGGACAGGGTGCCCAGCGCAGTTGGCTGCGGCGGGTGGCGGGGGCATCTCGCCGCGAGCGGGTCTGGCCAGCCCGGAACGGGATTGAACCGCGCCGCCGCTCCGGTTACGCGCAGGCGCCATGCCCTCCGTCGTCCATGTCGTCGGCGCCTCCGGCCGCTCCGGCGCCGCCCTCTGCCGCGCTCTGCTCGCCGCCGGGATCACCCCCGTGCCGGTGGTCCGCAACCCCGCCCGTTGGGCGGCGACCGGTCTCGATCCGGCGCCCCGGCTCGCCGATCTCGGCGACCCCACGGCCCTGCGCGCCGCGCTTGCCGAGGCGATCGCGGTCGTCTCCACCGCGCATGCCCGCCACGCCCCCGCCGTGATCGCCGCCGCGCCGCCTTCCGCACGCCTCGTGTTCCTGGGCAGCACCCGCAAGTTCACCCGCTGGCCGGACGCGCACGGCACCGGTGTCCTGGCCGGGGAGGCCGCATTCCGCGCCTCCGGCCGCGACGGCGTGATGCTGCATCCGACGATGATCTATGGCGCGCAAGGCGAGGACAACGTGCAGCGCCTGGCCGCGCTGCTGCGGCGGCTTCCGGTGCTGCCGCTTCCCCAGGGCGGCGCCGCGCTGGTGCAGCCGATCCACCAGTCGGACGTCACGCGCTGCATCCTCGCCGCGCTCGATCGACCCTGGGACGGACCGCAGGTGCTGACGATCGCCGGTCCCCGCGCCCTGCCCTACGCCGCCTTCGTCCGAGCGGTCGCCGAAGCGGCCGGCGTGCGCATGCCCCGGATCGTGCCGATGCCGGTCATGCCGCTCCTCGCCCTCGCGCCGCTCACCCGGCTGGTGCCGCTCTTCCCGACGATCCGCGCGACCGAGATCCGGCGCCTGCTGGAGGACAAGGCGTTCGACATCGGCCCGATGCGCGCGGAACTCGAGATCCAGCCGATCCCCTTGCCAGAGGGACTTGCGCGTACCTTCGCCCGCCCGCAGTAATCCTGCTCCGCCGCAGGAGGTGCCCCATGCCGATCATCAACCGCATCGCCGCCTTCCACGCCGACATGACGGAGTGGCGCCACGACCTGCACGCGCATCCCGAACTCGCGCTGCAGGAGACGCGCACCAGCGCCGTCGTGCAGCAGAAGCTGAAGGAGTTCGGCGTCGACGAGGTGATCACGGGCCTGGCGCACACCGGCGTGGTCGGCGTGATCCGCGGGCGCGGCGGCTCCGGTCGCGCGATCGGGCTGCGCGCCGACATGGACGCGTTGCCGATCCACGAGGAGACGGGCGTTCCCTACGCGTCGCAGACTGCCGGCGTGATGCATGCCTGCGGCCATGACGGGCACACCACCATGCTGCTCGGCGCCGCCAGGTACCTGGCCGAGACGCGCAACTTCGACGGCACCGTCTACGTGATCTTCCAACCGGCGGAGGAGAACCTGGGCGGCGGCGACCTCATGGTAAAGGAAGGGCTGTTCGAGCGCTGCCCGATGGACATGGTGTTCGGGATGCACAACTGGCCGCAGCTCCCGGCCGGCACGTTCGCCTGGCGCCATGGCCCGATCATGGCCGCGGTCGCGAATATCGAGATCACGGTGACCGGCAAGGGCACGCACGGCGCGCAACCGCATTACGGGATCGACCCGATCGTTGTGGCCGCGCAGATCGTCTCCGCGTTGCAGACGATCGTCGCCCGCACGGTCGAGCCGGTGGAGGGCGGGGTCGTCACCATCGGCCACATCAACGGCGGCCACACCTACAACGTGATCCCCGAGACGGTGCACATGAAGGGCACCGCCCGCTGGTTCCGCCCCGAGGTCGGCGACCAGCTCGAGGCGGGCGTGCGCCGGCTCGCCACCGGCATCGCCGAAAGCTTCGGCGCCAAGGCCGAGGTGGTGTTCGACCGCGCGTATCCGGCGACGGTGAACGACCCGGACGCGACGGACCTCACGATCAAGGCGGCCACCACGGTCGCCGGCAATGAGCGCGTGCGGCACATGTCGAAGCCGACGATGGGCGGGGAGGATTTCTCGTTCATGCTGAACGCCAAGCAGGGCAGCTACATCATGCTGGGCGCCGGCCGCGGCAAGGACGACGCGATGGTCCATCACCCCGCCTACGACTTCAACGACGAGATCCTGCCGGTGGGCGCGTCGTACTGGGCGAGCCTGGCGGAGCAGTTGTTGCCGATGAAATGAGCGCGGCGCGCAGCCGGGAGCTGGGGTCTTGCATGTGTCTCCGGCCCCTGCGGCGCGCATGCACGTCGCTCCGTCGTCGTGGCCGGGGTTGAGCCGAACCTCCCGACCGGCGCCGTGCCGTGATGGATGGCCGGGACGAGCCCGGCCAGGACGGGGGGCGCACGCTGGCCACCGCCACCGGCTCAGGCAGCAGCGCGCGGAAGCTGCCGCAGGTCAGGCAGCGGTGCGCGAAAACTGCCGCGCGTCAGGCCGCGGTGGGCGGACTCACCTCCGACTCAGGCGGCCGCGAGCGGGAAGACCTTGGAGGGGTTCAGCAGCCAGTCCGGATCGAAGGCGGACTTGATCCGGCGCTGCTGCTCCAGCTCATGCGCTGCGAACTGGACCGGCATCAAATCGCGCTTCTCCACGCCGACGCCGTGCTCGCCGGTGAGGCAGCCGCCCACCTCCACGCACAGTCGCAGGATGTCGGCGCCGAACTGCTCCGCCTTGTGGAAGCTCGCGGGATCGTTGGCGTCGAACATGATCAACGGATGCAGGTTGCCGTCGCCGGCATGGAAGATGTTGGCGACCTTCAGCGCGTAGGCGTCCGACATCTCCTGGATGCGCCGCAGCACCTCGGGCAGGCGGCTGGTCGGGATCGTGCCGTCCATGCACAGATAGTCGGGGCTGATCCGCCCGATGGCGCCGAACGCGCCTTTCCGGCCCTTCCAGATCGCGAGCGATTCCTCGGCTGATTGCGACACCTTCAGGCTGATCGGGTCGAAGCGGTTGCAGATCTCGCTGATGCGGCCCAGCAGGTCGTCCTGTTCGGCGGCTGAGCCCTCCACCTCGATGATCAGCATCGCCTCGGCGTCCAGCGGGTAGCCCGCATGGGCGAATGCCTCGCAGGCATGGATGGCCGGGCGGTCCATGAATTCGAGCGCGACGGGGATGATGCCCGAGGCGATGATCGCATCGACGCAGGCGCCCGCGATCTCATTGCTGCGGAAGGCGGCCAGCATGGCGCGCGCGCCCTCCGGGCCGTGCAGGATGCGCACGGTCACCTCGGTCACGACGACGAGCTGCCCTTCGGAGCCGGTGAGCAGGCCCAGCCAGTCGTAGCCGGCGGCATCGAGATGCGCGCCGCCGATCTCCAGGATGTCGCCTTCGATGGTGACGACCTTCAGCCCGAGGAGATTGTTCGCGGTGACGCCGTATTTCAGGCAGTGCGCGCCGCCCGAGTTCATGTTGACGTTGCCACCGATCATGCAGGCGAGTTGGCTGGACGGGTCGGGCGCGTAGAAGAAACCCTGCGCCGCGACCGCGTTGGTGATGCCGATGTTGGTCACGCCCGCCTGCACCGTGGCGCAGCGATCGGCATAGTCGATGTCCAGGATCTGGTTCATCCGCATCAGGCCGAGGACGACGGCGTCCGCGAGCGGCAGTGCGCCGCCCGACAGCGAAGTGCCGGCGCCGCGAGGCACCACGCGCACCCCGTTCTGATGGCAGAAGCGCAGGATCGCCGCCACCTCCTCGGTCGTCCGCGGCAGGGTTACCGCGAGCGGCGGCTGGCGATAGGCGGACAGCCCGTCCGTTTCGTACGGCTTGAGACGGATGGGCTCCGCGATCAGCGCGTCCTCGGGCAGGAGCGTACGCAGCCCCGCGACAATCTGGTCGCGGCGGGCGAGGATCTCGGGCTTCGGGTCCGGCTGTCGGATCATGGGGGCCTCCGTGAGGCTGGAAGATGGCCCCGAGGGCGGAGGCGGGCAAGCGGAGCCACCGCGTCTTGCACGCCCGCCTCGAGGCGTCTTGCACGCCCGCCTCGAGGCCAAGCGTCCCGCCTGCCGTGCCGGCCAGCCGGGAACAGGCCGTATCAGTGCAGCGCGGCGCCGCTGCGCTGGAGCGCCGCAAGTCCCCCATGCAGGTGGAACGCGGCACCCAGGCCCGCCTCCCGCGCGGCCTGCACCGCCATCGCGGAGCGCTCCCCGAAGGCGCAGACGAAGACCAGCCGCTTGCCGGTCGCCGCCGCCAGCTCATGCAGCATCCCGCCAGGGGCCAGCGCCTCGGGCAGCGCGCCGTAGGGGGCATGCACCGCGCGCGGGACACAGCCCGACTTGTCGCGCTCGCAGCGCTCCCGCAGGTCGACCAGCACAGCATCCGACAGGGCCGCGAGCTGGTCCGGCATGACCGCCCACCCGCGGGCCGCGACCTGCGCCTGGTCCAGCCCCTGGCGCATGTTCGCCGGAACCGCCACGTCCATCATCTTCGGGTTGGCGAGGTTCAGCCCGTTCATCAGCGCCACATATTCGTCCACCGACCCGACCTGCAGGCGCGGGTTGCAGCGCCGCTCCTCGCCGATCGTGCTGACCGTCTCGCCCTTGTAGTCGTGCGCGGGATAGACGAGCGTCTCCTCCGGCAGGCGCAGCAGGCGCCCGAACAGCGATTCATATTGCGCGCGCGGATCGCCGTTCTGGAAATCCGTACGCCCCGTGCCGCGGATCAGCAGCGTGTCGCCGGTGAACACGCGATCCTGCATACGGAAACAGTAGGAATCATCGGTGTGGCCCGGCGTGTACAGCGCCTCGAGTTCCAGCCCCTCGATCGCGAGCCGGTCTCCATCGGCCACCCGCATCGAGACGACGTCCACGCTCGACTGCTCGCCCATCACGGTCACGCAGCGCGTCTGGTCGCGCAGCGCGCCGAGACCGGTGACGTGATCGGCGTGGATATGGGTGTCGACGGCCTTCACCAGCCGCAGATCCAGGTCGCGGATCAGGCGCAGATACTGGTCCACACGCTCGAGCACCGGGTCGATGATCAACGCCTCACCGCCACGGCGGCTCGCGAGAACATAGGTATAGGTGCCCGAGATCGCGTCGAACAACTGGCGGAAGATCATGTTTGTCTCCGGATGATGTTCGGCGGAACAGACTATGCTCCAATTCCGGGAGTTTTCGCCAGTATTTTTGCCCGGCGGTCTCACCCCTTGCCCGCCTCCGACCTCGCGGCCCTGCCTGCGGCGGGGTCCGGTCCTGCTGGCGTTGTCCGGTTCGGACGCGGCGTCTACCGTCGCGGCAACGATCGGAGGAACATGCCGCCATGCCCACGCCGCTGCCCGCCCTCAGCCTCATCGCCGTCCCCGGCCGCCGCCGGCGCACCATCGAGATCGCCCAGGAGATCGAGCGGCGCGGTTTCGCCGGCATCTACTCCCCGTCGATGTTCGGCAACATGTCGCTGTGCGAGGCACTGGCCTGGAACACGACGGACATGCCCTTCGGCACCGCGATCGCGCCGATCTACCAGCGCACGGTCTCCGACTTCGCGCAGAGCGCCGCCGTCATGCACGAGATCTCGGGCGGGCGGTTCCGCCTCGGCATCGGCATCGCGCACGGCCCGTCGCATGTGCGCATGGGGGTCACCCCCGGCAAGCCGCTGGGAGACATACGCGGCTTCGTCGAGCGCTTCCGCGCGCAGGACGGGCTGGGTCCGCTGCCGCCCATCATCATCGCCGCGCTCCGGCGGAAGATGGTGGCGCTCGCGGGCGAAATCGCCGAAGGCGTGGTCTTCGCCAATGCCTGCCGGTCACACATGGCCGCCTCGCTCGGCGCCCTGCCGCCCGCCAAGCGGGACGACCCGGACTTCTTCATCGGCAACATGATCCCGACCTGCATCAGCGACGACGTCGAGGCCGCCAAGGCGGTGAACCGGCGCACCCTGACCAGCTACGGGTTCCTCCCCAACTATCGCAACTACTGGAAGGAAGCGGGCTACGTGGAGGAGATGGAGGCGATCGAGCGCGCGATCGCCGAAGGGCGCAACGAGGACGTGCCGAAATGCTTCTCCGACCGGTGGCTGGCGGACAACACGCTGTTCGGGCCCGCCGCCAAGGTGCGGGAGGGCGTGGAGGCGTGGCGCGACGCGGGCATCCGCACGCCGATCGTGGTGCCGTCCTCGGCCGCCGGAAACCAGCTCAAGGCACTCGAGGAGGTGTTCGCCGCCTTCTCCTGAGGGATGCACGGGCAGGTGCCCGCCCCTGCCGCCCGCGCGGGCGAGATCGGATCCCGCCCGCGCCTTCGGCTACCCCGCGGTCACCTCGCCCAGCACGGCGTCGAGGACTTCGATCATCTCCTCCACCTCCGCCGTCCCGATCGTCAGGGCCGGCATGAAGCGCAGGCTGTCGGGCCGCGGCGCATTCAGCAGCAGCCCGCGCGCGAGCGCGAGTTCCACGACGGCCGGACCGACCGGCCGCTCGAGGTCGAGCGCCAGCAGCAATCCCTGGCCCCGCACCCCGCCGCAGCCGTGCTTCGCCGAGAGCGCGGTGAGCCGATCCGCGAGATACGCGCCCATCTGCGCGACCCGTTCCAGGAACCCCGGCGCCGCGATCGTCTCCATCACCGCGCATCCCGCCGCGGCGGCGAGCGGATTGCCGCCGAACGTGCTGCCCTGGTCGCCATGCGCGAACACCGCCGCCGCTTCGGTCGCGACCAGAGCCGCGAGGGGGACGCCGCCGCCGACGCCCTTGCCCAGGGTCATGATATCCGGGCGGATTCCGGCGTGCTCGAAGGCGAAGAACCGGCCGGTGCGGCCGATCCCCGTCTGGATCTCATCCAGGATCAGCAACAGCCCGTGCTGCTCGGTCAGCGCGCGCAGGCCGCGCAGGAACGGGACGGTCGCCGGGAACACGCCCGCCTCTCCCTGGATCGGCTCCAGCATGACGGCGACCGTACGCGGGCCGATCGCGGCCTCCACCGCGGCAAGGTCGTTCAGCGGCACCTTCCTGAAGCCCGAGACCTTGGGCTCGAACAGGCTCTCCCAGGCCGGCTTGCCGGAGGCCGACATGGTGGCCAGCGTCCGGCCGTGGAAGCCGTGGTCCATGGTGATGATCTCGAACGCGCCGTCCCGATGCAGCGCGCCCCACTTGCGGGCGAGCTTGATGGCGCCCTCGTTCGCCTCGGCGCCGCTGTTGCACAGGAAGACGCGGTCCATCCCGCTCTGCTGCGCGATCAACGTGCAGAGCCGCACCATCTGGTCGTTGTAGAAGGCCGGGCTGGGACTGAGCAGGGTGGCGGCCTGGCGCGTCAGCGCGGACACCAGCGCGGGATGCGAGTGACCGAGGCAGTTCACCGCCCAGCCCTGGATGAAGTCGAGATAGCGCCGGCCGGCGGTATCGGCGAGCCAGGAGCCCTCGCCCGACGCGAAGACGATGGGCGGACGGGCCGTCACCTCCATCACGGCGAGCGTATCGGGCACGGCCCCGGCTGGGGGTGGGGCGACGGTTTCCGGGGAAACGAGATCGTTCATGGGTGGGATCCTCTGCTCTGGAAGACACGGCAGAGGTCCCGGAAAAAACACCAAGGCCCCCGCCGTTGCCGACGGGGGCCTTGGTGCTCGATCCGTGTTGCCGGCGCTTCGGTCGCTAGACCTCGCGCAGGCGCGAACCCACCGCCCCCGTCCAGGGACGACGGCGTCGCAGGCTGCGCGGTGCGGTCACGATCGGCATGGCCGCACCCTGCCGGTCACCGCGCCGGTTTGTCAACGCGCGTGCAGCGGTCCGGGCGGCAGGTCGCGCGGGACCGGGATCGGGGACGGCGGCTCCTGCACGGGGATCGGATCATCCGGATCGGGGTCGGGATCGGGTCCCGGCACTGGTGGAACGGGCGGGTCGGACAGGCGCAGCGGCCAGCGATGGGACAGGATGTGCTTCGTCATGTCCCTCCAATGCAGCGCGGCGGCCGCGGTTGCGGTCGGGCACGGAAAAGTCGCCGCAACCCGCCCACCTCGCGTGGGCGCCGCATGCGACATCCCCTGCCCCAAGCTGGCCGCACACTGGCCATCACCGGCGCGTCGCCGTTCCCATCGACGCTCGGGACGGGCAGACGATCCTGAACGAGGCGCCTCGCTCCGGGTCTCGAGGGCCGAGCCGATCCCGGCCGTAACGTCACGGCTGGACTACCGCGGGGCGTTACGCCGCCGACCGTGACGCCGAGAGCCGCCGGGGCGCGCGGCCGTCCCCCATCGGCCTCCGGCGGAGAACGGCCGAGCGGCCTACATCGTGGCGCCGATCACCCAGGGGGCGAACTCGGCGGCGCCGAAGTCGAAGGTCTCGCTCTTGGTGCGCTCGCCACTGGCGACCCGCAGCATCATGTCGAAGATCCGCTGCCCGCATTCCTGCACGGTCTCGTCGCCGTCCAGCACGGTGCCGCAGTTCACGTCCATGTCGTCTTCGATGTGCCTGAACATCGGGGTGTTGGTGGCCAGCTTGATCGAGGGGGCGGGCTTGCAGCCGAACACCGATCCGCGGCCCGTCGTGAAGCACACCAGATTCGCGCCACCCGCAACCTGGCCGGTCGCCGCGACCGGGTCGTAGCCGGGCGTATCCATGAAGACGAAGCCGCGGGCGCGGACTTCTTCCGCGTATTGCACCACGTCGACCAGGTTGGTGCTGCCCGCCTTGGCCATCGCGCCCAGCGACTTCTCGAGGATCGTGGTGAGCCCGCCCGCCTTGTTCCCCGGGGAGGGGTTGGCGTTCATCTCCGCCTTTTCGCGTTCGGTGTATTCCTCCCACCAGCGCATCAGCGCGACCAGCTTCTCCCCCACCGGCTGGGAGACGGCGCGGCGGGTCAGCAGATGTTCGGCGCCGTAGGTTTCGGGCGTCTCGGACAGGATGACCGTGCCGCCATGGCGCACCAGCAGGTCGCTCGCGGCGCCGAGGGCGGGGTTGGCGGAGACGCCGGAATACCCATCGGAGCCGCCGCATTGCAGGGCGACCGTCAGCTCCGACGCGGGGACCGTCTCGCGCTTGACCTGGTTGGCCTCGACCAGCACCTCGCGCACGAAGGCGGCGGCGGCTTCCACGGTCTTGCGCGTGCCGCCCATGGTCTGGATGTCCATGGCCTTGAGCCGGCCGGCCAGGCGCTGCTCCTCCATGAGCCCGCCGATCTGGTTCACCTCGCAGCCGAGGCCCAGGACGATCACGTGCGAGAAGTTCGGATGGCGCGCGTACCCGGCGAGGGTGCGGCGCAGCAGCCGGAGCGGCTCGTCCTGCGTCATGCCGCAGCCGGTCTTGTGGGTGAGCGCGACGACGCCGTCCACGTTGGGGAACTCGGCCAGCGGATCATGGCCGCTGAACGGGTTGCGGCGGAACAGGTCGGCGACCATCCCGGCGACATGCGCCGAGCAGTTCACGCTGGTGAGGATGCCGATGTAGTTGCGGGTGGCGACGCGGCCGTCGGGGCGGCGGATGCCCTGGAACGTGGCCGGGGTCGCGAAGAAATCGGTGGGCTTCGCGTCCACGCCATAGGCGTAGTCCTTGGCGAAGTCGCCCATCTCGCAGTTATGCACGTGCACGTGCTGGCCGGGCGAGATCGGCTGGCTGGCGAAGCCGATGATCTGGCCATAGCGGCGGATCGGTTCGGCCTTCGCGATCGCGCGGACCGCGACCTTGTGGCCGGCGGGGATGCGGTCGGTGGTGGCGACGTTGTCCCCGACCGAGGTTCCCGGCAGCAAGGTCGCGCGGGCGATCACCACGCTGTCGTCCGGATGCAGGCGGATCACGGGGGTCGGGGCCATGGACGTCTCCGTTTGCAGGCGAGGGCGGAGCCGCGGCCCCGCCCCGTCGTGTCAGTTGGCGTTCTCGCCGCCGGTCTTGCGGGCGGCGGCGACGGCCTCACGCGCGGCCTTCGCCATCAGGCCGCTGTCGTTGGCGATGGTGACGATCTGGAAGCCCATCTGGATCATGCGCCCGGCATAGGCGGCCGACCCGTTATGCAGGCCCGCGAACTTGCCGTGCTTCTTGCAGGAGGCGAGCAGCTTCTCATAGATCTTCATGATCTCCGGCTCCTCGCGGTCGAGGATCGGGATCATGCCGAGCGACAGGCCCATGTCGGAGGGGCCGATATAGATGCCGGAGATGCCGGGGACCGAGAGGATCTCGTCGATGTTGTCGATGCCCTCGCGGGTCTCGATCATCGGGATGACAAGCACCTCGTCATTGGCGATCTTCTGGTAGTTGGACGCTTCCCCGTACATCGCCGCGCGGATCGGGCCGTTGGAGCGCTTGCCCTTCGGGGGATACAGGCAGGCATCGGCCAGCGCCTTGGCTTCGGCGGCGTTGTTGATCATCGGGCAGATCACGCCCCAGGCGCCGCCGTCGAGCACCTTGCCGATGATGCCGGGCTCGTTCCAGGGCACGCGGACCATGGGCGTGACCGGGTGGGCCTGCATCGCCTGGAAGCACTGCACCATCGACTGGTAGTCCTGCACGCCGTGCTGCATGTCGACGGTGACGCTGTCCCAGCCGCACTGGGCCATGACCTCGGCGGAGAAGCCGGACGGGATCGCCAGCCAGCCGTTCACCGCCGCCTTGCCCGCGGCGAGGCGGGCCTTCAGTTTGTTGGACATCGAGGGATTCCCTCCCGGTTGCGATACCAACGGACGCTAGCCTGGAACGCGCCTGCGCGAAACCGGGCGGGACGCAACGCGGTCACGCGGGCGGACGGGTTGCCGGCATCAGGGGCGTGCGGGGTGGCGCGGTTTCGCGCAGCGTTCCGACGACGTCCGCACCGCCGGTGGTGCTGGTTTCCGCGCGCATGGCGCGATCGCTGCGAGTGAGCATCGCGCGATCCGTTTCCGCGCGCCCGGCGCGACCGCTTTCCGCGCGCATGGCGCGACGCACTCCCTGCGGCGGCTGGCCGAAGCATCGCACGAACGCCTGACGCATCCGCTCGGGATCGGCGAACCCGACCTGCCGCGCGATCACCTCCAGCGGCTGCACGCCCTCCTCGACCGCCGGCCGCGCCACCTCCGCGCGCAGCCGTTCCACCGCCTTGGCCGGGGTCTGGCCCGTCTCGCGCAGGAACACCCGCGCGAACTGCCGCGGGCTGAGCCGCGCCGCGTCTGCCAGCCGCTCGACCGGCAGCGCCTCGTGCAGGTGCTCGCGCGCGAAGCGGAGCGCGTCGCGCACGCGGTCGGAGTCCGGCTCCAGGTCCAGCAGCGCCGAGAACTGCGTCTGCCCGCCGGGGCGGCGGTGGTAGACGACCATCTCGCGGGCCACCCGGCGCGCGACGTCGCGGCCGAGATCGGCCTCGATCATCGCCAGCGCCAGATCGATGCCGGCCGTCACGCCGGCGGACGTCCAGAGCCGGCCGGCCTCCACATGGATGCGGTCCTGCAGCACGCGCAGCCGCGGATGGCGCGCCTGAAGTTCGGGCGCGCGGCGCCAGTGCGTGGTCACCGGCACGCCGTCCAGCAATCCCGCGGCGGCGAGCAGGAATGCGCCGGTGCAGACGCTCGCGACGCGCCGCGTGTCGGCCGACAGGGCACAGAGCAGCGCCCGCATCGCACCGTCGGCCGCCGCATAGTCCACCCCCTGCCCGCCCGGCACGAGCAGCGTGTCGATGGAGCCGGTCGGCTGCGCGGCGGTCGTGACGGCGCATCCGGTCGAGCTCGCCACCAGGCCACCCGAACAGGACAGCACCTCGCTCACATACGCATCCGGCACCGCTCGGCAGGCGAGGTGGAACGCGCTCATGGGCCCGGCCAGGTCGAGCAGCTGGAAGTCGGGGAACACCAGGAAGGCGATGCGGCGGGTCATCCGGGGCGGTCCTTCTCACCGGCGGGGAGCTGATGGATGGCAGGATTCGTGGGATCAACGTCATTCCCGCCACGAGGGTTCGCTTTTACCCTCTCCTCGTCAAGCAACGAAGGAGGTCGTCATGTCCGACCCGATCACCGTCGTCTTCCCGCTCTACGACCGCATGACCCAGCTCGACTTCACCGGCCCCTGGCAGGTGCTGGGCCGCCTGCCGGGGGCCCAGGTCGTCGCCGCGTCGCTGACCGGCGCGCCGGTCGAGGCCAACGGGCTGGTGTTCGACCGGCTGACGGCGCTGACGGCGATCCCGCGCTGCGACGTGCTGTGCGTGCCGGGCGGCTACGGCATGATCGACGTGATGGCGGATAACGCCTTCCTCGCCGAGATCCGGCGCCTGGGCGACGGGGCGCGCGCCGTCACCTCGGTCTGCACCGGCTCTCTGATCCTGGCCGCGGCCGGGCTGCTGGTGGGCAAGCGGGCCGCCTCGCACTGGGCGTGGCGCGACCAGCTCGCTTTGTTCGGTGCCATTCCGGATGCGGGGCGCGTGGTGCATGACGGCCGCTTCGTAACGGGCGGCGGCGTGACGGCGGGCATCGACTTTGCCCTGACCCTCGCCGCCGACCTCGCCGGACCAGCCCACGCGCAGGCCATCCAACTCGGCCTCGAATACGCGCCCGCCCCGCCCTTCGACGCAGGCCGGCCGGAGCTGGCGCCCCCCGCCGTGCTCGCGCAGGTGCAGGCGGCGAACGCGGCCGCCAACCGCGAGCGGGTCGCCGCGGTGGAGCGGATCGGCGCCGCCTTTCGCGCCCGCCTGCAAGCAGCCTGAACGAGCCCGCGACGTCCCGGCGTGGGGCGTGGGGCGCGGAGCGCGCCGGATGCCGCCGGCGCGGGTCGGCTTCAACTCGTCGCGCTGACACTCCAGGTCGCGCCGGTCACGTGCGGCGCGGCCTGGAGGCGGGTCACCACCCCATCCAGCACCGCAGGATCCGCGCGGC
>MKTV01000032.1:70160-74690 GCA_001898425.1 Rhodospirillales bacterium 69-11
CTCCACCTGCTCCTCGGTCTCCGACAGGATCTCGACGTCGCGCACCGGATAGCCCACCGCCTCCAACGCGTCGGTCATGGCGTCGCGCACCGCCGGCACGTCCTCGGGGTCGCAGACGGCGTGCAGCCGGTACAGCGCCTCCACGGCGCCGGGGTCGAACGGGCGGCGGTTCACCCAGTCCACCAGGGGACGCAGCATCGTGTTCCCGGCCAGCACGAACAGCGTCACCGCGACCGCGTCGGCCCGCATGCCGGCCCCCGCGCAGGCGCCGACCGCGGCGGAACACCAGAGCGTCGCCGCGGTGTTGAGGCCGCGAATGTTGGCACCGTCCTTCAGGATCACCCCGGCGCCCAGGAAGCCCACGCCGGACACGACATAGGCGATGATCCGCGTCGCCCCGTCGGCACCCAGCAGGCGCATGCCGAGGTCGGTGAAGGCGGCAGCCCCGACCGCGACCAGCACGTTGGTGCGCAGCCCGGCGGAGCGCTGCCGCCATTGTCGTTCGAACCCGATCAGCGTGCCGAGGCAGAACGCCGTCGCCAGGCTGAGCACGGTGGCGAGAAAGACGCTGGCCTGGGCCCAGGCGAGACATCGGTCCAGAAGCAGATCGAAGCTGGTCATCCGGCCGCGTCTAGGCCGCAAGGCAACGGCCGCAAAGCGCGGACGTGTGACAGTTCGACGTCACGCCGCCGACGGCCCGGCGCCGGCCCTTGGAGCGCTCCTCCCCGGGCCGGTCCCTTGTCGCGATCCCTTGGCGCGGTCCCTTGGCGCGGCCCGGCTCAGCCCTGGATGCGGTCGCGCAGCACCCGGCCGGAATACGCCGTGCGGTAGATGCCGCGACGCTGCAACTCCGGCACCACCGTCTTGACGAATTGGACGTAGCTGCCCGGCGTGATGGAGGGGCAGACGACGAACCCGTCGCAGCAGCGGCTCTCGAACATGTCCTGCAGCCGGTCGGCGATCATCTCCGGCGTGCCGACCAGGGCGGGCGTGAGCTGGCTGACGCCATACCGGTAACCGGCCTCCCGCAGGGTGAGGTTGGCGGCACGGCTGCCCTGCAGGATCACGTCCAGCACGCCGCGCGCGCCCTCGGTCATCTCCATGTCCTGCAGCGGCTGGTCCATCGGGTATTGCGAGAGGTCGATGCCGATGCCGTTCGAGATGTCGCAGACGCCCACATCCGCGCTGACCAGGCTGTTCAGATACTCCGCCCGCTCCCGCGCGATCGACTCTGTCTCCCCGATCACGACGTCGACCGCGGGCGTGATGAGGCAGTGATCGGGATTGCGCCCCAGCCGCTCCATGCGCGTCTTCAGGTCGGTGTAGAAGGCCTGCATGTGCGACTTCTCGTGCTGCAGGGTGAACACGACCTCGGCCCAGCGCGCGGCGAACTGCCGGCCGCGTTCGGAGGAGCCGGCCTGCATGATCACCGGCCGCCCCTGCGGGCTGCGCGGCGTCGGCAGCGGGCCGCGGGTCTTCACCCACTTCCCCGCATAGTCGACGTAATGGACCTTGGACGTGTCGGCGTAGATCCCCGCCTTGCGATCGTAGACGATCGCGCCCTCCTCCCAGGAATTCCACAGCGCGTCGCAGGCTTCCATCACCTCGTCCGCATGGTCGTAGCGCAGGTCGCGCGGCATCAGCTTGTCGAGGCCGTAGTTCTGCGCCTCGCGCGAGTTGGCCGAGGTGACCACGTTCCAGGCCGCGCGCCCCTGGCTCATGTGATCCAACGTGGCGAAGCTGCGGGCGATGTGGAACGGGTGGTAGAACGCGGTCGACATGGTGCCCGCGAGCCCGATATGCCGTGTCTTGCGCGCCATGGCGGCGAGCAGCAGCATCGGGTCGAGGTACCACATCTGCCCCGGCCCGGCGACCTGGCCGGCGAAGCTGCCGCCATAGGTGTCGAACACCGTCAGCACGTCCACGAAGAACAGCGCGTCGAACAGCCCTTCCTCGAGGATCTGTGCGATGCGCTCGTAGCGATGCGGGTCGAGGGCGAGGTCGGCGTCGCTCTCGGGATGACGCCAGCTTCCGTTGTTGTGCCAGGTGGGACCAGCGATCAGGTAGCCCACAAGATGCATCTGCCGCTGGGTCATGCCCGCCCCCGCCGTCAACCAGCACCTCGTTCCGGGTGAAACGACGTGCATGGCGGGGAGCCTATCGGGTGCGCGGCACGGAAGGGAACCGCTATCACCGTCGCAGTCGCAGATCCAGTCCGCGCGCACGCCACCCCGCGTCGATCGCATCGAGGTCGATCAGGCCGGACGGGTCGGACTTGCGGGGCGAGGTGGCGAGGCCGGGCTGCCGCTCCACACGCCAGATCCCGAGAAGCCGGCGGAGTTCGCCGAGCGGTTCGGGCGCATCGTCGACCCGGAGGTTGAGGTCGGGAAAGTCCTCGGTCGTCACCAGCACCATCGCCGCAGACTGCTTGCCGCGCTTGTCGCCGCCCGCCGCCTCTCCAGCCTCCATCGCGCGCATCAGGCGTTCGGGCAAATCGAGTTCGTCCTGCATCCGGAAGGTGCGAAGCGTCTGAGCGATCGTGGGCTCGCCCGCCAGCATGTTGCCCGCGACGCTGACATACTCCGCGGCCACGCTGCCGCACCACGCGACGC
Organism: Rhodospirillales bacterium 69-11; assembly: GCA_001898425.1. Classification (GTDB taxonomy): domain Bacteria; phylum Pseudomonadota; class Alphaproteobacteria; order Acetobacterales; family Acetobacteraceae; genus Rhodopila. The sequence goes on from MKTV01000032.1 coordinate 72,773, forward strand.
AGTTCTGCCCGGTCCAGGCGGCCGTGCGGCCGAACCGGTCGACCGCATGCACCTGGCGCAGCCCCGCGCCCTCGTCGCCCGCCAGCGCGCCCTGGATGGCGGCCGCCGGCGGCAGGCCGCGCGCCATCCCGTCCAGCACCGCCGGACCCAGATAGCGGTTCGTCATGGACTGGGTGGAGACGGCCCCGACGCCCGCGCGCACGAAGGGACAGGAGGCACCGACCGCGAACGCCTTGGTGGCGATCGCCACGGCGAAGGCGCCGGTCGCGGGATCATGGGCGACGATGGACCAGGTCATGGCGGCTCCGGCGGGAATGGCCGCGCTTGGCGGCGTGCGTGGATTGCGCGAAACTACCACCCAGTACGGAGGATCGACCATGGGCGTGACAGCGCAACTCTCGGAATTCACCGCGGGCATCCGGCTGGACCGGTTGCCGCCGGAGGTCGTGCAGCGGGCGCGGTTCCTGGTGCTCGACCTGGTCGGCAACATCGTCCGCGCGCGGCACGATGCGGAAAGCACCTCATCCTTCCTGGCGGCGGCGCGGGCCATGGGCATGGCGGCCGGCAATTCCGGCGTGTTCGGCGACGCCTCCCGCTACACGCCGGCGGGCGCCGCGTTCCTCAACGGGGCGCTCGCGCATTCGCTCGACTTCGACGACACCCATGCGGCGGGTTCGCTGCATCCCGGCGCGCCGGTGATCCCGGCCGCGCTGGCGGCGGGCGAGATGGTGGGCGCCTCGGGCGCGGACGTGCTGGCGGCGATCGTCGCCGGGTACGAGGTCACCTGCCGCGTGGCCCTCGCGCTGCCGGCGGGCGAGCACTACGACCGCGGCTACCATCCCACCGCGACCTGCGGCGCCTTCGGTGCGGCCGCGGCGGCGGCCCGCGTGTTCGGGCTCGATGCGGACGGCGTGGCCAATGCGATGGGCACGGTGCTGAGCCAGGCGGCAGGCTCGCTGCAGTTCCTGGCGAACGGCGCGTGGACGAAGCGCTTCCAGGTAGGCTGGGCGGCCTGCAACGGGCTGATGGCCGCGACGCTGGTGCGCGAAGGCTTCAAGGGCGCGTCCGAGGCGCTGGAGGGCAAGCACGGTTTCATGCGTGCCTACGCGCCGAACCCGACGCCCGAACGGGCGGTGGAGCGGCTTGGCGAAGTGTGGGAGCTGATGAACACCGCCGTGAAGCCATACCCGTCCTGCCGCTACGGCCATGCCGGCATCGACGCGGCGCTGGCCCTGCGCGCCGCCAACGACATCAAGCCCGAGGACATCACCGCCATCCGGCTCGGGCTTCCCAAGTCGGGGATGCTGCTCGTCGGCGCGCCGGCGGAGAAGAAGGCCGATCCGCAGAACGTGGTGGACGGGCAGTTCAGCGGCCCCTTCGTGATCTCGGCGGCGCTGGCGACCGGCAAGATGGGATGGGACAGCTACACCCTGCTGCAGGACCCCACGATCCGTTCGCTGCTGCCCAAGGTCACCTGCGCATTCGATCCGGAGATCGAGGCCGAGTTCCCCACCAACATGTCAGGCAAGGTGACGATCGAAGCCGCGGGCAAGCGCTTCGAACAGAAGGTGGTGGTGCCGAAGGGCGAGCCGTCCAACTTCCTGTCGGAGGCGGAGCTGCGCGCGAAGTTCGCCGGGCTGACGGATGCGGTGCTTGGCACGGAGCGCGCCGCGGCGCTGGCCGATGCGGTGCTGGCGATCGACACGACGGCGGATGTCTCGAGCCTGGTCCGGCTGTCCACGCCGCTGATGGCTGCGCGGCTGGCCGGCGAATAAGCGCGGAGCGGCGGCGCGGGATGCACTAAGTCCCCCCTCCCCTTGCGGGAGGGGGCTAGGGGGAGGGGTGCTGCGTCCGACGGCACCCTCGTGCGTGCGCCCCGGTCGCCCCCTCACCCCGACCCTCTCCCGCGAGGGGAGAG
>MKTV01000032.1:74711-160276 GCA_001898425.1 Rhodospirillales bacterium 69-11
ACACTCGTGCGTAAGCCCCGGTCGCTCCCTCACCCCGGCCCTCTCCCGCGAGGGGAGAGGGGGGCGTGCGTCAGCCTCGGAGCGCGGCGGTGGCGGCCTGATCCAGCACGCCGTCCGCGGTGACGACCACCTTGTAGTGCGCGCGGGCATTCGCCGCGGAGACGAGCCCGTCGCGCACGTCGCGCGCGACCAGGGCCGGGTCGCGGGTCGTGGGATCGCCCATGCCGCCGCCGCCCGGCAGTTCCAGGATCAGCCGGTCGCCATCGGGGATGATCTGGAACCCCTTGGTGCGCAGCGCCGGGCCGGACTTTAGCGTGACCACGCCCCCGGAGCCCTCGAGGCCGCCTTCCCGCCCCTTCGGCGGATGCGCGACGCGGTCGAACGTCGCGTTCACCGCGAACTCGAGATCGCCCTTCGTCGCGATCTCCATGATCTGCCCGGCGCCGCCGCGCGTGCGGCCCGCGCCGCCGGAATCCGGCTTGAGCTCCTTCCGCCACAGGATGACCGGCGCGACGTTCTCCGTCGCCTCCACTGGCATGGTGCGCACGCCGGACGGGAAGGCCGTCGCGTTCAGCCCGTCACTTGTCGGCCGCGCGCCGGTGCCGCCGGAATTGAAGGTGATGATCTCGAAGTCTCCGACCACCGGCTTGTTGCCGCGCCCCTGGCCGGAGACGGAGGACCCGCCTCGCAGCGGCGGGTTCCACAGGGATGAGGCGCCTTCGGCCGTGACGCGCTCCGGTACGGTCTGGTGCAGGCAGCCCATCATCAGGTCGGGCAGCAAATGGCCGATCACGTGGCGCACCGAGACCGGGTACGGGTGCGGTGCGTTGAGGATGCAACCCTCGGGGATCTTCATCCGGAACGGCGACAGTGACGCCCAGTTGTTCGGGATCTCCGGCGCGACCACGCATTTGAGGCCGAAGCAGGAATAGGCGCGGGTATAGGCCGGCGGCACGTTGATCCCGCGCGGCGCCAAGCCCGACGTGCCGGCGAAGTCGACCTCGATCCCGTCGTCGAGGATCGTCATCTCCGCGGCGAGCCGCACCGGCTCGTCATAGCCGTCGCTGTAGATCTCGTTGCGGAACACGCCACGGGGGATGCGCGCGATCTCCGCGAGGGTGGCGCGGAGCGAACTGTCGAAGATGAACTGGGCGAGCGGATCGAGGCTCTCCATCTCGAACTCGTCCATCATCTCGACCAGGCGCTTGGCCCCTGCATCGTTGCAGGCACACAGCGAGTAGATGTCGCCCTCGAGCTCGACCGGCAGCCGGGAGCCGGCGCGCATGAAGTCGAAGAAGGTCTCGTTCGGCTTGCCCTGATCGAAGCATTTCACGATCGGGATGTACATCCCTTCCTCGTAGACGGACCGCCCTTCCGGCCCCATCCCGAGGCCGCCCACGTCGATGACGTGCGCCGTGTTGGCGAACAGGCCGACGATGTGGCCCTTGTGGAACGCCGGCGTGACGACGGTGAGGTCGTGCAGATGGCCGGTGCCGAGCCAGGGGTCGTTGGTGATGTAGTGGTCGCCGGGGCGCATGGTGGCGGCGGGGAACTTCTTCAGGAAGTGTCCGACGGATTCCGCCATGGAGTTGACGTGGCCCGGCGTGCCGGTGACGGCCTGCGCCATCATGCGGCCGTGCAGGTCGAAGATGCCGGCCGAGAGGTCGCCCGCCTCACGCACCGTGGTGGAGAACGCGGTGCGGATCATGATCTGCGCCTGCTCCTCCACCACCGCGATCAGGCGATTCCACATGATCTGGCGATGGATCTGCGCGAGGGCGTTGGTTTCATGCGACATGGGCTTGCCTCGGGACGGCTGGGCGACGCGGCGAGTTTGGCACGCGAGCGCCGTGGGGACCATGGGCGTTCGGCTCTCGTGGCGTGCGGTGATCCAATTGCAGCGGCGTGGGCTTGCGGCCACGCGGGTCGAGGCCGCGGTCGGCAGCCGGACTGGACGGCAGCGGACCCGAAAGGTGACGCCTGGCGTGCTCGTCGACTTCGATGCGGCAGGGCCCGATCCTCACCCCGCGTCGCGCGTGAGCTCCAGATACCCGAACCCATTCACCACCGCGCGCCAGCCCGGGCCGACCAGCGTGGACGTCTCGTCCTCCGCGACGATCGCCGGGCCGGCGAGGCGTGCGCCCACCGGCAGGGAAGCGCGGTCGTAGATTCCCCAGTCCGAGACCTCGCCACTGACGGTGTCACGCACGCGTTGGGTGCGAACGGGATGGACGGCCGGGGCGAACACCTCGCCCGCGTCGGGCAGCGTCTCCACCGGTTCGGCCACCGTCGTCACCACGACGGCGTAGCTCATGATCTCCACGTCCGATCCCGGCACCGGGCGGTCGTAGAAACGGGCGTATTCCTCGTCGTAGCGCGCACGGATCAGCGCCACGTCGTCCGCGGTCAGCGTGCGCGCGGGCAGCGGCACCGGGATTTCGTGACCCTGGCCGACATAGCGCATGTAGGCGGTGCGCGTTTCGGTCACCGGTGCGCCGAAGCTGCCCTGCTCCACCGCGGCCATGGCCTCCAGGCGCATCGCATCGAGCAGCCCGTTCACCGCGTCCACGTCGAAGCTGGAGAAGCGCTGGTAGAGGCTGCGCACCACCTCGTAGCCGACGGGCGCGCGCAGGAAGCCGATCGCACTGCCGACGCCGGCGCCCGAGGGCACCAGCACGCGGCCGATGCCCACCTTCTCCGCGACGCGGCAACCATGTACGGGGCCGCCGCCCCCGAACGCGATCAGGGTTCGGCCTTCATAGGTCTTGCCCGACTCGATCGCATGGACGCGCGCGGCATTGGACATGTTCTCGTCCACCATCTCGACCACGGCGAGCGCCGCCATCTCGGCCGTCAGCGCGAGTTTCGAGCCCACGTCGGCCACCAGCGCGCCATGCGCCGCGTCCACGTCGAGCGCGATGGAGCCGCCGGCGAAACGCGCCGGGTCGTAGCGCCCCAGCGTGAGGTTGGCATCGGTGACCGCGGGGTGCGTCCCGCCGCGCCCGTAGCAGGCGGGGCCGGGATCGGCACCCGCGCTCTCCGGCCCGACGCCGATCCGCCCCATCGCGTCGACATGGGCGAGCGAGCCGCCGCCGGCGCCGATCTCCACCATCTCGATCACCGGGATGCGCAGCGGCAGGCCCGATCCCTTGCGGAAACGGCCAACCCGCGCGACCTCGAAGGTGCGGGCGGTCTGCGGCTTGTAGTCGTCGATCAGGCAGATCTTCGCCGTCGTGCCGCCCATGTCGAAGGAAAGCACGTTCTCGAGCCCGCATTGCCGCGCGACATGCGCCGAGAAGATGGCACCGCCCGCCGGCCCGCTCTCCACCAGGCGGATCGGAAAGCGGCAGGCGGTCTCGATCGTGGTGAGCCCGCCGCCCGACATCATCAGGAACAGTGGCGCGGCAAGACCGAGACTGTGCAGCTCCGCCTCCAGCCGGCGCAGGTAGCGGGCCATCATCGGCTGCACGTAGGCATTGGCGACCGTGGTGGAAAAGCGCTCCCACTCGCGCATCTCGGGTGAGACTTCGGAGGAGATCGAAACCGCGAGGTCCGGCAGCGCCTGCTCCAGGATCGTGCGCACCTGGCGCTCGTGCGCCGGGTTGACGAAGGCGTGCAGCAGGCCGACCGCGATGCTTTCCACCTGCTCGCGCTGCAGCAGCGGGATCAGCGCGCGCACCGCCTCCGCGTCGAGCGGGCGCAGCACCTTGCCCGTGTTGTCGAGCCGTTCGGGGACCGGCAGGCGCAGGTGCCGCGGGACCAGCGGTTCGGGCAGCGTGATGTTGAGATCGTACTGGTCGTAGCGGCTTTCGTTGCCCATCGCGATGACGTCGCGGAAGCCCTCGGTCGTCAGCAGCGCAGTGCGGGCGCCCTTGCGCTCGATCACCGCGTTCGTCGCGAGCGTCGTGCCGTGGATCATCAGCGAGATGTCGGCTGGCTGGAGACCAGCCGCCTGAAGGATCGACCGCACCCCGGTCATCACCCCTTGTTCGGGCGCGGCGGGGGTGGTGAGGACCTTCAGCGTGGTGCGGCGCCCATCATGCTCGACAGCAAGGTCGGTGAACGTTCCGCCGATATCGACGGCCAGACGGGCAGACGGCATTCGGACCCTCTCGCAGGTGCAGCGACACGGGCATCAAGGCGTGCGACGGGCGGGAGCGCAAGAGGCGAGTTGGAGCGGAGGGAGCGCTGAGCGGGAGCGGGTGGGGAGGCTTTCGTCCGGTTCGTGCCGGCCGTAGCGCATTCGGTTGAGACCGAGGAAGACAGCGCATTCGGTTCACACAGAGAAAGAAGGAGAGCCACGGAGGACCACGGAGGGAGCCGGGCCAGGGCGTCCGCCTGCCTTTTCGTCCGGCTTCGGCATTCCTGGGGTCCCTCGCAACCGCGTGCCGCTCAGATCAGCAGAACCTAAAAGCGCTGCGCGCCGCTGGAACGACCGGCCTGCTGCCGCAACCGCTCGGCCAGGAGACCTCCGTGGCCCTCCGTGGCGCTCCGTCTTCCTCCGTGTGAAACGCGCACTCGCCCGCCTCGACGCCCGTGCGGATGAAGGCACGACAGGGGGACCCGCCGCGCGGGCGAGCCCCCTCCCCGCCCTACTCCGCCGCGTGCAGCGCGCCGCCCGCCGTGCGCGGATCCGTGTTGGGCGGCGTGGCAACCGACCCGACGGCGGCGCGGACTCCGGCGCCATAGGCAGGATCGGCCTTGGTGAAGTGGGCAATCTGCCGCTCCACGATCTCCGCCGGCACGCCCTGCATCGACGCCGCGATGTTGGCGAACAGGCGCTGGCGCTGCCCGTCGTCGAACAGCCGGAACAGCGCGCCCGCCTGGGCGTAGTCGTCATTCCCCGCCCGGTGGTCCCAGCGCGCCGCGTCCCCGCTGATCCGCAAGGGCGGCTCCTGCACCGACGGGTCCTGCACCGGTCCGTCGAACGAGTTCGGCTCGTAATACGCGTCCGTTCCCTTCGGCGCGTCGAATCGCATCGGCCCGTCCGCGTGGTAGCTGTGCACCGGTGCGGCGTGCGGACGGTTCACCGGCAGCGCCTCGTAATGCGTGCCGACGCGATAGCGATGCGCGTCCGCATAGGCGAAGATCCGTGCCTGCAGCATCTTGTCCGGGCTGAAGCCGATGCCGGGCACGATGTTTGACGGTGAGAACGCCGCCTGCTCGATCTCGGCGAAGTAGTGGTCCGGATTGCGGTTCAGCTCGACGGTCCCGACCTCGATGAGCGGGTAGTCGGCATGCGGCCAGACCTTGGTCAGGTCGAACGGGTTGTACGGCGTCCTCTCGGCGTCCAGTTCCGGCATGACCTGCACCATCATGCGCCAGCGAGGGTATTCGCCGCGCGCGATCGACTCGTACAGGTCGCGCTGGCTGCTCTCCCGGTCCGTGCCGATCACCGCATTGGCCTCGTCATTGGTCCAGTGCTGGTGGCCCTGCATCGTCTTGAAGTGGAACTTCACCCAGAAGCGCTCGCCCTGGTCGTTCCACAGGCTGTACGTATGACTCCCGTAGCCGTTGACGTGCCGGTAGTCGGTCGGCAGGCCGCGATCGGAGAACAGGATCGTCAGCTGGTGCAGGCTCTCGGGCGAGAGCGACCAGAAATCCCACATCGCCGTCGCGGACCGCAGGTTGCTGCGCGGGTGGCGCTTCTGGGTGCGGATGAAGTCGGGGAACTTGAGCGGGTCGCGGATGAAGAACACCGGCGTGTTGTTGCCGACGACGTCCCAGTTGCCCTCGGCCGTGTAGAACTTGAGCGCGAAGCCGCGGACGTCGCGTTCGGCATCCGCTGCCCCGCGCTCGCCGGCAACGGTCGAGAAGCGCAGCAGCAGCTCCGTCTGCGTGCCCGGCTTGAAAACGGCGGCGCGGCTGTACCGCGTGATGTCGCCGGTGACGGTCAGCGTGCCATAGGCACCCGATCCCTTCGCATGCACCACCCGCTCCGGGATCCGCTCGCGGTTCTGGTGCGCGAGCTTCTCCAGCAACTGGTAGTCCTGCATCAGCACCGGCCCGCGCGGGCCGGCGGTCAGGCTGTTCTGATTGTCGGCGATCGGGGCGCCGGCGGTGGTGGTCAAGGTCGGGCGCTGCGTCATGGTGATCCTCCTACAGCGGAGGCAGGGTATGAAGATCGAGTGGTTCACTCAAATTGGAATTTTTCATCATGTCGATCGATAAATTCGCACCCTCTTCCGTCCGCCGTCTTCGCTGGCCAGACTGATGCGAACACGAAGGAGCCACGAATGCCCGTGACGACTGCCACGCCGGGGCCGACGCCTGGTGCGGGTGACAAGCCGAGGTTGCTGCTCGCCAGCCTGATGCCCACCGACGTGGTCGACCGCGCACGGCGGGAGTTCGACGCGGTGATCGCGGAGGGACCGGCCGACATGACCGCGCCCGAGGTGATCGAATCCGCGCACGCCCACCGCGCGGAGGCGATCCTGTTCGTCAACACGCTGGATTTCGGCGCCGCCACCATCGCCGCCCTGCCGGAGACGGTGCGCGTGGGCGCCACAAGCAGCGTGGGGTTCGACCACATCGACGTGGCCGCCGCCCGCGCGCGCGGCATCGTGGTGACCAACACGCCCGATGTGCTGGACGAATGCACCGCCGACCACGCCATGATGCTTCTGCTCGCCGCCGCGCGCCGCGCCGGCGAATACGAGCGGATCATGCGCCAGGGCTGGCGCTTCCGGATCGGTCAGGGCGACCTGCTGGGCGTGCGCGTCACCGGCAAGACGCTGGGCATCGTGGGCCTGGGGCGCATCGGCCGCGCCATGGCGCAGCGCGCGCGGGGCTTCGGGATGCGCATCCTGTATCACGCGCGCACCCGGCTCCCGCCGGAGCTGGAACAGGGCGCGACGTATTTCGACGACCTGCACGCGATGCTGCCGCACTGCGACTTCCTGTCGCTGCACGCCCCCGGCGGGCCCGCGACCGATCGCATGATCGACGCACGCGCGCTCGCCGCGCTTCCGGATGGCGCGGTGTTCGTCAACGTCGCACGGGGCACGTTGGTGGACGAGGACGCGCTGCTCGACGCGCTGACCTCGGGCAAGCTGTTTGCCGCCGGCCTGGACGTGTTCCGGCGCGAGCCCGACTTCGACCTGCGCTTCGCCAAGCTCGACAACGTGGTGCTCAGTCCGCATGTGGGCAGCTCGACGCGGGAGACGCGCAACGCCATGGGCTATCGCGCGCTCGACAACATCGCCGCCGTGCTGGCCGGCCGCACACCGACCGATCCGCTCTGGCGGTGACGCGCTCCAAGGAGCCCGCGTGCGGGGTGCCTCGGCGCTGACCGGTTGACCGCGGCGGCGAACCGGCCGAACCATCGCCGCCTTCCCGAGCAGGAGACCCGGACGTGACGTTGCGCATCGCCATCGGCGGCTTCATGCATGAGAGCCACTCCTTCGCGCCGCGGCCCACCGCGTGGGAGGACTTCCTGCACCCCGGCGGCTTCCCGCCCTTCCAGCGCGCCGCCACGCTGCTCGACACGCTGCGGCCCACCTCCGTGCCCGCCGCCGGCGCGATCGCGGTGGCCGAGGAAGCGGGCGTCGCCATCGTCCCGCTCACCTGGTGCTTCGCCAACCCGGCCGGCCCGGTGCAGGATGCCGCGTTCGAGCGCATCGCCGCGTCCCTGGTCGACGCCCTGGCCCAAGCGCTGGAGGACGGACCGCTCGACGGCGTCTATCTCGACCTGCACGGCGCCGCGGTGGTGGACAGCTTCCCCGATGCCGAGGGCGAGTTGCTGCGCCGCGTGCGCGCGGTGATCGGCGACCTGCCGCTGACGATCAGCCTCGACCCGCACTGCAACCTCACCGCCGAGATGGTCGCGCGCGCCGATGTCTGCGTGCCGTTCCGCACCTATCCGCACGTGGACATGAAGGCGGCCGGCGCGCAGGCCATGCGGCTGCTGTTCGCCCGCATCGAGCGCGGCCGCCCCTGGGCCCGCGCCCACCGCACGCTGCCGTTCTGGATCCCGCTGGGCAGCCAGTGCACGCTGATGGATCCGATGCAGGCCGTGATGACGGAGCGTGCCGCGCTGGCGGAGCGGATGGGCGCGGTGGAACTCGGTTTCTGCTTCGGCTTCCCCTATGCGGATTTCGACGGGTGCGCCCCCGCGATCGGCGCGTTCGCCGACACGCAGGCCGAAGCGGATGCCGTGGCGGATGCGTTCCTCGCCGCGGTGACGGCGCGCGAGTCGGAGTTCGTGCAGGACACGCTGGCCAGCGCCGCCGCGGTCGCCGAGGCGAAGCGCCTCGCCGCCGCACGGCCCGGCAAGCCCGTGGTGCTGGCCGACACGCAGGACAATCCCGGCGGCGGCGGGCATGGCGACACGACGGAGCTGCTGTCGGAACTGGTGCGCCAGGGTGCGAAGGGCGCGCTGGTCTGCCTGATCAACGATGCGGAAAGCGCCGCTGCCTGCCACGCCGCCGGCGAAGGCGCGACGGTGTCGCTTTCGCTGGGCGGCAAGTCGGACGGCATGCCCTTCCCCTGCACCGCGCGGGTGGAGAAGCTGACCGACGGCGTGTTCACGCTCACCGGGCCGATGGGGGCCGGCAATCCCGGCAATCTCGGTCCGACCGCGCTGATCGATATCGAGGGCGTGCGGGTGATCGTGGTAACGCGGAAGATGCAGGCGCTGGACCAGGCGATCATCCGCCATGTCGGGATCGAGCCGTCCACCTGCCCGATCCTCGCACTGAAGTCGTCGGTGCATTTCCGCGCGGATTTCGGGCCCATCGCGGAGCGGGTGATCGTCGCGATCGCGCCCGGGCCGGTGGTCGCCGACCCGGCGGTGCTGAACTTCCGCCACGTGCGGGCCGATATCCGACGGCGGCCGCGCGCAGCCTGAGTCGCGGGTAGCCTGAGTCCGGCGCAGCGCGGCGGGAACTCTCCGTCGCGCTGCGGGATGGCGGCGCGGTCGCTCGTCAGCCGCGGACCTTCGAAGAACGCGATGCGGCGGGGATGTCACCCGCCGTCATCGACACTCACGGCTCGTCGTCGGCCGAGCTATCAGGCCGCCTCGGCCATGGTCGACCGCTCGCAGGCGACGGTGGTGCGATGCATGTCGCGCACCTGCGTCGCATCGAACGGCCGCGCGCGATGCATGGTCGTGCGGTTGTCCCAGATCACCAGGTCCCACTGCCGCCACGCATGCGAGTAGACGAACTGCCGCTGCGTCGCGTGCTCGTTCAGGTCGCGCAGGAAGGCGCGCGCCTCCGGCACCGGCCAGCCGAGAATGGCACCCGCGTGAGAGGCCAGGAACAGCGACCGCCGCCCCGTCACCGGATGCCGCCGCACCAGCCGCTGCTGCACCGGCTTGAACCGCTCCAGCTCCTCCGGCGTGAAATCGTCGAAGCCCAGGATACCGCGCGAATAGATCTGGCTGTGCTCGCAGATCAGATCCTCGACCTCGGCCTTCGTCGCATCGTCCAGCGCGTCGTAGGCGGCACGCATGTCGGCGAATTCCGTGTTGCCGCCGGCGCCGGGGATCACCCGCGCGGACAGCAGCGAGTATTTCGCCGGCACCGCCTTGAACGAGCTGTCCGAGTGCCACAGCCGGTTGCCCAGGCTGAACAGCCGCTTGCGGTCGTCACGCGCCATCACCTGGTTGTCGTTGGTCAGGTTCGAGATGTCGTTGACGTGCGGCGAGGCGATTCGCCGGTCCTTGCCCCAGTTGATGTCGCCGGACGCGACCTCGAGCTCCCCGAAATTGCGGCTGAAGGCGAGCTGGCTGTCGTCGTCGAAGCGCTGGTCGTGGAACACCAGCACGGCGAACTGGTCCATGCCGCGCTCGATCGCGGCGACCTGGTCGGCGGTGAGCGGCCGGGTGATGTCGATGCCCGAGACCTCACCCGCGAAGGACGGGCGTGAGACCGGGTCGATCGGCTGGATGGAGAGGGTCATCGCAGGTCTGGTCCTATTGCAGCGTCGCGATCTGGAACGCCTGGCCGAAGCGTCGCGCGGCCTCCAGCGGATCGCCATACTTGCGGTGCATCGCCGTGTGGTACGCCGCCGACAGCAGCAGCCTGTCGCGATCAGGCTGCTGGTTGGTGGCGTAGTCCATCAGCATGCACTGGGCGATTTCCTGATTGTGCGGGTCGTTGCCCAGCTTGCTGGCCGCGAGGGCGATGCGTTGCACAAGCGGCGCGCGGTCGCTGAAGCTCTCGCAATAGGCCTGCGTCCAGGCGATGCACTCGTCCCCGCTGAGCGCGCAGATCGACGCATCCACCCGCTCCAGCATCTGTGCCTGGCTCAGTCCGGTCGCGCCTGCCGCGGCCTGCGGCGCGAAGGTCCGCACGTCACCGATCCCGCGCTGGTGGTCGGCCACCTGGTTGATGAAGCTCGCCGCCACGAACAGCAGGCGCAGCCGGCGCGGATGGTCGAACGTGTCGTAGAACCAGGCGAGCGTATTCTGGTACTCGTAGCAATGATGCGGCATGTTGAAGTTGCTGGGATCGCTGGTCTCCAGCACCACCTGCGCCGCGGCGAGCTGCAGCACGTCGATGATGCGACGCGGATCCTTGCCGGCCTTCAGCAGCTTGGTGATCGCCTCCAGCGTCGGCACCTCCCCCTCGCGCAGCAGCGCGCGCATCAGGACGGTGGCTTCCTCCTGGTTCACCGGCTCCTTGTTGTCGCGCAGCATCGCGACCTCGGCATCGGAGACGCCGCCGTAGGGGACCGCATGCAGCGCCTCCCCCTCGATCGTCATCTTCACCCAGTTGCAGGCCATCTCGTAGCTCGAGTACCAGCGCGGCCCCACCGCCACGTCCAGCGCGCCCGCATAGATCACGTGATGCGCGTTCTCCCAGCCCAGCACATTGCCGAGTTCGACGGTGGAGCGGGCGCGGTAGGCCTTGTGGCCGGTGGTGTAGGAGCGGTTCCAGAGCAGCCGGTCCTGCACGTCGATCAGCCCGGCGAAGCACATCTCCGCCAGCACCTCCTTCCGTTCGGCCGTGTTCTCCATCAGGCCGAGGAAGATGCGATAGGCCTCGATCACCTGGCCGCGATGCACCAGCGTCATCCAGGTGTTCAGCCGTTCCTTCAGCGGACCGTCCTGGCGCAGCGGCTCCTGGTCGGGCCAGAACACGGCCGGTGCCGGGGGGGCCTCCACCTTCGTCGGATCGCCGCGATGGCGCGTGTAGTGGCCGGGCGCCTTGTTGATCTTCTGGTTCCAGATATCCAGCCCGGTCGGGATGTACCAGATGGTCTGTGCCATCGGCAGCATGGTCAGGTCCTGCGGCATCATCCGCGCCAGGTTGATCGTGGCGCGCGCGCTCAGCAGGCAATGGTCGTTGTTGACGAAGTTCGGGTACCCGTCGTCCATCCGTTCGTGATACGGAACGTGCGTGTAGGGCGCGTGGATGCGCACGCCCTCGGCGATGATTTCCGTCATCGGCCGGCCGGCCCGCACGAGGTCGTAGTAGACCTCGCTCGCGCCCACCTGATCCCGCATCAGGATCCGGTCTTCCAGCCTGGCGTAGAGCGCCGCCGCCGTCCCGCCGTTCCGGGTGCCCCCAAGCGGAGCCGTCCTCTGCGCGACCTCGGTCTGGGTATCCATGCCGGCCGTTCCTCCATCTTCTGAATTTCCCCGATCCTATGCTTGACAGCCCGCACCCGACAACCTTGGCTGGCGGAAAGGGGGACGTCCGAACACATGACGAAGGGCCAAACGGGCGCGCGCCGACGCGCCGGCACCGCCGGGAACAGCGGCGCCATCGGTGGCGATCCCCCGACCGCGCGCGCCGCGCAACTGACCGCCTCGCCCTCCCTGGCCGCCGAACAGGCCATGTCCGGGTCGATGCCTGAGGAGGCGGGGATTCCGGGGCTGCGGCCGCCGGGGATGCATCCGCCGCGCTTCATGCTTCCGCGCATGCCCCAGCCACGCACCTGGATCATGCTGCTGCTGCTGGTCGTGGCCGGTGCGCTGATCCTCTATCCGCTCGCTTTCCTCGTCACCGAATCCCTCAACGTCGGTGACCCGCAGGTCTTTCCGCCCGAGGAGGTCGGCTGGCTCAACTACGCCGACCTGCTCGAAGAGCCGCGCGTCTTGCTGAACACGCTGCTGGTGGCCTGCATCGCCACCGTGCTCGCCGTGCTGTTCGGCTTCGTCCAGGCCTGGATTCTGACGCGCACCGCCATTCCCGGCCGCGCACGGCTCGAGCGGCTGATGGAGCTCCCCTACTACATGACGCCGCTGATCGGCGCGCTCGCCTGGGCCGTGCTGCTGGGGCCGAAGACGGGGCTGGTGAACCAGGCCTGGCGGACGCTGGGTTTCGGGAGCGACATGTTCGACGTCTACTCGCCCTGGGGTATCGCCTGGGTCATGGCGTTGTTCGAAGGCACCGTCGCCTTCGTGATGATCTCCGCGGCGATGAAATCGATGGACCCTTCGCTCGAGGAATCCTCTCGCGTGCTGGGCGCGAGCAAGCTGCGCACCGCGCTCAAGGTGACGCTGCCGCTGGTCGCGCCCGGCGTCCTGTCCGCCACGGTCTTCGTCTTCGCCGAGATGCTGGGATCCTTCGCCGCCGCCTTCGTGCTCGGAATCCCCGGCCGCTACTACGTGATCACGACCGCGATCTGGCAGGCGGCCCTCTCCTACCCGCCGGACTACGGCCGTGCGGCCGCGATGGGATTGTCGCTGTTCGGCGCCATGGTGATCACACTCGGCATCGCGCGGCTGATCATGCGCAAGGGCAGCTACGCCACCATCACCGGCAAGGCGTTCCGCCCCCGCGCGATGGAGGTGGGCGCGCTGCGCTGGCCCCTTCTCGGGATCGCCTGGGGCTACATCATCCTCGCCGTCATCCTGCCCTTGGGCGCGCTCGCGCTCACCTCGTTCCAGCGCTTCGCGACCGTCATCATCTCACAGATGCAGTTCACGCTGGCCAACTACGAGACCGCGCTCGCCATGGGCTCGCTCGCCCCCGCCTTTGGCAACTCGCTGCTGCTGGGCATCGTGGTGTCGACGATCGGCGTGCCGGTCATCGGCATCCTCGCCTGGATCATCTACCGTGCCCGCCTGCCCGGCGCGGCGGCGATGGAGTTCGTGCTGATGATCCCGCAGGCGGTGCCGCGGCTCGTCTTCGGCCTCGGGTTGCTCTGGGCGTGGATCAACATCCCGATCCCGATCTACGGCACGCTCTGGCTGCTGGGCATCGCCTACTTCACCGTCTTCATCCCCCTCGGCCTGCGCACCATCGCGGGCGTCGTGCTGCAGGTGGACCCGAGCCTGGAGGAGTGCGCGCGGGTGTGCGGCGCATCGTGGGGGCATCAGCTGCGCACCGTCACCCTGCCGCTGCTGCGGCCCGGCCTCGTCGCCGCCTGGCTGCTGATCTTTATCGCTTCCGTCCGCGAACTCGGAGTTTCGATCTTCCTGATGGGCCCGCATTCCAAGGTCGTCGCACCGGCCATCGTCAATTCGTGGCTGTCCGCCTCCTCCGAACTCTCCGCCGCGATGGCGCTGCTGCAGACGGCGATGGTCTTCGTCGCTGTCGCCATCCTGTTCCGCGTCGCGCGGCACGTGCGGGGAGCCGAAGCATGAGCGGCGCCGCGCCCCGCATCGAAGTCCGGGATCTCGTGCTGCGTTACGGCGATGCGACGGCCGTCGACGGCATCTCCTTCGCGATCGCCCCTGGGGAGCTGGTCACGCTGCTGGGCCCGTCGGGCTGCGGCAAGACCACCACGCTGCGCTCCATCGCCGGGCTCGAGACCCCGTCCGCCGGCGCAATCCGGCTGAACGGGGAGACCGTGTGGTCGGCGACCGAACGACGGAACGTGCCGGCCGAGAAGCGCGGCGTGTCGATGGTGTTCCAGTCCTATGCGATCTGGCCGCACATGACGGTGGCGGAGAACGTCGCCTACGGGCTTCGCGTGCGGAAGGCCTCGGCGGCCGACATCGCGACAAACGTCGCCCGCGTGCTCGACCTCGTGCAGATGCGCCGCTTCGCCGACCGCCCCGCCTCGAAACTCTCGGGCGGGCAGCAGCAGCGCGTGGCCGTCGCGCGCGCCATCGCCTTCTCTCCAACCGTGCTGCTGTTCGACGAGCCGCTCTCCAACCTCGACGCCAAGCTGCGCGCGGAGATGCGGGTGGAGCTGCGCGAGCTGCAGCGGCGGCTCGACATCACCTCGGTCTACGTCACGCACGACCAGGAGGAGGCGCTGGCGATCTCCGACCGCGTCATCGTCATGAACCACGGCAAGATCGAGCAGATCGGCGCGCCCGAGACGATCTATGCCGCGCCCGCGACCCGCTTCGTCGCGGATTTCGTCGGCGCGGCCAACATGATCGAGGGCGAGGTGACCGGGTCCGGTCCCAATGGCACGCTCCGCTTCCAGGCGCGGTCCGGCCTCACGCTCGACGTGGCGGCGGAGGGACGCTCGCAGGGTTCGCTCGTCGCGCTCCGTTCGTCCTACATCCACCTGGATGCCGGCACGACCGCGCGTGAGAACGGCATCCCCGGCACGATCCACCGGCGCATGTTCCACGGCGATTTCATGCAATACGTGGTGGACTGGCCGGCCGGCCAGCTGATCGTGCGCCGCCCGCCCACGGAACGCCTCGAGGAGGGCAGCGCCGTCACCATCTCCTTCGCGCCGGAGCACTGCGTCTTGCTGGAATGAGGCCATGGACCGCGTCGATCCCGCCCCGCGTCTCGTTCCGACCGTCCCAGCGCCGCCCGCTTCGCCGCTGTCGTTCTGGGGCTATGTGCGCGCCATCCGCACAAATGCGCTGACGATCTGGACCGAACGCGCCTATCAGGAGCCGTTCGAGTGGCGGCGGCTGGTGGGCCGCTCCACGCTCCTGGTCAACGCGCCGGACGCGATCCATCGCGTGCTGGTCGACAATCCCGGGAACTACCGCCGCTCGCCCGCCTCCATTCGCATCCTCCGCCCCGTGATCGGCGACGGGCTTCTGCTCGCCGAGGGCGATGCCTGGCGGCACCAGCGCCGCACCATCGCGCCGGCACTCGCGCCCCGCATGATGCCGCTGCTCGCGGGGCACGTCGTGGCGACGGCCGCCGATCATCTCGACCGCCTCCCGGTCGACGCACCGGTGGACCTGCTCGCCGCCGTGCAGATGCTGGCGCTCGACATCGCGGGCCGCTCCATGGTCTCCCTGGAGATGGCCGCGTTCGGCCCCCGGATGCGCGCGCTGATCGCGGAGTTCGCGACCGATCTGTCGCGGCCGCATCTGTTCGACATGGTGCTGCCGGCCGCCGTGCCGACATGGCGCGACCTGCGCCGCCGCCGCTTCAGCGCGCGATGGATGCGACTGATCGAGGAGATCGTCGATGCGCGGCTGTCGCGGCCGCCGCAACCCGAGGACGCCCCGCGGGACCTGTTCGACCTGCTCCGCGCCGCGCGGGACCCGGAGACCGGCGCGGCGTTCGACCGCATCGCACTACGCGACCGGGTCGCGACCATGATCCTGGCCGGCCACGAGACCACGGCCGTCACGCTGTTCTGGGCCTTGCTGCTGCTGGCCGATGCGCCGCATGAGCAGGCCCGCGTCGCGGCGGAGGCGCGCGAGATTGGATCCCAAGCGACGGAGGCGCGCGCGGTTGGATCCCAAGCGACGGAGACGCGCGCGGGCGGATCCCAAGCGGCGGACGCGCGCGCGGGCGGCCTCGACGCTGCCGCGGTGCCGCGGCTCGTGCGCACGCGCGCCGTGGTGCAGGAAACCCTCCGCCTCTTTCCACCTGCCTTCGCCCTGGTGCGGGAGGCGATCGGCCCCGACCGCCTCTGCGACATGGACGTGCCGAAGGGCACGGTCGTGATGATCGCTCCCTGGGTGTTGCACCGCCACGCGCGGTTCTGGCGCGATCCGGCCGTCTTCGACCCTGATCGGTTCATGCCCGACGCGCCGCCGCCGCCGCGGCATGCCTGGTTGCCGTTCGGCACGGGCCCGCGCGTCTGCGTCGGCGCGCAGTTCGCGCTCACGGAGGCGACGCTCGCGCTCGCGATGCTGCTCGCGCGGTATGAGGTGGGTCGACTCGACTCCGACCCCGTGCTCCCATCCGGGATCGTCACGCTGATCCCGACACGCGCGCCGGCCTTCCGCCTGCGGCGGCGCTGACCAGCTCTCATCACCTGAACGTGTGTGGCCGGCACCGTTGCGCTCACGCACGGTCGCCTCACACCAGGGAACTCCCAGGGACCGATCTCGCCTCATGCCCACGGCCCTCCCGTCCGCTCCACGCCCGGCGCTGCTCTCCTCGGTGCGCGGGCTGCTGGTCGCGCTCGCCTGCGCGATCGGGGGACCGTTGTTCGTGTTCTCGCTGATCAGCCTGCGGGATGCGTATGACACCGCGGACGAGCGGCAGCGCACCGACCTGCTGAGCCGCGCCCAGGCTGCCGCCGCCACGCTCGACATGCAGTTCCAGAACGCCTTCGCCACCCTTCGCGTGCTTGCCGCGTCGCGCGCCCTGCAGAGCGGCGACCTGGACGCGTTCGACCACGAGATGCGGGATGCCGCCGCCGCCCTGGACGGCCCGTTGATCAACCTTGTCTCGGCCGATGGCGAGACGGTCCTCACCACGTTCTGGGCGCCCGGCGACCGGCATCTCGGCGTCCGAGCGTCCGCGTTCGTGCTGAACGCACTGGCCCAGAACCGCACGGCCATCTCCGACCTCGTGATCGGCTCCCAGACCAGGCGCGCCCAGGTCGGGGTCGTGCTGCCCGTCCCCGATCCGCAGACCGGCAAGCCGCGCTGGATGCTCAGCCTGTATCTGCCCCTCGGGCTGCTCGCCGGCGATCTGGAGGCGCTGCACCTCCCGCCCGATTGGCTCGCCTCCATCCTCGACAGCCAAGGCCGGTCGGTCGCCCGCCGCGTCGATGCGGACACCTATCGCGGACGCTCGGTTCCGGCCGACCTGCTGCAGGCGATCAACGAACAGCCCGTCGGCATCATGGGCGGCGACCACGTGGCGATGGACGGCCGGCAGATGACCACCGCCTATGCCCGCGCGCCGGAGAGCGGCTACGTCGTCACGATCGGCATCCCCAGTGCGGTGCTCGCGCAGCCCTTGAAGGAGAAGCTGCGGGAAGCGGGATTGATCGGCGGCGTCCTGCTCGCGCTCAGCATCGTCCTCGCGCTGCTGCTGTCGCGGCGGATCATCCGCGGCCTGGACGAGGTGGCGGCGCACCCCAGCGCCCCGCGCCGCACCGGCCTCGTCGAGATCGATCGGCTCGGGACCGCACTCGCCGAGGCCGAACGCGAACGCGGGCGCGCCGCCGAGGAGTTCCGGACCCTGGCCGACACGCTGCCGGGCTGGATGTTCGTGGCGGATGAGGACGGACGGAACGTCTTCGTCAACCAGACCTTCGCCGAACAGGTCGGCCGCACCGCCGAGTCCCTGATGGGCACCGGCTGGCTCGACGTGATCCATCCCGACGACCGCGCCGGCGCCGCGGCGTCCTGGCGCGTGGCGACCCTGGCCGGGACGGATTACGTGGCGGAGTATCGAGCCCGGATGCGCGACGGTACGCATCGCTGGTTCCTCTGCCGGGGCCGCCCGGTGAAGACCTCCACGGGCATGCCCATCCGCTGGTTCGGCGTCGCGGTGGACATCCAGGACCGCAAATCCGCCGAAGCGGCACTGCGGGAGGCCGAACAGCGCCTGCGGGCGCTCAACCTGGATCTGGAGACCCGGGTCGAGCGGGAAGCGGCGGCACGAGAGGCCGCGATGGCGCGGGCCGCGCACGGCGAACGGATGCAGGCGCTGGGCCAGCTCGCCGGCGGCATCGCGCACGACTTCAACAACGTGCTGCAGGCCGTCCAGGGCGGGGCGGCGCTGATCCGCCAGCGCGTCGGAGACCCGCCGTCGATCGAGCGGCTCGCCCGCATGGTCGAGGATGCCGCGATCCGGGGCGCGACCGTGACGCGGCGCCTGCTCTCCTTCGCCCGCCGGGGCGAGCTGCGCGCCGAACCGGTCGACCTCGCGCGGCTCCTGCAGGAGATGCAGGAGGTGCTGGCACCGGCGCTTGGCGCGCAGATCCGCCTGCACATCGACGCCCCTGACGGACTGCCGCCCGCCCTGGTCGACAAGGGGCAGGTCGAGACGGTGCTGGTGAACCTTGCCACGAATGCGCGCGACGCGATGCCCGAGGGCGGCGACCTCACCCTAAGCTTGGCGCATGACGTGATCGCGCCGGAGGCGGCCACGAGCGAGCTGGGGCCTGGCCAGTATCTGCGGCTGACCGTCGCGGATACCGGCCACGGCATGGACCCTGCGACCCGCGCTCGGGCGCTGGAGCCGTTCTTCACCACCAAGCCGCAGGGCAAGGGCACGGGTCTCGGCCTGTCGATGGCCAAGGGCTTTGCCGAGCAATCCGGCGGCGCCCTCGCGCTTTCGAGCACGCCAGCTTGCGGCACCACCGTGGAGCTGTGGCTGCCGCAAGCGGGGACGGAGCCGGCGGCGTCCCCGCAGACGGATCGGCCGCTTCCCATCCCGGCATCGCGGCGGCGGGTCCTGCTCGTCGACGACGAGGCCATCGTGCTCGAAACCCTGGCGACCGGCCTGAGCGATCTCGGCTTCGCGGTCGCGGTCGCGGCCAATGGTGCGGAGGCGCTTGCCCTGATCGAGTCGGGCGAGCCGCTCGATGCGCTGGTCACCGACCTCACCATGCCGGGGATGTCCGGCCTCGCCCTGATCCGGGAGGCGCAGGATCGTCGCCCGAACCTGCCCGCCATCCTGCTGACCGGCTATGCGACCGACGCGGCGCAATTCCTGGTCGGTGGCGCGGTCGCGGGGCGGTTCTCGCTGCTGCGCAAGCCGGTGCTTGCGACCGAACTGGTGGAGCGGCTCGAGACCATGATGGGCCTTCCCCCGGCGGCGGGTCAGGGCGCCGGAGCGTTCGGGATCCCGCGCGGCACGCCGCAAGTGGCAGCCGACCCCTCCTGAACGCCTGGTTGCGGGTTCCGCTGGACGCCGGCCGCGAGTTGCCCATACGCTGACGGGACGTCAGGCGGACCCGCTGCCTTCTCCGAACCGGGCTCAGCTTGCCATTACGATAACAATATAAAAAGCCGGAGGAAACACCATGCCGCAGAACGGCCCCGTTACCCCCACCGGACTCAATCATCTCGTGCTGAACGTGCGCGACCTCGAGGAGTCGCACCGGTTCTGGACCGAGATCATCGGCTTCAAGCAGGTCGGGGAACTCAAGAAGTCGCCCACCCGGCCGAACCCGCCGAAGATGCGCTTCTACAGTGCCGATCATGGCGGCAAGCTCAACCACCACGACATCGCGCTGGTGGAGAACAAGGAGCTGCCCGAACCGCCCAAGGAATGGGGCATGTTCGGCATGCCGGTAGCGGTGAATCACATCGCGATCACGCTGCCGGACCGGGACGCCTGGCTGCGGCAGCTCGAATACCTTCAGCAGCGCGGCGTGAAGTTCAACCGCCGCGTCGAGCATGGCATGACGCACAGCCTCTACATCAACGACCCGAACGGCTACGGGGTCGAGCTGCTGTACGAACTGCCGCGGGACGTGTGGGAAGGCGACATCGATGCGGCCCTGAACTACGCGGTTGCCCGCCCGACCGAGGGCGATGCCGCGCTGCACGACGACCAGGATGTGCCGGTGTTCCGCGCCGGCCAGCCGGCCACCGCCTGAAGCCCGGCACGATGACCAGACGCCAGAGCATCAACGGCAGCCGCGCACGCCACGAGAACCCGATCCCGAACGCAAGCCGGATCGGGAATCTCGTGATGTCGACCGTGATCGGCGGCGCCAACCCCGGCACGCGCGAGCTGCCCCCCACGCTGGAGGCACAGGTCGCGAACGTGTTCGCCTACATCCGTCACGACGTGGAGGCGGCGGGCGGCAGCGTCGACGACATCATCAAGATCACCTTCTGGGTGAAGGACCCGGCGAAGCAGCGGGCCGCGCTGAACGAGGAATGGGTGAAGATGTTCCCTGACCCGGATGCGCGGCCGGCCCGCCACACGCTGACCTTGCCGGCGGACAGCCGCGCCCTGGTGCAGGCCGACTTCACCGCCGTCCTAGGCTGACCGGACCGCCCGATGCCGGAGGCCGTTTCGCCTGACCTGGGGGTGCAGAGCATGAAGTTCGGCGTTGGCCAGCCCGTGCGGCGGTTCGAGGACGTGCGCCTGCTGACCGGCAAGGGGCGTTATCAGGACGATCGCGTCCTGCCCTTCGAGCTCTGGACGGTCTTCGTGCGTTCTCCCCACGCGCATGCGCGGATCGTTTCCGTCGATACGACCACGGCGGCGCGCGCGCCGGGCGTCCGCGCGGTCTACACGGGCACCGACTACGCCGCCGACGGGTTGGGGATGCCCAAGGCCAACATGCCACGCAAGAAGCGTGACGGATCGCCGATGTTCGCGCCGCAGCGCCCGGCGCTCGTCACCGACCGCGCGCGTTATGTCGGCGATCCCGTCGCGATGGTGGTCGCCGATACGCTCGCCCAGGCGAAGGACGCGGCAGAGCTCGTGCAGGTCGCGTACGAGGCATTGCCGGCCGTCACCGACGTCAGCGCCGCTGCACGCCCCGACGCGCCGCTGGTGTGGGACGAGAACCCCGACAACATCTCCCACACCACCGAACGGGGTGACCGCGCGGCAACCGACGCGGCCTTCGCTGCCGCGGCCTATGTCGTGCGGCGTCGCTACGTCGTCACCCGCGTGCACGCGCAGTACATGGAGCCGCGCGGCGCGATCGGGACCTATGACCCGGGCGAGGATCGCTACACGCTCTACGCCGACGTGAACTACCCGCACCGCGTGCGCAACATGCTCGCCAACAACGTCTTCCGGGTACCCGAGAGCAAGGTGCGCGTGCTGGTGGAGGATGTCGGCGGCGGGTTCGGCATCAAGGGCTGGCAATATGTCGACCACCGGCTGGTGCTCTGGGCCGCGAAGAAGCTGGGCAGGCCGGTGAAGTGGCGCTGCGAGCGCTCCGAGGCGGTGCTGGCCGACGAGCACGGCCGCGACAACGTGGGCGAGATCGCGCTCGCTCTGGATGCGAATGGCAGGATCCTCGGCCTGCGCCTGCACATGCTGGCCAGCATCGGCGCCTACGTCGCCTCCGACCGGCAGTTGCTGACGCCGTTCGGGCAGATCCAGACCGTGACCGGCGTCTACGACATCCAGGCCGCGCACGTCACGATCGACGCGGTGCTGTCCAACACCAATCCGACCGCGCCGTATCGGGGCGCCGGGCGGCCGGAAGCGATCTACCTGATCGAGCGCGCCATCGAGGCCGCCGCCCAGGAACTCGGCATCGACGCGATCGAGCTGCGCCGCCGCAACCTCATTCCCGCCTCCGCCCTCCCCTACAAGGCGCCGCTCGGGCCCTATTACGATTCCGGCGACTTCGCGAAGAACATGGACCTGGCCATCGAGGCCGCGGACCTGCCCGGCTACCCGGCGCGCGCCGACGCCGCCCGCGCGGGCGGCAAGCTGCGGGGGATCGCCGTGGTGAACGCGATCGAGCAGGCCGCCGGCCCCGTCCCCGAATATGCCGAGATCCGCTTCAATCCCAGCGGCACGGCCATCATGCTGATGGGCACGAAGACGCATGGTCAGGGACACGAGACGTCCTTCAAGCAGATCCTGCACGAGAAACTCGGCATCGCACCGTCCGACGTGCAGTTCATCGACGGCGACACCGACCGCGTCGCGTTCGGCATGGGGTCCAACGGCTCACGCTCGATGGTCACCGGCGGCTCCGCGCTCACGCTCGCGGCGGAAAAGATCATCGCCAAGGGCAAGCAGATCGCGGCCCACCTGCTGGAAGCCGCGGTGGCCGACATCACCTTTGCGGATGCCCGGTTCAGCGTCGCCGGAACCGACCGGTCGGTGACGCTGAAGCAGGTCGCGGTCGCCGCCTTCCAACCCGCGCGCCTGCCGCCCGGCCTGGAAGCGGGGCTGTACGAGAACGCCACCTATACGCCGGCGCGCGATACGTTCCCGAACGGCTGCCACGTGGCCGAGGTGGAGGTCGATCCGGACACCGGCGTGGTCGCCCTGCAATCCTATCTCGTGGTGGACGACGTCGGGACGGTGATCAATCCGCTGACGCTCGCGGGGCAGATCCACGGCGGCGTGGCGCAGGGGGCGGGCCAGATCCTGATGGAGCAGGTCGCCTACGAGGCCGGATCCGGCCAGTTGTTGAGCGCCAGCTTCATGGACTACGCGATGCCGCGTGCCGACACGATGTGCCCCATCCGGATCCTCGGCAACCCGCACCCCACTCCCAGCAATCCGCTCGGCGTGAAGGGCGCGGGGGAAGCCGGCTGCGTCGGCGCCCTGCCCGCGGTGATGATCGCCATCATGAATGCGCTCGCGCCGCTCGGGGTGACGGAGCTCGACATGCCCGCCAGCCCGGAACGCGTCTGGCGGGCCATCCAGGCCGCGCGCGCAGCCTGACGGCGGTCGGACCCCGACACGTCCTCGGCCGCTCGACCATGCCTGGCGGCATCACGCCGCCGTCCACAGCCAGCAGGAGACGAGGGATGCCCGAACTGTCCGAGAAGACCCGCGAGGCGCTGCTCACCGTCCCGACGTCGAACCTGACCGGCGCGCTGCTGAAGCGCGGGCTGCGCAACATGTTCCTGCAGGACGTCTCCCCGCTGCGGGTCGACCAGCCGCGCCTGCTGGGCTTCGCCTTCACCATGCGGTTCATCCCCGCGCGCGAGGACAAGGGACGCAGCAACATCCAGCCGCGCGCGATGGAGGAGTGCCCGCCGGGCCATGTCCTGGTGATCGATAGCCGCGGCGACGCGCGTGCGGCGTCGGCGGGTGACCTGTATATCGGCCGGCTGAAGGCGCGCGGCTGCGCCGGCATCGTCACCGACGGCGGCTTCCGCGATTCCGAGGGTATCCTGAAGACCGGGCTGCCGGTCTACCAGCGACGCCCGACATCCCCGCCCAGCCCGATCGTCCATCTGCCGATCGACCTGAACCTGCCGATCGCCTGCGGCGGGGTGGGCGTGTTCCCGGGCGACGTCGTCGTGGGCGACGTGGACGGGGTGGTGGTGATCCCGGCCGAACTCGTGGACGAGGTCGCGGCGGAAGCCGCTGCCGCCACGCTCTATGACACGTTCGCGGAGGAGGAGGTGGCGCGCGGGCGCCCGCTCACCGGCCTGTTTCCGGTCGCCGACGAGACGGCGAAACGGGACTTCGCCGCGTGGAAGATGACGCGCGGCATCGCCGATTGAGGCCACGAGCGCGTGGACCGGTCGGAACGCCGGCCCACGGCTCAACCGCGCATCCAAGTGTCCGCGCCACCGCCCTGGAGGGGACGGGACGCGGACACCTGCTTTGACGGGCGGCGTGCGATCCGCCCGCGGGCAGCCTCAGACGTCGCTCGCTTCGTCGCCCTCGAGCGTGAAGCCGACCTTCATCGTCACCTGGTAGTGGCGGATCTCGCCGTCGTGGATCTCGCCCCGCATCTGCGTCACCTCGAACCACCGCAAATGCCGCATCGTGGCGGATGCGCGCGTGATCGCGTTCTCGATCGCGTCCGCGTGGCTGATCTCCGACGATCCGGCGAGTTCGATGATACGGTAGGTATGATTGCTCATGGTGTGACTGTTCTCTCCGAAGCTCCGCACCACGAACGCACGGACCTCCGAACGGATCGCCATCGGCGCGACGATGTGTTCTGCATCCAGGCCGCACCTACTCGGGAAAATCCGCAGTCGAGCACCGTCCCGCATCGTGAGATTGGTCGAGCGGCATGGGAGGACCGGGAGCCGATCTCGTGACCGCACCCTGCTCCAGGCGCATGAAACGGCTTCCATGCGCGCAAGAGGGGCAAAAGGGAGGCTGACAAGCGCCTCGCGCAACGCTTAAGCTCCTGGCCGGATGCTGCGCGCCCTCACCCGCCCTCTGCTTCTAGGCCTGCTCCTCGCCCTGGGCGCGTGCGGTCGTGAACGCGTCGCGGACTGCTCGCTCGTGAAAGTGACCGCCCTCCCGCTGCGCATGGAGAACGGCCTGCCGCTGGTCCGCGTGGTGGTGAATGGCACGCCCACCTGGTTCATCGCCGATAGCGGCGCGGCGCGCAGTGTCCTGACCGAGTCCGCCCGGACACGCCTCGGGCTGCCGGAGGATCAAGGCCATCTCACCCAGACGATCGGCGTGGGCGGCGCGACCACGGCCTGGGACGCCCGGATCGACAGCCTCGTCATCGGTGGGGTGCGCTTCCCCGTGGAACGGATGGCGGTCGGTCGCTTCACCATCGGCCACGACCCTGCCACCGCGCCTGCCGGCCTGCTCGGGGCC
This sequence comes from Rhodospirillales bacterium 69-11, assembly GCA_001898425.1. Classification (GTDB taxonomy): domain Bacteria; phylum Pseudomonadota; class Alphaproteobacteria; order Acetobacterales; family Acetobacteraceae; genus Rhodopila. The sequence continues at coordinate 98,966 of MKTV01000032.1, forward strand.
GACATCCTGCTCGCCTTCGATCTCGACATCGATCTCGGGAAACGGACGCTGACCCTCTATCGCGCCCGGATGTGTCCCGACGGCCAGCCCCCTTGGCAGGAAGCCGCGGTGGCAATCCCCGGTGTGGCGCGGGAGAACGACAGGCTGGTCCTGCCCGTGCTGCTCGATGGCGCGGAGGGCATGGCCCTGCTCGATACCGGCGCACAGGACAGCGTCGTCGGGTCCCGCATGGCGGAGCGCATGGGTCTCACCCCGGACGCGACCGCGCAGGATCCGATCGTGGGCCAGCATGGCGCCGGCCCGGCACCGGTGGAGGGACGCCGCCACCGCTTCGCGCGACTCGCTGTCGGGCCGACCGTCATGCACGAGCCGGAGCTCACGATCCTCCCGAGCGACGGGGCCATCGGGGATGGCGTGCTGGGGCAGGACTTCATGAAGGGCCGCCGCCTCTGGGTGTCCTTCGCTTCCAAGCAGGTGTTCATCGCGGCGCCGCATACCGAGACGCTCGTCGCCGCGCGCTGATGCGGCGCCGTAGAGACGGGCGCCCGGTTGGACCGAGTCCGCTCGGCCGAAGCGGGCGGCGGAATTGGCATTTTGCCGCCGTCCTCGAGCGATACCGAAATGGTGGGGCGTTGGCGCGCCGCTCAGAAGCCTGGGCAGCCTTAGCTGCTCAGGGCCCGTGAGTAGCTGTACCGCTTAGGCCGGTGAGCAGCAGTAGGAGAGCAGCGCGAGCAACGCTGTCGGATCGTCCTCCTCCCCGGAACAGACTTGCTCCGTCTGGGCCAGGGTCACGTTCCGGTCCAGGGTCGGATCGACGAACAACGCGGTCCACCGTGCAAAGGCGCGACGTCGCACCGACTCTCGCTGGATGACGGTGACCCGTTCGTGCCGCGGATCGTGGCTGATCTCGTGAAAGACGGCATCGACGTCCTCGCGCCGGCCTTCGAGCACCTGCGCGAATCGCTCTCCGTCATACAGCAGCGCACCTGTGATCCGCCGCCGGCTATTGTTCCGGGCCGCCTGCCCGACCAGCGCCTGCAGCGCGGCGAGCGGTGCGAACGGATCGCTCACCAACCGGCCATCGCTGAAGTAGATCAGACGGAAGAGATCTTCCGAGTCGGCCATGTCACAGGTACCAGCCTGATGGGGCGTGCGATCGAACGCGCTTGTCGAACGTCGGGACTGACGGATGCGGCGGGACGTTACCGGTCGCCGGTGGCATGCCCGACGTCCTGCCACCGCCATGTTCATTGCGGCCGGACCGGCGCGTCGGCATTGATGCAGATCAAGCACCTCCCCCATTCATGCCGGGCTCCCGTTCTTGTGTCTGCCTCCCATTCGGAATGGGATCAGATCGAGTGTTGTCAAGATCGGCTCTTGTTCTTCCCTCCTGCGTTTCCTCGCCCAGAGCGGCGGGCGACGCTGATGTCGGCGAACCCGCGGGCGGCTGCGGATTCTCGGACGAGACGCCGGAAAGCGCTCCGGGTCTAACCGTTATTAGGCGTTAACGGATCGGCAGACTTGCAACAGTTGCAGCTTTTCAGTGAAGCCTGCACACGCGGCCGTGATTTCGTGATTGCGCCCGCCGCCAAATATGGCGCAAACAAGGCACGGCGATCGCACGACTCCGGTTCGGGGTGGATCGCCACTCTCACCTTTACGACGAGACCCGCGGCACGACCCGTTCGTGCAGCATTGCCGGTTCGCGCCACTGCCAGGGAGTCAAGGATGTCTCACGTCACGCCGCTTGCCGTCGAAGAACACGTCCATGGCGACACCGTGTGGGTGGCGCTGCGTGCCCGCGGGGCCGACTGGTCCTGGCTGACCCCTGCGGAAGCGGTCCATCTCGCGCGCCAATGGCTCGCGCAATACGAACAGCCGGGGCGCGCCGTGGCCGGTGATTGAGCCGCCTGCCCCGGCGGCATGCCGGCCTCGTGCCGGCCATGACACGGGGCGGGGCGCGCGCTGACGATCCCGCCCCAGCGTCCGCGTCAGGCGTTCGATTCCGTCAGATGGCGCATTGCGGCGAGCACGCCGCCCGGCTGATGCGGGATGCCCGCGGCCGCCAGCCCCATCTCCACCCCGGTCAGGGCGCCGGTGAGCTGGAGGACGCCCAGATCTCCCATGTGGCCGATGCGGAACACGCGGTCCTCGACCCGGCCCAGCCCGTTCCCGAGGCTCATGTCGAACCGCTCGAGGATCACGGCCCGCAGCCGGTCGGCCGAGTGCCCCTCGGGCACCCGGATCGCGGTCACGCCGGGCGCGTAGGCCGCGGGGTCCTGGCATTGCAGGTCCAGCCCCCAGGCCGCGGCCGCGCGGCGGGTCGCCTCGGCATAGCGTTGGTGGCGGGCGTAGACCGCGTCCAACCCCTCCTCCGCCAACTGGTCCAGCGCCGCTTCCAGGGCCCATAGCAGGTTGATCGCTGGCGTGTACGGGAAGAAACCCGTCTCATTGGCACGCACCAGCGGTTCCCAGTCCCAGTAGCTGCGCCGAGCGCCACCCGCCCGCGAGACGGCGAGCGCCTTGGCCGATACCGCCGTGAAGGCGAGCCCCGGCGGCGTCATCAGCCCTTTCTGCGAGCCGGCCACCGTCACGTCCACGCGCCAGGCGTCGTGGCGGTAGTCGATGCACCCCAGCGAGGAGATCGCGTCCACCATCAGCAGCGCCGGATGACCCGCTCGGTCCATCGCGTCCCGCACCGCGGCCACGTCGGACAGGCAGCTCGTGGAGGTCTCACTGTGCACGACGCACACGGCCTTGATCCGGTGTTCCCGGTCATCGTCTAGCACCTGCCCGATCACGGCCGGGTCCGCGCCGCGCCGCCAATCCGTCTCCAGCGCAACGGCGTCGAGACCGAAGCGCCGCGCCATCTCCTCCCAGAGATGGGCGAACTGGCCGGTGCGGCTGATCAGGATGCGGTCGCCCGGCTGCAGGGTGTTCGCGAAGGCGGCTTCCCAGGCCCCGGTTCCGGAGGACGGATAGATCCCGATCAGCCCCTCGGTCCCGAACACCGGCCGCAACTTGCCGATCACCGACAGGCCCAACCGGCCGAATTCGGGACCGCGATGGTTGATCGCGTTGCGATCCATCGCGCGCAGGACGCGGTCGGGCAGGTTCGTCGGGCCCGGCGTCTGCAGGACGTGCCGGCCAGGGGTGAAGGCGCTCATGGACGTTTCTCCTTGCCCGCGTGTGAAGCACGCAGCGGCCGGCCGGTGCAACAACGCCGCAACATGGCGGCATTGCACCCCGATCCCATGGGCGAGAGCCCGCGCATGTCCGCAGTTGGGCCGAGATGCACGGGGCGCGCAGCGGCCCCGTGAACCTGCGGCGGGTCAGCCTTCCAGGCGGCGGATGAAGTCCCGCAACGCCGGCGCCCATTTGTCGGCGTCGGCCCCGGAGGCGAGATGCCCGTGCTCGCTGTCCAGCAGGACATAGGTCGCGTCGACCCCGGCCGCACGGAGCCCTTCCATCACCGTGGGCGCCAGCGACGGTGGGAACAGCGCGTCGGTGCGCGACAGCACGTAGAGCACGGGAACGCGGATCTTCGCGTAGTGCCGGGTGATGTCGTAGCGCTCCATCGCGCGGCCCAGGATGAACAGGGAGTTGGCATCGAACCCTGCGGCCCAGGCGGCGGCGATCCGCTCGAGTTCGGCCGCGCGTTCGGCCGGATCGGGGAAGCGGGGCGCCAGGCTGTCGAGCAGGCCGTAACGGGTCAGCGTGTCCACCCGGAGCCGCGTTAGGGTGGCCTTCACGTCCCCCGTCTCGTAATAGTCTCCACCATTCCACGCCGGGTCCGGCTCGAACCAGGCCCGCAACCCGGCGACGCGGTCCGATTGTGGCGGCAAGGGCGAGGTCACCACCGGCACGATTCCGTCCATGAAGTCGGGGTGACTTACCGCCCATTGGAAGGCCTGGAAGCCGCCATAGGACGGCCCGACCACCGCACGGAGATGGCGCACCCCCATCCGGTCGAGCGCGGCCCGTTGCGCTGCGACGATGTCGGCCACCGTGATCGCCGGGAAGCGCGACCCGTAGCGCCGGCCGGTGCGCGGATCGACGGACGCCGCGTTGGTCGACCCGTAGCTGGAGCCCAGCATGTTGAAGCAGATCACCCGGTAGCGGTCCGTGTCGATCGGCGCGCCCGGCCCGACCAGGCTGCTCCACGCGCCCTCCGACGATCCGGCGCCCGGCCGGATCATGTCCGGTCCGCTCGTGTAGCCGTGCGTGACCAGGATGACGTTACGCCCATCCGGCGCCAGCCGTCCGCGCGCGACATAGGCCAGGGTCGCTTCCGGCAGCACCTCACCGCTCTCGAGCCGCAGGTCGGGGACCGTGATCCGGCCCTGGTCGATCTCGTCCATCGCGCAGTTCCTCCGTGGCGGGCGGCCTCCCGGCCGTCGTCCGCGGGCACGTTGCCATGCCGCCATCCGGCATGCCACTGATCGGGTCGAACCACGGCAGGGGGGAACGACGATGATCACCACGATCCGCTGGACTGGCCTGGCCGCCGGACTGCTGCTGGCAACCGCGCCGGTCCTGACCGCTGCACCGGCCCGGGCGGCCGACTCGCTGACCACCACGTTGCATCGCCTGACCGCCGACGGCACCGGGGAGGCGATCGGCACGATCACCATCACCGAGACGTCCAAGGGCGCGGTGTTCAAGACCGACCTGAAGGGCCTGCCGCCCGGCGACCACGGCATCCACGTGCATCAGAACGGCGCCTGCGGTCCGAGCGAGTCGAACGGCACGAAGGTTCCGGGCGGCGCGGCCGGCGGACATTGGGATCCCGCCAGCACCGGCAAGCATGAGGGCCCCGCAGGCCACGGCCATCGCGGCGACCTGCCCGTGCTGAAGGTGGCCGCCGACGGCACCGCGAAGGAGAGCCTGACCGCGCCCGCGATCAAGGATCTCTCCGCGCTGAAGGGGCATGCGATCATCGTGCATGCCGGCGGGGACAATTACAGCGACGAGCCCAAGCCGCTGGGTGGTGGCGGTGCCCGCCTCGCCTGCGGCGTGATCGGCGGCTGACGCGGCCGGCGAGAGATCGACGGAAAAACGGGGGGAATACCGGATGCAGTTCGCGATCGCGCTGCCCACCGCGGCTGACGCCTGGAAGGTCGTCCGCCGCGCCGAGGAACTGGGCTTCGCCGAGGCCTGGTTCTACGACACGCAGATGCTCTGCGCGGACTGCTTCGTCGCCATGGGCGCCGCCGCCGTCCAGACCTCCCGCATCCGGCTCGGCACCGGCGTGCTGATCCCGTCCAACCGCATCGCCCCGGTCACCGCCAACGCGTTCGCATCGCTCAACCGTCTCGCCCCGGGTCGGATCGATTTCGGCGTCGGCACCGGCTTCACCGGCCGTCGCACCATGGGCCTCGGCGCCATGAAGCTCGCCGACATGGAAGAATACATCCGTGTCGTCATGGCGCTGCTGCGGAACGAGACCGTCGAGTACGAGATCGAGGGCGCCCGCAAGAAGATCGCCTTCCTCGACACCGAACTTGGCCTGATCGACACGCAGCATCCGGTTGGGCTGCACGTCTCCGCCTACGGGCCGAAAGCCCGCGCCCTCACCGCCCGGCTGGGCGCCGGCTGGGTGAATTTCGTCGGTGACGTCGCGGGCGGAACCGCGGCCATGTCGGCGATGCGGCAGAGCTGGGAGAAGGCCGGTCGCGATGCCGGCACCCTCACCGCGACCGCCTTCGCCCTCGGCTGCGTGCTGCAAGAGGGCGAGCCGCTCGACAGCCCGCGGGCCATCGCCCAGGCCGGCCCCCGCGCCTCCGTCCTGCTGCATCGCGCCGCGGACGAGGCGCTGTCCGGCCTTCCCAACACCTCCCCGGTCCCGGCCGAAGTGGCCGAGGCGGTGGCGGGCTATGTCGCGCTCTCCAGGTCCTTTCCCGCCGATGCGCCGTGGCTCGAGAACCATCGCAGCCACCTGATGGCGGTGCGCGAGAACGAGCGGCCCTTCATCACGCCGGACCTGATCCGCCTGACCACCTTCACCGGCACCGAACCCGACTTGCTGGATCGCATCGCCGCCCTGCGTGATGCCGGCTACACGCAGTTCACCATCCAGCTCATCCCCGGCCAGGAACAGGCGATCGAGGATTGGGGCCGGCTGATGCGGAAGTTCGGCTGAACCGGATCGGCCAGCATGAGCTACGGCGCGCTCACGCTGGTCGTGCTGGGGGCTGGCTTCATCGGGGGCCTGCTGTCCTGGTTGGTCCGCCGCAAGGTGCGGGTGGAGACCCTGCGTCGCCACCACGAGATCGGCACCGCGGTTTCCATGCAGTTGGGCGTCGTGTTCGCGGTCCTGCTCGCCTTCGTGTTCAACGAAGTCTGGTCGGAATACCTGAGCGCGGCGCGCTCGATCGAGCACGAGGCCGCCAGCCTGCACACCATATCGCTGCTCGCCCAATCCTTGCCGCCGCCCCCGCGCGCCGCGATCGACGGCGCGATCAGCCGCTATGCCGAGAAGGTCGCGACGGAGGAATGGGTCACGATGACGCGGAACCACCACAGCGACGCCGCGCGCGACGCGCTGGTGGAGCTGTGGCGCGCGGTCATGCAGGCCCCGGCACCGACACCCGGCACTGCGGACACCCGCCCGCAGCTCCTCTCGCTGTTGGAGCGCGTACATGCCATGCGCGAGCTGCGGCTGACCACGGCGCGCACGGACGTACCCGGCGTGCTGTGGACGCTGCTGCTGTGCTTCACCGCGGCGATGGTGGGTGCGCTGCTCTGGTTCGGCGTGGAATACGTCTGGTCGCAGGTGGCCTTCGTGGCGGGATTCGTCGCCTGCCTCGCCTTCGCTCTGGCGCTCGTGCACATGCTGGACCGGCCGTTCGAGGGCGCACTGCGGATCGGCCCCGAACGGTTCGAGGCGGTGGCGAGGATGGTGGCGCACACGCCCTGACCCCCGGCCGCCTCAGGCGGATCCGACAGCCGTCCGCTCCATGTAGCAGGCGTTCGGACCGTAGCCTTCGAGCTTGGCCCCGAGCGTCGCGCTCACCACCGGAAGGAAGCCCTGCCGCCGCCAGAATGGCGCCGACCCGCCCACCGCAACCAGCGCGAGCCGCGGATGGGTCGTCGCGGCGGCCAGTCGAGTGACGATGGCCCCGGCGGCGCCCAGGCCGCGGGCCGCGGGAAGCAGAGCGAGATCGTGCAGATAGAGGCAGTCCGCGGCGGACGGCAGCGCCCCGAGCAGCGTGTCGAGAGGCGGGATGGTGCCGGCGCGCCAGGGGTGGGCAAGGACGTAGCCGGTCGGGCGGCCGCCCACCTCCAGCAGGAAGGTGCCGGCCGGATACAGGTCACGCCGCTCCGCGAACACCGCCGGGGCCTCCGCAAGCGCCGGCGGGTGCACGGCGGCCGCGATCCGCACGACATCGGCCAGGTCGCCGGGACCCATGGGCCGCCAGCACCACTGCGGGGCTGGGATTGGGTCTGGGGTCGGGTCCGGAACCGCGTCCGGGGCCAAGGTGGGGTCCGGGTCCGGGCGGGTGGTCATCGGCAGGCCCGCCTGCCGCGCCAGCTCGGCGGCCGGGTACGCCAGGTTGTGACGGGCGCGCGACGAAACGGGACGTGCGTGCGGCCCGCGACCGCCTGTAGGGTCCGCCGCATGCGTGCCATCACCCTTCCCCTCCTCATGCTGCCGCTCCTCCTCGGGGGCTGCGTCTACATCGACACGACCCCGGCCGCGCCGCCGCCGCCGAAATACTACTATGCGCCGCCCCCGCCGCCGCCGCCGCCAGCGCAGCCGCCTGTCCTGGCGCCGCGCTGACCCATGCACCCGCTCTGGCTGATCGCCCTGGTCCTCGGCCTGGTCGAGGGGCTGACCGAGTTCATCCCCGTCTCCTCCACCGCCCATCTGCTGCTGCTCGGGCAGGCGTTCGGCTTCCACTCCCCCGGTAACGCCTTCGCGGTGCTGATCCAGTTGGGCGCGGTGCTCGCGATCCTGCTGGTCTATGCCGGGAGGCTGCTGTCGGTGGCCGCCGCGCTGCCGCACGATCCGGGGGCGCGGCGCTTCGTACTGGGTGTCGTGCTGGCCTTCCTGCCGGCCGCGGTCATCGGCGTGCTCGCGCATCGGCTGATCAAGACGGTGCTGTTCGAAACGCCCAGCCTGATCTGCGCCATGCTCATCCTGGGCGGGATCGTCCTGCTGTGGGTGGACCGTCGCGACCTTCGTCCGCGACACCACGATGCGACCCGATTACCGCTCGGGTGCTACCTGGGAATCGGGCTGTTCCAGTGCCTCGCGCTGGTGCCGGGCGTCTCGCGGTCGGGCTCCACGATCGTGGGCGCGATGCTGCTGGGGGTGGAGAAGCGGGCCGCGGCGGAGTTCAGCTTCTTCCTCGCGCTGCCCACCATGGCAGGCGCCTTTACCTACGACCTGATGAAGAACCGCGACGTGCTGTCGATGGACGACGCCTGGATCATCGGGATCGGCTTCGCGGCGGCGTTCCTGGCCGCGGCGGTCGTGGTGCGGGGGCTGCTGGGCTTCGTCGGGCGGCACGGCTACGCGCCGTTCGCCTGGTGGCGAATCGGAGTCGGAGTCGTGGGCCTGGCGGGGCTGGCGTTCGGCTGAGAGCGGCGGGAGATCGGGCGGGAGGGGCGGACGCAAGAGCAGGCAAAGGTCCAAGACCCCTCTGTGGTCCTACGTGCCTCTCCGTCTTCCTCCGTGTGAATCAAAGCTGCCGCAGGGCGGCACGAACCCCACCCCGTTCGCACCCTCTCCGACGCGGTCGCCTTTCCACGACCCAAGGCACGTCGCCTCTCCACGGCCCAAGGTACGTCGCCGTTCCAAGATGGCCGCTCGCCCGGCAGCCCTCCTCCCTCACCCCAGCGCGGCGCGCACCTCCGCCGCGGTCGGGATCGGCGCCACCGCGCCGTAGCCGCGGCACTTCAGGGCCGCCGCGACGCAGGCATAGCGCGTCGCGTCCTCCGGCCCGTCGCCGGCGAGCAGCCGCGCCATGAACGACCCGCAGAACGTATCCCCCGCCCCGGTCGCGTCCACCGCCTCCACGGTATGCGCCGGGATGCGCATCCGCGCCCCGTCCGCGGTCCCCAGCAACGCACCGTCGATCCCCATCTTCAGCACCACGATCCGGCAGCCGAGGCCCAGGTAGAAGTCGACCATCGCCTCGGGATCGGTGAGGCCGGTCAGCGTCGTGACGTCCTCCATGCCGGGGAACGCGACGTCGGCCTCGGCGATCGCGGCGTGCATCACCGCGGCGGCGCGGGCCGGCGGCCACAGGCGCGGGCGGTAGTTGGTGTCGTACGCAACCATCACCCCGGCCGCCCGCGCCACCGCTATCGCCGCGAACACCGCATCGCAGGCGGATTCGGAGATGCCCTGGCTGATCCCCGACACATAGAGCATGCGCGCCGCGCGGATCGCCGCCAGCGGAAGGTCCGCCGCGCGATAGTTCGCCGCGGCCGAGTTGGCGCGGTAGTGCAGGAAATGGTGCCCTGCCGCGTCATGGGTGACGAAATACACGCCAGTCAGGAAGCGTTCGTCGCGCAGCACCGTCGTGCAGTCCACACCCTCCCGCTCCCACAGCGCGATGAAGCTGTCGCCCGGCATGTCGCGCCCCAGCGCGGTGATCATGCCGACGCGCGCGCCCTGGCGGGCGGCGGCGATGGCAGCGTTGGAGGTATCGCCGCCATGCCCCTCGAGGAAGTGCCGGCTGCCGTCGGGCTCCGGCGGGAGTTGGGAGAACTCCAGCATCGGCTCGCCCATGCAGAGCAGCTCGACCGGCATCACGCCGCCCCCTGCACCGCCCGCGCGGCGGCCTCGATCGCGGCGCGGTCACCGGCGGCGATCCGCTTCTCGTCGACCAGGGCGCCGCCCATGCCGACGAACGCCGCTCCGGCCGCGAGGTAGGTCGTGAAATTGCCCGGATCGACGCCACCGGTCGGACAGAAGGCGACACCGGGCAGCACGCTCGCCAAGGCGCGGATGTGCCCCGGCCCGCCCACGGAGGATGCGGGAAACACCTTCACCACGTCGGCCCCTGCGGTGAGCGCCGCCCGCACCTCGGTCGGCGTGACCGCCCCCAGCATCAGCGCCGCGCCGGCCGCGCGACAGGGGGCCGCAAGCGTCGGATCGACCCAGGGCGCCACCAGGAAGCGCGCGCCCGCGGCCAGGCACCGCTCCGCCGTCGCCGCATCGGGCACCGTGCCCGCACCGACCAGCAGATCCGGCTCCGCGGCCAGTTCCCGGATCAGCGCCGGCGCGTCCGGGATCGTCATCGTCAGCTCGAAGATGCGCAGCCCGGCCTCCCGCAGCCAGCGCACCGCGGTCGCCGCATGCGCGGTCGTGTGGGTACGGATCACGGGGACCACACGGGCGGCCCGCAAGGTGGGGAGAAGCGGATGGTCGGTCATGGACGAGTCCTCCGCTGCGCACGGAACCGGGTTCCCTGCGACGGCGCAAGTGTCCCGCGGTTTCCCTTGCATCTCTCCAGAACCGTTCTTACTTTCGTCTGAAACCGGAGAGTCAGCCGCATGGTGCTGCCCCGTGAAGCCTACCCGGCCAGCCGCTACGATCCCTCCCCGCTCGTCGATCTCAGCCGAAAGGCGGAGCGGGAGCGGCTGAGCGCGTCCGCGATCAAGGCGTTCCTGGCCCTCGCCCAGCGTTGGCGGCTGCGGGACGAAGATGCGCGCGCCTTGCTGGGCGGCATGTCGAACGGGGCCTGGTACGAGATGAAGAAGCAGCCCGACCGTGTGCTGGACGCCGACCGGCTGCTGCGGCTCTCGTACCTGATCGGCATCTTCAAGGCGCTGCATATCCTGCACGGGCCGGAGTTGGCCGACACCTGGGTGCGCCTGCCGAACGCCAACCGGATCTTCCGGGGCCAGGCGCCGCTCGCCTACATGATCGCGGGCGGTATCCCGGCGATGCAGATCGTCCGCCGCCTGCTGGACGCGCGGCGTGGCGGTTTCTGATGGACGAGACCCTTCCGCCCGTCACCCTGGTGCGCCAGTACGACACGCAGCGCCTGATCCCGTCGCAGTACAGCCTGCCGCAGGGCGCGTCCGTGCTGACGCTGCTGTCCGGGGAGGATGATGCGATGCTCGCGGACCTGTTCGACCTCGACAACGCGACCAACGACCGGCTCGCGGCCGAGAACGAACTCCTGCCGGGCATCGGGCTCTCCGAACTGGTGTTCGGCGTGCCGCATTTCCGCATCGTCAACGCGGCCTATTGCCACCCGCACCCGCTGGGCAGCCGCTTCAACGGGCCGGACCGTGGCGCCTGGTATGCCGGGTTCGCCCTGTCGACCGCCGTGGCCGAGGTGACGTTCCACAAGACGCTGCATTTGCTGGAGATCGGCGTGCTGCGGGACAGCGTGACCTATGACGCGTATCTCGCGGACTTCTCGGCTGCGTTCCACGACCTTCGCCAGTCCCCTGCCTTCGCCGACTGCCTGGCGCCAGACAGCTACCTGGCCTCCCAGGCGCTCGCCGCCCGGCTCCTGGCGGAAGGTTCGCTCGGCGTCGTCTACCCGAGCACCCGGGATCCGGATGGAACGTGTCTTGCGTGCTTCCGGCCGGCGCTGGTGGGCAACGTGCGGAAGGACGGTACCTGGCGCTTCACCTGGCACGGGTCGGAGACTCCCATCGTGACACGAGAGACCGCATGACGTCGATCGACCGGCTTCGCGCGATCTGTCTCGCGCTGCCCGAGGCGCAGGAAAAGGAAACGTGGGAGGCACCCACCTTCCGCGTCCGCGACAAGATCTTCGCCATGGTGCACCGGTTCGAGGGAAAGGCCTCCGTCTGGTGCAAGGCCCCGCCGGGCGTGCAGGCGATCCTGGTCGAGGCCGCGCCGGAGCGCTTCTTCCGACCGCCCTATGTCGGGTCGAAGGGCTGGATCGGCATCCGACTGGAGGCCCCGGTCGACTGGGAGGAACTCGCGGGGCTCATCCGTCGAAGCTGGAGCATGACCGCGCCCAAGCGCCTGCAGCGTGAGATCGGGTGAGGCGAACATGCGCGGCACGGTCCGCCGGCGGACCCGGACCGTGTCGCCCCACGCTCGCCTCAGAACACCCCCCCCGGAGGTCGCCCCTCGGTTCGCCTATTGCGACTTCATCGGCTGACTCGGTGCATTCGAGGCAGGCGCGGCCCCTGTCGCGCCTGAGCTCCCCGCCGCAGGAATCTGCGTGCCGAAAGGCTGGGTCGGCCCTTGCGGCGCGGCCGCTGGGCTGGTGCCGCCGCTCCGGGCGGTCAGGTCCGTGATGCAGCGGCCAAACGCGTTGCTGATCGCGGTCGAGCCGTTCAGCGGCACCGTCCAGGGCGCCTCGTTCCCCTCGGGGAAGGACAGCGTCAACGACATCGCGCGGCGGAACTGCTCATCGAACGTCTGGATGGCCGCGCGTTCCATGGTCCAGCTCAGGGCGTGCTCATTGCCGTGGGCCTGCATCGTCCAGGGCGCATCCAGGCCGATCTGCATCACCACCGGGACCTGCGTGTCCGCCGGGATGTTCCAACTCGGCTTGCTCGCCGAGAACAGCACCTCCGTGCCGCCGATCACGAAGCGCAGGGTGAAGCGGCGGCCATCCGGGTTGGTGTTGCCCACCCCGCAGACGTAGCGCCCGTCCTCTCCCCGTCCGCTGAACGCGTCCCAGCTTCCGACGTGGTAATAGGTGGCGAGTTCGGCCGCGCGCGGGGCAGCACTGCCCAGCACCCCGAAAGCCGCCCCGGCCGAGAGCGCCACGAGCGCCGTTCCGATCCGTTTCCGCATTCGCGCTACCGTCCTCCTTTACGTTCGAGCGGTCGGCCCATGCCGTTCGGACGCGGCATCATTACGGCAAATCGCCTCACGAGTGGGAGAGGCGCCGTCCGCACACCGCGGGACACCGCTGGCGACGATGTGATACCACGCATCCGCTTCGCCTGAGCTGGAGAGTTCCATGAAACGCCGCACGTTCCTGCAAGCCGGAGCCGCCGCGCTCGGCAGTCCGCTCGTTGCGCCCTCCATCGTCCAGGCGCAGGGCAAGCGCGTGCTGACCTTCGTGCCGCAGGCGGACATCGCGGTGCTCGATCCGGTCTGGACCACCACCTACCAGACCCGCGACCACGGCTTCCTGGTCTTCGACACGCTGTTCGGGCTGGACGCCGCCTACAATCCGCAGCCGCAGATGGCGGCCGGGGCCAGCAGCGACAAGGACGGTGCGGTCTGGACGATCACGCTGCGGGACGGGCTGAAATTCCACGACGGGGAACCCGTCCTCGCACGCGACGCGGCCGCCTCGATCCGCCGCTGGGGGGCGCGGGACGGGTTCGGCCAGGCGCTGCTCGCCGCCACCGACGCGATCGACGCACCGGACGACAAGACGATCGTGATCCGGCTCAAGCATCCCTTCCCGCTCCTGCCCGACGCCCTGGCCAAGACGCCGCCCAGCATGTGCCCGATCATGCCGGAGCGGCTCGCCCGCACCGACCCGTTCAAGCAGGTCACGGAAATGGTCGGCAGCGGCCCCTACCGCTACAAGGCCGACGAGCGGGTGCCCGGCGCGCTGGTGGTCTACGAGCGGTTCGACGGCTACGTGCCCCGCGCCGACGGGGTCCCCGAGGGCACCAGCGGCCCAAAGGTCGCCCATTTCGACCGGATCGAGTGGCGGATCATGCCGGACCCGTCCACCGTCTCCGCCGCCCTGCAACGCGGCGAGATCGACTGGTGGCTCGCCCCCAATGCCGACCTGCTGCCGCTGCTGCGCCGCCAGTCGCGCCTGAAGGTCGAGACGACGGTACCGACCGGCTTCGTCGCGACGATGCGGTTCAACCAGCTCCACCCGCCCTTCGATAATCCGGCAATCCGGCGCGCCATCATCGGCGCCGTCTCCCAGGCGGACTACATGGTCGGCATGGTCGGCACCGATCCGGCGCTGTGGCAGGAGGGGGTCGGGTATTTCTGCCCCGGGACGCCGCTCGCGAACGATGCCGGGATGCAGGCGCTCACCAGCCCGCGCGACCTCGACGCCGTGAAGAAGGCGCTGGCCGAGGCGGGGTACAAGGGGGAGAAGGTGGTCCTGCTCTCTCCGACCGATATCCCGTCGGCCAAGGCACTGGCCGAGATCTCCGCGGACCTGCTGACCCGCATCGGCATGACCGTCGATGCCCAGCCGATGGACTGGGCGACCCTGGTGCAGCGCCGCGCCAAGACCGACCCGGTGGACCAGGGCGGCTGGAGCCTGTTCCACACGAGCTGGTCGGGGCTCGACATGGTGAACCCCGCCGGACACATCTTCCTCCGCGCCAACGGCAAGGCGGCGGCGCCCGGCTGGCCCGACAGCCCGACGCTGGAGGCGCTCCGCAGCGCCTGGTTCGTCGCGCCCGACCTGGCCGCACAGAAGTCGCTGGCCGAACAGATCCAGCTGCAGGCGTTCAAGGACGTGCCCTACGTGCCGCTGGGCCAGTACTTCATGCCGACCGCCTACCAGGGCAACTTGACCGGCATCCTGAAGGGCAGTCCCGTGTTCTGGAACGTGCGGCGCAGCTGAGCGCCGCGTGAGGTCGAGCATCGGGACGGTCCGGGAGAGCAGGATGAGCACGTTCGAATTGGTCTGGGACAGCCGCTGTGGCGTGGCCGAATCGCCGGTTTGGGACCGGGCCAATCGACGGATCCTGTTCGTCGACATCCCAGGCAAGCGCATCAATGCGCTCTCGGTCGATACCGGTGCCCAGCAGAGCTGGGATCTCCCCGAGGTCGTTCCCAGCCTGGGGCTGGCGCGTTCGGGGCGGCTGGTGGTGGCCCTGCGAAGCCGGGTGGTGATGTTCGATCCCAAGACCGGCACGATCGACGAGCTCACCGGCCCGATCGATCAGCCGGCGAGCACGCGCCTGAACGACGGCAAGGTCGGTCCGGACGGGGCGTTCTGGGTGGGCTCGATGGACGAACACTCGCCCCGCCAGCCGATCGGTTCGCTCTACCGCGTGACGCCAGACGGCCGGGTGGAGACCCGAACCACGGGGATCGCCTCCTCGAATGGTCTGGCGTGGTCGCCCGATGAGAGGGTGATGTATCATTCCGATACCTCGGGCGGACTGATCGAAGCCTGGGATTTCGACCCGACCACCGGCGACATGCGCAACCACCGCGTGCTCGCGCGGCTCGGCAACGAGGACGGCCGTCCCGACGGCGCCGCCATGGACGCCGACGGCAACTACTGGTCGGCCGGACCCTCTGCCGGGGTGCTCAACTGCTTCTCCCCCACCGGTGAACTGCTGGCGAAGATTCCCTTCCCGGTTCCCGGCCCGACCATGCCCTGCTTCGCGGACGAGCAGCTCTACGTGACGTCGCTGCGGGAGGGGAAATCGGCCGAGGTGCTCGCCGCGCACCCCACGCTGGGCGGGCTGTTCCGCGCGCCAGCCCCGGCGACCGGCGCCCCCGTGGCGGTCTTCGCGGACTGACCGAACGGCGCGCGGCGAACCCACGCGCGCCTGCCGCGCTCTCCTTCCGTTCGCCCCAGAAGGAGAGAGCCATGTCCACGGAAGACGACAAGACGGTCCCCGACCCGGCCACCGATCGCGGCACAGCGTCCGGCAAGGCGAAATGGGACAAGCAGGATGCCGAGGTCGCGGGCATCACGCGCACTGTCCAGCCGAAGAGCGACGCCCCCTCCCGGTCGGGCGTGACCGGTTCGGGCAGCGGCGCCGACTCCGAACGGAGCTGAGCCTCGGAGAGGAACGCCCTGCCGGGTCGACACGGAAAGGGCGGGGTCAAACCCCGCCCTCGTTCCGCGTCCCCAGCCCGCGGCGGCGCAGTGCGGGCCGCCGCGGGATGACAGTTCAGGCTCAGTAGCCGCGATAGGTCGGCGGCGGGGCGCTGTAGTAGGTGGGCGCCGGACGCTGCGGCGTCGTCGCCGCGCCACCGACCGCGCCCAGGGCACCACCACCCAGCGCGCCGATCGCGGCCCCGGTGCCGCCGCCGGCCAGCCCACCGATCGCGGCGCCGCCGGCGGCGCCCAGCAATCCGCCACCGACCGCGCGCTGGCCGGGATCATAGGGATCCGTGCAGCCGCCCAGCCCGACGGCGAGTCCAAGACCCAGGGCGGCGGGAAGAATCAAATGTCGCAAGGTGATGTCCTTTCGGTTTGCGGCTCAGCGGATTGCGAAGCCGAGGGAAACGGAGGGCGGGTAATAGACGGGCGGCGGAGGCGCATAGACCACGGGCGGCGGCGGCGCATACACGACAGGCGGCGGCCCGTAGTAGTATGGGCGCGGCGCCACCACGACGGCCGGAGGCCCCCAATGCCGGTGCCAATGCGGGTGCGGCCGCCGCCAGCCCCACCCCGGCCCATACCAATCGGCCTTGGCCGGCGCCGCGGCGAACAGCGTGCCGAACGCAAGCAAGCCCAGGGCGATCGCAGGTGCGCGGAAAGATGCCATGACAGGTCTCCTTCAACGCATCGACATAAGCGATAGATCGTGGCGGACCCTGGGCGGGCTTCGTCACAATATGGCGAACCGTTCCGAAATCCGCTCGAACGCGTGATCACGTGCCCGAGCGGCGTCTCTGGTCGCGATGGCGGACCGGCCGCGTGTGCCAACCCATTGGAATCCAGCATGGTCGGAGTCGACCCCCTTCCGCGGACCCGGTATGCTGACCCGGTGCGCGAAAGGAACGCCGTCATGCCGCAGTCCGAACGGGTTCTGATGCTGACCGGCGCGAGCCGAGGCATCGGCCACGCCACCGTCAAGACGTTTTCCGACCATGGCTGGCGCGTGCTGACCATCTCCCGCCAGGCGTTCGACCCGCGCTGCCCCTGGAAGGGGGGCGAACGCAACCACATCCAGCTCGACCTGTCCGACGTGGAGGCGGTGCATGCCGCCCTGCCCCGGATTCGCGACATCACCGGGGGCCGCCTCGATGCCCTGATCAACAACGCCGCGATCTCTCCCAAGACGCGTGGCGGGGGGAAGATCAGCGCGCTCGAGATGGCCTATCGGGACTGGCTGCACATCTTCAACGTGAACTTCTTCGCTACCATCGCCCTGACGCAGACGCTCACGCCGCTGCTGACCGAAAGCCGCGGCGCGATCGTGAACATCACCTCGATCGTCGGGTCGCGCGTCCACCCCTTCGCCTCCGCGGCCTATGCGACCTCCAAGGCCGCCCTGGCCGCCCTGACACGCGAGCTCGCCGCCGAACTGGGGGAGCGCGGGGTGCGGGTGAACGCGGTCTCCCCCGGCGAGATCGAGACGGCCATCCTCTCCCCCGGCACGAAGGAGATCGTGGAGCGCACGGTCCCGCTGCGCCGCCTCGGCCAGCCACAGGAAGTCGCGGAACTGCTGTATTTCCTGTGCTCCGACAAGGCGAGCTACATCACCGGGACGGAGGTCCATATCGACGGCGGCCAGCAGGTCTGAGGCGCGATGGGCGGCGCCCGGCAGCACGCGCCTGCGACGATGACGGGTCCGGCCCCGCCGTTCGAGCCCTGACGCCGCGGCCATGATCCCCCGCCGCGTGCTGTTGACCGCCGCCGGGATCGGCCTTCTCCGTCCCGACGCGGCCCATGCCGGTGCTCCCGACCCGTTGCCGCGCAACCCGCGCCAGACCGTCTCCCCCGTCTACGATCCGAAGCCCGGCGCGCCGCCGGGCCCGCTGCCGCCGAACGGCACCGCGAGCGTGCTGGTCCCGCTCCCGGCACAGGCGAGCCACGTCCGGCTCGTCTTCGGCAACGGTGGCGCCGCGCCCTATCGGGTGCGGGCGCTCTGGGCGCCCACCGCGCGGGTCGGGAATGGCTGGTTGCCCAGCAGGTGGGACGGCTCGATCGACCTCACGGCGTTCCGCCCGGTCCGGTTTGCTGCGCGCGGCGCCGACCTGGAGCCGGACCGCACGCCCCGGGGTGGCCCGGCCGAGGCCATGGTGCCGCCCACGACCTTCGGCTTCCACTCCGACTGGATGCCGACCGGAGGCCTGCTCTCGCGGACCGACGCGGACGGCACGGAACGCCTCATCCTGGTGCGCGCAGAGGTGACGGAGGGCCAGGGCTGGGGTCTGCCGACCGTGAACCCCGGCCTCACCGAGGACCCGCCCGATGTCGGCGGCCCTTCCGCGCTGTTCGCCGCGCCCGCGCCGCTGACCCGCGTGGCGGAGATGGGCTTCGTCCCCGCGTCCTCACACCCGGTGCAGGCGGTCCAGTGCTGGTCCGCCGCCGGGGGCTACACGCTGCTGTACTGCGGCTCCTCGATCGTCGCGGGTGCCTCGACCCCGCACGATCGCGGCGCCTTCGCGCGGATCGCCGCACGACGGCTGACCGAGACGGGCGTGCCGTGCGCGGCGCTGTACAACCACCCGACCGGTGCCCCGGTCATGCGCCTGATCGCGGCGGGCGCGGAACGGGCGATTCCGCTCTACCGGCCCGACTTCACGCTGATCCAGGTCGCGACCCGCGCCGACCCGCACACGGCAGCGGCGCAGGATCTCACCTGGGCGGCCGCGCAGCGCATGGCCGCGCTGACCTTGGCGGCCGGCGGCGTGCCGATCTACGTCACCATCTCGCCGTGGCCCATCCGCGACACGCCCGACGCGGCAGCGGAGGCGATCCGGCAGATCAACAACGAACGCGCGCGCCGGTCGGGCCTGCCCCTGCTCGACTACGACCGGCTGATGAGCAATGCCGATCATCCGCCCCGGCTCTGGCCGCTGTTCAACGCCTCGGGCGACGGCGCGCATCCCGACATCGCCGGCCACCGCGCCGCGGCCGCGGCGCTGCTCCCGTTGCTGCGGAGCCTGATGGTCGGCTGACTCGCCGCGTTCCCGGCCGGATGCTACCGGTTGCGGGAAGCAAGAACCGGATGGGAGGCCGTCGGATGCGCGTCGAAACGCTGCTGCCCCTGGGCAAGGTGGACCCGGGTGTGCGAGCCCCGGAGGTGCCGCTCGACGTCACCCGCGTGTTCGAGGACGCCCGCACCGTCGAGCAGCTCGGCTATGACGGCATCGCGTTCGAGGAGTGCAAGGAGGACCCGTTCCTGCTCGCAGCCCTCGCCGCCCAGGCGACGACGCGGCTGCGCCTCTCCACCGCGGTCGCGATCGCCTTCCCGCGCAGCCCGGCCAGCATGGCGATGACCGCCTGGACGCTCGCGCGGCTCTCGGGCGGCCGCTTCATCCTGGGCCTGGGGACGCAGGTGCGCGCCCATATCGAGCGGCGCTACGGCATGCCTTGGCACCCGGCCGGCCCCTGGATCCGCGACTACGTGCATGCGCTCCGGGCGGTGTGGCGCTGCTGGCAGACCGGCGAGAAGCTGGCGTTCGAGAGCGAGCATTATCGCCTGAGCCTGATGGTGCCGCTGTTCGATCCCGGCCCGATCGAGCATCCCGACATCAAGGTGCAGCTCGCCGCGGTGAACCCGATCATGAGCCGCATCGCGGGGGAATGTGCCGAGGGCATTCGCCCGCACCCGGTCTGCACCGCCGCCTATATCGAGCAGGTGATGCTGCCCGCGGTGCATGAGGGCGCCGCCCGGGCCGGCCGCGACGCGCGAGGCTTCGCGGTCGCGATCAAGCCGCTGATCGCAACCGCGCGCACCGAGGCGGAGCTCGCGAAGCGGCGGGAGGACGTGCGGGCGCGGGTCGCGTTCTACTGCTCCACCCCCGCCTATCGCGCGGCGTTCGACTTCCACGGCTACGGAGATCTCGCCCGCCGCATGAGCGTGCTGTCCCGCGAGCAGCGCTGGGAGGAAATGCCGGGCCTCATCTCGGACGAGATGCTGGATCTCTACGCGACGGTCGGTACGGTGGACGAGATCGCGGCGAAGCTGCGCGCTCGCTACGCCCACGTGGTCACGGACGCCGAGGTGAGCATTCCGATCGCATCGGCGGCGGACCTGGAGACGCTGTCGACCGTGGTGGGCGCCTTGCGGGCGGCGTAAGGCTTCCCCGGCTCAGCTCTCGGCGACCCGCCCGCCGCGCAGCGTGACGGTCCGGTCCATCCGCGCGGCGAGATCGGGGTTGTGCGTCGCGATCAGCGCGGCGAGTCCCTGGTCCCGCACCGTCGCCAGCAATTGCGCGAACACGATCTCGGCGGTCGCCACGTCGAGGTTTCCGGTCGGCTCGTCGGCCAGGAGCACCTTCGGCCGGTTGGCGAGCGCGCGGGCGATGGCGACGCGCTGCTGCTCGCCGCCCGACAGCTTGCCCGGCAGATGGCCGGTCCGCGCGGCGAGCCCGAGACTTTCCAGCAGCCCGGCCGCCCGCGCGGTCGCCTCGCGGCGGGACGTGCCCGCGATGAGCTGGGGAAGCACCACGTTCTCGAGCGCAGTGAACTCCGCGAGCAGATGGTGCGCCTGGTAGACGAAGCCGATCGTGTCGCGCCGCACCGCGGTTCGGGCGGCATCGGGCAGACCGCCGACCTCCCGCCCCTCGACGATCACGCTGCCCCCATCCGGCCGATCGAGCAGCCCGGCGACGTGCAGCAGCGTCGACTTGCCCGCGCCCGAGGGGGCGACGAGCGCCACGATCTCGCCCGCCCGCAAGGTCAGGTCGACGCCGCGCAGCACGGGCAGGTCGCCTGCCGCACCGCGATAGACGCGCTGCACGGCGCGCAGGACCAGCGGTT
The DNA here is from genome assembly GCA_001898425.1 of Rhodospirillales bacterium 69-11. Classification (GTDB taxonomy): domain Bacteria; phylum Pseudomonadota; class Alphaproteobacteria; order Acetobacterales; family Acetobacteraceae; genus Rhodopila. The sequence continues at coordinate 119,530 of MKTV01000032.1, forward strand.
CACTCATGGCGCAGCGCCTCCACGGGGTCCGTCCGCGCGGCACGCCAACTGGGATACAGCGTCGCGAGCAGCGAGAGCGCAAGGCCGAGGACGACGACCTGCGCGACGTCGCCCCAGTCGACCTGGTCCGGCAGCGTGGTCAGCATGAAGACCGAGGAATCGAACACGCGTCCGCCGGTCACCCGCTCGACGAAGTGCTGGATCGCGACGATGTTGCGGCAGAACAGCACGCCGATGATCGTGCCGATCAGCGTGCCCGAGACGCCGACGAAGGCGCCGCACATCAGGAAGATCCGCAGCACCGCACCCGAGGAGGCGCCGATCGTGCGCAGCACCGCGATGTCGCCGCGCTTGTCCTTGACCAGCATGATCAGGGAGGAGACCACGTTGAACGCGGCCACCAGCACGATCATGCCGAGGACGATGAACATCGTGTCCTTCTGCACCTGCAGGACCGAGATCAGCATGTCGTTGGCGTGGCGCCAGTCACGCGCATAGACCTGCCGGTTGCCGATCGCCTCCCGCAGCGCGGGCGCGACGGCCTCCACGCGATCGGGATCGGTTAGGCGGATCTCGATGCCGGTCACGCCGTCGGGCTTCTGGAAGAACACCTGGGCGGCGGAGAGCGGCAGGAACACGACCGAGTTGTTGTAGTCGTTGAGCCCGGCATCGAAGATCGCGACCACCTTGTAGGCGCGCACGCGGGGGATCGTGCCGAAGGCGGTCGCGGCGCCCTGGGGGGAGATCAGGGTGAGCGAGTCGCCGATACGCAGGCGGTAGGCCTGTGCGAGACCGACGCCGATGACCAGCGCATCGTCTCCGGTGAACGCATCCAGGCTACCGGCCACCACGTGCCCGCCGATCGGGCCGAGCGCACGCAGGTCCTGTTGGGTGATGCCGCGCACGAGGCCACCGCGGGCACCGCCATCCGGCGTGGAGAGCAGTACCTGGCCGTCGAGCACCGGGATCGCCGAGGCAACGCCCGGGATATCGCGGATCTTCTGGGTGAGCGGCCCGTAATCGTCGATCGCCTGGCCGGCATAGGCCTGGATCGTGACGTGCCCGTTCACGCCGAGGAAGCGCTGCACGAGTTCGGTCTGGAAGCCGCTCATGACGGAGGTCACGACGATCAGGGTGGCGACGCCGAGGGCGATGCCGACCAGGGAGAAGATCGCGATGATCGAGACGAACCGCTCGCCCTTGCGGGCGCGAAGATAGCGGCCGGCGACCATGCGTTCGAAGGGGCCGAACATGCGGTGGCTCCGAGTGTTGGCGTGAGCGAGGCCCACATGTCATGGCCGCCGACGGGCAGCCATCCACGACTTCGTGCCGATGGGAAGTCGTGGGTGGCCCGCCTGCGCGGGCCATGACACTGAAAACGGCGACGCCTGGGTTGGACGCGGCGACGCCGGGATTGGAGGCCGCGACGTCGGGACGGGATGCGGCGACGCCGGGACTGGGCGCCAGCGAGGGCGAGCGGCCGGGTGGGCCGAACTCACCCGACCCGCGCGAGCGCCTCCTCCGGCGTGACCTCGACGCGCTCACCGGTGGCGCGGCGCTTGAGTTCGACCTTGCCGGCGGCGGCGCCGCGGGGGCCGACCACGATCTGCCAGGGATGACCCAGCAGGTCGGCATCCGCGAACTTCACACCGGCGCGGTCGTCCCGGTCGTCATACAGCGCCGCGGACCCGAACCGGGCGTAGAGCTGCTCGCACAGAGCGTCGCAGGCCGCGTCGCCGCGCTTGAGGTTCAGGATCGCCGCCTTGAACGGCGCGATCGCGTCCGGCCAGATGATCCCCGCCGCGTCATGGCTCGCCTCGATCACCGCGCCGACCAGGCGGGAGACGCCGACGCCGTAGCTGCCCATCTCCGGGCACACCGGCTTGCCGTCGGGACCGGCGACGGTGACGCCCATCGCCTTCGTGTAGCGTGTTCCGAAGTAGAAGATGTGCCCGACCTCGATCCCGCGTCCTTCGCGCTTCCGTTCGGGGGCGATCGTGGCCCATTTGGCCTCGTCGTGCTTCTCGTCGGTCGCGGCATAGTTCGTGGTCATGAGTTCGAAGAAGCGGTGCAGGTCCCCCGCGTCCTCGTAGCTGAACCCGCCCGAGCCGGAGGAGCCGTAGTCGACCTCCTCGAACGCGGCGTCGTAGTAGACCTGGCTCTCGCCGGTGGGGGCGAGGATGATGAATTCGTGGCTGAGGTCGCCGCCGATCGGACCGGTATCGGCCACCATCGGAATCGCCTTCAGGCCCATGCGCTGGAAGGTGCGCATGTAGGCCAGCATCATCTTGCGGTAGCTGACCACGGCGCCGGCATGGTCCATGTCGAAGGAATAGGCGTCCTTCATCAGGAATTCGCGGCCGCGCATGACGCCGAAGCGGGGGCGCACCTCGTCACGGAACTTCCACTGGATGTGGTAGAGGATCTGCGGCATTTCGCGATAGCTCCTCACCGACTGGCGGAACAGGTCGGTGATCATCTCCTCGTTGGTCGGCCCGTACAGCATGTCGCGGTCATGCCGGTCCCTGATGCGCAGCATCTCCTTCCCGTAATCGTCGTAGCGGCCGCTCTCGCGCCACAGCTCCGCCGACTGGATGGTGGGCATCAGCAGTTCCTGCGCCCCGGCAGCGTTCTGCTCCTCGCGCACGATGCGTTCGATGTTGCGCAGGACGCGGTATCCGAGCGGCAACCAGGCATAGATGCCGGCGGAGGTCTGGCGCACGAGTCCGGCGCGCAGCATCAGCCGGTGCGAGGCGATCTGCGCCTCGGCCGGGGTCTCCTTCATGGTGGGGATGAAGCTGCGGGAGAGGCGCATTGCGGGACATGTTCCAGATGAGTGACGCGCGGACCCTAGCTTTCCCGGCGCGGGATCGGAAGGGGAGCGCGCGGGGTGCGGGGCGGATCCGTGTTTGCGCAGTTTTTGTGCGCCGCACAACAAAAGCGCGCACGATTTTGCCGATTTTTTGCCCCATTTCGCATGATCCAGCGTGACTCCCGGGGGTGTCTCATGTAATGGTCGACTTGGCCGCGTAACACGACCAGCAGAGGGCGGAGCGGGGCCAAGTTTGGGGAGGAAACGCCAGGTTCCGCGGGCAGGTCTGGGTGCCGGAAAGGCCCCGCCTCGCCCGCGTCAACGCGCGTTCATTTCAGAGAAATGGGTGGCTTTACTTGGTGCCTGCGGTCTGGCCGCAGGGATGCCGGGAGGCGGAGCAAGTCGTGGATGGCCGGCCTGCGCCGGCCATGACACGGGGAGGGGACGCGAGCAGCACTACGCCGTCAGTCGGGCAGCGGCGGAGCGGCGAACATGCCGTGGCGGAAACTCACATACTCGCTGGTGATCAGCAGATACGCGCCCACCCAGATCACCGCCGCAACCAGCGTGGTCGCGATCAGCTTGCGCATCAGCAAGGGCCGGACCGGCGCCCCCCGCCACCCGGTCGCCGCATCCGGATCCTCGACGGTGCGCGTCCCGATCGGCAGCACGGCGAACAGCGCCGTCCACCAGATCAGGATGTAGAGCACGATGCCAGTGAACCAGTTCATCGGCCTTGGGTCCCGCAAACGCGGGCGGCTTACACCCGATCCCGCAGACGGGGCGCGGCTTACACCCGGAGCAGGTGCACGTCCACCAACGGCCGCTTCTGCAGGCGCCGCCCCAGCGCGCGCCGCAACGCCGCCCGCGCGGCGTCGGCGAGCGCGGCGTCGTCGCGGCGGAGCGGGGCCGGCAGGTCGGCCAGCGCATCGGCGAACTCGTTCACCACGCGGTCGGTCTCGGAATCCTCGGGCTCGAACAGGCCAGGTGCGCTGACGCGCGGCCGCCCCAACAGGCGCCCGCTCTCGTCGACCGCCAGGCTGCCGACCACCACGCCGTTGAACAGCATGCGCCGGCGCGCGGCCATGACCTCGCCCTTCAGCGGCACCAGCCGTGCGCCGTCCAGCACCAGCCGGCCCACCGGGGCGCTGTCGGTGATCTCCGGCCGATTGCCCGAGAGACTCAGCACGTCGCCGTCCTCCAGCAGGAAGGGCGTCGCCCCCGCCTCCTGCGCGAGCGCGGCATGGGCGGACAGGTGGCGCCACTCCCCATGCACCGGCACGGCGTAGCGGGGCCGCACCAGCTTGTACAACCGACGGAGCTCGTCCCGCGCCGGATGGCCGGAGACGTGGACCAGGTGGTCCTGGTCGGTCATCAGGTGCACGCCGCGGCGCACCAGGTTGTCCTGCACCGTGCCGATCGCCCGCTCGTTGCCGGGGATCATGCGGGAGGAGAAGATCACCGTGTCCCCCTCGCCCAGCGAGACGCGCGGGTGGTTATCCTGCGCGATGCGCGACAGCGCGCTCCGCGGCTCCCCCTGGCTGCCGGTGACCAGGATCAGGATGTTGTCGTCGGGGACGTCGTCGATGTCGTCCTCGCCCAGAAAGGGCGGCAGGCCCTTCAGGTAGCCGCATTCGCGCGCCGCCGCATCCATGTTGCGCAGCGAGCGGCCGACGAGCGCCGTGCTGCGCCCCGCCGCGCGGGCGGCAAGCGCGATCGTCTCGATGCGGGCAACGTTGGAGGCGAAGCAGGTCACCGCGACCCGGCCGCGCAGGTCGCGGATGAGCGCGGTCAGGCTCTGGCGCACCTCCGCCTCGCTGCCCGAATGCCCCTCCACCATGGCATTCGTCGAGTCGCAGATCATGGCGAGGACGCCGCGGTCGCCGAGTTCCGCCAGCGTCGCCTCGTCGGTGGGCGGCCCGATCAGCGGCTCCGGATCCAGCTTCCAGTCACCGGTGTGCAGCAGCAGACCCGCCGGCGTGTCGATCACCAGCGCCTGGGCCTCGGGGATCGAGTGGGCCAGGCGGATGAAGCGGAGCTTGAAGGGCGCGAGGTCGATCGTGCCGCCGGGCGGGACGACGTTGACCCGCACCTGGTTCACGAGGCCGGCCTCCCCCAGCTTGCGGCGCAGCACCGCGGCGGCGAAGGGCGTGGCGTACACCGGGCAGCGCAGCGACGGCCAGAGGTGCGCGACGGCACCGATATGATCCTCGTGCGCATGGGTGATGACGAGGCCGAGCAACTGCTCCCGGCGATCGGCGATGAACGCCGGATCGGGCAGCATGATGTCGGCCTCCGGATACTCCGTGCCCCCGAAGCCGATGCCGCAATCCACGGCAAGCCATCGTCCGCCGCAGCGGTACAGGTTGAGGTTCATGCCAATCTCGCCCGTCCCGCCCAAGGGCAGGAAGGCCAAGTCGCCGGTTGCCGCGTCCATGCCGGGTGTGGAACCTCGTTCGCTCGCAAGGCCGCGGCCCGCGCGGCAGGGTTGGCTGGTCGGATAGGATGGGCAGTCGCCCGTTGGCGCTGAATATAGGCGCTGCCCGCCGGGATGGCACCATCACGGGCGCGCGGATGTGTCCCCGCGCCCGAACCTCCTGGTGCGGTGCCCCCTCGCCCCCCGTCCTCGCTCCCCGTCCTCGCCCCCTTGCCGCGCGGTCGGACCTGTCCCCGCGCGGCCGGCTGCCGCCCCCGAACCCCGGTTCGGGGCCGGGCTCAGAGCGTGCCCACCTTCTGCAGGTCCATGCCCAGCGGGTAATAGCGGAACCCGTCCCCCTGCTTCGCCACATGGCCCACGCCCGGCCAGGCGAAGTGGTAGGCGAGCAGCGGGGTGCGGTTCGCCGCCAGCATGTCCAGCATCCGGACCCGGCTTTCGGCCGATTGCGCCGGATCGGTGTCATAGGCGAACTGGGTGCGCGGCCGCTCCAGCAGCAGCACCGGGTGATGCGCGAGATCGCCCACGTAGCAGAGCTGCTTCCCACCCGATTCGATCATGAAGATCGAGTGGCTCACCGTGTGCCCGGGGGCCGAGAGCACGGTGATGCCCGGCAGGATCTGCTCCTCGTTCTTGTAGAAGTGGATGCGCTCCTTCACGGGCAGCAGATTGTTGCGGGCCTGGGCGAGGAAATGCGCACGGGCCGGGTAGTTGGACGGGATCTTGCCGTCATCCGTCCAGTAGTCGAAATCGGCCTCGCCCAGATAATACTGCGCATTCGGAAAATTCGCCGCTCCGCTCGGCCCCACGATCCCACCGCAATGATCGATGTGCGCGTGGCTCATCACCACGGCATCGACCGCCTCGGGCGGGATGCCGGCTTGGCGCAGCGTCGTCTGCAGCTTGCCCGTCGTCTGGCCGAACAGGGTGTCGCCGCCCATGCCGGTGTCGAACAGCACCACCCGGTCGCCGAAATTCACCACCAGGACGTTCTGCTCCAGCACCGCATTGTCCGCGGGCAGGAAATTGTCATGAAGCTCGCGGGCAATCTCCGTCTTGTCGATGTTCAGGAAGGCCGTGTTCGGGTCGCCTAGCGGCAACTGGCCATCCGTCACCACCGTGCACTCGGCCTTCCCCAGCATGAAACGGTAGTAGTACGGCGCCTGTGGCTGCCCGAGCGGCATCTTGGCAAGCGCGCGGCCCGAGAGCGCGAGCGCCGCCGATCCGGCGGCGGCCGACGCGAGCAGGGTCCGGCGCGTGGTCAGCGCGTGACGTGCGTTCATCGACGTTCTCCCGTTCTTCGTTGCGGAGGCGTCTTCGCGCCCCCGCGGGGAGACTGCACGGACCCGGCCATCGATCGCAATCACGCAAAAATACCCGGTCGCTGACGCGATCGCGTGATGTGGCGGCGGTGCCGGACGAGGCACCGTACTCCGCGTCACCAGCGGTGGGGCGTCGCCGCGGGCGGACCCTCCGCCCGGTCAGGCTTCGACGCGCAGGGCGTCCGCCGCGTCGGCCAGCACGCGGCAGCCCAGCACGATGTCCTCGTCCGGCGTGTTCTCCGCCCAGTGATGGCTGATGCCGCCGATGGAGGGAACGAACAGCATCCCCGCCCGCATGCGGCCGGCGAGGACCTGTGCGTCGTGGCCGGCGCCACTCGGCATGCGTTGATGCTGCCCCGCCGCGCGCCGCTCCGCCGCGGCCTCCAGCGCCGCCTGGAATCCGTCATCCATCGCGGCCGGCGCCGTCCGGCCCGTCTCCACCAGCGTGACCCGGCACGGACCCTGGTTCGCTTCGCCGGCGAGCCCCTGCAGCGCCTCGGTCAGCCGGTCGAGCGTCGCGGGATCGGTGTCGCGGAACTGGAACACCATCTCGGCGCGGCCGGGTACGATGCTGGGCGCTCCCGGCTCGAGCCGGATGTTGCCGGTGGTCCAGACCGTGCGCTCGCTGGCGGTGCCGGGAAACCGGTCCTCGATCGCGGCGGCGAACCGCACCAGCGCGACCCCGGCGTCCTTGCGCACCGCCATGCGCGTGGTGCCGGCATGGTTCTGCTCGCCCTCGAAGACGATGCGCCAACGCCGGCTGCCGACGATCGCGGTCACGACCCCGATCTTCAGCGCCTTGTCCTCGAGTTCGGCGCCCTGCTCGATATGCGCTTCCAGGTAGCCCCGGTAGCGTGCCGGATCGACCATGGCGCGGGGTCGGTCGGCGAAGCCTGCCTGCTGGAGCGCGTCCCGCAGCGACAGGCCGGCACGGTTGCGGCAGCGGTCGATTTCCGCCTCGGTCACCAGCCCGCAGAAGGAGCGGCTGCCGAGGAAGCTGCCGAAATGCCCCTCCTCGTCGGCCCAGGCGGCCACGTCGATCCCGCCGCCCAGGCTCCGCGCGATCTCGAGCCCGTAGGCCACGCCCAGCGCCCCGTCGAGCCATCCCGCATGGTCCTGCGTCTCGAGATGCGACCCGATCAGCAGCTTGCGGCCAGGTGCGGGATCGCGGCCGATCACGTTGCCGATGCCGTCGATTTCGACCGCGAGCCCGGCTTCGGCCAACTGCGCCGCGAACCAGTGACGGGCCTCGACGTCCTCGGCCGAGAAGGTCGGGCGATGCACCCCGGTCTCGTAGGTGCCGATGCCACGCAGCGTCTGGAGGTCCCGCAGCAGGCGCGCACCGTCGATCTCAGCCATGGCTCTCTCCCGGTCCCGATCTGCTGCACTGCATCATGCCCGCGCCGCTTCGTCCACCGCGCCGCTCCCGCTCGTCACGGACTGCTTGGGAGGATGATCCGGCCCGTGGTCGTTCTGGGGTCGAGCCGTCCGGCCGGGGGCCGTGCGCGAGGGAGCCGTCCGCCAGTCGGAAGTCCGCCGAGAGGAAAACCCGCCGGGGGGAAGTCCGCCGCGCTGTGATCGCTCACCTGGCCGGGAGCGTATCGGCACGGTCGCCCCATGTGACGGAACGACGGATGACGGTCCTGCAGGTCGGGATATCGAGGCCGGGTGATCCGGAAGCTGCGCCGGCGTGTGTCATCGAACGTTCATAAAACTGCAATAGGACGGACCCACACCCTCCCTAGGTTCCGGCCCGCGCATCGCGTCGAAGACTCCGAGGAGGATGATGATGAAACTCGCCATGACGGCCCTGGCGATCAGCCTGGCCGGCTTCACCGTGGCTGCCCAGGCCCAGCAGATCACGGGCGCCGGCGCCACGTTCCCCGCTCCCGTCTATACGAAGTGGGGCGAGGCCGCGAAGTCGGCCATCGGCATCGAGCTGAACTACCAGGCGATCGGCTCCGGCGGCGGCCAGAACCAGATCCTCAACCGCACCGTCGATTTCGGTGCCTCGGACGCGCCGATGGACCCTGCCAAGCTCGAGAGCGGCAAGCTGCTGCAGTTCCCGACCGTGATGGGCGCCGTCGTGGTGATCGTGAACATCCCCGGCGTGGAGAGCAACAAGCTGCGCCTGCCGGGTGAGCTGCTGGCCGAGATCTACGGCGGCAAGATCACGAAGTGGAACGACCCGAAGATCGTCGAGGCCAACCGCGACGTGAAGCTGCCCAGCATGGCGATCGCGCCGGTCTACCGCGCGGATGGGTCGGGGACGAGCTACGTCTACACGTCCTACCTGTCCGCGGTGAGCTCCGAGTGGAAGGACAAGGTTGGCGCGAACACCAGCGTGAAGTGGCCGGCCGGCGCGGGCGCGAAGGGCAATGACGGCGTGGCGGCCACCGTGCACAACACGCGCGGCGGCATCGGCTATGTCGAGTTCGCCTATGCGGCGCAGAACAAGCTGACCACCGTCCAGCTCCGCAACAAGGCGGGCCACTACGTGTCCCCGACGATGGAGGCGTTCTCGGCCGCGGCGTCGAACGGCGACTGGGCGAACGCCAAGAACTTCGCCGTGAACCTGATCGACCAGCCGGGCGACAAGAGCTGGCCGATCGTCTCCGCGACGTTCATCGAGCTGCCGAAGGATCCGAAGGACCCGTCCCGCAGCGCGAACGTCATGAAGTTCTTCGACTGGGCCTACAAGAACGGCGACGACGCGGCGACCAAGCTGGAATACGTGCCGCTGCCGGCGAAGGTGAAGGACAGCGTGCGCGCCGCCTGGCATTCCGAGGTGAAGACGCCGGACGGCAAGCCGGTCTTCTGATCCCGACGACGACGCTGCCGGGGGACGGACCCGGTCCCGCCTCCCGGCAGCGCCCCTTCTCTTCCCCGCCGAGGGTCCCCGCCTTGCAACACGCAGTCGCCGCCTCCGCCTCCAGCGCCGCGCCGCCGCGGCGCATGCCGCATCTGGGGGATGCCGTCTTCGCGGGCGCCGCGCGCTTCGCCGGCGTTTTCGTACTCCTGTTGCTGGGCGCCATCATCGTGGTGCTCGCCATCGGCGGGCTGCAGGCGTTCCGCGCCTTCGGGCCCGCGTTCCTGATCTCCACCGACTGGGACCCGGTGCAGATGGTGTTCGGTGCCGCGGTGCCGGTCTTCGGCACGCTGGCGACCTCGGTGCTGGCGCTGATCATGGCCGTGCCGCTGTCCTTCGGGATCGCGGTCTATCTGACGGAGCTGGCGCCCGCCTGGGTGCGCCGCCCGGTCGGCACGGCGATCGAGCTGCTCGCCGCCATCCCGTCCATCATCTACGGCATGTGGGGCTTCTTCGTGATCGTGCCGATCATGGCGCAGTGGATCCAGCCGCACGTCATCGACACGTTCGACGGCATTCCGGTGCTCGAGGACCTGTTCGCCGGCCCGCCCTTCGGCACCGGCCTGTTCACCGCGGCCCTGATCCTCGCGATCATGATCGTGCCGTTCATCGCCGCGACGATGCGGGATGTGTTCGAGACGGTGCCCGCGGTCTACAAGGAATCGGCCTACGGCGTCGGCTGCACGATGTGGGAGGTGATGCGCTCCATCGTCATCCCCTACACCCGCACCTCCGTCGTCGGCGGCATCATGCTGGGTCTCGGCCGCGCGCTGGGCGAGACGATGGCGGTGACGTTCGTGATCGGCAACACCAACCGGATCGCCACCTCGCTGTTCGGCCCCGGCAACACCATCGCCTCGATCGTCGCGCTGGAGTTCCCCGAGAGCCAGGCCGGCTCGCTGAAACTCTCCGCGCTGCTGGCGCTGGGCTTCATCCTGTTCGTGATCTCCTTCATCGTGCTGGCGATCTCCAGGCTGCTGCTGCGCCCGCGGCTGAAGGGCTGAGGACCCCGTCATGAGCGCCACCACCGCTGCCCCGGCCCTGCCCGGCTCCATCCCCGGCCCAGCCAAGGACGCGCGGGTCGCACGCCAGCTCTCGGGCCGGCGCCAGCGCACCAACCGCATCGTCAAGGTGCTCTGCATCGCGGCGACGGTGATCGGGCTCGCCTTCCTCGCATCCATCCTGGCGACGCTGCTCTGGCGCGGGCTGGGTGGGCTGAGTCTCACCGTGTTCACCACCTCGACCCTGCCGCCCGGCTCGCAGGGCGGGCTGCTCAACGCGATCATCGGCTCGTTGATCCAGACCGCGCTGGGCGCCGCGATCGGCACGCCGATCGGCCTGCTGGTCGGCACCTACCTCGCCGAGTATTCCCGCGGGTCGGCGCTGGGCAACGCGGTGCGCTTCGTCTCCGACGTGCTGCTCTCGGCGCCGTCGATCCTGATCGGCCTGTTCGTCTACCAGCTCCTGGTGGCGCCGTTCGGCGGCTTCTCCGGCATCGCCGGATGCATCGCACTCGCGGTCATCGTGATCCCGATCGTGGTGCGCACGACGGAGGACATGCTGCGCCTGATCCCCGTCTCGCTGCGCGAGGCGGCGGTCGCGCTGGGCACGCCGCAGTGGAAGGTCATCGTCATGATCTGCTACCGCGCGGCCAAGGACGGCATCGTCACCGGCATCCTGCTAGCGGTGGCCCGCGTCGCCGGCGAGACCGCGCCGCTGCTGTTCACCAGCCTCGGCAACCTCAACTGGTCGCTGAGCCTCACCAAGCCGATGGCCAGCCTGCCGGTCACCATCTACCAGTACGCGGGATCGGCGTTCGAGGATTGGGTGCAGCTCGCCTGGGTCGGCGCCCTGCTGATCACCGCCGGCGTGCTGGCCATCAACATCATCGCCCGCGTCGCCCTGCGCGGCGGCAAGTGAGGACCGAATGAGCGTGACCACCGAACAATCGGCAAGCTTCGGCGGCGTGCAGGCGCGCGCCGAGACCGCGATGAACGCGCCGCGCATCGCCATCCGCAACCTCGATTTCTTCTATGGCAGCAACCGCGCGCTGAAATCGATCAACCTCGATTTCCCGGACCGCCAGGTGACCGGCATGATCGGGCCCTCGGGCTGCGGCAAGTCCACCCTGCTCCGCGTGCTGAACCGGATGTACGACCTCTATCCCGGCCAGCGCGCCACGGGCGAGGTGATGATGGACGGGGTCAACCTGATCGACGCCGGCATCGACCTGAACAGCCTGCGGGCGCGGATCGGCATGGTGTTCCAGAAGCCGACCCCGTTCCCGATGACGATCTACGAGAACATCGCCTTCGGCGTGAAGCTGCACGAGCGGCTGTCGCGGTCCGCGATGGACGAGCGGATCGAGTGGTCGCTGACCCGCGCCGCGCTGTGGGGCGAGGTGAAGGACCGGCTGCACAGCTCCGCCATGGGCCTGTCGGGCGGGCAGCAGCAGCGGCTCTGCATCGCACGCACCATCGCCGTGCGGCCCGAGGTGATCCTGTTCGACGAGCCGACCAGCGCGCTCGACCCGATCTCCACGCTGAAGATCGAGGAGCTGATCGACGAGCTGAAGCACGACTTCACCATCGCGATCGTCACGCACAACATGCAGCAGGCGGCCCGCTGCGCCGACCAGGTGGCGTTCTTCTACCTGGGCGAAATGGTGGAAGTCGCGCCCGCCGCGCAGATCTTCACGGCACCCCGCGAGAAGCGGACGCAGGAATACGTCACCGGCCGGTTCGGCTGAGCGGAAAGGGACACGACCGATGTCCGACGCCTCACAACACGTCGTCAAGAGCTACGACCAGGAGCTCAAGCGGCTGCGCAACATGATGACCGAAATGGGCGGCATCGTGGAAAACCAGGTGGCGCTCGCCGCCGAAGCCATCATGCACCGCGACGGTGCCGCGGCGACCCGCGCCGTGGAGGACGACCCCAAGGTCGATGCGCTGGAACGTGATATCGAGCAGTTCGTCATCCGCCTGCTCGCGCTGCGCCAGCCGATGGCCGGCGACCTGCGGCAGATCGTCGCCGCGCTCAAGATGACCGGCGACCTCGAGCGGATCGGCGACTACGCCGCGAACGTGGCCAAGCGCAGCATCGTGCTGGGACAGTTCAACCTGCCCTACTCGCTCGCCGGTCTCGCGCACATGGCGCATCTGGTGCAGCAGCAGCTCAAGTCGATCATCGACGCGGTGGGCGAGAGCGATCCGGAGAAGGCGGTCGAGGTCTGGCGCTCCGACCAGGTGGTGGACGACATCTACAACGCGATCTTCCGCGAGCTCATCACCTACATGATGGAGGATCCGCGCAACATCACGCCCTGCACGCACCTGCTGTTCATCGCCAAGAACCTGGAGCGGATCGGCGACCACGCGACCAACATCGCCGAGACCGTCTACTACGCCGTGACCGGCGACGTGCTGCCCGACGCACGGCCGAAGGGCGACACGTCCGCCTATGCGGTCGTGCGCCCGAAGGAGTGACGCGTGTTTCCGATGGCCCCCACCCCGCGGGAGGGAACGAGGGTGCAAGACAGCGCATCGAGCCTCGCCAAGCCGCTGGTTCTCGTCGTCGAGGACGAGGCGGCGCTCGCCACCATGCTGCGCTACAACCTCGAGAAGCAGGGCTTCCGGGTGGAGGAGGCGGGTGACGGCCAGGAGGCGCTGACCCGCATCGCCGAGACCCAGCCCGACCTCGTCCTGCTCGACTGGATGCTGCCGGTGATGTCGGGGATCGAGGTGTGCCGCCAGATCCGCCGGCGCGCCCAGACGCGCGACCTGCCGGTGATCATGGTCACCGCGCGGACCGAGGACCAGGATGCGGTGCGCGGCCTCAACACCGGGGCCGACGACTACATCACCAAGCCGTTCAACATGGATGCGCTGCTCGCCCGCATGCGCGCCTTGCTGCGGCGGTCGAATGCGGTGCCGGTGAAGGGCCAGCTCGTGTTCCACGACATCGCCATGGACCTCGCCGCGCATCGGGTGACGCGCAACGGCCGGCGGGTGCATCTGGGGCCGACCGAGTTCCGCCTGCTCGAGTTCTTCATGCAGCACCCGCGCCGGGTGTTCTCGCGCGAGGAGCTGCTGGACGCGGTGTGGGGCCCGGACATCCATGTCGAGCCGCGCACGGTCGACGTCCACATCCGCCGCCTGCGCAAATCCATCAACGGCGAGGGCGAACTCGACGTGGTCCGCACGGTCCGCACGGCCGGCTACGCGCTGGACACCGAACCCGTCTGACTCGCGCCCGCCGCCATGGGGCATGGCCGCCGCCACGTGCCATGACCGCCGGCGGGCGACCATCCACGACGTCACGACGGCACGCAGCCCCAGGACCGCACGCCACGACCCGGCCCGCTGCCACGCCAAACTACGCCCCCAACACGCACGCCAGGGTGGCAGCCCCACCCCGCCCTGCGCTATGCGTGCGCCGATCTGTCGGCCCCGGGACGCGGCGGCCCGCCACAACAGGGAAGATATCGGCATGCTGGTGAGGGCCACCTTGCCCGCCGAACGGAGCCGGCGCACGCGCTCCGCTCTCGTCAGGGCAGCACTCCTGGGCTGCGTGGCCACGACGCTGCTGGGCGGCTGCGTCTCCCGCCCCCGCCCCATCGCCACCGACGACCGCTACGCGCCCCTGGTCGAGGGGCCGAACATGCGGATCGTGCGCGGGGAGGACGTGCCGACGAAGCCGCTGAACCCCGAACCGGGCGATGTCTGGGCTGACATCGTGCCCGACCGCGAGACCGCCCTCGCCGAAGAAGGACCGCCGCCCCGGTCAGCGGGGGCCAAGCGCACCGGCGTCGGCCAGAGCAAGGAGGCCGCGACGGCGATCACGACACCGCTCGAGGCGGATTGGCCGGTCTCGCAGGCGGCCCAGGCCGCCGCAGCCAGCGACCTGTCTCCTGCCGGCACGTCCGCGCCGTCCACCCGTCCACCCGCCCCGAGCGCAAGCGGGGCCAATGACGCCGCCACCGCCGCGACGCACCCGACCTCCTCCGGGAAGGATGCGTCCACCGGTGCCCCCGCCGCTCCGGATGGGGCCGCGCCCCGTTCCGGTGCCGCCGCGGCCGCGTCGACGAATGCCTCGACCGCATCCGCCGCCGGCCCCGCCCCGGGGGCGCACGCCGCGACGAGCCGCGCGCGCCCATCCGCCGATGCGGCGGGCGCATCCGGCAGGCCGGCCCACGGGCGAGAGGTGCAGCTTGCCGCCGCGGGCTCTCCGGCCGAGGCGGAGGCGACCTGGGCGCGGCTCGTCGGCCGCTACCCCGCGCTGCTGCAAGGCCGCAGCCCGATCCTGCGCCAGGGGGAGGCGAACGGCCGCCAGGTCTGGCGGCTGCGCACCGGCGGCTTCGGCAGCGCGGCCGAAGCGAAGCGTTTCTGCGACCGGCTCCGCGGCGCCGGCGGCACCTGCTGGGTCGCCACCAGCATCTGACCCGCCCCTCGGCACCCACCCCGTGGTGCCGAGACGCGCCCCTGCTCAGCCGCCGCCCGCGAGGCCGAGGCTCTGCAGGTAGATCAGCACGCCGGCCTCGAGCAGCTCCTCCGCGGTCATCGGCAGTTTCCGGCGCGACGGATCGGGGCGCACGAAGAGGGACGCGATCCCGTGCGCCATCGACCAGACGTGCAGGGCCATCATCAGCGCCGGCGGCCGCCGGTCGCGCGGCACGCCGGCGGCGAGCCGGTCCGCCGCTTCCCGCAGTACCGCGAAGGCGCGGTCGCCGGCGGACTGGAGTCCGGGCGCCGCCTCCCGCGGGACATGGGCCTCGAACATCGCGGCGTAGTAGGCGGGTTCGTCGCGGGCGAAGGCGAGATAGGCGCGGCCCATCGCCTCGAAGGCGGGCACCGGCGCCGGCGTCCCGTTCGCCCAGGCGCGGGTGAGCGCCGCCTCCAGCCGCTCGAAGCCGCGCAGCGCGACCTCCCCCAACAGGGCGTCGGCGTCACGGAAATGGCGGTACGGGGCGGCCGGGCTGACCCCGGCCTGGCGCGCTGCCTCGGCAATGGTGAAGCCGGCCGGTCCCTTGGCCGCGATCAGCGACACCGCGGCTTCGATCAGCGCCTCCCGGAGGTTGCCGTGATGGTAGCCCCGGCGCTCCGTTCCGCCTCCGCCTTGTCGTGACCAGCTCATGTGAGCGGCTCTTACATGATTCGGCGCGTGGTCGGAATCCGGCGCGTTCTCGGGTGGGGAGGGTGGAACCGCTGAAGCACGCTGATGCACGCCGAGGGGGTCGGTCCGGACCGACCCCGTATGCGTCCCCCCGCCGCGTCCGTCGCAGGATGGGGCGCGCAGCGCGCAGGAATCCTGCCCCGGCCGCCAAGCCGAGGCTCGCCGCTCCCGCCGACACCGGCCCCATCAGCGTTCATCTGTGTGCATCTGCGGTTTCATCCGCCGCCCCGGCCACGCTCAGCCGGCCCAAAGCGAAGCCGTCACGCCGCCAGCCAGACCGGGTCCTTCAGCCGCGCGACGAACGCCGCATGCGCCGCCAGCTCCGCCTCGGTCGGCACGATCGGCCGCGGGGTGCGCGTGCCCTCCAGCGTGTAGACCGCGACCTGGGCCGCCGCCTCCTCCGCCGCGAGCGACAGGCCGCGCTGCCGCCCGCCGGTCAGCTCGACATACACCTCGGCCAGCAGCCGGCAGTCGAGCAGCGCGTTGTGGGTGGTGCGGGCCGAGAGATCGATCGAGAACCGCCGGCACAGCGCATCCAGGCTGTTCGGCATGCCGGGGAAGCGCTGCTTCGCAAGTGCCAGCGTGTCCACCATGCGCGCGGCATCGAGCCGCCGCCGGCCGACCCGGCCCAGCTCCGCATCCAGGAAGCCGAAATCGAACGGCGCGTTGTGCGCGACCAGCGGCCCCTCGCCGAGGAAGTCCAGCAGCTCGTCCACGATCTCGCCGAATCGCGGCTTGCCGGCGACGTCGGCCGAGGTGAAGCCGTGCACCCGGGACGCCTCCTCGGGAATGTCGCGCTCCGGGTCGATCACGCGGTGGAAGTGCCGTCCGGTCGGCAGGTCGTTGATCAGCTCGAGCGCGGCGATCTCCAGGATCCGGTCGCCGTTCAGCGGGTCGAGCCCCGTGGTCTCGGTGTCGAACAGCACGGCGCGGCTCATGCGCGCACCTCCCGGATCAGCCGGTGCAGGGCACGCAGCGTGTGGTTGCGCGACAGCCCGGTGCGGATCACCACGTCGGCGCGGCGGCGCTTCTCGGCATCGGGCATCTGGCGCGCGATCACCGCCTCGATATCCGACGTGCTCATCCGGCGGCGCTGGCGCACCCGCTGGATCTGCACCGCGCGCGGGGCGGAGACCACGACCACCAGGTCGACCCGCTTGTCGGCCCCGATCTCCAGCAGCAGCGGGATGTCCAGCACGACGGCGCGCCGCCCTTCCCGCCGCGCACGCCCGACGAACTCGCGTTCGGCCTGCTCGACCATGGGGTGCAGGATGTGCTCCAGCCGGGTCAGCGCCGCCTTGTCCCCCAGCACGGCGCCGCGCAGGGCGGTGCGGTCCACGGCGCCGTCGCGGATGGTGCCGGGAAACGCGGCCTCGATCGCCTTCACGGCGCGGCCGCCGCGCGCCTGAAGCCGATGCACCTCGGCATCCGCATCGAAGACTGGGAGGCGGGCGCGGCGAAATGCGTTCGCGGCGGTCGACTTGCCCATGCCGATCCCGCCGGTCAGGCCGATGATTTTCATGGTGATGGCGGTGCCCCGGCGCCCGCCCCGAGCAGGTCGCCGGCGACGAAGCGGCGGAGGTCCTCGTCGACGACGGGGGTGACGCCGAACCAGGCGCGGAAACCCGGCACCGCCTGGTACAGCAGCATGCCCAGCCCCTCGACGCAGCGAAGCCCGCGGCGTTCTGCCGCCGCAAGCAGCGGGGTCTGCAACGGTACGTAGACGATATCCGCCACCACCAGCGCATCCGGTGCGGCCGCGAGATCCAGGTCCAGGGCAGGGTTGGCGCCCATGCCCAGCGACGTGGTGTTCACCACCAGCGCATGCTCGCGCAACGCCGCGCTCCGCTGCTCCCAGGGCAGCACCCGCAGCCCCGGCAGGTCGGCCGCGAGGGCGGTGGCGCGATCGGCTGTGCGGTTGCAGATCGTGACCGGTGCCCCGGCGTCCTGCAGCGCGGCGGCGATGGCGCGGGCCGATCCGCCGGCGCCCAGCAGCAGCGCGGGTCCCGCATCCGGGGCGACGCCGTTTGCCTGCAGGTTGGCGACGAACCCCCATCCGTCGGTGTTCTGCCCGGTGATCCGCCCATCCTGGAATACAAGCGTGTTCACGGCACCGGCCCGCCGCGCCGACTCGTCCACCGCATCGCAGATCTCGAACGCCGCGACCTTGTGCGGGATCGTGACGTTGGCGCCGGCGAACCCGGCATCTCGCAGGCCGCGGACCGCGGTCGTGAACGCCTCCGGCCGGATCGGCAGAGGCACGTAGATGCCGTCGATCCCGTGGCGTTCCAGCCAGAACCCGTGCAACCGCGGCGAACGGGAGTGCGCGACCGGCCAGCCGATGATCCCCGCGACTCGCGCCGCGCCTGACAGAATGGGCATGCCGCACATTTCCCCGACCCTGTCCCGAGATCAACCACCGTCCGTTCGGCAATACGGGTCAGAGGCCTGCGCGCGGCATCGGTGCCGACCGCAACCGGGGTGCGGTCGACACGGAGAAGCGAGGAGGACCACAGGGCGCCCGGAGTTGCCCCGCCCTGCGCGCGGGTCATGCCGGACGCGCCCCCATGCGCCTCCCACGAACGTTCGAACCGCCCACACCGCTCGGATCAGCCGAAATCCCGGCGCCGTGCGCCCCGTGAACGCGCCGCCAGGGGACGCCTCGGCCTCCCTGGCGAGCTCCCCCGCGCGCACCAGCCACCACCCAACCAGATCCCCTCCGTGGCCCTCCGTGGCTCTCCGCCTTCCTCCGTGGTGAAACCACCCCCACCCCGGCACCCCCGCGAAGTGACGCCGCGTCTTCATCGAAGCGACACACGATTGACGCGAGACGCCCCGTAGACCTCCGCCCGCACGAGACGACAGGGGGTTCACACCGGTGCTGGGGCGGCAGCCTGCCGAACGCGCGGAGTCGCGCAACGACGCCACAACCGGGGCGGAGATCCGGCTGCAGGGCGTGAGCCGCGCCTGGGGAGACACCCATGCGGTTTGCGAGGTCAGCCTGACCGTGCCTGCCGGCAGCTTCACCGTGCTCCTCGGCCCCTCCGGCTGCGGCAAGACCACCTGCCTGCGCCTGGTCGCCGGGCTCGAAACCGTCACCGCCGGCACGATCGAGATCGGGGGCCGCGACGTCACCCACCTGCCACCGGCAGCGCGCGGCGTCGCCATGGTGTTCCAGTCCTACGCGCTGTTCCCGCATCTCTCGGTTGCCGAGAACATCCTGTTCGGCCTGCGCGCCCGCCGCGTGCTGGCCGCCGAACGCAAGCGCCGCCTCGATCGCGCCGTCGAGATCCTCGGCATCGCCCCTCTGCTCGGCCGGCGCCCCGCCCAGCTCTCCGGCGGCCAGCAGCAGCGCGTCGCGCTGGGACGGGCGATCGTGGCCGAGACGCCGGTCTGCCTGATGGACGAGCCGCTCTCCAACCTCGACGCCCAGCTCCGCGCCGAGATGCGGCGGGAGATCCTGGCGCTGCAGCGCCGCATCGGGCTCACCATGCTCTACGTCACCCACGACCAGACCGAGGCCATGAGCATGGCCGACCAGGTCGTGCTGATGCGCGCCGGCCGGATCGAGCAGCAGGGACCGCCCGCGACGCTCTATGCCGATCCCGCGACACGCTTCGTCGCCGGCTTCATCGGCACGCCGCCGATGAACCTGTTTCCGCTGCAACGGACCCCTCGGGGCATGGTGATCGCCGGCACCGACGGCCCACCCCTGCTGCCGGCGCAGGACCTCGCGGCGCTGGGCGGTGAGGCGATCGGCGGCCTGCGCCCCGAACACCTCGTCGTGGCGGACCGCGGCATCCCGGGCACGGTGCAGCACGCGGAGTATCTCGGCGCGGACACCATCCTCTCCTGCCGGGTGGGCGCGGCAGACCTGCTCGCCCGCCTGCCCGGCCGCGCGATGCACCCGATCGGAAGTCGCGTGCATCTTCGCCCGACCGCGCCGGTCGTGTTGTTCGACGCCGATGATGGCGCCCGGCGCGCGATCCACGCGGCCGATCGCGCACGGGGCGCCGGCCCCGCCCCCGCCGCTACCGACCAGGACGATACCGCCCCAGACCATACCGGTTCAGACGATACCGGTTCAGAGGGGCCCGACCCAGCCGCAAAGGCTTTCGCATGAACACGCTCACCCGCCGCACCGTACTGGGCGCTGCCCTCGCCATGCCGGCGATCCGCCGCGCCGTGGCCGCGACCGAACTCGGCTTCTATTTCCCGGTCGCGGTGGGCGGCCCGATCACGAAGATCATCGATGGCTACGCGCAGGCGTTCCAACAGGAAATCCCGGACATCGCAGTCAAGCCGATCTACGCCGGCACCTATCAAGACACGCTGACGAAGGCACAGACCGCGCTGAAGGCGGGGTCGGGTCCGGCGATGGCCGTGCTGCTCTCGACCGACGTGTTCTCGCTGATGGACGACGAGTTGATCGTGCCGATCGACAGCGTCGCCGATGATCCGGCCTGGCTGTCGGGCTTCTATCCGGCCTTCATGAAGAACGGGCAGATCGGCGGGCATGTCTGGGGCGTGCCGTTCCAGCGCTCAACCATCGTGCTGTACTGGAACAAGCAGGCCTTTCAGGCCGCCGGCCTCGATCCCGAGACCCCGCCGGCCGATTGGAAGAGCCATGCCGCCATGGCCGCGAAGCTGACCCGGCGGGAGGGTGGCGAGACGCGGCAATGGGGCGTGCAGATCCCCTCCACCGGCTTTCCCTACTGGCTGTTCCAGGCGCTTGCGATCGAGGCCGGCGCGACCCTCGCCAATGCCGAGGGAACCCGGACGGATTTTGCCTCCGCCGGTTGCCAGGACGCGCTCCGTTACTGGATCGCGATGGGCAAGGAGGGCGTGCATCCGCCGGGCATCGTGGACTGGGGCACGACACCGCGCGACTTCCTGGAGGGGAAGGTCGCGATGATCTGGACCACGACCGGCAACCTCTCGAACGTTCGCGCGCACGCGACTTTCCCGTTTGGGGTCGCCATGCTGCCGGCCGGCACGCGGCGCGGCAGCCCGACCGGCGGCGGCAACTTCTACCTGTTCAGGAGCGCGACGCCCGGACAGCAGCAGGCGGCGCTGCGCTTCCTGCGCTGGATCAGCTCGCCCGAACGCGCGGCGCAATGGGGGATCGACACCGGCTACGTCGCAACGCGTCCCGATGCGTGGGAGACGCCGGCGATGCGCCGCCATGCCGCGGACTTCCCGCCCGCCACGGTCGCCCGCGACCAGCTCGCCTTTGCCGAACCCGAACTCTCCACCCACGACAACCAGCGGGTGACGCAGGCGCTGGACGACGCGCTGCAGGCCGCGCTCACCGGTCGCAAGGCGCCCGATGCGGCGCTCGCAGAGGCGCAGGCGAACGCCGACCGGCTGCTCCGTCCCTTCCGCTCCTGACCACGAGGCTCCCCATGCTCCGCCGCCGCCACCTGCTGGCCGCCACGACCGGCCTGCTCGCCGCACCCGCCATCCTGCGCGCGCAGACCGTGGAGAAGCTGACCTTCTATTACCCGGTCGCCGTTGGCGGCCCGCTCGCTCAGATCATGGACGGGTACTGCAAGGCGTTCCACGACGAGACCGGGATCGCCGTCGAAGCCGTGTATGCGGGCGACTACAGCCAGGCGCTGATCAAGGCGACGACCGCGCTCAAGGGCGGCGCCGGACCGCAATTCGCGGTGCTGCTCGCCGCCGAGATGCACAGCCTGCAGGACCAGGACATCCTGGTCTCGCTCGACGAGATCGGGCTGGATGCCGAGGGCAAGCGCTGGCTCGACGGGTTCTACCCGGCCTTCCTCGCCAACAGCCATGCGGAGGGCAAGACCTGGTCGGTGCCGTTCCAGCGCTCCACTGCCATCTTCTACTACGACAAGGCAGCGTTCTCCGAGGCCGGCCTCGATCCGGCAAGGTTTCCGACCACCTGGGCGGAGCTGGTGACGGCGGCCGGCAAGCTCACGAAGCGCGATGCCTCCGGCAAGGTGACGCGCTGGGGCATCAAGATGGCCTCCGACCTCGGCAATGCGCAGTGGACCTTCGGCGCGCTGGCCAACCAGGTTGACCACCGGCTGATGAACGAGGCCGGCACGCGCGTGTTCTTCGACGACCCGAAGGCGATCGAGGCGATGGCGTTCTGGCGCGGCCTGTCCGCGGAGCACCACGTGACGCCGGAGGGGATTTCGGCCTGGGCCCAGCTCTCGCCCGATTTTCTCGAGGGGAACACGGCCATCATCCAGCACACCACCGGCAACCTGACCAACGTGCGCGACAAGGCACGCTTCCCGTTCGGCGTCGCCGGGCTCGCGGGCAAGGCCGCGCCGCGCACGGTCGTCGGCGGCGGCAACATCTACTTCTTCCGCAACGCCTCGCCCGCCGAACGCCAGGCGGCGCTGCGCTTCGCGCGCTGGGTCACGGCCCCGGACCGCGCGGCCGACTGGTCGATCCGCACGGGCTACATCGCGACGAGTCCAGCCGCCTACGAGACGCCGGCGCTGAAGGCTTATGTGGAGAAGTTCCCGGAGGCGAACGTCGCCCGCACCTTCCTTCCGGTCGCGACCGGGGAGCTGTCCACCTATGAGAACCAGCGCGTCTACAAGGCGCTGACCGACAACATCCAGGCCTGCCTGAACGGCGCCAAGACGCCGAAGCAGGCGATGCAGGAGGCGCAAGCCGAGTCCGACCGCATCCTGCGCCGCTACCAGAAGGCCTGATGGACGCGACCGTCACCAAGGGGGCGGGCGAGGCCACCGCCCCGATGTCCCCCCCTCCCCTCGCGGGAGGGGGCCGGGGGGCGGGGGCGATGAGGGGCGACGCTCCGCCAGCGCCCTCCCCGATCACCCCCCCACCCCAGCCCTCCCCCGCAAGGGGGGAGGGGGTTGCTTCACGCTCTCCCCATGCGAGGGAGGGTGTGCTGCGTGCATCGCTCGCGGCCTGGGGGCTCGTGCTGCCATCCCTCGTGCTGCTGGTCGCGTTCACGCACTGGCCCGCCGTCGAGACGCTGTGGGACAGCCTGCATGCGACGCCACGGGGCAGCCGGCCCGCGGCCTTCGTCGGCCTCGACAACTACCGCGCGTTGCTCGACGACCCGGTGTTCCTGCGCGCGCTGTGGAACAACACGATCTACGCCGCCGTCACCATTCCCGCCTCCGTCATCCTCGCGCTCGTCATGGCGCTGGCGGTGAACCGCACCATGCCCGGCCGCGCAGTGCTGCGCATGGCGTATTTCCTGCCGACCATGCTGCCGATGATCGCCGTCGCCAATATCTGGCTGTTCTTCTACACGCCCGATTACGGGCTGTTCGACCAGGTGCTCTCGCTGTTCGGCCTCGGCCGGCACAATTGGCTGGGCGACGCCGCCACCGCCCTGCCCGCGATAATCGCCGTCACCGTGTGGAAGGAGGCGGGATTCTTCATGATCTTCTACCTCGCCGCGCTGCAGACCATGCCGCCCGACCTGCACGAGGCCGCTTCCCTCGACGGCACGCCTCGCTTCATGTTCTTCCGCCGCGTCACCCTGCCCCTGCTGATGCCGACCACGCTGTTCGTGCTGGTCAATGCCGTGGTCAACGCGTTCCGGATGATCGACCACGTCGTGGTCATGACCCGCGGTGGGCCGGACAATGCGACCACCCTGCTGCTCTACTACATCTACGAGACCGGGTTCCGCTTCTGGGACACGGCCACCGCCGCCACGCTGACGGTCGTGCTGCTCGCGATCCTCGCCAGCCTCGCCGTGCTGCAGTTCGGCGTGTTCGGCCGGCGGGTGCATTATCGATGATCGCCGGCACGCGCCATCCGGTCTGGACCACGCTCGAGGTGGCGGGCGCCTGGCTCCTCGGCCTGCTCTGGCTGCTGCCCCTGCTCTACGCGGCGTGGACCGCCATCCACCCGGCCGCCTATGCGACGCATTTCACGCCGGACGCACCGCTGACCTTCGCGAATTTCGTCGCCGCCTGGCACGCCGCCCCGTTCGGGCGCTACCTGCTCAACACGTTCCTGCTCTGCTCGCTGATCCTGGTCGTACAGTTCGTCGTCTGCACCACTGCCGCCTTCGCCTTCGCGCGGCTGGCGTTCGTGGGGCGGGACCTGCTGTTCGGCCTCGTGCTGCTGCAGCTCATGATCATGCCGGACGCGCTGCTGGTGGAGAACTACCGCACGCTCGCACAGCTCCGGCTGGTGGACACGATCACCGCGATCGCCCTGCCCTATCTCGGCTCCGCCTTCGGCATCTTCCTGCTGCGCCAGACCTTCATGACCGTTCCCCAGGCGTTGGACGACGCCGCCCGTCTGGAAGGGTGCGGCTTGCTGGCGCGCCTCTGGCGCGTCTACGTGCCGCTCGCACGCCCGACCTACGTCGCCTACGGGCTGGTCTCGGTGAGTTACCATTGGAACAACTTCCTCTGGCCGCTGGTGATCACCAATTCGGTGACCACCCGCCCGCTGACCGTCGGGCTCGCCGTGTTCGCCACCACCGACCAGGGCATCGACTGGTCCATCATCACCGCCGCCACGCTGATGACCAGCGCGCCGCTGCTGCTCGCCTTCCTGTTGTTCCAGCGCCAGTTCGTCGCCAGCTTCATGCGCGCCGGCGTCCGCTGAGCACCGCGCCGTCTCGCTCCGAAAGCCCCCGCATGTCCGCCGCCCTCGACACCCGCTTCGACACCGCCTGCCGTCTCGCCACCGAGGCCGCCGCCATCGCGCTCCGCCTCCGGCCGCCGCCCGGCGCCGCGCAGGCGACGCTGAAGGGCCCGCAGGATTGGCTGACCGAGGCCGATGGCGCGGTGGAGCGCTTCCTCTCCGACGCGTTGGCGGCGGCCTTTCCGGCGGACGGGTTCCACGGCGAGGAAGGCGGCCCAGCCCGGCCCGGCCGGCTGCGCTGGGTAGTGGATCCGATCGACGGCACTGCCAATTTCGCCCGCGGCCGCGATCGCTTCTGCATCTCCCTCGGCCTGATGGAGGACCGCACGCCGCTGCTGGGCGTGATCGTCGCCCCGGCACTCGGAGAGACGTTCACCGCACGCCAGGGCGGCGGCGCCTTCCTGAACGGCACGCCGCTCCGCGCCGCCACCACCCGCGACCCCGCCCAGGCGATCGTCGAGGTCGGCTGGTCCCGCCGGCGCCCGAATGACGCCTTCCTCGCTGTCACGCGTCACTTCCTCGACCTCGGCTGCGCCGTGCGGCACGGAGGGTCGGGCACGCTCGGGCTCGCCGACGTCGCCGCCGGTCGCAGCGATGCCTATGCCGAACTGCACATCAACATCTGGGACAGTGCCGCGGCGCTGGTGCTGCTGGCCGAGGCAGGCGCCGCGCTGAGCGGATTCCTGGACGGCGACGGCGCCTGGACCGGAAATCCGATGCTGGCCTGCGCCCCGGCGCTCGCCGGCCCGTTCGGCGCACCGCCAGGCATCCCGGCAGCGCGATCGGCCTGATCGGCGCATCGGCGCGCGCCCGCATCCGGCGCCGCTTTGACAGCGGCGACCCGCGGCGCTTTCCTGCCTGCACCAGAAGGAGGAACCGTCCGTGCGTCCCTTGGAAGGCATGCGGGTCGTCTCGCTCGAGCATGCCGTCGCGGCGCCACTGTGCAGCCGCCACTTGGCCGATCTCGGCGCCGACGTCATCAAGATCGAGCGCGCCGAAGGTGATTTCGCGCGCAACTACGACAGCTACGTCCACGGTCAGAGCAGCCATTTCGTCTGGCTGAACCGCGGCAAGCGCAGCATCACGCTCGACGTGAAGCACCCGGCCGCCGGGGACGTGCTGCAGCGCCTGCTCGCCGGCACCGACGTGCTGCTGCAGAACCTCGCCCCCGGCGCCGCCGCGCGTCTCGGCCTGTCGCATGCCGCCCTGGCGCCCGCGCATCCGAAGCTCGTCGTGTGCGATATCTCCGGCTATGGCGAGAGCGGCCCATTCGCGCAGAAAAAGGCCTATGACCTGCTGATCCAGGCGGAATCCGGGCTGATCAGCGTCACCGGCTCGCCCGAACAACCGTCCCGCGTCGGGATCTCGATCGCCGATATCGCCACCGGGATGTACGCGCTGTCGGGCATCCTCGCGGCCCTCGTGCGGCGCGGGCGGACCGGCGAGGGTGCGAACGTGAAGGTCGCCATGCTGGACGCGCTGGCCGAGTGGATGAGCCAGCCGATGCTGCGCTGGGCCTATGCCGGCTCCGCCCCCCCGCGTTCCCCCGGCGCGCATCCGGCGATCGCACCCTACGGCCCGCACCGGACCAAGGACGGGCAGGTGATCTTCGGTATCCAGAACGACCGCGAGTGGAGCAGCTTCTGCACCAACGTGCTGCACCAGCCGGAGATCCGCACCGACCCGCGCTTCGCCACCGTCAACGGCCGCCGCGACAACCGCGAGGTGCTGACCGCGCTGATCGAGGACGTGTTCGCCACCATGACCTCCATGGAGGTGGTGACCGTGCTGGAGGCGGCCGGCATCGCCAACGGGCGGCTCAACGAGCCCAAGGACGTGTGGGAGCATGAACAGCTCGCCGCCCGCGACAAATGGCGCGAGGTCGGCACGCCGAACGGACCGGTACGGGCCCTGCTGCCCCCGTTCGCCTTCCCCGACCAGGAGGCGGCGATGGGTGACGTCCCCGGCATCGGCCAGCATACCGACGCGATCCTCGCGGAACTCGGTTTCGACCCGGCGGCCGTGGCGGGGCTGCACGCGGCGGGCGCGGTATGAGCGACTTCGATCCCGCGCAGCACCGCATGGTGCAGGAGCAGCGCTGGTTCGACGACTTCCGGATCGGCGAGCGTTTCCTGCTGCCGAGCCGGACGATGACGGAGGCGGTGTTCCTTGCTTTCCAGGCGGCCAGCGGCGACGCCCACCCGGTGCATTACGACGTGGAATATTGCCGGGCGCGCGGCTATCCGCATCTGCTCGCCCACGGCCTGCAGACGCTCGCGCAGACCGCGCCGGGTGCCGGCCTGTTCCCCTATATCGTCGAGGAGTCGCTCGTCGGCTTCCTCGAGCAGTCGAGCCGGTTCCTCAAGCCCGTCTTCGCCGGCGACACGCTGTATCCCGCGCTGGAGATCGACGAGCTCACGCCGAACCGCAGCACCGGCGTGCTGGGCTTCCGCAGCACGGTGCACAACCAGCGCCGCGAACTCGTGCTGGAAGGGCGGCAGCGCTACCTGCTCCGCCGCCGAACCGGTGCGCCATCACAATGAGGCGAGACGTGCCATTTTGCTGCCACGAGTCCTCGCCACGATCCGAGCATCGAAAAATGGGGTAAGGGCGATGGCGCGGGTCGGTCGGCGCATGCATCCTGGCGAGGTCCTCCGGGAGGAGTACATGGCGCCGGCGCATCTCGATGCCGAACAGCTCGCCCGCGCACTGGGCGTGGAGCTGACCCGGATCGCGCCACTGGTGGCGGAGCAGGGGCGCATGAGCCCCGACCTCGCCCTCCGCCTCGCCCGCTACTTCGGCACGACCCCGCAATTCTGGTTGGGCCTCCAGACCGCGCATGATCTCGCGGTGGCCACCGCCCAGTTCGGGGCGGAAATCGAGGCGCGGGTCCAGCCGATCGCCGCCTGACGCCGCCTGATCTCGCTGCACGCGGCCGCAGGGGCCTCATCCGACGCCGCCCGGCCGCGGGCGACACGCGGTCGGAACGCTGCCAACCCTGCCGCCATCGATACAACGCGACATCATCCCGATACATTCGGCAGGGCATGATCCCGGAATCGGCCACCCCCATCCCCGATCACCTTATGCTGTGCCGGCGTTTCCGCACTGCACGACGGCGATCCGGCCCTACATACGGGGGGCGCCATCCGTAGGAGCCCGCCTTGTCCGTCACCACGTCCCTTCTGCAGATGGTCGATGACGTCGCCGGCCGATTTGGTCTGCTGAACCGTCCCCTCGATGCTGCTTCCCTGCTCACCGATGCACAGAAGCGCACCGGGCTCTCCGACTTCGGCACCGACCCGTTCCTGGACCCACTCCGCCGCTTCCTCGACGCCAGTACGCGCGAATCCGCCCTCACCGTCGTGGGCCGGCTCGCCACGCGATGGGACGTCTCCCGCTTCCTCTCCAACCTGCTGGTCCTCCGCGGGGCGGAGACGCAGGACCCGGGCATCCTGCACGAACGCATCGAACGGCCGATCTTCATCACCGGCCTGCCCCGCAGCGGCACCACGTTCCTGCACCGGCTGATGATGCACGACCCGGCCACCCAGGCGCCGCTCGTGTGGCAGACCATCTTCCCCTACCCGAACGGCAGCCCGTCCCGTCGGGTCGCGCAGGTGCAGCGCCAGCTCCGCAGCTTCGAGCGGCTCGCCCCCGAATTCCGCGCGCTGCACCCGCTGGATGCCGCCTCGCCGCAGGAATGCAGCGAGATCACCGCGCACGTGTTCCGCAGCCTGCGCTTCGACACCAACTACGACATCCCGTCCTACCGCGCCTGGCTGGACGAGGACGAGACGCGGCAATTGCCGGCTTTCCGCTTCCACAAGCGGTTCCTGCAGCATCTCCAGCACCAGCACGCGGCGCCGAATGGCCGCTGGGTGCTGAAATGCCCGGAGCACGTCTTCGCGCTCGACGTGATCCGCCAGGTCTACCCGGACGCGCGGATCATCTTCGTGCATCGCGATCCGGTGAAGGTGCTGCTGTCGGTCGCGAAGCTGACCGAGGTGCTGCGCCGCCCGTTCAGCCGTTCGGTCGATCCGGTCGCGATCGGCCGGCAGGAGAGTGCGCGCTGGCTGGATGGCACCCGGCGCATGATGGCCGCCGGCGACGATATCGGCCTGCCGGAGCCGATCTGCCACGTCCATTACCTGGACCTCGTCTCCGATCCGCTCGCGACCGTCGAAGGCGTCTACCAGCATTTCGGCATGACGCTGCCGGGATCGGCCGCGTCCGGCATCCAGCGCTACGTCGCCGAGAAGCCGAATGGCGGGTACGGCCCGCGCGACTACCATTTCGAGGATCACGGGCTCAGCGCCGAAGCGGAGACCGAGAAGTTCCGCCCCTACCTGCTGCAGTTCGGCATCACGCCGGAGGCGCGGCCGGGACAGCGCCGTCGCAGCGATGCGCCGCGCCAGGCGGAGACCGTGGGCCGGTCTTAACCTCTCGTTCAGTCCTCGCCGCCACAATGCGGGGACTGAATGCTGGGACCCCGGTCATGCCACCCACGCTGTCGCGTGACGACGTCGATCGCCTTCTCGCCGCACCGCTGCCGCCCGCGCGGATCGAACTCGCCGGCAAGCTGGCGGAGGACCTGACGCAGGCGCAGCTCTCCGAGGCGGAGCTGAAGCTGGCACAGGACATCGTGCGCATCCTCGCCCGGGATGTGGAGGTGACGGTTCGCGCCGCCCTGGCGAGCAATTTGCAGACCTGTCCGCTGCTCCCCCGGGACGTCGCCCAGCGCCTTGCCCGCGACGTCGAGGCCGTCGCCCTGCCCATCCTGGCGCGATCGCTCGTGCTCACCGACGAGGATCTGGTCGAGATCGTCGGCAGCGGGTCGAGCGCGAAGCAGAGCGCCGTCGCCGGCCGCCCCACCGTGTCGGAGGCGGTGGCGGAGGCGCTGATCACCATCGCCGACGAGCGCGCGGTCGCCACCCTGATGCGCAACGACGGGGCCGCGATCAACGAACGCAGCCTGAACCGCGCCGTGGACCGGTTCGCCGCGAGCGATGCGGTCATGAGCGGCATGGTCGAGCGCAGCACGCTGCCGGTGGCGGTGGCGGAGCGGCTCGCCACCATCGTGTCGGACGAGCTTCGCCAGCACCTGGTCGAGTTCCACGCGCTTCCGGCGCAAGTCGCGTCCGACATCGTCCTTCGCGCGCGCGAACGCGCGATCCTGCAACTCGGACGCGGCGTGACCGAACCGGATCTGCGCCGCCTGCTGCTGCAGATGCACCGCAACGGGCGCCTGACGCCCTCGCTGATCCTGCGGGCGATCTGCACCGGCGACATTGCCTTCTTCGAAGCGGCGCTGGCCGAACTAGCCGGCGTGCCGCCCGCCAACGCGCAGATGCTGATCCATGACGGTGGGCGGCAGGGCCTTCCCGCCCTCTATAGCCGCGCTGGCCTGCCGCCGGGACTGTTCCCGGTGTTCCGCGCCGCGGTCGACACCGTGCAGAGCACGACCTTCGACGGTGAACCGCGGGATCTGGAACGCTACCGCGCGCGGGTGATCGCCCGCGTGCTCAGCCAGCTCGAGACGCTCGATTCCGCGGACCTGGATTATCTGGTCGGCAAGCTGGACGACATGCTGCGGGTCGCCGCCTGAGCGAGCGGCCGAAGGCTTGGCACGCGGCGCGAGGGCCACGTCGCGCGAAGGGCGTGGGACCAAGTTGCGCGCGCGCCCCGTCGCGCGGAGGGCGGGGGACTGGGTCGCGCAACGCCCAGCGGTGCGCTACGGCCCCTTGCGCGCCGGGCGCCGCAGGCGCGGCTTGGGCCCAGCGCCCGTCGCGTCCAGCAGCGCGTGCAGCGCGGCGATCGTCTCGGGCGGCAGCCGGTGGATCGCCTGCGCCAGCCGGTTCGCAAGCGCCGTCTGCTCGGGTGTCAGCCCGGCCGTGTCCACCACCACGCGTGGATTGGACAGGCGTGCCAGGCGGTTCAGATCCTCCGCGTCGTCCCAGATCAGACCGAAGAACTCGTTGACCTGGTGCACCAGCCCGGCACTCGGCGTGCCGCGCTTGCCGTGTTCCAGCGCGGAAAGATAGGCGGACGAGACCTGAAGTTCGGCCGCAAGCTGCTTCAGGGTGATGCCGCGCGCCGCGCGAAGCGCCCGAAGCCGCGCGCCGAAGGGCGTCATGCGGGCGGGCGGAAGGTCGGCAAGGCCGGACCGGGGCGGGCGCGAGGTCGGCAGGACCGGACCAGGGCACGGGCCCCGATCCGGTCCGCCAGGGTCGTCAGGCCGGCGTGAACACGGGCAGCGGCGGGCCGCCCTCGGTCGGCACCAGCTTCACCTTCACCTTCTGCCCGATCTTCAGCGAATCGAGGTTGTCGGTGAAGATGTTGGTCAGCATCGACGGACCTTCCGCGAGCTGCACATAGGCGATCGCGTACGGCGTCTCGGCGCGCTTCATGACGCTCATCGAGTAGATCGTGCCGTCGCCCGACGCCTCTTCCCAGGCGCAGTCGCCGAAGCAGAACGGGCACAGGCTGCGCGGATACCAGTGCGCCTTCTTGCAGGCGGTGCAGCGGCGGATCAGGAACTTGCCCGCGGCGGTGCCGTCGAAGAACGGCTTGGTCTCGGGGTTGGTCTCGGGGGCCCCAATGAACGGGATCTTGCGGTCAGCCATCGGTGATTACTCCCGCTCCAGGATGACGGTGCTGCCGCAGTGACGGGTGCCCAGCGAGCCGCCGGTCCCGTGCGCCATGGCGAGGTCGCAGTTCTTCACCTGCACGGCCGGGTTTGCTTCACCGCGCAACTGGCGCACCGCTTCGATGATCTTCGTGATGCCGCCGCGGTTGGCGGGGTGGTTGGAGCAGAGTCCGCCGCCATCGGTGTTGAACGGCAGCTTGCCAACGCCCGAGATCAGGTTGCCGTCCATGACGAACTTGCCGCCCTGGCCCTTCTCGCAGAAGCCCAGATCCTCGAGCTGCATCAGCACGGTGATCGTGAAGCTGTCGTAGATCGAGGCGTACTTGATGTCGGACGGCTTGATGCCCGCCATCTCCCAGGCCGGCGGGCCCGACCAGCGCGCCGCGGTGTAGGTCAGGTCGACCTCGCCGCCCATCTGGTGCTTCGGCGACTCGCCGACGCCGATCACCTTCACCTTCGGACGCTTGAGGCTCTTGGCGACCTCGGGGCTGGTGACCACCAGCGCGCCGCCGCCATCGGAGATGACGCAGCAATCCAGCCGGTGCAGCGGCGAGGCGACCATCGGCGAGTTCACCACGTCCTCGACCGTCACCACGTCGCGCAGCATGGCATGCGGGTTGTGCTGCGCGTGATGCGACGCCGCAACCTTGATCCACGCCAGCTGCTCGGACGTCGTGCCGTACTCATGCATGTGGCGCGCGGCGCACATCGCATACTGGTTCACGACGGTCGGGCCGTACGGATACTCGAACTGCATGTCCGGCGCCGAGGGATTGCCGGCGCGCGGCGCGGTGCCGGTCGCCATGCCCTCGCTGCGCGGGCGCCCCGCCAGGGTGATCAGCGCGACGGAGCAGCGGCCCGCGGCGATCGCCTCCAGCGCGTGGCCGACCGCGACCTGGTAGGACGACCCGCCGACATCGGTCGAGTCCACGTGCCGGCACTTCAGGTTCAGGTAGTCGACCATCGACAGCGGGCCGAGCGCGCCGGGCGCGTCGCCGGCGCAGAAATACCCGTCCACGTCGTTCTTGGTGAGACCGGCATCCTCGAGCGCGCCCTTCGCGCACTCCGCGTGGAGCAGGGCGACGGATTTGTCGGTCGCCTTACGCGTGGGATGTTCCCACGCCCCCATGATGTATGCCTTGCCCTTCAAACTCATGCGTCGCTCCCCCCTCGTGCCCCTGTGGGGCCCTGATCGGTGCCGGTTTAAGCGGCGCGATTATACTGATCAGTAGAGCTTCGGCTACCCGCCCGCCGGCGGAAATCGGGTCTCGATCGGGAATGGCGCCCCGAGATCCCGCTCGGGCGCCCCACTCAGGTGCCCCCCAGGCGTCCCACCAAGCGCCGAACCTCAGGCGAACTCGCCATCTTCCAGGTCGTCGGGTTCGGCATAATCGCGCAGGCGCGCGATGTCGTGCAGGACCACGCGGGCGCCATGCGTCTCCACGCCGAAGCTGCGCAGCGCGGCGAAGGCACGGGAGAGGTTCTCCTGCCGGCAGCCCAGCCGCGCGGCCAGCAGACGCTTGTCGAACGGCAGGCGCAAATTGGCAGTATTGCCCGCCGGCTCACGCGAGAGCGACAGCAGGTAGCACCCCAGCCGCTGGGCAGTGGTGCGGAGCTTGAGGTCGCAGACCTGGCGGACGAGGGCGCGGAAATCCTGCGCCTCCGCCCGCATGAGCGCCGCGGCGAGATCGGGCGCGCGCTGCACCAGCGCCAGCAGCGGCGCCGCCGGGAACACCGCGAGCCGCGACGGCGTCACCGCCTGCGCGTTCAGCAGGTAGGGCAGCTTCGCGAGGACGGTAGCGAGCACGAAATGGCCGCCCGGGCGGATGACCTCCACGACGGCGCTGACCCCGTTCGGGGCGGTGTTCGACAGGGCGACCTGTCCCTCCAGCAGCACGTGAAGCCGGTCGGCGAACTCGCCCTGGCGGCACAGGACTTCCTGCTCACGGACCAGGCGCATCTCGCCGATCCCGATCAGGTCCATCAGAACGACGCTGGGCAGGTCCCGGAAGATCGCTGCCTCCCGCAAAGCCGCCGCATCGAGGATCCGTGATGACGCGGACGATACGGCGACCCCATCGTTCATTCGACCAGTTCCGCCTTCCGAAGCTCGGGTTGCAAATGCGTCGCGCCCGATCCTGATAGCGTATCGGTTTGATGCCGATCAATACCGCCGCCCCGTCAGGTAATGCTTTCACCGCCCTCCAGAGTGCACGCGTTCGTGTGCAGAGCAGGGGGACACGAGCCCGACCGAGCCGCGGTTGCCGCCTCGTTGGCCGTGACCTAACGTCCCCTCGGGACCCGCGCGCGCCGAACCGCTCGGCCGACGCGACGGCCGGCCCCGCTCCGGGGTGCGACCGCCGTGTCCGTGGCCCGTCATCTCGTCATGGAGGAAACATCATGCCAGAGCCAGGTCGCGCGCTGCCGCAACCGACGCCCGAAACGCAGCATTTCTGGGAGGGCACGAAGGCCGGCGAGCTCCGCCTGCAGCGCTGCGACGACTGCGCGAAGGTCTACTTCCCGCCGCGGCCGTTCTGCCCGGCCTGCGCGTCCCGCAAGGTCAGCGTGTTCAAGGCGAGCGGCAAGGCGGTGCTCTACAGCTACGTCATCCACCATCGCCCGGTGCCGGGCTTCAAGCCGCCCTACGCGATCGCGGTCGTACAGCTCGACGAAGGGCCGCGCATGATGACCAACATCGTCGAATGCGAGCAGACGCCCGAGGCGCTGCAGCTCGACATGCCGGTCGAGGTCGTGTTCGAGGCGCAGAACGACACGATCATCCTGCCCTTCTTCCGTCCGGCGAAAGGCTGATCCGATGCCCCACAACACCGTAGCCGTCGTCGGCGCCGCCGAGACCACCAAGCTGGGCGTCGTGCCCGACATGTCGCAGATCCAGCTCCACGCGGATGCGGCGCTCAACGCCATGGCCGATTGCGGCCTGGGCCCCAAGGACATCGACGGCATCGCGACCGCGGTCGAGACGCCGGTGCAGCTCGCGCAATATCTGGGCATCACGCCCACCTGGGTGGACGGCACCTCGGTCGGCGGCTGCTCCTTCATGATCCATGTCCGCCACGCCGCGGCGGCGATCGAGGCCGGCCTCGCCAAGACCATCCTGGTGACGCATGGCGAAAGCGGAAAGTCGCGGGTCGGCAACCCGCCGCGCTCGATCCATCCGCAGTCGCTGAACGGGCAGTTCGAGCAGCCCTTCGGTCCGATGGGCCCGCCCAGCCTCTTCACCATCCCCGTGCTGCGCTACATGAAGACCTATGGCGTGACCGAGGAGCAGATCGCGCAGGTCGCAGTGGTGCAGCGCGAATGGGCCGGGATGAACCCGCGCGCCACGTTCCGCAACCCGATCACCACCGAGGACGTGCTCAACAGCCGGATGATCGCCTACCCGTTCCGGCTGCTGATGTGCTGCCTGGTGACCGATGGCGGCGGCGCGCTGATCCTGACCTCGGCCGACCGCGCCAAGGACTTCCCGCAAAAGCCGGTCTACATCCTGGGCACCGGCGAGAGCGTCGAGACGCCGATGGTGAGCCAGATGGAGGACTTCACCTCCTCCCGCGCGTTCCGCGTCGCCGGCCCGACCGCGTTCAAGGAGGCGGGGATCACCCACAAGGACGTCGACCACCTGATGATCTACGATGCCTTCGCGCATCTGCCGATCTACGGGCTCGAGGATCTGGGCTTCGTCGGCCGCGGCGAGGGCGCGCCCTTTATCGCCGCGCGCAACACGGCGCCGGGCGGCAAGCTGCCGATGAACACCAATGGCGGCGGCCTGTCCTACATGCACTCCGGCATGTACGGCATGTACGCGCTGCAGGAGAGCGTGCGGCAGATGCGCGGCATCGCGCCGGCGCAGGTGCCGAACGCGAAGATCTCGGTCTGCCATGGCGTGGGCGGGATGTTCGCCGCGTCCGGCACGATCATCTTCACCAACGAGCAGCCCTGAGACGCCGGGGCCGCGCGGAGCGATCTCCGTGCGGCCCCGATGCGTCCGGGGGCTGACCCTGCCGCGTCACGCTGGTATCGTGGCCGCCGCAATCAGCGGAGGGCAGCATGGACGGAATGACCGGGCTTGCCGGGATGGCCGGGGCGGAGCAGCGCCGGCGGATCCGCAGCGGGGCCTATGCGGGCCCGACCGCCGGCCTCGCCCCCGGCAACGTGCAGGCCAATCTCGCGATCCTGCCCCGCGCCTATGCCAACGACTTCCTGCGGTTCGCGACCGCCAATCCCCGGCCCTGCCCCGTGCTGGCGGTCTCGGAGCCGGGTGACCCGCGGCTGCCGACCCTGGGCGCCGATCTCGACATCCGTACCGACGTGCCGCGCTACCGCGTCTGGCGTGACGGCGTGATGGTCGAGGAGCCGACCGATGTCAGCCACGTCTGGCAGGACGATCTGGTCACCTTCGCGATCGGCTGCTCCTTCTCCTTCGAGGAGGCGCTGATCGAGGACGGGATCGAGATCCGCCACATCAGTTGCAACAGCAACGTGCCGATGTACCGCACCAACATCGCCTGCGTGCCGGCGGGCGTGTTCCATGGGCCGATGGTCGTCTCGATGCGGCCGATGAAGCCGGCGGATGCAATCCGAGCGGTGCAGATCACCTCGCGCTTTCCGTCGGTGCATGGGGCGCCGGTGCATATCGGACTGCCCGAGATGATCGGCATCGGCGACCTGGGCAAGCCCGACTACGGCGAGCCGGTGCCGGTCGCGGCGGACGAGCTGCCCGTGTTCTGGGCCTGCGGCGTCACGCCCCAATCGGTGATCGCGGAGGCGAAGCCACCCTTCTGCATCACCCACGCGCCCGGCTGCATGCTGATCACCGACCTGCGCAACAGCCGCCTCGCCGCGCTGTAGCGGTCACCCGGCCAGGGCCGCCGGCGCACGCGGCTCCTGCCCGTACGTGCGTGCGACTGAAGGCGACCACCTCCCGCGCGCGCACCGCCGCGAGTGATCGGTGCCGCCGCCGGGCAGCGGGCTTGCCGCGGAGGCGCAGGGCTTGCATCGTCCCGCCCGCATGCCCCTGCCCGCCCCGCCCACCCCCAGCGACGACCGGATCGACCGGATCGAAGCGCTGATCCACCAGGACGTGGGCCGCAACGTCGGCGCCCTGTTCGGCGCGACGAAAGGCGGGCTTCGCCGCACCGCGGCAGCCCTCGCCGCCGATCCCGCTCCCCGCATCGGCCTCCTCACCGGATTCTTCGTGCCCCTGGGCGATCCGCCGGCCGCCGAGACCGACGGCCCGGTCGGCACCGCCCTGCTGGCGGCAGGCCTTGCCCGGGCGGGCGTCGCCTGCCGGCTGCTGACCGACACGCCCTGTGCGGATGGCTGCGCCGCCGCCCTGCGCGGGGCGCAGGCCGACATCCCGCTGGACGTCGTCGCGGTGGACGCCCCGGTCGCCGACGCGATCGCAGCCTGGCGCGAGGCGGAGATCGGCTGGGTCGTGTCGGTCGAACGCTGCGGCCGTTCGGCCGGTGGACCGCCCCGCAACATGCGGGGCATCGATATCAGCCCCCACACCGCCGCGCTCGACGAGCTGTTCCTGGCCGGCCCCTGGCGGACGGTCGCGATCGGCGACGGCGGCAACGAGATCGGCCTGGGCGCCCTGCCCCGCGCGCTGGTGACGCAGCACGTGGCGGAAGGGGAGCTGATCGCCTGCGTCACGCCCGCCGACTACCTCGTGCTGGCCGGCGTGTCGCATTGGGGATGCTGGGCGCTGCTCGCCGCCCTGGCCCTGCTACGCCCCGACTGGGCGCCGGGCCTCCGAGCGAGCCTCGACCCGGCGCTGGACCGGCACGTGCTCGAGACCATGGTGCGCGACGGGCCGGGGGTGGACGGGGTGCTGCAACGGCAGGGGCACACGATCGACGCGCTGCCGCTCGAGGTGCATCACGCCAAGCTGGCGGCGATCACCGACCTGCTGGACGGACGGGCGTAGGCGGTCGCCCCCCTGGCATGGCAGCGCGGGCCGTCACCTCCGACATCCATGCAAGCTGCTCGCAGGCGCCTTGCTCCTCGCACCTCCCCGGTCGATGATCCTCCCGGACAACGGGGGAGAACGCATGCGGGTCGGCATCGAGGTGGGCGGCACGTTCACCGATCTGGTCGCGGTCGACGGCACCCGGGTCGAGGTCGCCAAGGTCCCCAGCACCCCGCACAGTCCCGATATCGGTGCCTATGCGGCCCTCGGCGCGGGCGGCATCCAGGCCGCCGCGGTCACCGACCTGGTACACGGCTCCACCGTCGCCACCAACGCCATCCTGGAGCGCAAGGGCGCCCGCATCGCCTTCGTCACGACGGCCGGCTTCCGCGACGTCCTGTTCCTGCAGCGCCACGACCGGCGCAACATCTACGACCTGCGCTACCGCAAGCCCGAACCGCCGATTGCGCGCCGCGACTGCTTCGAGGTCGCCGAACGCATCGACGGCGCGGGGCGCGTCGTCCACCCGCTGGACGAGGGAGCGGTGCAGCGTGAGCTGCTGCCCGCCCTCGCCGCCGGCGGCTACGACGCGGTCGCGATCTGCCTGCTCTCGGCCTATGCCGACCCGCGGCACGAACGCGCGCTCGAGGCCGCGATCGCGGCGGCCCTGCCCGACCTGCGCATCGCCTGCTCGCATCGCGTGGCGAGCGAGTTCCGCGAGTTCGAGCGCGCCTCGACCACGGTGCTGTCGGCCTACGTCCAGCCGGTGATCGACCGCTATCTCGACCGGTTCGAGGCGACGCTCGCCGAGGCCGGGTTCCGCGGCCATTTCAGCGTCATGCAGTCGAATGGCGGCCGCCTGCCCGCGGTCGCGATGCGTCAGACCGCGATCACCGCGCTGTTCAGCGGTCCCGCAGCAGGCGTGGTCGGCGCGATCCGCCAGGCCGGGCGCTCCGGCCGTGGCGACCTGATCACCTTCGACATGGGCGGCACGTCCACCGATGTCAGCCTGGTGATGAGCGGCGAGCCGTCGCTGTCGCCCGAGACCGAGATCGACGGGCTGCCGATCCGCACCCCCGTGCTCGACATCGTCTCGGTGGGCGCCGGCGGCGGCAGCCTGGTCTGGATCGACGATGGCGGCATGCTGCGCGTCGGTCCGCGCAGCGCCGGCGCCATGCCGGGTCCCGCCTGCTACGGCCGCGGCGGAACGGAGCCCACCGTGACCGACGCGCATGTCGTGCGCGGCACCATCCGGCCGGAGGCGTTCCTGGGCGGCACCATGGCGCTCGACACCGATCGCGCCCATGCGGCGTTCCAGACCGTGGCGGCGCGTCTCGGCACCGACATCCCCGGCGCCGCGGCCGCCGCGATCCGTCTCGCGGTCGCCAACATCGTCCGCGCCATCCAGCTCGTCTCGACCGAACGCGGGCGCGATCCGCGCGACTACGTGCTGCTGCCGTTCGGCGGCGCGGGTCCGCTGCTCGCCGCCGAGATCGCGGAGGAGCTGGGCGTGCGCGAAATCCTCGTGCCGCCCAATCCCGGCGTGGTCTCCGCCCTCGGCCTGCTCTCGGCCGATTTCCTGCGCGTCGCCGGGGTGACGCGCCGCACGCGGCTCGACGCCGATGCGCCGGCGATGCTGCGCGACGCCTTCGCCACGTTCCAGGCCGAAGCGGTCGCGGAGTTCCGCAGCCTCGGCCTCGACGGCGCGCTCGCCTTCACCCTGGCCGCCGAAATGCGCTTCGTGGGCCAGGCGTTCGAGATCTCGGTCGATCTCGATCCCGCCGACCTGCCGCGGCTTACCACGGCCGACCTGGCCGATCGGTTCGCCGCCGCGCATCGCCGGGTCTACTTCCATGGCGGCGAGCCCGGCCGCGCGATCGAGATCGTCGGCCTGCGCTTCGGCGTGCTGCGCCGGCTCGAGGCGCTGCCCGCCTTCCACGAACGCCCGATCACCATCGCGCAGCCCGAAAGCGTCCCGGTGCGGCTGGCCGGCGGAACCGTCAGGGCCCACCTGCTCGATGCCTCGCGCCTGACCCAGGACACCCAGGTCCAGGGGCCGGCGCTGATCGAGGGGTACAGCTCGTCGACATGGGTGCCGCCGCACTGGACCGCGCGCCGCGACGCCCAAGGCAACCTGCTGATGCAGAGGACCGCCGCATGACGCTCGATTCCGTCGACTACGCCATCATCAGCCAGGCGCTGATCGCCGCCGCGCGTGAGATGGGCGCCAAGCTCGTGCGCTCCGCCTACTCGACCGTCCTGCGGGAGGCGCGCGACGGATCCGCCGCGCTGCTCGACGCTCACGGCAACACCGTTGCCCAGGCCGAACTCATCCCCATGCAGCTCGGCACCATCGGCCACATCTTCCAGCCCTGCGCGCGGCTCTACCCGGTCGAGACGCTGGAGGAGGGCGATTTCTTCGCCATCAACGACCCGTATTCCGGCGGCCAGCACCTGCAGGACGTGTTCCTGTTCCACCCGATCTTCGTGGACGGCCGCGTGATCGGCTTCGCCGCCTCCGTCGCGCACCATCTGGACCTCGGCGGGGGCAGCCCCGGCCTGAACCCGCTCGCCGCCGACGTCTACGCCGAGGGCCTGATCATCCCGCCCATGAAGTGGAACATGCGGCGCGACTGGCATGGCGGGAACTTCGAGCGGCTGCTGCGCGCCAACGTCCGCGTGCCGCACCAGACCATGGGCGATTTCGACGCGCAGATGGCAGCGAACGCGATCGGCGCCGTGCGGCTGCAGGAACTCGCGGCGCGCTACGGGGTGGAGAAGCTCACCGCGGTGATGGCCGCGCTGCAGGACTACTCGGAAGCCCGCATGCGCGCCGCCATCGTGCAGGTTCCGGACGGCACGTATCAGGGGGAGGACTGGGTGGACGACGACGGCATCGGCGACGCGCCGCTGCCTGTCCGCGCCACGCTGACCGTCAGGGGCGACCAGATCGCGATCGACTTCACGGGCACTGCCCCACAAGTCGCCTCCAACCTGAACGCGCCCTTCGCCTCCACGATCTCGGCCGCGCTGTCGGCGGTGAAGGCCGCGCTCACCAGCCCCGACATCCCGTTCAACGCCGGTGCGGCGCGCCCGATCGCCATCAGCGCGCCACATGGCTCGCTGCTCAACCCGCGCCACCCGGCGCCGGTGCGGGCGCGGATGGAGGCGTGCTTCCGCGCCTGGAACGCGACGATGAAGGCGCTGTCCCAGGCGGTGCCCGACCGCGTGGTGGCGCCCGGCTTCGACACGACGACCGTCGGCGTGCTGTCCCATCTCGAGGACGACGGCTGGAGCGTCTATCTCGAGATCTATGGCGGCGGCTATGGCGCCACGGCGCAGTCCGACGGGTGCGACGCGGTGGACGGACCGCTCTCCAACTGCTCGAACACGCCGGTCGAGGCGCTGGACCAGGATTTCGGCTTCTTCCGCGTGCTCGAATACCGGCTGCGGCCGGATAGCGGCGGGGATGGCGCGCATCGCGGCGGCCTGGGCTTCCTCCGCCGCTTCGAGATCCTGCAGGACGACGTGCAGATCGCGCTCTACAGCGACCGGTTCCACACGCGACCGCAGGGCCTGTTCGGCGGCGAACCCGGCAGCACCGGCTACTGCGAGATCCAGCGTGGCAACGAGACGATTCGGCTGAAGTCG
Source organism: Rhodospirillales bacterium 69-11 (assembly GCA_001898425.1). Taxonomy (GTDB): domain Bacteria; phylum Pseudomonadota; class Alphaproteobacteria; order Acetobacterales; family Acetobacteraceae; genus Rhodopila. The sequence continues at coordinate 159,995 of MKTV01000032.1, forward strand.
AAGGACAAGGTGCCGCTGCGCAAGGGCGACGTGGTGACGCTCGCGATGGGCGGCGGCGCCGGCTACGGCGATCCGGCCGGACGCGCCGCCGCCGACCGCGCACGCGACGCTGCCGAGGGGTATGTCGGCGCCGCCTGACCGCGCCGCCAGAGGCATCGCTGCTGCTGCCGTTCGCGCGGGCGCCCGCTGCCCCGACGCGAGCCGTGGCCCTGGCCGTGGCGGTGGCCGGGGCCGGGGTCGCCCGTGCGGGTACCGCGACCGCCAGGCCCGACAAGCGGAACG
>MKTV01000032.1:160360-165178 GCA_001898425.1 Rhodospirillales bacterium 69-11
CGCCGCCACCGCGGCGCTCCTGGTCCTCGCTGCCGCCCTTCCCGCACCGGCACCCGCCGCATCTCCGGCACCGGGACCGTCCGCGCCGGCGGCAGCCGCCGCCGCCGGCCAGGCTTCCTCCGCGGCCGCGGCCGCGGACTGGAACATCCCCGATCCCGACAGCCTGCCCGACACGCCGTTCGGCCGCACGGTGCGCTACGGCCGCGACCTGATCACCAGGACCACGTCGCTGATCGGCCCGGACGCCCATGACCCGGCGATGCGCTACACCGGCAACGGGCTGACCTGCCAATCCTGCCACCTGCAGGCCGGCACCCAGCAGTTCGGGCTGCCGCTGGCCGGCATCTGGGGCCTGTTCCCGCAATACATCGGCCGGGAGAACGAGGTCCGCACGCTGGAGGAGCGCATCAACGGCTGCATGGAGCGCAGCATGAACGGCCGCGCGCTGCCGGTGGGCGGACCGGAGATGAACGCGATGCTGACCTACATCCGCTTCGTCAGCGCGCCCGAGACGGTCGGCAAGCCGTTGGTGGGCCGCAGCGTGCCGCCGCTGCCGCTGCCGGACCGCGCGGCCGATCCGATCCACGGCCGCAAGGTCTACAATGAGGTCTGCGCGGCCTGCCACGGCGCCGACGGCCAGGGCCAGCGGCTCGACGCGGCCGATGCGGCGGAGCAGGGCAAGCGCTACCAGTTCCCGCCGCTCTGGGGACCCGAGAGCTACAACGACGGCGCCGGCATGGCGCGCACGATCACGGCCGCGCGGTTCGCCCACGCGAACATGCCGTTCGGCACGACGTGGCAGTCGCCCACCCTCTCCGACCACGACGCGTTCGACGTCATGGCCTTCGTCAACGACCAGCCCCGCCCGCACAAGGGCCTGCTGGAGAACGACTTCCCGGATCGCAGCAAGAAGCCGGTCGATGCCGCCTATCCGCCCTTCGTCGGCCCGTTCACCCCCGAACAGCACCGGTATGGTCCGTGGCAGCCGATCCTGGACTGGATGAAGGCGCATCAGGGCACGGCCCCGCTCAGCGACTGATCCTCTCGCCAGACTGGAACGCGAGCGGAATTGTGCGGTATGGCCCCAGGGAAACAGGGGTTCATGCACATGCCGCCCGACGCCGCGACCCTCGCCGCCCAGCGACCACCGATCGCCCGTTCGCATGACACGGGCATCGCCTCGGCACGCCAGATCGTGGCCGGTGCGATCGGCAACGTGCTCGAATGGTATGACTTCGCGGCCTACGGCTATTTCGCCTCGATCTTCGCGAAGAACTTCTTCCCGTCGACCAATGGTGTCGTCTCGCTCGCCTCCGCCTTCGGGGTGTTCGCCGCCGCGTTCCTGATGCGGCCGATCGGCGGCGCGCTGTTCGGCCATGTCGGCGACCGATTCGGCCGCAAGCAGGCGCTGGTGACCTCGGCGGGACTGATGACCCTCTCGACCACCGCGATCGGGCTGTTGCCGACCTATGCCACGGTGGGGGCGCTCGCGCCGCTGCTGCTGATCCTGCTCCGCCTTCTGCAGGGCCTGTCGGTCGGCGGGGAGTTCTCGGCCTCCATCATCTTCCTCGTAGAGCGCGCTCCCCCGCGCCGGCGCGGCTTCCTCGGCAGCTTCGCCTCGTTCGGCGCGACCACCGGCATCCTGGTCGGCTCCGGCGTGGGCGCGATCGCAAGCTGGCTGCTCAGCCCGGCGGAGCTGCAGGACTGGGGCTGGCGCATCCCGTTCCTGCTCGGGATCCTGCTGGGCGGCGCCGCTTTCGTGCTGCGCGCCGTCATGCAGGACGAGGGCCCCGGCGCCGGCCAGCCCAGCGGGCGGCTGCCGCTGATCGAGGCGCTGGAAGTGGATTGGCGCGACATCCTGCGCGGCATGGCCGCCTGCGCATCCTTCGCCGCGACCTTCTATCTGGTGTTCATCTACCTGGTGACGATGATGCACCAGGTCGACGGCATCCCGGTCGAGCGCGCGCTGCAGGTCAACACGATCTGCATGATCCTGCTGGTCGCGCTGACACCGCTGGCCGGCTGGCTGTCCGACCGGATCGGCCGCAAGCCGGTGATGCTCGCCTCCGTCCTCGGCACGATCGGACTGGCCATCCCGCTGTTCTGGCTGCTCACCCATCACGACCCGTTGGTCGTGCTGGCGGGACAGGCCTTGTTCGCGGTGCTGATCGCCGCCTGGGGCGGGCCGATGGAGGCGATGCTGGTGGAGCTCTATCGCGGCCGCACCCGCTGCACCGCGCTCTCCCTCAGCTACAACACCGCCTTCGCGCTGCTGGGCGGCACCTCGCCCATGATCGCGGTCTATCTGGTCAGCGAGTCGCACCTGACCTATGGACCCGCCTACTACCTGATGGCGCTGGGCGCGGTCTCCCTCGTCGCGCTGCTCACCATCCCCGACCGTTCGGGCCAGCCCCTGCGCTGACGAGCGATCCGAACGTGCGGGGCTGACGGAGACGCAGTCCACCGCCGCCGCAAAGGAGCGATCATGGACGGAGTTCGCCGCATCGAGAGCCTCGCCGAGCTCGAGGCGCTGTACAGCCCGGCGCCGAACCTGGCCTCGACGGCGAAGGAGGTGCCGGTGCTGATCCCGGCCTACCGGCGGCTGATCGAGGCGTCCCCGTTCGCGACCCTCGCCACCAGCGGACCGGAAGGGCTCGACTGCTCGCCGCGCGGCGACCAGCCGGGCTTCGTGCGCGTGCATGACGCACGCACGCTGCTGATGCCCGACCGGCGCGGCAACAACCGCATCGACAGCCTGCGCAACGTGGTGCGGGATCCGCGGGTCGCGCTGCTGTTCCTGATCCCCGGTCTCGGCACCACGCTGCGGGTGAATGGGCGCGGCTGGCTGACCGACGACGCCGCACTGCGGGAGAGTTTCGCGGTCGAGGGCAAGGCCCCGCGGACCGTGCTGGTGATCGAGGTTGAGAGCGTCTACTTCCAGTGCGCGCGGGCGATCGTGCGTGCGGGGCTCTGGGATCCGGCGCGGCAGGTGGAGCCTGGGACGATGCCGACGCCCGGCGCGATCCTGCAGGAGCTGAGCCGCGCCGAGATCGACGGTGAGAGCTACGACGCCGCCTGGCCGGAGCGCGCGCGCCAGACGATGTGGTGACAGGCGCCCGGCTGACCGGGATCAGGGCTTCGGCAGATCCGCGCCGGACACGACGCGGATGCAGGTCTTCCCCGGGAAGAAGCGGCGGATGCTGTCGACCCACCATCCCTCGGCGCAGCCGTCCGGATGGTCGGGGATCTGGTTGACATAGAGCCTGTCGCTCGGAGGCTGAAACAGCGTCATCGTCGGCCCGGGCGATCGGCCCGACTGCCACGTCAATGCGCGGGCGATCATCGGTTCCCGGTAGGCCGCATAGTCGCGCCACAGATCGGGTACGCGTGGCGCCAACATCAACCCCACCGCGAACAGCAGGGCGACGGGAGTGACCACGCTGCGCCAGCCGCGATCCGGCGCAGCCGCGGGCGCGGTCCAGATCGCGAGCGCTGCGATGGTCATGAACCAGAAGGCCTGGCGTATGAAAGCGTGCCGGTCGCAACAATCCGTGCCGAACTCATAGTAGCTGGCGGTCAGGATTGCGAAGCAGGTCAGCGGCAGCGAGAGCGCCAGCACCGGCAGCCGCGCACGCGCGTCGCGAAGCGCCGGATCCGTGGACATCCAGCATCCTTGGATGCCAATGAAGAAAGCGAGCTTGACCAGAGTGCCGACGAGCAGAGCACGCCCGTCGAAATGGCGGCCATCGAAGGACAGAAGTTCCGGAAGGAGTCGTTGTGCCGCGGCGAGCACGCTCGCCATCGGGTGATGGTACCGGGCGGCGTTCCCGTCCGGCAGCATCGGCATGCCGCCCCGCGTCCCCAGCACCAGTCCGGCGATCAGCGTGCCTGCGGCGAACAGCGGCAGCCAGATCGCGAGCCCGATGCGCTCCCGTCGCCACACCAGCCAGAGCACGGACACGCTGGTGTACACGATGACCAGCATCGCACCCACTTCCGACGCCCAGGCGACGGCGATCAGCGATGCGCCGATCACCGTGCGCGCGCTCCGTCTCGGTGCCGGAGTTGCCGCAGAGTGGAACAGCAATGCCATGCCGATCACGACGACCGGTGCATAGGCGACAGCGCCGAACGGCCAGTAGAAGACGCTCCCCACGTCGCGGCCGAGGATCACGACGCACAGGAGTGACAGCGCGCCAAGCAGCCGATACAGGCGCGCGACGCCGCGCGCGCCGGACAATGCCGGCAAGAGGGCGACGAGCGCCGCGGCCCAGAAGACACCCAGAACCAGCGCGAGATGCGGTCGATCGGTCGCACGCACCAGAAGCGCGTACAGCGCGATCAATGCCTCGGAGAACGGACGCGGGCTCCAGCTCCAGAAGCGGAACCACAGATACGACCAGCCATTCTGCCGGAACATGCCGAACGTCTGATACTCGTCCGCTCCCCACCCGCCGCGCGGCAGCAGCCCGGCATGCAGGGCGACCACGCCCGCAACACCCGCGAAAGCGAGGATCAGCAATCCACGCGTCGACCAATGCATGCGCGTGACCGCAGGCGCGGATGCGATGGTGGTATGCGACGTCTGCACGCGTGTCTCCCCGCCCCCCGGCCACGGCGGCGAGTGGCACGACAGTGCGGACGTTAGCCACGCCGGTGCGGCGTCTCAAGGCGCGATCATGGTGCGAGCAAGCGTCATGGCCGACACGTGGTCGCGGGCACCGGCGTGCCGCGGCCGGATCCGACGAGCCGATCCGCGTCGGAACCTAGTGGCGGGCCCGCGCCGCCCCGCCGGCTTCCCACCGCCGGCCGACGGCG
>MKTV01000032.1:165185-169445 GCA_001898425.1 Rhodospirillales bacterium 69-11
GCCGCGAAACAGCCCGAAAGGCCGACCGCATGAGCGCCCCCCGCTGGACCGACCGCTCTCCCGTCACACTCCGCTGCGAGAAGCAGCCCGCTCGCGGCACACGAGGCATGGCGGTGACCAATCACCCGCTCGCCTCCGCCGCCGGGGCCGAGATGCTGGCCGCCGGCGGCAATGCGATCGACGCGGCGGTCGCGGCGTTCTTCACCCTGACGGTGGTCGAGCCGATGATGGTCGGCATCCTCGGCGGCGGCATGGCGCATCTGCGGCTCGCTGACGGGCGTCACGTGGTGATCGATGGCCAGAGCACCGCGCCGCTGGCCACTGGGCCCACGACCTACACGCCCGACCCCGACGCCGCCCCCGGTACGATGGACACGGTGGGGCGGACGAACGCGGTCGGGCCCACGGCGGTGGGCGCACCGGGGAACCTCGCCGGCTGGTGCGAGGTGTTGACGCGCTTCGGCACCTTCCCCCTGGCCGACGTGATGGAGCCGGCGATCCGCCACGCGAGCCGCGGATTCCGGATCACGCCCTATCTCCAGGAATGCGCGACCGACGCTGCGGCCGATCTCGCCCGTGATCCCGAGATCGCCGCGCTCTATCTCCCTGGCGGATCGCCGATTCAGGCGGGCACTCGGCTCGTCATGGGCGCCTATGCCGACACGCTCCGCAGCATCGCCCAGGAAGGCCCCTCCCTCCTCTACGGCGGTGCGCTCGGCCGCCTCTACGCCGACCACATGGCGCGGACCGGCGGATACCTCACGATGGAGGACTTCACCCGCTATCGGACGGTCGAGCGGGAGGCGATCCGGGGCACCTATCGCGGTTTCGAGGTGATCGGGCCGCCGCCCCCGGCCTCGGGTGGGGTCCATGTCGTGCAGATGCTCAACCTCATGGAAGGGTTCGACGTCGCCGGCATGGGCTTCGGCACGCCGGAGGGCGCGCATCTCCTGGCCGAGGTGCTGAAGATCGCCTTCGCCGACCGTGCGGCCGCGACCGGCGACCCCGCCTTCGTGGACGTGCCGATCGCCCGGCTGATCGACAAGGGATACGCCGCCGAACGCCGCTCCGAGATCGATCTCGCGCACGCCCGGAGTTGGGCCGCCGGCGTCACGTCCGGCGAATCGGCCCACACCACGCACCTGACCGTCGCCGACGCGGCGGGCAACGTCGTGTGCTCCACCCAGACCATCAACAGCACCTTCGGGGCGCGCTTCATCGTCGCCGGCACCGGGATGATTCCGAACAACTACATGTACGTCTTCGACCCGCGCCCCGGCCGAGCGAGCTCCGTCGCGCCGGGCAAGCGCGTCACCTCCTCCATGGCGCCCACGATCGTCCTGAAGGATGGCAAGCCCGCCTTCGCCCTTGGCCTGCCGGGCGGGTTGCGCATCTTCCCCTCGGCGTTCCAGGCGGTGGTCAACCTGATCGACCACGGCATGAGCCTGCAGGAAGCCGTGGAGGCGCCGCGACTCTGGACGCAGGGCTTCGCGCTCGAGATGGAGGATCGGTTCCCCGAATCCGTGCAGGCGGCCATGCGCGCCCGCGGCCACGACGTCATGCCGATGAAGCATGTCGGCGGCGGCATGAACGCGATCCGCTTCTGGCCGGATGGCGAGATGGAAGGCGTCGCCTGCTGGCGCGCCGACGGGACGCCGATCGGCCTCGGCGGCGGACTCGCGCGTCGCGGGGTGCGGTTCAACCCGGACCCTGCGCAACGATGACGTAACGGGATTCGGCCCTCTGGCTGCGGAATAGGACCAAAGTCATCAGCGCTGGTCCGGCCGCAGCCGAGAACCGACAGAATCCGCGCAACCGGCCAAAGAAGAACACCCTCTACATTGTGCGTGCCGGAAGAATGCTGGTATCGCCCCGCTGCCCGATCGAGGCGCGACCACTAATCCACGCACAACGACGGAGTTTTTTGATGTCCGGGTCACTGACCAGCGGGACCAATACAAACTTGGGTACAGTCGTCGGCTCAGGGACCGACGCGATTACATTGCAGATGTCCGGTGATTCTTATGGCACACCTGGCGCCCCGGGTGCCGACGCCCAATTCACCGTGAACGTGGACGGCCAGCAGATCGGCGGTCTCCAGAGCGTCGCGGCGTCGCACGCCGCCGGCCAGAGCGAGACCTTCACCTTCCTCGGCAATTTCGGCCCCGGCCAGCACGAGGTCACGGTCACCTTCGCCAACAACAGTGGCACCCAGGGCGACAAGACCGATTTCGGCCGCGGCGGTGACCGCAACCTGTACGTCGACGGCGTGAGCTACGACGGGCAGCAGGTCACCAACGGCACGACGCCGATCTACACGTCTCCGCTGTTCCCGCCGAACGGGCCGCTCGACCTCGGCAACGCGGTGTTCACGGTGAACGACACCACGGCCGTTCCGGCCGATGCGCCCTCCACCCCCACCACCACGCCGGGTGCCGTGGATGTCGGCGCGGGCAGCGACACGCTGACGCTGATGATGAACGAGGACCCGTTCCAGGGCGACGCGCAGTTCACCGTGGCGGTCGACGGCCAGCAGGTCGGCGGCGTGCTGACCACGACCGCGGTCGCATGGCAGGGCCAGCAGCAGGCATTCAACCTGCATGGCGACTGGGGATCGGGCGCGCACACGGTGACCGTGTCGTTCCTGAACGACCTCGCCGGTGCGTATGACGGGAACGGCATGGCCTACGACAATGCCGACCGCAACCTCTACATCCAGGGCGTGAGCTACGACGGCCTGACGAGCGGCGGCACCCCGTGGGAGCTGTCCAGCAACGGGTCGTACGACTTCTACGTGCCGGCTGGCGGCCAGCCCGGCGCCTACGTCTCCGCGGGATCGGGGCAGACCGTCGTCGGTAGCAACGACGCCAGCAACGGCTCCGGCAGCAGCGACGCGAGCAACGGCTCCGGCACCAGCGACACGACCGGATCCGGCACCAGCGACACGATCGTGGGGTCGGGCACCGGGGAGACCGTCGTCGGGTCCGGCAGCGGTGAGGCCACCGGCAGCACCGGCACCGACGGCCAGACGACCGTTCCGCCCACCGGCGTGACCACTCCGACCGGGTCGACTGGATCGACGAGCGACACCGCGACGATCGGTGGCGACGCGCTCAGCCCCACCGGTCAGGCCGGCAGCGGCGACGGGTCCGGCATGAGCTTCATCCCGCCGACCGACGCTGCCACCGGGAGCACCGGCACCGACACCTCCGGCATGACCGGCGGCAGCCAGGACCTCGGCACGGTCGTGTCCGACGGGAGCAGCGGCGGCGGTGCGGCCGACTGGTGGAGCGCTCCGTCGGGCGCCTCCAACCCCTGGATGCAGTGGCTGGACGCCAATGGCGGCAACGCCGCGGCGGCATGGCAGTCGCTCACCCAGGCCTACAACAACATGGCCGCTGCCGCGGCGGCGTGGCACCAGAACCAGAGCTGACGAAGGCCCGATGCGCCCGCGACCTGCGATACCGCCAGGATCGCGGCGCATCGGGATCGAGATCGTCGCCGCGCGGCGCCTCACCGCGCGGACGACGCCAACGCCGCGGTCCGGACCAGGCGCAAGCCTGGTCGACCGATCGTGCCGACGGAGCGAGCCGGCTCCAGCGATCGGGCTAACGGGCCGCGGCGTTACGGCGCCGCAGGATCGCGTCGCGGATCAGCGGCATGCGGTCGTTTCCGAAATACATGTCGTCGCCGCCCACGAACATGGTGGGTGAGCCGAACCCGCCACGATCGATCAGCTCCTGCGTGTTGGTGCGCAGCTTGTCCTTCACCGGCTGCTGCTCGATCGCCGCCAGCAGCGCCTCGGGATCGACACCGGCCGTGCGGCAGATTGCCGTGATCACCGGCACCTGCGAGATATCCTTGTCGTCGCGCCAATAGGCCTCGAACGTCGCCTGCGCGAACGGCACCAGGGCGTCCTGCCCTTCCAGCCAGCAGCAGCCGCGCATCACCTTCACGCTGTTCACCGGAAATACGCTCGGCCGGTAATGGATCGACAGGCCGAGGTGGCGCGCCCAGTCCATCTGGTCCTTCTTGCCGTAGGCCTGCTTGGCCGGCACCGGCTTCTCGCGCGAGTTGTGCACCGTCGGGTTCACGGCGTTGAACACGCCGCCCACCAGGTGCGGCCGCCAGGTGACGGTCACGCCGAGCTCACGCTCGAGTTCGCGCAGGGAGTGGAAGGCGAAGTAGGTCCAGGGGCTGGAACAGTCGAAGAAGCATTCGAGTTCGGCCATGTGTCGTCTCCTCTCGTGGCGGGGACGG
>MKTV01000032.1:169511-174336 GCA_001898425.1 Rhodospirillales bacterium 69-11
CCAGAGTTCCGGCGCCAGCTCCTCCCGCCGATTTGGGAACGCGAGCGCGCAGAGCAGCGTGTTGACCCCGAACCCTGCCATCATCAGCGTGACCGCGGCCAGACTGCCCGTGTGCTCGTAGAACCAGGCGACCACCGGCGGCGCGGCCGCCGCGCCCACGAACCCCACGAAAAACCGCACCGAATACATGCGTGCCCGCAGCGCCGGAGAGATGTAGCGCGCGGTCATCGTCTCGTTGACGGTGACCTGCCCGAAGATGCCCGCGGAGACCAGCGCGGCGCAGGGCAGCACCAGCCAGCCGGGCGCGAAGGAGACCGCGACCAGCCCCGGCACGAGGAACGCGCTGATCGGCAGGAACACGCGGCGCAGCGTGTGCCGGTCGATCATGCGGCCCACCGTGAACTGGGTCAGCGCGCCGCACAGCGTGGCCGCGAAGGCGGCGGCGCCCACCAGCGGCAACAGGTCGGGCGTGCTGCCCAGCCGCTCCTGCATCAGCTTCGGCAGCAGCAGGGTGAAGGCGTTGAACACGAGGCCGGACACCACGGCGATCAGCAGCAGCACCACAACGGCCCGGCGGACCAGATGGCGCGGAATCTCGGGGAACGGCCGCGCCGCGCGGCGGATCGATGCCTCGGGCGAGGGCATGCGCATCCAGGCGAGCCCGACCACGGCGCAGATCGCCCCCGGCACCAGGAAGGCGAGCCGCCACCCGCCCTGATGCGCGAGGAACGCGGTCATCACCGGCGCCAATGCCACGCCGAGATTGCCGCACACGCCGTTGATGCCGATCGCGCGGCCCGGCCGGTCGCCCGCCGCGTCCACCAGCATCGCGGTGCCGATCGGATGGTAGATCGAGGCGAACAGCCCCGTGGCGGCGAGCGCCAGCGCGAGCATCCAGGGAGAGCCGGCGAACCCGGTCGCGACCATCGACAGGCCGGTGCCCACGAAGAACACCGCCATCAGCGCCGGGCGTCCGACCCGCTGCGCGATCCAGCCCTGCGGCAAGGAGAACAGCCCGTAGAGCACGAACATGCCCGTCGCGAGCGCCAGGATCGGCCCGTATTCGGTGCCGAACGCGCCCCCTGGCTCCGTCATCGCGAGCACCGCGGTGGGCAGGACGAGCAGCGCGTAATGCGTGAAGCTGTGAGCCACGTTGATGAATGGGATGATGCGCCGATCATGGGTCATGTTGCCGTGGCTCATGCTGCCCTGGGTCATCGTGCCGCGTCCTCGATGCCGTGCGTCGGTCGCCATGCCGCGCATGTCCCGCCATCCTGGCAGCTCCGGAACGTGCCGCCAATCGAGGCCGGCCGTATGAGCGGGGCGCCTGCGGACACCTGGATCGTTGCGGTGCCTCGAAGCGCCGGGTGGCACGCGCCGTGGCATCGGCCCGGTACGAGCGCCACCTTCACGCCGGCGTGACGCCCCCCTACCCTGCCCCGCTCACGATACGGACCGACACGATGCTTCGACGCGCTCTCGCCGCCCTCTGCCTCTCCCTGCTCGCCTCACCTGTCTGGGCGGCGGATCCTCCCAAGGCCGATTCGTCCACCCTCGCCACCGTGCGGTCCCGGGGAAGCGTCGCCTGCGGGGTCCAGAACGACAATCCGCCGTTCTCCATGGTCGACAGCCAGGGCGTGTGGCGCGGCCTCGACGTCGACTCCTGCCGGGCGATCGCCGCCGCCGCGTTGGGCGATCCGAACCGCATCACCGTCCGTCCGGTCACCGGCCTGACCCGCTTCCCCGCCCTGCAGAGCGGCGAGATCGACGTGCTGTTCGGCAGCACCACCTGGACGACGACGCGCGAAACCGCGCTGGGGCTCGTCTTCGCCGGACCGACCTACTACAGCGGCCAGGGCTTCCTGGTTCACGCGAAGCTGGGCGTGAAGTCGGTCAAGGAGCTGGACGGCGCGTCCGTCTGCGTGCCGCCGGGTTCGACCACCGAACTCATCATGCAGGACTGGGCACGCAAGAACGGCGTGACCTTCCGCCCGGTGGTGATCGACGACCCGAACCAGATCCAGACCACCTTCCTCTCCGGCCGCTGCGACGCGTTCACCCGTGACCTGACGGGCCTGTCCGGGTTCCGCGCGCGCCAGGCCCATCCCGAGAATTTCGTGCTCCTGCCGGAATTCATCTCCATGGAGCCGCTGGGGCCGTTCATCCGCAAGGGCGACGATCGCTGGCTGGACGTGGTGCGCTGGACGCAGTTCGCCCTGGTGGCCGCCGAACAGATGGACGTCACGGCGGCGAACGCCGAGAGCCGCAAGGCCGACCCCAACCCCGATATCCGCCGGCTGCTCGGGACCGAGGGCGATGTCGGGCCGAGCATGGGGCTGGAGAAGACGTGGGCGCTGCGGGCGATCGAGGCGGTGGGGAACTATGGAGAGATGTGGGAACGCGACGTGAAGCCGATGGGGCTGGAGCGCGGCAACAACCGGCTCTGGGACCAGGGCGGCCTCATGTACGCGCCCCCGCTGCGCTGAACGCGTCCCGCCGGTGACCCCGACCCGGGTGGCCAGAATGTGCGGTGCGGGGTCATTGCCCCGCCCGGCCCCGATCCCGCGCACGAAGCGTCCACGATTTCACTCGTGATGCGGCCGGCGCTCGTTTAAGCCTCCCGCATGCCTGCCCCCAGGATCGCCGCCATGGCGCGCGCGCTCATCGCGCTCGCGCTGATCCTCCTGGCCTCGCTCACGCCGGGACAGGCCATGGCGTGCGAGGTGACGGAGCGCGCCCAGGTGCGCTTCGCCGTGGGCGGCGGCGTGCCCATCGTGCCGCTCGAGGTGAACGGCATCCAGGCCCGCTTCGTGCTCGACACGGGCGCCGAACGCAGCGTCGTCACACCGGCCGCGGTGCAGCGCCTGGGGCTCGTGCGCGATGAGTGGGTGGCGACCAGCATGCGCGGCGTCGGCGGGGTCGAGCGCAACCGAAACGCCCTGCCGCGCAGCTTCTCGCTGGGCGGAGTCGCGCTCGAACGGCGGACCGTCGCGCGGGATTCCAGCCTGACCGTCGCGCAGATCGCCCCCATCACCCCAGCCGATCCCGTCGACGGGCTGCTCGGCCGGGACTTCCTGGCCGCGTTCGACATCGCGGTCGATGACGCCGCCCGCCTCATCCGCCTCTACGACGTGCGGGGCTGCCGGGGGAACTTCCTGCCCGCAGCCGATGGCTACCGGCCCGTCCCGGTGACGATGCCGGCCAATACGGCGCTGGTGCTGCCGGTGGTCCTGGACGGCGTGACGATGCGGGCGCTGCTGGACACCGGCGCGAGTGCCTCGTTGATCGCGGCCCCCGGCATGATACGGCTTGGTTTCCCGCTCGATGGGCCGGCAAGGGCTCCCGGGCCGGGGCGAACCGTCGCTGGTCTGGGCCCCGCGACCGTCACCGTTTCGGATCGGCGGATCGGGCACATGCAGGTCGGGCCCGCGACCGACGCCGACGTCACGCTGCTGATGGCGCCGCTGCACCTCGTGCCGGCGGTGGACATGCTGCTGGGGGCGGACTGGCTGCGCGGGCGGCGCATCTGGCTGTCCTTCGCCACGCGGCAGGTGTTCCTGGCGGACTGACGGGCCGGATTGCCGCCGCTTGCCACGCTGGCAGGGACCGCTATCTTCCGCCGCCATTCGCCCGAAGACGAGGAAACGTCGATGTCCCGCCTGCCTCGCCGCGCCGTGTTGGCCGGCGCTACCGCCCTGCCCTTGTTCGCCGTCCGCACCCGCCCCGCCCGCGCCGCGGAATTCAGCCTCAAGCTCGCGAACAACTCGCCCGTCACGCACCCCCAGACCGTGCGCCAGCAGGAGGCGGCGGACCGCATCCGCAAGGCGAGCGACGGGCGCGTCGACATCCAGCTGTTCCCGAACAACCAGCTGGGCTCCGACACCGACATGCTGTCGCAGCTCCGTTCGGGTGCGCTCGACTTCTTCACCCTGTCGGGCCTGATCCTGTCGACGCTGGTGCCGGCCGCCTCGATCAACGGCATCGGCTTCGCCTTCAAGGACTACGACACGGTCTGGAAGGCGATGGACGGCAAGCTGGGCGCCTATGTCCGCGGCGAGATCGACAAGCGCGGCCTGACCGCCATGGACAAGATGTGGGACAACGGGTTCCGCCAGATCACGTCCTCGACGAAGCCGATCAAGGCGCCGGCCGACCTGAAAGGGTTCAAGATCCGCGTGCCGGTGTCCCCGCTCTGGACCTCGATGTTCCAGGCACTGGGCGCGGCGCCGGTCAGCATCAACTTCTCCGAGGTCTATTCGGCGCTGCAGACCAAGATCGCCGAGGGGCAGGAGAACCCGCTCAGCCTGATCCAGATCGCCAAGCTGTACGAGGTGCAGAAATACTGCTCCATGACCTCGCACATGTGGGACGGGTTCTGGATGCTGGCGAACAAGCGCAGCTTCGCCGGCCTGCCGCAGGACGTGCAGACGCTGATCGCGACGGAGCTCAACAAGTCCGCCCTGCAGGAGCGGGAGGACATCGCCAAGCTGAACGGTTCGGTGACCAACGACCTGAAGGCGAAAGGGCTCGAGTTCGTGGAGGTCGACAAGCCGGCGTTCCGCGATGCCCTGAAACAGGCCGGGTTCTACGCCGAGTGGAAGAAGAAGTATGGCGACCAGGCGTGGGGCATTCTCGAAAGCGAGGTCGGCACCCTGTCGTGAGCCGCGGAGGTTTGGGACGGAACGCAGCCGGACGGAACGCAGCCGGACGGGACGCAGCGGGGCGAGGCACCGGCCCCTCACCCGTCATGGCCGGCCTCGAGCCGGCCATCCCCACCGGCAGCGTGCCGCGAGAGATGGCCGGGTCAAGCCCGGCCATGACGGCG
>MKTV01000032.1:174355-176289 GCA_001898425.1 Rhodospirillales bacterium 69-11
GCCATGCGTGCGATGACCGCCCGCCCCCCGACCGCCACGGTCCTCACCCGTTTGGACACGCTCCTGCGCTGGACCGCCGAAATCCCGGCGGCCGCGCTGGTGCTGATCGAGATCGTCGTGCTGCTCGCCGGCGTCATCGCGCGTTATGTGCTGCACACGCCGCTGATCTGGTCGGACGAACTCGCGTCCATCCTGTTCCTCTGGCTCGCGATGCTGGGCAGTGTCCTTGCCCTACAGCGCGGGGAACACATGCGGCTCACGGCCGTGGTCGCAGGCTTCACCCCGGAGAACCGCGCGCGCACCGAGGCGCTCGCCATCGCCGCCGTCGCGGTGTTCCTGCTGATGGTGGTCCCCTCCGCCTGGGACTACGCGGCGGACGAGTGGTACATCCAGACGCCGGCGCTCGAGATCCACAACACGTTCCGTGCCGCCGCGATCCCGATCGGCGCCGTGCTGATGCTGGCGACCGCGCTCACCCGCCTGCTGCGGATCGGCTGGCGCGACGCGCTGTTCGGGCTGGTGGCGATCGGCGTGCTCGCGCTTCTGCTGCATTTCGGCGCGCCCGTGCTCAAAGGCTTCGGCAACTGGAACCTGGTGCTGTTTTTCGTCCTGCTGCTGGGCGCGGCGGTCCTGCTCTCCGTGCCGATCGGCTTCGCCTTCGGCCTGGCGACGCTCGCCTATCTTGCGACCTTGACCCGCACGCCGCTCACCGTCGTCGTCTCCCGCATGGACGAGGGCATGAGCAGCCTGATTCTGCTCGCCGTGCCGCTCTTCGTCTTCCTCGGCCTGCTGATCGAGATGACCGGCATGGCCCGCGCGATGGTGGGCTTCCTCGCGGCCCTGCTGGGCCATGTCCGCGGCGGGCTCGCCTATGTGCTGCTGGGGGCGATGTATCTCGTCTCCGGCATTTCCGGCTCCAAGGCGGCCGACATGGCGGCAGTCGCCCCGGTGCTCTTCCCCGAGATGAAGCGCCGTGGCGCACATGAGGGCGAACTCGTCTCCCTGCTCTCCGCCTCCGGCGCGATGAGCGAGACGATTCCGCCCTCCCTCGTCCTGATCACCATCGGATCGGTGACCGGCGTCTCCATCGCCGCGCTGTTCACCGGCGGGCTGCTGCCCGCGCTGGTGCTGGCGGTGGCGCTCGCGGTCATCGCCCGGTGGCGGAGCCGGCACGAGGACCTGTCGGGCGTGCGTCGCCCCCCCTGGCGGGAGATCGGCCGCGCCTTCGTCGTCGCGCTGCCCGCGCTGATCCTGCCCTTCGTGATCCGCAGCGCGGTGATCGAGGGCGTGGCGACGGCGACCGAGGTCTCCACCATCGGCATCGCCTACGGCGTCGTGGTCGGCGTGCTGGTCTACCGGCAGTTCCCGCTGCGCCGCATCTTCCCGATGCTGGTGGAGACCGCGGCACTGTCGGGCGCGATCCTGCTGATCATCGGCACGGCGACCGGCATGGCCTGGGCGCTGACCCAGTCCGGGTTCTCCCACCAGCTCGCCCAGTCCATGGCGGCCATGCCAGGTGGCGCGGCCGGGTTCATGGCGGTCTCGATCGTCGCCTTCGTCGTGCTGGGGTCGGTGCTGGAGGGCATCCCGGCCATCGTGCTGTTCGGGCCGCTGCTGTTCCCCTCGGCCCGCGCGGTCGGCATCCACGAGGTGCACTATGCGATGGTGGTCATCCTCGCGATGGGCATCGGTCTGTTCGCCCCACCGTTCGGCGTCGGCTACTACGCGGCCTGCGCGATCGGGCGCGTGTCCCCGGATGCGGCGATGCGGCGGATCTGGCCGTATCTCGCGGCGGTGCTGGTCGGGTTGATCGTGGTGGCGGCCGTGCCCTGGTTCAGCAACGGGTTCCTCTGAAGGTTCGGGCGACGCGGGCGGCTTCGGATGACGCCGCAGATGATCGGGGTGGCTGCCGGTTCGGCGGGTGGCTGTGGTTG
>MKTV01000032.1:176295-176511 GCA_001898425.1 Rhodospirillales bacterium 69-11
CTGATGCACGCTGATGAACGCTGATGGGGCGGTGCGCCGGGCGGCGGCATGCGAAGCCGGGCAATGCGAGAGGTTGATCGCCAAATCCGGGCCGCGCTGACCGTTCAGGCGTGAGGAGAAAGGCTGCCCGTCTCGTCGAGGAAGCCGGGAAGAAAGAGCAACAGGGCGGAAACGACGACGAGCGCGACCGGCGTGCCGATCGGCACCTGGATCGGC
>MKTV01000032.1:176544-230029 GCA_001898425.1 Rhodospirillales bacterium 69-11
CCGAGGTTTTCCGACGTCAGATCGTGTGTTCCGAGCGTCTGCGCGGCAGGCGCGGGATCATAGCTCTTCAGAAACGCCGAGAAGATTTTCTGTCCGTTGCTCACGCCATGCATGAACATCGGGGTTTGATGGCCACCATGCAGCACGTCACCCTCGAGTCCACTGATCAGGATGGTGTCTCCGTCACTGCTCGTGGACAAGCCGGCCTTCTCCGAACGTGTGGCCGTCGCGTCAGCAGCGAGGGCGGGGCCGATCGGGCCACCTGGGGAATTCGCCTGCGAGGCACTCGGTGAGGCAACGCTGCCAGACACGACGTCTCTCCCGGACCAAGCCGCGCGCGGCCCGCGCGCTGCCAGCGCCTCGATTTAGACCAGACTGCCGCCGAAGATGAAAGCAAGAAGGACAGATGAGGCCATTCGGCCGCGATCTTACGGCTGATCGTTCCGGGCCTCTGGACGTTTCCGATCGCCCATCGTGGCTCATGCGGTCCGGCCGCCGGCCGACGTTTCAGCGCCGCCCGCCGCCACGGCCCATCGGCGTTCATCGGCGTGCATCAGCGGTTTCACCCGCCTTCGCTCGTCCCCCGGACGTGATCGTCGCCCCCCGGTCCCGCCTCCTGACCGTCCTCGCCCGGCACGTTCGGCGCCGGTTCTGCCGCGGACGCCTCTGCCGGCGGCGCCTCCGGCTTGACCGGCAGCGGCGGCTCGACCAGCAGATCGTCCCGGCGGGGCAGATCGCGGATGTCCTGCAACCCGAACTGGGTCAGGAATTGCGGCGTGGTGCCCCACAGCGTCGGCCGCCCGGGGCTCTCGCGGCGCCCCTTCGGCACGACCAGGTTCGCCTCCAGCAGGGCATCCAGCGTCTGCTGGGAGAGGCTGGCTCCGCGGATTTCCTCGATCTCCGGGCGGGTGACCGGCTGGTGGTAGGCGATGATCGCCAGCGTCTCCATCGCGACGCGCGGCAGGCGACGGGGGACTTCGATCACCTTGCGCAGCTTCGGGGCCACGTCCTGGGCGGTGCGGAACTGCACCCCGCCGGCGGCGTCCACCAGTTCCACGCCGCGGCCGGCGTAGCGCGCGCGCAGGGCGGCGATCACCGCGTCAGGGTCCATCCCCATCGGGAGGATCTGCGAGAGCGCGCGCGGCAGGACCGGCGCGGCACTGGCGAAGACGAGCGCCTCGGCGACGCGCAGGGCCTCCTCGTCCGGCGGCACCTCGGCCGGGACGAGCTGCAACGGTGCGGGTTCCGCGGCGGGTTCGACCGGCGCCTCCGGCTCCGGCACGTGATCGACCGGCGCTTCCAGACCTGGGAGGTCATCGCCCGGCAGCGGTCCCGCCTCCTCCGGCTCTGTCTCGTCTGCCCCCGAGGCTGCGGACTCCGAACCGTCGGCATTCGCCTCGGCAGCCGCCACCGGTTCGGCGGCTGCCTCGGGTGCCTCCGCCTCAGCAGCGGTCGGATCGGGGTCGGGGTTTCGCTGGTCGCTCATCCGCCCTCCTCTACCGCGCCGTCCCCCTTGCCGACCAGGATCGGCCCGAACGCATCTTCCTGCCGCAGCTGCACCACTCCCCCGCGCGCCATCTCCAGCCCGGCCAGCAAGGTGCTCGCCAGCGCGGCGCGGCGCTCCGTCGGACCGGCCAGCGTCTCGGGCAGGAACTGTTCGAGCGTGGTCCAGTCGGGCAGGGAGCCGACCAGGCTGCCGAGCCGCCGCAGCGCATCCTGCACGGTCCAGAGCGTGAGCGGGCGGGGCCGATAGATCGCGGCCTTCGTGCCTCGCCGGATCGCGGCGAGATAGGCGCGGACGAGCGACGGCATGTCCAGCGCGATGCGGGAGCGGTCGATCTCGGTGTGGTCCTCCGGCGCGCCGCGGGCGAACACGTCGAGCCCGAGTTGTGGCCGCTGCGCCAGCCAGGCGGCGACGGTGCGGATCGCCTCGAGTTCCTGCAGCCGGCCGGCCAGCGCGAGCGCCGCCTGCTCTCCCTCCTCGGCCGCATCGGTGCCCGCGGGCACCAGCAGGCGCGACTTCAGCCAGGTGAGCCAGGCCGCCATCACCAGCCAATCGGCCGCCAGCTCCAGGCGGACGCGGCGCGCGCCTTCGATGACCGACAGGTATTGCTCGACCAAAGCGAGGATGGAGATCTTCGTCAGGTCCACCTTCTGCGCCCGGGCGAGGTCGAGCAGCAGGTCGAGCGGCCCCTCGAACCCTTCGAGCCGCAGGACCAGGCTGTCGGGGGTCAGGCTTTCGGGCGGCGGGGCGGGATCAGAGGAGTCCGCCACCGACATCGCTCACGTCGTGGCCGGCCAGCCAGAACACGGTGCGGAAGGCCCAGGGCAGGATGGTGCCGAGTGCGGCGCCGACCGGATCGAAGTCGATGAGGTGCGGAAGGATGAAGACGACCAGCAGCACGATGACGAGGCCCGCGCGCTCGAGCTGCGCCCAGCGGATGGCGAGCGGCAGCGGCAGCACGCCCACCGCGATGCGGCCGCCGTCGAGCGGCGGGATCGGCAGCAGGTTGAACAGGCCGAGGACCAGGTTCGTCAGGATGAAGTAGAACAGGAACATGCCCACGAACGGGTGGGTCGCCAGCGCGGCATCCAGCGCGCCCAGGCTGTCGCCGTCGGGCGCGTTCGCGGCCGGCATCAACAGCGCGCCGATCCAGGCGAGCACGAAGTTCATCAGCGGGCCGGCGACGGCCACCAGCGCCATGCCGCGCCGCGGGTTCGGGAAGCGGCGCGGATCGACCGGCACGGGCTTCGCCCAGCCGAACATGAACGCCACTCGGTGGATGGTCAGGAGCTGGCCGAGCATCAGAAGGCCCGGGACGATGATGGTGCCGACCCGGTCGACATGGCGGATCGGATTGAGCGAGAGCCGCCCGGCGCGCCGCGCCGTGTCATCGCCCAGGAGCAGGGCGGCGTAGCCGTGCGCGGCCTCGTGCAGGGTGATCGCCAGGACCGCGGGGACCACGGCCAAGACGAGCTGGATGAGCATGCCGGTCACGCGAGGATCCGATCCCGCTCCGCTTCCAGGGCGGCCGCATCGATGGCGATGCGCCGCCATGCGGCCTCGGCGCGGGCGCGCGCCAGACGCGCCGCGGAGGCGCCGGCGAGCGGCGGCACGGCCGCGAGCAGGTCGGCGGTCGCCTCGAGGTCGCCGCGGCAGTAGAGGGCGACGTCGCAGCCGGCGGCGAGTGCCGCGGTCGCGAGGTCGGCCGGGCGCCCGGAAAGCGCGTGCATGGCGAGGTCGTCGGTCACCAGAGCCCCTTTGAACCCAATCCGCTCCCGGATGATCGACCGGATGACGGTGGGCGAGAGGGTCGCCGGCCGCTCCGGGTCGAATTCCGGATAGACGATATGGGCCGTCATGAGCCAAGGCAGGTCCGCGTTCAAGATGAACGGCCGCAGATCGGCCTCGAGATGGTTCGCTTCCACCACCGGCAGCCCGTGATGGCTGTCCACGCGCGCCCGGCCATGGCCGGGCGCGTGCTTGCCGATCGGCAGCACCCCGGCCGCGAGCAGCCCCGCCGCGACGGCGC
The DNA here is from genome assembly GCA_001898425.1 of Rhodospirillales bacterium 69-11. Classification (GTDB taxonomy): domain Bacteria; phylum Pseudomonadota; class Alphaproteobacteria; order Acetobacterales; family Acetobacteraceae; genus Rhodopila. The sequence continues at coordinate 180,078 of MKTV01000032.1, forward strand.
GGCCGAGACGGGCGACGACGTCCGGTTCCTCGGACAGGGCGCGGTCGCCGATCACGTCATGGGCGCCGGGGATGCGCAGATCGAGCACCGGGGCGGCCACGAGGTCGAAGCCGGCGCCGGCGCACAACGAGCCGATCAGCGCCCCTGTGAGCCAGGCGGCGCGGATGGCCGCCGCGGGATCATGCTCGTGCAGGCGGCCGAAAGTGGCGGCGGGCGGGTGCGCCGGCCAGTGCGGCGGGCGCAGACGGGCGACGCGGCCGCCTTCCTGGTCGACCATCAGATGGGCATGCGGCGGCAGGACGGCCCGCAGATCGGCGACGAGGCGCGCGAGCTGGTCGGGATCCTGGACGTTGCGCCCGAACAGGATGACGCCCGCCGGCGGGTGGGCGCGGAACAGCGTCGCTTCCTCCGCCAGGAGGCTCGGACCGGCGATGCCGACGATGGCGGTCTTCATGTGGGGGTGGAACCCGTTGCCCCTGTGCGCCAGGCCGGCGGCGATGGGCGCAGGCGCTGGGGCGCGCGGGACGCCGATGAGAGTGGAACGGGGCGACGCACCGACGGTGCTTCACCCCCCTTCGTCATGGCCGGGCTTGACCCGGCCACCCCGCCGGCACGGTGCCAGTGGGGATGGCCGGCTCGACGGCCGGCCATGACGGTTAGGGGCGCCATCGCATGCCGACGGCCGGCCGTGGCGATGGGGGGCGCCATCAGATGCCGATGGCCCGCCACCTCGCGATTAGAAATCGGCCACCGAACAGCCGGCGCCCTTCGCGCGAACGCGCTCGCAGAACGCCTTGGCCTGGGCCAGGTCGCCGAAGCCGGCAACGCGCACGCGCCAGAAGACATGTCCGTCACGCTCGACCTTCGTGTAGGTCGGGCTGTGCCCGCCCAGCAGATCGGGCATCCGCTTCTCCATGCGCTGCCACTCGACCTTCGCCGCCTCCTCGGACGAGAGGGCGGCGAGCTGCACGGCGGCGCGGCCGGTCGTCGCCGGGACCGGCTTGGCGGCGGCGCGCGCGACCGGTGCGGCAACCGGCGCGGGTGCCGGCGACGGAGCCGTGGCGGCGACGGGCGCCGCCGGGGTCGAAACCGCGGGGGCCGTTGTGGTGGGGGCGGCCGGCGCGGGCTTCGGTGCCGCGGCCGTCGCAACGCGCTGGGCCGGGGCCGTGGCGGCGGCGGACGGGGACGGGGACGGGGACGGTGCCACGCCGGCGTTGGGCGCGGTCAGCGCGGCGGGCGGGACCGCGGGAGCCTCCTGCGCCGCCGTGGCGCGCAGCGCCTTCGGGTTCGGCGTCTCGGGCGCCGGGGCGAGCTTGCCCTTGCCGTCGTCGCCCACGTCGTCGCCAAGGCCGGTGATCTGCATGCCGCCCGGGTTCTCGGGCTTCACGCGCATCGGGCGCGAATCCGCCTGGACCACCGGCACCGGGCCGGTGTGCCGGTCGAACAGCAGCGAGGCGCCACCGATCACCGCCAGCACGCCGACGACGCCGCCGGCATAGATCATCAATCGCCGCATCGCGGGATCGAGCCCGCCACGCCGCCCGCGCCGCGGTACGCGATAGGTCGGGTTGGGGATGCTCAGATCGTCCGACACGGTGCTGTCTCTCCTCGGGTGCGGGCTGGCCGGTCCACGCCGGGACCGGCCTCGGGCAACCCGAGACGACCATCCGGCGCGTCAGCGCATTTCCTCGACGGGCTCGACGCCCATCACGGCGAGGCCGGAGCGGATCACCACGGCGGTTGCGGCCACCAGGGCCAAGCGGGCCAGCGTCTCGGCCGGCCGGTCCTGTTGCAGGAACCGCAACGCGGCATCGTCCTTGCCTCGGTTCCACAGCATATGAAAATCGCCCGCCAACTCATAGAGGAAAAACGCGATTCGGTGCGGTTCTCGGGCCAGCGCCGCGGCTTCGACGGTGCGTGGCCAGGCGGCCAGCCGACGGATCAGCGCGAGTTCCGCATCCGCGGCGAGACTGTCGAGCGGCACCGCCGCGAGCGCGGGTTCGGTGATCGCGGCGGGATCGAACATCTCGGCCGCGGCGCGCAGGACCGACCGGCAGCGCGCATGCGCGTACTGCACGTAGAAGACCGGATTGTCGCGCGTCTGGGCGACGGCCTGGTCCAGGTCGAACTCCATCTGCGCGTCGGCCTTGCGGGTCAGCATGGTGAACCGCACCGCGTCCCGCCCGACCTCGTCGATCAGGTCGCGCAGCGTCACGTAGGTGCCGGCGCGCTTCGACATGCGCACGGGCTGGCCGCCGCGCATGACGTGCACGATCTGGCAGAGCACCACCTCGAGCTTCGTGCGCCCGTCGGAGACCGCCTGCACCGCCGCCTGCATGCGCTTGACGTACCCGCCGTGATCCGCGCCCCACACGTCGACCAGCGAGTGGAACCCGCGGTTCACCTTGTCCGCATGATAGGCGATGTCGTTGGCGAAATAGGTGTTGGAGCCGTCGGACTTGCGCAGCGGACGGTCCACGTCATCGCCGAAGGAGGTGGAGCGGAACAGGGTCTGTGGCCGCGGCTCCCAATCGTCGGGCGTCTTGCCCTTGGGCGGCTCGAGTACGCCCTCGTAGATCAGCCCTTGCGCGGCGAGCCCGTCGATCGCGGCATCGACCGCCCCCGACTCCGCCAGTGCGCGTTCGGAGCTGAACACGGCCTGCTCGACCCCGATCGCCGCGAGATCGGTGCGGATCTCGGCCAGCATGGCGTCGACGGTGAAGCTGCGCACCGTGTCGATCCAGACCTCCGGCGCGGCGATGCCGCCGTCCGGCTGGGCGAGGCTGTTGCCGAAGCGCTGCGCCAATGCGGCACCGATCGGGATCAGGTATTCGCCGCGATACTGCAGCCCACCAGGCACCTCGGCGGCGAACTCGGCTTCGGACAGCGGCGTGCCGATCGCCTGCAGGTAGCGCCAGTAGGCCGCCCAGGCGAGGGCCGTCACCTGCGCGCCAGCGTCGTTGACGTAGTATTCCTTGGTGACGTCGTAGCCGGACTTAGCGAGCAGATTGGCGATCGCATCGCCCACCACCGCCCCGCGGCAATGGCCGATATGCATGGGGCCGGTCGGATTTGCGGACACGTACTCGACGTTCACCCGCTGGTCGCTGCCGATCGACGAATCGCCATAGCGGGTGCCGGCCTGCAGGATCGCCGGCAGCAGTGCGCGGAAGGCGCCGGCCTCGAGCCGGATGTTGACGAAGCCGGGACCGGCCGCCGCGGCCTCGGCGATTTCCGGCACCTCGTTCAGGAACGCGACCAGCGCGGCGGCAATCTTCGCGGGCGGCTGGCGGGCGGCCTTGGCGGACACCATCGCCGCGTTCGTCGCCATGTCCCCATGGGCGGGATCGCGCGCCGGGGAAACCTCGACGCGGGCCGCCACCTCCTCCGGCAGGTCCGGAACGATGCCGCGAAGCGCGGTCAGCACGGTCGTGCGGAGGCGGGCGTAGAGGTCTGTCACGGTCTGTACTCTCGCATGCGGTCGGTCCGGCGGGACGGGACCGGGTCGCGCGTTCTAGTGCAGAAACCGGCGGAGCGGGAGGGCGGAGGCGCCGATCCGTCGGCGCTCAGTATGGGTGCCAATAGCCATACTGGTCGTAATAGCCCTGCGCATAGGTGGGCGGCTGCTCCGGTTCCGCGGTGGCCGCACCCGTCGCTGCCCCCACGGCGCCGCCCGCGAGCGCCCCGAGCGCCGCGCCCCGGCCGCCGCCGGCCATGGCGCCGATGGCAGCGCCCGCCCCGGCCCCGATCAGGCCGCCCGCGACCGCGCGTTGGCCGGGATCATGCGGATCGACCACGTAGGCGGGCGGTGGCGCGGAGACCTGGACGCAGCCCCCGAGGGCCAGGACGGCGCAGAGCAGCGCGGCGGGTGGTAAGATCCTCATGCGCCACGAACGCAACGGCCGGCGGGAGGTTGCCTGCCGTCCCCGGTGCCGGCGGCCGGTCAGGCCAGCTCCGGCCATGTGCGACGCTGGTAGGCGCCGTCCCAGAACATCCACTCCCACTGGCAGCAGCGGACGAACGCCGTTCGCATGCGGGCCAGCAAGGCGGGGCTCGCCGCCGCGGCGGCCTCGTCGGTGATGGCGATCACCCGCTGCACCGCGGCGCCGTATGCCTCGTCCGCATAGGTGTCGATCCAGGCGCGATACGGGTTGTCGGGCGCCGCTTGCGTGGTGATCGCGCGGCCGACGTCCCAATAGAGCCAGAAGCACGGCAGCAGGGCCGCCACCAGCACCTCCCACGGTGCGTGATAGGCGGTGGCGAGCAGGAAACTCGTGTAGCCGAGACAGTCGGGGGTCGGCTCCGCGGTCGCGAGGCTCGCCGGGTCGATGCCGAACTGCCGGAGGTAGGTGCCGTGCAGCGCCTGCTCGACGGCCACGGCCTCCAGCGCGCCATCGGCGAAGGTCTTGAATGCCGCCCCCTCCCCGGCCCGCGCCGCCGCCAGCGCGAGCGCACGGGCGTAGTCGCCGAGGTAGAGCGCATCCTGCACGACGTAGAAGCGGAACCGATCGGGGTCGAGCGTGCCGGCGGCCAGTTCGCGGTTGAACGGCAGCGCGTGGATCGCGGCCCGCAGAGCGGCGGTTTCCGCCCAAATGTCTTCACAGAAGCTCATGCCGGTGCCTCGCTAGGGTGGAGAGCCGGCCATGATGCCATCAGGCCGGCTGCGATCCACCCCGCACCGGGCGCACGCCGCCCGTCACCGTCCGGACGGCGACTTCTCGGGCAGCCAGGCGTCCGTCCAGCCGACCGTATCCGGCTGGCCTTTCACCTGCACCTCGGTGCGGCCGGGTCCCCTTCGTTCCACGATCTCGATCGGGATGGGCGTGTTGACGATGCGGCAATCCACCGTACCGCCTCCGCCGGTTCCGCTGCGGTTGGCCGCAAGGCGCACGAGATCGTCTTCCGTGCGGCAGAACACCGCGCCGGGATCGAGCCGCGGCCAGGGTGCGGCGGTCGTGCGGATCTCGGGCAGGCCCTGCTTCTTCTTCTGCGGGACGAGGGCCGGCGCATCGAGGATGACGTTCTGCGCCCGCGCCGCGGATATCGGCACGCTCGCGCCCACGGCCACGAGGCCGGCGAGCATCAGGACGGAGAGGCAGCGGAACCGAGGCATGCGAGCTCCTGGGCAACACCGAAACGCCGGTGTTGTGAAGCGAGGCCGCGACGGATGCAACTCTCCACCACGAGCCGCTGGCGCCCGCTTCCTCGCGCTCGCCCGCGGCGCCTCCCCTGTGCTCCCGGCGCCCCCCTACCCTGACACCCTTGGGCGGAGCGCCTATCTTCCGCCCAACGTCCATGGCCAGGAGGACCAGCCGATGCTCAACCCCGTCGCCACCCTGCCGCTGAAGGATCCCACGCTCTTCCGGCAGGCGAACTACCTCGACGGCAAGTGGGTCGATGCCGACAGCGGCAAGACCATCACGGTGAAGAACCCGGCAACCGGGGAGGCGATCGGCGAGGTGCCGGCGATGGGCACCGCCGAGACCCGCCGCGCGATCGAGGCGGCCGCCCGCGCCTTCCCCGCCTGGCGCGCGATGCTCGCCAAGGAGCGTGCCGCCATCCTGCGGCGGCTCAACGACCTGATGCTGGAGAACGCGGACGACCTCGCGGTGATCATGACCGCCGAACAGGGCAAGCCGCTGGCCGAGAGCAAGGGCGAGATCGCCTACGCCGCGAGCTTCATCGAGTGGTTCGCCGAGGAAGGAAAGCGCGTCTACGGCGACACCATCCCGCAGAACGCCAAGGGCCGCCGGATCCTGGTCACCAAGGAGCCGATCGGCGTCTTCGCGGCGATCACGCCTTGGAACTTCCCGGCCGCCATGATCACCCGCAAGGCCGGGCCCGGCTGGGCGGCCGGCTGCACGGGCGTGATCCGTCCGGCCTCTCAGACCCCGTTCTCGGCCCTCGCGCTCGCCGTGCTGGCCGAACGCGCGGGCATGCCGTCCGGCGTGTGCAACGTGCTGACCGGCGGCTCGTCCGAGATGGGCGCGGAGCTCACCGGCAATCCGCTGGTGCGCAAGCTGTCCTTCACCGGTTCGACCGAAGTCGGCGCCAAGCTGCTCGCGCAATGCGCGCCGACCATCAAGAAGACCAGCATGGAGCTGGGCGGCAACGCGCCGTTCATCGTGTTCGACGACGCGGACCTGGACGCCGCGGTACAGGGCGCGATGGCGAGCAAGTACCGCAACACCGGCCAGACCTGCGTCTGCGCGAACCGGCTGCTGGTGCAGGACGGCGTGTACGACGCCTTCGCCGCAAAGCTGAAGGCGGCCGTCGAGGCGATGAAGGTCGGCAACGGCATGGAACCCGGCGTCTCCCAGGGGCCGCTGATCAACGCCGCCGCGGTCGAGAAGGTGGAGGAGCACGTGCAGGACGCGCTCTCCCGCGGCGCGTCCGTCGTCACCGGCGGTCAGCGTTCTCCACTCGGGGGCAATTTCTACCTGCCCACCGTGCTGGCGGATGTGCCGCATGACGCGCTGATCTTCCGTGAGGAGACGTTCGGACCCGTCGCGCCGCTATTCCGCTTCAAGACCGAGGAGGAGGCGATCAAGCTCGCGAACGACACGGAGTTCGGGCTCGCGTCGTATTTCTACTCGCGCGACGTCGGCCGCATCTTCCGCGTCGCCGAGGGCCTGGAATACGGCATCATCGGCATCAACGAGGGGATCATCTCCACGGCGGAGGCGCCGTTCGGCGGCATGAAGTCCTCCGGTCTGGGCCGCGAAGGTTCCAAGTACGGGATCGAGGACTATCTCGAGATCAAATACTTGGCCCTGGGTGGCATCGGGACCTGAGCAATCGGGGCGGCGTGCCGTGGCCGCCCCACGTCATGACCGCTGCCCCCGTGTCATGACCGCCCTCCTCCCCGTGTCATGGCCGCCGAAGGGCGGCCATCCACGACTTCCCCACGCAAATGAAAGACGTGGATGGCCGCGACGAGCGCGGCCATGACACCAACGCCGCGACAAGCGCGGCCATGACACCAACTTCGCGACAAGCGCGGCCGTGACACGCGCGCCCGTGGCACGCGCGCCCACGACACACCCCGCTACAACGAGCCCGATCCTGACGCGGGAACGCCCGTCACCCGTTGAGGTGGCAGGCCACGTGATGCCCGGGACGCGGCTCCGTCGTCGCCGGCGCCTGTTCGCGGCACACCGGCATCACGAACGGGCATCGCGTGTGGAACCTGCACCCGCTCGGTGGATGCAGCGCACTCGGGATATCGCCCGCGATGCGCTGCCGCTCCCGCCGCCCGCGGCTGCGCTGCGACGGATGTGACGCCGGCACCGCAGCAATCAGCGCCTGCGTGTACGGATGCAGCGGCGCCTCGTACAGCGCGCGCTTCTCGGCAATCTCCACGATCTTGCCGAGATACATGACCGCGACGCGCGTCGAGATGTGCTTAACCACGCCCAGGTCGTGCGCGATGAACAGGTAGGTGAGCCCGAACTCCTGCTGCAGGTCGCCCAGCAGGTTGACGATCTGCGCCTGCACCGAGACGTCCAGCGCCGACACCGGCTCGTCGCACACCACGAAGCGCGGCTTCAGGACGAGTGCGCGGGCGATGCCGATGCGCTGCCGCTGCCCGCCCGAGAATTCGTGCGGGAAGCGTTCCCGTGCGCGGGCCGGCAGGCCGACCACACCCAGCAGGTCGGCCACCTGCTTGCGTGCCGCCGCATCGGCGCGCGCGCCATGGATCAGCAGCGGCTCCATGATGATGTCCTCCACCGTCATGCGCGGGTTGAGCGCACCGTATGGATCCTGGAAGACGATCTGCATGCCGCGGCGGACGCTACGCATCTCCTTCTGGTTGAGCTGCGTGATGTCGGCGTTGTCGAACAGGATGTTGCCGCTGGTGGTCGGGATCAGGCGGATCAGCAGACGCCCGAGCGTGGACTTGCCGCATCCGGATTCGCCGACGAGGCCGAGGGTCTCGCCCGGCATGATCGCGAGGTCGACACCGTCGACCGCCCGCAAGGCGAGCGACTGGCGCCGCAGGAAGCCGCCCGTCTGCACCTCGTAATGCTTGGAAACGGTGATCGCCTCGATCAACGGCTTCATGGACGCGTGAGCTCCGGCACCCGGATGCAGGCGGCGCTGTGGCCTGGGTCATAGGACTCGAGCGGCGGCAGACCGGCGCGGCACGCGGGTTCGGCATAGCGGCAGCGGGGTGCGAAGCGGCAGCCCTGGGGGCGGCGCGCAGGTTCCGGCAAAGTGCCGGGAATGGCGACCAGGCGATCCATCTCCTCGGTGAGCGAAGGCACGCATTCCAGCAGCCCGCGCGTGTAGGGGTGCAGCGGGCGGTCGAACAGCGTCGTGACCGGCGCCTCCTCCACCACGCGGCCGGCGTACATCACCATCACCCGGTCCGCCGTCTCCGCGACCACGCCCATGTTGTGGGTGATGATCATCACCGCCATGCCGAACTCGTCGCGCAGGTCCAGGATCAGATCCAGGATCTGCGCCTGGATCGTGACGTCGAGCGCGGTGGTGGGCTCGTCCGCGATCAGCAGGCGCGGCCGGCAGACCAGCGCCATCGCCAGCATCACGCGCTGCCGCTGTCCGCCCGAGAGCTGGTGCGGATAATCCTTCATGCGCGTCGAGGCGGAAGGGATGCCGACGCGATCGAGCATTTCCACGGCCCGCGCGAACAGCGCCTTGGGGGGCAGACGCTCATGCGCCCGGATCGTCTCCATGAGCTGGTCGCCGATGCTGAACACGGGGTTCAGGCTGGTCATCGGCTCCTGGAAGACCATGGCGATGCCGGGTCCGCGGATGCCCTGCATGCGGGATTGCGAGAGGGTGGTGAGTTCGGTGCCCTCGAACCGGATGGAGCCGCCGGCGATGCGCGCGGGCGGGCGCGGCAGCAGGCCCATGATGGTCAGCGCGGTCACGCTCTTGCCGGAGCCGGACTCGCCCACGATGCCGAGGATCTCACCCGGTTCGAGGCTGAAGGAGATGTCCTCCACCGCCGTGATCTCGCCGCGCTGGGTCTGGAAGGCGGTGGTGAGGTTCTGGACGTCGAGCAACGGCATCAGGCGGCGTGACCTCGAAGCGGGGTGCCATGGTGATCGGACATGCAATCGGTGTCGCCCGTGCCGTCCCCTCCCCCTCCGTCACGGCCGGGCTCGACCCGGCCATCCCTCGCGGCAGGGTGCTGGTGGGGATGGCCGGCACGGGGGCCGGCCATGACGTGGAGGGCAGAGACGCGAAGGGTCGGCGCCAGCCCCGAAAACCCCACCCTCCCGCTCATTGTTGCACCCGCAACCGTGGGTCGAGCACGTCGCGCAGTCCGTCGCCCAGCAGGTTCAGGCCCAGCACGGTGACCATCAGCGCGGCGCCGGGGATGGTGATGATCCAGGGCGCATCGATCATGTACTGGCGGCCTTCGGCCATGATGTTCCCCCAGGTCGGCGTCGGCGGCACCGCGCCCACGCCGAGGAAGGACAGCGTCGCCTCGGTCAGCACCGCGTAGGCGAAGAGGAAGCTCAACTGCACGATCAGCGGCGCCATCGCATTGGGCAGGATGTGCCGCCGCAGAATGCGCCAATGCCCCGCCCCGGCCGCGACCGCGGCCTGCACGTACTCCATCTCGCGCAGCACCAGCACGGAGGCGCGGACGATCCGTGCGGTCCGCGGCGTGTAGACGATGCCGAGTGCGATGATCACGTCGTTAACGGAGGGGCCAAGCACGGCGGTGACGGCGATGGCCAGCAGCACGGCCGGGAACGCCATCAGCGCGTCGTTGAAGCGCATCAGCAGGTTGTCGAGCCGGCGGAAATACCCCGCGGCCGCGCCGATCGCCGTGCCGAACACGGCGTTGATCAGCACGACCGCACCGCCGATGAACATCGAGAGCTGCGCGCCCCACACCACCCGCGACCACAGCGATCGGCCGAAATTGTCGGTGCCGAACACGAAGTCCGTGCCGGGCGGCGTGAACTTGTTGCGCATCGAGAGCTTGTAGGGGCTGACCGTCGTGATCACCGGCGCCAGGACGGCGAGCAGCACCACGATCAGGCACAACCCGCCACCCAGCAGGAACAGCCGGTGGTGCAGCAGCCGGCGCAGGGTGACCCGCGCAGGGTGCTGGCGCTTCTCCGGGATGTCCTCGGCGTCGACGTGGTCGGCGACGGCGATTGCGGTGTCAGGCGCCATCGTAGCGCACTCTCGGGTCGAGCAGGGCGTAACAGACGTCCACGGCGATGTTGACCAGGACGAGCAGCGCGGTGGTGATGAGCAATCCTCCCTGCACCATCGGGTAATCGCGGTTCAGCACCGCCTGGGTCAGCAATTGGCCGATGCCGGGGATGGAGAACAGCGTCTCGGTCACCACGGAGCCCGAGATCAGCAGGCTGACGATGATCCCGATGACGGTGGTGATCGGGATCATCGCGTTTGCGAGCGCATGCTTCACCACGACCTTGCGGCTGGGCAGGCCCTTGGCGCGCGCGGTCCGGATGTAGTCCTGCCGCAGCACCTCGAGCATCGTGGAGCGGGTGATCCGCGCGAGCAATCCCGCGAGCAGCAGCGCGAGCGAGATCGCCGGCATGGTGGAGGTGGCGAGCCAGCCCAGCGGATCGTCCGTGAAGGCGACATAGCCGCCGGTCGGCAGCCAGCGGAGCTGCACCGCGAACAGGATGATCATCAGCAGGCCAAGGTAGAAGTTCGGCAGCGAGATGCCGATCATCGCCAAGATCATCGCGACCTGGTCGATCCAGGTGTTCTGGCGCAGCGCCGCGACGATGCCGGTCACCAGTCCGATCACGAGCGTGATCACCAGCGCATAGGCCGACAGCGCGACCGTGACCGGCAGCCGCTGCATCGTCGCCTCCACCACCGGCTGCCCGAGCAGCAGGGAGCGTCCCAGGTCGCCTTGGAAGAGGTTGCCGTACCAGTGGATGAGCTGCGACATCAACGGCTGGTCGAGCCCCAGATCGCGCCGGATGTTCGCGATCTGCTCGGGTGTGGCCGACAACCCGGCGATGGCCGCCGCCGGGTCGCCGGGGATCAGGTGGATCATCCCGAAGGTCAGGATGCTGACGATCGCCAGGATCGGCACGGCACTGGCGAGACGACGGAGGAGGATCGCGCCCACGCGCGCCGGCTCAGTTCGTCATCCACACGTTCGACATGCGCGGGATGCGGTAGGGGACGAACCCGTCCACGTTCGCGCGCACGCCCTGCACCTTCGTGAAGGAGCCGAACGGCAGGGCATAGACCCGCTCCAGCACGATCTTCTGCATCCGCGCGAACGCCTCATGCCGGCCTTCGGCGGTGGGGAGCGTGTTCATGTCCTTCCACGCGGCCTCCAGGTCGGGATCGCCCTTGTCGTCCTTCGGCCGATACGTGGCATTCGGGCTGGCCAGGAACTGCATCGTCGCCAGCGCACCCAGCGCGGGCTGCGTGCCCCAGCCCGTGAAGAAGAAGTTCCAGCCGGGACCTTCCTTCTGCGAGAGCTGCACGGAGGTCGGCCAGTCGACGACCTTCATCTGCGCGTTGATGCCGACCGCCTGGAGCTGCTGCTGCATGACGAGTGCCGAGTTGTACATCGGCGGGTAGTCCTTGTTGGTCAGCAGGACCACGGGTTCCCCGGCGTAGCCGGACTGCGCGAGGTATTTCTTCGCCAGCGCCGGATCCTTGATGTTGTAGGTCTCCTTGCCGGCATCGGTGTAGTCGGGCTGGTTCGGGTACTGGAACCCGACGTTCAGCGTGTAGTTGCCGTCGGACGCGGCATCCATGATCTCGTCCATGTCCAGCGCGGCCTGCACGGCCTTGCGGAACATCAGATTGTCCGTGGGCGCCGTGGAGGTGTTGGGGCTGGCGATCTGGATCCACCAGTTCTTCAGAGGCAGGATCTTGATGTTCTTGTCGCCCTTCAGATCGGGCAGCGACTTGGCCGGCAGATCCTCGACGCCCTGCAGCTCCCCGGTCCGGAGGCCGGCGACGCGTGCGCCCGGCTCCGTCACGATACGGAACGTCACCGTGTCGAGGCAGGCCTGCTTGTAGCCGCCGAAGCCGGTGCGCTCGTTGAAGCTGGTGTTCGGGCTGTACCCCTCATACCGCTTCAGCTTCACATGGCTGCCGGGCACGGATTCCACGAGCTGGAACGGGCCGGTGCCGATCGGATTGGTGAGCTGCTGTGCCGGCGTATCCTTCAGCTCCGACGGGATGATCACGATGGGCACGCTGAAGGAGCTGAGCGCCTCGATGAAGGTGGGCTGTGGCGACTTCATGTGGATGACGAACGTGTCCGCATCCGGCGCATCCCAGTCCTTGACGTTGTTCAGGATGCTGCGCTGGTTGCCGACTTTCGCGTACCGATCGAACGAGGCCACGACGTCGGCCGAGGTCATCAGCTTGCCGTTGTGGAAATGGATCGGCTTACGCAACTTGAACGTGTAGGTCAGGTGGTCGGGAGATTCCGTCATCGAATCCGCGAGCTCGAGGATCGGATGGTTGTTCTCGTCCCGCGTCATCAGCGATTCGTAGATGTTCATCGCGATGTTGCGCGTGGAGATCGTCGCCGACGTCATCTGGTCGAGCGTGTTGATGTTCGCTTCCTGGCCGAAGACCAGATTGCCCCCCGTGTGCGGGCACTTGAACCGTTCGGCATTCGCCGGTCCGACCGCCAGGATGAGCCCGGCAAGAACGCCGGCCGACGTCAGAAAACCTCGTCGCATGCAACCACTTCCCCTACCCGATGAAGCTCCCCGCGCAGACTTTGCTGCTTGAGGGGAGCCTGGGGGCGGCGAGCGCCCGGCGTCAAGAGGGCCGGGGTCGCGCGCACCGGCCACATGCCGCCCATCGTTCGGATGCCAGAGTGTCGTTGACTTCGCCGCAATCCGGCCGGTAGCGTTCACGCGAGGCCTGCAGAAGCCTCGGCAACAGGGATATGCACCGCCCCGACAAGAGCGGCGGGCACAGGGAGACGAGATCGATGGCAAACATCGTGCGTGCAGCCTCGCGCCGCGACGTCCTGACGATTTCCGCTGCCACCTTCGTCGGTGGGCTCATGGGAGCCGCGCGCGCTGGCGCCGCACCCAAGAGCCTCACGATGATGCACGAGAGCTCGTTCATCCCGCCCTACGACGCGTATTTCAAGAACAAGCTGGCTCCCGCCTACGAGAAGGCGACCGGCATCAAGATCAACTACGAGACCACGAGCGTCGGCAGCCAGCAGACGCGCGTCACCACCGCCGCCGAAACCGGCAACGGTCCGGACATGGCGCAGATCGCCTTCAACTGGGCGTTCCTGTTCGACGAGAAGCTGGTCGACGTCACCGACATCGCGCAGGAGATCGGCAAGAAGGGCGGTGGCTGGCACCAGGCCTCCGCCGAAGCCTGCATCGTCAACGGCAAATGGAAGGCCATCCCGTTCGGCAATATCGGCCAGCTCATGAACTACCGCATGGACTGGTTTTCCGAAGTGGGCTTCAAGGATTTTCCCGATACCTGGGACGGGCTGCTGGAAGCGGGCACCAAGCTCAAGAAGGCCGGCCATCCGTTCGGCTTCGAGCTGGGCCACGGCTTCGGGGACAACCATGGCTGGCTGTACCCGCTGTTGTGGTCCTTCGGCGGGCGGGAGGTGGAGCCCGACGGCAAGACGGTGGTGATCGACTCGGCCGAAACCGCGCGCGCCGTCGATTTCTGCCGCACCTTCTTCCAGCAGACGATGCAGGAAGACACGCTGGGCTGGACCGACGTCAGCAACAACAAGGCCTATCTGTCCGAGCAGATCTCCTGCACCAACAACGCGGAATCGATCCTCTTCATCGCGAAGCGGGACTTCCCCGACATCGCCAAGGTCACCGGCCAGGCCCAGAACCCGAAAGGCCCGACCGGGGAGCGCTTCCACATCCTCAACCCGTGGTCGCATGCGATCTTCACCCATACGCCGGACCACAAGGCCGCCAAGGACTTCATGGTCTGGCTGATGGATCCGAAGCAGGTCGGCGGGTGGTACGAGGTCGCGGTCAGCTACTACGCGCCCTTCCTGCACATGTTCGACGATGCGCCGCTATGGCACGCTGAACCGCGCAACCTGCCGTACCGGGATTCGCTCTCGACCTCCCACCTGCCCGGTTGGCCGGCGCCGATCAGCCGCCCGCAGTCGGAGAGCGTGGCCAAATACGTGGTGGTCGACATGTTCGCCAAGGCCTGCGCCGGGAAGTCGACGAAGGACGTCATCGCGGACGCCAACGCGCAGCTTAAGCAGATCTTCCGGACGGCCTGACCGCGTGCGCCCGCGCCCGTCCGGACCAGCCGCATGATACGCCCAAGCCAAGAGAATACCGCGCGCCGAGGTGATCTGCATGCGAGTCAAATGTTGAGCGCGCCAGTATGATGTCCGCCTCCGCCCCGACCTTCGCCGCCGCGGCACCACGACCGCGGCGGCGCAGCGCGTTCCGCCAATGGACCGAACGGGAAGGCGTGTTCGGATGGCTGATGGTCATCCCGCCGCTGCTCTTCCTGCTCGCGCTGGTGGGCTATCCGTTTATCTACGGCATCTGGCTGAGCCTGCAGGACCGGCCGGTCGCGCGCGCCGGCACCTTCGTCGGGCTGGCGAACTTCGTGGCCGACTGGAAGGATCCGGTGTTCTGGCAGGTGACGCAGAACACCTTCGTCTACACGATCGCTGCCACGCTGCTGAAGATGGTCGGCGGCCTCGGCCTCGCGCTGGTGATGAACCAGGAGTTCAAGTTCAAGAACACCATCCGCGCGCTGATGCTGCTGCCGTTCATCGTGCCCACGGTGCTGTCGACCATCGCCTGGATGTGGATCCTCGATCCGGCATTCAGCATCATCAACTGGTTGCTGCGCTACTTCGAGATCGCCAATCCCGGCCCGTCCTGGCTGGGCAATCCCCACCTGGCGATGCTGTCGCTGATCATCGTCAACACCTGGCGCGGCCTGCCCTTCTACGCGATCACGCTGCTGGCCGGGCTGCAGACGATCTCGCCCGACCTCTATGAGGCCGCGACGATCGACGGCGCGAGCGCCTGGGACCGCTTCCGCTACGTCACGCTGCCGCTGCTCCGGCCGGTGATCTTCATCGTCACCATGTTCTCGGTGATCTTCACCTTCGCGGACTTCCAGCTCGTCTACGTGCTGACGCGCGGCGGACCGGCGAACGCGACCCACCTCTACGCCACCTACGCCTTCGACGTCGCCATGGGCGGCGGGCAACTCGGCATGGGTGCGTCCATCGCGCTCGCGATGCTGCCGCCGCTTGCACTGATCATCTTCGCCATGTCGATCTACATGAAGCCGAACAAGACATGATCGTCGAACGCCGCGGCTGGACCGCACGCTCCCTCAAGCTCTGGCTGCCGCTCGGCGCCTTCATGATCTTCACGCTGTTTCCGTTCTACTGGATGGCGGTGACGTCGCTGAAGCCGAACAGCGAGCTGTACAACCGCAAGATCATGCCGCTGATCGTCTACCACCCCACGCTGAAGCATTACGTGGACCTGCTGAGCGAGACGAACTTCCTGCTCTGGACATGGAACACCTTTGTCGTGGCCGTGGTCTCGACGGCGATCTCGCTGGTGTTCGGCGTCATGCTCGCCTACCCGCTCGCCCGCATGCGCTTCGCCGGCGCGGCGCTGATCTCCTTCGCGGTCGCCGCCACGTACCTCGTGCCGCAGCCCCTGTTGTTCATCCCGCTGGCCGACATCATCAACCAACTCGGCCTCGGCGACACGCTGACCTCGGTGATCCTGACCTACCCGACGCTGCTGGTGCCGTTCTGCGCCTGGCTGCTGATGGGCTATTTCCGCTCCGTCCCGCACGAGCTCGAGGACGCGGCACGCATCGACGGCGCGACGCGGCTGCAGACCATGTTCAAGGTGTTCCTGCCACTCTGCATTCCCGGCTTCATCTCGGCCGGGATCTTTGCCTTCACGCTGGCGCAGAACGAGTTCCTCTATGCACTCATCTTCCTGACCCAGACCGACGTGCGCACCGTTCCGGTCGGCGCGATCTCGGAACTGGTCAAAGGCGACGTCTTCTATTGGGGCCAGCTCATGGCCGCCGCCCTGCTGGGGTCGGTGCCCGTCGCGATCATCTATTCCTTCTTCGTCGAGCATTACGTCGCCGGCCTGACCGCGGGCGCGGTGAAGCAGTAGCGTCTGGAACGAACCGGCGATCCGTGGAAAGCTCCGGCCTCCCACGACCGGAGATGACGCGATGTTCGTCCTGAAGGACCTGCCGCCCCAGATTGACCCCGCTTTGCTTGAGAAACTGCGGGAAGCGGAGCCGGCGACGATCGGGCATTTCCGGCACGTGGGCTTCATGGATCCGGGCATCCGCGCGCTGCTGCCCGGCTACCGCCGCATCGTCGGCACCGCGGTGACGGTGCGCGCGTACGGGGCGGACACCGCGATCGTGCACTACGCGCTGGGCAAGCTGCGGCCCGGCGACGTGCTGGTGCTGGACCGCGCCGGTGACACACGCCACGCGGCCTGCGGCGGCGGCGTCGCCTTCGCGGCCAAGGCGGCCGGCTGCGTCGGCATCATCATCGACGGTCCGGCCACCGACATCCAGGAACTGCGCGAATACGATATGCCGGTCTGGGCGCGCGGCCTGTCGGTCGTGACCGGGAAGCGCCAGTTCGAGCATGGGGAGTTCTGCACGGCCGTGTCCTGCGGCGGCGTCGCCGTGGAGCCGGGCGATGCGGTGCTGGCGGACGAGAACGGCGTGCTGGTGATGAAGCCGCACGAGGTCGCCGACGCCGCCGCACGGGCGGTGGCGATGCAGACCCACGAGAAGGAGAAGACCATCCCTCGCCTGCGCGCCGGCGAGAAGATGCCGGAGATCAACGACACCAACGCGCGGATCGCGGAGATCATGCGGGCGAGCAAGTCGTAGGAGGCCCCCGGCGGGACCGGGATATGGCGCGGGAGGCGCAGCAGCCCTCACGCGCCAAGTCTGCAGCCGCGACGCCGTGAATCCCGCGGCGGGCGTCGCCGGCGGTCAGCCGCCCGTTTCGACGCCAAGCGCGCCGAGTTCGGCGAGGATCTTGGACTGTTTCGCGTGCAACTCATCGAGGGCGAGCTGCTTCAGCCGTTTCAGGAATCCCTCCGACACGCCGACGCCTTGGGCGTGGCTCGTGCTGGGGCCGTCCTGTGACATCTTGAGGCTGGCATCTCCGGGTGCCTCGACGAAAACCTGGTAGGCGGCGACCTCCGCACGTGTCGCAACCTCGATCAGACGTTTGATCTCGTCGAGGTCGCTCACCAGGTGATTCACCCGATCGATATCCGCCAGCTTCATCCGCCCACCTTCCGTCGTGCCCCATTCCGGCGCAGCAGGAACTCGCGGCCGACCTTGACCATCGGGACACCCTCGTAGTCTACGATGTCCGCCGTCGCGTAGGTCTCGTGCCACAGGTCCGGGATGAAGCTTCCCGTCCCCACCACGTCGATCGGCGCCTTGGCGTCCGACATGACCCGGCACTTGTCGACGCCGAAGCCCGAAGACACGACGATCCGCACCTTCGGCCAGCCCGCCGCATCCAGTGACTCGCGCATCTTCCAAATCGCCGCGGCGGAAACGCCGGTGCCGACCAGGTATCGCAACTCGGTCTCGCTGCGATACCGGCGGATCGCGCCGGGCGCGTGTCGTTCCAGCACCGCATAGCTCTCCGGCGGATCGAGCCCTTCCAGGAACCGCCCGCCATGCGTGTCGAGCCGGAATGAAAGCCGCCCCTCCCGCGCCAGGTCGGGAAAGCGCGCGCAGACGGCAAGCGCGTCGCTCACCTCGCGGCCGAAATAGTCGACCAGCACGGTCATCGGCTCGTCCGGGAACGTCTCCACGAACATCTCGGCCGCCCGCACGGTCGAGCCGGCATAGCCGATCAGCGAGTGCGGCATCGTGCCGAACCCGCGCGGCGCGCCGAACCAGTGCGCCGTGCCGTCATTCGCGTTGCCGATGAACCCTTTCGCGCCTTCCTTCTGCGCTGCGCGGCTGCCGACCGAGGCCGCATAGGCCATCATGTCCTGCATCTCGGCGCCCGCGCAGTGCCGCGCCTCCATCGCCAGGAACGATGCCCCCGGCAATGCCATCGCCATCTGGTAGGCGTTGTGCGCCGCGACGCAGGCGGGCCCGATCTTCTGCAGCAGCAGCGTCTCCACGTCGGAGAGCTGCACGAGGCTGCCGGTCAGGTAGACGATCGGCTCGCCCGCGCCGACCCAGTCGCCCTCCTGATAGACGAGGTCGATGTCGACCGAGGTCTGCCGCTCCCGCACCACCGCGCGCAGCCAGTCCAGCATCAGCGCCGGCGCGCAGACCACCGGGCGGCGCAGGAACACCGCATAGGTGACGCGCTTGTCCCCGAAGCGGGCGACGATCTGCCGCGTGCGGTTGAAATACGCATCGGTCCGCGCCGCGATGTCGCTGCCGAACGCGCCCCCCTTCGCGTCCATGGCTGCCGGCCTATTGCGCCGCGATGGCCGGTTGACCCGGCGGCGTACGGCGCTGCTTCAACTCCTCTGCGACGAGGAACGACAACTCGAGCGATTGCTCCGCATTGAGCCGCGGATCGCAGAACGTCTCATACCGAGCGCCGAGATCCGCCTCGCTCAGCGCATGCGCGCCGCCGGTGCATTCGGTCACGTCCTGGCCGGTCATCTCGACATGGACGCCGGCGCCCCAGGTCCCCTCCGCCGCATGCACGTCGAAGAAGCCGCGCACCTCCGACAGGATCGCGTCGAAGTTGCGGGTCTTGACCTTGTTCACGGTCGAGATCGTGTTGCCGTGCATCGGGTCGCACAGCCAAACCACCTTGTGCCCCGCCTTCTCCACCGCCCGCACCAGCGCCGGCAGCTTCCCGCCGACCTTCTCCGCACCCATGCGGCTGATCAGCGTGATGCGGCCGGGCTCGTTCATCGGATTTAGCACATCCAGGATCCGCAGCAGATCGTCCGGCTCCTGGCTCGGCCCGACCTTCATGCCGATCGGGTTCTTCACGCCACGCAGGAACTCGACATGCGCGCCGTCCGGCTGGCGCGTGCGGTCACCAATCCACAGGAAGTGCGCGGAGCAGGCGTACCACTCGCCCGTGGTGGAATCGACGCGGGTGAGCGCCTGCTCGTACGGCAGCAGCAGCGCCTCGTGGCTGACGTAGAAATCCGTCTCCCGCAGATCGCGGGTCGTGGCGCTCGTCATGCCGCAGGCGGTCATGAACGCCAGCGTCTCGTCGATGCGGGCCGCCAGGTCGCGATAGCGGCCGGCGAGCGGGGAGCGTTCGACGAAGCCCAGATTCCAGCGATGCACCTCGTGCAGGTCGGCATAGCCGCCCGAGGCGAAGGCGCGCAGCAGGTTCAGCGTGCTGGCCGACTGGAAATAGCCGGACTCCATGCGGCCGGGATCGGGGATGCGCGCCGCCTCGGTGAACTCGGGACCATTGATGATGTCGCCCCGGTAGGACGGCAGCGTCACGTCGCCCTGCGTCTCGGTGTCGGAGGAGCGGGGCTTGGCGAACTGCCCCGCCATGCGGCCCATCTTCACCACGGGCAGGCTGGCGCCGAAGGTCAGCACAACCGCCATCTGCAGCAGCACGCGGAACGTGTCGCGGATGGTGTTGGCGGTGAAGTCCGCGAAACTCTCGGCGCAGTCGCCGCCCTGCAGCACGAAGGCCTTGCCCTCGGCCGCCGCGGCCAGGTGCGCCTTCAGCCGGCGCGCCTCGCCCGCGAACACCAAGGGCGGAAACTTGCCCAGCCGCCGCTCCATCGCATCGAGCGCCATCGGGTCCGGATAGGCCGGAACCTGGCGGATCGGGCAGTCGCGCCAGGTGTTCGGCGTCCAGACGCGGGACGTGGCGGCGCGGGGGGGCGTGGCGTTCATCATACTGTCTCCTCGGGCGCCGTTATGTCGCGAAACCGTGCGAATGGCTACCGCCGCGGCACGCAACCCGGACTCGCGCCATTCCGACCGATGGGGTTACCGATCGGTCTTCTCCGCACCCCAGAACACCGGGGCGGAGCCCTTCACGAGCCCCGTCACATTGGCACGCCACGCCGCCGCGGGAAGATACTGTCCCAGCGGAATCACCGGAACGGAGCGGAACGCCGCCGTCTGGAACGCGATCTCCTGGGTCCGCCGCGTCGCGGCATCCGGTGCGTCGAGCCAGGCGGCATACGCTGCCTCGATCGCCGGATCGTCGGGCCAGCCGAACCAGGCCTTCGCGCCGTTGCTCCGCACCGTGTTGGACAGCAGCGGATCGACGAACTCGGGGCCCGGCACGCCGGCGGGGAACATCGACCAGCCGCCCTTGTCGAGCGGCTCCTTGGACGGGCGTCGCTGCACGATCGTGCCCCAGTCGGTCATCTGCTCGTCCACGTTCACGCCGATCTGGCGGAAGGCGTCAGCGGCCACCGTGGTCATGGCGTGGTAGATCACCTGGTCGGTCGGGTGCATCAGCACGAGCGTCTCGCCCTTGTAGCCCGATTGTTCCAGCATGCGCTTCAATTCGTCCTTCGAACGACGCACGCGGACCGCCTCCATGCCGGCATCGTTCGCGGCCTTCGAGCCGATCACGAAATAGCCCATCGGAGCGCGCCAGGTGGAACGATCGTCCCCCATCGTCGCGGTCATCACCTCGGCCTGGTCGATCGCGGCCAGCAGCACCCGCAGGAACGCGGCGTTGCTGGTGGGCGCGTGCAGGTGGTTGGGCCGCAGCACACCAACCGTGCCGTACAAGTCGAGCTGCCCGGTGACCACGCCCGACTGCCGCTTCAGCATCGGGATCAGGTCCGGCTGCGGCAGTTCCACCCAGTCCACTTCCCCGGCCGCCAGCGCGTTCGCCGCAGTCGCCGGATCGGGCACCACGCGCCACTCCACGCGCTCGACCTTCGCCACATGCCCGCCCGCCGCGTAGGAGGCCGGCTCCTGCCGCGGCACGTAGCCGTCGAAGCGCGCGAACGCGGCATGCGTGCCCGAGACGTATTCGTCGGGCAGGAAACGGAACGGACCGCTGCCCACCATCTCCGTCACCTGCTTGCACGGATCGGTGCGCGCGAGGCGCTCCGGCATGATCATCGGCGATGGCTGCGTCTTCGAGAGGAAGTACGGCAGCAGCGGAAACGGCCGGTTCAGCCGCCAGACCAGCGTGCGGTCGTCCGCCGCTTCGATCGCATCCACCCGCGCCATGATGGTGACGCCGCTCGAATCGCGCTTGATCCACCGCTGCAGGCTGGCCACGCAATCTCGCGCCAGCACAGGCGTGCCGTCATGGAATTTCAGGCCCTCGCGCAGGCGCATGGTCCAGCGGCGGCCGTCATCGTCGATGACGTGGCCTTCCACCATCTGCGGCTGCGGCACGAAGGCCTCGTCCCGCCCGTACAGCATGTCGTAGACCATCAGCGCGGCGTTGCGCGTCACGGTGGCGGTGGTCCAGACCGGATCGAAGCTCGTGAGGTTGGCCTGCGGCACGAAAATCAGCGGCTTGGTGCCGGCCGCGATGGCCGGTCGCGCGAGCGCGGCCGCGCCAGCCGTGGCGATGAACGCACGTCGTCGCATGATGTCTCCTCCCATGGGGACATGCCCCTGGCCGCCGTGTTCGGCGTGCCGTCGCGGCGCCCCGCCCGCCGCCGGCGTGCGGCGCGCCTATTCCGCCGCGCGCGCGACCCCGGTGACGCGAGTGCGGGTGCGCAAGGTCACGAACTCCTCGGCGGCGGTGGGATGGATGCCGATCGTGCGGTCGAAATCGGCCTTGGTCGCGCCCATGACGATGGCGATCGCGATGCCCTGGATGATCTCCGGCGCGTCCTCGCCCAGCATGTGGGCGCCCACCACCTTCTGTGTCGCCTGGTCCACCACCAGCTTCATCAGCGTCTTGCGCGTGCGGCCCGTCAGCGTGTGCCGCATCGGCGTGAACCGCGTGACGTAGATGTCGGCCGGCCCGCGCGCCGCGGCCTGCTCCTCGGTCAAGCCGACGGTGGCGATCGGCGGTGTGGAGAACACCGCCGACGGCACGTTCACCAGCGAGATCCGCCGCGGCGTCTTGCCGAACAGGGAATCCGCCAGCGCGTGCCCTTCGGCGGTCGCCACCGGCGTCAGGTTCACGCGGTTGGTCACGTCGCCGATCGCATAGACATGCGGCTGGCTGGTGCGCAGATGGTCGTCCACCTCGACCGCGCCCGCCGCGCCGGTGCGGATGCCCGCGGCGGCCAGGCCGAGCCGATCGGTTGCGGGACGGCGGCCGGTGGCGAAGAAGACGAGGTCGGAGGTCAGCGTCTCGCCATCGCCGAAGCTCAGGATCCGGCGCTCCCCGTCCGCCGCGACCGAGATCGGGTGGGAGTTCGGGTGCAGGATGATTCCCTGGGCGTCCAGGGCCTCGGCGAGCCCCTCCCGCAGGTCGTGGTCGAACCCGCGCACCGGCAGCGGCTGGCGGTAGACGAGGTGGGTCTCGGCGCCCAGCGCGCGGAAGATGCCGGCGAACTCGACCGCGATGTAGCCGGACCCGACGATCGTCACGTGCCGCGGCATGCGCGGGAGATAGAACGCGTCGTCGGAGACGATGCCGAGCTCCGCGCCCGGGATGGCGGGCCGTTCGGGGTGGCCGCCGGTCGCGATCACGATCCGCTCCGCGGTGATCCGCTGGCCGCCGACGTCGAGCGTATGGGGATCGACGAAGGTCGCCCGGGCGTCGAACACCTGCGCACCCGCGCCGGCCAGCAGCTTGCGATAGATCGCCTCCAGCCGGCCGATCTCGCGGTCCTTGGCGGCGATCAGCTTGGACCAGTCATGCGGCCCCTTCTTGATGGTCCAGCCGAAACCGGCCGCGTCCTCCGCCCAGGCGCCGTATTCTCCGGCCTGCACCAGGAGCTTCTTCGGCACGCAGCCGATGTTGACGCAGGTGCCGCCCCAGAACCGCTCTTCGGCGATGCCGACCTTGGCGCCGTGACCGGCCGCGATCCGCGCACAGCGGACGCCGGCGGATCCGCCGCCGATCACGAACAGATCGAAATCCATCAATACGTGCTCCCAGTGTCGCCAGGGAGTGTGACCCCCGGTTCCGAGCGGTTCAAGAGCGGTACAGCCCCGCACGGGAATGCCTTGCGCCGGGGCTGGTCCGTATTACGTGAACGCCATGACCTATGTGGCCGCGCTGCCCCATCGGGGCGTCATCGCCGTGACCGGCGAGGATCGGGTGAGCTTTCTGCAGGGGCTGGTGTCCAACGACGTCGCCCTGGCCGCCCCGGGACGCGCCGTCTGGGCCGGGCTCCTGACCCCGCAGGGCAAATGGCTGGCCGACTTCTTCATCCTGAGTGACGGCGATCGCCTGCTGCTCGATTGCGAGGCGGCGCAGTTGCCCATGCTCCTGCCGCGGTTGAGCCGATTCCGCCTGCGTGCGCGTGTGGGCCTCGCCGCGGCACCCGACCTGCTGGTTCACGTCGCCTGGGGCGGGCCGCCCCCGGACGCTGCCCCCGAGGCCGCGCGCCCCGGCAGCGTGAGCGCCCCGGATCCCCGCTTGCCGGACGCAGGATGGCGCGTGCTGGCGCCGTTGGGCCTGCCGACCAACGCCACGGCCGCAGACTGGGACGCCCACCGCCTTGCGCTCGGCCTGCCCGAGGCCGCGGATCTGGAGCCGGAGAAGACCGTCCTGCTGGAGGCGGGCTTCGACGAGCTGAACGGCGTCTCCTGGACCAAGGGCTGCTACATGGGCCAGGAGCTCACCGCGCGGACCCGCTACCGCGGCCTGCTGAAGCGCCGGCTCGTGCCCGTCGCGGTGGATGGGCCGCTGCCCGCGCCCGGAACCCCCGTGCTGCGCGACGGCGCGGAGGTCGGCACGATGCGGTCGGGCCGCGGCACGCACGGCCTCGCCCTTTTGCGGATCGGAGCGATGGACGGTCCGCTCGCCTGCGGAGAGGCCCGGCTCACCCCCGTCCTGCCCGCCTGGATCCGGCTTCCCGAACCGGCCGGCTGAGCACCGCCCCACGGGGCCAAATATCTCGCGCAATCGTGATGTTTGTATCTGGTCAGTGAGGTCGCACTCTCTGCTTGCGGAGCTTTGCGACGTTCCAACGACACGATCTACAATGACACGAAACGATCGGGTGCGCGCGGCAACGTCCGCCGGCGGAAGGGAGACGCGGTGGATCGGCTGACCAGCATGACCGTATTCGCGCGCGTCGCCGCCACACGCAGCTTCTCCGCGGCCGCCCGGGACCTCGGGATCTCGCAGGCCACCGCCAGCAAGCACGTCCAAACGCTGGAGGACTGGATCGGCACCCGCCTCCTGCACCGGACGACGCGGCGGGTCGGGCTGACGGAGGCCGGGGAGAGCTTCTTCGCCCAGTGCACCCGGATTCTCGAGGACATGGAGACGGCGCGCCAGGTCGGCCGTCCCGATGCGCGGATCCGCGGCAGCCTGCGCTTCACCGCCCCCGTCTCCTTCGGGACCGCCCTTCTCGGCCCGATCCTCGTCGGCTTCATGCAGCAGCACCCGGATCTGACGCTCAACGTCACGCTGGTCGACCGCGCGGTCGACCTGATGGAGGAGGGCTACGACCTCGCGCTGCAGGTGATCCATGGCCCGCTCGAGGCCGCCCACCAGCCGGGCATGCTGATCCAGCAGCTCATGCCGATGCCGTTCGAGGTCTGCGCCGCGCCGGACTATCTCGCCGGGGCCGGCACCCCGGAGACACCCGCCGACCTCGCGCGGCATGTGTGCCTGGCCGACAACCGGCATCCGGGGGACGTCTGGCGCTTCGTCGGCCCCGAGGGCGCTGTCGAGGACGTGCCGATCCCGAGCCGGATGCGGTCAGACAATGGTGTCTTGCGGCGGGAGGCGGCGCGGGCCGGCGGGGGCATCCTCCTGGCCCCGGCCTTCCTGCTGGCCGACGACGTCGCCGCTGGCCGGCTGGTGCGACTGCTTCCGGGATACCGCGCCCAGGAAGCGACCTTGTGCGCGGTCTGCCACAGCAGCCGCGCGGCGCTGCCGAAGATGCGGGCGCTGATCGGCTTCCTCATGGCGCGGTTCCAGCCCGCGCCGGAGACCGGGTCGTCCTGACGGGCCTTGCCGCGACTCCCCTCCCCCCTGCTATGGGAGTCGGGTGCCGCATTTCAGAATGGAGCGTGCCGCCGGCGGGCGGGTTGCAGGTGTGGACGAGGCGGGTCGCGGCCCCCTCGCCGGCCCGGTCGTGGCCGCGGCCGTGGTCTTCCCGGCCGGGGTGCCGCGCCGGCTTGCCACGCTGCTCGACGATTCCAAGCGGCTGACCGCCGGGCAGCGGGAAGCCGCCTTCGCAGCGCTGCGGCGTTGCCGGACGGCGGAGATCGGTGTCGGCGCCGCCTCGGTCGCGGAGATCGCGCGGCTCAACATCCTGCACGCCGCGATGCTGGCGATGCGCCGTGCGGTCGCGCGACTGCCCGCCATTCCCGACCTCGCGCTGGTGGACGGCAACTACCCGCCCCGTCTCGATTGCCGCGTGACCTGCGTGGTGGACGGCGACGCGACATGCCTGTCGATCGCCGCCGCCTCGATCATCGCGAAGGTGGTGCGGGACCGCGCGATGCAGCGCCTGGCCCAGCGCTGGCCCGGCTACGGCTGGGAGTCGAACGCCGGCTACGCGACGGCGACGCACCGGGAGGCGCTGGCCCGCCTGGGCCCGACGCGCCACCACCGCGCGGGGTTCGGCACCGTCGCCCAGCTCGCGCTGGCGCTGCACCCGCCGGCCGCGGATCCGCTGCCGCCAGCCGACCTGGCCGCGGCCGTTCCACCGCTCCCGGCCGATGCGCTCCCCCCCGCCCTGGTGTCCGACCCGCACGTGGCGGCAGGGTTCGGCGGCATGCAGGCGCTGATGCGCCCGCAGCATCCCGAGGGCCAGGCCGGCCTTCCGGCGGACGAGGTCGATCTCGCGCTCGCGGACCACGTGTTCGATTGACGCGGCTTCGGTTGGCTCGTCACGATAGGGCGACCCGCCGCCTTCCGCCCCCCAGGAGCCATGTTGGAATTCGTTCGCGAGCTGCCGCTGGACCAGGTCCTGTTGGGCGACTGTGTGCAGATGATGCGCATGCTGCCCTCGGCCTCGGTCCATTGCGTGTTCGCCGACCCGCCCTACAACCTGCAGCTCCGGGGTGAGCTGCGCCGCCCCGACGACAGCCTGGTCGACGGCGTGGACGAGGAGTGGGACCGCTTCACCGACTTCGCCGCCTATGACGCGTTCACGCGCGAGTGGCTGAGCGAGTGCCGGCGGCTGCTGACCAAGGACGGCACGATCTGGGTGATCGGCGCCTACCACAACATCTTCCGGATCGGCGCGATCCTGCAGGATCTCGGGTTCTGGATCCTGAACGACGTGGTGTGGCGCAAGGCCAATCCGATGCCGAATTTCCGCGGCCGGCGCTTCACCAACGCACATGAGACGCTGATCTGGGCGGCCCGCGGACGGGACAGCCGCTACCGGTTCAACTACCAGGCCATGAAGGCGCTGAACGACGACGTGCAGATGCGCAGCGACTGGTTCCTGCCGCTCTGCACGGGGCAGGAGCGGCTGCGCAACCAGCACGGGCTGAAGCTGCACCCGACCCAGAAGCCGGAATCGCTGCTGCACCGGGTCATGCTCGCCTCCACCGCGCCGGGCGACATCGTCCTCGACCCGTTCCTGGGCACCGGAACCACCGCGACGGTCGCCAAGCGGCTGCACCGCCATTTCATCGGCATCGAGCGGCATCCCGCCTATGCCGAAGCGGCGATCGGCCGGGTCCGCCGCACCCGCCCCGCCCCGCATGACGGGCTCTCCACCGCGCCGTCGAAGCGAGACACGCCGCGGGTGCCGTTCGGCAGCCTGGTGGAGCGCGGGCTGATCACCCCCGGAACCCGGGTGTTCGACCGGCTGCGCCGCGTGAGCGCGGTGGTCGGCGCGGACGGCACCCTGGTCGCCGGGGAGCATCGCGGCTCCATCCACAAGGTGGGCGCCGCCGTGCAGAACGCGCCCTCCTGCAACGGGTGGACGTTCTGGCACTTCGAGCGCGACGGCGCGCTGGTGCAGCTGGACGCGTTGCGCAACGACCAGGCAATGGCCGACACGCCATCGTGAAAGCAGCCGCCGGACCCCGGCCTCATTTTGCAGGGACCACCTCCCCTCCAGCCAGGAGCCTCCCATGTCCGGTGTCCCGCGGATCAGCGGCGTGCTGGAGACCTCGCTCTACGTCGAGGATCTCGCGCGGTCCCGCGCCTTCTATGACCGCCTGTTCGGATTCGAGACCATCTTCTGCGACGACCGCATGTGCGCCATGGAAGTGCCCGGCGAGCAGGTGCTCCTGCTGTTCCGCCACGGCATGACGGACGAGCCGGCACCCGCGCCCGACGGATTCATCCCGCCGCATCACGGTCGTGGGGCGCTGCATCTCTGCTTCGCCATTCCCTATGGCGAGCTCGCACGGTGGGAGACGCATCTGCAGGCCCAGGGGGTGCCGCTGGAGAGCAAGCTGAGCTGGCCGCAGGGCGGCGTGAGCCTCTATTTCCGGGACCCGGACGGCCACTCGCTCGAAGTCGCCACACCGGGGCTCTGGCCGAACCGCTGACATGGCGCGGATGGCGAGCCTGGGGGCGCTGGGGCTCCTGCTGGTCCTGGCGCTCGCGGCCGCGCTTGCGCCATGGCTGATGCCGGCGGACGACGCGGCGGCGCGAAAGATCGCGGCGGCCGCCATCTTCGTCGCGAGCTACGTGGCGCTGGCGGTCGGGAAGGTGCCCGGCCTCGCCATCGACCGCGCCGGCGTCGCCCTGGTCGGGGCGTGCCTGATGGTCGCCTCGGGGGCCATGCCGCTCGAGGACGCCTACAAGTCGATCGACCTGGACACGATCACCCTGCTCCTCGGCATGATGATCGTGGTCGCCAATCTGCGCCTGTCCGGGTTCTTCGCCCTGGCCAATGCCTGGGTGATGCGCCGTGCGCACCGGCCCATCGTGCTGCTGGCCGCGGTGGTCGGCGTCTCGGGCGTGTTCTCGGCCTTCCTGGTCAACGACGCCATCTGCCTGGTGCTCGCACCCCTCGTGGCGGAGGTGACGCTGGCGCTGCGCCGCAACCCGGTGCCGTACCTGCTGGGCGTCGCGATTGCCTCCAATGTCGGCTCCACCGCGACGATCACGGGCAATCCGCAGAACATCATGATCGGCACGATGTCGCAGATTCCGTATACGCGGTTCGCGCTCGCGCTCTCACCTGTGGCGGCGGTGGGGCTGGTGCTGACCGTGGGGCTGCTCGCCCTGCTCTACCGGCGGGAGTTCGCCGGGGGCGCGCGGCTGGAGGCGCCGGTGCAGCGGATCCGCGCCAACCGGTCGCTGGTCGCCCGCGCGCTGGTCGGCACCGTCGCGGTGGTCGGGCTGTTCTTCGCCGGCCAGCCCCCGGCCAAGGCCGCCATCGTCGTCGGCGGCCTGCTGCTGCTGACCCGCCGTGTGCGCAGCAGCCGCATCTATGCCGAGATCGACTGGTCGCTGCTGCTGATGTTCACCGGCCTGTTCGTGCTCGTGGCGGGCGCGGAACACGCGCTGCTGACACCGGACACCGTGGCGGCGGTGGGCCGGTTCGGCCTGGGGCAGGTGCCGGTGCTGGCCGGGGTCACCGCGGTGCTGTCCAACCTGGTGAGCAACGTCCCGGCCGTGCTGGTGCTGCAGCCCTTCGTCGCCGCCCTGCCCGATTCGGGCCATGCCTGGCTGGTGGTCGCCATGGCCTCCACGCTCGCCGGGAACTTCACGGTGTTGGGGTCGATCGCCAACCTGATCGTGGTGGAAAAGGCCGCGCGGCGTGGCGTCGCGATCGGGTTCGGCGCCTATTTCCGCGCTGGGGCGCCGCTGACGGTGCTCACCATCCTCATCGGGACATGGTGGCTCTGGCGCTGATCCGGGGCAGTGCTGCAACCCACGCCCGCCCCCGCCGTTCCGGAATAAGCGGAACGGGAGTTGGGGCATGACGCAGATCAAGGTGCTGGACGAGGCGCTGTGGCCGACGGTGCCGGACGAGGTGGTGCAGGAGGCACGCGAGGCCGCCAAGCAGGAGCCGTGCTGGATCGTCCGCCAGGGCAATGGCCACGTGGTCGCGACCGAGGAAGGGCCGGGCAGCCCGGACGTCGCGACGGGGGATATCACCTACATCGCGGAGATCGGGCCGGGGCAGTAGCCACCCGCGACCGGCTTTCGACGCCCGGCGGGGACGCCGCTCAGGCCGGCAATGATGGGCCAGTCGGGGACGGGCCGACTGCGGACGGACCGGTCGGAGACGGGCCAGCTGGAGACAAATCGGTCGGGGGCGGGCCGAGCACCTCGCGGATGGCTGCGTGCAGCACGGCCCGCGAGAACGGCTTGGGCAGGAAGCCGTTCATTCCCGCCGCGGCGCAGTCGATGCGCGTGCTCTCGTCGGCATTGCCGCTGACCGCGAGGATCGGCACATCGCTGCCCGGCCCCGCCGCGCGAATCGCGCGCGCGGCCGCCACGCCGTCGAGTTCGGGCATGAACACGTCCATCAGGATGACGTCGAAGCGGCGGGTGCCGGCCGCGCGGACCGCCTGCGCCCCGTCGGAGACGGCCTCGACCTTGTAGCCGAAGCCTTCGAGCATCCGCCGGGTGATGAGCTGGTTGGTCGGATTGTCCTCCGCCATCAGGATCTCGAGCGGCACGCCGGCCACCCCGGCGAGCACCTGCCTCTGGGGGTGGGAGGACGCCGGGAGGTTCGGGGACTCAGAAGCCGAAGCGGGTTGGTCAGGCAGGGACGAGCGCGACATCTGGTGCTTTCGTGGGCGATCCGCCGCCCCGGCGGCTATGACAGGAATTCCTTAACCTCTGCTTTCGCCCGGTGACGCTGGCATGCGCGCCGCGCCACGGGCTCTGCTTGCCGCGCGGCGGGCCCTGTTGGCCGCGCGGCGGGACGGTCTCCTGCGCACGAAGCGCGGCCTTACGCCAGCGTGGCGAGCAGGCGCGCCGTTGCTTCCAGCGCCCGCCGCGCCCGCTCCTCCGCCGGCATGGTGCGCGCCAGCGTCTCCCGCGGCACCTCGATGCTGATCGGCAGGTCCGGGGGCAGCGCCCGCACCATCCCGGCGAGATCGAGCCCGCCCTCGCCGGGGAACAGCCGCTCGCTGCGCGCGGCATGGATCAGCGCCTCCGTCGTCGTGGGCGCCACCGCCGGCGCGTCGCAGATCTGCATGTAGTGGAGCCAGCGTCGTGGCACGGCGCGGAGCGCGTCGATCGAGGTGTTCGAACGCGCGACGTGCAGGGTGTCGACGACCACGCCCGCGTTCGGCTGGTCGGCCGCCTGCAGCACCTCGAGCGCGGCGGCGAGATCCCGCACCGCCGTCCACGGCATGAACTCGAGGTCGATCATCAGGCCGAATCGTGCCGCGCGGCCACAGAGCGCCGCGAAGTTCTCGACCAGCCGGGTGCGCTCCGGATCGTCGGCGGCGAGCAGCACCGCGCGGGCGCCGAGGGCGGCGCCGGTCTCGAAGAACCGGTCGTAGGTGGCGGGATCACAGGTCGGACCCTGGCGAATGATGTCGATGTCGAGCACCGCGACCCCGGTGTCGCGCAGCCGCGCCCGCGTCTCCCGCAGTAGGGCGGCATCGCTCGCGAGCGGCCAGGCGAAGGCGCCGGGGCTGCTGGGCAGCAGGCGCAGGCCCACCTGCGCGTAGCCGGTCCGCGCCGCAACGGTGACCGTGTCGGGGGGTGCGAGTTCGGGCGTGGTGATCGGGGCGAGTGCCAGGGGGCGGGACATCGGGAACACCTTGCTGCCGCGGCGCACGAAACGCCGAACCGCACCCCGGCGCAACCGGCGCCGATGCCGATGCCGACGGCATGCTTGATGCGAAGGCGGTCGGGCCGCCATCATTGCCGGCATGGCACAACCCATGCTCCCCACCCAGCGGCTGCCCTACCAGGCCAGCATCGACCGCCCGCCCCTCACGCTGCCCGACGGCGCTCGGATCGCCGTGTTCCTGGTGGTCAACGTGGAGGCCTGGGACATCGCACGCGCCATGCCGCGCCAGGTGCTGAGCGCGCCGCAAGGCGCGCCGGTGCTGCCCGACGTGCCGAACTGGGCATGGCACGAATACGGGATGCGCGTCGGGTTCTGGCGTCTCAAGGCGGCGCTGGACGCGCATGGCATCGCGCCGACCCTGGCGATCAACGGCGCCGTGCCCGCCGCCTACCCCCGCGTCGCCGCCGCGGCGCGCGAGGCGGGGTGGGAGTTCATGGTGCATGGCTACGCGCAGATCGCGACGCACCTGGTCGAGGATCAGCGCGCGATGATCCGCCGTGCGATCGAGGCGCTGCGTCCGGTCGCGGGGCACGAGCCGGTGGGCTGGCTGGCGCCCGGCCTGACCGAGACGCTGGACACGCCCGACCTGCTGGCCGAGGCCGGGTTGCGCTACTGCGCGGACTGGGTGGTGGACGACCTGCCCTGCACGCTGCAGACGGCGCACGGACCGCTGCTGACGATGCCGTACAGCGTGGAGCTGAACGACATCCCCATGATGATGATCCAGCACCACCGCGCCGACGAGCTGCTGCACCGCACGGTCGCCCAGTTCGACCGCCTGCATGCCGAGGGGGCGACCCAGGGCGCGAAGGTCATGGGCCTCGCGGTGCATCCCTACATCAGCGGCGTGCCGCACCGGATCGGCTGGTTCGAGCAGGCCCTGGCGCACATGGCCGCGACGCCGGGCACGCTGTTCTGGCAGGGCCGGCAGATCATGGACTGGTATCTCGGAGCGAGCGCATGAGCATGGGCAGCATCGCGGAGGCATGGGGCCGCATGACGCGCGAGGCGCGCGATGCCGCCTACAACAACACCGCCGCGGTGGCGGACAGCGCGGTGCTGAGCAGTGCGCGGGAAGTTGCCTCGGCGGCCTTCCGCGCCGCGCATCCGATGCATCTCGACC
The DNA here is from genome assembly GCA_001898425.1 of Rhodospirillales bacterium 69-11. Classification (GTDB taxonomy): domain Bacteria; phylum Pseudomonadota; class Alphaproteobacteria; order Acetobacterales; family Acetobacteraceae; genus Rhodopila. Next base: position 211,953 of record MKTV01000032.1, read on the forward strand.
AGCCCTACGGCCCGCGGGAGCGGAACCGCTGGGACCTGTTCCCGACCGCCGATCCCGACGCACCCTGCCTCGTCTTCGTGCATGGCGGATACTGGCAGCGCAATGCGAAGGATGGGTTTTCCAACCTGGTCGCGGGCGTGCACGCGAACGGCTGGTCGGCCGCGCTGCCCGGCTACACGCTCGCCCCCGAGGCGAGCCTCACCGAGATCGTCGCGGAGGTGCGCGCCGCGCTCGACTGGCTGGCCGCGAACGGTCCGAAGCATGGGATCGCCGGGCCGATCGTGCTGTCGGGCTGGTCGGCCGGCGGGCATCTGACGGCCGCCTGCCTGGATCACCCGGCCGTCGCCGCCGGCCTCGCCATCTCGGGCGTGTTCGAACTCGGCCCGCTGCGGGACACGTATCTGGACGAGAAGCTGCGGCTCACCGACGCCGAGATCGCAGCCCTCTCGCCCCTGCGGCACCCACCCGAACCGAAGCCGCTGGCGATCGCCTACGGCACGCGTGAGCTGCCGGCGCTGATCGAGAACAGCCGGAGCTTCCATGCCTGGCGTGCCGCGGCGCACCAGCCCGGACCGCTGATCCCGGTGCCGGGCGCGGACCACTTCACCATCCTGCACGCGCTCCGCGACGCGGACGGGATTCTCGCACGGCAGGTGCAACTGCTGCTGGACTGAGGCACGCGAATCGTTTCTACAACGACGCCACCGGAACCGCTCCAGTCGTCAACGAGGACCGCCGCATGACCCGCGCCGCCGCCCTGCTCATTGCCCTTCTGCTGGCGGCCTGCGCGGCCGACACGATGCGCTCCTATGTCGGTCAGGACATCCGCAACGTGACGCTGGAATACGGTCCCCCGATCAACCAGCTCGATCTCGGGGACGGCGCGCGGGCCTATCAGTGGCGCAAGGTGTCGGTCTCGACCACGCCGCCGAGTGCCGTCACCACGACGGACAAGGACAAGAAGGGCCGCAAGGTGCAGACGACGCAGTATTCAGGCGGAACACAGAGCGTCACGACCTGCCTCTACACCTTCTATACCCGCTGGGACGAGGCGCGGGCCGCCTGGATCGTCACCGGCTTCAAGGAACCCTCCTTCGACTGCTCGTTGGGCGATCTCGGGTAGTCCGCTCGGCCGGGACACGGCGCGATCCCCGGCCGGTTTGCCTCCCGTTCCGCACCGCGCCAGACTTCGCGGACAGGGAGGGCCGCATGAAATTCCATTGGTTCGCCGAGGTCACGTACCCGCATCTGCCGCCTGATTTCCGCGCGCGGGGAACACCGAGCTGGGTGACGATGCCGGCGTCGCTGGCGGATCCGGTGAAGTGCGGGGAGATGTACCGGATGTTCATCCGCCTGATGCAGCAGGCGGACCGCGACGGGTTCGACGGGCTCGCGGTGAACGAGCATCACCAGACCTCCTTCGCCGTGACGCCCTCCCCCAACCTGCTGGCGGCCAGCCTCGCCGGCAGCACGCAGAACGCGGCGATCCTGGTGATCGGCGACAGTCTCGCGCTGTACAACCCGCCGACCCGGGTCGCGGAGGAGATGGCCTATCTCGACTGCCTGTCGGGTGGGCGGCTGATCGCGGGCTTCGTGTTCGGCACCTCCATGGACAGCACCTTCGCCTACGGCTTTCCGCCGGTGGAGGTGCGCGACCGCTTCCACGAGGCGCGGCAGCTCATCCTGCGCGCCTGGGCGGAGCCCGATCCCTTCGTCTTCAACGGGCGCTTCAACAAGCTGCGCTACGTCAACATCTGGCCGCGGCCGGTGCAGGCACCGCCGCCGATCTGGGTGCCGGGGTCGGGCAGCGTCGAGACCTGGGACCTCGTGACCGACCACGGCTACTGCTACGGGCACCTGTCCTTCTCGGGCCTGTATTCAGCCAAGCCGATGGTCGACGCGTATTGGGAATACGTCGCGCGGAAGGGCGGCAACCTCAATCCGCACCGGATGGCGTTCACCCAGCTCATCTGCTGCGCAGACACCGACGCGGCGGCCGAGGCGCAGTACGCCGATGCGGTGCGCTACTTCTACCGCAACAACGTGCAGGACCCGTTCCTCGCCCCGCCCGGCTACACCAGCCTCAAATCCGTGCAGGCGATCGCGGCCAACCGGAAGAAGGGGGAGTCGAAGCTCTCGCCGGAGGACCGGGTACGGGCGAGCAAGGGCGAGATGAGCTTCTGGGAGTATGACGAGAAGGGCTACATCATCGCCGGCACGCCGCAACGCGTGGAGCAGCGGCTGCGGGAGCTCGCGACCGACCTGCGCATCGGGCAATTGATCGCGTGCCTGCACATGGGCGACCTGCCCGAGGATGTCGCCGCGCACAACACGCGCCTGGTCGGGCGGGAGGTGGCGCCGCGGCTGCGCGACCTCTGGGCCGACCAGCCGGACCACTGGACGCCTTCCGTCTGCCAGGCCCGCGCGGCGGAGGCGGTGGCATGAGCCCCTCGGTCCTCACCCTGGGATCGGCGCGGGTGCGCGTCTGGCAGTTCGGCACCCCGCTTGCGAGCACGCCGCCCATTCTCTATCTGCACGGGTTCGAGGCGCATCCCGGACCGGCACCGTTCCTGATCCGCCTCGCCCAGAGCCGCGAAGTCTGGGCGCCGGAACATCCGGGCTACGGCGAATCCTCCGGCTTCGAGGCGATTCACGACGTGACGGACCTCGTGCTGCATTATCGCCGGCTGATCGAGCACTGGGGCGTGGCGCGGGTGGACCTGGTCGGCCATTCGCTGGGGGGCATGTTCGCCGCCGAGATCGCGGCGCTGTGCCCGCATCTGGTGCGGCGGCTCGTGCTGGTCGATGCCTACGGCCTGTGGCTCGACTCCCATCCGGCGCCCGACCCGTTCGTGATGTCGGCGGACGCCCTGGCGCAGGCGAAATTCGCCGATCCCGGCTGGGCGGGTCGCGAGCCTTCGACCCTGCCCGAGGACCCGACGGCGCGCGGCTTCGCGCGGACCGCCAACCTCGCCGCGGCAACCAAATTCATGTGGCCGGTCGCCGACCGGGGCCTCGCGCGGCGGCTGCCCTTCGTGCATGCGCCCACGGTCGTGCTGCACGGCGCCGCGGACGGGCTGGTGCCGCCCGCCCATGCGGAGGCGTTTGCGCATCTGATTCCCGACGCACGGGTGGTTCGGATTCCGAATGCCGGGCACCTGCCGATGCTGGAGCAGGAGGACGCGTTCCTCACGGCGGTGGGACAGGCACTGCGTTGAGGCCGGCCACTGGAGCGACGTCGTCCGGCGGTCGTGGGGACCCCGGTGTCATGGCCCGCGGTTACGGCGGTCTCCGTGTCATGGCCCGCGCAGGCGGGCCATCCACGTCTTGCAGGGATGCACGCGGCGACGTCGTGGATGGCCGGCACAAGGCCGGCCATGACGAAGAGGGCGGCGCACGTCCCACCACGACGGTCGACGAGCCCACGGCCCGCCACCGCACCGGGGCCGCCCCAGTGCTCACGGCGCCGGTGCCTCCGGCACCTTGAGCCACACCCAGACCAGGTTCGCCGCCAGCAGCACCGCGGTCACGCCGAACACCCAGCCGATCCCCGCGGTCGCCGCGATGGCGCCGCCGGTCAGCGGCCCCAGCGTGTTGCCGAGGAAATAGGCCGAGGAGGTCAGGCCGAACACGAGCCCCCGCTGGCCCACCGGCGTGAGCCGCCCTACCAGCGCGTTGGCAGCCGGCACGATGCTGCCGACGAACAGGCCCAGGCCGAAACGCTCGCCGACGAACGCCGCGTAGCCGAACGGCAGGCCCTGCGGCGCGGTGAACAGCGCGGCGCCGGCCAGGCTGATCAGCAGCACGCGGCGAAATCCGATCGTGTCGCCGCGGCGTCCCAGGATCGGGACGGCGAGCACGCCCGCGAGTCCGGTGACCGAGACGGCGATGCCGGCGAGCGTCGCGAGATCCGGCCGGTCGCCCAGCATCTCCCGCACGAAGAGCGTGACCACCGGCTGCACCGCCATCGTCGCGAACTGCGCCATCAGCATCACGACGAGCACCGGCAGCAATCCGCCGCCGCGGGTCAGCAGGCGGATGCTCTGCAGCAGCGGCGTTCGCGTCCGGACCTCGGCGCGGACGAAATGTTCGGGAACGAAGCGCAGCGTGCCGAGGAAGGCGAGGAAGCAGATCGCGCCGGCGAAGAAGAACGGGTTGCGGTAGCTGCCGGAGAGATCGGCGAGTGCGCCGCCGATCACCGGACCGACAAGTGATCCCACAAGCTGGCCGGTGGACAGCCAGCCCAGCGCGGTGCCCAGGCGACGCTCCGGCACCTGGCTCGCGACCAGGACGGTGGCCGCGGAGTTGAACCCGGCCAGCGCGCCCATCCCCGCCCGCAATGCCAGCATCTGCCAGGGATCATGGGCGACGCCCATCAGGGCGGTGAACAGGCCGATCCCGGCGCAGGACCGCAGCACCATCAGCTTGCGGCCATAGCGGTCTGCGAGCGCGCCCCAGACCGGAGCGGTGAAGATCGCGACGAAGGAGGTCACCGAGACGAGCACGCCGGCCCAGAGGTTGATCGCGGCCGCGGTGGTCACGCCGAGTTCCGGAAGGAACAGCGGCATGATCGGGCCGACGATCCCGAAGGCGATGCTCATGACGAATTGCACCGCCACCATCGTCCAGAGCGTCCGCCGCCAGACCGGCGACTCGCCGGCGTCTGCCAAGCCGGGATCGTTCATCCTCCGCAGCATTCTGGCTGTCGCCCGTGGTGTCAAAGCCGGCGGACCCCGGTCGCCGCCCCCTAGCAACCGCGCCCCGGCCCGCGCTATGGAACGCCGATCTGCACGAGGGGATTGGATGGAAGACGATCAGGAGCAGCGGCCGGACAGCCTGTTGCCCTATGAGGAGTGGATCGAGACCGCGCTGCGCCAGGTGGTCGCGCAGGCGATCACGCATGTCGCCGTCCACGGCTTGCCAGGGCAGCACCACTTCTACCTGACGTTCCGCACCGATCACCCCGGCGTGGTCATGCCTGCGCGGCTTCGTACGCAATACCCGCAGGAGATGACCATCGTCCTGCAGCACCAGTTCTGGGACCTGAAGTTCGACGCCGAGACGGCGACGATCAGCGTGGGCCTCTCCTTCGGGGGCATCCCAAGCACGCTGGTGATTCCGCTGGATGCGGTGATCGGGTTCGCCGATCCCCATATCCGCTACGGCCTGCGCTTCCATCCGCTGATGCCCGAGGCGCAGGATGCCGCCGAACCGGCGCCTGAGGCCCCGCCCGCCCCTGCGGAGGAGGAGCCCGCCGCCGACCCGCCATCCGAGGAAGCGCCGCAGGTCGTGAGCCTCGACGCGTTCCGTCGCCGCACCCCGCCCAAGAGCTGAGTGCGGCCGTATCCTGAGGACCCGATCGCCATGAACGCCCCTCTCCAGCGGCCGTCCAACTTCCTCTACGCCCCGATGTTTCCGCTGGGCCCGGACCAGACGCCCTGGAAGAAGCTGCCGCTGGCCGGCGTGCGCACCGCGACCTGCGACGGCCAGACCGTGCTGCGCATCGCGCCCGAGGCGCTGAGCGAACTCGCCTTCCAGGCCTTCCACGACGTCTCGCACCTGCTGCGCCCGGCGCATCTGCGTCAGTTGCGCGCCATCCTAGACGACCCGGAAGCGAGCTCGAACGACCGGTTCGTGGCGATGGACCTGCTCAAGAACGCCAACATCGCGGCCGGCGGCGTGCTGCCGATGTGCCAGGACACCGGCACCGCGCTGGTGTTCGGCAAGAAGGGCCAGCGGGTCTGGATCGAGGGCGACGAGGAGGAGGCGATCTCCTGGGGCGTCCATCGCACCTATACCGAGACGAACCTGCGTTATTCGCAGATGGCGCCGCTGTCGATGTTCGAGGAGGTGAACACCGGCAACAACCTGCCCGTCCAGTTCGACATCATGGCGGCGCCCGGCGAGCACCACGCCGACGAGCTGCACCTGATGTTCGTCGCCAAGGGCGGCGGATCGGCCAACAAGACCTTCCTGTTCCAGGAGACGCGCGCGATCCTGTCCCCCGAACGGATCGCGAAGTTCCTGGAAACGAAGATGAAGACGCTGGGGACCTCGGCCTGCCCGCCCTACCATCTGGCGATCGTGATCGGCGGCACCTCGGCGGAGCTGACGCTGAAGACGGTGAAGCTCGCCTCCACCAAGTGGCTCGACACGCTGCCGACCACGGGCAGCAAGGCCGGCCATGCGATCCGCGACCTGGAGATGGAACAGCAGGTCCTGGAGATCTCCCGTCAACTCGGCATCGGCGCGCAGTTCGGCGGCAAGTATTTCTGCCACGACGTGCGCGTGGTCCGGCTGCCGCGGCACGGCGCCTCGCTGCCCGTCGGCATCGGCGTCTCCTGCTCCGCGGACCGCCAGATCAAGGCGAAGATCACGCCGGAGGGCGTCTTCCTCGAACAGCTCGAAACGGACCCGGCCAAGTACCTGCCCGAGACGACGGACGAGCATCTGGGCGACGAGGCCGTCCAGGTCGACCTGAACCGGCCGATGAGCGAGATCCGCAAGCAGCTCTCCTCCTACCCGGTGAAGACCCGCCTGTCGCTGACCGGCACGATGGTGGTGGCGCGCGACATCGCCCACGCCAAGCTGAAGGAGCGGCTCGACGCGGGCCAGGGCCTGCCCGGCTACATCAAGGATCACCCCGTCTATTACGCCGGCCCTGCCAAGTCGCCCGAGGGCCTGCCCACCGGCAGCTTCGGCCCGACCACGGCGGGACGGATGGACAGCTACGTCGCCGAATTCCAGGCGGCCGGCGGCTCGCTGGTGATGCTAGCGAAGGGCAACCGCTCCAAGGCGGTGAAGGATGCCTGCCGCGCCTATGGCGGGTTCTACCTGGGCAGCGTGGGCGGCGCCGCGGCGCGTCTCGCGCAGGACTGCATCCGCAAGGTCGAGGTGCTGGAATATCCGGAACTCGGCATGGAGGCGGTCTGGCGGATCGAGGTCGAGAACTTCCCGGCCTTCATCGTCATGGACGACAAGGGGAACGATTTCTACGAGGGGCTCGACTGATCGGGACCGGTCCGTGACCCGGCAGCCCGGCAGTTTCGCGGCCTGGGCGCGGACGCACCTGTTCCGCCTGTGGACGGCGGTCGCGACGCTCGCGGGGTTCGGGTACCTGTGGGTGAACCGGCCGGAATGGCTGACCTGGTGGAAACGCAGCGTCGACGGGCTGGTCGACACGGTCTGCGGCTGGATGCCTTACCCCTGGGGGGACCGGATCGGCTCCACGGTGGGTAATTTTGGGATTTGGGTCCAGATCACCCTCGCCATTCTCGCGCTGCGCGCCGTGGTCGGCCTGTTCCTGATGGCGGTGCGGCGCATGCGGGGCCCCTGAGCACGGCGCCCGCCGCCCCGGCCGCTCTCCCTGTGCCACTTCAGCGGTTCCACGGCCAGCGCCGGCTGTTTGCGGCGCCTGCGAAATCGGCTACTTGCCTCCCGACAATTCAGGAGAAGCCGCCGATGCGCTTCACCATCGACCGCATCGACCACATCGTAATCAACGTCAAGGACGTCGAAATCGCCGCTGCCTGGTATCAGCGCGTGCTTGGAATGGAACGCGAGGATTTCGGCGCCGACCATCGCACCGCGCTGAAATTCGGCGGCCAGAAGATCAACCTGCGCCCGATCGACGCCGAACCCGGGACCTGGATCACCGGGACCAACGACGGTCCAGGTGCAGCCGACGTGTGCTTCATCACGGCCGTCCCGCCGGACGAGGTGGTCGGCCACCTGCACGATTGCGGCGTCATGATCCTGCAGGGTCCGACCGAAAAGGCGGGCGCCCTGGGTCCGATCCAGTCCGTCTACTGCCGTGACCCGGACGGAAACCTGATCGAGATCGCCTCCTACCAGCCGTGACCGTGCCTCCGGCCGACCCGTCATGATCGCCCTCGCCCACCGCCTGCCCCCGCAACCGGGCCTGCCGGATCCGCGGCTGGTCGGGGCCGTCGCCTTCCTGCTGTTCCTCGGCTCCATCCCGCTCGCCGGCTGGATGATCTATCATGTCGGAACGAGCTGCATCCCGAACGGTCCCTGCGTGATTCCGGTCGCGCCGGGGATCGAGGCACCGTCCGGCGTGCTGCAGGTGGGAGTCGCGATCGTGCTGCGCGACGTGGTGCAGCGCTGCCTGGGGAAGGCCTGGAGCCTCGCAGCCATCGCCCTCGGCTCCGCCGCGACGCTGCTGGTCGCACCGGGGGACCTCGTCGTCGCCTCCGGCACGGCGTTCCTGCTGAGCGAGCTCGCGGATTTCGCCGTCTACACGCCGCTCCAGCGCAACCACCTGCTGCTGGCCGTCATGTCCTCGTCGGTGGTTGCCCTGGTGGTCGATTCGCTCGTCTTCCTGAGCCTCGCCTTCGGCAGCCTGGAATTCCTCCCTGGCCAGGTCATCGGAAAACTCTGGGCGGTGTTGATCGCCGTGCCCCTGGTGCGCGTGCTCCGGCGTGTGGCACCTACGCCGGCCTGATGGCCCTTCCCGTCTCGGACTACGATTTCGACCTTCCCCCCGACCGCATCGCCGCCCACCCGGCGCGGCCGCGCGATTCGGCACGCCTGCTGCACGTCCGCGCCGGCGGGCTCGACGACCGGATCGTCCGGGATCTGCCGGACCTGCTGCGTCCCGGGGACCTCCTGGTGGCGAACGACACGAAGGTGATCCCGGCACAGCTGACCGCCCGCCGGGGCGAGGCCCGCATCGGCATCACGCTCGACCAGCCACGCGCGGACGGTACCTGGCACGCGCTCGCCCGCAACGCGCGGCGGTTGCGCCCCGGCGACGTGCTGCGCTTCGAGGGAAGCGCCGACCTCTCGGCGACGGTCGAGGCGCGCGACCCGGACGGCGGTGTCGCGCTGCGCTTCGACCGCGCGGACGAGGCATTCGCCGCGGCGTTGCGCCAGGCCGGCGCGCTGGCACTTCCGCCCTACATTCCCCGGCCGGCCGGCCCGACCGAAGCGGATGCGGACGACTACCAGACCGTGTTCGCGCGGGAGGAAGGCGCGGTCGCCGCTCCCACCGCCGGACTGCATTTCACCCCGGACCTGCTCGCGCGGCTCGAGGCACGCGGCATTCGACGCGTCACGCTGACCCTGCATGTCGGGGCCGGCACCTTCCTGCCGGTGCGCGGGGACGACATCGCGAGCCATCGGATCCATGCCGAGCGCGGCACGATCACCGCTGAGACGGCCGCCACGATCAATGCGGCCCGCGCTGCGGGCGGCCGCATCGTGGCCGTCGGCACCACCAGCGTCCGCCTGCTCGAAAGCGCCGCCGACGTCGATGGCCGCATACGGCCCTTCGCCGGCGAGACGACCCTGTTCATCCTGCCCGGCCACCGCTTCCGCGCGGTCGACCTGATGATGACCAACTTCCATCTCCCACGCTCGACGCTGTTCATGCTGGTCTCGGCCTTCGCAGGGCGAGAGCGGATGCGCGCGGCCTACCTGCATGCGATCGCGACAGGCTACCGGTTCTACTCCTACGGCGACGCCTGCCTGCTGGAGGCGGCCCGCCAGGACGTCGCCGCCTCGGAGGCGGGTTCTTCGGAGCCGATCAGCGCGGGGCGCACCCGACCGGAGGACCGATGACGCTCTCCTTCGCCATCCAGGCGCGCGACGGCGCTGCCCGCCGTGGTGTGCTGCGGACCGCCCATGGCCCGATCGACACGCCGGTGTTCATGCCGGTCGGCACGGCGGGGACCGTGAAGGCGATGACCGCCGACGCGGTGCGGTCCACCGGGGCGCAGATCGTCCTCGGGAACACCTACCACCTGATGCTCCGCCCCGGTGCCGAACGGATCGCACGACTGGGTGGGCTGCACCGGTTCATGGACTGGCCGGGTCCGATCCTGACCGACTCCGGCGGCTTCCAGGTCATGTCGCTGGCCCAGCTCCGCAAGCTCGACGCGGACGGGGTGATTTTCCAGTCGCATATCGACGGCACCAAGCATCGGCTCACGCCGGAGCGGTCGACCGAGATCCAGCACCTGCTGGATGCCACGATCACCATGGCGTTCGACGAATGCACGCCCTTCCCGGCCACGCCGGACCAGGCGCGGGAGTCGATGGAGCTCTCGATGCGTTGGGCGCAGCGGTCGCGGACCGCGTTCGTCGCCCGCGAAGGCTACGGCCAGTTCGGCATCGTGCAGGGCAGCGTCTACCCCGACCTGCGTGCCCGGTCCGCCGCCGCGCTGTGCGGGATCGGGTTCGAGGGGTACGCAGTCGGCGGCCTCGCCGTGGGTGAGGGGCAGCAGGCCATGTTCGACACGCTCGAGGTGACCGTGCCGCACCTGCCGGCGGACCGCCCGCGCTACCTGATGGGGGTGGGCACGCCGGACGACATCCTGGGCGCGGTCACGCGCGGGATCGACATGTTCGACTGCGTGATCCCGACCCGCGCCGGCCGGACGGCCCGCGCCTACGTGCCCTCCGGCACGTTCAACCTGCGCAACGCCCGCTTTGCCGACGACGCCGCGCCGCTGGAGGACGGATGCCCCTGCCCGGCCTGCACGCGCCACGCCCGCGCCTACCTGCACCACCTGTTCAAGGCCGAGGAGATGCTGGGGCCGACCCTGCTCACCTGGCACAACATCACCTACTTCCAGCGCCTGATGGCGGGCGTGCGGGAGGCCATTTCGGCCGGCCACCTCGATGCCCATATCAGCCGCCTGCGCGCCGGCTGGACCGCACCGCGCGAGGAGCCCGCATGACCGCCGATACTCCCTACACCGGCCTCACCCAGCTCGGCCGCCCCACCAGCCTGCCGGCCTCCCCGGAGGAGGCGGTGCTGGAGCGCGTCGCCAATCCAGCCCCCGGCCGGCACTACGTCGTGCGGTTCACCGCGCCCGAGTTCACCTCGCTCTGCCCGCTCACCGGCCAGCCGGATTTCGCGCACCTCGTGATCGACTACGTGCCGCGCGACTGGATCGTGGAGAGCAAGTCGCTGAAGCTCTACCTCGGCAGCTTCCGCAACCACGGCGCCTTCCACGAGGCCTGCACCTTGGGCATCGCGGAACGGCTGGTGGCGACGCTCGGCCCGGTCTGGCTCCGCATCGGCGGCTACTGGTATCCGCGGGGCGGAATCCCGATCGACGTGTTCTGGCAGACCGGCACCCCGCCCGAGGGCACCTGGATCCCGCCCCAGGACGTCGCCCCCTATCGTGGCCGGGGCTGACCCACGTCTCTCCTCCCCCCTCGCGGGGGAGGGCCAGGGTCGGGGGACCGACCGCACCGCCCAGGGTGGGAGGGTCGACGGCGAGCGGCGGCGGGACATGATCCGAGACAAGGCGCTCGCCCTAGGCTTCGACGCGGTCGGATTCGCCGCCGCCGATCTCGGCCCCGAGGCGCGGACGAGGCTCGCGGATTTCCTCGCCGCCGGCCAGCACGGCGACATGGGGTGGCTGGCGGACCGCGCGGACGAGCGGGCCCATCCGCGTGCCCTCTGGCCGGAGGCCCGCAGCGTCATCGCACTCGGCCTCTCCTACGCGCCGGAGGACGACCCGCTCGCGACCCTCGCGCGACCCGACCGCGGCAACATCTCGGTCTACGCTCGCAATCGGGACTACCACGACGTGGTGAAGGGCCGGCTGAAGCACCTCGCGCAGTTCATCGTCAGCCGCTTCGGTCCGCGCGGGGCTGGCGGCCAGGGACAGGGACCCGAGGGCCACGGCACCGAGGCACGCGGTCCCGAGGTGAAGGTGTTCGTCGACACCGCCCCGGTGATGGAGAAGCCGCTCGCGCAGCGGGCCGGGCTGGGCTGGCAGGGCAAGCACACCAATCTCGTCTCCCGCCGCCATGGCTCCTGGCTGTTCCTGGGCGAAATCTACACGAGCCTGGCGCTGCCCCCCGATCCGTCCCATGCCGACCGGTGCGGCACCTGCACCCGGTGCCAGACCGCCTGCCCGACCGACGCGTTTCCCGCGCCCTACAGGCTCGATGCCACGCGCTGCATCTCCTATCTGACGATCGAGCATGCGGGGCCGATCCCGCACGACCTCCGTCCCGCGATCGGGAACCGCATCTACGGCTGCGACGACTGCCTCGCCGTATGTCCCTGGAACCGCTTCGCTCGTGCGTCGTCCGAGGAGAAGCTCCGCGCGCGTCCCGACCTGACGGCACCGCATCTGGCCGAACTGGCCACCCTCGACGAGACCGCGTTCCGGAGCCGGTTCGCGGGTTCCCCGATCAAGCGGATCGGCCGCAACCGGTTCGTGCGCAACGTCCTGATCGCGATCGGCAATGCGGATGATCCGTCCCTGGCGCCGATCGCCGCGCGGCTCCGCACCGACCCGGATCCGGTCGTCGCCGAGGCTGCCGCCTGGGCAGAGGCACGGCTGTGCGACGCGCCCCCGCACACAACGCCGAGATCATTGCAGAATCGCACACGCTCGTGACCGCGCCAGGCGGCAGGATCGGGTAGTACGGGTCTCACCCGGCCGCAGGCAGTGCCGGACCGCACGAAACGCAGGGAGACAGGCGGCTGAGCGGACTGATCAAACGCAGCTTCTCGCTCGCCGGCCATCGGACCAGCGTCGCGCTCGAGGAGGAGTTCTGGACGGCGCTGCTGCGCATCGCTTCCGCGCGGAGCCAGAGCCTGTCGGCCCTGGTGGCCGCGGTGGACGCGGACCGCACGCCCGGCCGGCCGCTCGCCTCGGCCCTGCGCGTCGCGGCGCTGCTCGAAGCCGAACGTGGTGCCGCCGCCGAGGCAGCGACAAATGAACGGGGGCAAATTAACCAGTGAGCAAGAACACCGCTGCATTCTCGCCTCACGGCTGAAAAGCGCCGCGCGAAGGAGAAAATGCCATGTCCCAGACCACGATCCCCGAACTGACGCTCCGCGCGCCGGTCAGCCCGCTGATCCTTTCGGATCGGCTTCTCTCGCTGGCCGTGGACGCGGACCGCGCCGGCTTTACCGGCACCGCGGAGCGGCTGCTGCGTCTCGCGCATACCGTCCTGGACGAGCCGCCGGCGCGCCCCCACTGAGCGTCGCGCGGCACCGAACGAAGCGGATCAGCGGGCGCTCGACGAACGCCGCCGCGAGCAGCCCCCCGCCCGCGACACCGGGTGGGAGGCGCACCGCGCGACCCCACGGCCTGCGTCCCCTATCGGAATGGCTGTCACGGCCCCGGCCGCAACCGCGCCAGCAGGCTCGCCGCCCGCCTTGCGGCCTGCCACACCGCCCGTTCGGCCTCGTCGATCATCGCAAGGCCCCATCCCCCTCGAAAGGGCGGACCTGGCCCTTGAACACGTTGCCGCGCAGATCGGCCGGAGTCGCGGTGATGTTGCGGACGAAGATGGTCGGCCGGGACTGGTCGTTGGTAAACGTGCTTCCCTCGATCAGGATCTGCTCGGTCGGTTGCTGGACGCCTTCCGCGCCGATGCTGATCGCGGTCGCGGCATTCTCGGTCATCGGCCCCTTCTCCAGCCGGCTGCCGCGCACCAGCAGCGACCCGCCATTGGGGATCTCGATCAGGTAGCTGCTCGTCCCGTTCGGCCCGTCGGCGATGTCGCAGTCGATGACTTCGGTGCGCAGGGCGCGCGACTTCACGTGGTGCCCCTGCCGAGTCTCGAGGAACCGGCTCCGCTCGATCCGCACGAGCTTGACGTGGCCGAGATAGGCGCCGTGCGCACAGGCCCGGGCGCATCGCCCATTCTGCTGGAACACGCTGTCGACGATCCGCACCGTGCCGTCCCGCGCATCCCCGCCCAGGATGCCGTTCTCGTTGTTGAGGAACTGCACGCGCTCCACGGTCAGGTTGCCGCCTTCGTAGCGGATGCCGGCGCCGTTGCCGTCAGGCACGCGGGCACGCTGCAGCGTCAGGTCGCGCACCACGATCGACCGGCCCGCCACCACCAGCAGCGCCTTGCCGGCGCAGGTGCGGTCGGTCAGCACCACGCCCGGACCGGTGCCCTGGATCGTAAGGGCCGACTGGCGAACGATGGCACAGTCGAAATACTGCCCCGGCGCGATCGCGACGGTATCGCCGTTGGCCGCCGCGGCGATCGCGTCGCTGGGCTTCTTGAAGGCGGCGTCAGGTCCGACCTCCAGCGTCTTCGCCGCCGCATGGCCGAACCCGAGGGCGAGGCAGACCAGGCTGGCCGAGATGCGGCGTGCGGCATGCATCGATGACAACCTCTCAAAAAAGTGATGAGAGGATAACATCGAGCCGCCGCCCCTGTCAGCCGCGGCGTAGAGTCGGCGCCGCGATGCTCTCCGCCATGACGTTCACGCAGGCGGGCTTGCCACTGGCCAGGGCACGCTCGAACGCCGGAACCAGTTGATCCGGGCTCTCGACCAGTTCGCCATGCCCGCCCAGGGCCGTCACGACCAAATCGTAGCGGGCTGGCAGTAGCTCGCACCCGTGCGCGCGGTCCGCGCCGTAATCCCGCAGCTGGAGGTTGTGTTCGGCGTTCCAGCGCGCGTCGGTTCCGACGACGGCCACGAAGGGCAGCGCGCGACGCACCGCGGTCTCGAACTCGGACATGTGGAAGCCGAACGTGCCATCCCCCAGCACCGCGAAGACCGGCGCGCGCGGTTCGGCGGCGCGCGCCGCGAGCGCCATGGGCAGGGAGGAACCGATCGACCCCGCCACGCCGTTGATCATGCGCCGCGGGACGAGCGGCAGCATGCTCTGGCCCCATTGCGCGAATTCGCCGCCGTCGCAGATCAGCACCGTATCCGGGTCACGCGCCACGATGGGGCGGAGGGCGCGGAACACCTCGGCCGGGTGGAGCTTGCCGGGCGTGGCGGACCGCAGCGTCTCCCACTCCGCGGGTCGCTCGTCCATCCAGGCGCGCGCCTCCTCCCGCCAGCCGGCGTTTCCACCCCCCTTTCCGGCGGCGCGGCGGAGCAGCGCCTCGGCCGCGGGCCGCGTGTCGGCGACGCAGCCGAAGGCGAGGCGCTCCCCCAGTTCGCGGGCGGCACGGTCGAGCCAGAGCCCCTCGGGGTCGAGGCTGACGAAGCGGCAGGCCGGATCGACCGCGGGCGGGGCGCCGAACTTCAAGGTAAAGTCCAGCGCCTTGCCCAGCAGCAGGATGAGGTCGGCGCGGCGCACCACGTCCGCAAAGGCGCCCAACGTGGCATCGGCGAGGCCGCGGGGGCTCTCGCTGATGCACGCGGGCACGCCCAGCACCGTCTCGAGGCGTGCGAGCAGGGCGCGGCCCGAGGCGTTGGCGAGCTGCGGGCCGGCGATCACCAGCGGACGTTCCGCCGTCGCCAGCAGGGCCAGCACCGTGTCGGCCGCCGCATCCTGCAGGGCCACGGGCGTGGGCCGCGTCTCGCCGGACTCCGGCCAGATGATCTCGTTGTCGGCGACGGTCGCGTCCAGCAGGTCGGAGGGCAGGCTGAGATGGACCGGCCCCGGCCGGCCGCTGGTCGCGAGCTTCAGCGCGCGGGCGACCTCCATCCCGATCGTCTCCACCCGGTCCGCCATCCAGGACGCCTTGCAGGCCGGCGCGGCCATGTCGACCTGACGCAGTTCCTGGAACCCGCCGCGACCGAGCTGGGAGGTTTCGGTGTGGCCGGAGAGGAGGACCATGGGCGATTCCTGGCCCAGCGCGGTCAGCAACGCCGCTGCGGCGTTGGCGTGGCCGGGCCCGCCGGTGACCATGGCGATGCCGGGCGTGCCATGGAGCCGCCCCCAGGCATCGGCCATGTGGACCGCCGCCGCCTCGGTGCGCGTGTGGACGAGGTCCGGCCGCGTCTCCAGCGCCGCGTCGAACAGCGACATGATGTGGTTTCCGGACAGCGTGAAGATCCGGTCGTGACCGGCGCGCTGCAGGACGCGCATGACGATGTCGGCGCCGCGAAGGGGCTTGCTCATGGACGGACCTCTGGTCGGTTGAAGCCACGCTATCCCGCGGTGCCCGACCCGCCAACCGCGTGGCCGGTTGGCGGGCGGTGGCGGGAGGGGTAAGAACGCGCGCATGGAACCACCGCCGGGACTGGTACGCGCATGCGCCTGGCGCGGGCTCGTGGCCGCCACGGCCGCACTCGCGCTGCTGCTGCAGGTCCTGTTCGCCGCCCCGCTCGCCGCCCGCATGATGAGCGAGGCGCCCATCTGCGGCGCCCTGGCCGGGGACGACGCGCCCGCGGCGCCGGTGATCCCGCACGATCACGGCTCCTGCCTCGTGTGCCATGCCGGCGCGCTGCCGGTCGCGCTGCTCACGGTCGCCCTCGTGCTGGGGGCGCTGTGGTGCGTCTCCTGGCGGGCCGATCCGACGCCGCCCCCCGCGGAGCACGCACCGGCGCGCCGATGGCGCCATGCCGCCCGCGCCCCCCCTGCCCTCGCCTGACGTCTTGCCCGAACCACATCCGTCGAAGCACCCGTCTTGCGAGGGTATCCTCATGCGTACGCCTGTTTCCGCCTCTCTCCTCTCCCTCACCATCGCCGCGCCGCTGCTGTTCGCCGCAAGCGGTCCCGCCTGGGCCCACGCCCATCTGCGCAGTGCCGCGCCGGCCCAGGACGCGACGCTCACCGCCGCACCGCCCGAGATCAGCCTGGCCTTCAGCGAAGCGGTCGAGCCCCGGTTCAGCAGCATCGAGGTGGTCGATGCCGCGGACACCCGTGTCGATGACGGGTCGGCCCACACGGCGGGCGACGGGGAGCATCTCGCGGTTGGCCTGAAGAGCCTCGCGCCGGGGGCCTATACCGTCCGCTGGCAGGTGACCTCGGTCGATACGCACAAGAGTTCCGGCAGCTACCACTTCACGGTGGCCGCCGCCGATGCCGGCACGATCGCGGTGCAGCAGGCCTGGGCACGTCCCTCGATCGGCCCGTCCGGGACCAGCGCGCTGTATTTCACGCTGGTCGACTCCGGGAACCCGGACCGGCTGGTGGGCGTCAGCACGCCGGCGGCGGCGAAGGCCGACCTGCACGAGACGATCAACGACAACGGGGTGATGAAGATGCGCGGGGTGAAGGAGGTGGCGATCGAGCGTGACAAGCCCGTCCGCTTCGCACCCGGCGGCTACCATGTCATGCTGATGGGGCTGAAGCAGCCGCTGAAGGCGGGCGACAGCATCCCGGTGACGCTGCGCTTCGAGCACGCGCCCCCGGTCACCGTGAACGTGCCGGTGCAGACGGCGCCCGACGCCGCGAGGCACGGCCACGACACGGGATCGATGCCGGCCATGCCGGGCATGAAGCCGTGAACGACACGCTTCCGGACGCGGGCGTCGTCGCGGCGGCCGATCATGCGGCGCGGCATTGGCATTGGCCGTTCCCGGGCGCGCTGCCGATCGGCAGCGACGTGCACCGGGATGCGTCCTGCCGCATGTTCGCCGAGACGTTCAATCCGTACAAGCCCTCGATCATCGCGTGGCCGAAGCTCGATGCGGAGGCGCTGCAACGGCTCACGACGCTGCCGATCTGGGACATCGCGGTGCAGACGGAAGGCAAGGCGCGGCTGCGCATGCTGGCCTATGCCCGCGCCCTGCGGGATCCGGCCTGGCGGGATGCGATCGACCGCAACGGCTGGGAGGAGGGACGGCACAAGGAGGTGCTGTCCCACCTCGTCGCGTCCTACGGGATCGTCCTGGAGCCGGAGCCCGAATACAAGGAACCGAGGGACGCGGAGTGGGCGTATCTCGTCACCGGCTATTCCGAGTGCATCGACAGCTTCTTCGCGTTCGGCCTGTTCGAGCTGGCCAAGCGGTCGGGATTCTTCCCGCCCGCGCTGGTCGATACGTTCGAGCCGGTGATCCAGGAGGAGGCACGCCACATCCTGCTGTTCGCGAACTGGCTGGCCTGGCATCGCCGCCGTCTGCCGCTGTGGCGGCGGCCCTGGTTCGAGCTGCGCGTGGCGGCGGTGTGGGTGTTCCTGGCGTGGGAGCGCATCGGCATCGCGCGCGGCATGGACGACGACAAGGGCAAGAAGCAGGACAACAACTTCACGCTCACCGGCAGTTCGGCGGTCAGCGACGCGGATCTCGATCCGTTCGGGTTGATGCGCATCTGCCTCGAGGAGAACGATCGCCGCTTCGCGGGCTACGACCGGCGCCTGCTTCGCCCGACCACCACCCCGGCCCTGGCGCGGCTGGCCGTGCGCGTGGCGGGATGGTTCGGGCGCGGGCGACCGGCCGC